>NZ_CP113059.1:0-1480129 GCF_026625705.1 Pedobacter sp. SL55 | reverse complement strand
TTTAAAAATACTTTTAACGAAGATGAAAGCGATGATTTGAGCAAAATGGAATATATCATCCAGAACAAAAACTTCCCAGAATATGGTTTTAGTACCAATGGCGAAGAAAGCTCAAATTTGACGGATCAAGGTTTTATAGATGTGGTAGAAAAGCTGAAAAAGCACATTTACCGTGGCGATGTTTTCCAGATTGTGCCATCAAGAGCCTTTAAGCAAGGCTTTTTGGGCGATGAGTTTAACGTTTACCGTTGCTTGCGTTCCATCAATCCTTCGCCTTACTTGTTCTATTTTGATTACGGTAGTTTCAAACTTTTTGGTTCATCGCCCGAAGCACAAATTACCATTAAAAACGAAACTGCAAACATCTTTCCTATAGCTGGTACTTTTAAGCGCAGCGGAAACGATGAAGAAGATGCTAAAATTGCCAAAGCATTGGAAAATGACCCTAAAGAAAGTGCCGAACACGTAATGTTGGTGGATTTAGCCAGAAATGATTTAAGCCGCCATTGTAGGCAAGTAGAGGTGAAATCATTTAAAGAAGTGCAATATTATTCGCATTTAATACACTTGGTTTCTAAAGTGAGCGGACAACTGCAAGACCAAGGTAGCTCATTCAAAGTGGTTGCAGATACTTATCCCGCAGGAACTTTAAGCGGTGCACCGAAGTATAGAGCAATGCAACTGATTGACGAAAACGAGAACCTAGGCCGCAATTTTTACGCCGGCGCCATTGGCTATATGGGCTTTAATGATGATTTTAACCACGCCATCATGATTAGGACTTTTATGAGCAAAAACAACCATTTGCACTACAGAGCTGGCGCTGGTATAGTTGCAGATTCGGTTGCCGAAACAGAATTGAACGAAGTAAATAACAAAATTGAGGCTTTGCGCAAAGCGATAGAAATGGCGACTGAAATTTAGATTTTTGATTTACGAATTACGATTTTATAAATGAGCGATAATAAAAATGTAGTGTTAGTCATAGACAACTACGATAGTTTTACCTATAATTTGGTGCATTTAATTAACGAATTAAGCTACGAAACGGAAGTTTGGAGAAACGATAAATTTGAACTGGCAGATGTGGCCAAATACGATAAGATTTTGCTTTCTCCGGGGCCGGGCATACCTGAAGAAGCTGGGCTATTATTGGATGTAATTAAGACCTACGCACCAACCAAAAGTATCATGGGTGTTTGTTTGGGGCAACAAGCCATTGCCGAAGCTTTTGGCGGTAGTTTGCTGAATTTAGGTCGACCAATGCATGGTATTGCCACGCCGGTAACTAAAACTGTAGATGATGAATTACTTTTCAGAAATGTAGCAGCACCATTTGAAGTTGGCAGGTACCACAGTTGGGTGGTAGATCCGGCGAATTTGCCAGAAAGCTTAACGGTTACTTCGGTAGATGCAGACGGACAAATCATGTCGGTAAGGCACAAAGAATTAGATGTTTGTGGTGTACAGTTCCACCCAGAAAGTGTATTAACACCCGAGGGAAAACAGATGATGAAAAACTGGCTTGAAGGAAGTTAGAAGTCAAAATTAAAAAGTTAAAAATACGAAAAGCATAAACCGTAATCATACCGTCATTGCGAGGTACAAAGCAATGACGATCGAAAAAAACATGAGCCAAAATATTTTAGACAAAATCGTTCTACGTAAGAAAGAAGAAGTTGCGCTAGCAAAACAGCAAGTAAGTGTAAAGCAACTAGAAAACAATCCAACTTTTGGCAGAACACCCTATCGTTTTAAGGATTTTCTTTTAGCTGAGAATAGAACTGGAATTATTGCAGAGTTTAAAAAGCAATCGCCCTCTAAAGGTGTAATAAATGGCAATGCCGATGTAAAAGCAATTACGCAAGCCTACAATGCAGCTGGAGCTTCGGCGCTTTCGGTACTTACCGATACCGATTTCTTTGGCGGTAAAAAAGAAGATTTGCTACAAGCCCGCAGCGTAAATGACATTCCAATTTTGAGGAAAGACTTTATGATTGACGAATATCAAATCTTGGAAGCAAAAGCTTGGGGAGCGGATATTATTTTACTAATCGCCGCTATTTTAACACCGCAACAAATTGCTGACTATGGAAAACTAGCGCAAAGCTTAGGTTTAAATGTGCTATTGGAAGTACATGATTTAGCAGAGTTGGAGAGAAGCATTTGCCCGCACTTAGATGCTATTGGCGTAAACAACCGCAACTTGGGAGATTTTACGGTAAACATCCAAACTTCTTTTGATTTAGTAGACAAAATCCCGAATGAATTTTTAAAGATTTCGGAAAGTGCCATTAGCAACCCACAAACAATTAAAGACCTTAAGCAAGTAGGTTTCCAAGGTTTTTTAATTGGCGAAAACTTTATGAAAACTGACAACCCAGGCTTGGCCATGAAGGAGTTTGTGGCACAGCTGTAATTAGTTAGACTTACGAAGTTTTTTAAACTTCGTAAGTCTTTTTAGATGTCTTTTAACGTGTTAAAAATCAAACTTATTTTCTATCTATATTCCGTATTTGATTAATATTTGCCGGGGAGAAAACTAAGCTAAAAATAGATAAAACATATGGACCCAAACTTACACCTAGTAAGATTGTTCCGAACCCTTCATTAAAATGCAAAATTTTAAACGTAGCACCAACAATTCCTAGAATTGTAGCTAAAATCAAAATAAAATATTTTTTCTTCATGCTTTTAGATGTAAATGAATTAACACATTTTTGCTGCACAACTACAAGATGCCAATATAACAGCATGGACTCCCCAATGTATTAATCCTGCACAGCTCAACAAATCACTACAGAACTCATCTACCTCAGCTTTGTAACACGCAGAAATACTTTCACCAGGCTCTCTCTGACAAAACCCAGTTCCTCCGTGATTACCATAACAATCATCAAATTGAACTTGTCTATTGTCACTAGTTTTAACAACTTCTTCAACTTTCTTTATACCATTATCAAAATGTGCTTGAAAAACCTCGTTTTCTCTAGTTTGAATTTTAAAAAACCCTACTTCTTTCGATTCTAGTTTTCTTTCAACAACAAATTCGTTGTCTTCAACGTAATTACTACCTATTATCGAGAACTTTAAAACTAATGCTTTATCTTTTCCCTTAAATGGAATAGTAAAGACAGTTGCATTTTCTGCATTAAAAGTTGTCTTTCTAATATTGTTTAACAAAAGCTCACTTTGAAATTCCTTGTAATAAACGCTTTGCTTCTCTAACGCTTCAATTAAAGACAACCTTTCGTTTTCATTAATTTGTACATCGAAATTTTTCAATTGATACTTCTCGGCAATTTTAGCCTTTAAATTAGGGTTTAGACTTTCTTTCTCTATTTTTTCTTCCTCCCTAGATTTTTTACAAGAATAGATTACAATAGATGCTGACAGGACCAAAAAAAATACTAAGACTAGTTTAGAAATTGTTTTTGAATTGTTTTTGAATTGTTTTCATAATAAAATGCTTTTGTTTGTCGAATTTAAAAACAACATTTTCATCTTCAAAACTTTTTACCCTACATTTTTTATAGGGTATTTTTTTTGAGAGATAGTTAGAAAAAATATACAAAGCATATTGTTAAAAGAGCTAAAAAGCTAGCTTTCCAAGGTTTTTTAATTGGCGAAAACTTTATGAAAACCGAAGACCCCGGATTGGCAATGCAAGGTTTTGTTGGGGAGTTGTAAGACTTTCAATTTAGCAGAAAAAGCAGATTACAAATCTGCAGATAAGAAGTTCGACATTACAAATGTCGAACAGCGATATAATTAGTTAGACTTACGAAGTTTAAAAAACTTCGTAAGTCTTAGTAGAAAAATCTACCTCTCTCCTACTTGTTGCCTCCACATGGCGTAGTACAGGCCTTTTTCTTCTACCAAATCTTCGTGTTTGCCTTCTTCTATAATCTTGCCTTTCTCTAACACATAGATTTTATCTGCGTGGCGTATGGTTGACAAACGATGGGCAATTAAAATGGTAATTTGTTCACTCAATTTTGATACGTCTTTAATTGTAGCCGTAATTTCCTCCTCGGTAATCGAATCTAGCGATGAGGTAGCTTCATCAAACACCAAAATATCTGGATTACGCAACAATGCCCTAGCAATAGATAAACGCTGTTTTTCGCCGCCAGAAACTTTAACACCACCTTCTCCTATTACACTATCCAATCCTTTATCTGCTCTTGCCAACAAGGTATGGCACGCCGCCTGACGAAGCACTTTCAAACATTCTTCGTCGCTAGCATTTGGTTTAACAAACTGCAGATTTTCTCTAATGGTTCCCGAAAACAGTTGCGTATCTTGCGTTACAAATCCAATTTTTTCACGAAGCTGATCTAAATTAATATCCTTGCTCGAAATGTTGTTATAAAGCACATTACCTTCTACAGGTTGGTAAAGTCCCACCAACAACTTAACCAAAGTGGTTTTACCAGAACCAGACGGCCCTACAAAAGCAATAGTTTCGCCTTTACTTACACTAAAGTTGATATGATTTAAAGCATTGCTTTTGCCGGTAAGGTGTTTAAAACTAATATCGCTAAATGTAAGCTGTTCTACTTTAGCTAACGGTTTAGGATGAGCTGGCTTTTTGTCGATAGGTGTACTTAAAATAGATTTAAACCTGCCTAACGAAACCTCGGCTTCTCTCCAAGTTAAAATTACATTACCCAGTTCTTGCAGTGGGCCAAATAAGAAAAACGAATAAAACAAGAAAGAAAATGCTGTCCTGGCGAAATGGTATTTTCAAAAATCAGCATTAGTAAAACCACCACCATGGTGCTCCTTACCAAGTTTACGGTAGTGCCTTGCACAAAGCTCATGCTGCGTACATATTTTACTTTCCTAAGTTCTAAGCCTAAAATTTTATAGGTGGTTTTGTTGAGCCTTTCTATCTCTTGATTGGCCAGGCCCAAGCTTTTTACCAATTCTATATTTCTCAAAGACTCTGTGGTTGAGCCCGCCAAAGCTGTGGTTTCTGCCACAATAGATTTCTGTATGGTTTTGATTTTACGGCTCAAGAACCAGCTTACAAAAGCAATTACCGGAATAGAAGCAATATAGATTAGCGTAACCTTATAACTTACCGACAAAGAGTAAACAATCACGAAAACCATCCCAATTAAGCTCACAAACAAAATACTGATGAAGGAGGTGATAAATTTTTCGCAGTCTACCCTAACTTTTTGCAACACGCCTAAAGTTTCGCCACTGCGCTGGTCTTCAAAAACCTGATATGGTAGTTCTAAAGAATGTTTTAGCCCATCGGCATACATTTTTGCACCAACTTTCTGTACAATAATATTGGTAAAATAATCTTGAAAGTTCTTGGCAATACGAGACACCATTGCGGCACCAATAGCTAAACCTACCAAGCCTAGTACTCCCCAAATATATTCTGAACGGTTAAGTATGTCTTTCTTTTCTATAAAGCGATCTACAATTTGACCAGTAAAATAGGGATCCATTAAAGAGAAGCCAATATTTATAGCCGCCAAAAAAAGTGCAAGCACTACTACCCACTTATGAGCTTTTAGATACTCAATTAATAACTTCATTTTTGTTTTGTGATTTTGGAATGCAAAAATAGAAAAAGGGAATGTAGTAAAACCACATTCCCTTTTATATTACAATTTAACGATATTGCTAAACGCTTTCTTATACCGTCATGATATCTTTTTCTTTCAATTCGGCATGTTTATCTACCTTCAAAATATAAGCATCGGTAACTTTCTGTACTTCTGCCTCGCCTACCTTAATCTCATCATCTGATACGCTTTCGGCTTTCAATTTTTTGATTTTCTCGTTAGCATCTTTACGTATATTTCTAATGGCAATCTTACCTTTCTCAGCTTCTTCTTTTACTTTTTTCACTAGCTCTCTTCTGCGTTCTTCTGTTAAAGGTGGAACTACCAAACGGATAATTGAACCATCATTCTGCGGATTGATACCTATGTTAGCTTCCATAATAGCTCTTTCTATTGGCACTAACATATTCTTTTCCCAAGGTTGGATAATCAAAGTACGAGCATCTGGCGTATTAATTGCACCAACTTGCGCCAACGGAGTTGGGTTGCCATAGTAATCTACCATAATACCATCTAACATTCCTGCAGAAGCTTTTCCTGCTCTAATCTTAGTCAACTCAGATTCGCAATGAACAATAGCCTTATCCATTGTAGCCTGTGCGTCTGTTAACTGTTTCCTTATGAGGTCATTCATTGTGCTGTATGATTTTGTGCAAAAATATAAAATAATGCTTAAAAACTATCCCTGTACCAAAGTTCCAATCTCTTCGCCTTTGGCAATCTTCATGAAATTACCATTTTTATTCATATCAAACACGATGATAGGAAGTTGGTTTTCTTCGCAAAGTGTAAAGGCAGTCATGTCCATTACGTTTAAACCTTTATCGTAAACCTCTTTGAACGAGATGTGGTTGTACTTGGTTGCCGTAGGGTCTTTCTCCGGATCGGCAGTGTAAATGCCATCTACACGTGTGCCTTTTAAAACTACATCAGCATTAATTTCTATTGCCCTTAATGCCGCAGCAGAGTCGGTAGTAAAATATGGATTTCCAGTGCCTGCACCAAAAATTACCACACGTCCTTTTTCTAAGTGGCGTACCGCTCTTCTTCTTACAAAAGGCTCGCAAATTTGCTCCATCTTAATGGCCGAAAGCAATCGGGTTTTTAAACCAACTTTTTCTAGCGCATCTTGTAAAGCCATGCTGTTAATCACGGTGGCCAACATGCCCATATAATCGGCCTGTGCCCTGTCCATTCCAGATTTTTCGGCACTTAAACCTCTAAAAATGTTTCCTCCGCCTATTACAATTGCAATTTCTAGACCTTGGTCATGAACGGCTTTGATGTCTTCGGCATACTGTTTAACTCTTTCATTATCAATACCATATTGCTTTTCGCCCATTAGCGATTCGCCGCTCAACTTGAGGAGGATACGTTTGTACTTCATAAAAGACAAAATTATCAAGTTTTTTTAATTGGTAGTGCTTTAATGTCGTTTAATTTCATTTTAAATAAAAAACCTATCCAATAATGCTTAAACAGATTTAATCAACCCAATTTATTGTTAACTATTTTATAAAGTAAATCCCCAAATTGTAGAGATACATCTACACAAAAAAGCTATAAGTTTTAAAAAAAGAAAGTATCCATAGTATTTAATGGATTTAAATAACTGGCGCTATTTTGGTAATTAAAGCTTGATGTAGAAATATCTTCAAATAAATATTACTTTAATGACACTAATTATAAATTTTGAAAGTTTTCTAAAAAAAACAGTACTATCAGCAATATTGCTAGTATGGATCTTTCCAGTTTTAGCACAAGAGCAAACTATGTACTGGATTGGCGGAGCTGGTAATTGGGACGACCTAACCCATTGGTCTTTTCAATCGGGCACACAAGGCCCAACAAGTCCTTCATCTATACCCACATCTGAAACCAATGTGATTTTTGATGCGGCTTCAGGATTTAGCGGTTCGGCAGCAGCAAGTTCGCCGGGCACGTTGGTAAACTTAACTGCCAATGTTTTCATCAAATCATTAAATTTTGAGAGCAACCTTACGGCAAGCAACTCGCCTCGTATTATGGGGGCATTTGGAATTACTGTAAGCGGTAATGTGACCTTGCGGCCAACAGTTGCACTTGCATTTGGTAGTTCAGCAACCAACGGGCTTACTTTAGACCAACCTACAAGCACAACTGCCACATTACAACTTAATGGCTCAACGTTCGGCCTAGCCGTTACCAAACAAGGGATGGGCACGCTAAATATAGAAGGTAATTATATAAACAGCTATTTTTCTCATTTCAATAACGGCACTACTAATTATAACGGTACCGTTTTTCAAAGTGGCGCTTTTTTAATGCAAAATAGCGCAGTGCTCAACATGCCTAACTTAGTTACATTAAACCTTACCGCATATTTGGGCCAAAGCATTAATGGAACCGCTACATTAAATGTGCCCTTATTGCAAACCGTAAATACCAAAGAGTTTACGTTAAATTCAACAACGCCTTTAAGTTTTCCTAGCTTAGTAACCTTTAATGCCGAGGGAGTTGTAGGTAATGGCAATCCGGCAGCAACATTAACACTCAACAATAGTGCAATACTCACGGCTTTTAATTGGTCGTACATTGGCAATTTAAATGCTGGTAATGCTGAGTTTCACATAACGGGCAACGAGTTTAGAACTAAAGATGGTACCACAGTAAACAAGGTTTTTATTGACAATACCAATCAGAATTCAACTCCAGCGATAGCTGGATGGGGCTCTACAATTAATGAGTTGTATTTCACTGTAAGTGGCGGTTATTTCCTTACTAACACTAATGTAGGCAAATTAACCTTAGCGCCTTCAGCCAATTATTTATTACAATTTAATACAGAGTTAGCTATTACGCAGCAGCTGATTGACCGTACGCCAGACTGTACTGGCTTTTATCAGATGTATTGTTATCAAGCAGGCTACACCGCCAAACTGAATAACCAAACAGGCGCCCCGATTAACTTAACCAATGCTAGGATAAGCTCAATTAATGTACTTACTCAAACCGTAAATGTAACTGGTGTTGATAACGGAGGAAATAGTGGACTAATCAACTTTATTCAACCTGCAGCAAAAGATATCTACTGGGTTGGTACCGCGGGCGACAACCAGTGGAATACGCAATTGAACTGGGCATCGAGCTCGGGAGGTGCGGGAGGTTATTGTATCCCTTCACAATACGACAATGTGTTTTTCGATGCTAACTCGATAGTAACTGGAACTACAGTGAACATTACAGGCGTACCAGCATACTTTCACAATATTACCATTGCCAATAGCTTTCCAAAAGCCAGCTTCACTTTAGGTTCTGCAAACAATCTAGGTATCAACTGCTATGGTTCATGGTATATGAAAAGCGGCGTTACAGTTAACGATGTAGCTTACTTCTACTCGCCAACCTTGGGAGAAACAATCACCTCTAATAATTCCATTTTCAGTAAAAACATTCATTTTAGAGGAGCAGGCGGATGGACACTACAAGACAAATTAACTACTGGCGCCAACTTGTATTTCAATAGCGGAACCTTGAATACCAATAGCAAGGAAGTTTACATCGGAGATAACTTCTTGCCCGACTATTACACCTATCCGGTTTCGCCCAACAATAGACACTTAATTTTTGGAAGCTCGCTTATATATGCATTATATGAGTGGTCTTATCCTTCGGGCGGCACACTCAATGCTGGTACATCTCACATAACTATGAGGAATGCAAACGGATGGTTCAATGCCGGAAACGATTATACTTATTACGATGTAACGATTAATCCGGCTGGTAATGCCCAAGCGATAGGTTATGATTTTACAGGTGTAAACGTAAACTACCACAACATCAATATCTACTCAAGACTTGCACGCTTTGTAAACCCCAACAACACTGTAAATAGGCTATATGCTATGCCAACTATTGGTAGGTTAGACCTCTACTTCTCAGGCAATTTAACCGCTAATGTTATCGAAGTAAAAGCCAACGCAGTAGTTAGAGCCGATAATGGCGTTAGGCTTACGGTTAATCAAAACTTTATTTCAAATACAGCCGATTGCATGGGGCTAATGGAAATGCATGTAAACAATAAAACTGTTGGTCAAAGTTTCATTTTTAAAGCGCTAAACAATATTAGTATTCCGAACGTTTGGATGACTGGCGTAAATGCAGATAATACTACAGGAGTTACATACAATGCCACCGGAGTACAAGGACCAGATGTAACTAATTGGATTTTTACACCAACAGCAACCAAAGAACTTTATTGGATAGGTATAGCTGACAACAACTGGAATAACGGCTTAAACTGGACTACTAATAGCAATGGAACGCCGTCTCCAGGTGGTTGCGTACCCACCCGTTACGATAACGTACATTTCAATAGTTTCTCTACTGGTAATCTACCTATAAACATTATCGACATCCCTGCTAATTTCAACAATTTAATTGCACACGCAGATGCTCCTAACGGAATTACGATCGTCAATGATATCAACACCATGGCCAATGCTTATGGAAACACCATACAATTAGGCAGTAATATGTATATCAATAGGCTAAATCTATTGGGAGATGTAAATGATGGACAATTAACCACCAACCAAATAGCCAAGTTCGACTACCTCACTGTTAACAGTCCGAATGCAAATTGGGTATTTAATGGCAACATGAGATTTCGCGAAAAGTTTATACAAACGGGGGGCACAGTTACCGCCAATGCCACTTTATGGGATGGAGATGGCATTGCACAGGCAGAATACGAATTGAATGGCGTAGCGACTACCTTAAATGTAAACACAATAAATGCAAAAGGAATATGGTTGCGCAAAGGCGACTTTAAGGCAATAAACGTTGTAATGAATTTAACTCAAGACTTTATTTCCAACGACCCTTCTGATTATCGCTCTGTTGATATTCGCAATAGCGTAATTACACTCAGAGATTGGGCACATTATAATTTATCTACCGCAACTTTGCTGGCTACGGGCTCTACCATTAATGTGCTAGGAAATTTTACAGGTAAAACAAATGACGTTTACGGGAAAATCGTAGTTCCTATTGTTGCACATGCAGGTACGTCTAATTTTATACAAGGTGGTATTGTAGCTAATGAACTCAACTTAAGCCAATCCAGAACAATAAACAACAACAACACCTTTAACACTTTAATTTTAAAACCAATCGGCCTTACACTTAACCTGCAAACGGGCTCCACACAAACTATCACCGATGATCTTATTATAAATGGATCGCCTTGCGCCTTTAACTCTTTGCGTGTTGGAGGAGAAACAGGAGTTACGCAAACGACACAGGCAACCATCAATTACGGAAATGCAAGTGGCAATAACAAGTATGATTTTGTGAGGATAGGTGGTATTATTGCATCTAATGCTCCTCTACTTTTATATGCTAACAGCACGCAACTTGGCAACAACCAAAATGTAAGTGCCATTCCTGGGCAAACACCAGGTTTGATTGGATTATCGGATAGTTTTTCTTGCGCCACTATAGATGATAGCGTCCCAAATAGTTACCAATTAACTGCTGACTTTTCTGGTGGACCAACAAGCAGCTACACATGGTATAAGCAAAATAGCTCGGGCATATTTGTGAATTTAAATGTACCATCCAATACGACCACTATTGATGTTAGAAACTTTGGTTACGATGGCACTTACAAAGCCGAGATTATTTACGACCCAACCTTACCCGTTGGCCAGCAGTGCATCCGTGAAGATCAAATTACCGTTTCATACCGACCAAAAAATGTAGTGATTAGCAGTGCTCCAAATGCCTACCGTTACTGCAGTACAGATAACAGAACCGTTGGAAGCTTACCTGTAGATGCAACCACAAATGATGAAATGACTCTACGAGGAGCTACGTTAAGATGGTTTGCCACCGCAACAGGCGGTACACCATTAAATGCTGGAGACTTGGTAGCTACTGGCAATTATTACGCAGAACTGATTGTTGCCACTACTGGTTGTGTGAGCCCAGTAAGAACATTAGCTCAAGTAGTAATCGAACAACCAGTAGTGGCAAATGCAGGTGCTGATCAGCAAAAGTCTGGTAATTATCCAATAAGTTTTACAATGGCGGCAAATTATCCAGCGAGTGCTACTGGAGAATGGATAGTGATATCTGGAGACGTTACTATTACTAACGTTGGTGCGTACAACACCAATATTTTACTCAACTCAGGAAACAAAGCCGAGCTACAATGGAAAATAACAAATACTTGTGGTGTAAGCACCGACAATATTTTATTGAGTAAAATGCAACATGCATTCGTCAATCCTAGTTTAAGATCTAGAGGAGGAAATTAAGCTTAACCAAGGAGAGTTTTGGGTATTTGTTTATCAATAATTTACGTCTCAAACATATCATAAATGGCCGTCATTTATTTTGTGCCTGTAAAGTAAATGGCGACCTATTTATGTTAACTAAGTTTAATTTCTTCGCCTTTGTAAAATACCTGTTCTATTTGCATTTTTTCATTTAGCACTACAAAATTTGCTTGCGTGCCAACACTTAGCTGGCCTAGTTCTTTTTCTTTTTTAATCAGCTTTGCTGGATAATAGGTAGCCATGTTAATTGCATCTGACAAGGAAATATCACAATGCTCCACGCAGTTTTTTACCGATTGCAGCATGGTCATTGCCGAGCCTGATAAGGTTCCATCTGGCATTACAAACTTGCCATCTATAGCAACGTGTTGGTATGGCCCCGAGCTGCATTCGGTTACGGCATCTGTAATGAGAAAAAGTCGGTCTTTCATTACTTTTGCGGCCAAGTTTACCACTTCAAAATCTACGTGCAACCCGTCAGCAATGATACTTGCCATAGCCTTTGGATGGTTAAAAACCGCCGTTGGAATGCCTGGAGCACGATGTTGCAAAGGCGACATGGCATTGAACAAATGCGTGGTGGTTTGGATGCCTTGGTTGTAAGCTTTTGTAGCTTGCTGAAACGTAGCACTACTATGCCCTAATGATACCACCACCTCATTATCTAACAGATACTGAATTACATCATCATCTTGTAGTTCAGGCGCCAAGGTCATCATCTTGATGGTACCATCGCCAAAATCTAACAATGATTTAATTTCATCTAAGCTCGCTTTACGGATATATTCCTTAACGTGTGCTCCTCTTTTTTCGGGGTTGATAAAAGGCCCTTCCAAATGCAGCCCCAAGCAATTTCTGGCGCCCTTTCTATACTCCTTAATTACAGCAATGCATTGATTAAAAACTTCTGGCGTATTGGTGGCCAAACAAATCAAAAAACCAGTTGTGCCTTGTTGTAACAACTGATCTTCAATTATCCGAATGCTATCTAAACTTGGCTCGGCAGAAAACAGCTTCCCTGCGGCGCCGTAAATCTGTAGGTCAATAAATCCAGGAAGAATATAGCCGCTTTGTGGTTTTACATTTGCTGAATTTGATTTAATTTCTTTAATCAACCCATTTTCGAACAAAATATCTTGTTGAAATTTTAATCCCGTTGGGAGATATGGGTTTTGATTTTGTAACAATTGCATTTACAAGTTTAGCAAAAAAAGCACTAGCCAATAACACGTCGGCAATAACACAGCTATTTTTTATTTTAGAGCAAGCTTGGTATCTTTTACCAACCTTCCAATGGGATAGCGCATAAAAGTTGGTTCAAAATATTCAGAATTTTTATAAACAAACTCCAATTGGGCAAAGGCATTTTCGGCTAAGGCCGGATTTTTTGCCTTTTCTTCTTCTAGCTTTTGCTTTAAGGCTGGATTTTTCTTTAGCAAATCTGCCGCGGTGTCTTCAAAAATGTACGAAGAAAAATGCTCCTTTTGCCCTAGAATAGAATCGAAGAAATTCCAATTGAAGAACGAATCAGGCGCTTGCGGCTCTAAGGTTTCTACAATGTACCTGTTTGTTTTTTGATTAACGTAAACCACATAATCGCCCGCATAGCAATTGACGGTTTGCTGCTTAGCTTCTAATTTAACGGCAGAATGTAAATAATGTCCTTCAAAAGGCTTTTGGGCAGTTTGCATACCCGTAATGTAGTACATTTCGAGCGGCAGCTTTACATCTTCTTTTAGCTCGTTTATTTGTACATTATTGAGTTTTAGAAGTTGTACAACTTTTGTCCAGGCTTTCGGAATAAGGTAGGCAATGGGCTTTTCAACCGTTAAAAGAGGCTCAAAACTATTCCATTGTTTAATGGTTTTGGTATAAGGCTCGTTGCGGTCGTAATACAGCCTTTGTAAACCACTTACTTCGCTGGGCTTGTACTTTGCGGCATAACCTTTAAATTCAATTTCGTCAAATTTATCTCTGTTCAGTTTCCAATCTAAGATAAAAGTCTTTTGCTTTGCAATAGCATTATCTGCTTTTTTCTTATTCTCACCTATTATTTTTGCGTCTCTTTCTACAACATCTATATAGGTTTGCAGCAATTTATAGGTAGATTCTACACGTTTATCATAAGGTTTCAACATGTGCGTTTCGGGCATAAAGCCGATGGTGTTGTGCAGCGCCGCATAACCAGTGCTATACCTTGGACTTTCCATAAAACCGCTAATACCGTTGTCAGGAGTTTCTTTTACTGAATTTACGTATGGGATTAATTCAAACCCTTTGGCCTTCATTTCAGCATATAGGTAGGGCAACATGGTTTGGGTAAGGTAGCCTGTCAAAGTTGGGTTCAGCTTATCTTTTTGCGTAGGTATCAAAGTCATCGTGTACTGATAATCTGCTCCATTACTGGTATGGGTATCTACAAAAATTTCGGGCTGCCAAGCGTTAAAAATCTGCTGAAAACTATAAGAGTTTTGTGAGTCGGTTTTAATAAAATCACGATTCAAATCGTAGTTTTTACTGTTTCCCCTAAAGCCATAAGCCAATGGCCCATTTTGGTTCGCTCTAGAAGTAGCCGTACGGTTAAAAGCACCATCAATATTATAAATGGGGATAATACAAATGACCACATTATTGGGCAACTGCTTGTTTTTGAGCAGATCCCTTGCCAACATCATCGAAGCATCAATGCCTTCTGGCTCTCCTGAATGAATGCCATTGTTAATCAAAAGTGTTGCTTTATCGGCTTGTTTAATTTTAGCAGGATCAAAAATACCATCGCTGCTAAGCACCAATAAATGTAGCGGTTTGCCAAAATCCGTTTGTCCGTAGGTCAACAGTTTTGCTTGTTTGGGAAAAGTCTTAGCCAAAAGTTGATAATAAGCGATAGCCTCATTATAGGTAGCTGTAGCCACCTTATCGCTTTTTTCGTAAGGTGTTAGCTGGGCAAAACTGATAGTGCTCATAAAAACAAAAAGTAAAGAAAAGTATATCCTCATTTTTTAAAATGATTGAGATATAAAAATAATCTTTGTTTTTTTAGAAGAGACAATCTGTATCCAAAATTTTGGAAAAGCGATAACTACCTAATTGTTTTGTTAGTTAAACCTTTAGGCCCAAAGTTATATTTAAAGCCAACAGACAAGAAATTATAAATGTCTGCTGCGTTATTTTTAAACGTTGTTTTCGGATCATTATAACCATCTAAGCCTTCGCCAGAAACGATGTTGGTTTGATAATTGATATTTAAGCCATACCTGATATCGCCCCATCCATCTGGAAAGTAGAAATCTATCCCTATATTTACCGGAATTACAATGCCAGAGCTCTTATCATCTCCTGGGAAGCGATACAAACTACCCGATTCGTTTAATTTTTCTCTAACAATAGCGTTCATATTATTTTTAATATACCCCACTCCCATGCCAAGATAAAAGCCTTTGGTATAATTTAAAAAATCACTATAGTAAAAATCGGTAAACTCGCCAGCCCTAAACTTGGCATTTAACATCACAGCTTGATAAGCATTTGTAAACTCTCTTTTATGAGGATCGGTATCTCGGTTGCCCCCTTTTAATAGCCCCATCTGAACCTCTAAACCACCAGTAATAAAAGGAGTAAAATTATAATCGAAGTTAGCATAAGTAGCATAAGCGAAACTACCTTTTTCAACATCTGTGAAGGTGTAAGTACCACCTGTTCCCGCACCTACACTTAGTTTATAAAAGTTTGATTGACCAAATGCTGTAACCGTAAATAATACCAGTAATAAAGCTAAGTAACGTTTTTTCAAGTTGTTATAAATTAAGTGCTTGCTATACAAAAGTATAATCTTTATTCAAAAAAATAAATAATATCTTTGAATTTATGCAAGAAATTAAATTAAACGGTGTTTCTGTATCCGAAAGGTTCATGAAATATGTAAAAATAGATACACAATCTGACGCATCTTCTACCACTACTCCTTCTACATCTAAACAAAAAAATTTAGGAAAAATTTTAGTGGATGAACTTTTAGCAATTGGCATAAGCGATGCTCATTTAGACGAAAATGGCTACGTATATGCAACAATTAATGCAACTACTGACAAAAAAGTGCCTGTAATTTGCTTTTGTTCGCACATGGATACCTCGCCCGACAGCAGTGGAGAAAATGTAAAACCGATTGTTCATAAGAATTACCAAGGGCAAGATTTGGTTTTGCCAGACGATAACAACATTGTGTTAAAACTTTCGGAACACAGGGATTTAAAAAACCAGATAGGCAGTGATATTATCACTGCAAGTGGTACAACTTTATTGGGTGCCGACAATAAAGCAGGTGTTGCCGAAATTATGGAGGCAGCTACTTACCTCATGCAAAACCCGCAAATTAAACATGGTACCATCAAAATTTTATTTACCCCCGACGAAGAGATTGGCCGTGGTGTAGATAAAGTAGACTTGAAAAAGTTAGGAGCCGATTTTGCCTACACCATAGACGGCGAAACTTTGGGCTCTATAGAAGACGAAACTTTCTCGGCAGATGGTGCTAAACTGGTAATTAATGGCGTAAGTGCACACCCAGGTTTTGCTAAAGGCAAAATGGAAAGCGCTATTAAAATTTTGGCAGATGTGATTAGTGCTTTACCGAAAGACAGGTTAAGTGCAGAAAGCACTTCGCAAAAGGAAGGTTTTATTCACCCCGTGGGGATGAGTGGTACCTCCGAACAAGCAGAAGCTAGTTTTATTCTTCGTGATTTTGATAATGATTTACTGAAAGCTCACGGCGAAACTTTAGAAAACATCGTGAAGGAAGTGATGAAAGCCTATCCAAAATCTACCTATACTTTAACGATTAAGGAGCAATACCGTAATATGAAAGAGGTATTAGACAAATACCCTCAAATTATGGCAAACGGTATCGAGGCTTTAAAAAGAACGGGTCTTAACCCCATTACTCGGAGCATTAGAGGCGGTACAGATGGTTCTCGTTTATCATTCATGGGCTTACCTTGTCCAAACATTTTTACCGGCGGACATGCTTTTCATGGTAAGCAAGAATGGGTTGCGGTGCAAGATATGGTAAAAGCGGTAGAGACCATTGTGCATTTAACGCAAGTTTGGGAAGAAAGAAGTTAATTTACGAATGACGATTTTAGATTTACGATTTACCTAGCTTTAATTGTGCACCATGCTTTTCAATCGTACTTCGTAAATCTAAAATCGTAACCTATAAGGTTAGCTGCGCCAAATACTGGTCGTTATCATCCACAAAAACAATCTTACAGTTCCAGCCATGCTTTTTACATAAACGTTGTAGTGTTGCTGGATCTATATAAAGCCAGTTAAACCAACTCCCTTTCTGTTTTTTGTACTCGTAGCAGAAACTGATCTCGCCGAAATATTGGTTAGTTGGCATCGGCATATCCTCATATAAATAAGAAATATCAGAACTATCGAAAAGTAATTGCCCTTTTGGATTGATCATCTGGTTAGCTCGTTCCAAAAAATCTTCGAAACCTTGTAAAGTTCCAGTAAGACCAATTCCGTTCATCATAAACAGTAAAGTATCATACTTGTCTTTTACTTTATAGAAATCTTGTAATTGGGGACTTTTTACGCCACGTTCTTGCATGATTTGAACGGCGATCGGAGAAATATCTATAGCGGTTACGTCAATTTTCTTTTGGTCAAGTAGTAGTGCGTGGCTACCTACACCTGCACCTACATCTAAAACTTTACCTTTGCAAAGGCCAAGCGCTTTCAATTCTATCTCGGGCATATCATCTTCGCCACGAAAGAAAACTTCAATAGGCATTTCTTCGGGTTCATCGTAGGAATTATGCAGCCACAATATATCGGCTTTGCCGGTTTGATGAAAATCTAAAAGGGCGTTTCCGTAAATATCCATGTGTCAAAGATACGGAAACACCCTATTTAAATAGCGTGTCGTCTGTTAAAACTGATGCTGAAATAAATTCAGCATGACGAACTGCATATATCGTTACCCTGAATTTATTTTACAGCGTAGCTTTCTGTTTCGCTACAGGTCAGGATCGGTTTTATTTGTTTGTTAGCATAAAGCGATTACGCCTTAATCCTATCAGCTTGAGCTTTTACAGCATCTGCCACGCCTGCTAATTTATCTTTCGATTTGTCGAAAAGGTCGCAAAACCAATCCCCAACTTTATCTTTTAAATCGCTGTTCTTATCTGATGAAATTACCATCGCTACTACGGCGCCTAAAGCTATCCCTGCTAAAACACCACCCAATATCTTTGTTTGCTTTGTCATAATTAATATGTTTTATTGATTTAAAAACGATATATTAAAAAGATTGTTTTAAGGTTTTTGTTAAAAGTGACTTGCTTGCACTTCCAATCATAGTCCGTCATTGCCAGCTCGACTGGCAATCGTAATGCAATAAGATGTTGAAAAAACTTTATCTCGCTTTAAGATTAGCTTCGCTGAGCACTCTGTGGTTCCAGCCCAATGTCATTAAGTTAGGCAATATATAACCGTACTGTCGTCATTTCGACCGCAGCAAAGCGAGTGGAGAAACCTTTCAGCTTTATCATTTTAAAAGATTTCTCCACAAGGTCGAAATGACGACCGCCTTAACTTAATGACATTGGGTTCCCGCCTACGCGAGAATGACGGATTGCATAGACTAACACTGCAAAAACCAAAATCCCCAAGCCTAATTAAAAACTTGGGGATTTACGTTATAAAACTTTGTCAAACTTAATAGACCAGGCAAATAAGTTTGACAAAGGTATTTCGCATACTTATACTTCCTCTTCGCTAATAAACTTTGCAGAAAGATAATCTCTGTTCATACGAGCTATGTTCTCTAGCGAAATGCCTTTTGGACACTCAGCTTCACAAGCACCAGTATTGGTACAGTTACCGAAACCTTCTTCATCCATTTGGGCTACCATGCTTTGTACCCTGCGGTAACGCTCTGGCTGCCCTTGTGGCAATAAAGCCAACTGCGATACTTTTGCTGAAACGAAAAGCATTGCCGAAGCATTTTTACAAGTAGCTACACAAGCACCACAACCAATACAAGCAGCAGCTTCGAAAGCCGCATCTGCTTTAGCTTTTGGAATAGGCAATGCGTTTGCATCTTGTGCGTTACCTGTGTTTACCGATACGAAACCACCAGAAGCAATAATACGGTCAAAAGCAGAACGGTCTACCGCTAAATCTTTAATTACCGGGAATGCTTTTGCTCTCCAAGGTTCAACCACAATGGTATCGCCATCTTTGAACGAACGCATGTGCAACTGGCAAGTAGTTACCAAATCTTTTGGCCCATGTGGCTGCCCGTTAATAAACATAGAACACATCCCGCAGATACCTTCTCTACAGTCGTGGTCAAAAACCACGGGCTCCTCGCCTTTAGTAATTAATTGTTCGTTTAAAACGTCAAACATCTCTAAGAAAGACATGTCTGGAGAAATATCAGAAAGCTTGTAATCAACTAGTTTACCTGCTGAGTTTTTATTTTTTTGACGCCAAACTTTTAGCGTTAAATTCATGTTTCCTGTACTCATTTTCTTAAGTATTGAGTATTGCGTATTGCGTATTGAGATTTTAATCTTTCTAAACTTTACACTATACTATTAATAACTTTATAACAGTAGTTTGAGTTATCGTATGTCTCAATACGCATATCTCAATACGCTGTACTATTTATAATTCCTTTGTGCAACCTTAATGTTTTCGTAGTTCAATTCTTCTTTATGTAGTTCGAATTGACTTTCGCCTTTATATTCCCAAGCAGCTACGTATGCGAAGTTTTCGTCATCACGTTTTGCTTCGCCTTCTTCAGTTTGGTGTTCCTCTCTAAAGTGTCCGCCACAGCTTTCTTCCCTGTTAAGTGCATCGATACACATCAACTCACCTAATTCAATAAAATCGGCAACGCGGTGTGCTTTTTCTAACTCAGGATTGAACTCATCTGCCGAGCCTGGTACTTTCACATCAGACCAAAACTCTTTACGCAAAGCTTGAATATCCTTAATTGCTTTCTCTAACCCTTCTTTGTTACGAGCCATACCACAATATTCCCACATAATGTGGCCTAATCTTTTGTGGAAATGATCTACAGATTTAGTTCCGTTAATGCTTAAGAACTTATCAATCGTAGCTTTTACATTATTTTCTGCCTCCACAAATGCTGGGTGGTCTGTAGGAATTGGCTTAGTTGCAATCTCTTTGGATAAGTAAGAACCGATAGTGTAAGGCAATACGAAATAGCCATCTGCCAAACCTTGCATCAAAGCAGATGCACCTAAACGGTTAGCACCGTGGTCTGAGAAGTTAGCCTCACCAGTACAGTACAAACCTGGGATAGTGGTCATCAAATCATAATCAACCCAAACACCACCCATGGTATAGTGTACCGCTGGGTAAATACGCATTGGAGTTTCATAAGGATTTTCACCTGTGATTTGCGCATACATGTCGAATAAGTTACCGTATTTCTCTTTGATTACGGCAGTTCCTAAACGCATGCAGGTTTCCTTATCAGGATTATGGTTACCTTGCTTGCTAGCCTCAATTCTGCCGTAACGCTCGGTATTTGCTTTAAAATCTAGATAAACTGCTAATTTAGAAGCGCCTACACCGTAACCAGCATCGCAACGCTCTTTAGCTGCACGAGAAGCCACGTCACGTGGTACCAAGTTACCAAAAGCAGGGTAACGACGCTCTAAATAGTAATCTCTTTCATCTTCTGGGATATCCGAAGGTTTGCGAGGATCATCTTTCTTTTTAGGCACCCAAATACGACCATCGTTACGTAACGACTCCGACATCAAGGTCAATTTCGATTGGTGATCTCCAGAAACTGGGATACACGTAGGGTGGATTTGTGTATAGCAAGGGTTGGCAAAGAAAGCACCTTTTTTGTGCACTTTCCAAGCTGCCGTAACGTTACTTCCCATCGCGTTGGTAGATAAGTAGAATACGTTTCCGTAACCACCAGTACCTAAAACCACTGCATGACCGAAGTGACGCTCTAACTCGCCAGTAATTAAGTTACGGGCAATAATACCACGAGCTTTACCATCAATCACAACCACATCAAGCATTTCGTGACGGGTGTACATTTGTACTTTACCCATACCTACTTGGCGCTCTAAAGCAGAGTAAGCACCTAACAATAACTGCTGGCCAGTTTGTCCGGCGGCATAAAAAGTACGCTGTACTTGTGTACCACCAAAAGAACGGTTGTCTAACAAGCCACCATATTCACGAGCCAAAGGCACACCTTGAGCCACACATTGGTCAATAATGTTTGCACTTACCTCCGCTAAACGGTGTACGTTAGCTTCACGTGCTCTGTAGTCGCCACCTTTAATTGTGTCGTAAAACAAACGATAAGTGCTATCGCCATCATTTTGATAGTTTTTTGCGGCATTAATACCACCTTGAGCAGCAATAGAGTGCGCTCTACGAGGCGAATCTTGGAAGCAAAAACATTTTACTTTGTAGCCCATTTCTGCCAAGGTAGCCGCTGCAGATGCACCCGCTAAGCCAGAACCTACTACAATAATTTCAAGACTTCTCTTGTTCGCTGGGTTAACCAACGGAATAGAAGATTTATATTTTGTCCACTTTTGGGTCAATTCGCCCGCAGGGATATTTGAATTTAATTTCGACATTTACTTAATCCTTTTAATTAAACGTTTCGGTTTAGCTAATCCAACCCAAATAGATGGCGATTGGCATTAATGCAAAAATGATAGGCACAATGATTGAGAACCATACGCCTACTGTTTTTACCACTGGCGTCCATTTTTTATGGTTCCAGCCCATCGTTTGAAAAGACGATTGAAATCCATGCAATAAGTGATAGCCTAAAGAAATTACACCTAGCACATACACTACTACCACCAAAGGATCTTGAAAAATCATCACAATGTTTTGGAAGGTATTATGCTCCTGATGCGTATAAACAGCTACCTTAGTTGGCCACCAGAAGTGATAAAGGTGCATTACTAAAAACATTAAAATTAATGTTCCCAGTAAACCCATGCTACGCGAATACCAAGTGCTGTTAGCCTGAGGCTTATTATAGGCATACTTTTCTGGTCTTGCCGCATTGTTTTGTGCAGTTAACATTACCGCCTGTACAATGTGAAGGATAATGCCAGCAAAAAGACCCACTTCGAGAATGCGAACTACAATGTTATGGCTCATGAAATCTGCTGCCACATTGAAGGTTTTACCTCCGTCATTTAAAAAAATCAGCGCATTTATAGATACGTGAATAACAAGAAACGAAATCAAAAACAGACCCGTTAGTCCCATTACAAACTTTCTACCTATAGACGACGTAAAAGCTTTACTTAAACTACTCATTAGATTGTTTATTTATATTACTAGTATGCAAAGCTATCTAAAATATGAAAACATACCTTTAACAAAACTTACAAAAAAACTACAAATTAACAATTTAGAAACATTCTAAGTAAACTACGCTTTTGGCAACGTTTGCGCTTGTAGGTTAAGTAGTTAAATTTGAAAATGAGAGTGGGTGTTTTATGGCAATGGCTGTCCTGCTGTACGCTTTTATCTTTTTGCACTTTTCGTCATTGCGAGGAACGAAGCAATCTCAAGCAAAAAGTATAATCGCTGCCATCAGGTTTAATTAACACAAAACCGTACAATAAAACTTAGCGTTCTTTGCGGTTCTCTTTTTTTCTTCGCGTTAAAATTAAACGCAAAGCTTTTTGAAGTTTTCGCAAAGTGCCGCAAAGAATAGTTACTGCACAAACTTTGTCAATCTTAACATGAATTTTGCAGATAAAGATTGATAAAGTTCGTCTTAACTACATATCAATTTGTTTTTCCCTCTATTTAACAATACTTTTATCCTATTATTAAAAACAACAATTGGATTTTAAAGAATTTGGATTTAATGCGGAGCTTTTAGAAGGCCTGCTAGCAATGGGCTTCAAGAATGCTACGCCAATACAGCAACAGGCGCTCCCAATTATTACTGCCGGGAAAGATTTAATTGCCTGTGCACAAACCGGTACGGGGAAAACGGGCGCTTTTTTACTGCCCATTATGAATATGCTTACGCAAAAGCACGAGCGTCATAATAATGTGCTAATCTTAACACCAACTCGCGAACTTGCACAGCAGATAGATTTACAGGTAGAGGCACTATCGTACTTTACCAACATCAGCTCGCTAACTGTTTTTGGTGGTGGCGATGGCGTGGCTTACGAACAACAAAAGCGGTCGATGCGTGAAGGCGTAGACATCATCATCGCAACTCCAGGCAGGTTAATTTCTCACCTGGCTTCTGGCGTGTTGAAAATGGATAAACTAGAACATTTGGTTTTAGACGAAGCTGACCGAATGTTGGACATGGGTTTCTACGATGACATTATGAAAATTGTAGGCTATCTGCCAAAGAAACGACAAACGGTAATGTTTTCGGCAACCATGCCACCAAAAATTAGAAAACTAGCGGCTACTTTATTGAACGAACCCGAACAAATTAGCCTTGCTATTTCAAAACCAGCCGAAGGAATTAACCAACAAGTCTACCTCATTCATGATGAGCAAAAAGTTCCTTTGCTTACGGAAATGTTAAAGTCGGCTACTTATAATCGCATCATCGTATTTGCCGGTCGTAAAGAAAAGGTTAAGGAACTAGGAAAAGTATTCAAAAAGTTGGGCTTAAAAGCAGCAGCGTTTCACAGTGATTTAGAGCAAAAAGAACGCGAAGCCATTATGCTCGATTTTAAAAACGACAAGCTGAACGTATTAATTGGCACCGATGTTTTAAGTAGAGGAATTGATGTAACCGGAATTGATTTGGTAATCAACTATGATGCGCCACAAGACCCTGAAGATTACATCCATAGAATTGGGCGTACCGCAAGGGCTGCTACTACTGGCACCGCAATTACTTTAGTTAATGGAAAGGACAAACGTCGTTTAGCCAATATCGAAAAGTTAATTGAACGCCAAATTGAGCGTATGCCTTTACCAGAACATTTAGGCGAAGCTCCAAAGGATGAACCAGTAGGAGAAAAAGAAGCCTTTCAAGAAGAAGAAGAAGTTTTTTAAGAAGAAGCCTAAGGCAGTTTAGCCACAGATGCACAGATAATTTTTTCGATAAGTTATTTGCTTAAAACAAAATAAAGATTTGCCTATGGATTTTATTTTGAAAGAAGAAACTTATGAGATTATTGGACTTTGTATGGAAGTACATAATAATCTTGGTGCAGGTTTTTTAGAGATTGTATACAAAGATGCACTTGAGTATGAATTTCAAATTAGAAATATCCCTTATCAAAGAGAGAAAGAATACGCAGTAAATTATAAGGGAATTATTTTGCCACATAAGTTCTTCGCCGACTTTGTTGTTTTTAATACAGTTGTATTAGAAATTAAATGTGCTAGTTGCATCGTAGATGAACATGCAGCGCAAGCCATTAATTATTTAAAAGTTTCTAAAAATAAGATAGCGCTAGTTGTTAACTTTGGAGAAGCTCGTTTGAATTACAAGAGATTGATATTGTAAACTGCTACAGATAAAATCTTTTGATATGCTGTAATTAAAAAACCTATCTGTGCATCTGTGGCAAAGAAAAAACTATGCAAAACCTTCCACCATTAGCCGAAAGATTACGCCCGCAAAACTTAGACGACTATGTTGGGCAGAAACATTTGGTGGGCGAGGGTGCAGTATTGCGCAAAGCCATCGAAAGCGGTCGCATTCCATCCATGATATTTTGGGGGCCTCCAGGTGTTGGAAAAACAACTTTGGCTACCATCATTTCCCAAAACCTAGACCGACCATTTTTTGCTTTAAGTGCCATTAACTCTGGTGTAAAAGATGTACGTGAAGTCATCGATAAAGCTGCTGCTTTAAAAGGTGGTTTCATGGGGATGCCTGTGCTGTTTATCGATGAGATCCATCGTTTCAGCAAATCTCAGCAAGACAGTTTGCTGGGTGCCGTAGAACGCGGTTTGGTAACTTTAATTGGTGCCACTACAGAAAACCCCAGCTTCGAAGTCATATCAGCTTTGCTTTCTCGTTGCCAAGTTTATATCCTTCAAAACCTAACGGAAGAAGAATTGGTAGGCTTGTTAAATACAGCCATTGCGAAAGACGAAATCCTTTCGAAGAAGAAAATCAAGATTAAAGAGCACGAAGCTTTGATCCGTTTAAGTGGTGGCGATGCTAGAAAATTGCTCAACGTTTTAGAAATTGCCATTAATGGTATTGGTGGCGATAAAATTGAACTGACAAACGAAAATGTTCTAGCTCATGCACAGCAAAATTTAGCACTTTACGACAAAGCCGGCGAACAGCATTACGACATCATTTCGGCATTCATCAAATCTATCCGCGGTAGCGACCCAAACGCCGCCGTTTATTGGTTGGCCAGAATGATTGAAGGAGGAGAAGACCCTTTGTTTATTGCCCGTAGGCTGGTTATATTGGCTTCCGAAGATATTGGCAATGCCAACCCAAACGCACTATTGTTGGCGAACAATTGTTTTCAGGCGGTTAACGTAATTGGTTTCCCCGAAAGTAGGATTATTCTATCCCAATGTGTAACTTACATGGCTTCATCGGTAAAAAGTAACGCTTCGTATATGGCTATTAACCATGCACAGGCATTGGTAAAAGAAACCGGAGATTTACCCGTACCCATGCATTTGCGCAATGCGCCAACAAAGTTGATGAAAAACATAGGCTACGGTGCCGACTACAAATATTCTCACGCTTACGATGGCAATTTCGAGGCGCAAGAATACTTGCCAGAAAAGCTAAGTGGAACTAAATTATACGATCCCGGGAAAAATCCGGCAGAAGAAAAATTAAGAGAGAAACTGAAACAGAATTGGAAAGACAAATACAACTATTAATATGCTGAGTACTTTTTTATCCCATCAATGGAAGTCGTTTTGGCGCAGTAGAAATAAAGCCGGCAGCATTGCCGCTCAAATTGTACTGGGCTTTTTTATGCTTTACTTTTTAGTAGTGGCTATCGGTGTAGGTTTTTGGATGACCACCATTATCGAAAAATTTATGCCAGGCATTAATCCTACTGTGGTGTTTAACGGATTGATTTTATATTATTTCTTGCTCGATTTAGCCATTAGAATACAAATGCAGGATTTGCCAACGCTAAGCATTGTACCTTATCTGCATCTAAACATTTCCCGAAAAACGATAGTGAACTTTTTGAATTTGAAATCGCTGTTCTCGTTTTTCAACTTGCTACCTTTCTTTATTTTCTTCCCATTTATATTTATTAATGTAAGTGCAGCAAGTGGATTGGTAACTGTAATGGCTTATCTCCTTTCCATATTAGGCCTTATTGTTTTCAATAACTTTTTGGTGCTTTATATTAAACGCAGAGCCATTAACAATGTCCTGTTTTTTGCGGTGGGTATCTTGGTAATTTTAGGCTTGGCGGCTTCAGATTATTACGGCTTTATTTCTATTAGAGATTTCTCAAATTTCGTTTTTCAAAACGTAGCTAAGTACCCGCTTTTGGCATTGATATTTCCAGCAGCGGCATTTACGATTTTTTATATCAACGCTAAGTTTTTAACAGCCAATTTATACACCGAAGAACTAAGTACAAAAGACGATAAAAAAGTAAGTACCGATTATCCTTTTTTAAACCGTTTTGGCAGAGTTGGAGAACTAGCTGCATTAGAATTGAAACTGATTTTACGTCACAAACGTTCTCGAAGCTCGGTAATTATGGGTTTCTTGTTTCTTTGCTATGGCTTTTTCTTTTATCGAATGCCATTAATTGATAAAGATCAGTTTGGGCAAATGCTATTTGCGGCCATCTTTATGACGGGCATCAACATTTCTGTTTACGGTCAGTTCATGTTTGCTTGGCAAAGCGCTCATTTCGATGGTTTGTTGGTTAATAAAATCAATTACTCGGATTTCATTAAAGCCAAATTTCTACTTTTTACCATCAGCAGCACATTAATTACCGCACTTTCGGCATTTTACGGTTTCATGAGCTACAAGTTACTGTTGTTGCACTTGGCTGCCTACTTATATAACATTGGCGTGGGCACGGTAGTGGTGCTTTATTTTGCCAACTTTAATTATAAACGACTAGACATTACTGGCAGTGCAAGTTTTAACTGGCAGGGCGTTGGCGCCTCGCAATGGCTATTAGGTTTGCCACTTTTGTTGGTACCTTTAATTATTTACATCCCCTTTGGCATATTTGACAAACCCTATTGGGGATTAGCCATGCTAGCTTTATTGGGCTTAATTGGTTTGCTTTTACGTAATTATTGGGTAGGTGTAATTGTTAGAGAATTTGAAAAACAACGTTATAAAATAGCCGAAGGCTTTAGAGAATAAGACTATGATAGAAGTTAAGAACTTAATAAAAGGTTACGCTGGCCGTACCGTAGTAGATATAGAGCGTTTAACTATTAGAGCTGGCGAAACCGTTGGCCTAGTTGGAAATAACGGTGCCGGAAAAACTACTTTTTTCAGAATGCTGTTGGACTTGATTCGTCCAGATGGCGGAGAGATTTTATCAAAAGACACCAATGTAGCCAATAGCTCGCAATGGAAAGATTACACCGCCTCTTACCTAGATGAAGGTTTTCTAATAGACTATTTAACCCCCGAAGAGTATTTTACCTTTATTGGTAGTTTGCATGGTTTAAGTGTAGCCCACGTAAGCGATTATTTGCGCCAGTACGAGGAGTTTTTTAATGGAGAAATATTAAACAGAGGCAAGTACATTCGCGATTTTTCTAAAGGGAACCAAAACAAAGTGGGTATTGCAGCAGCGCTGATGCAAAAGCCAGAACTGCTGATTTTAGATGAGCCTTTTGCCAACTTAGACCCCACTACACAAATTAGGTTAAAAACATTGGTAAAAACGCTAAGTACCACACAAAGGCTAACTACTTTTATTTCTAGCCACGATTTAAACCATGTTACCGATGTTTGCAATAGAATTATCCTTTTAGAAAAAGGTAAAGTAATTAAGGATTTTTACACCGATGAAAATTCGCTAAAAGAGCTAGAGGCATACTTTTCTGAGTAATTGTATATAATTATGGTCAATTATTTGCTCAAATCGAGGAAATTAAATACTGGGTATACCAAATAGTACTGCCTTTGACCTAATTGTTTTATTCGTATTTAGAATATTTTGTGCAGTTATGTAAAATTGGCATTACCTTTGAATACACATTTATCAATATTATATAATAAACGAAATAAGAAAATGATGACTACAAAATTTAAGACAGCAACTGTCGCTATAGCTTTATCGGTAGGTGCAATGATTTTTCAGAGCTGCGATAGCTTAAACAATACTCAAAAAGGTGCAGGTATTGGTGCTGCTGCAGGCGGTGTAATTGGTGCCTTAATTGGTAAAAAAGCAGGTAATACTGCCGTTGGCGCTGTAATTGGTGCCGCAGTGGGTGGTACTGCTGGTGGTTTCATTGGTAAAAGAATGGATAAGCAAGCGGCTGAGATTAAGCAAGCTATCCCAGGTGCTGAGGTAATTCGCGAAGGCGAAGGTATCATTGTGAGATTTGATAGTGGTATCCTTTTCGATTTTAACAAAACTGAATTGAAAGATGCTGCTAAGACAAATATCCAATCTTTAGCTGCTTCTTTAAATCAATATCCAGGAACTGATGTAAAAGTTATTGGCCATACTGATAACGTAGGTACTGCTGCAGTAAACCAATCTGTTTCTGAAAAAAGAGCTGCTGCTGTTAAAACTTACGCAGTATCTCAAGGTGTACCGGCATCACGTTTAGTTACAGAAGGTAAAGGTTTTAACGAACCAATTGCTGATAACTCTACAGACGCTGGCCGTGCTGCAAACCGTAGAGTAGAGATTGTAATTGTAGCTAACGAGCAATTGAAAAAAGAAGCTGCTGAGAAAGCAGGGTAATCTCAAATTATCATAGAAAATGAAAAAGTCTCCCAATGTAAAATCGGGAGACTTTTTTTATTCGTAGATGTCTGCAAAATAACTGATGGCCAAAGATCTTAAAAGCATTTCTTGCTCGAGGCCTGCATAAGCCGGAATAGGCTTTACCAATTTCCAGTGTGGCCAACCATCTTGGTCTAACGCTTCCAGTTCGTAAAACCCCATTTCGCTTAACAAACGACAAGTAGCAATATGCATTAGCTCTTCCTTTTGTCTTTTGCTGAACTTTCCTGGCCCTTTACCTAACTCTTGTACGCCAATTAAAAACAATACCACTTTTAAATCAGGAGTTTCTGAATCAAAGTCTTTTGCTATTTTTTCTTGCAGCTCTTTCCATTTGATATTGATTTCTGCTGGAGTCATGCTGCAAATATAAGCTTATTGATTTTCACATCACTAAAAACTGGATTTTTACTTTGTTTTAAACTTAATTAGGTATTCTTCATCCTTTAGAGCGTAGCCATCTTTTGATTTAAAGGTTTTGTTAGTAATGATAAACTCATAGGCTTGCTGAGGTTTTAACACAAGCTCTAATACCAAAGTTTTCCCATCGTCTTCAAAACCTTTTACACTTTTAAGCGGGAAAGAAACACCACTATTTTTTGGAAGACTGATGGAATATCTATTTGGCACCATTGGTTTTGAAAAAACAATCTTTAAATCTTTTGCATTAGCATCTACGTTTTGATCTCCGTTACTAAATGGCGCTAAACTAACAATGGTAGGCTGTAGTTTTTCGTAAGCTTCTTTAATTGCTTTTTTGTCTAGCTTATCAGGATAAAAGCCAGATTTTTCTAAGAAAAGTTCCACAGCACTATCGCTACCAAAATCTAATTCAATGATATCCTTAATAGCTTGTTTTTTGTTTTTAGCCTGTTGATAATAAGCCTTGCAAATTTTGTAACCCGCATAGTAACCTAAATCCGCATCTTCTGGCCTTTGCCTTCCATTGTAAAGCCAATTTTCGAAACTATCAGAGAAAAGTTCCTTTTTAAAACGATCTTTGACGATGGCGGCATTAGCCGAACCATAGTTCATGTATTTGGTTTTAATTGGTTTTTGTAAAGCTAATTCGGCAATAAAATCACACGAACCTTCTCTTATAACTTGCCCCAATAAACTAGAGCCATTAGGATTTTGCTGGGTGTGGATATATTCATGGATATTTAAGTAGACAATGTTGTCTAACGATTGCTCTTTAAATACATTTTTAAACCAGTCGTTATCAAATTCAGAAACATCTGTATTGGCGTTTCCTGTTGCAATTTCGGCTCCCACAAGCACCAAATTATCTTTTACCGTTCCGCCAGAGCGTAATCCACCAATGGTAAAGTATATTTCTGCGGGTTTTAAATTAGGGTAAATTGCTTTTAATTTTTTAACTCCATTTTCTAATTCAGCTGTTTTATTTTTTATTGCCAGTGTGTTGGGTCTAATAGAGTTCCAAAATTTAGGAAGCTTGTTGATAAGTTCAACCCAAAGGGTATCGTTATATTGTCTGGCAACCATAAAAGCTTTCAGCCCTTTGCTGCCTTTATTGATGTATTGCGAATTGATGATTTCGATCTTTTTTGATAAATCATTCGTTTTTTGGATTGCATCATAAGCTGTCCAGAAGTTATCGATGTCTTCGGTATGTATCGTTGTTTGTTTTTGAGCGGAGAGGGTTTTGCCAAACACTAATAGAACTAATACGAGTAAAATTCTTTTCTTCATATTACAATAGACAAGAATTAAATAGAGAAAGTTGCATATTGAGTAAAATAAAAGTCATCAATTTATCGGGTGCTTGTTGTGCCTTTGATATCATTGTTAAATTTCTAGTTTTGCAGGTATGAGTTCGAAAATAAATGTGGGCTTAATGGCCTATGGCATGTCAGGAAAGGTGTTTCATGCGCCTTTTGTTCATTTAAACGATGGATTTAATTTTGTAGCAGTTACAGAGCGAAGCAAGAAACAAGCTGCTCAGGATTATCCAGATGTAATTAGTTACGATACCATCGACGAATTAATTGCTGATGAAAATATCGACCTCGTTATCATCAATACACCAAACTATACGCACTACGATTATGCAAAAAAATGTTTGTTGGCAGGCAAACATATCTTGGTAGATAAACCCTTTACAGCCACCGTTGCACAGGCTAAAGAGTTATTTGCCTTAGCAAAAGAAGTAGGTAAAAAAGCTTTGGTTTATCAAAACAGAAGATTTGATAGTGGTTTTAAAATCGCAAAAGAAATTATAGAAAGTGGTAAACTAGGGAAGTTGACCGAAGTTCACTTCCGTTTTGACAGGTATAGAAATGAAATTGGCCCGAAAGGCTTTAAAGAAGATCCAAGCTTCGAAGCAAGTGGATTGTCTTATGATTTAGGACCTCATTTAATTGATCAGGCTGTTGCTTTATTCGGTAAGCCAGATAGGTTTTACAAAGTGCTCGCCAATAACAGAGAAGGCAGCAAGGTAGATGATTATTTCTTTATCCATTTAGCCTATGCAAACCAGTTGAATGTGTACTTAACTGCTACTTTGTTGGCGGCAGATATTCCTCCCGCATTTGTAGTGAACGGCTCCTTAGGTGCTTTCTCTAAAAACCACGGCGATGTACAGGAAAGCCAGTTGTTAAAAGGAATGAAACCATCTGACGAAGGCTATGGAATTGAGGTAGCTGAAGATGCCGGAAAATTAACGTTAGTGAACGCGGATGGTGGAAGAGACATTACAACTCTTAAATCCCCGCAAGGTAACTACGGCGAAATTTTCGAATTGGTCTATCAAGCTATCATCAATGATCAACCTTATCCAATAACAGAAGAAGATATTATTGCTCAACTGGAGATTTTAGAAAGCTAAGGCTTTTCCATTTGATATTTCGTAAACAGTATGGTGGTCGTAAATGCTAAAAATGATTTGCGACCACCATATTTAACGTTAGCTGTCAAAATTTACGCATTCTTTCAGCTGCTTTTCGGTGTAAGCCAATTTATATTGCTTTAATACATCATCTGGCACACCATTCCATTGGTTTGGTGCATTACCAGCATAACCAATATCAGCTACGCCAATTTCTGAAGTGTAAAAACCAGAAGCTACTAAATTGCGCAAGCGATTAAAAAAAGCCACACCTTGGCTCATTTCTTTTGGTGCCTTATTTGGGTAGGCAATTAAATCTACCAACTCAATTTGCTGCTTATCGCTGCATTCTCTAAAAGGTTTGCCAAAGCGATTTAAGCATTGCATATCAACCCAACGCAAACCACCCCGCATTGGAATTTGATGTTGTGGCATATCCTTCACAATAAACTCAATAAAATCTGGAACTTTCGCATCAGAAGCGCTTCCACTAATTTCATCTTTAGGGATGATAATATCCGATAGGATGGTAATGGTAGCCATTTCTTCCTTGCTGAAAAAGTTAGGCTGCGCTAATAGTTCTTTTTCTCTGGCAATTTCTTCTTTGGCACGGTCGTAGGTAAATTCCGGATCGCCAGCGGCCACTTCCTTTTTCTCTTCGCCAGGTTTACAGCCACTGACTAAGGCTGTGGCAGAAATGGCGCCAACGCCTAACATTTTTAAGGTTTCTCTTCTGTTCATGGCTTATAAGTTTTGTTTTTTCATTTCAGAAATGATGTATTCACTCGCTCTCATTGAAAGCGCTAAAATAGTCCACGTAATATTTTTATCTGCTTGCGAAGTGAAGGCTGCACCGTCTACCACAAACAAGTTTTTACAGTCGTGTGCTTGGTTGTATTTATTTAAAGCAGATGTTTTAGGATTGCTACCCATACGAGCGGTGCCTGCCTCATGAATGATTTTTCCTGGAGATTCTAAACCGTAGTTGTTCTCTTTATTGTAATCGCCGCCCCAAGTTACAATAGCGCCCATATTGTGCATCATTTCGTCGAAAGTCTCTTTCATGTGCTTGGCTTGTAAAATTTCATGGTCGCTCCATTTTACATCGAATTTTAAAACAGGAATACCAAATTTATCAACTACGTTAGGATCGATTTCACAGCGGTTATCGTACAATGGAATTGCCTCGCCACGGCCAGCCATGCCCACGCTTGCGCCGTAGAAATAACGATAATCTTCTTTTAAAGATTTACCATAACCACCTGCTTCTTTTTGTTGCCCGCGAACTGCAAATTTACCGTTCATGCCTTCTATGCCACCGCCAAATCCATAAGCAGGTTGGCTCATTCCTCCCCAATATTCAATATGGTAACCACGAGGGAAATCTAGCTTTTTATTGTCTAACCACCATGGCGAGTAAATGTGCATACCACCTACACCATCTTCGTTATAACGCTTTCTATCAAATAACTGAGGAAGTACGCCGCCCATTGCTGCTCCGGTAGAATCGTGCAGGTAACGACCAACCACATCACTGCTATTTGCCAAGCCGTTTGGATGACGTTTAGATTTCGAATTCAATAACAAACGAGAAGATTCGCAAGCACTAGCCGCTAAAATTACTGTACGCCCAGTTACTTGATACTCCATCATATCATCTTTGTTGATATAAGAAACACCTGTAGCTAAACCTTCTGCGTTAGTCAACACTTCTCTCGCCATGGCATTAGGGATTACATCTACGTTGCCCGTTTCTATAGCGGGATAAATCAACACATTGGTGGATGAAAAATCGGCCTTCGCCATGCTACAGTTTCTGTTGCATTGTCCGCAGAAAAAGCAAACACCTCTATCGTCATTCAATTTTTGAGTAAGGATAGATAACCTAGAAGGAATTACCTTTACGCCAGAAACTGCTGCGCCTTTTTGGATGAAAAGCTCGTGCAAACGTGGTTTTGGAGGTTTCAAGAAAAAACCATCGGGATGGTCTTCCAACCCTTCGTTGGTGCCGAAAATACCAATCAGCTTATCTACTCTGTCGTAAAAAGGTTTGATATCGTCATAACCGATTGGCCAGTTCTCGCCTAAACCGTCAATGTCTTTTCGCTTAAAATCTTTAGGGCCGAAACGTAAGGAAATGCGCCCCCAGTGGTTTGTTCTACCGCCCAACATGCGGGCACGCCACCAGTCCCATTCGGTTCCTGGAGCTTTAGTGTAGGGTTCTCCCTCTACATCCCAGCCGTAGTAACAGGCGTCAAAATCGCCAAATGGGCGAAATTTGGTGCTTGCACCTCTACGTGGCGATTCCCAAGGATTTTTTAGCTGTGTAATGTTCTTTTGCGGATCGTACATGGCTCCAGCTTCTAAAAGACATACTTTTAGTCCGGCTTTGGCAAGCGTATAAGCTGCCATACCACCACCAGCTCCCGAACCTACAATTATCGCATCATAATGTTTGCTTTGTTTTTTGATTTGCATCTAGGCTTATAAATTAGTTAGGTATGCACAAGTTATGGATTTTTGTTTGAAGAGCAAACTAGCTTACGGATATTCGTTATATTTGGTTACCTATGAAAGCAAAACAACTATTCACCTCCATATCTGATGATATTGTGGTAAACAAAATTTACGAGATACAAAACCAAAAAGTAATGCTAGATAGTGATTTGGCAGAACTTTATGGTGTGGAAACCAAAGTTTTAAATCAAGCAATCAAGAGAAATATTGAGCGATTTCCTGATGATTTTATGTTTCAACTAACTGAAACGGAATGGCAATCTTTGAGGTCACAATTTGTGACCTCAAAGATTGGTAGAGGAGGAAGAACTTATTTGCCGAATGTTTTCACTGAACACGGCGTGTTAATGCTATCTAGTGTTTTAAACAGCCAATAAGCTATACAAGTTAACATACAGATTGTACGAATTTTTACAAGGTTGAGAAACTTGTTGAGCGAACATACGGAACTCAAGCTAGAAATTGCAGACATTAAAAAGCACCTCCAAAACCACGATAAAAACATAGAGCTTGTTTTTAGTTATTTAGATAAGTTAATTGATAAGGAAAACCAGCCGAGAAAACGAATTGGTTTTAAACCTGATGATTTGTAGATTTAGAACCCCATTCTTCCAGAATATTTAATCCGAACAGCATAAAATAAGTTAGAAAGGATTACAAATTTGGAGTGGCATAGGTGGCATAAATTTGCAATAAGCTGGCAATTTGAGCGGTATTAGCTTTGACAAACCTCTATCCAACTTGCTAGAGGTTTGTCAAAGCTTGTTAATAGCACAAGTTTCGCCTTTCTAAACCCGATTGAAGTGCAAATACTTTTGCTTGAGATTGCTTCGTTCCTTGCAATGACGAGCATGGCAAAAGATTGCAACGGAAAGCGGGACTTTCGGAACCGAAGAACTATTGTTATTGCTTTACCCCTAAATCCCTCAGATATAAAATCGGAGCAAGCCCTGAAGGGGACTTTGCAATACACGCAACAAAAGCCACTTTAAGCGCTGGGGTATTTTTTTCTTCCAACCATTTGGTAATTAAATAAATCTCCGTATCTTTGCAGTCCCTAAAAAACTGGGGAATTATATATTTTTTAACAAATTAAATAAAAGCAAGTGAATACGTTAAGTTACAAAACTGTCTCTGCGAATGCTAAAACCGTTAATAAACAATGGGTTGTAGTTGATGCTGAAGGAGAGATTTTGGGGCGCTTGTCTTCTAAAATCGCGATGATTATTAGAGGTAAAAACAAGCCAGAGTACACCCCACACGTAGACTGCGGTGATAACGTGATTGTTATTAATGCAGACAAAATTAAGTTAACTGGAAACAAGTTAACTGACAAGACTTATGTTCGTTACACTGGATATCCAGGTGGTCAACGTTTCATTTCTCCGAAAGAGTTATTGGAAAAACACCCTAGACGTGTTGTAGAGAAAGCGGTGCGTGGTATGTTACCTAAAACCAAATTAGGCAAAAAATTATACACTAATTTATTTGTTTATGCTGGTGCTGAGCATCCTCACGCTGCGCAATCGCCAAAAACCATTAAACTTTAATTAAAAGTAAAAGAGAAAAGAAATGTCAACAACAAATACTTCTGGTAGAAGAAAAACAGCAGTTGCTCGTATCTATTTAAAAGAGGGTAACGGCACTATTACCGTAAACGGTAAAGATCATAAAGAATATTTCCCAACCCTACCTTTACAATACATTGTTAACCAATCATTCGAAGTTTCTGAATTGACTGGCAGATATGATGTAAACGTAAACGTAGCTGGTGGTGGTGTTAAAGGACAAGCTGAGGCTGTTCGTTTAGCGATTGCGAAAGCTATTGTTGAGTTAGATGCTGATAAGAAATCTGCATTGCGTGCTAAAGGGTTAGTAACCCGCGATATGCGTATGGTTGAGCGTAAGAAACCAGGACGCAAGAAAGCTCGTAAGAAATTCCAATTCAGTAAACGTTAATCTTTTAAGGAGAACAAAACAATGGCAAGAACAACATATCAAGACTTATTGGATGCAGGTGTACACTTTGGCCACCTTACCCGTAAATGGAATCCAAAAATGGCTCCTTACATCTTCATGGAGCGTAATGGTATCCACATTATAGATTTAAATAAAACTTTAGCTAAAACTGAAGAGGCTGCTTCGGCGATTAAACAAATCGTTAAATCTGGTCGTAAGATCTTATTTGTAGCTACTAAGAAACAAGCTAAAGAAATCGTAGCAGAGCAAGCTAAAAAAGTAAACATGCCTTTCGTAACCGAGCGTTGGTTAGGTGGTATGTTAACTAACTTCGCTACTGTACGTAAGTCAATCAAAAAGATGGCTAACATCGATAAGATGACTAAAGACGGTACTTACTCAATTCTTTCTAAGAAAGAGCGTTTGATGATCCAACGTGAGCGTATCAAATTAGAAAGCCTTTTAGGCGGTATCGCTGATTTGAACCGTTTACCTGCGGCTATCTTCTTAATCGACGTGAAGAAAGAGCACATCGCAGTTGCAGAAGCTTTGAAATTAAACATTCCTACTTTTGCAATGGTTGATACCAACTCTGATCCTTCAAACATCGATTTCCCTATTCCAGCGAATGATGATGCTACAAAATCAATTTCATTGATTACTGACATCGTTGTTAAAGCTATCGAAGAAGGTTTAGATGAGCGCAAGCGTGAGAAAGACGAAGAAGCTGAAAAAGAAGCTGTAGCTGTTAAAGCTGCTGCTGATGCTCCTGAGGCTCCGGCTAAAAAAGCTAAAAAAGAAACTGCTGAAGCAGAAGCTTCATCAGAAGATAACACAGAAGCTTAATTGAGTTACGAGTTACGAGTTTTGAGTTATGGGATAAGTCTCGTAACCCATAACTCGTAACTTTTAACATTTATAAAACATTCAAAATATTTAAAAGAGATGTCTACAGTACAAATTTCTGCGGCAGATGTAAATAAATTACGTCAACAAACAGGTGCCGGCATGATGGATTGCAAAAAAGCGTTAATTGAAGCAAACGGCGATTTCGAAGCTGCAGTTGATTTATTGCGTAAAAAAGGTCAAAAGGTATCGGCTGCTCGTTCTGGCAACGCTACTTCTGAAGGTTTGGTATCAATCGCTGTTTCAGCTGATGGTACAAATGGTAAATTAGTTGCTTTAGCTTGCGAAACTGAGCCAGTTTCTAAAGTTGAAGATTTCCGTAACTTAGCTCAAGCTGTTTTAGCTGCTGCTGTTGCTAACAATCCTGCTACTGCAGAAGAATTATCAGCAATCACTTTAGAAGATGGACGTACAGTTGCTGAAACTATTACTGAATTAACTGGTAAAATCGGCGAGAAAATCATCATCCAAGAATATGCAAATATTTCTGGGGAGAAAGTTGTTTCTTACATCCACTCTAATGGTAAAATGGGTGTTTTAGTAGTATTTGAAGGTGCTAATGGCGCTGATATTACTGAAGCGGGTAAAGATGTTGCAATGCAAATTGCTGCAATGAGCCCAATTGCTGTTGATAAAGATGGTGTTGATCCAGCTACTATTGAGCGTGAAATTGAGATCGCTAAAGATGTGATCCGCCAAGAAGGCAAACCAGAAGAAATGGTTGAAAAAATTGCTGCTGGTAAATTGAACAAATTCTACAAAGACAGCATTTATTAAACCAAGAGTTTGTTAAAGATGGTTCTATGGACGTTCGTAAATTTTTAGACAACACTGTTAAAGGTTTAACCGTTACTTCTTTCAAACGTGTACAATTAGGCGCTTAATTTTTAAGCACATTGATATAGGGAAAGTCTCGACATTATGTCGGGACTTTTTGTTTTAAAGCCCTAGATAGAAAGCACAAGAAATTTACATCGATGTTAAAATTTGCCAACTCAAATTGGCAATTATTAAATTATATAACCCTAAGGTTCTGAATAATATTATCTGTAGTTTTGACAACATTGTTGCTAAAGTTTAATATAGCAATAAAAAACATTTTAATTCACAACCAGATGATGTTACTAGAATACTGGAATGCTGCCCCGGTAGCCTCAATTATTTTCATTTTTACGTTAATTACCAGCATTTATGCCTTTAACCATACAGATTTGTTCGGCAAGTTTATGCTGCATCCTTACAGTGTAGCAAAAGGTAATAAACTCTACACATTTATTACAAGTGGGCTAATACATGCCGATTGGATGCACTTATTTTTTAACATGTTTACCTTTTTCTTTTTTGCCTTTAAGTTAGAAACCATGATTGGCCATTGGCAATTTGGACTGCTTTATATTGTATCTCTGATATTGAGCGATATTCCAACCGCAATTAGGCATAAAGACGACTATAGATATAGCAGTTTAGGTGCCTCTGGGGCAATAAGCGCAGTTTTGTTTAGCTACATTTTATTCCAACCATTAAGCATGATTGGCGTGATGTTTATACCAATGCCCGCTATCGTTTTTGGCGTACTTTATCTAGTTTATTGCGTATACATGTCAAGAAACTCTAGAGATAGCATTAACCACGATGCTCATTTTTTCGGCGCAATAACAGGACTGATATTGACCGTGATATTGGTTAAAGGTATTGTACCTCATTTTATCGGCCAACTATCCAGCATCTGGCAATAGAGGCTGCTCAAAAAAGCTTAGCGGCGCTTTAGGATCTTTGATGATTTCGAAAAGCGTTAAGCCATAAGGTTTCCAGAAATTCTCTAACACCTGCCCATAAGTTTTGTGCTGCCACTCATCAAACAATGGCTTGTTCTGTATGCCACGCAAAGGCATTGGGTCTATGTAGGCTACGCCGTTGGCCTCAATTACATTATATTCTGGCAAACGATTAAACAAGTACGCAGAGTAAAAAAAACGGGCTGCCAATTCTTCAAATTGTTGGTCGGTTAGTGGCTTATCCTTAATAAAATCTAACAGCGGTTGATGATATCTTTTGTTCGTTCCGTTGTCTTGTAGGCAGGCTACGATACCAAAATCTTTAAATTTTAGTGAGAAAATGAGTGTGTTAATTTCGTCTCTAAAACTAAAACCTGTTTCCGCATTTTCTAACGGGACAACCACAATAGACCAAGGTTTAAAATCTTCGAACTCGATCTCCCTAAAAATGCCCTGCAACATTAAATGTAGGTTGCCAAACTTATGCATTAAGCCTTGCGACATGTTCATACCATCGCCACTTAATTGATTTAACCGAATGGCACCTTGCATTTCGATGTAAAGGAAACTGTACATCAATTTGCCAATCCATTGAAAAAGCTCAATTTCTGGCAACGCCGAAACACCTTTATAGCCTAGCCCAAAAGCAGCTTCAATTTTTTGCTCTAAGGGCAAAATAGCTCCGGCATAAACCTCGGCACTAGCCGGAACCATTAAGCTTTTGTAATTTCTAATACTTTCGTCTAGTAATTTGATCTGTTCATCGCCAGTTAAACCAGCCATGCTTAACAGCCAATCTGGCAAAACACGCACCTCCAAAGGCGACGTTGCGGTACCGCTCAAAAAACACTTATCGTTCCTAAAATCGAAAGCTTTGAAAGGATTATAAAGACTATGGTTCATGGCTGCAATATTAATGATTATTACAATAGGAGGAATTGTTTTATTGTCATTTGTTGGGGTAAAATATCTTTCGCCCTTACGCTAGCGGCTGCTCAGAGGAATTTTATAATGTCACAAGCGTTGGCAAAATAACGCTAGTTAACGCGGATATGCTTACGTTCGAAAGTGCGGCGACGTGTGAAGCGAAAATATCATAGCAAAAAGCAGGGTTATCGCTATCGTAGCAACAATCCTGCTTTTTCTAATTTGGAATTTGGCGATTGCTTATTTTTTATCAATACCTACTATAAAACGAGTTAATTTGATCTACCAGCTGCGTATAAATTGGCTTAGTAAACTCAACAAATAAGTTTGCAGGAGGCGGTGGCAACATTTCACGCTTTCTGGTAAGCGCATATTGTTGTTTATCCAAAGCACGCTCATCGCCTTTAAAAGAAGCCCAACTATCTACCCAAACATAAGTACCTGCCAATTTTTGGTTGCGTAGCACTTTATTGGTATTTAAATCAACCATGGTATAGTTTAATAAGCCAGAAGAAGATACCTGTTTCTCAAATATGCTATAAGTTGCCGTTACGGTTCCGTAAATTTTGCCCCTGCGGCTCTCTCCTATTTCAACACTATCTCTTTTCAGTTTCTCTACCCGTTCTTTTACATAGGTTTGGCCAACTACAAAATCGTCGAAATGTAGCTCTAGCAATTGGTCGGCCCTAATTTTTTGCTTGTTTGCTTCGGCCTCCGAATAAAAGCGTACAAAAGTATTTCCACGATAGTTAGCCAAATAATTATTAACCTGTTGCTGAAAATAATCGTTGCTTAGTTTGTACATATTACTGTTAATGATAGCAGGTTGCACTACCACTTTTAACACCGCAGCCCAATAAGCATCTTCTATTTTATCTTTAATTCCTTTTAAGGATGGATATAAACTTTCTGCTTTTAAAAAGTGGTTGTAAGCCGTTTTTGCACTCTGGCGGTTGTTTTCTCTCAGGGCTCGCTCGCCTAAAAGATAACGGGCTTCTGCAGCTTGGTATTTCGCATCTTCAGCAGCCTTCACATATTTAGGCGGATTAGGAACTAAATTTAGGCAACTTGGGCAGCTATTTACCTCATCGCTAAGCTGATTTATACGCTGGTAATTGTACAAAATAGTTTCCCATTTTAATGCATCGGCAGATACTTTTGCTTCGTCTATTTTTCTCAAATGGGTTTTAATGGCCAAATCAAAAGCTTGGGGCAAAACATCCATTGCTTCTTTATTTTGTGGCGAACTTCTTAAACGGTCTACCGCTTTGGAAACGGCTGCATCGTAATCTCCTTTTTGCAAAGCATTTTTGCCGGTGGTACATCCAACAAATAATATGGATAAGTAAATAAAATACCGTAATCTTGAAGTCGTTTTCATGGCCGCCGCGTTTTTAAAATTTTCACAAATATAATATAGGCTATGTTGCTTTTTATACATTAGACGAATTAGAATGAAAATTAGTTGCAAGCAATTTGATTTAGAATTAAAACATGCCTTTTCGATTGCCAAATTTACCCGTACCAGCACGCCATTATTGCTTTTAAAAATAGATTATGAAGGCAAAACCGGCTACGGCGAAGCCAGCATGGTGCCTTACATGGGCGAAAGTTACGAGACTGCCCATGCTTTTTTGAAGAAAGTAGATTGGAGCCGTTTTCAATTCCCCTTTGATTTTAGTTCGATTATGGCATATCTGGATAGCTTAGCTGCTGGCAACCCCGCCATTAAAGCTGCTATTGATATTGCCCTGAACGACTTAAACGGACAACTGCAAAACAAACCTTGCTACGAAATTTTTTGCGCCGACCCAGCTAAAATGCCCGTAACCTCTTTTACCGTTGGCATTGATACACCAGCAGTTTTGCGTGAAAAACTAGAAGACGCCAAAGATTTTAAAGTAGTAAAGGTAAAACTGGGGAGAGATAATGATCAAGAGATTATCGAAACCATTCGTAGCATTACCAATGTGCCTTTATACGTAGATGCCAACCAGGGCTGGAACGATAGAATTAAAGCCATTGATTTAATTTATTGGCTACATGAGCAAGGTGTGGTTTTAATTGAGCAACCTATGGATAAAAACGATTTGGATGGCAATGCTTGGTTAACCGAACGCAGTCCTATACCCCTATTGGCAGATGAAGCGATGCAGCGTTTAAAAGATTTAGATGGCTTGAAAGGTGCTTACCACGGCATTAACATTAAATTGATGAAAAGCACAGGCATGTACGAAGGCCACCAAACCATTTTAAAAGCTCGTGAGTTGGGCATGAAAGTTTTAATTGGTTGTATGAGCGAAACTTCTATTGCTACCTTAGCGGGTGCACATTTAGCTCCGCTTTGCGATTGGGCCGATTTAGATGGGCCATTTTTAACCATTAACAATCCTTTTGAGCAACCAACCTTTGTAAACGGCAAATATGTGTTAAATAATTTGCCGGGCTTGGGGCTGAAGGGTGTTAACGAAGGTTTGTTCGGGTAGGACTATCTTCCAGTTGCTGCGTCATTAAAACCGCGTATTACATCATCAATATTGTACGCTAACGATAGTAGAACTAGCACTACCAGGGCAACAAGGCCAATTTTAAAATATCTGTTTTTCATAGGTTTTGCTTTTGCAAGGTAGATTTTGCAAAAAGCCCTCAAATATACGCCGTTGCATATTTGGTTTCCAACAAAACTACCCTATAAAAATGTAGGGTAGTTTTGTGGATATCATCTTTTGATTTGGGAACCTCAATGTTTATAGCATTTTTGCAGCTGGCAGTTATCATTAGGATGGAAAGGATATAGGAAAGGGTGAGCAGAAGTGCAAATCTCTGCATTAGACATCAACCACCACAAAACCACTTATTTTTTAAAAACAATACCCAAACCAAATGCGCTAACTCTTGGGTTTAGCGTTAAAACACTTAAATCTGTAGTTTTTAGCTTTGGAATGCGACTATACGTCAAGAAAAAAGCTTTAGTACGCGAAAGTTCATAAGAGGCACGCATGCCTAAATTAATAGAATGATAGCTCTTCTCCAATTTCTTATAACTCACAAAAATGGCTTGATAGCCAAACTGAGGTGTAAGTACAATTGGTCTTCCGTTCTCGTTTAACGTTACTTCGCGAGATAAGTTAAGGGCAAAACTTCCTGTTCCAATTTCATTTCTACGCAATACACTCGAAGTAATCTCGTACCCTAAAAACCAATTTCCATAAACTCTATAATATGAACTCATTCCTAGGCCATATCCAACTGATGTAGGAACTTGAATTGATGAACTACTGACATTTATAGGCAGCTTATTCAACCCATAAGAAAACCTATTGTTGTCGCCTCTGATGTAATCATACACTTTTCTACCGAACGATTTTTTGTAGTTAACACTAGCAGCAAGATTGTTTTTCTTTATGGTGTCTAACTTTTCAGCAGGAACTCGCTGCAACTTACCCGCTAACTCAGCCCCATCAAATATATCACTGTATTTTGCACATTCTTTCATATTGCCCTTCTCTATCAACAAAACATCATCCATTTTTTGAACTCTATCTTTATAGGCAATTCTCTCTGCGGTATTGGTATCAAGGTCGGTTCTTATAAAGTCAGTAACCGAGTGTGGCTCTTCATTTTTATAGGCTGCTATATTTTTAGAATGCACTTCGGCTAGATACCATTTATTCCCAATTTTTTCGTATGCCACCCGTTGATTTATCTCTTTACGAGCTATAAAAGGGCCAATGCGGGGAATATCGTAATAAGCTAAATTAGCCGCTACAAAAGCATAAGATGCGGTGTCTATGTACAAAGTTACTTCTAACCTCTTGTACTTTTGTGTGGTGTCTTTCAACATGCTATTAATTACAAAAACCTTATGGTTATTATACATTTGCTTGCCCACCAAACGATAATCAAGCTTACGTTTTTTCAACAGTTTTTTAAGCACATCTTTATTATGAGCAATATCTGCAAATTCAATTAAATTATAATTTCCTACGCTTCTTATATATTTTAGCGTTTTATCGTACACCGTATCTAACTGATTAGACAAAACCGTTACCGTAGTTTTTTCTTGGCTAGTATAGGGCGGAATGTAGGCTTTCACAATGGCGTCTGATTTAAAGTATTGGGAGTTGTTTCTCCACTTTTGTATTCTCTGAATACCTTTAATTACGGTGGGCTTATCAGGATAATTTTCGGGGATTTTTTTGATTGCCTTTTTAATGATATCATCGTCGGGTGCAATGAGCACTTCTCTTAACTCAGTGCTTTTTTCTGTGAGTGTTACTTGGTAAATATGGTTGGGTTGATAGATCAAATTGAGGTTCAAATATCCAACATGACTAAAACTTATTCCTCTTTCGGTGGCAGTTTTTAAGGGCACTGCCATCTCAAAATAGCCATTTCTATCGGTACGTGTAGCTTGCTCGCCCACTTTTACAGTTACTCCAGATAGTTTGCTATTATTTTTACTGTCTAACACGTTGCCTTTCACTAAAGTTTGCTGTGCCAAGGCTGCGTTTGCGTAAATGAGCAAGAGGGCAATAACTAGGCAGGTAAATCTCATCGGTAATGTTTTTATAGGTAACCTAAGATAAAAAAGTTATTGTTTTTTTTATCTATTTGTAATGTAGAACCTCCTATCGAAAAATTTTTAATTCCATTTCACTTGACTGGCTCAAGCGTCCGCTTGGGCCAAATTCAATACAAATCTAATTAGAAAAGCACAAGCAAATGCTTGCGCTAGAAAACAAGCTTAGCCTAGATGGGGGAGTTACGAACTACCAAGGGCAGACTGTCGGGTTATTAAGAGCAATATCAAGCTACATTTAGTTCACTTTATCTAATTTCTAATAGCCAAGTTCTTGCTTATTTTTAAAATTTACATAGATGAAAAAATGCAAATTATTTGTGCCAGCACGCACCAGACAGAGCCTTCAAATCCGAAATCGCCGCCATTAAATACATCATTTTGCTTACGACTTTGCAAAATTAAACTAAACACCTCTCTTCCGCTCACGTTGAAACCAAAAACAGTGCCTTGAAAAAAATTCCAACCAAAATGAAAGGCAATGGAAAACCATAAACTTCGAGTAAGAAGGTAAGGCAATCCAAGCAATACGCCCGCTAGAAATAAGTTAACGAAAGACAACCAATTCATATTCGAATTAGCTAGGTGAAATGCCGCAAAAACAATTGAGGATACTGTCAATGCCAGCCATTTGTTTAAAGAAGTTAATAGGTTTCCTAGCAAGTAACCTCTTGTAAAAAGTTCTTCGGTAAGCGACACTAGTATGAATGTAGCAGCACTTAACAATAAATCTCCAATTTCGATTTCTTTGTTTATTTGCCAATTAATTTGTTGAGAAGCAGATAAAGATGAAAAACCAAACAGAAACACTACTAAAGGCATGCAAAGCCCCAATAATACTTCTTTCAAAAAAGAGCTACCAATTTTAAGTCCGATGATATCGAAACTTGTTTGTTCTATATACTTTGTAAAACACCATACTGCTTAAAAACTACCAACCGTTGTAAAAAGCAAGATTACGAAATGTTGAAAGGTGGTAGTTTTAGGTATGCCGCCAGTAATATCAACGCCCAGCAGATAAAACGCAATTGCTTGGGCTATCCCAATAATTATTAGATATGGGGCAATCATGAGTAAAGTAGTTACCCAATTGCCTTTTTTATTTTTCATAGCAGAAAGTATGGTTTTGGTTATAGTATTCTGAACATGCTTAATTTATTACCTTTCTAGTTTAAGTGTTCTGAAACACCACTTCAATCTTTTTTGAAAACCAAGGCCTCCAGACCTAATATAGCTTATCATGATTGCTTTTAGTTCTCTTCTACATTTATTACCAGACGAAGTCTTTAGTTTCTTCTTTAGATTTAAGTGACCGCAAGCGAATACTTCAATAGGTAAGGGTTTTTCATAGGTTATGCTTTTGCAAGGTAGATTTTACCAAAAGCCCTCAAATATATTTAGCTCTATTTCACATTTCCAAAAAAACTACCCTACAAAAAATGTAGGGTAAAAATTTAGAAGTAGATTTTAAGATTTGCTACCTTGCAGGTATCTACCCTATATCTACACTATGAAAATAGCTTCAGGAAAAGTAATTAAGGCCATAAGGCTACATTTAAGCTACACGCAGAAATTTGTGGCTAACCATCTTAACATTACCATAACCACACTGGCAAACATCGAAAACGGGCGGGTTAGCTTAGATATTGAGAAGCTTTACCATTTAAGTTTGCTTTACAGAATGCCAGCAAGAGACATCTTAGAATTGATCATTGAAATTCATGAGAAAGGAAATGAAGAGGGTTTAGTCAGCGCCATTAGGCAACTGAGATACATCACAGAATATGATCTCAAATTTGTTGAAGAGCTACACACTACGCTTTAAAACTATTTTAATAGAAAAGCCATCAAATTTGATGGCTTTTCTATCTTATTTCTTCTGTGGCCCTTGCTTAAAATCGTTTTTCAGTTCTTTTATCAATTTTATCTTAAAGAACAAAAAAGCACCCAAAACGGCTACCAAAAAAACGGAAATCAGCGGACTTTTATTTTCATAAGCCCAAAATGCGCCGATGATACAAAGAATCATTGCCAAATTATAAAAGGCATTTAAGAATATCTTTTTCTTCATGATTGAGATGATTGAGTTTTGAATTAGAGAATGACTGAATGACATCGTTAGCAAGTCACTCATCCAAAATTCAATCCTTTATTAATAAACTGGCATGTTTGGGTCAAAAGCTTCTTGCCAAGCCAATATGCCCCCCTTTAAGTTATATAAGTTATCAAAACCGTGCACTTGCTCTAATTGCATAATGGCAGCAGCACTACGTTTACCGCTACGGCACTGTACAATTACGGGCTTATCTCTATCAATTTGATCAGCCTCAATTAAAATACCACCCAAAGGGATATTTAAACCATCTAGGTTAGAGGTTTCATATTCAAAAGTCTCCCTAACATCAATCAGTTGAAAAGGCTCGTTGTTATCTATTTTCTGTTTTAAGTCTTGTACAGTAACTTCTTTCATTTGTTTTTCTGTTTTTATTTAAAAGGTCATGAAACTATCCTGATAATTTAGATGGTTTCATTGCTTCGTGTTTTTATCAAAGATACGAATTACGGCATTAAATAACTGCGGTCAAATTCTTCACGGTATTTTTACTTTTTAATGTGAGAAATTTGGTTAGTCCAACCATTCATTAAAATTGTCACAGATGTACAAATCCGCTTCATACCAATGTTAACTTCATAATACATCTGTGTATCTATAGCTAAAATGTACAACTCTTCTACTAATTTCTTTTACAACTGTAACATTTGGGTTTGCCAGTCGTTTAACTATAGATATTTTTAATTTGGTTAAAATGAACCGCATTTCTCGCTTCCTCTGGTTTTGTTCTGGTGCCCACCTAGCTACACTAGAAAAACACCCTACAGACCACAACAAATACTTTGGTATTGGTGCTACCATATTTTTTACAGGACTTTTTGCCGCCCTTTCTGGTGGCTATGCCATGTATTTTGTTTTTAAAGGTGGAGATTTTGCTTGGCTGTTCTCTATCTTTTTCGGACTGATTTGGGGCTTGGCCATCTTTAACATGGACCGCTACATTGTGGGCAGCTTAGATAAAAATGCGAGCTCGCGGAAGCAACTGCTCCAGGCAACGCCTCGTATTTTACTTGCCATCATGATTGGCATCGTCATTTCTCGCCCGCTAGAGCTAAGGATTTTTGACAAGGAAATTAAGGAGAAATTAAAAGTAAGCTACCTCAATGGCCAGCGTTCAAAAATTGATACTTTAAATAAAGCATTCGATAAAAAATACACTATTGAACTGGGGAAACTGAAAGATTTAAAAGCCCAAAGAGATTCTTTAGCCGCTGCAATTAAAAGTGATAGACAAAAACTGAACTACGAGATTTTTGGAAATAAAACTACTGAAACATCTGGCGTAATGGGATATGGGCCTTATGCCAAACGGAAAGAAGCAGAGCTGAAACAACGAGAGCAGAACCTGGATACACTTACTACGGATATTAGGCAAATGGAAAAATTTGTAGACGGCCGTAAAGCTTTTGATGGCTTAATGACCGAAAAACTTTACACCTCCAAACAGCTAGATAGTTTAAGCAATGTGGCTGGTTTTGCAGATAGAAATTGGGCTTTAGGGCAGCTAAGTTTTAATGCCGATGGTTCTAAAGATATCAATACTGCCATGGCGGTAACTTTTATTGGCTTGCTGTTTATCTTCTTTGAATGTTTGCCGGTTTTTGTGAAGCTGATGAGCGCCAGGGGATCTTACGATCATGCGGTAGAAAATGAAGAAGCGGTACAAAAACACTTATCAGACAAAGACCGCGATATGGAAATTGCTGTAGCAGACCAAATTCAAGACACTAGGGTTGAGATTAGGGCTAAACAAAGGATTGATGAGTTGAGGAACTTATAAAAAACTATCTTTAATATTTGCTGCCAAAAAAATAAAGATTTTCGTACCTTGTTTATCCACAAAACATTAAACTTACCCAAAAGCAATGAAAAATTTACTTTTAGCCACAGGTGTAACACTCTTATTTGCAACAGCTTGTCAAAGCGAAAAAAAAGGCAGCAGCACAACAGACAGCCTATCGGTAGATACCAATACCATAGTTAAAGATACCACCAAGGCACCTGTAGACTCGGCCGCAATGATGAAAGCTTGGGAAACCTACATGACCCCAGGCAACGAACACCAAATGCTAAGTAAATCGGCAGGTAACTGGGACGTAGACATTACCTTTTATAATGCAGACGGTTCTATCATGTCTAGCAGCCCGGGCATTAAAGCCGAAACCAAAATGATACTTGGCGGGCGCTACCAGCACTCTACTTACAAGGGCAATATGGATGGAATGCCTTTTGAAGGAATGAACACCCTAGCTTATGATAATGCTAGAAAAGTTTATATCAGTACATGGATTGATAACATGGGAACCGGACTAATGTATGCAGAAGGCAACTTTGTAGAAAGCAAAAAACAAATGACCTTTAAAGGTACCTCTACCGAACCTACCTCTGGAAAACAAATTCCATTTAGAGAGGTTTTTACCATGATTGACGATAACAACCAATTAATGGAAATGTATGATACAAAAGAAGGTAAGGAAACAAAAACAATGTCCATTAAATTGACAAGAAAATAATACTGGTTGCTTAAAAAACAGTAAGCCTATCAAATTATTGATGGGCTTTTTTGTGTGTAATACCCTAACTACATCAAATTAAACGGTAATAAAATGCTCACAAATCAGAATATTAATCGCCGAAATCTTAACTTCAAATCCTAAACTTAGGCAAATGAAGAATTATCTATTAATCGTGTTCCTTTTTGGCGCTACTACCATTGCAAAATCTCAGCAGGAAATCAGCTACACGGTAAGTTTCCCCAATGCGGTACACCACGAGGCCGAAGTAAGCATGACCATTCCTAACGTACCTGCAAATGCGCCACTAAAAGTAAGATTTGCTCGTTCTTCGCCGGGCAGATACGCCACACACGAGTTTGGCAAGAACATTTATAACCTAAAGGCTTTTGATACCAACGGCAAACCTTTGAAACTAAAACAGCCCGCCGGCGATGTCTATGAAATCACTAAAGCCAATGGCAAAATAAAAGTTACCTACACCGTTTTTGGTAATTGGATTGATGGCACTTATGCTGGTTTTGATGAGACCCATGCACACATGAACATACCTGCGGTTTTTGCTTTTCCCATAGGTATGGATAAAAAGCCCAGAACAGTAAAATTCAACTTTACAGGCAAAGCAGATTGGAAAGTTGCTACCCAGTTAAAGGCACTGGGCAATGGCGTTTATTACGCAAAAGATTTCCAGTATTTTATGGATAGCCCGATAGAAATATCAAACTACAAGAAGGCAAGTTTTGAGGTTAAAAACACCAATGGAAAAACCCAAACTATTCATTTAATAGCACATTCTGAAGATGATGAAATGACTGTTTTTAATTACGCCAATATGCTTAAAAAAGTAGTTGATGAACAGAAAGCCATTTTCGGAGAGCTGCCAACTTTCGATGATGGTAATTACTACTTCTTACATTGCGTACATCCAAGTTATGCTGGCGATGGTATGGAGCATAGAAATTCTACCGTAATTGTACAGCGAACACCAAAAATTGGGGGTTACGAAAACAATTTATTGGGCACTTTCTCCCACGAGTTTTTCCATGCCTGGAATGTAGAACGTTTACGCCCTAGAACCTTAGAGCCTTTTAACTTTACACAAGCTAACATTAGCGACGAGCTATGGTTGGCAGAGGGCTTTACACAATATTATGGAAACCTAGCGCTAAAAAGAGCAGGATTTAGGAATTTGGAAGACATTTCGAGGGTTTTCGGCGGCTTGGTAAATTCGGTAATTAATTCGCCAGGAGCCAAGAACTTTACACCCGTACAAGCGAGCAGATATGCCGTATTTGCCGATGCTGGTGTAGCCGTAGACCAAACCAACCAAAGAAATATCTTTACCTCATATTACACTTATGGTGCAGCAGTAGGCTTAGCGCTAGATTTACGCTTAAGAACAGATTTTAAGCTTATTTTAGACGATTACATGAAAGCCCTTTGGAAAGCCTATGGCAAAACTGAAATTGCTTACACCATTCCAGATTTAGAAAAAACCTTAGCATCCTTAACTAAAAAACCAGTTTTTGCTAAACAATTTTTTAACAGTTATGTGTATGCAACTAAAAAGGAAGATTATGCATCTTTGTTATTGAAAGCCGGATTGGTTTTACAGAAGAGTAGTGCTGGCAAAGCCTATACGGGCATTGGTCGTTTAGAGGTTAACCAGGGCAAAGTAACGATGCCTGCCACCTTAGTTGGGTCGCCGGCTTACATTGCTGGTTTAGACATTGAAGATGTAATTTTAAAAGCTGATGGTAGTGATATTAAAACCGCTAAAGATTTCGAAGCCGTTACAGAAAAACACCAACCAGGGGAAACAATTGAAGTGGTTTATAGTAGAAAAGGGGTAGAAAAAACAACGAAACTAACCTTCATAGAAAATCCGTCTCTAGAAGTATTGCCAATTGAAAATACTGGCGGAACTTTAACAGCAGAAATGAAAGTTTTTAGAGAAAAATGGTTAGAAAGTGCGGTGAAATAAGTGGTCACGAACCAGTAGACAGGGATCAGTCAAGTTAAAAATGAAAATTCAAAAATAAAAAATATTTGAGGCCATAAATCTCAATACGCAATACTTATATCTAATTACTAACATCTAATTACTAAATACTATAAAGATGAAAAAAACCATATTCGCGATGGGATTAGCGGTTGCCTCGCTAACGGCAAGTGCACAAAACATTGACAAGATCATTACCAAAGATTACGTAGACCATTTAATTAAAACCTTGGCAAGTGACGACATGCAAGGTCGCCGTACATTTACACCAGGAATTGATAAAGCTGCAACCTTTATCGAAAAAGAATTTGCTGCCATTGGTTTAAAGCCTTTAGATGGGCAAACAGGCTTTCGCCAAACGTTTCATAAATATCTGCTAAAGCCATCATCTGCCAAAGTAACTATTGACGGGCAAGAAGTAGCCGCCGAAAACATCTTGGTGTATGGCAACAAAGTAGAAAATCTTTCGTTTGACCAAACCAATAGCGACGGTTGGATTAAACTTGACCCTGAAAAAGACTTTATGAGCCAGTTTAGAACGGTAGCTCGCAGTGGCAAAAAGCAATTAATTTTAGTTGATGTGAAATTTGTAGATGCTTTTAACCGCTTAAAGGGAATGTTGGGCAGAGAAACAACAGTAGACGAAACTGATTTAAAAAGTGACAAAGCAGCTGCAGCAGTTTTTGTTTTAGATAAAGAAAATGTAGCTAATGGCTTTAAAGTAGAGCTCAAAAACAGCATCACTAAAATGCCTTTATTTAATGTGGCTGGTGTAATTCCGGGTAAATCTAAAGCAAAAGAACTGGTAGTTTTTTCTGGACATTATGATCACATGGGCATTGTAAAACCTGTTGAAGGCGACAGTATTATGAATGGTGCCGATGATGATGCTTCGGGAACATCGGCAGTTATTGCCCTAGCCAAAATACTACAAAAAATTGAACAAAAATGAGCGTACATTAATTTTCGTTGCGTTTACCGCAGAAGAAATAGGAGGCTTTGGCTCGCAGTATTTTTCGAAACAGCTAAACCCAGATGATGTAGTTGCCATGTTTAATATCGAAATGATTGGCAAAGACAGTAAGTTTGGTAAAAACACCGCCTTTATTACTGGTTATGATAAATCTGATTTCGGAAGCATTTTACAGAAAAATTTAGCGGGTACTGAATTTACTTTCCACCCAGATCCGTATATAAAAGAAAACCTTTTCTACAGAAGTGACAATGCAACTTTAGCAGCTTTAGGTGTACCGGCGCACACCATTAGTACCGATCAAATTGATATCGATAAACTATACCACACCGTGAAAGATGAATATAGTTCATTGGATGTCGAAAATATTTTATCAACCATTAAAGCTATTGCTAAAAGTGCGGTAAGTATCATTAGCGGTGCTGATACCCCCAGCAGAATACCGAAGTTGAAATAAAGCCTCCCCCAGCCCCTCCAAAGGAGGGGAGTTGCAAAATGCATAAAACTTGCCCGTGTTATTCTCCGTTTAGGGAAATGTGAGGACTATAGTTCCTTCTCCATTACATAATCATTCATAAAGAAACCGTTGCCAATATCAAGGTCAACGGTTTCTTTTATTTTAAAGCTGGCTTTTTGATAAAAATCTAACGCTTTGTTAGCTCGGTTAACGTTTAATTGCAAGAACTTTCCGCCCTGCGCTTTAACGCTATTTACCACCTCATTCATCAATAATTTGCCTACGCCTTTGCCATGCATTTTAGGCAGTACATAAAGCTTGTGCAGTTTAAAAATCTTGTTTTCAGTATCTATTAGCGAAAAGCCAGCGAAGCCAACATCCTCCTTTAGTTCCGAAGCCATTAAAAAAGTGTGCCCCTGCTGTAGTTGGCTCAATAGCTCTCCTCGGTTGTACATTTTTTCCAACATAAAACTAATCTGCGCTGCCGAAATGATATCGCTATATGCCGTTGGCCAAGTTTGTTCGGCCAAACTTCTAATTATAGGTAAATCTTCTTCTTTGGCCTTTCTTAAGTAAATCATTTTTTTTTCAGGGGTCAGGTATTAGGGATTAGGTATCAGTTTAGGTTAAAAGTAGAAAGATAAAAATAAAAAGTTTTGACTAATAGCTTTGTCTAAATACTAACTACTAATAGCTAAATACTTATTACAACAACTCCCCAATAAACAAATAAGGCGCTTGAAAGCGAAAAGCCACCAAACCATCTTCTACTACCAAAAATTTACCTTCTTCTTCTTGCTGCATTAAATTATCAGCCTCAAAATAAGCGATGATATCAATTAAGAAAATACTGCCGGCTGGTTTCCAAATGCTAAAGCCGCTTTTAATGGCAAAATGCTTGCTGGTTTCTGTAAATAAAACAAGGTTGATATCTGGCAAATAGCAAGTTAAATCATCAAAACTACTGATTTTACTAATTACGTTTACTGCCGGATACTTCTCCTTAACCAAAAACTCTATGGCGTCTTCAATTCCGTTTTTTTGTTGCGGAATAATCCGAATGTGCTCTTGTAATTCTGCTCCAGCATCTAAATTTCCTACTATAACATCAACCTTTAAGCCTAAAGAAACAACCTTTTCATACTCATTTGCCAGTACAATTAACGTTGGGCTCCACTCTAACAACTGGCCTAAGTATTCTTCGTTAAAATTTCCCAACTCGTGAATGTACAAAGCGGGTTCTTGTTTTTCTTTTACAATGTGATGTGACGACATGGGTTCTAAGTTAAAGGTAAAAAGCGAAAAGACCAAAGCCGAAAAACTAAAGCGAAAAACCATAGTTAACCGATTAACCAGTTTCAACAATTAACCAAAACATTTCAACCTTCCAACATTTCAACTTTCAAACATAAACAGTATCTTAGAATTATGAGCAAAACTAAATTCGAAATATCTAAGGAAAGCGGCCCACATTTGAGGTTGCTAAGTTTGGTGGGCAATTGGGATGGCCGCACCCGCACTTGGTTCGAGAAAGATGTACTAGCAGATGAATCGCCAACTACCAGCAAAATTATTAGCCTGTTAAATAAAAGGTTTATACGATACGAATACCGTGGCATTATTAATGGAAAAACTCACGAAGGCCTGATGGTTTGGGGCTTCGATTTGGGCAATAGCAAGTGTGTTTGCACTTGGGTTGATAGTTTCCACATGGGCACGGGCATTATGTACTCCGAAGGCGTAGAAACCCGAAATGGCTTTTCTGTAACCGGACAGTACGATAACCTAGAATGGCCAGAACCTTGGGGTTGGCGCACCGAACTCGAAATCTTGAACTCAGACCAGTTTATTTTACGTGCCTACAATATCTCGCCAACTGGCGAAGAAACCAAAGCCGTAGAAACGATAAACTTGAGGATAGACCTGTAGTTAGTTGGCAGTTCTCAGTTCTCAGTTAACCGATTAACCAGTTTAAACAATTAACCAAATCAACTATTTCTTATCTGCTTGCTGTTTTTGCCCCATTTGCATAGCCATCATCTGCTTCATGGTGTTGTTCATGCCTTCGGTGCTGCCATCTAAGAAAATCACATTGCCTTCGCTATACTCTGCAAATTGTTTAATGGCTTCTGTCCACATCGTGAATAAAATTACTGATGTATCTAGGTTGGCTTGTTGCATTTCGTGAGCAGCGTTGGTCATACCTTTTGCTACTTCTTCTCTAAATAAAGCAATACCTTGCCCGCGTAATTGCGCAGCTTCACGCTCTGCTGTCGCGGCAATTTTAATGGCATTACCATCGGCTTCCGCACCTTTAGTTTTGGTAATTAACAAAGCCTGACCTTCGTTTTCTGCAGCAGCTTTTAAGTTATTAGAAGCCACTACCCTGCTCATAGAGCGCATAATTTCTTCATCAAAAGTAATGTCATTCAACTGCAAATCTTGCAAATGATATCCCCAGCTTTCTAAAACCTGATCTATCTGATGTTTTACGTGTTCTACAATTTCATTACGTTGCGCCAATACATTTGCTTGCTTTTGCGTAGCTACATAAGCACGGATAGACCCCTCGATGGTGCGAATTAAAGCTTGCATCAAGTTATTTGAATCCACAAATTTAAAGGCCACATTTTTAATGGTTTCTTCATCGTGATTGAGTACAGAATAGAGCAGCATCGCCTTAAAATATACGTTTGCCTGATCTTGAGTTACCGCTTGAAAAGAAAGCTCTACCGAACGATTTTGAATGGAAATTCTAGAATGGATAACTTCAATTAATGGGATTTTTAAACTTAATCCTGGTCGCAACAATCGTCGGTATTTACCAAAAATAGTAATTACTGCAATTGTACCTTGTTTAACAGTTACGAAAGAACTGAAGAGAATGATGAGCGCAAATACCAATACGCCATAACCTAAATATTCCATATCATTTGAATTTGATACCCAATGATACTAAAAAATAATCACTAAGTGCCATCATTAAACCATTCTTGGTTAAAGAAAAACAAAAAAAGCGAAATCGCTGTTATAGGAGAATTAATCGATAATTATGAACGTAAAACGGACTTTTGGAACCATCTTAACCATACTAGGCATTGTAGGATTAATCTATGCTGGTTGGGGTTTTGTAAATCATAGCGTGGGCAACAGAGAACTCATTGTAGTAGGAATAATTGGATTGATATTTTTCATGTCGGGAATTGGACTGGTAAAGAATACGAAAGATGTAGCTTAATGTTTTTTTCGTTGCTTTCTAATCACTAAATAAAAAATGACTACTAAACCAATGGCCAAGCCAAAGTAAACCCCATCTTTAAATTCTTCGAACTTTATAGTTAATAAGCACAGTATCATTTTTGATTTCTCCTACTTTTAATGATTAAATATTGGCTTAATGCAACAAAACACCCGGCAAAAACAATAATACCTAATGAAATAGTGTTTCCTTTATTTTGGTAGATATAGAAAATCCCTACAAGCGCTAATGCTATGGCACAAATGCCAATGATATAATGTATAGTTAGTTTATTCATTAGTCAACGATATTCTATTGTTCTCAAATTTTAATCCGTGTCCTTTAAAATCCATATCTGTTAGTGATTTAATTTTATGGAATGCAGCCTGAGTTTTATCTACAGTTAAACGGTTCACTTTATCTTGCTTTACCGAAACTACATCAGCATAAAGAAAATCCCCTTTGGAATTTAATTTCAGTTGCAGTAAAGGTGCAATGCCTTTTGGGCCTTTTAAGCTAAACATGCCATAAGTACAAAAGTTGCCCAAACTATAAGCAATAAACTTGTTCTTGTATACTTCAACTGCCCTAGTCACGTGGGGTCCGTGTCCCAAAACTACATCTGCTCCGGCATCTATTACGCCGTGAGCAAAAGCATAAACGTTACCCCGATTTTCTCTGAAAAAGATTTCCGTTTTACGAGTGACGTGTTCGAACCTTGCTCCTTCGCCACCGCCATGAAAAGAAACAATCACAATGTCGGCCTGTTCTTTCAACCTCTTAACCAACATTTTTGCACTGTCAATTTTCCGGATGTCTACCGTATTTTCATTTGGTGCAAAAGCTACAAAAGCATATTTCACGCTATCGATGGTAAACAAATCAAAAGGCTTATCCAACTGACCGGCATAGTTGATTTGCAACGAGTCTAAAATCTTGGCTGTGTTTTTTCTCCCTCTGGTATTAAAATCTCCAACGTGGTTATTGGCCACACTCAACACATTAAAACCAGCTGTTTTAAAAATACCAGCGTAACGATCTGGCATTCTAAAAGCGTAACAGCTGTTAGGGTTAATGCCATTACATTTAGAAGAATTTCCTGAGTTTAGGAAACATCCTTCTAGGTTACCGAAAACTACATCGCCTTTTAAGAAAGTGTCTACTGCCTTAAAACTGTTTATCGCATCGTCTGGCGGCAAATTTAACTTGCTAGGAAAAGCAGAGCCCAACATGATATCGCCCACGGCAACAATGCTAATGGTATCTTTTAATTTCTTTACATTAACGGTATCAGTTTTTACTGCCTGTTTGGTTTCCGCTGGCTTATTCTGGCAGCTCAACATCAAATAAGTAATTGCTACACAAACAAGTAACACAAAAATTTTCTTCATCATATTACAAAAAAAATCCTCCCCAAAATGGGAAGGATAAACCTAATATCGTAAATCTAAAATCGTAATTCAGATTATTCTACAATTGCTCCGTCTCCAGGCTCTAAAATACGGCCGCCCTTATAAAAATAACGACTGTAGTAAGGCTCGTTCAAGTTGCTAATTACTACCCCTCTTGAGCTTGATGCATGAGCGAAACGATTTTCGCCTAAGTAAATACCTACATGAGAAATGCTACGGCTCTTAATTTTAAAGAAAACCAAATCACCTTCTTTCAATTCGTCTTTAGACAAGGGATTTACCATGCTAAAAATATCACGAGAATTACGAAGAATACTGGTATTGAAAACCTTATCATAAATGGCTTTGGTAAAAGCAGAACAATCAATGCCTTTTTTTGTGTTGCCACCAAAGCGGTAAGGAGTGCCAATCCATTCGTAAATAAACTTATATAATTTTAGGTTTGAAGTTGCATCTACGGCAACACCCATTACTTGCGAGAAATATTGCGAAGCTAAATTGTCTGGATCTTCTACTTTAGCAGCTTCTTTGGTTTTAGTTTGGGCAAACGTCGCCGAAAAAGACGCGAGAACAATTAAGGTAGAAAACAAAAACTTTTTAATCATGTTATACTATTAAGTTTGGGTAAAACAACAACTTACACTTAACGTAAACCAACAAGGGCTTATTGTTACGGCGTCAAAATTAAAGCTTCATATTGTTTTATCCAAACATAAAATGTTAAAAAACAAGAGTTATTAACATTTTACGCATCACAGCCAATGTAAACACACATTTTCTTTACGTTTTTTTTTACTTCTGTACCTTTTCTCCCAACAAAATTAAAAATTAGGCTAAACCCCAACTATACCAAATAAAATTTCTGTTTTGAAAGCCTTTGAGTTTTAGCCAATAATCTCAAAACGAATAGTGTAAAATTTACCATTTTAAAGAATGGTATAAAAAGCAGTACTACAATGGATTTAATTAATAACTAATGTTGTTTTTACATTAGTAGATATACAAAAATCCAAGAAAATAAATTAGATTTGCTCTCGTAAATAAAAATTTATCATCAAAACATGAGTGCAGTAGAAATTAATAAAGATACCTATTTGAAGTGGTTTGAGTCGATGTTGCTGATGCGCAAGTTCGAAGAGAAAACTGGTCAACTTTATGGTCAACAAAAAATCAGAGGTTTTTGCCATTTATATATCGGTCAAGAGGCCGTAGTTGCGGGAGCTATCTCTGCAATGCAAAAAGGCGATTCGATGCTTACTTCATATAGAGATCACGCTCATGGTTTAGCTTTAGGTATGAGTGCTAATAGCATCATGGCCGAAATGTACGGTAAAGTAACTGGCTGTTCTAAAGGCAAAGGTGGTTCAATGCACATTTTCAGTAAAGAACACAATTTCTACGGAGGTCACGGTATTGTTGGTGGTCAAATGCCACTAGGTGCTGGTATCGCTTTCGCAGAAAAATATAAAGGTACAAACAACGTAAACATCTGCTACATGGGCGATGGCGCTGTTCGTCAGGGAGCTTTAAACGAGTCGTTTAACATGGCGATGTTGTGGAAGCTTCCAGTAGTTTTTGTTTGTGAGAACAATGGTTATGCCATGGGTACTTCGGTAGAGCGTACTACTAACATGATGGACATCTACAAAATTGGTTTAGGTTTTGATATGCCATGTGCACCAGTTGATGGGATGGATCCGGTAGCAGTTCACAACGCAATGGATGAAGCGATCCAACGTGCTCGTGCTGGCGAAGGCCCAACTTTCTTAGAAATGAGAACTTACCGTTACAGAGGTCACTCAATGTCAGATCCTGCAAAGTATCGTACCAAAGAAGAATTGGAAGAGTACAAAGCAAAAGATCCAATTGAGCAAGTAAGAGAGGTTATCCTTAAAGAAAAATATGCTGATGAGGCTTGGATTACCGAAATCGAAGAAAAAGTAAAAGGTATTGTTGATGAGTCGGTAAAATTTGCGGAGGAATCTCCTTGGCCACAACCAGAAGAGTTGTTCGAAGATATTTACGTAGACAAGAACTATCCTTTCCAAGAAGTTTAATTTTTAAGAAAAGCATTCAAATAAAGATATAGCAATGGCTGAAGTAATTAGCATGCCTAAAATGAGCGACACCATGACCGAAGGGGTTTTGGCAAAGTGGCACAAAAAAGTAGGCGATAAAATTAAAAGTGGCGATGTTTTAGCAGAAGTTGAAACAGATAAAGCAACCATGGACATGGAGTCTTATTGGGATGGCACTTTATTATATATTGGTGTAGAAGAAGGTCAAGCAGTTCCAATTGATGCCCTAATGGCAATTGTTGGAAAAGAAGGCGAAGACTATAAAGAACTATTAGAAGCTGCTAAAGGTGGCGCTGCAAAAGCAGAAGAACCTAAAGTTGAAGAGAAAAAAGAAGAAGCGGCTCCAGCGCAAGGTGGTGGTTTAAGCGAAGCGGAACTTTCTGCAAAAGGAATTACAGTAATTCGTATGCCTTTGTTAAGCGATACCATGACTGAAGGCGTAATTGCTGAATGGCATAAAAAAGTAGGCGATAAAGTAAAAGACGACGATATCTTGGCTGACGTAGAAACTGATAAAGCGACTATGGAAGTAATGGGTTACGCAACTGGAACTTTATTACACGTTGGTATACAAAAAGGCGAAGCTGCTAAAGTAAATGGCATTATCGCTATCGTTGGGCCAGAAGGAACCGACGTAAGTGCTATTTTAGCTGGTGGCGATGCTCCTGCTGCTCCGAAATCGGAAAGCAAAGAAGAGCCTAAAGCAGAAAGCAAAACTGAAGCACCAAAAGAAGAAGAAAAAGCGCAAGTTGCTGCTAGCTCAAACGGTGGTCGTATCATTGCGTCGCCTTTGGCTAAGAAAATTGCAAAAGATAAAGGAATTGATTTAGCACAAGTTGCTGGTAGTGCAGAAGGTGGTCGTATAATTAAAAAAGATATCGAAAACTTTAAACCTTCGGCTGCTGCTGCTAAAGCTGATGCTCCTGCTGCTTCATCTGAAAAAGCTGCGGCGGCTCCAGTAATCCCAACTTATGTTGGCGAAGAAAAATATACCGAGAAACCTGTTTCGCAAATGCGTAAAGTAATTGCCAAACGTTTGGGCGAAAGTTTATTTACAGCTCCACATTTCTACTTAACCATTAGTATTGATATGGACAATGCCATGGCTGCTCGTACGCAAATCAACACTGTTGCGCCTGTAAAAGTATCTTTCAACGATATCGTGATTAAAGCGGTTGCTGTAGCCTTGAAAAAACACCCAGCTGTTAATTCATCATGGGGTGGCGATAAAATCCGTTTCAACGAACACACTAACATTGGTGTAGCTATGGCTGTTGAAGATGGTTTATTGGTTCCTGTAGTGCGTTTTGCTGATGGCAAATCTTTATCTCACATTTCTGCTGAGGTTAAGGAATACGGTGCTAAAGCAAAAGCTAAAAAACTACAACCGTCAGATTGGGAAGGTTCAACATTTACCGTATCTAACTTAGGTATGTTCGGTATCGATGAGTTTACTTCCATCATCAACTCTCCAGACGGAGCAATTTTATCTGTAGGTGCTATCCAAGCGGTTCCTGTAGTTAAAAATGGCGCTGTGGTACCTGGAAATGTAATGAAATTAACTCTAGGTTGCGATCACCGTGTAGTAGACGGCGCAACTGGTGCAGCTTTCTTGCAAACATTAAAGCAATTGTTAGAAGCACCTGTTACGTTACTAGCATAAATAGTTAACAATTCTCAGTCTACAGTTTTAGACTAAAAAATAAAGTCAAAGCTACCTCAAAAGGGTAGCTTTTTTATTAGAAAAGCAAATTATTTCCGTCACTATCGTTAGTCCCGCTTTTTGTTCCAATCTTTTGCCATGGCCGTTACTGCGAGGCACGAAGCAATCTCATGCAAAAGGATTTTCACGACAATCGGGTTTAATGAACGAAAGACTTTGCTACTTATATTAGCGCTACCGTCATTGCGAGGCACGAAGTAATCCCTAAGCTAAGTTATAAAACACCTTATCCTACCAAAATGACGAACAACTTTGCGTTCTTCGCGACATTCTTCTTTTTCTTTGCGTTAAAATAATCGCAAAGATTTTAAGTTTTCGCAAAGTACCGCAAAGACAAAATCAAGAAACAATTATTAAGTTCGTTGTTGGAGCAGGTCTCAAAGTATCTTCTTTAAATAACTTCTGTATCAGATAAGCAATAATCACTACAGCTAAACAGCCAATTACGTTGAGCCATAAATAGGCTACAACTTCCGCAAAACCTAAAGCACAAACAATAGCTTCTGCCAAAATAGCCGCATAAAACACCGCTTTACTACCGACCTTCTTCAAATAAAAAGCTACTAGAAAGACACCTAAAATCGTTCCATAAATAAACGAACCTAAAATGTTTACAGCTTCTATCAAGTTTCCAATTTTACTGGTAAACAACGCCATTATAATGCAAACCACGCCCCATAAAATGGTTGCCCACCTAGATGCATTTACATAAGCACCATCACTCCCAGTTTTGTTAAAAATACGCTTATAAATATCCACCACGGTGGTAGAAGCCAAAGAGTTCAAAGCACTTGCTGTAGAACCCATCGATGCCAAGAAAATAATCGCAATCAATAATCCTATCAAGCCTTTGGGTAGATATTCCGTTACAAAGCTTAAAAAGATGTAATTGGTATCATTTGTAGAAGCATTGGCATCATTCTTTTTCATCAAGGTAGTTAACTCCTCTCTGATTGCTTTGCCATCTTCGTCGTATTGTTTAACTATGGTACGTTGTTGGTTTATTAAAGTTACATCGTCTTTGGCTAAAGCCGCATCCAACTTTTCTACCTCTAGCTTCTTCTTTTCAAAAAGCTGATCGTATTTAGTTTGGATTTGAGCCAGCTCTGCCTTATGTTCGCTTTTTTCGAGTTTGCTCAGCTCGTAACTATTGAAAAAAAGCGGCGCTTTATTGTACTGATAGAAGGTAAAAACCAGTACACCAATCAGCAATATCAAAAACTGCATTGGGATTTTAACTAAACCATTCATCAATAAACCCAATCGGCTTTGTCCTACAGAAGAGCCTGTCAAATACCTTCCCACCTGACTTTGATCGGTACCAAAATACGATAATTGCAAAAAGAAACCACCGATAATACCACTCCAAACATTGTAAGGGTTGGTCCAGCTAAAATCAAAATCTATCGCGTTAGTTCTGCCCATTTTCCCAGCAATGCTGATGGCTTTTCCAAAACCTACGCTTTCTGGCAAGAGATGAACTACCATCACTCCAGCAGCAAATAAGCCACAAAAGATGATGGTCATTTGTAGCAATTGCGTATAAGATACGGCTTTGGTTCCACCGAAAACGGTATAAAAAATTACTAAACCACCCATAAACAAGGTGGTGTAAGTAACGTTGATATTTAAGATAGTAGAAAGGATAATTGCGGGTGCATAAATGGTAATTCCCGTAGATAAACCACGTTGAATTAAGAATAGAAATGCGGTTAGCGCACGAGTTTTAAAATCAAACCTCTGCTCTAAATATTCGTAAGCCGTGTACACCTTCAACCTGTGGAAAATAGGCACAAAGGTAACGCACAACACAATCATCGCCAATGGCAAACCAAAGTAAAACTGCACAAAACTCATCCCTGAAGAATAAGCCAAACCTGGTGCAGAAAGGAAAGTAATGGCACTGGCTTGCGTAGCCATTACCGAAAGGCAAACCGTGTACCAAGGCATACTTTGTCCGCCCAATAAATAGGCATCCATGCTCTTAGTCCCGCGACTTTTATAAACGCCGTAGCCTACAATTCCCAAAAGGGTTGATATTAAAACCGCCCAATCTATATTGCTCATTGGTAGTATTTAGTAAAGGCGTAAAACAAAGCGATTAATACCACCAACCAAAAGATCAGGAGGTAGTAAAACTGTTTCCAGGTTTTTACGAAAGGTGGTAACTCGTTCATTACTATAATTTGTTTGATTTTTATGATTAATTATGAAACTGTATTAACATAAAGAACCGCATTAATTTAGATTTTTTATGATTTTCTATATTTCTCATTATTTAGACGCTTAAAATTCAAGCTTCTTTCGCCAAAGTTGATTAGCAAACCTATCTATAGATTGTAGGCTTCTAAATAATTAATTGCTTGTGCAAAATGTACGTCCTCTATTACTGTTCTTGCCTTAAGCTCGACAGAAATCACGCCTTCAACCAAAAAATCAACTCTACGTGTACCAATATGTTGTTCTCTGTAGAAAATAGGCATTTCAAATTCACGATTAAATTTGAGGTTTTCCAGTCGCATCTCAATTTCTAACGCTCGTTGGTAAATCACTTCTTGAAATCCGTTACCAAGCGTACTGTGCACATTCATTGCAAACCGTATAATTTTTGCAGTTAGCTTTGAATATTTGTACTGTTCATTAATCATAGGAAATCAATTAATCAGAAAAATCAAAGTGGCTTTGCCAACAAATTAGCAAACAAACGATATGCACCTGGCACACCCTGCCGGCAACTGCCTAAAGAACGATAAAGAAGTATAAACAAATTTCCCTCTACCGTAATTTGCAATGAGCAATGAACCATCGTTAGCCACCTCGCCTGTATCATTCATCCTTAAAATAGTTTCATATTTCGAATCTATATCATCTGCAAAGTACAAACCTCGTTCTTGTATCCAGCCGTCAAAATCTTTTTCAGTAATTTGATTTGGCTGATTTAATGCCGCATGATTAGGTTTGATGAAAGTAACTTTTGCATCTTCTTCGGTTACTCTTTTGTTTACTAACCTAAAAGGATAAGGTCCAAAATCAGCTGATTTTAAGCCATTGTTAACATTGTACTGTTCCAACAAAACACCGCCATTTTTAACGTAATCCATCAGTTTTGCATGTACATTTTTTCCTTCTTCGTTTACATTGAAAAAACGTACACCAATCACAATTGCATCGTAGCTTGATAGGTTACTTAACAACACTTGCGATGCATTCAAATGCGTTAATTCGTAACCAACTTGCTGCAATGCACTGCTTACCAAATCTCCCGCACCATCAATGTAAGCTACACGTTTGCCCGCTATTTTCAAATCGGCAACTTCTAGTTTAGCAGTAGCATTTGGAAACAAATTGATATCGGGGATGTGGTCGTAGCGAATAGTTTTAAGTCCTCTGCTTTCTATTTCGTCAGCAATTTTCACTTGCAAATTTAGCACAGCCGATGTTGAGTTTGCAGCTGGTGTAATTGTAAAGACAGCCAATTGTGCATTTCCTTTTTGCGCAAAGTTGAAGCTAATTTTATCTGGACTGCTTTTCCATCCGGCAGGTAAAACAGGGATTAAATCTCCAACTACATTTTTGGTAAAGCTTTTTAAATTTACTTCTATCGTCTTTGGCTGACCGTTTACGAAAAGATAAGCTTGGTCGCTTAAGGTTGCCGTTACTTTTGGCGCAATTACCAAAGGTTGATATTGCTCGCCTTTAATTGGATCGGTGGATTTGAAGAAAATGGGTAAACTTACTTCTATTTTTTCTCCATCAATAGCAAACTGAACTTTAGCAGTTAAGCCATTTGGATTTTCGGGGTAGCCAATTTCCTTTTGTTCATCGATCACGTAATAACCAATAGGATGTTCCTTCTTGAGATAGTATGGCTGAGTGATATCCGATTTTTCTGCTTTTACACTATACTTCATCGATGAAAGACGATTGTCTTGCAAAACCATATTTCTGCCGTTTAACTGACCGCTAATTTTTATCGGAGCCGAAGTTCTGTAGATGGCACTTATGGTTACTGGAATGCTATCGCCCACCGCATAATTCGCATCTGGCACAACTGCTTCTGCCCATAAGCCAGCGCAGGCCAAAATGATTTCATCTAATAGCTGATGATTAAATTGCTGCTCGTTTACAGTTATTTTTTTGAGTTTTAGCAAATCTGATAGCGATGCTGATGGCTGATTAATTTTGTATTGCTGCTGAATTTCCTTTAATAAAGCCAAAATCTGTTTGTTTTCAACGGAGATATTGATGCCATCGAATAAAGAAACTTTTGCTGCCTCACCTGCCGTATGGCTAAAATATTCGAAAGCTTCCCCTCTTTGCAACGCAGAACCGAAACCTTGGCTTTTATGATTGGTGCGACTGATTGCCGCAATCTCTCCGTAGTTTTTACCCAACAAAGGATTAAAGGTTCCTACATCCATTTTCAATTGATCGGGAGCAGTAGTATTATTTCCGCCAAAATTATAGGTGTTCCACAAGATGCGTTTTGCTTTCCAAACCGTTACTCCATTTTTTAATTGTTCAGGGAATTGCTTTGGATCTGCCGCAGCTATAAAAGCTTCTCTTGCAATAATTGCTGATGCAGCATGATGACCATGCCCCGCTCTGGTATCTTCCGGAAAACGAGTAATGATCACATCTGGTCTGAATTTTCGGATAATCCAAACCGCATCCGCTAAAATCTGTTGTTTACCCCAAATTTTAAAAGTTTCTGCCGAAGTTTTAGAAAAACCAAAATCGTTCGCTCTACTGAAAAACTGTTCAGCACCGTCAACTTTTCTAGCCGCTAAAAGTTCTTGCGTTCTAATTTGACCCAGCAGTTCTGCTTGTTCATTTCCAATTAGGTTTTGTCCGCCATCACCTCTGGTTAATGATAAATATGCGGTTCTTACTTTGGCCTCTTTAGCTAAGTAAGCCAATAATCTGGTATTTTCATCATCTGGATGAGCGGCAATATAAAGTACGCTACCTTTTACCGAAAGACTAGCGATACCTTGAGCAATTTCTGCACTATTTAACTGTTGCATTTGCGCTTTTACAAAGCATGGCAGTAACATAGCGGCAAGAAAAAATGTCTTGATGTTCATTGTGTATTGGTTGTATGGCTAAAATAGTTAATTTTTGTAAAAGCATTCGGAAATGGAACGCTGTTTGCATAACTGAAACTATAATTTTACAAGCCACAGATACACAGATAAACATTGATAATAAAACTTTTAAAAATTGAAAAATCTGTGCATCTGTGGCATAAATAACACACACAAAATGAAAAATTTATTTTTAGCATGCTTCATTATCCTAGGGTTAGGATCATGCGGTATCAACAAGCAAGCACAACAAATAAAGGCATTAGGAAAATGCGATTATCGTCTAACAGATGCCACAAATATTACCATTGCAGGTGCCGACGTTAAAAAAATTATTCAAAGTGGAAACGCATCTGCTGTAAATATTCCGGGCTTAGCTCTAGGTTTATTAAGGAAAGATATTCCGCTTAGAGCAAAGCTGAATTTAGAAATTACCAACCCAACAAACGCTTTAGCCGCCATCAATAATTTCGATTACATTGTACTAATTAACCGACAAGAAGTTTTTAATGGTTCGGTTGACCAAAGCGTGAATGTTGGTGCTGGACAGACTACGTTGGTTCCTGTTCAGGTAAATGCCAACATCTATCAATTTTTAACCGATAACAAAATGGTTGATGACATCGGTGCTTTTATCAGCGGTGCTACCAATGGTTCGGAGAAAAAAGGTTTGGTTACCTTAAAAATCCGTCCATCAATTAAAGTTGGTGGCGGCCTAGTAAAATACCCTGGCTACATTACCATAGATAAGGAAGTGAGCAGCAAGATTTTGCTTTAATAACAAATTACCATTGATAGAGTTGGTATCAAAAATGAAGATATGATTTGCTAACGAGATCATATTTTGAAGTTTGTTAAGCCAAGCTTTACTAGGTATCTCAAAGTACCTTTTATCTTAATTTTAACCGTTTCATGTTTCTAGGCTTCCCCAAAAAAGCAGAAACGTGCTGCAGCATTAATACTGGCAAATTTAATCCTTCAAAAATTTATGGACTTCTATTTTTGATTCATTGTCTTTTTGTTTTTGTGTTATCTTTAATACGCATCAAAAACCTATTGACGATGACGGAGAAATTTCAGAATAAATACCGAATTCCATCTGCAAGAGCCTCTTGGTGGGACTATGGAGCTAATGCAGCCTATTTTATTACCATTTGTACCGATCAACGAAAGCATTACTTCGGAAAGATAATTAATGGTGAAATGCATTTATCTGCTCTTGGCAAAATTGCCCAACAATGCTGGAATGAAATACCTCAACATTTTCCTTTCGTGATATTGGATGAATTTGTGGTGATGCCTAATCATATTCATGGGATTATCATTATTGATAAAATGGATATTGATACGCTGGGTGTACAGACGCAAAATTTTGCGTCTCCTGATGACATGGAATCAAAAGAGACACAAGATTTTGTGTCTCTACCAGACGGTGCAAAAAATACATTTGGCCCACAATCTCAAAACTTACCATCAATTATTCGGGGATTTAAAATTGGCGTAACCAAATTGGCCCGTACACAAAATCCTAATTTTGCATGGCAACCTCGTTATCACGACCATATCATCCGCGACCAAAAGGCCTACGAAAACATTTCAAATTATATCAGAAATAATCCGTCTAATTGGGAAAAAGATAAATTCCATCTTTTATAAAAAATTAACCAAACAAAACCCATAAAAAAGCCCCGAACAAAATTCGGGGCTTCCACTATATCTTCTCTCCTTTTTCGAGTTTCTCTTTTCTATGCTCTTGTGATAGATAATGCAACAAGGTATTTAAAACCACCGCATTCCAATCGTTATGCAAACTCACATTGATATTCTTTTTCTTATCGTACATATCTTGCACATGCAAAATGCCTTTGTCTAAGAAATATTTGGTTTGGCTCCAAGGCAAAATGGCTGTTTTGGTCTTACCTAAAAACCATGTTTTGTACGACACTTCAAATCCTTGATAATCGAATTTGGCTGCACCAACTTCCAATTTCTCCTTTTCGTTTAACTTATCGATAAACTCGCTTACCAATTGCTTCTTTACGTACTGCCACAAGCCCGACATGATGTAATAATAAGTATGGTCTTCTTCTAGCAAGTCTCCAACTTTACTACTTTCAAACTGTATTCCCACCGATTTACCATCTTTGCTTTTTACATCTATCGTGTATTTCTTTTTAATAGGCTTTTTTACTGGACCTATTAAAGATACGCCATATTTAACTGCGGCTACGTCACCGCATGCAATACGTGTTTGGTTTACCTCAATAGCTTCGGCCGTAATTTTTACTTTTTGTTTTGATGAAGGAATGACGATATCGACGTCGAAATTGTGGTGTTGCATGGGTTCGAATATACAGATATTTTAGGAATACCAACATACCAATTAACGAGGATTTTTTTAAATTTCATCGATACGTTTACCAGTATAAAACAAGTACCTTCTGTGCTTGGGCTCGCCAATAACCTGTTGGCCGTAAATACCAGTATGTCCAGACAATATGTATGAAACCACACAAGCAATACCGGCGTAGATACCACATTGTGCACCAAACAATTCTATAGCCATGAGTGTACAGGCAATGGGCGTATTGGTGGCACCCGCAAACACAGCCACAAAACCTATTCCAGCGGCTAAGGCTACAGGCAGCGGAAGGAAGAAAGCGAGGGCACTGCCTAATGTAGCACCAATAAAAAATAGTGGCGTTACCTCTCCGCCTTTAAAACCTGCCGACAACGTTAGTATCGTTAGTGCCATTTTTATCGCAAAACTGTACATCGGCATTTCATGCTCAAAGGCTTCGACAATAGTAGGTACGCCCAAACCAATATATTTTGTGGTACCCGATAAATAAATAATTGCAACTAAAATTACACCACCAATTACGGGGCGCAGTGGCGGATACTTTATTCTTTTAAATATGGAGCTACTTAAGTGCATGCCTTTACTAAAAGCAGCTGCGCACAAACCAAAAGCAACACCTGCAATAACGGTATATGCGAGGTTCGCAAATGACATCTCAGGTACAACATCAATATGGTAATGCGTATGCGGCGTGCCCCAAAGTTTAGTAACCACATCGGCGATAACGGCTGCGGCAAAAGCTGGAAAAATAGCGTCGTATTTTAATTTTCCAATCAAGAAAAACTCCATGGCAAATATGGCTCCCGCCAAAGGAGTACCAAAAACCGAACCGAAACCAGCCGCAATGGCCGCAATAATTAATATTCTTCGCTCTTCTTTGGTTAGTTTAAATGGCTTGCTAAATTGATCTGCAATAGCACCCGCCATTTGTAGCGCCGTACCTTCCCTACCAGCCGAGCCACCAAACAAATGTGTAATGATGGTACCCACGTATACAAAGGGCATCATCTTAAACGGAATGGTTTGCTTCGGCTCATGAATGGCATCAATTAACAAATTATTGCCTGCGGCTACTTCTTTACCATAATAATGATAAAGCAAACCAATACCCAAACCTGCTATAGGCAGCAAAGCGATGATCCATAAATTGGCTTCACGATAATTAGTTACCCAATTTAAAGACTGTAAAAACCCAGCCGATGCGGTGCCGATGAGCCCACCAATAACGATTGTTATCAAAATCCATTTGAGCAGATATGGCAGGACACCGTATTTTCTAAAAAAGGCAGAGAAATGAATTTTACTTGTTTTACTGATTGTTTTAAGATGTTTAGGCATAATTTTCCTGATTAAATGTGAATCATTTATTAACCAGGCGCCATCAGCTTTTTAGGGCGGTTCAAATAGGAAGACACCATTTCCTTAATGCAAATTAAGCAATAATTAGCCACAGATGCACAGATAAAATTCAATATTTAATGAAGATAAAAACATTTTTGCATCTGTGGTAAAAAATTACAGCCCCAACCGATGTTTACGTAATGTGTCTTTTGCAATATCATAGCCTGCATCAGCATGGCGAATTACTCCCATCGCAGGGTCGTTGTGCAGCACACGTTTCAACCTTCTAGCGGCATCTTCTGTTCCATCGGCCACAATTACCATTCCAGCGTGGATAGAATAACCAATGCCCACACCACCACCGTGATGTAACGATACCCAACTTGCACCACCAGCGGTGTTAATTAAAGCATTTAAAATTGGCCAGTCAGCCACGGCATCCGAGCCATCTAACATGGCCTCGGTTTCTCTGTTTGGCGAAGCTACAGAACCAGTATCCAGATGATCTCGACCAATTACGATTGGTGCTTTTACCTTACCATCGGCAACTAACTTATTAAATGCCAAGCCTGCTTTCTCTCGTTCGCCCTGCCCTAACCAACAAATTCTAGCAGGCAGGCCTTGAAAAGCAATTCGTTCTTGCGCCATGGTAACCCAGCGTTTCAAGCTTTCGTTTTCTGGGAATAATTCTAAAATTACTTTATCGGTTTCGTAGATGTCTTGAGGGTCGCCACTTAACGCTGCCCAACGGAAAGGCCCTTTACCTTCGCAAAACAACGGACGTACATAAGCGGGCACAAAACCAGGAAAATCAAAAGCATTTTTCACACCAACTTCCAAGGCTCTGCCACGTAAATTATTACCATAATCAAAGGTAATTGCTCCTCGTTTTTGTAGCTCCAACATTTGTTCTACGTGTTTCGCCATCGTGGCATAACTCCGTTCAGTATATTCTTCAGGGTTTTTCTCACGTAAATCCGTAGCTTCAGCCACCGTTAATCCTTCCGGGAAATATCCAATTAAAGGGTCATGCGCTGAGGTTTGGTCGGTTAAAGTATCTGGTGTAATGTTCCTGTCAATCAATCGCTGTAAAAGTTCTACTGCATTACAAACTACACCAATCGACAATGCTTTTTGTTCTTTTGCATATTGTAGTGCTTTATCAATCGCTTCATCAATATCGTAAGCAATTTCATCGATATACCTGGTTTCTAAACGTTTTTGAATGCGCCATTCTTCCACATCTGCCGCTAGGCAAACACCTTCATTCATGGTAATGGCCAAAGGTTGTGCACCGCCCATCCCACCTAAGCCGGCAGTTACGTTTAGCTTTCCTTTCAAATTTCCATCGAAATGTTTTTTAGCCAAAGCGGCATAGGTTTCGTAAGTTCCCTGCACAATTCCTTGCGAACCAATATAAATCCACGAACCAGCAGTCATTTGTCCATACATCATTAAGCCTTTATCTTCCAACTCGTCGAAATGTTGTTGTGTAGCCCATTTTGGCACCAATTGCGAATTGGATATCAACACTCTTGGCGCATCTTTATGCGTGGGCAAAATCCCGACTGGCTTTCCAGATTGTATAAGTAAAGTTTCATCATCCTCCAAGTTTTTCAATGCTTTGATGATGAGTTCCAGCGCCTCTTTATTTCTAGCGGCTTTCCCTCTTCCCCCATATACTATTAAATCTTCGGGTCTTTCGGCAACCGCTGGATCCAGATTGTTCAACAACATTCTCAGCGCTGCTTCTTGCACCCAACCTTTACAATTTAAGGTTGCGCCATGCGGTGTTTGACTTTCTCTCAGGTTCATATATTTTGGTTATGCTTTTTGATTTAAACCACATTAGAACCCTAAGACTTAAATGGACTAAGGTGTCTAAGGTGGTTCATCTAATTAACGAATTAGTCATAGAAATCTAAAATCGTAATTCTAAAATCTAAAATACCTCCATTGTTACAGTTTCAAATCTAAGGAATAATTATTATTTGATTAATTTTGCATTCTAATGCGAGTGAAGAAACGTCATTTCTTAAAACAATTTTCTGCGGTAGTAATCTTAGCGATATTTTCGTTAGCCATTACGCCTTGGGGAGCCTTGCATCATCATGAGAGCGAAACCATCGTTCACGAAAAAAACTGTACGCATACTGTACACGTAAAAACATCTGCCGAAACTTGTTTGATTTGTAAAGCGCATTTTGAGAAGAACTTTACAGCAGATTTTCAAAATTACCTGATTTACTTGAAAAGTAATCCCGTTAAGCCAGTTTACCCATTGGTTGGTAACTCATTTACCGAGGTTATTGCTAGTTGCCTACGTGGGCCGCCGAGCTTTTCATAAACAACCTACCTATTTTTTGCTTACCTGCCACTAATGGCGATGATTAAGCATTTCCAAATTATCCTATTATTTACTCCTCAATGGTTTAAATCCGTTGAGCTATATTTTTTCGTTTATGAAAAGGTTACAAATTTTAGTAACTGTTTTTGGCCTATTGCTATCTTTAAATACGTTTGCTAATTCATTAGTTAGCATTAAAGGAAAAGTAGTTGACGCCAATACACAAGCACCTTTAGCCGGTGCTACCTTATATATTTCTGATTTAAAAGCCAGTACCAGCACCAATGCCAATGGCGAATTTACTTTCAATAACATCCCATCAAAGGGGAAATTTTTATTGGAAGTTCGTTATTTAGGTTACAAAACTTCATCGAAGCTAATTGACTTGGCTGCACAGCAAGACATCAGCTTTGCTTTAGAGCCCTCTGTAATTGAAAGTGCAGAGGTAGTGATTACCGGAACTCCTTTTAGTGCCAACAACAAGACCAACAGTTTGGCAGTAGTATCGGTTAGCCGTGATAAATTGGCACAATCTGCTGCCACCAATCTGGTAGATGCGATTGCCAAAGTGCCCGGAGTTTCGCAAGTAACTACTGGTGGTGCAATATCTAAACCCACCATTAGAGGTTTAGGTTACAACCGTGTACTAACCATGGTTGATGGCGCAAGAGAAGAAGGCCAGCAATGGGGCGACGAACATGGAGTGCAAGTAGATCAATTTTCTGCTGCTCGTATCGAGGTACTGAAAGGCCCAGCGAGTTTACTTTACGGTTCTGATGCTTTGGGTGGTGTCATTAACATTATTGATGATTTAGTACCTGCTGAAGGAACTTACAACGGTAACTTCACGACCAACTACAACACCAACGGCGGCTTAACTGCGTCCTCATTAATGATGCAAGGTAACACCAATGGCTTTGTTTACCGCGGGCGTGTGTCTTACAAAAATGCTTATGGTTTTGGGTATAAAAATCAAATCGTACCAAACGCAGGCTTTAACGAAATCAATACCAGTGCCATGTTGGGCTTAAACAAAACTTGGGGTTATACGCATTTGAGTTTATCTCGCTTTGCCACCAACATTGGCTTGGTAGAAGATGGGCCAAATGAAGATGGAAATTTCTTGGACGAAGACGGAAATGTAATTAGTAAAAGTGAAGCGAAATCACGTTCATTAAATTTGCCTTTCCAAAACATTAACCACTATCGTGCAGCCTTAAATAGTAACGTATTACTTGGCGGCGGACAGTTAAAATCTACCTTTGCTTTTCAGCGTAACATTAGAAAGGAGTTTGAAGAAACTAAAGACGAGCCAGGTTTAAACTTGGGTTTGAACTCTTACACTTACGATGTGAAATATTCTTTTGCCAACAATGGCGTATGGGAGCCAACCATTGGTTTACAGGGTATGTACCAAACCAACAGAAATAGCGGCGAAGAGTTTTTAGTACCAGATTATAACAGCAATAACGTTGGTGCTTTTGCCTATTTGAAACGTAATTTCGAAAACGGAGCAATCAATGCTGGTGTACGTTACGATTACAAAAAAATTGATGGTAAAGATTTGTTCGAAGATCATGGCGATCATCAAGATCAGGTATTTAGTGCTTTCGATAATAGCTTTTCAAATTTCACAGGTTCTTTGGGTTTTGCTTTTGATATTGCTAAAAACTTAAACCTAAAAGGAAATATTGGTTCTGGATTTAGAGCACCAAACATTGCAGAACTAGGCGCCAACGGCAAACACGAAGGTACTTTTAGGTACGAAATTGGTAACAGCAGCCTCAAACAAGAAACGAGTTTACAGTTCGATTTAGGTTTGACTTATCAGGCAGAAAACATCACTTTAGGCTTAAATGCTTACAGCAATAAAATCTATAATTACATTTACCTGAGCAATTTAAATGGCGAGACCATTGTGGCTACAGACCATGATGGCAACACAGAAACCCTGCCTGTTTATCGCTTTTTACAAACAGATGCCAGTTTGATTGGCGGCGAGGCATCGGTAGATTTTCACTTGGTAAAAGCGCTGCATTTTGAAAACACTTTTGCTTACGTAAAAGGTACCAACAACGCAACCAATTCTCCTTTGCCTTTTATCCCTGCAGCAAGCTTAAATAACGAAATTCGTTTTGAGCCAAGCATCAAAGGATTAAATGATAGTTTTATTAAGGTAGGTTTAACTAATGTTTTTAAACAAGATAGAATTGATGCCTTTGAAACAGAAACTGATGGCTACACGCTGTTTGATGCCGGAATTGGAACTTCATTTAAAACCAAAAAAGGAAAATTAAACGTTTGGGTAACCGGACAAAACCTAACTAATAAACTTTACTATAACCATTTAAGTCGTTATAAATTGGCCAAAATTTACAACCCTGGCCGTAATGTAAGTTTTGGAATTAGCGTGCCGTTGTAAAAAAAGCCCCTCCAACCTGTCCAAAGGGGAGGCTTTATACCCAAGACGCAGACTTACGAAGTTTTGAAAACTTCGTAAGTCTCATTTCTATTGCCGTCATTTCGAACGTAGAGCTAAATCTAGCACATCGCAACTATTTGTTAGATTTTACTTCGTAGAGCTATGGTTCTCCTCCTTCGGTCGTCGAAAGCACAAGATTGGGCTTAACTTTTCTAAATCAATAATCTTATGATTTATATTATTCTACTCGTTATTGTTATTTGCCAAGCCTGTTAATTACAAGCTTCGCTACGAATAAATTGAACAGCCGATTGTATATCTTTCGCCAACAACCTATCCGCCTCGTTAAAGCTCACCACCGCTCTAAAATCGCTCAACAGTTTTTCGATTTTTAATGATGATTTGAGTGGCCTTCTCAATTCCAAAGCTTGTGTTGCCGTAATTAACTCGATGGCTAAAATGCGCTCCAAGTTTTCTACCACACGTAAACATTTGGTGGCTGCGTTGGCACCCATACTCACATGATCTTCCTGTCCGTTGCTACTTACAATGCTATCTACTGAAGCTGGTGTACACAATTGCTTATTCTCACTGGCAATAGAAGCCGCAGTATATTGTGTAATCATCAAACCCGAGTTTAAACCTGCGTTTTTTACCAAAAATGGTGGTAAACCTCGTGTTCCCGAAATCAATTGAAAGGTTCTTCGTTCCGAGATAGAACCAATTTCGGCCAATGCCATACACAGAAAGTCCAAGGTTAAGGCCAATGGTTGGCCATGGAAATTACCAGCAGAAATGATCAAATCTTCATCTGGAAATACGTTTGGATTATCGGTTACCGAGTTGATCTCTGTTTCGAAAACCGACTGGATATACCGAACACTATCTTTACTAGCGCCATGCACCTGCGGCACGCAACGGAACGAATAAGGGTCTTGCGTTTGTTTACCTAATTGTGTAATTAACTCACTTCCCTCCAGCCATTGCTTAATATTCTCTGCGGTTGCCAACTGCCCTTGGTGCGGACGGATGACATGGCTAAGATTTAAAAATGGGTCAATCCTGCAATCAAAAGCATCAATGGCGGTAGCGGCAATGGCATCGGCCCATGCCAACAAATGCTGCGCTTTTAACAAGCAGTGTACGCCATAAGCACTCATAAATTGCGTGCCATTAATAAGCGCTAAACCTTCCTTACTTTGTAAAGTTAGTGGCGGCCAACCTAATTGTTCGTATAATTGAGCGGTGCTGATTTTTTGGTCTTTATACCACACTTCTCCCTCCCCAATTAATGGAAGTGCCAAATGCGCTAAAGGAGCCAAATCTCCAGACGCACCTAAGGAACCTTGGGTATAAACTACTGGCAAAATATCGTGATTATAGAAATCTACCAATCGTTGTATGGTAGTTAAAGCAATGGCAGAGTGTCCATAACTTAACGATTGAATTTTTAACAATAGCATCAATTTTACAACTGGCTTTGGCACTTCATTACCTGTTCCACAAGCGTGGGATAACAGCAAATTATGTTGAAGTTGGGTAAGTTGATCTGCTGCTACCTTTACATGTTGCAGGTAACCAAAACCCGTATTAATTCCATAAATCGGTTCTTCGGTTTTGCTCATTTTATCATCTAAATACTTTCTGCATTTAATGATTTTTTCTTTGGCAATAGCCGATAAAGCAATATTTTGCGACGATTGAATAATTTCTTGAATAGCAGAAATCGTTAGCCTATCAACGCCAATTTCGTACACGGTCATATCAGTTTCATTTGGTGGCTCAAATGTATAAATAATGACAAACTTTAAATATGTTAATACAAAATAAAAGCCGCCAGTTTAAAGACAAGGTATCTTCAAACTGGCGGCTTCAAAATTATCTAGTGTAATTAGCAATTGGCCAATGAGGCCATCCTACTTCACAATCTTCAACAGATATTCGCCATAACCACTTTTTACTAATGGCTTAGCAATTTCTCTCAGTTGATCTGCGGTAATGTATCCCATACGATAAGCAATTTCTTCGATACATCCAATTTTTAAACCTTGTCTTTCTTCTATAATTTGAACAAATTGGCCGGCTTGCATTAACGAAGCAAAAGTTCCGGTATCTAACCAAGCTGTACCTCTACTTAAAACACCTACTTTCAATCGGCCGCTTTCTAGGTAAACTTTATTTACGTCGGTAATTTCGTACTCGCCACGGGGCGATGGTTTTATGTTTTTTGCAATTTCTACCACATCGTTATCATAGAAATATAAACCTGGTACTGCATAATCAGATTTAGGCTGTGCAGGCTTTTCTTCAATAGAAATTGCCTTATTGTCTTTATCGAACTCTACCACACCATATCTTTCCGGATCTGATACTTGATAAGCAAACACCACTCCACCATCCGGATTGGCACTGTTTTGCAGCAATTTAGCCATACCATCACCATGAAAGATGTTATCGCCTAAAACTAAGGCCACTTTATCTTTACCAATAAACTCCTCGCCTATTACAAAAGCTTGCGCCAAACCGTTCGGTTCAGGTTGTACTGCATAACTAAATTTACATCCCAATGTACTCCCATCGCCCAACAACTTCTCAAAATTTGGCAAATCATGCGGAGTGGAGATAATTAAGATTTCATTGATCCCTGCCAACATCAAAGTAGACAATGGGTAATAAATCATAGGCTTATCGTAAACAGGCATCATCTGCTTGCTTGTAGCCAAAGTTAATGGATGCAATCTCGTGCCGCTTCCGCCAGCTAATATTATTCCTTTCATGATTGAATTGGATTTTTTTGTTGTTTGGTTATTGGTTGTTTAGTCGAAGTTGCTCTATACATTCCTTCAAGCTGTCCATCCAATAAGGTACGATTATGTTATAATCTCTCTTAATCTTTGTTTTATCCATCACAGAGAAGTGCGGACGTGTCGCTTTTGTTGGATAAGCACTTGTAGGAATTGGGTTTACATTAACCTGCGTACCACTCAAATCAAAAATTGCTTTAGCAAAATCGTACCAAGAGGTTACGCCTTCGTTACTGAAATGGTAAACCCCGTATTTTTTTTCAGGATTTTGTATGATATCGAAAATGGTATTGGCTAAATCGATAGCATAAGTTGGCGTACCTACCTGATCTGCAATGATGTTTAATTCATCACGATCAGCACCCAATTTCAACATGGTTTTCACAAAGTTATTTGCAAACTCAGAATACAACCAACTGGTACGAAGAATGATATGCTGATCTAGTTCTTCGGCGATAGCCAGTTCCCCGTCCAACTTTGTTGCGCCATACACACTAATTGGTTTAGCCACGTCGTCCTCATTCAATAGCTTGATGTCATTGCCTTCGAATACGAAATCGGTAGAGATGTGTACTAGCGTAGCTTGATGTTCCTTACATAGTTCCGCCAAATTCTTAGCACCAGTTTCGTTTACCGCCTTCGCAATGTCAGCTTCGTCTTCTGCCTTATCTACGGCGGTATAAGCTGCGCAGTTAATTACGTAAGCGGGTTTTTCTTGATTAAAAAGCGATGAAAGATCGGCTACATTTAAAATATTTGCAGCGCCCTCATCAGGAAATACCACTTCTGTAATGCTTCGCTGAGCTACAATTTTTTTGATGGACTGACCCAACTGACCGCCAGCACCTATTACCAGTACTTTAGCCATTTATTTATGATTGTATTGCTTTTCGTAATATGATTGATAATTGCCCGAGGTTACATTACTTAACCATTCTTCGTTAGACAAATACCATTCTACGGTTTTTTCTAAGCCTTCTTCGAATTGCAAGCTAGGCACCCAGTCCAGTTTTTCTTGAAGTTTGGTAGAATCGATAGCGTAACGTAAATCGTGACCAGCTCTATCGGTAACAAAGGTAATTAGTTTTGCTGATTCTCCTTCTTCACGACCCAATTTTTGATCCATGATTTTACACAACAAGTGAATCAAATCAATATTCTTCCACTCGTTATGCCCTCCAATATTATAGGTTTCACCAGTTTTAGCTTCGTGAAATATGACATCAATTGCTCTTGCATGATCTTCTACCCAAAGCCAATCTCTCACATTTTCGCCTTTACCATAAACAGGCACAGGCTTATTGTTTTTAATGTTATTGATAGCTAAAGGAATTAACTTTTCTGGAAAATGATGCGATCCGTAATTGTTAGAACAGTTAGAAATCACGCAGTCTAAACCATAAGTATCATGATACGCTCTTACAAAATGATCTGAACTTGCTTTAGAAGCCGAATAAGGACTATGCGGATCGTAAGCCGTAGTTTCGGTAAACATTCCTGTTTCTCCCAAAGCGCCATAAACTTCATCAGCATTTACGTGGTAAAATCTCTTTTTATCGTAATCGCCTTTCCAGTATTCTCTGGCTGCGTTTAAAAGATTTACCGTACCAATTACGTTGGTCATTACAAATGCAGTTGGGTCGGTAATAGAACGGTCTACATGGCTTTCGGCAGCCAAGTGAATTACTGCATCAAAATTGCTTTCTTTAAACAACTCGTTAATTGCTGCTGCATCTGTAATATCGATTTTAACAAAGCTGTAATTTGGCTTGTCTTCGACATCTTTCAAATTAGCCAGATTACCAGCATAAGTTAGTTTATCAAGGTTTACAATTTGATAATTTGGGTAGTTATTTACAAACCTACGTACTACATGCGAACCAATAAAACCCGCACCTCCTGTAATTAATATTTTCTTCAAAGCGATATTTATCTTGTTGGTTGCAAAAATATAAGAAACTATCTATTAAAGAGATGCTTTTGATTATTTATTCAGCATTTGCAGCAATATTATCTTCTAGCTCGGTATACCACTCGGCACCATACTTTCTAATCAAGGGATCTTTTAAGAATTTGTAAACAGGTACTTTCAGTTCTCGACCAAAAGAACAAGCGTCTTTACAGATATGCCATCTATCGTAATTCAACACTTCAAATTCAGGGTATTTTGTAATTCTAATAGGGTATAAGTGACAAGAAATAGGCTTTTTCCAATCTACAATTCCTTCTTCGTAAGCTTTTTCTATAGCACATTTGGTAATGCCGTTTTCGAAGGTTACATAAGCGCATTCTTTATGCCCGTCTACACAAGGCGTAGTTAAATCTCCATCTACATCTAATACAGAAGTTCCATATTCTTCGATGGCTGCAATGCCTTTTGGGGCTAACAAATGTTTAATTTTTGGATAGATTTCTTCCAGAATTGCTTTTTCAGATTGTTCAAGAGGTGCACCCGAATCTCCTTCTACACAACAAATTCCTTTACACTTGCTTAAATTACATACAAAATCTTCGTTAATTAGATCTTCATGCAATAAGGTACTTTGAACTTCTATCATTTTATGGTTAATTGTTTAAACTGCGTACCCCGATAGCTATCGGGAGGTTAACTGTTACTTCATTCAAAATCATCAGCAAAAAGTTCTGCTTAGCCATTTTGCACTACAGCTAAGCGATTAAAACCATTAACCGATTAACCAAAAACAATTAACCCTTTCCTATCGGGTATTTCAAGCCTTCGGCCGATTTGATTTCTAACGTTACCGAACCAACCAAAATTTCCACCTGTGCTTTTACCGGAACTCGGTTACCGTCGTCGGTAATCCAAAGGTACAACTTACTATCCTTTTTAAAAATACGTCCAGGCTTAATAGATGGACTAAATTTTAGACAACTGATATTTCCTAGCTTTGTTTTAATGGTTTCTTTACCTACATATTTTATTTCCAACGCAGAGATTTCATCGCTCAAGAAATAGTTTAGCTTAAAGGTATCGTTAAGCTTAATCTTAGACATATCTAAACTACGGGCAAAATAATAGGCAGAAACCAAATCGAAAGTTTGTGTGGTAGGTGTGGCAAATGTGCCTTTGTTGGCTATTACTTTTTTGCCATCTTGGTAAAACCTTGCTTTATCTTGCCTACGATATTTGGCTTCTCTTACATCTTCTTGATAAAAATAAGGGGTTAGTTCTGTCTTATCGATATACGAATCGTAATGATCTCTAATTTTATAGAACACGTCGAAAGTGCCCGATGTACGTGCATCTACCACCAATTTGTAGGTTGGCTTGCCATCAAATTTCATATCAGAAGCTTCTACTTTTATCGTAGCTTCTGCCGCAGTGATAAAACCGTATTTCAATTTATAGCTTAAAACCTCTCCTTCTTTAAAAGCAGCCTCTTTTTTTACCGGAAGCTCTTGGGCAAACCCAAAATTAGTTATTGCCACCAAGGCTAATATTAACGACAATTTTCTCATACGGTTACTAAAACAAAAAGCAATCCAAACTTTTGTAAACAGGTTTAGTTATTTAGATCACTAGAAGTTAAATATACATACATCTTCATCAATAGTGTCGTTATCTCGTTCTCTTCGTTAATCCTTGCGCTTGTAAATGGGAACTGTAGAACAAGGCTCGCCGTACATGATACTTTTAACCACCGGGGTAAGCAAAGCTGTAATTTCTACATAGGCAGAAACTGGAATTTGAGGATTTGCGCAACCCTTAACCACCACTCTCTGACCGGCATAATCTTCTAAATTTACTTTCGTCAGTGCTTTAGAGAACAATATGGTATCTAACAAATCTAAATTACCAAATACAATATCGTTTGCGTAAGGTTTCATTTTGTTGGCCAGCAACATATAAGCCCAAGTAGGCACAATAGCATCCGCAGAACAAATTATTGCCACGTTCTTGCCTTGATATTGTTGCCAGTTGTGTTCTTTTACAAACTCACGAAAATCTTTCTCTCGCAACATTAATCCGTGAAAAAGATTGTCTTTTATATCATACAGCACACGTTCGCCTTTATCCAGATAGTCTTCTAGGTTAAAGGTAATCAATCCGCTGGCCGCTACTTTATTTACGATGTTTTCTTGAATATCCATTTTACAAAAGTCAAAAGTGTAAAGTCAAAAGTTTAAAGTGGCAAAGGAGCCGAAAACTAATTCCCTTAAAATAAAAAAACCGTCCCGATGGAAAATCGAGACGGTTACAAAATTAAGTAAATAAGCTTAATAGAATTTCACTCTATTGTCTTTTATATCGCTTTTTTCTTGCAATGCTTGGAAAGCACTACCCAATGCACGTTGGCTAATGTTCATTAGCATGCTTTCTTTTTGTTTAAATGTATTTGCCAAAGGAGCAGGGTTTGTAAAACCGTCTACAACGTAAACATATACACCTCTCTCGCCGGTAATAGCTTTAGATAATTTACCAACTTGAGAACCAAACACAGCGCCTACCACTTTATTTTCTTGTGATAAACCTGGAATAATTGGATTTGCAAATACCATATTTTGAACCGGAATGGCTGTTTTGCCAACTTTAGAGGCTACCGCATTGATATTTGAAGCACCTGACAATGCTTTGTCAAATTTCTCGGTTAACATTTTAGCTTTTTTAGCATTTAAAACCTGAGGCTCGATTTGTTTCTTCACATCTTCTAAAGAAAGCTGACCTTTAGGCTTAATGCTAGTTACCTGAGCAACTACATAAGCGTTATCCATGTTGTAAACTTGAGCTAAAACCTCGCCTTTATCTGCCTCGTAAGCATCTCTAATTAACTGGCGTGGATTGTCTAAACCTGGAGCATAACCTTGTGTAGCCGTAATTCTATCAGCTAATCCAACGGTGTAACCTTGCTTTTGAGCTAAAGCACTAAAGTTATCAGATTTAACTTCACTTAAGAAAGCATTTGCTTTTTTGTAAGCTACATCTCTTGTTTTTTGGCTAGGTGCTAAAGTTTTTTCAATGTAAGCTAACTTCACTACTTTAGAAGAACCTACTTGTTTTTCGATTTTGATAACGTGGATGCCGAATTGAGATTTAACCACTTTGATATCGCCAGTTCGGCCATCAAAAGCTGCATTCTCAAACTCAGGAACCATTGCACCACGAGCGAAAGTACCTAAATCGCCACCTTGGTCTTTAGAACCATCAACACTATATTTTTTCGCTAAGTCAGCAAAGCTACTTCCGCCTTGCGCTAATGCTTTTAACGAATCTGCTAACTTAACTGCTTTTGCATCGCCACCAACTTGTGCTGGATTAATTAAGATATGGCTAGCTTTTACCGAGTCTGGAGAGAAACGGCTATCAACCACTTTAACTAATTTATAAGAGTTACCTGAGAATTTAGGTCCGTAGAAACTGCCTACTGGATAATTAAAGATTACTGAATCTACTGCTGGATCTAACTTGCCTTTAGAAAGGTAAGTATAAGGCACTTTCACATCCGAATTGTTAGCTGCAAATAAAGAATCGTTAGGCGTAGTTTTGAAATCTGCCGCCAACTTCTCTACTTGAGTTTTTACAATTGCGCTATCAGCAGCAGTTGGCTGAATGCTGAAAGATACATATTGCAAATCTCTTGTTTCTTGAGGATTATCGAAACGTTTTTTGTTTTCTTCGTAGTAAGCTTTATAGTCTGCATCTTCTAGCTTAACGTTAGCATCTAAGATAGAGCTATAGTCAAGGTTTACATATTTAAAGTTTACCAGTTTGTTACGATTGATATACTCGTCGTTTGCTTCAAGGCTAGAAACGTAAACAGAGTTACTAATCAATTTGGTATATTTTTGTTGTAAAGCCTGTTTTTCGATTTCACTTTCTAACAACAACCATTGCTGAGCCAATTGAGGGTTTTGATTTCTTGATTTTAAAGAAGAAATTACCGCTGCTCTATCGAACTCGCCAGTTTGTGGGTTGCCAAAATATTGGGTAATTAATGGGCTTGGATTTTTACCTTGGATTAAATCGAAAAGCTCATCTGCAGATACGGTTAAACCAACGCGTTCAAATTCTTTACCTAAAACCACGGTAGCAATTTCTGATTGCCAAGCTTGGTCTACCGCCATTGCTTGCATTTGTGCGTTCATTACGCCACCATATTGTTGCTTAAACTGAGCAGAAGTTTGCTCTACTTTAGCATTAAATTGATCGTATTTAATAGCTTCGCCATCAATAGAACCTACCTCGGTTCTTGAACTTGCACCAAATATTGCTGTACCTTGTTGCAATAGTGGTTCTAAAACAAATAACGCCAATACTACTGCGATACCTCCTACCAAGAAATAGCCCATTTTGGTACGCATGAAAGTCATTAAACCCATATTATTCTTTATATTAATTTTATTTTAAGAGGGCGCAAGATACAAATTTGAAACAAATTAGGAAATATTAAATTTCAATTGTTTTTTGAGTTGAAAACTAGCAAGATACAGTAGCCAAATATAGCGCAAACTATGGTAGTTTACCGTTCTCTACATTAGCCTGCCCTGATGGCATGGTAATACTGTAGGTGCTAAAATCTTGCGGAGCCGAAAAACTTGTACCATTAAGAATATTGCCATCTTTTGTGGTTACCGTACCTGCCGGAGAAGTGTACAAGCGCTTATTTTCGTCCCAAGTAAGTTCTTCGGTTGTAAAAGTCATGTTATCGGTAACTACTACCACGTTTTTCCGGAAAATGGTTATTCGCTCGGTTTCATTGTTTATGGCATAATCTGATGTGATGCTACCTTTGGTTTTTAGAAAATCATCTAAAAAATAGATTTTTACCCCTTTTGGCATTTCGCTGTAAATAGCGCCAGTAGATGGCTTAACCTTATCTAAAATTGGGGCATAACCTTTTGCCTTTACTTTAGCAGAATCGCTGTAAATTACCTCCACACCATAAGTACGGTCTTTGCTTAGGGTAACTTTTTTAGCATCAATGGCTGATACTTTTTTTAAATCATCGCCCTCGCAAGAAGAGAGTAAAAAGGCAAAAGTAAAAAGTAAAAAGCAAAAAACAGGCAGCTTAAAACGGTAAGGGCGAGCAAAATTCGAAGTTCGATCAAGACTAACCGTTGACCATCGATTATTGACCTTTAACCATTGAACTTTAATCATCGATTTAAAATACAAAGTACTATTACCTAAATCCTAATCATTGGTAACTAAAACTTAATCGAACTTAAATCTTTGGAACCACTTATCGTTTAACATGAAACCTAAATGGAAAGTAACATAACGCTCTTGAATTAACCCGTTGGTTATTTTACCTCTTCTGCCAACCTCAGCAGAAACGTTCATTTTATAAAACGATGATCTTGCATAAGAAGACAGTGGCAAACCCAAGCCCACAGTAACCGCCATTTGTTTGATATCTTCGTTATTCATTTGGATGTAGGTTTTATCGTAAGTTAAGCCTAAACGGTAATCTACCCTTTTAAAATAACCATTAATAGCGGTTATATCTGGCGTAAATTGCCCGCCAACAGAAACACCATAGGTATTTTGCAGGTTTTGATTTACGTTATCGATAGTCATTTGAGACCATTTGCCCATACGGTAATCTGCGCCTATTAACCACTTGTTTTCTTTTTGTAAAGTAAAACCAAAGTTATGCATTAAAGGAAGCTTAAGGTTTGTTTTTCCGTTTGCTATAAAATCTAAAGTATCTAATGCAGATTGTGCGTTGCCCTGAGAGTCTTTGTTATAAATAGTAGTGTATTGGCTTCTTTCTGAGTTTAACTTAGAACTAGCAGAACCCGAGTAGCCAAGCACTAAAGAAGTTTTGTTGCCTAAACGGAAATCGTACTGCAAGCCATAACTAAAATTCATGCCGTAAATACTGTTCTTTACCTGATCTGCAGAGTTTACTGCACCTACCTCTGCTATTTCGGTTGCTCTATTTTGAATTAAGTTACCAAAAAGGTATTCGGCGTTAGCACCTACCCTAAAATGATCGCCAAACTGAATGCCATAACCAATGTAAGCCTTAGATAAGCCTCCTTCGCCATTGTATAAATAATCTACCGTTTTTGCGCTCGTGCCAGTGCCTATGGTAGTGGTGTTTTTAAAATCGTAACCAAGTTCTGAGTATGGTAAAATACCAATACTTACCGCCGATTTTTGGGTTACCGGAAAGGCCATGGCCACGTGGCTTAACGACGAATTGAAGCTTGTTTCGCTCAAATTACTCGTTCTTAACTCGGTAGAACTGCCAGACATACCAATATCTAAAGTTGTTAAATATATACCCGCATAAGACGCAGGATTTTGCATATTGATATTATTGATACCACTAGATCTAAAAACACCTGCAGCAATACCTCCCATACCTCTTTGTTGCGGCAATACAGAACTTCTTAGGTTACCTAAGCCAAATTTAGAATATGGAGACTGTACTGTTGTTTGTGCATAAGCACCTATAGAAAGCGTTAGCAAAGAAAGCGTTGCAATATATACGCACTTAATTTTATTGTTCATTTTATAATGTAATAACTTCATTCAAGCCTTTTAAAACCAAATATGGTTCGTGAGTAATCTGGGCGGCAAATATGCTATTTTTTAATTGCTTAGTCAAAAAAACCGAGTCGCCCCCGGTTATTACCACCTTTAAATTTTTATTTTTTTTATGCTCTAGTGCAATAAACCCTTCTATTTCGTTAAGCGCTCCTTGCAAAACGCCTCGTTTAATTGCCTTATTTGTATTGGTTCCTTCTTCAATTTCTGTTTGCGTTTTATCCCAGGCTACCAAAGGCAAACGCCCGGTGTAATGGTTTAATGCCTTAAAACGCATATTTAACCCTAAACTTATACTTCCGCCAAAGTATTCGTTGTTTGCCGTAAGCACATCATAAGTGATACAGGTTCCGGCATCAATCATCAAGGTATTTTGACCTTGATATAAACAATGTGCCGCCACTACCTTTGCCCATCTATCTAAGCCCAAAGTTTCAGGACTTTCGTAGTGGTTTTTAATTTTACCCGTTATTTTAGTATTAAAACGAGTATAATTGGTGTGTGCTTTTAGCCATGTTTCTAGGTTTTCTATTGTATTGCTTACACTAGAAACCGTCGAATTTTCTATCTGATATTCGGTAATGAGCTGTAAGAGATTTTGCTCTTCAACCCTTTCTAGTTGCTGGAAATAAATGAGTTTTTTTTGCTCAAAGATTGCTAGTTTACTATAGGTATTGCCGATATCTATGACCAGATTATGCATTAAATATTTACGTTACCCAACAACAAATTACGAATAGGAAGAAACATCTATCAGTTTCATGCCACAAAGCTATTAATCTTTGGCAAGTTTCGAGGTATCAATTTGTTAAAAAAGGTTAAAGAGCCCTAAATAGTCTGAAGTCGGAAAGTCCGAGGTCCGAAGCCATAAGGCTTATCGTAGTATAGGGCAAAAGGATTGTGAAATTTATCTTCGGAAATTGCCCTGTCAGCTTCGAACTTTCTAAACGAACAGAAAATGCTGGATACAGATAACCAAAATGGCGAAGAGCGTTTCGTAAAACCAACGCTTTTTTGCATTAGAGAAATAATATGCCAACAAAACAGCACCCGCAGGCACGCAAAGCAAGAAATGCGCTACTGTAACTCCTCTTTTTGTATAGAAACTAAATATGCTTACCAAAAACATAAAAAACAACATCTGAAAAGCCTTACGATACTGATGAAGCTCCTAAAGAAGTTTTCACGCAGTTGCAAAGCAGCCAATATCATGATGATAACTACTGGGATAAGCACCAGATAATCATTGTAATTGATTTGCAGGTTATGCGGAAATTTGTTGGTTAACGGCTGCCAAATATCAATAAAGCGGTGGATATTATCATTCCAGTAATAAAACACAGCTACAAACATAAAAATGGTTAAAAAACCGATGAAGCCAGCAATCCACTCACGCCAGTTAAAGGCTCGATACATTAACAAACTTAGCCACAACATTAACAACATGAGAATGAAGGGGAAGTAAATTAGTGTACCTATGGCAATGATCATCCCCACATCGAACATGATACTCATTGCGCTATTGGTTTTAGACAACTTTAAGAACTTATCTATGATAATGATGATGAGAAAATTGCAAATTAAAGCAGGACTAAGCTAAAAACTGAAGAAACAAACTAGTTCCGGTAATGTAAAGCAGAGCTGGCAAGTAGCTAGGCTTAGCCAACAAACCATGATTGTTTATAATTCTATTGAAAATAAGGGCCTGCAACAAGGTAATTAACGCGGCAAGAAACACATTTGCTTCAGAAGAAAGGGCATCTTTAGGGATGTTAATGAACAGTTTGGTGTAGGGCTCTAAGATTTCGAAACTTAGCTCTGCGGGCAAATTTAAGAAGATAGCAATCCGCATAAAGATGAGGTATGCCACCAACAGCAATAAATTAAGAGGATGTAAGCTTCTAAACTGATTAACCATTCTAAGTAAAAAGTGAGAAGTAAAAAGTGAAAAGAATTTTTAATCCGCTAAACTTTTTATTTGCTACTAGCCACAAAGTAAAGAAATTTATCTGGCAAAAGTATTTACCGTGTGCGCAATAATTGCAGCTGTTTCATCCGGAAAATTAAACTGATGCTCTTGCGGCTTAGCCACAAAATCTTTTAGAATAGGTACCCAATTGTGGTTGCTGCCCCAAATTACAGGCAACCCAAACTGTTTTAAAGCATAGGCATTACACTGCTGCTCATATTGAAAACGCATGGGCGCCACCAATAACTTTTTGCCCAAATGTAAGGCTTCTGCCGGGCCTTCGAAACCGCCCCCCGTAAAAACACCTTCGCAACTTGCCATGCTTTGGTTAAACTTTTCGTTATGAATTGGCTCTACAAAAACATTCCCATCAGTATATGCTATTTTAGTGTGTTTAGAGAAAACTTCCCAACGTACATGAGAAATTTGTTTCAACACATTTACCAAAGCTTTATCATCAATTGCGGGCAAATAAACCGTGTAATGGCCCAAATTTGTGGGAGTTAATTGCCTAATTTCGCTTCTAATTACGGGCTTGTAAATAAAATCGTCGTATCTATCAAAATGGAAGCCGATGTGATGTGTAGTGGGCGCATACCTGCTTAAAATTAGCTTACCCCAATCGATGGTTTTAGGGCGAGGAACTTTTTTGGATTTAAACGCTGCCTGATGACTAAGCGAAACACTTTCTATTCCTTGTAACCTGCAGGCCCAAGCAGAAATAGGTTCAAAATCGTTTAAAATGAGGTTGTAATCGCTTAGTGGAATGGCTTTCATGTCTTTCCTAAACTGAGGAAGGTTCATGTTTTTCCAGGTTTTGTAATGGTCTACACCACCTTTTTTCCCAAAAACAAAACTAAAACCATGAAAATTATACTTAATTTCTTGACTGAGCTTTACATCTACCTGCGTACCGGAAATCAGCAAATCTACTTCGCCATGTTGTTGTAAAAGCGGAACTATTTCCCTTGCTCTGCTCACGTGTCCATTTCCCGTTCCCTGTATGGCATAAAGTATCTTCATTTGGCTCCTAATATCTATATTTTTCGGCAGTATTTATAGTTTTAATTGATTTGACGCTTTTAGCATTTCATTTTGGCAAAACATGATGATTTTAGTTCTTAGGCAATTTCTAACTTAATTTTCTGCAGCAAAATGTTCACGTCTAGCTTTCCGTGTAAATCTTCGCCATCAGAGAGTTCGCCCTGCTCAACTTCATCTTTCACAAAGTTTTGCGCTTCGTATTTAAAAATTTCCCAATTACCTTGGTTATATTCTAAGGCAGTTAAATTTTCTACCCAATCGCCACTATTCAAATATATTACCTCTCCATTATTTGCAAAAATGTTTCTTTTTTCTGGTTGATGGATGTGCCCACAGACTACGTATTGATAACCATTTTCTATCGCCAATTCTGCAGCGGTTTCCTCGAAACTATTGATAAATTTTACGGCATCCTTAAACTTGGCTTTAATTTTTTTGGAGAAACTCATTTTTTCTCTACCAAGTAACTTTAAGCACCAGTTTACCATACTGTTGAGTAAAATTAAACTGTCGTAACCCACGGCACCCAGCTTGGCCAGCCACTTAGAATGTTGCATGGTTACATCAAAAATATCGCCATGAAAAAACCAGGCTTTCTTGCCATCTAATTCTAAAATAAGCTTGTTTTGCAAGTGAAAAGAACCCAGCTGCATATCAGCAAACTTGCGCAAAAGTTCATCGTGGTTGCCCGTTAGGTAGTAAACATTTACGCCTTCGGCAACAAATTTCATGAGTTTACGCAATATTTTCATGTGCGTTTCTGGCCAATAGCGCTTGCTAAACTGCCAAATATCTATGATATCTCCGTTTAGGATTAATGTTTTTGGTTTGATACTTTTGAGGTATTTCAACAATTCTTTGGCATGGCAGCCATAAGTGCCCAAATGCACATCAGAAATTACTACAATTTCTACATTTCGCTTCTCCATAAGTAAATTTTAGAGATAAAAAAGACAGGCCTTCCTGGCAGAAAGCTCCAATTTTTGCCTTCAGATTTATTAATCCTCCTCTTCGCCAACGGTTAATTCATAAGGACTAAAGAAAAACGCTACAAAAACAAGCAAGCATACAATTACAAACAGTTCAAGCATAGTATGAATAATATCTTTCACAAAAGTCTCCAACACTAATTAACTGATTGTTAAGGCATCGTTATTTTATTTTTTCTTGAAAAGCGGGTGCTGTAGTTCTTTTGAAAGGATAATCCTTCTTTCCGCTACAATCTTTTTTAAAATTTCTGTCATGCTGAGGCACGAAGCATCTGTTTCATCGCCTGCAGATGCTTCGTACCTCAGCATCACAGCATATGTCCGGATGATGCAACAAAAAAGTAAGCTTTCGCTTCAATAAGGTTTATGTAACAACGTACGTACACAAAAGCCTTGCCTAAGCCAGCCAAAATGTTTATTCTTGAAACTTAGCAAAACCCAAATGAGCAATCTTTCTTCTCCTTCAGTACTTAAATCTAAAACACATTTCGAAATTTTAGATGGTTTGCGTGGTATAGCTGCTCTTGGTGTGGTTATATTTCACTTTATCGAAATGTACACCCCACATCCAGACGATTTGATTGCCCACGCTTATTTAGCGGTAGATTTTTTCTTCTGTCTTTCGGGATTTGTGGTTGCCTATGCTTACGATGACAGGTTACCGCAAATGGGCCTAAAGAAATTTTTCAAGCAAAGGTTAATTCGATTACACCCACTGGTTGTTTTAGGTACAGTATTAGGCTTACTTGGATTTATTTTCGATCCTTTTGGCAACCAGTGGGAAGCCTATAGCGGTTGGAAAATCGTGCTGCTTTTTTTAGCCTCAGTTTTGATGATTCCTTATCCAGTTATGGCAGAAAGGGCTTTAAATAACTTCGGATTAAATGCGCCAGCTTGGACACTTTTTTGGGAATACGTAGCCAACATTGTTTATGCATTGGTATTGCACCGCTTGAAACGAATTTGGCTTTTACTATTGGCCATTATAGCAGCTGGTGGCATTTTTTACGTAACCATTACGGCTGGCAACATTAGTGGCGGCTGGGCAGGAAATAATTTTTGGCATGGTGGCGCAAGGGTGGCATTCTCCTTTTTAGCGGGTATGTGTATATTCCGTTATCAGTTTATTATTAAAAATCGTTTGGGTTTCCCATTAATGGCACTATTATTGGCATTAGCCTTCTTTGTGCCTTTTAGAGATAGTTGGAACTGGCTCGTAGAACCGCTAATTATTGTGTGCTATTTCCCTTTATTGGTTTCGTTGGGTGCTGGCACCATTTTAAGCCCTTCGCATCAAAGCATTTGTAGATTTTCAGGACAGATCTCTTACCCACTTTACATTACACATTATTTTGTATTATGGGCTTTTGGCAATTATTACGCACAAGCCCAACCCAGCCACCAAACATTGGCTTGGGTAATTCCTTTATTAATTACCTTACAAATTATAATTGCCTATTTGGCTATGAAATTTTACGATTTACCGATTAGAAAATGGCTTTCGAGATAATTACTTCACTTCTTCGTAATCTACAAATTCGCCTAAATTATCGGCGTTGCCCTTTCTCTTCTCTTTTTTAGGCATGTGATCTATAGAAATTGTACCCTCTGGCCTAACCGGACGTTGCTGCTGGCCCGTGGCCTGTTGTTGCATTTTGCTAAAGGCATTTTTAATTACCATAGGAAATATGATCCTCATTAGTAACCTAATTACCCATAAAACAATAATTGCTATTATTAAAAACTTAATTATACCCATTTTTATACTGTTACTACAAATATAGACTTTGTGCTTAGTCTTTTGTTTCAAATAACGATTTTCATTGCAATTTCATTACAATTCAATCTCTGGTTACTTATTAGGTACGATGTTAAGGTATGGAATATCTATAATTCCACTAGAACGTTGAAGCATGATAATTTCTTTTATCCAACTACTTGCCGACACAAACGTTGTCTTGCTGTTTATCGCGTCCTTGTCTACATACACGGCATAATCTCGATACTGCTTTTTTACTTTAAACTTTTTTATCAATTTACTGTAAGGCAAAAGCTTAACTTTAGGTTTTAGCGTTATCAACACTACACCATTGGCACCTCTAATTCCATAAATAGCAGTACTAGCAGCGTCTTTCAATATATCTATTTTTTCAACATCGTTTGGATTTAACAATGCAAAAAACGCTTTGCCACCTTCAACAACCAAACCGTTAACCACATATAATGGACCAGAGTTATAAACCGTAGCCTTTGAAGGGATCATCCCTCGGTGTGTTTCTTGTGCAAATGCGCAACTGCTAATCAGGGCAAATAAAAGTATCAGTCGTATCATTTTTTAAGTTTCTAGAGAGATGATAATTTTTACCTATTTCCATAGATTCAAAAACGATGCAATTTAAAATCGATTGTTATTCTTCTGTAACAATTTCGCAAACACGACCTATTTGCCCATCATCTAAACGCACCTTAATTCCTCTAGAATGAAAAGCTGAGGAGGTTAATAATTTTTCAACCACACCGTAGGTTACATTTCCATTTCGTTGGTCTTTTTTGAGGATGATGCCCACTTCCAACCCTGGATAAATATCTTTTCTGTTTTGTCCTTGCATAAATTTGTTGTTTAGTTTTTTGGATTTTTTGTTCGTTAGGGTTAATTCCAAATACGTATAACTTACAACCTAAAACTTATTACTTACTTCCCAAACCTTTCTTCAAACACTTTCTCTAAAGCAAACATTTCGTCGCGTAGTCGGGCTGCTAACAAGAAATCCATTTCTTTGGCTGCTTTTTGCATTTCCTTACGAGATTTATCTAATGCTTTTTGCAGTTCTGGTTTGGTCATGTACTGCACTACTGGATCTGCCGCTACACTTACCTCATCCACTTCTACGTAAGCTTTTGCTCTGGCTTTTTGTTTTTCTGAAACTTCCAACACAGAAGTCTGCTCCATAATCTCTTCCTTCGATTTACCTACAGTTTTTGGCGTAATGCCATGCTCCAAGTTGTAGGCGATCTGCTTTTCCCTACGTCGGTTGGTTTCGCTAATGGTACGCTCCATCGATTCGGTAATGTCATCCGCATACATAATTACACGGCCTCTATCGTTACGGGCAGCACGGCCAATGGTTTGGATCAACGCTCTATCCGAACGTAAGAACCCTTCTTTATCAGCATCTAAAATGGCTACAAAACTTACCTCTGGCAAATCCAGACCTTCACGCAGCAAATTAATTCCAATTAATACATCAAACTCGCCCAAACGCAAGCCACGTAAAATCTCTACACGCTCTAAGGTTTTTACCTCAGAGTGGATGTACCGACACTTGATGTTCAATCGATCCATGTATTTAGTCAGCTCTTCGGCCATACGCTTGGTTAGCGTAGTTACCAACACACGGTCGCCTTGTTTAATGGTTTTATCAATCTCGTCCAACAAATCGTCTACTTGGTTTATCGCAGGGCGGATTTCGATTAACGGATCTAACAAACCTGTTGGTCTAATTACCTGCTCAATTACCACGCCCTCAGATTTTTGCAGTTCGTAATCTGCCGGAGTAGCACTCACATAAATAGTTTGCGGCGCTAAACGCTCAAACTCTTCAAAGTTCAGCGGTCGGTTATCTAATGCTGATGGTAAGCGGAAACCATATTCTACCAATGATAACTTTCTAGACCTATCGCCACCGTACATGGCCCTAATTTGCGGAACGGTTACATGGCTTTCGTCAATTACCATGAGGTAATCATCTGGAAAATAATCTAACAAACAGAAAGGGCGCATACCAGGCGTACGGCCATCGAAAAAACGAGAATAATTCTCAATTCCAGAGCAATAGCCCAACTCTTTCATCATTTCGATATCGAAGTTAACCCGTTCTTCTAAACGTTTGGCTTCCAACACTAAACCATCGCCCAAAAGCTGCGTTTTACGAGCTTCCAATTCCTCTTGTATGCCCCAAATAGATTGGTTAAACCTGTCTTTTGGCGTAACAAAAAGGTTGGCGGGGTAAATGGCAATATCCTCTAATTTCTCTAAAGTTTTTCCCGTAATTGGATCAATAGCTGATAGTTCTTCAATGTCATCCCCAAAAAATGAAATACGATAAGCGTAATCCATATAGGCTGGATAAATATCTACGGTATCGCCTTTTACTCGAAAAGTACCACGCTTAAAATCGTTGATGGTACGTGCATATAAAATTTCCACCAGATGGTGTAAAAAAGCATTTCTACTCACTCTTGTTCCAACGCCAAAACGATAAACCGACTTCGAAAAATCTTCGGGATTTCCCATACCATAAATACAGGAAATTGAAGAAACGATAATCACATCTCTACGTCCAGAAATTAGCGATGAAGTAGAACGCAGGCGTAATTTCTCTATCTCTTCGTTAATTTGTAAATCTTTCTCGATGTAGGTATTGGTGGTGGGCATGTAAGCCTCCGGCTGGTAATAATCGTAGTAAGAAACAAAGTAGTTTACCGCATTTTCGGGAAAAAACTGTTTCATCTCGCCATATAGCTGCGCCGCCAAGGTTTTATTGTGACTAAGAATTAGTGTTGGCTTTTGCGTTTGCTCAATTACGTTGGCAATGGTAAAGGTTTTTCCAGAACCAGTAACTCCTAAAAGGGTTTGATAATGTTCGGCAGCATTTACCCCTTCTACCAATTGCTTGATTGCCCCGGGCTGGTCGCCGGTAGGTTTATATTCTGAGATGAGTTTGAACTTCATTACTACAAAGATACGGTTTAGGATTGTACGTTATTATAAATCTCTCGTGATTGCGAGGCACGAAGCAATCTCTTTGAGGAAGATATATAGCTTTAAGGTTGCTTCGTGCCTCGCAATGACGAGTAATAAACAGCTGTCCCGATAAAATGTTATGAAAAAAAGAAAGTCCCGCAAATGCAGGACTTCAGTTATTTATCCGAGAATTATTATTTACTTTTTTTAATTTCCAACTGCATTGGATTTATGCCCTCCGATTGACCTCTGCCCGCAGCAGCTTGAGCCGCCTTAAACAATTGAAATTTAGAAGGAGCAGCTTCTGCCGCTCCCCAAGTATTATTACTTTCGTCAATATCGGCAGTTTCGCAAAGCGGGTCAATTTTTATAGCTGCAACCTCTTTATCCAAAGCATAAAACTTGGATGTTTTAATTTCGTTTAAGCGCCAAATTTGAGCAGGTATTTTATCTACCGTTTTTGTTCCGTCTTTAAACGTGAACTCTACTATAATTGGCATTACCAAGCCTCCCTTGTTACTAAAGTTAAGCTCGTAAAAATGCTTATTGCCGTACTTGGTTTTCTCTTCATTGGTAAACTCTTCAAAAGGCAATCTTATTTCTTTTGTTCTAACTTTACTACTGTCAATTTGTACCAAACCTCTGGCGTATTTCCAATAGAAATCTCTCGCTTCTAAATCTTGATCTGTATAAAATTTGATGTTTTTATCTGCCCTATTTCTTTGCTTGCTAATGTCATCATCAGTTAAAATAGGTTTGTCTACCGTTTGTTTTTGTTTTATGGTTTTTGCAGGCTTAGGAAAATCAGCTTTGGCATGTTTTACCTCGTCTAAAGAAATATCGCAAGCATCGGTACTGTAAAACCAACCTCTCCAAAACCAGTCTAAATCTTCGCCGCTGGCATCTTCCATGGTTCTAAAAAAATCTGCTGGTGTTGGATGCTTAAACGCCCATCTTTTTGAGTATTCTTTAAAAGCATAATCGAAAAGTTCGCGGCCCATAATGGTTTCACGCAAAATATTTAAGCCTGTAGCAGGTTTGGCATAAGCATTAGGCCCAAACTGTACAATATTTTCTGAGTTAGACATGATGGGCTCTAACTGATCTTTTGGCAATTTCATGTAAGGCACAATGGCATAAGCTGGGCCACGTTTGCTCGGGAATTTATCATCCCAAGAAGATTCGGTTAAAAACTGCGTAAAAGTGTTCAAACCTTCGTCCATCCAGCTCCATTGGCGCTCATCACTGTTAATGATCATCGGGAAAAAGTTGTGCCCCACTTCGTGGATCACTACGCCAATCATTCCATTTTTTACGGTTTCGCTATAAGTGCCGTCTTCGTTAGTTCTTCCATAATTGAAACAAATCATGGGGTATTCCATTCCATTGGCAGCTTCGATGCTTTGAGCTACCGGATATGGATAAGGAATGGTAAAATCAGAATAAGTTTTGATACTGTGCGCCACTACCCTTGTAGAATATCTACTATAAAGATTGTAAGCTTCTTTTCCGTAGAAACTCATGCAAAGCACATCTTTGTCGGCCACTTTTTGGTTCATGGCGTCCCAAATATACTTACGTGATGAGGTCCAGGCAAAATCTCTCACATCTTTAGCGTGGAAGATCCAAGTTTTTTTAGCAGTCGATTTTTTGCTTTCCGCAGCTTTGGCCTCAGCCAAGGTTACAATTTCTACGGGAGCTTTAGCTGTTTTTACGCTATTGAAACGAGATAATTGTATTGGCGTAAGCACTTGAGCATAATTTTGGCATTCGCCAGTAGAACCCACCAAGTGATCTGCCGGAACGGTCATTTGCACTTTAAAATCGCCAAAGGTTAAGGCAAACTCGCCACGACCGGTAAATTGGTGGTTTTGCCATCCTTGAAAATCGCTATAAACACATAAACGTGGATACCATTGCGCCATCGTAAATAAATAGTTTCCATCGGCTGGAAAAAATTCGTAACCGCCTCTGCCGCCTTTGGCAATGCGATCTACAATTTTGTAATTCCAATCTATATTGAAAACGAATTTATCGCCAGATTTTAAAACCGGTGTTTCAATTCGCATCATGGTTTTGTTGATGGTGTATTTTAAATTCTTTCCTTGCGCATCGGTAATTTTCAAAATGTTGAACCCAAAGCCGTTATCAGCAGCATTAAGCGTAAAATTTTCTACTTGTTTATCTGTTGCATTAGCAGGCATTTTAGTTGCGCTCTGATAATTCGCATTTTTTAGGTTATTGTGCTGGTTTTCGTCGAGCTGTATCCAAATGTAAGTTAAAGGATCTGGCGAATTATTGTAGTAAGTAATGGTTTCGCTGCCTTTTAAAGTCTGTGTGTTTTCATCTAATTCGCATTTGATATCGTAATCGGCACGTTGTTGCCAATACTTTACTCCAGGCGCACCGCTTGCGGTACGTTGCTCATTTGGCGTAGGTAAAATGGTGCCCAATTGCTCAAACTTATTGCCGTGGTTGCTCCCCGGATTATTTTGGATATTTTGTGCCATTGCCGCCGAAGCAAATAACATAGCACTTAAACAAAAACCGTAAAATCTTTTCATTTGATATTTATTAAAAAGGTATGCGCTGTAACGCCATTTGTAAAGCTAAGGCAAAAACCGCAGAAGATAAAAATATAACCCAATCTCTTTGCCTAACTTTAAAGAAATATAGGATTATACTAGAAATCAACAATGTTAGTGCTACAAAAACAATTTGGCCTATTTCTAGCCCTAGGTTAAAGCCAAACAAACCCCAACCTATATATTGGTCTTTTGCCAACATCATACGGACCGAATTTGCAAAGCCCATACCATGAATTAGACCAAAAAACAGCGCTAGAAAATAATTGACTTGTACGCTTTTGTTCCTTTTGCCGTTCTTAAACAAGTTAACCAAAGCGGTAATAAAAATGGTGCAGGGAATTAAAAACTCTACCCACTTGCTATCAAAGCGGATGATATCTAAAGCACTTAGCGCCAAAGTAGCCGAGTGGCCGATGGTAAAAGCGGTAACCAATATCAGTATTTGCTTAATTTGTTTGGTGGTATAAATGGCTACCAATGCCAATATAAAAAGTTGATGATCTAATGCGTCTAAACTTACAATATGCGACCAACCTAAATCAAAATAAAACAAGAAATCGGAGAACGACATAGTAAAGTTAAATTTTAGCGTGTGAATTATTACCTAAGTTAGGTTCTTTCTCTTACTTTTAAAGTCTATTTCGCAAAATGAACCCGATATCTTCAAAATTGTTACTTTTTTTAATCATTCCTTTAGTTTTTATCTCTAAGGAAACAAAAAAAAGACACCCTTTTCACGTAAGCACCACTGAAATTACACACAATGCAAAAAACAAATCTTTAGAAATTACCTGTAGAATTTTTACTGATGACTTTGAAAATGTTTTGAGCAAACAATTTAAGACCAAAACTGATTTGTACGCAAAAAACAGAGAGAAAGAAATGAGCGCATTGATTAAAAGTTATATCGAAACCAATTTAAAATTTGTAGTTGATGGCAAGGCTGTTAAATACAACTATTTAGGTTTTGAAAATGATCATGAAGCTACCAATGTTTATCTCGAAGTTAGTAAAGTGGCTGTATTTAAAACACTAGCGGCACATAATGGCGTATTATATGATTTGTTTGACGACCAAATGAACATTCTCCATGTTGAAAAAAGCGGCAAAAGAAAAAGCACGAAAGCAAGTTTTCCTGAAAAGAAAATGAGTGTTGCTTTTTAAAAACAAAGCCCCAAGTTACCTCGGGGCTCATTCAAATAATCACTTAACTAAGTGATGATGATAGCTCTATTGAAACACCCTCACATAATCTACAATATATTTTTGCGGAAAAACAGTATTTGCATTAGGTGCACCTGGCCAATTGCCTCCAACGGCTAGGTTTAACAAAAGAAAATATGGACGCCTAAACTCGTCTTTATTAGCACCCGTAGTATCGAAACTATAATATTCTACATTATCTAAATACCACTTAATGGAGTTGGCTGTCCAAACAATGGAAAACACGTGAAATTTATCGTAAAAATCTCCAGTTTGTAACGTAGTAGAACCACCAATATACTTATGTCCGCCATCTTCGTAGTGTACCGTACCGTGTAAAGTATTGTCTTTTCCGGGACCACCGCCTACCATTTCCATGATATCAATTTCTCCAGAAAACGGCCATGGCGTAGTACGGATGTTTGCACCTAAAGCCCAAAATGCTGGCCAAATCCCTTGTCCTTTTGGCAATTTTGCCCTCATTTCGATACGACCATACAAGAAATCTTTTTTCGCTTCGGTTGTTAATCTTGATGATGTATACTCTTTACCACCGAAAGATTCCTTTTTAGCAGTGATGGTTAAGTAGCCATTGTGCACTCTCGTATTTTCTTTGCGATAGTATTGCAATTCCCAATTGCCCCAGCCCTCTGTTCCGTTTCCTTCTTCGAAATTCCAAAATTTAGTATCCAGTTCAGTACCATTAAATTCATCTTGCCAAACTAAGGTAAGGCCCGGGTAAGTTTCTGGCGAGATATAACCGGTATTATCTATTACTTCGTTCTTATCTACAATAATTTGTTGGGTTAACTCAACCGATTTATCACTTGAAGAATAAGCAATAACCTTTACCGTATAGGTGCCACTTTCTGCGTAAATGGTAAAAGCTTTACCGTCGGTAGATCTGATACTTTCGTTGGTACCCTGACCAAAAGAATATAGATAACGACTTGCATTAGTTGCGGTTGCTACAAAATCTACCCTACCTGAGCCATCATTACTTACTGTGGCTACCAACTGTAAATTAGTTGGCTCTACGGCATTCAGTTGCTTTTTACAGCTTAAGTTAAAAATCAGCAAAGTAACCATCAGTAGCCAATTTCTAAAGGAGGTCTGTATTTTCATTTCTTAGGGTTTTAAATTTTTAATCTGTATCGTTAAATCAAGGTTAGCTAATCTTTATTTAACGTAAAACGGGATATTTGCAGTAGCCACTTTATTTTTCCCATCGGCAACATAAACAAATAAACGATAAGCCCCCGAAGTTTTAGGTGCTGCAAAGCTTACTTTTCCTTTACCTGTTTCTTTAAAATTTATTGCTACTGTTTCGGGCTTATCTTCATGATCGCCACCTTCGCCAACTTTCGTAGCTTCTAGTAATAACTCCCAACGGTAGTTTAAGATATCGTTGTTTGGATCAAAAGCATCCACCACTGCGGTGTATGTTGCTCCAGATTTAATATAAACACTTTGATTCGACCGCTTGTTATCTAAGGTAAAACCATAAAGATGAGGTGCTCTATTTTTTGGAAACGCACCGCTCCACAGGTACTGCATCACATCTACTACTTCACTTTCTTCGCCTTTGGCAGTAAAAAGACCGTACCAAGTTGGCGTTCTTTCTTGCTTTTGTCCCCATAAAAAAACGTAAGAACCCAAGCAAACATCTTTATCTTTCTCTACCGCATATTTGTATCTGCTAAGGTAAACAGCTGCTTTTTCGCTACTAGTTTCTTCTACGGGTGCTTTCCAAACAGTTTCCAAGCCTTCCCAATGCCCAGTTGGCCCCCACTCGGTTACCATATAAGGACCAGTCCAACCTGCGCTTTTAACTTTACTCGGAAGTATTGCCAAATCGGCATAAACGTTAATAGACAAAAAATCTAAGGCCTGCGCCGAAGCTTTGATATGATCTACTTCTTTTTTGTTGATACCTGCAAGTACGGTAGTAGCCGGATGGTTAGGATCTATTTCGTGAATCATCTTTGCAATATCGTTAACTGCCTGCCACACTTTTGGGTTAGCGTAAGAAAGGTTCAACTCGTTGCCAATTCCCCAACTCAGCAAAGCTGGATGATCTTTGTACTTCATGACTTCTGCCTTTACACTCTCGAACTGTTTTTTTACCGCAGCGGCATCATCATAATTAAAACCATGGCGTTCTGCTGTAACGGGCAATCCCATCATCACCGTAAGTCCGTTTTTTTGCGCCGAGTTCTAATATGCTCTTTGCATTATTGGTACTCCATGTACGTATAGAGTTGCCTCCATAAGCAGCCAAGCGAGAAAAATATGAAGTGCCTCCTGCTCCCTTAATAAAGTATGGTTTGCCGCCACGTATCAATTCAAAACCCTTTTCTGTCTTTCTTACTTCTACTTTAATGGGATCTATTTTCGAACCAATTATTTTTTTCGACGCGATTGCGGCAGTTGAGAACGTAAAAAAAGCAGCTACTAAGCCATAAATTATCTTTTGCATCATTAATATGTCTTTGTATAAAAATGTCTTCCCACTAATATAGCGGGAAGACAAAAATTTTAAGGATTTGGCGTTAGTTTTCTATTTCTTTCCATTTCTATTTGAGGAATAGGAAATAGGTTGTAACTTTCTTTATAAACTCTGTTCTCTAGCACCACTTTGCTAAAGGTTAAAGATCCATTTGTATTTTTAACGATGTTCATTCTGTAAACTGGTTGGTTAAAATAAGTCATACCTGTTTTCCAGCGGCGAACATCGTAAACACGGTGCTCTTCGAAACAAAGCTCTACCCTACGCTCGTTGCGTATTTTTTCACGCAAAGTTATTTGAGTAAAATTTCTAGTCAATGGTGGCAAGCCCCCTCTACTACGTACCTTATCTAAAGCATCGTAAACAGAAGCATCTGGGCCACTAAATTCATTTTTAGCCTCAGCGTAGTTCAACAATACTTCTGCATAGCGCATAAAAATCCAGTCATTATCGCCACCTTGGTAAACGGCATCGGCAGTCATATTTTTTTCATCAATAAACTTACGTAAACCATAGCCGGTTTTGGTTCTATCTCCATTGGTACGGCCATTGGCATTGCCATCAGGAAAAACACTAAGATCTGCACTTTGAAAGGTTTCTACTGTAATACCTTTAAAAGCCGAACCATTCATCAGCATTGCTTTATCTAAACGGTTATCGCGGTTAGCATAAGGATTTTGCGGATCATAACCAGAACCCGCTTCGTCTGGGCGTAAACCAGTAGTTTTCATCTCGAAAGCATCTACTAGGTTTTGTGTAGCGTGGAAAGCTCCCCAACCGCCCCAACCAGTTGGCGTAAAGCTCATGTGTAGCATCCAAGCACTTTGGTGAGTACGGTTAGGACGACCAAACTTTTTAGCAAAAATCACTTCTTTATTACCTGCCTTTGTCATAAACAATTGGTAGTAATCTGGGAAAAGATCATAAGTAGCAGGGGCAAGCGCCATAACTGCTTGGGCTGCTTTCGCTGCATCGTCCCAACGGCTTGCCGTATTGCTTGGATTATTTAAAGCACTAGCGTGATACAGCAAAACCCTAGCTTTTAACGCCAATGCAGCACCTTTTGTAGCTCTTCCCAACTCTGCATCAGGGTAAGAAGGCAATAATACCGCAGCGGCTTCATCACACTCTTTGATGATAAAGGCTACACATTCATCGTAGGTGTTTCTTGGCACTTCTAAATCGTCATTTACGTTTTGCTCTGTAGTAATTAACGGCACACCCCCAAAAGACTTCACTAATTCTGCATAAGCAAAAGCTCTCAAAAACTTAGTTTCTGCCTTTAACCTGTCTCTTAAAGCCGTATTGGTTGTTGGCACACCGTCTATGCGTGCAATTAACGTGTTGGCTTTTCTAATTAGCGTGTAGTTTGCTGCCCAAAGCTGTGTACCCATCGAAAAGTTAGCATTCAGATCTCCGGCTTGCACCCTGTTCATTGGTAAATCGTTATGGCCTTCAATGTCGTCGGTCATCATATCTAAATTGGCAAAACCGGCCGCCCAACCTTCTGTATAACCAAAATCTCGACGCTCGAAGCCACTTAATAGTGTACCATAGATATCATTCACAAATTGATTGGTAAGCGTGATGTCCTGAAAAACAGCGGCATCAGAAACGAAATCTATTGGTTTAATATCTAACAAATCTTTTTTGCAGGAGAAAGTTGCCAGCGTAATTACCATTACGCCAACCAACCATTTATGTCTTTTAATCATTTCTTTTCTTTTAATATTCATGTCAACGATTGGTTATTAAAACTGTAAGTTAACCCCAAATGTGTAAGTCTTTTGTTGAGGATAATACCTACCGATACCATTGGTGTTTTCTGGATCTAGGTTGATCAAGTCTGTAATGGTAAATAAGTTTTGTCCTTGCGCATAAATCCTTAAGTTGTTGGCTCCAATTTTAGATAACAGCTTAGATTTTAGCGTATAGGCAAACTCCACGTTTTTTAAACGCAAGTAACTTGAGTTTTGTACCCAGAAACTACTTACCAAATAGTTATTACCATTGGTATTTAGGGTTAAGCGAGGTAGTGGCGCATCTGGTCGAGCTGGTGTCCATCTATCTAACCATTCTGCATTTACGCGACCACCATTATGGAAAGCCCATGCTGCATTTTGTGTAAACAATTGCTGCGATTGGGCTGCGCCTTGTAGCAAGAAGTTTAACTCGAAGCCCTTGTAATTAACACCACCATTAATACCATACAAAATTTGAGGTAATGTTCCGTTGCCTAAATAAGTAATATCATCATCGTTAATGATACCGTCTCCGTTGATATCTTGATATTTGATATCGCCTGGACCAGTTGTACTTAAATACGCAGTATGTTTTGGCGATGCTGCATAATCTGCCGCATCTTTAAAAATACCTATAGCTTTGTATCCGTAAATTCCACCATTTGGCCTTCCGGTAATACGTCTATATTCTGGAATATTCGATGCTTCAGCCGCTTCTACGATTTTATTTTTTGCATAGGTAAAGTTACCACTAACAAAGTACGAAAGGTTGTTAGACAATTGTTTATTATGAGTTAATATTACCTCTACACCTTTATTATCTACAATACCAAAGTTCTCGCTAGGTAAAGCTGCACCAAAGCTCAACGGAACAGATAATGCTCTGGTTGCCAAGATGTCTTTTCTTCTTTCTTTAAATACCGTAACATCTATACCTAACTGGTTTTTGAATAGCTTAGCCTCTATACCAGCATCCATTTTAACAGAAGTTTCCCAAGTTAGATTCTCATTTGCGATAGCACCTGGAGTTAATCCGGTAACAAATGCACCTCCAAAAGGATAAACGTTTGGCACTAGGTTATAACGGCTGTAGTATCCGAAACGACTTGGAATACGATCGCTACCCAATGTACCGTAAGATGCCTTTAACTTTAAGAAATCTACAAACTTTACGTTTTGCATAAAGCTTTCTCTTGTGAGCAACCAACCCGCAGAAAAAGCAGGGAAATATCCGGTTCTTTGGCTTGGAGCAAAGTTTTCAGACTCATCTCGTCTTAAACTTGCTTGAAAAAGGTATTTACCGTCGTAATCATAGTTGATACGGAATGCCGCACTTCTTAGCGCAGTTCTGTCTTCGCCATCGCTCAATACCTCATTTAATGCAGGGCCAAAGTTTAAAATCTGTAGTGCCGAACTTTCGTAAGAATTTCTGGCCGCATAAATTCCAGTACCTTGATTTTGTTTTTGTAAAATGAGGGCTAAGGCCGAAATGCCGTGCTTGCCAAATCTTCTATCGTAATTGATATGGCCTTGCAACTCGGTGCTTTGCCCTTCGCCGTATCCTTTAGATAGAGATGATTTCGACTCTGAATTAACGGTATAAGTACCATCGGTATTTCTCACGTAAAGTGGCACCCATTGGTTCCAAGTTTTGTTTTGGTTAAAATTTCTATCGAATGCTAAAACTCCTTTAATGGATAATCCTTCTACCCCCGGAATTTGTTGTACCACCTGAAAATTACTTAAAAAGTAGCTTGCACTGTTTCTGTTGTATCCGCTTTCTTCGCTAATTAGCGCTAAAGGATTTGGATATACGCCTGGTGCGGCTAACAAGCCATTAGAAAACCTTGCCGGTTGTACTGGCGGATTACGCATAGTGTGCTCGAAGATGTTATCTACACTTGCCGCATGGAGATAGTTTATTTTCTAACCTTCCAGATAAATCAACCGAAATTTTGGTAGTAGAAGTAGCCTGAATATCTATGTTGCTTCTTACGTTATACCTGTTGTAATTTAAAGAGCTGTACAAACCGTCTTCGTTTAAATAACCGAAAGAGGTAAAGTATTTGATTTTCTCGCTACCACCAGATAAAGATAGGTTGTGCTGCATTCTAGGTGCAGTACCGCCAAGCACTAAATCCATCCAATCGGTATTAGGGTTGGCGTCTGGATCAGTACCATTTCTAAAAGCTTCTAAACGCTCTAAAGAAAATTCTGGTGTTGCCAACGGGTTATCGTTTAATTTAGCTTCGTTATACAAGGTTGCGTACTCGTAAGAACCTAGCGCATTTGGTAAACGTGTAACTTGCGAAAAACCATAGTTAAACGAATAATTGGCACTTAACTGCCCTGCCTTACCACGTTTTGTGGTTACCAAAACCACGCCGTTTGCACCTTTAACGCCAAAAATTGCGGCAGAAGAAGCATCTTTCAAAATACTTACACTTTCGATCTCGTTAGGATCCATTTGTCCAAAATCACGGGCCGAGCGCACAATACCATCAACTACAAAAAGAGGTTCCATGCTGCCGCCTCCAAAAGTAGAATTACCTCTAATATAGATTTGCGTACCATCGGCTCCAGGCTCTCCAGAAGGTTGCTTGGTAATTACACCTGGGGTACGGCCAGCCAAGGCGTTACTTAAATCGCCAACTGGGGTTTGCACCAACTGCTTGTTGTTTACGGTGGCAACAGAACCTGTTACGTTGCTTCTTTTTTGTGTACCAAAGCCCACCACAACAACATCATTTAGGGTGTTGGCCGCATCGTCCAATACAATGTTTATCGTTTCCGATTTGGTAACGATGATTTCTTGGGTAGTCATCCCGATAAACGAAAACACCACTGTAGTACCTGCTTTAGGTACGGTAATAGCATATTTACCATCTGTTGTGGTAGAAACACCGGTTGTTGTTCCTTTTATGATAACCGAAACGCCAGGTATTTCTTGCCCAGTTTTATCTTTTACTACACCAGAAACTGTGATGCTCTGCGCAAATGCCTCGGGCAATGCTACCGAACAAAACAGCAATACGATTAATAGTCGAATTTTTTTCATATTTATATTTGGCTTTTATTAAGTAATCTAGTTCTTTTATTTTTTCACAAAACGCATGGTATGTACTGGTTCGTTGATTTTTCCAGAACGTAAAACCATCTCGGTATCAGTAATAGAAATAATTCTGTAATTGTTAGAAGCCACATCGGTTACTCCAATAAACCTATTTGGAGGCGTGTTAGGAATAGTGATGGTTGCAATACCCGCACCCTCTACCGCTGTACTAAATGTAAAGGCAGATTCATAAGACCTATCAGTACCACAATTGTAGTTAGGATCTACATTACCTCCATTAAAGGTTGCGCCGTTTGCTCTGTAAGTTAATTTAAAAGCATTGTTGGCGAAAGAGAACGTATAGTCATCATCAATTTGACAATCAGCTAAACTACCTCCCTGAAAATATTCAGAAGGATTGCCCTCGGTACCCACAATGATTGGTGCCGCACCTACAGCATCTAATTTCCAAGAATGCGCAGTAAGTTTTTGATAGGTTGCGTTATTTAAGGTTGGTGTAAAGTCATCCTGATCTACTACAACTGCTTGTGTGGCTATATCATACCCACCTTCGCCATAGGCATATAATTTTACGTTATAGGTTCCCTTAGAAATAAAGTAAGCTTCTATTGATGCCCCTCCAGTTTTTAATCCTTCGTTTAAACCAAAATCCCATTGGTAACGATAGGCATCTTGAGATGTACTTTCTAAAAGATAAGTGTTTACTTTACCCTGTACCTTAGTAACTTTAAAAGAAGCCTTGGCGGCTGTCCCTAATTTACTTGCATAGTCTTCTTCTTTGCAGCCAGAGGCCAAGAGCAAAAAGAAGGCTACCAGCGGAAGACAATATTGCCTTACTAACAACTTGTAGTTCATACGATTTAAAATTTTGGTTAATGATTTTGTTGTAAATTTATTCGCAAAAACACACTGTATCCAAATTTTACACCCCTACAAAACTACATCAAAACCGCTTAAAATAATACAATAAGGCAGTTTACCCCTACAACATTTGATTAAGACAAGTTTTTGCCTATTTTTATTTCAGTAATGAAAAGCCAAATATTTTCCATACTGCTAATATCCCTAAACATTTTGGGTTTTGCCCAAAATCCTATAGGTATGCCCGATATTGTAAACTACGATAACAACGCTTATAGTGCTGGCACACACAATTGGGATATCCAGCAAGATCGCAACGGCGTAATGTACTTTGCTAATGATGAAGGCTTGCTCACTTTTGATGGTAGCCGTTGGAAGATATATCCTTTACCAAACAAAACCATTGTAAGATCTATCAAAATAGGTTTCGATCATAAAATATATGCAGGTGGCCAAGGAGATTTTGGTTTTTTCTCTCCAAACGAAAACGGCAAGCTGATATTTACCAGCTTGAAGGACAAAATACCGAGCCAACATCGTTCATTTGCAGATATATGGAATGTGCAAAGTGTAGGAAAAGCGATTTTTTTTCGTGCAGAAAACAATATTTTTAAGTGGCAAAATGAAAAAATAACAGTCTTAGAAACCAAAACAAAGTGGCTTTACATGGGCATGGCCAGCAACACTATCATTGCTCACGAAAAAGACAGAGGTCTTTTAAAACTTTCTGGAAACAACTGGCTGCCGCTTTTAACTGGAACCATTCCGTACGATTTCATGATAAGTTCCATTTCTCAATTTGGAAAAGATTCTATTTTGGTTAGCTCGTTTGCCCATGGTTTGCATACCATACAAAATGGCCAAATTACACCACTAAAAGTGGCTAACTATATCCGCAACATTAGCAGCGCCATTAAGGTAAATCACAACGCCATTGCTGTTGCTACCCAAAATAACGGCTGCTTTTTAATGGATACAAGTGGAAAACTAATATACCATTTAGCTAAAAACTCTGGACTACAAAATAATGCCGTAATAAGTTCCTTTAAAGACAACAACAATAACATTTGGTTGGGTTTGGCAGATGGAATTAGCTTTATTGCCAACAACAATGCCATCAAGCATATCAATCCAGCAATATTTGACAATGCCGCCGGACACACTTCAATAATTTACAACAATAAACTGGTTGTAGGTTTATCCAATGGTATTTATAGCCTTCCTTTGGCGGGCGAAAAGGATATCAGTGCTACTCAGAATAACTTTACAGCGGTACCTAACACCGACGGGCAAGCCTGGGGAATGAATATCGTTAACGGAAAGCTTTTACTTGGAAGACACGAAGGGGCTTTTGAACTGAGCGAAAAAGGAGTGCAACCCGTATCTACTGCCCAAGGCTATTGGAATTTCTTGGCTTACAATCAGCAAAAAGACAGTTCTCCGTTGGTTTTAGCTGGCAACTACAATGGCGTTTCTGTTTTTAATTACGAAAACAATAAATTTAACGTAGTTGGCAATATTAATAATTTTAATGAATCTGCCAGGTTTTTACTAGCTGATGATAAAAATAACATTTGGGTTTCTCATCCATACAAAGGTGTCTATAAAATTGCATTAGCCGATTTGCAAACCAAAAACATAAAGCTTTATACCGATAAAAAAGGTTTGCCATCTACCTTTAACAACCACATTTATCAAGTAAAAAACAAAATTGTGGTAGGTACCGAAAAAGGCGTTTACGAATATAATGTAGCCAAAGATCGTTTTGAAATTTCGAGTTATTTTGAGCCTGTTTTTGGGAAGAAGTACATCAGATACCTGAAAGAAGATGCAAAGGGCAATATTTGGTTTATCGAAGAAAAGAAGCTTGGTGTGGCACAATACCATGGAAAAACTTACAAATTACTTTACATACCCGAACTAAACGGTAAAACTCTAGGTGGTTTTGAGCATATTCAATGCGTTGACAAAAACAACGTTTTTATTGGTGCACAAAAAGGATTTTACCACCTTAATTACGAAAAATATCTAGCTAACGAAGGCAAACAGCAGGTACGTATCAGTTTGGTTAAGGCTTTCGGAAAATCTGATATTGGATTGTTTAGTGGTTACTTTGGCGAGGTAAATGAAAACATAGCGCAGAAAGAAATCCCTACAATTAAACATGGCTGGAACTCCTTCCACTTCGAATATTCTTCAACCACTAATCAGAACAAAGAGAACACTTTCTATAGTTGTTACCTAAAAGGATTTGATGAGAGGTGGTCGGCATTAGATAAAAAAACAGAAAAAGACTATACTAATTTACCGTCGGGCAATTACACTTTCATGGTAAAAACCCAAGACAACCTAGGCAACGAATCGCCTGTGGCAACTTACCAGTTTACCATTTTGCCCCCATGGTACCAAAGCATTGTAGCTTATTTAGTGTATGGATTAATTTTCTTGGGAATTATCTATTTGGTGTACAAAAGACAACAGCGAAAAATCAGTAACCAACGTATCGCTTTCCAAAAAGAGCAAGAGCATACCAAATATATGCACCAATTGGAGATGGATAAATCTGAGAAAGAAATCATTAAGCTTAAAAACGAAAAATTAGAGCTAGAAATTGAGACCAAAAACGCTGAACTGGCATCTAACACCATGCACTTGGTGCAAAAAGCAGATATGATGTCTAAAATCAAGAATGAGCTCTTCAAACTCAAAAAGGAATTAAAAGACGATACACAAGCTGCCGATTTCAACAAAATTATCAGGCTACTTAGCGCCGAAGAAAAATCTGACGAAAGCTGGGAACAATTTTCGGTTCATTTTGATAAGGTTCACGTAGATTTTATTAAGCATTTGAAAGATAAGTTTCCAACTATTACAAGCAACGAACTTCGCTTATCAGCTTATCTAAAAATGAATTTATCTACCAAAGAAATAGCTACGCTTATGAAAATATCGCCAAGGGGTGTAGAAATTGGAAGGTATAGGCTAAGGAAGAAATTGAATATCCCTAGTCATGTGAACTTATTTGAGTTTTTTAATGCGGTGTAAGCTTTTGTTTGTATCCCACTACTTGTGGCTGGCGATAACATGAACCATACGTGTTTGGGAGATATTCGCATTTCTGTTAAAGTTCTAAAACCGTTGAAAAGGTTTGTATTTAGCTGAACATATAGCCCACGATTTAAATCGTGGGCTATAATGAAATACGCATTGTATAATGGTTTCCACTACCTGTTGTTGGTGATAATACCAACTATAGGAAAACCTTCCGAACACCACTGGTAATAACACCAACCGCGGGGAAAAGATAGAAAACTCTTGAAATCCTCAGAATTTCCTCAAACCTTTTCGCTTTAAAACGCTTTATTCATTAACTTAGTGAATATGCAACTGCTCGTTTATAGTCCTCAGGTTACGCCACGTACCAAATACATCTTCAACTTTATTTTTAGGGAAGTATTGCATTGCGATTTTGATTTTACCAGTGTAGCCAATCAATTTTCGGCATACCAGGGACCGAAGTTTAGCTATGCAGAAAATCCGCTAGGAGGCGAACTCTTTTTTAAAACAGCCGGTTTATTGGCAAAAAACAATATCGAGAAACAGCATATCGCTATTACCGATTTTGGCGACGAGCGTGTTCCTTTTGCTGTTGAAAATAGTGCATTGCCTTTCGATATTTTTGCGGCTTCTTTTTACTTCATTAGTAGGTACGAAGAATATTTACCTTTTACCGCAGATGATCATTTGAGGTTGCCTGCAGAAGCAAGTTTACAATTTGAACTCGGTTTGCTAAAAACTCCAGTAATTGACCAATGGAGCATGATCTTAAAAAATCTGCTGCTCAGCAAACTCACTAATCTGCATTTTGGAAGTAGAAAATTTGAGTTTATTCCTACTATTGACGTAGACAGAGCGTATCATTTTAAATCTAGCGGTATCTTAAAAAACACGGCTCGCTTTATCAGGGCTATAGCCAAAGGCGATACCGAGCGATTGAGTAATATTGTTAACACAGGTTTGCAAAAAAAGAAAGACCCTTTTGATACTTACCAATTTTTACATCAAATACATGAAAAGTATGGCTTAGCGCCCATCTTCTTCTTCCTGCTTTCTCATAAAGGAGATAAAAAACACGATGTGAACATCCACCCAAATGATGAACTATTGCAGCAACTGATTAAAGACACGGCAAAAACTGCAAAAATTGGTATACACCCCTCTTACGCATCCAATTACCACACCACAAAGCTGAAGGAGGAAAAAGAACTACTTGATGCTTTGTTAGAGAAAAACGTAGATATATCCAGACAACATTACCTCAAACTTCATTTGCCTAAAACCTATCTACAACTAATAAAAGCAGGGATTAATCACGATTATACCATGGGTTATGCCTCGCAAGTTGGTTTTAGAGCAGGTACTTGCACACCTTTCTTTTGGTACGATTTACAGCTCGAAAAACAATCACATTTAAAAGTACATCCCTTTGCGGTAATGGATGCTACTTTGTTAAACTACTTAAAATTAACGCCCACCCAAGCCATAAACCTCATTAACGAGCTTATTGAAAGCGTGAAGATGGTTAACGGTAGCTTCTACAGCCTGTGGCATAACGAAAGTTTATCGGAAACCGGAAATTGGAAGGGTTGGAAAGCCGTTTATGAAAAGATGTTAGCCTCCTCAGTTTTCAGTTAACAGTTGGCAGCAACTTTTTCAGTTCTATTTTGCAAGAAAACAATTGTATTCCTATAGCTATCGGAACTAAAATCGTAAATTTAGAACATGATATACGACCTAAGCAAGCACAACTCTATCGCCAGAACTTTCATTGCCGAATTAAGGGACGAGCAAATTCAGAAAGACGCCATGCGCTTTAGAACGAATTTGGAACGTTTGGGCGCTTTCTTCGCTTACGAGATTAGCAAAACGCTAAAATATAAGGAAGTAGAAACTCAAACACCACTAGGCATTGCCACAAGTTCGGTTTTAGAGCAGCAACCTGTGCTGGCTACTATTTTAAGAGCTGGCCTGCCCATGCACCAAGGCTTGATAAGTGTGTTCGACCAAGCTGAATCTGCTTTTATAACCGCTTACCGCAAAACCAAAAAAAATGGGGATTTTGTAATACAAATGGAACATATTTCGGCTCCAGATCTAGAAGGGAAAACGGTTATTTTGGCCGACCCGATGTTGGCAACCGGCTTAAGCATTGTACTTTGCGCAAAGGAACTCATCAACACCTATCAAATCGAAAAGCTACATATTGTTGCTGCCATTGCTAGTACCGAAGGTGTAAAACATGTGCGTGCCAATTTGCCAAAGGCAGATTTATGGTTAGGCGCCATTGATGATGAAATGACAAGCAAAAGTTACATTGTACCGGGCCTAGGCGATGCTGGAGATTTGGCTTATGGCGTAAAACAGTAACTGAAATGAATATACTTTTTGTATGCAGTAGAAATGAATGGCGAAGCCCCACAGCTGAAACTATTTATAAAAATCACGATTTTATAAATGCAAAATCTGCTGGTACATCCCCCTCCGCGAGAATCAAAATTAACCAAAAGCATATTGACTGGGCAGATTTAATTTTTGTGATGGAGAAAAAACATCGTCAACTTATTGAACAAAGATTTGGGGAGAATTTAGAGAGGCAAAAAATTATAGTTCTAAATGTTCCGGATGAATACCAATATATGGATGAAGAATTGATAGAAGAACTTCAAACTAAAGTATCGGCTTATTTATAATTTGTAACTTTACCGTTTTAGAACATTTCAACTTTATAATTTGATCAAACACATTTTCTTCGACCTTGACCATACCATTTGGGATTTTGACCGTAACGCTCAAGAAACCTTAATGGAACTGTACGAAATTTACCAACTTAAAGAATTAGGGCTAACATCTGCGGAGAATTTCATAGCAACTTATACCGTCAACAATCATCAACTTTGGGCACAATATCATTTGGGTAAAATCACTAAAGAAGCTTTAAGAGAAGAGCGTTTCCGCAAAACCTTTATTGATTTAGGCTTACACCCAGCCTTAATTCCGGCTAATTTTGAAACGGACTACGTAGCCATGGGTCCAACCAAAACCAACTTGTTTGAAAGCGCAGAAAAAATGCTGACCTACCTAAAAGACAAATACCAGCTACATATCATCTCCAATGGATTTAAGGAAGCTGTAGTTACCAAGATGAGGGTTTCTAACCTTAATCCTTATTTTAAAAACGTGGTAATTTCTGAAGATGTTGGTGTAAACAAGCCAGACAAAGCCATTTTTGAACACGCCTTAAATTTGGCTCAGGCACAAAAGCAAGAAAGCATTATGATTGGCGACAGCTTAGAAGCGGATGTTTATGGTGCACAAAACTTCGGAATGCGAGCCATTTTCTTCAATCCATTAAAAGCTAACAAGCCAGACGATGTAAGAGAGCAAATCCATCATTTAGAAGAGCTGTTAAATCATTTTTAATAGTATTTTAAACGATTTTGCCAAAATAGACGTTACTTTCGCTTATGGGTATCGATAAAATATATCAATCTATTTTAAAAACCGCAGCAGCTTACCGGCAGAAATTAAATGGTTTTGGCGCCGCCAATTTCCAATTAGAACCGCCAATTGGGGGTTGGAGCTACAGTGAGGTTTATTCACACATTTTCGATTCGAACTTGCTTTCGGTAATGGCCATGAACAATTGCATTAAAGGCGATGGAAAACAAAAGCCAACCCATTTTTTGGTAAAAGTGATTTTGTTTTTCGGTATGCTGCCTCCCGGAAAAAAATACAAAGTACCAACAAAAATAGCAGATAGGGTAAAAAAAATAACCGTTTCGGCTGCACAACAATTCATTACCGACTTTGAATTGCAACTGGCACAAGCTTATCCAAAAATTAAAAGTGCAAACACAAAAATCAAGACCAAACACCCCGTACTGGGCTATCTTAATGCCAAGCAATGGCTACGCTTTATAGAAATACACCTTAACCACCATTACAAACAATTAATCCGTATCGAAAATAGTTTTAAAGCTTAGCGCAAATTATACCGATATTGGCCAAAATATTTGATCATGAAAAGACTTTTCTACGCACTTGCCATTATCAGTTTATCGGCTTGTAACAGCAAAAATAATAATACAACGGCAGCTCAGAACGCTACACCAAATCAATTGCCGGCTACACAAACTGTACCCACAGCAACTACAGAGCAACAAAATAACACCAGTGGTTTGCTAACCAACCCAGCTCACGGACAACCAGGCCATGATTGTGCTTTGCCAGTTGGTGCGCCATTTAAGCAAAATTTAAGCAATGCCGTACCAGCGCAAACAGCAACTGCACCTACACCACAACCTGCTACAGCACAATAGGTGGCTCAACAGCCATCAACCGGCCAAAAACTAAATCCGGCACACGGGCAGCCCGGCCATGATTGCGCTAAACCTGTTGGGGCCCCGTTAACCTAATCACATCTCCACTACCCGCATAAATGAAACTGCCCCACATTAAAGGTTTTGACCAAGATGCCCTGCAAAAGTATTTGAAAAATACAGGCTGGCTAATACTTGCTCGTGTGGGTAGTTTGCTCATTAAAGTGGTAGTAGGTTTTGCTATTGCCAATTATCTCGGCAAAGACCAAAACGGCTTATTAAACTATCCGCAAGCTTTTGTAGCTTTTTTTATTGCCGCTGCGGCATTAGGTTTAGATGGTTTTACCACTAGAGAGCTGCTCAAACATCCCGAAAAACGGGATGAACTTTTAGGCACTTCTTTACGGTTGAAACTGATTGGAGGTTTAGGAGCAATGCCACTCATTTACCTCGGCTATTTAATTAATCAGAGTTTCTTTACGCCTACACAAACTCCATTAAGCTATATTTTAATTATCGGCTTAAGCGGTATAACCCAGGCTTTCTATATTACCGATAGCTATTTTCAATCTACGGTACAGGCTAAGTATGTTACGTTTGTTCAAGTATTTGGCAATCTCGTTTCGGCTTTGGTTAAATTACTCCTGATTTTAAATCATGCCGAACTGATTTGGTTTGTCTGGGCCATATTTTTTGATACGGTTATTTTAGCTTTTGGTTATCTTCATTTTTATCAAAAAAAAGCAGATCGCTTGTTCAAATGGAGATATGATAAGACTGTTGCAAAACATTTACTCTCTAATTCTTGGCCTCTAGCTTTTTCTGCCATACTCGTTTCGTTATATATGAAAATAGACCAACTCATGGTAGACAACTACTTAGGGTCTGGCGAATTAGGCATTTATTCTACCGTTGTGCAATTGAGCGAAAGTTGGTATTTTATTCCTGTGGCTATTGTTACTTCGGTATTTCCAGCCATTATGAATGCCAAACGAGATGACCCACAGCGTTACCAAAAAAGACTACAAAACATGTACGATTTAATGGTTTGGATGAGTTTGAGTATCGCCATAGTTACTACTTTTATATCGCCTTTGGCCTACAGAATAATCTACAAAGAAGAGTTCTGGAGTGGTGCACACGTACTCTCGGTACACGTTTGGGCTGGTATTTTTGTGTTTCTGGGCTCTGCCAGTGGCCAATACCTTATAGCCGAAGGTTATACAAAAATCTCATTAATTAGAACTGCGGTGGGTGCCATTGTAAATATCTCACTAAACATTTACCTCATCCCCAAATATGGCATTATGGGAGCAGCCATTGCTACGCTAGCCGCCTATTTTGTGGCTACTTTCTTGATCCTTATTATCCCAAAAACGCATAAACAAGGATTGATGATGTTAAAATCATTATTTTTGGTCACACTTTTTCAAAAATTCATTAAACGTTGAGCAAACTTAAAGCACTAGCAACCTTACTGGCAAAACCTAAACGTTTGGCTGCGCTATTATCTTATGGTCATAAAGGCTATTTATCTACCATTGGCTGGTTTACCGCATTTGATAACCATCAGGCTGTAGATGCAAACAACCAACCTATTCCTTGGGTAACTTATTCTTTCATCGATTTTATTAAAGATAGGCTACATAAAGACTTAAGTGTTTTTGAGTATGGATCTGGAAACTCTACCCTTTTTTATGCTAAAAACGTGAGAAGAGTAGTTTCTGTAGAACACGATGAAGCTTGGTACAAAAAAATAGTGAACCAAAAAGCACCAAACGCAGAAATGATTTTTACCAAACTAGAAACCAACGGCGAGTACAGCCAAAAGGCGAAGTTGTTAAATGAAAAGTTTGATGTGATTATTGTGGATGGAAGAGACCGCGTAAATTGCTGCAAACATAGTGTTAATGCCCTTTCTGAAAAAGGAGTTTTAGTATTAGACGACTCGGAGCGTGCAAGCTATGAAGAAGCTAGAGTTTTCCTAAAAAACCTAGGCTTTAAAGAGCTTTCGTTTTCGGGGATTTCGCCAGGTTTATTCTACAACAAAGCAACGTCAGTTTTTTACAAGAGCGAAAACTGTTTAGCTATCTAAAAGTTTATCTGTAGGCAAAACTTTAAACCGAACATTACCATTCATGCAAAACCTAGCTCCAATAGCTTTATTTGTTTATAACCGCCCGCAGCACACCGAGCGTACTATTAAATTTTTACAGCAGAATTTGCTTGCCGCAGATAGTAGGCTTTATATATTTTCTGATGGCCCAAAAACGCAGGCAGACGAAGAAAAAGTAAACGAAGTAAGGAGTTTTATCAAAACAGTTGAAGGTTTTAAATCGGTAAAAGTGATAGCAAGCAAAACCAACAAAGGTTTGGCAAATTCGGTTATTGAAGGCGTTACGCAACTGAACCAAAACTATGGGCAGGTTATTGTATTTGAGGATGATTTGGTTTCTTCGCCACACACTTTAACCTATTTTAACGAAGCATTAAACCGCTATCGCGATGAAGAAAAAGTGATGCACATTGGTGCTTATATGTACCATTTAAAAGAAGAAAATTTACCAGAAAGTTTCTTTTACAGAGCCGCCACCAGTTGGGGATGGGCCACTTGGCAAAGGGCTTGGCAACATTTCGAACCCAATATCGATACTTTATTGGCACAATTCGATCGCAAAAAAATAAATGCATTTTCGATAGAAGGCACTATGAATTTTTGGAAGCAGATGCGAGATTTCAAAAATGGCAGGAACAACTCTTGGGCTATTCGTTGGTATGCTTCTATCTTCCTTAAAGGTGGACTAACATTAAATCCTTCGCAGTCTTTGGTCAACAATATTGGGCACGATGGTACGGGTGTGCATTCTGGCATCAACGATATTTACAATGTCATCATCAACCCGAAGCCGATTACAAAATTTCCTAACGAAATAGTAGAAGACAAAAATGCTTATACTGCAATAAAAAGCTTTTTAGCGAACAGAAAAGGTAATTTGTGGGCTAGACTTAAGCGTTATTTAAACCAACGCTTTAATTAAAGCTTCTTAGCCTCAATAACAATGTAAGGCGATAGCTGCTTGCAATCAAACGGGAAGATTTTAGTAAAAACCTTTCCTACCAACCAAGTTGCTTTCTTAAATAACCTTACTGCTACAGACTTCTCTTTTTCGTTTTCTAACCAAATGCTAAACTTACCAAAATAACCAGCTTGTTTAACCTCTAAGCCTGCTTTTTCTACAATGCTCTTCAGCAAAGCTGGATCCATACAATCGATATTGTGCTTATCATAGTTCTCTTTATCAAAACTCTTTTGGAACCAACCATTCAACGCCTTAAAATTGGGTAGCGTGATGAATAAAGTCCCGTCAGGTTTTAGAAATTGGATGTGCCTGTTAATGATATCTGCAGTATCATTAAAATGCTCGATTAAACCGCAGCTTAATACCAAATCATACTGTTTTTCTGGCGTGTAATTAAATAAATCTGTTTCTATGATGTGGATATCATCTTTAGCTAAGCCATTAGTTTGTAGTAACTGATGTGTAATTGGCTCATGTACGAAATAATCTAACAACGTCACATCCAGCTTCAAATACTTTTTTAAAAAAACAGCATAATAGCCCGGAAATCCGCCTAATTCTATTGCCGTTTGCACGCTGTTTTTGGCAATAATATCTGCCAGTTGGCGATGAAATAAATAATTCTCTGGAATTACCACCGAAAGATCGGTTTTACTTTCCCAGTATTTTACCCAGAAATCTCTATCGGTTAGTAAGTTCGCCATTGACTTGGTTTCCATTTGTATTTAAGCGGCTAAATTGCTAATATGCCAACAATAAAACAATTTAACGCTACAACATTTTTATAATAAATGTATTTTTGATTGATTTGAAAGTAGTACACCTAAATACTTATGATGGTAACGGCGGCGCTGGAAGAGCTTGCTTACGTTTAAGCGATGCGCTGAATAGCATTGGCATCGACTCTAAAGTGCTGGTTTATTACCAATTTGGTAAAAATTCGAGCATCCACAACCTAAGCAAAAGCCCAATTGCCAAAGCCAAAGCTGTGTTTAATATCCTATCAGAACGATATTTGGCCAAAGCTTTTTCAAAATCAGACGTTAAAACTCCATTTTCTTTACAATGGTTCGGCAAAAGTTTGCTCAAAAACAAATTGGTTCAAGAAGCAGATTTAATCCACATCCATTGGGTTAACCACGGTTTTTTAAGCCCGAAGTTTTTAGCAGAACTTGATGAACTAGAAAAACCCATTGTATGGACTTTCCACGACAGCAATGCCTTTACCGGCGGTTGCCATGTGCGTTACAGCTGCGAGAACTTTCACAGGCAGTGCGGTAATTGTCCGTTGTTAAAAATGAGCGGCCCAAAAGATATTTCGCACCAAACCTGGAAACGCAAACAAAAAGCATATTCAGAAGTTAATTTTCATGTGGTGGCACCAAGCAATTGGATGGCACAATCGGTAAAAGAAAGTAGTTTATTAGGTTTAAGACATACCTCTGTCATCCCAAACACCATAGAGGTAGATGTTTTTAAGCCCTACGTAAAAGCCGAGGCAAAGAAAATATTGAAGATAGCTCCAGAAAAGTTTGTGCTAATGAGCGGTTTTATGCCATCTAAAAACGACAAACACAAAGGAACACAGTATTTAATTGATGCTTTATTTGAACTATCTCGCCGACCAGAAATTCCGAACGAACAAATAGAATTGGTAATTTTTGGAAATAAGGATGAAGCTAACGTCCCAAAATTTCCTTTTAAAACCACCTTTTTGGGCACCATTAACAAAGACGAACATTTGGCCAAATGCTACGCTGCCGCCGATGCTTTCATCACGCCGTCTTTGGAGGATAACTTACCGAATACCGTAATGGAAAGTTTGGCCTGTGCTACGCCTGTAATTGCATTTACTACGGGCGGCATTCCGGATATGGTAAAGCATTTGCAAAATGGCTATTTAGCTCGCTACCAAGATGCTTCAGATTTAGCTGATGGTATAGAATGGTTGTTTTTGCACGAACAGCGAGAAGAAATACAAAAAGAAGCCAGAAGAACGGTTTTAAGTACCTTCGCCCCATCGGTAATTGCCGAGCAACATGCCGCTTTGTATTTAAAGTTGTTAGATGATATGCCGAAATAACGACTTTCGTCACTGCGAGGCACGAAGCAGTCTCCAACCTAAAAGCACAAAAACGAAAAATGCAAAGAGGCGGATTAGTCTACATTCTAACCAATAAATCTAATAAGGTGCTATATGTTGGTGTAACGTCTGATATTGCACATAGAATTTGGCAACATAAAAACCATATTTATCCAAATAGTTTTACGGCAAAATATAACTGCGAAAAATTAGTTTATTATTGTTTTTATCCAACAATAGAAGAAGCAATTTTTGAAGAAAAAAGAATTAAAGGAGGAAGCAGATTAGCTAAAATAACTTTGATAAAAGGCATTAATCCGCATTGGAAAGATTTGTATGATGAAATCAATTTCTAACTCGGAGATTGCTTCGTGCCTCGCAATGACGACATAATTTTCGCCACTACTAAGCAAAAAATTTCCCTACTAATCCTTAAACTTGCAATATGCTTCCCAAACTATCTGTAATTACCATCGTTTACAACAACGCCGCAGCTATTGAACGCACCATGCTTTCGGTATTGAACCAAAGCTATAAAAACATCGAATATGTGGTAATAGACGGCGCTTCTACAGATGGCACTTTACAAATCATCAAGAAATACGAAAACCGTTTAGCAAAGCTGATTTCTGAAAAAGACAAAGGCATTTACGATGCCATGAACAAAGGTTTGACACAAGCCACTGGCGATTACGTCTTGTTTATGAACTCTGGAGATGAAATTTATGACTTGGATACCGTTGAAAAAGTTTTTGCCACAGCACCAAATGCAGATATTTACTACGGCGAAACCGAAATGTACGATGAAAACTGGAATAGTTTAGGGCAACGCAGACACCAAGCACCAGAAACCTTTACTTGGCGCAGCTTTAAATATGGCATGAGCATCAGCCATCAGGCAATTTACATGAAACGCAGCTTAACAGAGCCTTATGATTTACGTTACAAATACAGCGCAGATATAGATTGGATCATCAAGATTGCCAAAAAAGCATCTAACATTGTAAATACCCACTTGTATGTTGCCAAATATTTGGTTGGTGGCATGAGCAAGCAAAAACATCGCGAAAGCCTAAAAGAACGTTTTAAAATTTTTAGCCATTACTATGGTTTTGTGGCTAACGTGATTAATCACGTGGTAATTGCTTTTAACTTAGGTTTCTATTTTTTAAAGCATAGAAGAACGAATGATTAAAGTCTACCTGTCATTGAGAGGCACAGTATGTACCGATTTATCGGCAAAGCAATCCTAAAACCAAGATCAATAAATTCGCTTTAAGATTATTTCCTCCTCGCAATCACGAGAGCAATTCCAACTTCCCAAAACAAATTCTTGCAAATGCTTGTATTAAATAAGATTGTTTTATTAAATACATAAAGAAAATGGGAAAGTTAAGCAATAAAAACATCGCCATTCTATCAGAAAATGGCTTCGAAGAATCAGAATTATTTGAACCACTTAATAGGTTAAAAGAAGAAGGTGCCAACGTGCAAATCATCTCTTCAAAAAAAGGAAGCATCAAGGGAATGAAAGATCACGAGTGGAGCAAGGAAATATCCGTAGATAACACGTTAGATCAAGTAAGCGCCGATGATTTTCATGGTCTTTTACTTCCTGGAGGAGTAATCAATCCAGATGCTTTAAGAGGAAATGAAAATGCAGTGGCATTTGTTAAAGATTTCTTCCAACAAGGCAAGCCTGTAGCGGCCATTTGCCATGGACCGCAAACACTAATTGATGCCGAAGTGGTATCAGGAAGGACTTTGACATCTTACAGCTCAATTAAGAAAGATTTAATTAACGCGGGTGCCAATTGGGTAGACCAAGAAGTGGTAGTAGACCAAGGTTTAGTAACTAGCCGCAATCCGCAAGATATACCAGCATTTAACGATAAAATGGTAGAAGAGTTTGCCGAAGGTGTGCACGAAGAACAGCACGCTTAATGCTGTCACTAATAAAGGTGTATAAAACTGATGCTGAAATAAATTTACTGCGTAGCTTTCCGCTTCGCTACAGGTCAGCATGACGGAAAATAAGCGGTTCGTCATGCTGAATTCATTTCAGCATCGGCTTAAAAGTCAACAGCTAATAGTCAAACCCAATTCATAAGGTTTCTTAATCACAACTTTACCTGCCTAATGATATTTTTCAAGTTCAGCTCGATGATATCAGTCATATTCTTACATTCTTTATAAGCTGGTTCTTGGTAATACTCTGCCATGCTTCGCTTTAATTTCATGATATTTTCGGGTGTAGTTAACTGCTCTTTACAAGACACATCACGCAAATCTGCCAGTCGGTGGCGTTCGCTACGCACCCGATGAACCAAAGAAGAAAGTTCTTCTTGCTTATACTGCTGTACCGTTTTTTCGGTAAGATGCTCCATACATAACTTTACCAGCGGAAAGTTCTCCTTAAAAAACTGGGGCATGTACACTTTAATATTTCCTTCGTAAAACTGCTGATCAAAATCTATAGCTCGTATACGGAACTGGATATCATCAAAATCGGGCGTAATTTGCACTACAAAATTATACGAACGCATATCGCCAAGCAAAGTAACCAAACAACGTTCGTTAAACTTCACAAATTCTTTGGCAATACGGGTGGGGTTAAAATCGTCTTGGTAAATTTTTCCTTTGTTAAATACATCGCCTGGTATGCCTACAATATGTTCTTCAATCATGGTATCTCCATCAACCAAATAATTCACTTGGTTGGGCGATAAAATTTCTTCCAATTCTAGGCCATAAATTCTGGATGAGTCTGCCTTTTTCACATAGAAATAATCGTAAACATCGTTTAAACGGTTCACAATTCTTATCCTAAAAGGGTGCGTGTTACCAAAAGTGCAATAGTCTATCCTATCAATATACTTATGCTCTACAATACGCAAATTACCCGATGCTTTTAGCTTCGCATAAATCACTTTTAAGCCATTGTGCAGTTCTTCAATTTGGCTTTGCGCATAAATTGGGCTTTCCCAAAGCGTGTCTTTGCCATCCTTATCCATAATAGGAAAACTTTCGGTAAAGGCTTTCAAGTCTTCATACTTGATAGGAAGGCGGGCATCACGTTGGTACGTACGCAAATACTTATGCAAGTTTTCGCTAACTGGAAAAATGGGTTTCTTACGAGAAATTTTTACGTCTTTACGTTCCATGGGCAAACTTTGTATAATGACAATTTAATACAATTGAACGGAAAACTTGTAAACTTTAACAAAAACAAAGCCCCGAAAAATTTTCGAGGCTTTGCATATAGAAATATTCAGCTGTTACAAGCCATCGCCGTACTTAAAGAAACCATTTACCGTAACCGGGAGTTTTCCAGTTGGCATTAATTTTTTAGTAAATACCGCCGCCGCAGCTTTTTGCATAAAATCTTCTTTTTGGTAGGCTACTACAATAGATCTAGCCATTTCTATTCCTGGCAGGTTGGCCAAGTTGTAAGGATTGGCAAAGAAAGCCACCATTGCATTTCTGGCTGATAAAGTTGTGATTAAATCTTTCACATCTTTACCCAAAGGGATGTTATTTCCCGGACGCGTTCTCGTATCCACAATGGCCATCACAATTTGATCATCATCTTGAATTTGTTTCATTATACCTGCAATAGTAGCTGCGTTGGCATTTCTATCTACATTAAATGCAATCGAATTTTTGTAAGTCCCAACTATTTCGTTTTGAAAAGTAGTTGCCTGTGTAGTACCAACATTAATAATTACTGTTCTTTTCTTTGGTGTCAAGCTCGAAATGCCATCACGACTTTTGAGCAAAGTTACACTGGCATCGGCAAGCTGCTGTACCAATGCTTGGCTTTCTGGGCGGTTAATGTCTTCTACCACATTGTTCTCATCAATTTGCGGTTTTACGTTTAAACCTGCCCAATATTTTGCGATAAGCACCTTTTTTACGCTTTCATCAATGCGCTCCATGCTAATGCGCTCATCTTTAATGGCCTGTTTTATTTTCTTTACTGCTTCTTTGGTATTGTGCGCCAACTCTAAAATATCATTACCAGCTATTATACCCATTACTTCCGCTTCGCCATCTTTATAGTATTTGGTTACGCCTTTCATGTCCATTGCATCAGAAATAATCAAACCTTTAAAACCCAGTTCGTTTTTCAACAAATCAGTAACAATAGGTTTCGATAAAGTAGACGGCAAGTTAGGTGTAGCATCTAAAGAGGGGATATTCATGTGCGCAATCATTACTCCTGCTGCCCCCTTTTTAATCAGTTCTTTAAACGGATAAAGTTCTAAGGTATCTAAACGCTCTTTGGTAAATTTAAGCTGTGGCAAATCATAATGCGAATCTACATCGGTATCGCCATGGCCAGGAAAATGTTTAATGCTTACCAGCAAACCACCTTCTTGCATGCCTTTTAAATAAACGGCACTTTTTTCGGCTACGTTATATTTGTTTTCGCCAAAAGAGCGGAAATTAATTACCGGATTTTTTGCATTGTTATTTACATCTACATCTGGCGCCAAATTCATCTGTATGCCTAAGCGTTTAAAGTCTTTAGCTACCTCTAAGCCCATTTTGTACAACAATTCTTTATTTTGTACTGCTCCTAAAGCCATTTGGTAAGGATAAGAAATGGTACTATCTAAGCGCATACCCAAGCCCCATTCGCCATCAATAGAAATGATAAGTGGGATTTTAGATTTGCTTTGGTATTTATTGGTTAAAACGGCTTGCCTAACAGGTCCGCCTTGAAAAAATACTACGCCACCTAATTTTTCTCTCTTTATTACCTTACCTACCGAATCTTGATAGGCTTTACTTAAATTGGTATGTGCCCTCACAAAAAACAGTTGTGCAATTTTATGCTTGGTACTTAGTTTATTAAAAACAGAGTCTACCCAGTGGGGTTGTTGCTTTAGTAAATCTAGATAAGATGCTTGTTGTGCACTAGCCTTTCCTACAGTTAAAAAGGATATTAAGCCAAATGCGTAAAGAATTTTTTTGTTCATTTTTGTGCTAAAAATTTTGATTGTTGATTTTTGCAATTGCTGGTTACTGCGGAAAATCTTTTAAAGATGCGGAATCAATTTGTTGTTGCCAATTATTTAGATTACAATTTTCGAAAGCCGTGTAAAAAATACACATCAGTTAATTTTTGAAGCAACAGTGTATTAAATTTGATACACTAAATTTCAAAAAACCTTAAACGAACAAATGTTATTTTATTTTTCTTAAAACGCTAAAAAACTGCACTTTACACACTCCAAAAAGGCGTAACAGTTAATTTCATCATTCCTGTATTTTTTTAATTGGCACATTTATTTGAGAGAGATTATCCAGATTGAGATAGCTCATTCGATTAACATAAATAATTAAAAAAATGAAAAAAATACTTATCCTAGCATTAGGTTTGTTTGCTACAGGCCTTACCGCAAACGCTCAGTCAACAGATAATTTAATCAAATTTGGTGTTAAAGGTGGTGCCAGTTTTTCTAACATCATTAAAGACGATGGCAACAACGACTTTAAAACAGATTACCTAGTAGGCTTTAACGCTGGTGTAACCTTAGATATTAAGCTATTAGAAAATTTAGCTTTTACTCCAGAGCTTTTGTACTCTACCAAAGGTTATAAAGCAGAAACTTTGGGTGGCTCTTTTAAACAAACCACACACTTTATTGATGTGCCAATTTTAGCAACTATTAAGCTAGCGCCAGGTTTTAATTTAGTAGCTGGCCCGCAAGTATCTTTCTTAATGTCTACTAAAAACAAATTCGAGAATGGTATTATCGCTTCAGAGCAAGAAATTATCGAAGACGAATCTGATCGTTTTAAAAAGAGCATTCTTGCTGGTGTTATTGGTACTAGGATAGATTTAAGTGATAAAGTTGGAATTTTCGGCCGCTATGCACTAGACTTCCAAAAAACAAATGAAAACGGCGAACGTAATACGCCAGAATTTAAAAACCAAGTATTCCAAGTAGGTTTAGGTTTAAAATTCTAACCGCCAGTCGGTTTCAACATAGATCGAAACCCTCGGTAAGTACGTACTTATCGAGGGTTTTTCTTTTTATCAAAAACCAAAATGAGGTTAATTTGGTTATGTTATAAATCCTTTTTTAATCACTTAAATTTTAAAACGATGAAAAATACAGATCTTCCAAAAAATAACGGCTCCATGCATAAAGACACTATTGCCGACAGGGCACATCATGACGTAAGACAAGAAAAAAAGATGAACGGCATTACCAATGCTGGCGGTCAACGATCCGATCAGACATCAAATAAAGACAATGAACGCAAGCGTGGCCAGTAAAAACAAGAAAGCATGAAATTTAATTCATGCTTTTTTTTGTAAAGCTCTTCTTACATCTAACTATAGCCTAATTTAATATCTTTAAGAAAAATTACCATAAGAAATAGCCTACCTAAAATTCAAATGAGAATGATAAGGCTAATGTAACACACTTGAAAAAATATCTTTCAATATATGAAACTTCAATTTAAGCAACCTGTAAAACTACTTTTGATGGTAGCGGTTGTTGCCACATCTGGCCTGTTAATGAGCCACTGCAATATTTCCTCTAGCAATGGGGAGCTTATCGAAAAAAATCTAAAATCAGAAACCGTAGTTACTGGTTTAAATATGCCATGGTCTATGGCTTTTTTGCCAGATGGCCGAGCTTTAGTAACGGAAAGGGCTGGGAAATTACGTATCATCAATGGAGGAGTGTTAGATCCGCAAGAGGTTTCGGGTATTCCAAAAGTATATTACCGGGGCCAAGGCGGTTTGTTAGATGTGGCGCTACATCCAAACTATAAAGAAAATGGATGGATTTACATCAGCTATTCTTCTCCTAAAAAAGAAGGCGAAGCTGGCGATGATAACGGCGCAAACACGGCTTTAATGCGTGCAAAATTGGAGGGACATCAATTAACGAACATTGAGCATTTGTATAAAGCAAGTCCGAATGTAAGAGGCGGCGTTCACTTTGGTGGCAAAATCTTGTTTGATAGTAAAGGTTATGTTTTTCTATCGTTAGGAGAACGCGGACAAAAAGAAAACTCCCAAAATTTGAGCAAAGCGCAAGGCAAAATGGTGCGTTTGCACGAGGATGGGAAAATCCCTACCGACAATCCGTTTGTGAAAACTAAAGATGCTTTACCAGAAATTTGGAGCTACGGACACAGAAACCCGCAAGGTTTGGTAATGCACCCAAGCAATGGCACCATTTGGGCGCATGAGCATGGCCCACAAGGTGGCGATGAGCTAAACATTGTTGAAAAAGGCAAAAACTATGGTTGGCCTTTAATTACTTACGGAATTGATTATGACAACTCTATCATCTCTGATAAAACCGAAGCCCCTGGCATGGAACAACCAGTAATTTATTGGAAACCTTCTATTGCGCCTTGCGGAATGACTTTCATAAACAGCCCTAAGTTTAAAGAATGGAATGGCGACTTGCTGGTAGGCTCGTTGAAGTTCCAAAACTTGGAGCATTTGGTAATAAAGGGCAATAAAGTAGTGAAGAAAGAGATCATCTTCGATAAAATTGGCAGAGTGAGAGATGTAAAACAAGGGCCAGATGGCAATATCTATGTAGTGATAGAAAATGCTGGTTCTATCGTAAAAATTAGCCCTAAAGCATAATCTTATAAGTAAATCGTCATGCTGAATTTATTTCAGCATCAATTTGGTAAGAGTAAATTAAATGAAAATCATTACAATAATAACCTGCGGAGCAATTTACGGTTTAACTTTCTTTTCTAATTCGCAAGAGGAGTTAGCTAAAAGTATGGCCAGAGGCAAAGAACTTTATAAAGAAAGCTGTATTACTTGCCACTTGGCAAATGGGGAAGGTGTAAAGGGCACTTTTCCTCCTTTAGCAAAAGCTGATTTTTTAACCAAGTACCCAGAAAAATCTATTCGTGCCGTTAAGTTTGGGATGAGTGGAGCTATCAAAGTAAATGGTGTTGACTATAACAATGCCATGCCCCCATCTGGCTTTGCCGATGATGAAATTGCAGATGTAATGAACTACATTAGAAATTCGTTTGGCAATAAAAATACACAACTAGTTACCGAAAAAATGGTAGCGGCAGTGAAAGAGAAATGATTTAATTAAAGACTTACGAAGTTTAACTTTTATCTTATATTATTTTCAAGGTAAAGTTGAGGGCTACCGATAATTCGGCACAAGTTGCGCCGTTTTAAAACTTCGTAAGTCTACCATAGTTATTTCTGCACTTGATTTGCCCCTCGCAAATTATATTCTTTCGGCGTTGCTACACCTTGTAAATGTTTCACAAAGTAATCCCAGCGGCGGCGCATCATGTAGGGGTTGTATGCACCAAAACCATGTCCGCTATGCGGAAAAAGCACTAAATCGTAATCTTTGTTAGCTTTGTTTAAAGCATCAATTACCAAGTACACATTATACGGAGGCACATTATTATCCATCATTCCGTGCGCCAGCATTAGTTTTCCTTTTAGGTTTTTAGCATAATTTTGATTGGCCTGCGCCTCATAATCTGAATTTTCTAGCAAACCATTGTAACGCTCGCCCCAATCATCCTCGTAATTTCTATTGTCGTGGTTACCAGCTTGCGATACGCCAACCTTAAAGAAATCTGGATAACGGAACAGCGCAGCAGCCGTAGCAAAACCACCACCCGAGTGCCCCCAAATCCCAACTTTATCTAAATCTATCGGATATTTCTCTGCCAGCTGCTTAATTGCCGTAATTTGATCTGGCAAAGTATTTTCGCCCATGTTGCCATAATTCATATCGTGGTAACTTTTTGATCGCATGGGGTTGCTGGTTCCTTCTATTAAAACCACAATAAAGCCCAGTTCTGCCAATGCTTGGTGGTCGGCCCTAGCTGCCGAGAACGACCAACTGCCCACACTTCCGCCCTGCGGCCCTGGATAAATATAATCTACTACTGGATATTTTTTGCCTGCTTCCATTTTAGTTGGTGTAAAAACCAAGCCATAGATATCCGTTTTACCATCGGCAGCAATTAACTTCACTACATCTGGCGCTTTCCATCCTTTTTCTTGCAACCTAGTAATATCTGTGCGGCCCAATTCTTCAATCTTTTTACCTTTTATATCTCTTAAAACAGTAACGCCGGGAACGTTGGGCTGTGAGTAGGTATCTATGATGTAATTAAAACCAGGAGAGAAAGATACTTGGTGGTTGCCTTGATCTGGAGTTAGTAAAGTGAGGCCTTTACCATCAAAACCAATTTTATACAAATAAGAAAAATATGGATTACCTTGCTCCCTACCGTAGCCAGTAAAATAAAGCAGCCTATTTTTTTCATCTACTTTTAGCAATCGGCCTACCAACCAATTTCCTTTGGTAATTTGATTTTTTACTTTTCCGGTTTTGGCATCGTATAAATACAGATGGCCCCAATTGTCACGCTCGGAGTACCATAAAATTTCGTTAGTTTTAGGCAAGTAACACCAATTAATTGCGTTTACTCCCGATTCGAAATGCGTTTTCACGGTTTCCGTAAAAACCTCTCTAACGGCGCCTGTAGTAGCATTGGCAATTTGTAATTTAGCAATTTTATGATCGCGGGAGGTCGATAAAAATGCAAACTCGCTGCCATCAGCATTCCAATCTACATCTGCCAACTGGGGGCCTTCGGTAATGTCGTCGCTTAACGAACTCCTATGCTCATCCAAAGGTATTTGCAGGCTTACTACTTTCGCATTTTCTACATCAATAACCACCCTGCGCAGTTTGGCAATCTCTTTATCGCCAGGCAACGGATATTTCCAAGCTTTTAACGTTGGCGAACCTACGTTGGTAGTAACCAAATACATATCCTTTAAATGACGTTGATCTTGTTGGTAGGTAACGAGCTTTTTAGAATCTAGCGACCACTTTACAATAGCCCTATCGCTCGTTTTCCAGCCTGCATTATCGGTTGCGTAACCATAATCTTTTACCCCATCAAAAGTGAGTTGGGTTTCTTTTTTAGAGGCGATGTCTTTTACCCATAAGTTCCAATCTTTAATAAAAACGGCTTTTTTGCCATCGGGCGATATGGTCTCTGGCGTAGCAACCATTCTTCCACGCATTTGTGCAGCGCTATTTGCTTTGTTCTCGGTTAAAGCATTGTTATTGATATTGTAAACCCACGATTGTTCTTCTGCGACAAATTTGATTGTGGCTGCATCTGTATCATAAGCTAGGCTTTGAAATGGCAATTTGCTTGCTTGGTAGGTTTTTCCTGTTGCTTTACTTAATGCCACAGCCAATTGCTGATGATCAAAAAGCGGCTTCTTCGTTTTTTTAACCGGATCTACCCACAAAAACTGACTTCCATTATTAGTTTTGCTCAAATACCAAAACTGTTCTCCAACCCAAACTGGCCTACTGGCTCCTTCGGTTACTAAAGGTTCAATGTTATAGCCTAAAAATTGTTCGGCTCTGGCATAATCTTGTTCGGTTAGCGGTTTATTTTGCGCTTTCAAAGTAAAAACAGTTAAAATAGTAGCAATGGTTAATATAGGTTTTTTCATTTTCGAAATAGAAATAATGAACTAAAATAAGATGCTTTTGCAATTTACAAATAATATGACCGTTAATTATTGAAATATTACAGGTTACGGCGATATTGAAAATACATACCGCAAAATCTATAGCACTTTTTTAAACAACTAGAAAAGTTATAAAAATAAGAAGCGCATGGCGGGATTAAATAAAGATGAAAAAACATCAAGCTTATTCTTGCTCTTTAGCTATCAGAAGCGCTATAGATTCCTTCAACACTGGTATATCCGACTTTAACACGTCCCATACAATATCATAATCAATACCAAAGTAATGATGTATAATCCTGTTTCTAAGATCACTCATTTCTCTCCAAGGGATAAATGAATATTTTGATTTTAAATCTGGATGTAGTTTTGAACTTGCCTCTCCAATAATTTCCAAACTTCTGCAAATAGCTTTTGATAATCTTTCATTTTCTATAAAATCATCATAACTATTTCCCTCATATTCTCGGAAGAGATAATTGCATTCATCTAAAATATGAAGGAGGAAATCAATTTGCGATAGATGCATATTCTACCGTTTTTAAAATATGAGGGCCTATATATGGACTTAAAGATTGTGTTGTGATTAATTCTACTTTGCGGTTAAAAATTTCTTCCAAATAGTAATTTAGGGCTAAGAAGTTTCTAAAAGTCTTAAACTCTTTTTTTATTTCAACCAACAAATCAATATCGCTTTCTTGAGTAGCTTCATCCCTAACAAATGAGCCAAAAAGACCAATTTGCTCTACGCCGAATGCAGCAAGCGCACTACTTCTAGCCGTTAGCTCTTGTAAAATTTGTTCTTTTTTAAGTAACTCCATATACAAATTTAATAAAAAACATACGTTCTAAAAATGAGTATTTCTCTATAATATGGAAACGAATTGTAATTTGGGGCTATTAGAAGCAGTACTTAATACCATCGTTACTTAGCCAGACCAACAGAATAATTCATATTTGTAGGTTATCCCGGAAGAATGATATGTTTTTAATGAAAAAACATATCATTCTTCCGAAACTGGTTCTGCGGAGAGGGAGGGATTCGAACCCTCGATACCCTTGCGAGTATACAAACTTTCCAGGCTTGCTCATTCGACCACTCTGACACCTCTCCGTTGGGAGCGCAAAAGTAATATTATTAATGATCAGTTTCGCTAATTTTTAAAGTTGGGCTACCAATAGTTTTATAGGTACCTTCTCCTTTTAAAATAGCTAGCATTTGGCCTTGGTCATTGAACAATAATTTAGCTTTGGCTAATTCTTTATCATATTGAAAAGACTGCTCTATCCTTCCCTTTTCATGAAAATAACGACTGATGATTTGTGTTTCTAAAGCCCGCTTAATTTCGGCTTTATGTGTAGTCAAGTCGTTTTTCTTGGCCAAGGTCATTTTTGCTTTTAAAGCTTCTAGATCTGCCTTAACCGTGGCTGCCTTGTTCTCTTTCTCGGCCTCTTTATTCAGTTCGTTTAACAAGCGCTCTGAACGTGAGGTGTAGCTATAAACTTTATTATTTAACGATGCGATGAACTGCGAATAATCGGCATCGGTTATTTGAAAGTCTTTAGCAGAGGCTAATGTTTTATTGGCTTTTTTAAACGAGTTTGCATAATCAAAAAATAGGTTTTTTGTGAGCAGGGAAATGGTAATTGGGCTATATTTAGTTGGAGCTACCTCCACATCCGGGAAAACACCATTGCCATCATACACAGTTCTTCCTGCTTTGGTTGTATAGGCTTTCAAGGTACTATCTGCAAATTTCTCTGCTGTGCCATCTTGTTTTTTGTGTGCATAATCTAAAGCTTGGATACATCGCCCAGATGGCGTATAATATTTAGCTACCGTTACCTTTACCAAACTGTTGTAAGGCAAATTAAAGGTTTGCTGCACCAAGCCTTTGCCGTAACTACGCTGGCCTACCACCACACCGCGTTCTAAATCTTGTATAGCGCCCGCCACAATCTCTGATGCCGAAGCCGAAGCGCCATTAATGAGCACCACTAAAGGCAAGGTTGGCGCAATGGCATTTACGGTGGTTTTATAGGTAATGCTTTTTTCTGGGTTACGGCCTTTTTGGGTAACCACCAAAACATTTCTATCTACAAAAAGGTTCACAATTTTAACGGCCTCTTGTAAAATACCACCGCCATTGTTTCTTAAATCTAAAACTAATCCTTTGGGCTTTTGCTTATTGATTTGTTCTAAAGCTTCTTTCACTTCTTGTCCAGAATTTTCTAAGAACTTATCTAAACGGATATAACCAATTTGGTCGTTAAGCATACCCGAATAAGATACGTTAGGCTGTTTAATCTCTTCTCTTACAATGGTTTTACTGATCGTATTTCCATCTCTAAGTAAGATTAAATCTACAGGAGTACCTTTTGGCCCACGCAATAACTGGCTAATTTGAGACCTTTCTTTTCCTTCTATCGCAATGCCGTTAATTTTGACAATTTGATCGCCCGGGCGGATGTCATTTTTTTGGGAGGGATGCCCATCACTAACTTCGTCGACGAATAGCTTACCATCAATCGTTAACGTTCCAGCACCGATACCGCCATATTGGGTACTGATGTACTTCATTTTATAATCCTCAATTTCCGACTCGGGAACATACTCTGTATAAGGATCTAAACTGCCCAACATGGCGTCTATACCATGTTTCATTAAGTCAGCAGGGTTGGTTTCTTCTACGTAATTAATGTTGATTTCTTTGTACAGCGAGGCAAATACGTCGAGGTTTTTAGAAACCTGAAACAAATCTTCCTTAAAGGCTAAGGTTAGGGAGGTAACGGCTAAGATTGCGCCTAAAAGCGCTAGTTTTACTTTCTTCATTTTAGCTAAATTTAAAATAGCTACGCATTACAATGGCTCTAAAAGCAACTGTAAAAACTATAGAAAGTAAATTTACTAAAAACCATTTTGATTTTTAAACAACAGTATTTATTCTGTTGTAACTAGAGCTAAAATATTTGGATGTAAAGACGGTTAGGGAGCGTGTAAAAACTACAACCTGTTTCCCTCTGGATCTGCCAAAGCTTTGCGGATAGTAAATTCGATATAGGCATGGTCTCTATTTACCAATTTGGCCAACTGTTGTACCAACTGATCTTCTTGCCCGGGTGTAAAGGAAATTTCTACCGCTGCTAATTCACGGTATTTTCTTAAAAACTTAGTTTTTACTTTTTGCCAGGTTGCTGGAGTTAGGATAAAATTTGCCATTGGATAAAAAGGTTTTGGGCAAAGATAGGAGTTTTATCTAATTATAGTTAAACTGCCTGTTAAAACACCACATTCTGTGTTCAAGTTTATTTTATAATAATACACTCCAACGGGCAATTCTTTTCCGTTAAATGTACCATCAAATGGACGGCTGTAACCTCTACTAGTAAAAATAGTGGCGCCACTCCGATTGAAAATATTGAATTCGGCCTCCGGATAGTTTTCGATTCCTTTGATCTCCCATACATCATTGATAGAATCTCCATTAGGCGTAAATGTATTCGGTATTTTCACAATAGTTTCTTCTAATTGTGTAAAATCGATGATGTTGCTTTGTACTATACACCCGTATCTGTCTGTAACTTTTAGCAAGTATTTTCCTATTTGGATATTTTTGAGATTTAGTGTAGTGGCAACAATATTCTGATTTTGATCTACCCAAGCAAAACTATAAGGTGCACTTTGTCCATCTACTTGAATACCGCTTGTTGATACTAATTTACCATCACAATTAATGTATTGTTTCAAGTTTTGCAGGTTAACCATAGGGCTTCGAATTTCAGCTATGGCATATTCTTTAATCAAATAGCTACATCCAAAATTACTATACCCCATTAATCTATAACGTCCTGCTGCTAGTCCTGAGATAGTTTCAGAATTACCCACTTCTACATTACTTTCGTTAAACCATTTTACATAATCTGGCCTTGCACCTTGAAAAGCATTTATGCTGATACTGCCATTATCTTGAGAACAAGTCGCATCTTTAACATTCTCTGCCGCTACCTTGTAATCAAACTCAAAATTAGCAACTACATAGTTAGGAGAAGAAATATTGCAAGTACCTAATTGAGCTGTAAAATAATATGTTCCAGCGGGCACATTTGTCAAATCATCGCCCCTACCCACCTCTACTCCAGCTTCATTGTACCAGATACGAGGAACATTATTTGGCGTAACTATTCTGGTTATTGCACCATTGGACTGATTACAATATGCCTTTACAATCTCCTTATTGTTTTCCAATATTCCTGTACCAGAAGAAGTAATGGTAAACGCATTAGACGTAGCGTAGCAAGAGTTGTTCTGCTTAGCTGTGAGCCTATAAGTACCTGGCCCAACACCTTCTAAATCTTTTGCTGTGCCAACTATCAAGCCATTTGCATCTCTCCATTCAAATATAGATGCATCATAAGTCATAATCCCTCTTATACTTCCTTTAGGCTGGTTGCAAATTACGTCTGTCTTTATGGCATTTGCCTGATCCATTAAAGGTTTAGAGAAAGGCGCAGTAGCTCCGTCTTGGTTTGTGCCCATACTTGTAATAGACCTTGTAAGATCAATGGCCCCATTGTAACTCCAATTCCCCAATCCATCCGTTAATATAGTAGCAATCCACTCCTTTCCTTCGCAATTTACACAAGCATCGGTGTAAAAAAGCTCAATCTTTGAATTGGGGAGATAAGTGCCGTTAATACTTGTTGAGGTAATATTAGAGATAGCAGAGATTGCCACAAATTTTCCATTTGGTAAATTGACAAATTCGATTGGCCTTGTATTACAATAAAAACTGTTTTTAAGAATAGACACGGGATAGGAACGTTCTATAAAAATACCAACTTCATTGTGAGATATAACATTTCCATCGCTTATACTGCCGACGCCACAATTATACAATTCAATTCCATACTTTCTATTTTTACTTAATAAATCGCCGCCAATAACATTGGCATTCAGGTAATAGTTATTTTTTAAATTATCTAGCTTTACCCCAACATTTTGCGCCACTATATAATTATGTGTCATTATGAAATCAACAAATTCACCATTCGCAAAAAGTCCTACAGCATCAGCTGGAGAGGGAATAACCTCTGATTTAATGATATTGTAACCGATAGTATTATTCGAAAATCTAACCCTATTTCTCATTGAACCAAGCGACACACCATTTTCATTGGAGCTAATTATATTACCTTCCTCTTCTTGTATTCCCCCTATTATAGAATTGCTTAGATAGCTCAAATCAATACCAACATAATTTGGTGTAGCTATCATTCCAGTAGGGTCCAAGCCAATAATGTTTGACGAAATCTTTATGTCCTCTATGGAATTCAAGAACGTAGGAGATATAATCGAAGTATAATTATTGCCAAAGCCATTTCTCTTTCTTGGCCCTCCTATAGTTATTTTTGAGCAATTCTCCAAAAAGATTGCTGCCGTTCTATCATCCGCAGGTATGCCCAGCGGTGAGACAAAATTACTGAAGTAAAACCCAAATATTTTAATGTTATTGACGCCAGAAACTTTCAACCCATTTATATAATCAACTGATATTCTAGTTAATAAAACCTTAATCGAGGAACTTCCGAGGAGATTTGTTGGTTGCGTGGTAGCGTCTATAACAAGATTAGACGAAAGTGAAGGCAACTCCTGAGTTAATGAAATGGTTACGTCTGATGAACTGAGACCAGGGAGATTAAAATAAATATAATCAGTAGTCGATGTTCCATTAATATTAGCATCATGAATTGCTTGCCTTAGCGTTCCAATTCCCGAGTCTTCTTTGCTTGTTACCATGAAAATAGAAGCCTTTACATCTGCCTTAAAGGAAAAAGAAGAACTAAAACAAAAAAGAACCTCATATTCTCTATACTTATTACATTACAAATGGTAATATAACAAAAAAACCGCATCTCTTTAGACGCGGTTTTTTTGTTATATTTTACTATTTTACCTATTCCTTGTAAGATCTAACGCAAGTGTGCTAGTGGTAGTAGTACTACCACGTGCTGCAATAGTATAAACAAGCCCTTTAGAAAAAGAAACTGCTGCACGAGTAATAGTTATATTTGCTGGAGTGTTTACACTAACAGCAGTTAGATTATACACACCATTTGGCACCTTTACAAAAGCAGAACCCGCTTTGTAAGCAGTAGCCGCAGCAATATTGATTACTTCGGCTGTAGTTGTATTGACGGCAACCAAATTAAAGCCATTGGCCGCATTTGAAATTGTATTTACTAACCTAACATAGGAAACCGCGGTATCTATAGAAGGAAAGTTATCTTCAAGAATGAATGATGAAGTTGTTTTCGCTGTTGCATCATATATACCGCTTGTATAAAAGGAATAGTATTTTCCTGCAACAACGTTTGTTGGCAAAACAGTTGTTTCAATGTTTGCGTTTGTAGTAGCTGTCGACGAAACCTTAGCTTTAAATACCACGTCCCCTACCGTTGTCAAGTTTAGATAACTATTTGTAGTAGGAAATACTCCATAAGCAGATATTCCAGCGGCCGCTTCAATACCTGTAGTTGATCCGATAGCTGTCATTTTCTTATCATTTGCATATATATTAACTGTGGGTCCACTAACGGCAAAATTATATGCTCTAATAAATGCTCCAGCAGGAGTATAATCTATTTGCTGTACTGCATTCTTTTCGCAAGAAAGTATAAACAGCGAAACAATAATAGCAGTAATTATATTAAATCTCTTTTTCATTTCAATTAAGTTTAAGGTTGTGTAATCCACAATGGTACGGTGTGATAATCTGTAGCCAACCCGCCTATTTTATCCAGTTCCTCTCTATTCCAAACGTATTCAGAGTTGTATCTAGTTCTAATTCTTTGAACAGGATTCCCATTATTATCACCATAAAGCTCAATTGGAATGCCAAAACCCATAAAAACCTGTTTAGAACTTGCTGGATCAACATCTGTATAGTGATATCTTCTCAAATCCATCCAAGTCTCATAATGCCCCCAACCCCATTGTGCAATATATTTTTGCGACATGATATGCGATAACGTAAGGTTATTTGGATCAGATGGAACAATTGCTGTATTACTTATAAAAGAAGTTTTTTCAGCCGATGTAATCTGGCTTGGTAACTGAGCATTATCACTATTTCGAGCGTTAACAAAATCTATATGGGAAGATATAGCATTTCTGTACGCATTTAAAGCTGTAAATTTATCCCCTTTTTTATATGCTGCTTCAGCTTTTATGAATTGCAACTGCGAATAAGTCATACCAGGAAATCTAGATTTATCATCGAAAATATACATTGTAGGAACGCCCGATGATATATTTGATGGATAATTCCAAATATTATTCGGTCTTTGTGTTGCGGTTAAAGCCCCATAATTAATCACATTTACGTCTAAGCCGCGATATTGACCATCAGGAGATATGGCAAGCATACGTGTCATTCTAGGATCAATTACACCTCCAAACTGTGTGCCATTCATTAATTCAACAATGAATTTTGTTTGTCTGTAATTTTGAAAGTTTTGACGACGCGGCCCCATAAAATTCGAATCATCATTACCTGTATTTGAATAAGTGATTAGCGCATCATCAGCGTTACTTGCAAATGATTTATCAACAGCATCGATAACAGCATCTTCATCATAGTCTGCTTTATTTGAATAGTGATTGAGATTCATTGCTAATAGCCCATACGCAAATTTCAACCATTTTGTGCGGTCTCCATTGTATATTTTATCACCAACTGCCAAAAAAGCACTGCTTACTGCTCCATCTGTTCTTTGGAGATTTGTAATCGCAAGGTTCAACAATCTGCGACTTTCTTCATATGCAAACTGTTGGGTATCATATTTGAATTGCGTCTTATTTGGCAAAAAAGCTTCTTTAATCGTTATCTCTCCATGAATACTCGTCAATGTTTGCCAGCCCCAAGCTTTTAAAATGTAACCAACGCCCAGCAAATCCCAGCGTTGCTCTGCTTCTGCTTTGTTCATCATATCTACAAGGTTTTGTCCTAAAACCCAATATACGTCCCTATATGTCTGTGCTCCATTATCACTTCCAGGATCATATCCCATTCTATCCCAAGTGCTTTTTGACGTCGCTGGTAAATACCAATTTTGAGTATAACGACCAATGAACCTTCCTTCGTAAGGTGCATCTGTTATCATCCAGTGTAACATTGGGGCCAAATAAAGATTTGCCGTTACTTCTTGAGGCGCATTCGGATTTTCGTTAACATCCAGCCATTTTTTACATCCACTACTCATCCATAGTAGACAAGCAGCTAAACATGATATATATATCTTTTTCATTTTAAATATTCCTCCTAAGTTATAATCCTATTCTAACGCCAAAATTAAAACCCATAGGTATAGGAAAATTACCATAATCTATACCTACTCCTCCAGATCCACCAACAGCTGCGCTATTACCATTAACCACAGGATCCATTCCCGAATAATTAGTTATCAAAAATAAATCTGTTCCCGTCAAGAAGACGCTAGCAGACTTTACTAGTTTTTGCTTTTTCAGTAATGTACTTGGCAAACGATAATTTAAGGTAACATCCTTTAGGCGTACCCAATTAATATCTTTCTCAATAAACAGCTCTTCACTGATTCCTGTATAATATCCAGTTTGGTATCTTGGCACTACAACAAGATTGTTTACAGTGGGATTAGCAGAGTTCTCTAGCCCATCTCTAATTACACCATTTATAACCCTAGGCTCATTTCTATCTAAAGTCCTCATTGTTAAACCTCTGGAGGTTAGGAAATGATCAGTAGCATTTAGGATATCTCCACCTTTTCTCACATCTAGTAAAAATGATAATGAAAAGTTTTTATAAGTAAAAGTATTTGTTATACCCATTGACCAGTCTGGTTGCCTATCATAACCCCCGTCTATAAATACAGTTGAACGCAAAGGCAATCCAGTAGTCGGATCAACCAACAATTGTCCTTGATTATTTCTTAGATAAAAGAATCCCGTTAGTGACCTAGTAGATTTGCCCGGAGAATTTCCATTCCTTACGTTTCCATATAACCAGGTATCCGAAACATAAGACTCTGGCAATGAATTTGGCAAAGCAAGTACCGTACCTTTTGCTTTTTCGAAATTTGTTAAAATATCCCAGCTGAAATCTTTGTTCTTTACTGGAGTTCCTCTCAAAGTAATCTCAACTCCTTTATTTTCCGTCGACCCTCCGTTTAAATTGAACAAAATAAATCCAGTTGAATAACTACCTCTAATATCATTAATAATTTGATCAGTCGTTTTCTTATTGTAGTATGTTACATCTACACCCAAACGATCTTTAAGAAAAGCGAGCTCTAGCCCAAATTCATAAGACTTAGCAAACTCAGGTTTCAAGTCTAAATTTGGACCAGTAAAACCATAGCCATAACCACCACCAACAGTAGCTTTATACTCTAATGAAGGCCTATAAGCATAAGGTCTTGCATCTTTTCCCACTTCAGCATAGGCAGCTCTTAATCTTCCAGACGTAAATATATTCTGTAATCCTTTAAAGGCAGGCACATCGGTAAACACAAAACTAGCTGAAACTGAAGGATACCAGAAAGAATACCTATCGATAGGTATAGTTGAAGTTCTATCATTTCGAATAGTTCCTGTTACATAAAGATAATCACGATAGTTTAAAGTAGCCCTACTAAAGAAACTTACTAATCTTCTTCTACTTAAGGTGTTTCTCGCATTTCTGATACTGGTATTGTTAACTGAAACAAAATTAGGATCTAAAAATCCCTCGCCATATAATGCATCTATATTAGACCTTAAGTCTTGAAACGATTGACCTACAGCTCCGTCTATAGAAAGATCTCCTGTAATTTTTTGCTTTTTAACCGTAAAGATATTCTGCATATTAACATTACGAGTAACGTCATTTGCTACATCTAATATTCCTTTATATGAAAAACCAGCTGTACTTTCAGGATGCCTTAATATAAGGTTTTGACTAGTATAATTATCCACACCTATTCTTGTTTCCAAGCTACCCCACTTAACAGGAGTAAAGGTTAAGCCCAAGTTTGTTAAAAGTCTATTAACTTTTGAATTTATTCTATTTTTCTCGACATTAAAATAAGGATTGTCTATTTCGGAACCAAGACCTAAAGAAGTTACTTGTCTTCTTGTACCAGCAGGTGTTAAGTAATTTTTAGCATCATCAGTCTGAGGCCAAACCAACAATCCGATTAGAGGACCTCCAGCTCCCTTTCTAGCCTGGTCATTGTTAGAATATGTGTAGCTAAGTGAAAGATCTGCCTTTAGCCAGTCGTTGATGGTAGCCCTAGTAGCACCAGTAACGTTAATCCTGTCATATAATGAATTGGGGATAACGCCGTTCTGATTCGTATATGATGTTGAAAATCTATAGCTTATTCTATCTGTACCTCCACTCATTGACAGATTATGCTTCTGAGTCAACGCCGTCTGAAAAAAACCATCTACATTATCATAGAATTTAGTACCAGGAAGATATTCATCTCCAAAATATAAAAATGAAGTAGTACCTACAGCACTAGGCTCATATACTTTTTGTATCTCTGGCTTGCCCCTAGGCGCATCTATCCTAAAACTATTGCTATAGTCTATTGCACCAGTCCCAGGCTTGCCTCTTTTTGTCGTAATTACGATTGCTCCATTTGCAGCATCTATACCGTAAAGAGCAGCAGCCTCTGGACCTTTTAACACGACTAAGCTTTCAATATCTTCAGGATTTATATCTGATGACCTATTTGTAAAATCGGCATTTCTATTTGCTTGCGAAGTATTTGAACTAATTTCAGAAAAAAAGCCGAAGTTTACTCAATGTTTTGTTATCAATCGGCAATCCATCTACAATCATTAAAGGCTGGTTACTTCCACTAATAGAACTCACTCCCCTAATTGTTATTGAGGAAGAGGCTCCAGGAACACCAGAAGAGCTTGTTACCTCAACCCCTGCAACTCGTCCTTGTAATGCATTTACAAAATTTTCCCTTTGTGTTTGAGCTATATCTTCGCCTTTAACTTCTTGTTGCGAAGTTCCTAAAGAGCGCTTTACTACCTTTTGCCCTAAAGCCGTAACAACCACCTCATTAAGGGATTTGCTATCCGGGCTTAAGGTAATGTTAATCGTTGTCGAAGTCCCCACAGCTTGCTCCTTGGTCACCATCCCTAAATAAGCGAACTGCAATACGTCTCCCGCATTTGCTTTAATGGTATAAATACCACTATTGTTTGCCTGTGTTGCCACCGAGGTCCCTTTCACTTTAACTGTTGCACCTGGTATTGGCTGCCCATCTTCCGAAGAAGTGACTTTACCCGTAACAGTAACCTGTTGCGCCATTACCTGAACTGCTAAAAGAAAAGCTCCCAAGAACAGCATGAGTAATTTTTTTCATAAACTCTTGTTGGTTAATAGTAATTAATTTGTTTCGTTGATTTTCAGCTTAATAAAAACGCATATTCACGCATTCTCATTAAAACCTAAGTAAATATCACAAATGTTTTTCGTTAAAAAAAGAAATTTTAACAAAATTTTAACAAAAAAGAATTATTTCCAGACCAAACACCGCAAAAATCCGCACACTAAAAACACTTAAAAATCATTCTTTACTCATAAAAAATATTTTTTCACTACCTTAGGTCTCGAACAATATTCTTCATTAAATGCTTAAAAAAGAACGCCACAATATGATTATGCGCCAAATTAACTTGCACAACAGGGTGCTAAGTTCTGATTTGGTAGAATTATTAAATGTATCAGAAGATACCATTAGAAGAGATTTACAAGAATTAGCTGATGACAATTTGCTAAATAAAGTACACGGAGGGGCGCTTTCCAAATCTTACCAATCGTCTTTTGACGATAGCAAAGTATACGCAAAAGATGCCAAGATCAGTATAGCTAAAAAAACTGCTTCCTTAATTAAAGATGGCATGGTAGTGTTAACTGGCGGAGGGACCACAGTAATTGAATTAGCCAAACAACTACCTCAACATTTACATGCTACGTTTATTACCATTAGCCCATTAGTTGCTGTAGAACTAGCTAAATACGAAAAAATTGAAGTTATTCTAATAGGTGGGCTATTCTCTAAAAACTCGCAAATTAGTTATGGTGGCCACGTAATTAGCCAACTGGCAGATATTAGAGCAGATTTATGCTTAATGGGAACTAGCGCATTGCATCCTACTGATGGCGTAACAGACACCGATTGGGAAATTAATCAATTGAAAAAAGCAATGATTGCCTCTTCTAAAAAAACTGCGGTATTATGTATCTCTGAAAAATTAGGCACTACTTTAAGACTAAAAGTAGCGGGATTAGAGAACATCAACTATTTAGTTACCGAACTCAACGACGGCGACGAGGCCTTGGCTGCATACCATACCAATGGCTTGCAGATCATCTAGATCAAATATATTATTAGTAAAAAGCAACGAAAGCGAACCAGTGGTTCGCTTTTTTTCAGTCTTATGATTTAATGAGGCAAACTAACCTTACCCATACAAACAGAGGGCACACCCTCTCTCTCGCCAAAGTAAATTTGGCTTCCACAAATGGTTTCATTAGCTAATAAAGCGAATAAAACAGCTTCCTTCGCATCGGGGTTAATCTCTAAATCTGAAGTAGTTTTAAAGCTTACCTGGGGCAAAGCCGATTTTAAAAGCGACAATAATAAGGGGTTGTGCATACCGCCGCCACTCAAATACAATACCGGTTGAGTTAATTGGTGCAATGCCCGCTGTATCGATTCTACGATGCCCTGTGCCGAGAAATGACACAGCGTGGCCATTACATCCTCTTTGGATAAACCATCCGTACCAGAAACTTTTTGCGCATTTGCTAAGTAATCGAGGCTGAAAAGTTCTGGACCGGTAGTTTTAGGAAAATCCGCAGCAAAAAAATCGTTGGTCAATAACTGCTGTAAAAGTTTTTCATTCACTTTCCCCGATTGACTAATGGCGGCATCTTTATCGTAGTACAAACCTTCAAAATGCTTTTGAACATACTGATCCATCAAAGTATTGCCTGGCCCAACATCGGTTGAAAAAACTTTAGCTGCATCTAAATTGCCGGGCAAATAAGTGTAATTGGCAATGCCGCCAATATTCAACATGATCCTATCTTCGCCCTGCTTAGAAAAAATGAGGTAATCGCCATATACGGCTAAAGGGGCACCTTCGCCACCTGCAGCAATGTGCTTTTGCCTAAAATCACTTAGTGTAATGATACCTGTATTTACCGCAATATGATCGCCATCGCCAATTTGCAAAGTACCATTTGGCAGCTCGTCCCGTTGGTGTAATGATTTTGGTGCATGGTAAATGGTTTGTCCATGGCTGGCAATAAAATCAATATCCTCGTTTCGGTAGCCCCACTCAGCAATGGCTTCATTAATCAGCTTTGCGTGAGTAAGCGCTATTTGCTCGTTCATTAAGCAAACCATTTCTAAGTCAACTTCGCGTTTAGAAAAAATCGATTTTACCTGTTTCCTAAAAGTATCGGTATAATCTGCCGTTTTAAATTTCAACAGCTTTATTTTCGTATCAGCTCCGCTACCGCTAAAAGAACTTAAGGCAATATCCAAGCCGTCCATAGAGGTTCCAGACATCAATCCAATGATCAGCTTTTCTGTCTTCTTAGATTTATGGTATAGGTTTTCGATTTGATTTTTCATTACGAATTTTTTGACTGTGAAAGGTACAAGTTGTTTCGATAAATGCCATTTACTTTTTACATTTTACCGAATACCAAACTAAAACAAGTCGCAAAAAAAGTTTTTTAATTTTTTTAAAAAGTAAAAACGCCCTGAAAGACAATTAAAACCACTTTTTAGGCCAAAATAAGCTTTACGCAAAAATTGTCCTATTTTTTTTCTGTTTAATCTATACTATATTTACTGCTCCGTTCAATAAAAAACCAAAGATTAATGGCAAGATTAAATCTATTAGAAGAAACGAGGTTCGAAAAGCTCCCAGTAAGTATTTTTAAAAATCCGAAAGAAGCTTCTCTGAGTGTAGCGAACCGTATCGCTTCACTAATCAAAGAAAAACAACAACAAGGTAAAAATGCAGTGCTAGGTTTAGCTACAGGAGCTACACCAGTTGCGGTTTACAAAGAGTTGGTAAGGCAACACAAAGAAGAAGGATTAAGCTTCAAAAATGTAATTACCTTCAACTTGGATGAATACTATCCGATGCAGCCCAACTCTGTACAGAGCTATGTTTACTTTATGAACGAAAATCTTTTCGATCATATTGACATAGACAAAAACAATGTGCACATTCCAGATGGCACCTTAAGTCTTGAAGAAATTCCAGCTTTCTGTTTAAATTATGAAAAGAAAATAGAAAGTGTTGGCGGACTGGATATTCAGATTTTAGGTATTGGCCGTACGGGTCACATTGGTTTTAACGAGCCAGGTTCGGCACCAAACTCTGGAACTCGTTTGGTAACCCTAGATGATTTAACCCGTAGAGATGCGGCTCGTGATTTTGGTGGTAAATCTAACGTACCAACCAAAGCCATTACCATGGGTATTGGTACTATTTTTAAAGCTAAAGAGATTATCTTAATGGCTTGGAATAGGAAAAAAGCTTCGATCATTAAAAAAGCGGTTGAGGGCGAAATTTCGAGTGAAGTTCCCGCTACTTATCTACAACTTTCTGAAAATGTAGAGTTTATTCTAGATCAAGACGCAGCCTTAGACTTAACCAGATTTAACACACCTTGGTTAGCAAGAGATTGCGACTGGACGCCAGAACTTACTCGTAAAGCGGTAATTTGGTTGGCACAGCACCTTAAAAAACCTATCCTTAAATTAACCGAAGACGATTATAACAACAACGGCATGGCTCAATTAGCTACAGAGCAAGGCCCGGTTTATGATATTAATATCGATATCTTCAACAAATTACAACATACCATTACCGGATGGCCAGGTGGCAAGCCAAATGCCGATGACAGCCAACGCCCTGAAAGAGCAAACCCAGCGAAGAAAAGAGCAATTGTATTTTCTCCGCACCCAGATGACGATGTAATTTCTATGGGTGGTACTTTCATTCGTCTGGCCGATCAAGGACACGAAGTACACGTTGCCTACCAAACATCTGGCAACACTGCCGTTTGGGACGATGACGTACTCCGTTTCGTAGAGTTTAACATCGATTTCTCAGAAAAAATGGGAATTGACCAAACTAACATGAGAAAAACTTACGAAGAAATGCGTGAGTTTATGGCTAACAAACGCCCTAATCAAATCGACTCAGAAGAAATTAAGTTGGTAAAAGGATTGATTAGAAAAGGCGAAGCTATCGCTGGAGCTCGTTTTTCAGGCTTACCTGATGAAAACATCCACTTTATGGCGCTTCCGTTCTACGAAACTGGCAAAGTGAAGAAAAACCCAGTTTCGGAAGTAGATGTGGAATTAACAATGGAATTACTACAAAAAGTGAAACCACACCAGGTGTTTGCTGCTGGAGATTTTGAAGATCCGCATGGCACGCACATTGTTTGCTTCAACATCATTGTAGAGGCATTAAGACGCCTAAAAGGTACGGAAGCTTGGGTAGAAGATTGCTGGTTATGGATGTACCGTGGCGCTTGGCACGAGTTTGAACCACACGAAATTGAAATGGCAGTTCCACTAAGTCCTAAAGAAGTAGAACGCAAGAAACTGGCTATTTTCAAGCACCAATCGCAAAAAGATATTCCTGTTTTCCCTGGCGATGACCCGAGAGAATTTTGGCAACGAGCAGAAGACAGAAATCGCGAAACGGCCAAAACTTACGATGAGTTAGGTTTAGCTGATTACGAAGCGATGGAAGCTTTTATGAGATACCATTATTAGGCCTTATTAATCGTCATTCCCGCGTAGGCGGGAATCCTAAAGCGATATAATTTACCGCATTACGACCCCAAAATAAATTTGGGATGACGAACTAGGTAAGGAACTAAAATTTATCTTCTATCTTTAGCGTAACAAACTAATAGATAGAAGATATTTTTATTTTACACACCATGCAAACCAAACCAAATCGCTCTCAACGCCTCCTTTCACTAGATTTTTTTAGGGGTTTAACCGTAGCCGCCATGATATTGGTAAACAATCCAGGAAGCTGGGGGCACATTTACCCACCTTTAGCACACGCCGAATGGAATGGCTGTACCCCAACCGACCTTGTTTTTCCTTTCTTTTTGTTTATTGTTGGCGTATCTATTGCCTACGCTATGGGCAGTAAGCGAGAAGATAATGCGGCACACGGAAAAACGATTTTAAAAGCCTCAAAAAGAGCATTTACCCTTTTTTTCTAGGGTTTATTTTAGCCTTTTTTCCAAGGAATTTTAGTGATTTCGATTTTATTGAAGCTCTGAAAACAGTAAGGATACCTGGCGTACTGCAAAGAATTTCGGTAGTATTCTTAATTTCATCTATCCTATTTTTAAAGCTGAGCGATAAAAGGTTGTTCCAAACCATTGTGGTTTTACTTTTTGGCTATTGGGCTTTAATGAATTTTGTTCCTGTACCAGGTTTTGGTCCTGCCAACTTAGAAAAAGGAACCGATTTAGGGGCTTGGTTAGATAGAACCATCTTAACAGAAGCACATTTATGGAAAGCTGCTAAAACTTGGGACCCTGAAGGGATTTTAAGCACCCTGCCAGCTATTGGCACCTGCTTAATTGGTGTGTTGGTTGGCACTTATCTTAAAAAGAAAACCATAGAACCAGCTACTAAAATAGCCTGGCTGTTTTCGGCTGGTACATTAATGTTTATGGGTGGCCTACTTTGGGACCTCCAATTTCCTATTAACAAGGCATTATGGACCAGTTCTTATGTGCTTTACACGGGTGGCTTGGCAACCGTTATTTTAGCTTTATCTTATTGGCTGATAGATGTGAACCAGTACAATCGTTTTACCAAACCTTTTGTAGTTTATGGGGTAAACGCCATTACTGTTTTCTTTTTATCAGGCTTGATGCCGCGTTTGCTAAACATGATTAAGATTGATTTTGAAGGAGAAAAAGTAGGTGCGCTAAGCTACGTGAACAAAGCCTTATTTGCCAATAACTTTGCCAACCCGCTAAATGCTTCTTTGGCTTATGCCGTTGCCTTTGTGCTGTTTTGGTATGTGATACTTTGGGTAATGTACAAAAGGAATATCATTATTAAGGTGTAATTAGGATTAAGGAGCAAAGATTAAAGAGCAAAGATTAAAGAACTAAAGCTGTAGCAAGCACATTTACGCTCCTATACTACCCTAAACCTTGTTCTCAAATCTCAATGCTCAATACTCAAATCTATTTGTAACTTTAAACAAAGAATACAATCTAAAAACAAACATTTACCTCTAACTAAATTTATAAAATGAAGAAAAATTTGCATTTACTTGCTGTTGGAGCTCTTTCTATCGTGTTGGCACAACCAGCAATGGCGCAGAAAAAAGCTCCAGTTAAAGCTACAACGGTTAAAACGACTGCTAAACCTAGCGCAAGCCAAGCATTACCAACAGACCCTAATGTTAAAATTGGTAAACTACCTAACGGCTTGGTGTACTACATCCGCAAAAATGTGGAGCCTAAAAACAGGGCCGAACTTTATTTAGGAAACAAAATTGGTTCTTTAATGGAAAATGAAGAACAATTAGGATTAGCGCACTTTACAGAGCACATGGCTTTTAACGGCACCAAAGACTTTCCTAAAAACGAAATCATTAGTTACTTGCAAAAAGCGGGCGTACGTTTTGGGGCAGACCTAAATGCTTATACCGGCTTTAACCAAACGGTATACCAATTGCCAATTCCTACAGATAGTGCCGAAGTTTTTAAAACAGGCTTCAAGATTTTAGCTAACTGGGCAGGCAAAGTAAGCATGGATGGCGCAGAAATTGACAACGAACGTGGTGTAATTATTGAGGAAGACCGTCAACGTGGTAAAAATGCACAGCAACGAATAAGCAAGCAATTGCTGCCTTTTTACTAGGCGATTCGCGTTATGCTAAACGCATTCCGATTGGGGATGTAGATTTATTACAGAAATTTACACACGATAAAATCCGTAACTTTTACAAAGACTGGTACCGCCCTAACCTACAAACGGTTATTGCCGTTGGCGATTTTGATGTAAACGAAGTAGAGAAACTAATTATCGCTAATTTCTCTGAGTTGAAAAACCCGGCCAATGAAAAACCAAGAACTTATTACAGCATTCCAGACAATGCACAGCCTTTGGTTAAAATTGCTACCGACCCAGAGCAACCTTACAACGTAGCCCAGCTAATTTACAAGCAAAAACAAGGGCCTGTAAAAACCGAAGCCGATTATAAGCTACAAATGGTGCAAAACATGGTAAACAATATGTTGGCAGCCCGTATTGCAGAAATTATGCAGAAAGGCAATGCGCCATTTTTATTTGCCCAAAGTGGTTATGGCCCGTACCAAGGCGGTATGATTTGGGATATGAACGCCCTACAAACCGTAGCAGTAGCCAAAACAGGTGCCGAGCTCGAAAAAGCTTTGGTAGCGGCTGTAGCAGAAAACGAGCGTATGGCTAAATTTGGCTTCACCGCTGGCGAGCTAGAAACCGTAAAGAAAAAAATGGAGGCTAGCAACGAAAAGCAGTTCAAAGAAAAAGACAAAACCAAATCTAGTGCTTATGTACAACAGTATTTAAACAACTTCTTAATTGGCTCGGCAATTCCATCTGAGGAGTACAGCTATGAGCTAAACAAAAAGTTGTTACAAAGCATTTCTTTAGCTGATGTAAATGCCGCTGCTAAAGCCATGGTAACCAAAAACAACCAAATTTTAGTAGTACAAGCACCAGAAAAAGAAAAAGCAAACCTGCCTAGCGAGGCTGCATTCTTAGCTGCGCTAAAAAATGCGGGCAATGGCGTAACTCCGTATGTAGACAATACCGTAAACAAACCGCTGATAGCACAGGCTCCAAAAGCAGGAACCATTGTAAGCGAAACCAAAAACGATAAAGTGGGTATTACCACACTAACCTTGAGCAACGGCGTTAAAGTAGTGTTAAAACCTACCGATTTTAAAAATGACCAAGTGATATTTACTTCATTTGCAAAAGGTGGAGCTTCTTTAGCTAGTAATGATGATTTTATCTCTGCCGAAAATGCGAACTTGATTGCACAAAGTGGTGTTGGAGATTACAATCCAACGCAATTATCTAAATGCTTAGCTGGCAAAAATGCTGCGGTAGGTGCTTATATAGACGATTTGTATCAGGGTTTTTCTGGAAATGCTTCTCCTAAAGACTTAGAAACAGCATTCCAATTGATTTATGCCCGTGCTACAAATCCACGCAAAGACGCTGATATTTTCAACAAAAACGTGAGCGATTTTAAAGTAATTACCGCTAATAAAGGCAGTAACCCAAGCAGCGTTTTTGCAGATACTGTACAAGCGGTAATGGCCAATTACCACAAACGTGGGATGCCAACTACACTAGCTGATATCGACAAAATCAACATCGATAAAGCTTATGCTTTCTATAAAGATCGTTTTGCTGATGCAAGCGGACAAACCTTTGTTTTCGTAGGTAATTTTGATGTAGAAAAAATCAAACCTTTAATTACAACCTATTTGGCAAGCTTGCCTTCGTTAAATAAAAACGAAAATTATGTAGACAATGGAGTTAATCCTCCAAAAGGCAAAGTAAGCAAAACCGTTAAAAAAGGTTTAGAAGACAAAGTTTCTGTACAGTTGGTTTTCCACGACGATTATACGTATAATGCAGAAAACAACGTAATGTTAGATGCATTAAAAGCTGCATTGGATATCAAAATTACCGAGCGTTTGCGTGAGAAAGAAAGTGGTGTTTATAGCCCGGGCGTTTCTTTAAGTGTACAAAAAAATCCAACGGCTCACTATTATTTTACCATTTCTTTTAACTGTGCTAAAGCTAATGCCGAGAAGCTAATTAATGCTGCCTTGGAAGAAGTGAACACCTTTAAAAACAATGGCGTAACTGCAGAAGACCTACAGAAATTCAAATCTGAAGAGTTAAGACAACAAGAACTAAGTCTTCGCGAAAATGGTTACTGGTTAGGTTATTTAACTAACCGCCTAAAATACAACGACAACGTAGAGCAAGTGTTAGACAATACTTCACGCATTAACGGCGTAACTGTTGATGCTACAAAAACCGCAGCTAAAAAATACTTAAACGGCGACAACTACATCCGTTTGGTTTTATTACCAGAAAATTAGTGGTTTAACCTGCTATTAAAAAGGGGATGTTTTGTTAAAACATCCCCTTTTTTTGCTACTTAGTTAGCTCAAAATTAAATGCTACAAAAAGTTTAAATAAATTTTGATATGCTGTTAAAGGGAGTGTGGCCGCCATATCATACACATCATGGTAGGCACTTATTCCACCTTGTGTATATAAGAAAAACGCTGGCACACCTTTTTCTGTAAAATAATAGTGATCGCTATTGGCTGCCTTACCTCTTGAGTTTATTTTAGAAATTAATTTCTGTTGGTTGTTAATTTTATTAAGCAGCGCAAATTCATCTGGATAAACGGTGGCGTTAACTACTGTCGCACCAGCATCGCCATTTCCCAATAAATCTAAATTCCACAAAAAGCGAATGTTTTTAAGTGGAAATAAAGGATGTTCTGTAAAGTATTTTCGAACCTAACAAGCCAATTTCTTCGGCGGCGAAAGCGATAAAGACAACGCTGTACTTTGGTGGGTTTTTAGCGTAATACTTTGCCAAATCAAGCAGCATGGCCACACCACTTGCATTGTCGTTAGCTCCCGGAAAGTAGGTTTTATTTCCCATGCCACCTAAATGATCGTAGTGTGCTGTAAATACAATTACCGAATCTGGTTTGGTAGTTCCTTTAACCATAGCCATAACGTTAGCTGCGGTAAAATTTGTAACAAATTCATTTTCAATATGAACATCAATCTTTTTTAGAATGGGAACATCCGTTCTTTTAGCCACCTCGATAACCGTATAATCTAGCACTTTTTGCGAAGCAGACCACGTTAGCTTAGGTGCCAAGCCTACCACAACACCACCATTTTTATTAGCGTAGGTAACACTATCTTTACGGGTTAAACTATCACTGGTGTTAACGCCTTTGCTAGCTTGGTGTACAATAAAATCTTTTCCCGGCCTTAATTTTTTGCCATTTATTTTCAATTCCATTTTTGAAGGAAAAGTGTTTGCAGAGAAATTGAAATATTGCTTAAAACCAGCTTCGGTTAAAGGAGATAAGCCAAAGCTCTTCATTTTATTCTCAATAAAATTAGCCGCTTTAGCCATGCCGTTTTTAGTGTAGCCCCTACCCCAATATTTTTTAGAGGTTAAGGTTTTGATGGCTTTTTTGGCATCAACCAAATCTTGTGCCGCTACATTAAAACTTGCAGAAATGAAAAATATAAATAAGATAGAAAAACGGTACATACTAAAAATGCTTTGTGCCACAAGATATAAAATTGTGGCCAAAAAGCACTTTTACTGAAATTGTGGTTGTATTGCAGTTGCTGGCGAAATCTTCGCTCTTTTTTTCTTCTTACGTCCTATCCAAATAATTACCCCAGTTACGGGCATACTTGCCGCAATTAAGCTGGCAATAAAAGCAATGATTTTTCCGGGTAAGCCCGCAATTGCACCAACGTGGATATCGTAATTCATCCTGATGATCTTATCGGCTACGGTAGCGTTGGCAAATTTGCCGAATTGATGTTTTACCTCAATTTCTTTCAAGGTATGCTGGTCGAAATAACGGTAATCTGCTTTCCAGTAGGTGTTTGGGTCTGGATTTTTGGCAATTTCTACAGCGCCTTTCTCATCTTCGGGTACGTGTACATCCAAACTTCCTTTAAACTTAGGATCTTCCTTCAAAAACTTAGCCCAAAGTAGATCGGCCGCAGCCGCATTTGTACTTAACTTGGTAAGGGATGTAGTGTCTGAGTAGGTTTCCTCCCATTCGGTCATGGTTTTACCCCCAGAGCTTACCCAGTACACAGACTTAGCAAACCATTGAAAGCCCATTACCATGCCTGTTAGACCAATGAAGATAGCAATAAAGGTAATGTAAAAGCCTAAAACATTATGCAAATCGTAATTTAACCTACGCCATTTAGATTTCAATTTTACGGTAAAACGTTGCTTTCTGGCGGCTTTGCTTTTTGGCCACCATAAAACCAACCCAGAAATGAGTAAAAAAACAAACATCATGGTTGCCGTGGTTAAAATAGGCTGGCCAATTTCTGGCGGTAGCCATAGGTAATAATGCCCCATAATGATGATCCTAAAAAAATCTTCATCCATGTTCTTTACTTTTAGAACTTTGCCCGTGTATTGGTTTACGAAAACAATGTAGTAGTAATCGGCTACCAAATCGTAATAAACCACTTGCGTAGTACGGCCAGGCTGGTAAGTTACGCTATGCGCATGTTTGTTGGGTAGGGCCTTATCTGCAATTGCTTTGAGTTGCGTTGGTGCCAAAAGTGGTTTGTTTTGGGTTTCGGTAAACCGATAAGTTTGTACGGCATCCTCTATCTCCCGTTGGAAAGCTAAAATGCATCCCGTTAGGCCCAAAAACAATACAAATAAGCCTGATATTAGACCTAGCCATAAATGCAGCTGACCTATCCAATATTTGAATGTGCTTTTCTTTTTTATCGGTTTTTTAAACCCCATCTCTATTCTTTTTAACGGCAAAAACCAATTGGCGTTATAGGCCAATTGGTTTAAAAATTAGTTGTTTAATTAAAATTTATAAGCTATGCTTAAACGGTAGTTTCTAGGTGCTTCGGCTTGCCAAGAGTACACGCCTAAATCGTAATTTGGGGCGTTCCAGTAACCGGTATAATAAGCGCCAGTAAATAGATATTTGTCTAACACGTTAAATACATTGGCGTTAATTCTTAAGCTTTTGTTTTCCCAGAACAAGCCACCATCTACTTTAAAATAGTTAGGCAAGTTGCGTTCTTCGTTGGTGCCGCTAAAGGTGCCCATGGCACGGCCCGCTAAATGCGTAAAACCAGCGTTAATACCCGTGCCTTTCAATGCGCCACTTTGTAACGTATAACTTAACCAAGCATTAGAAGTGTGCTTAGAAAAGCCGGGAACTGCGTCGCCAACTACCATCCAAGTTACGCTAGGGTTTACTTCTGTTACTTTTCCGTCGGTGTAGGCGTAGTTGGCAATTAATTTTAAGCCCGATGTAATTTCGCCTCGTAAATCAAATTCAAAACCTTGGGCTCTTTTTTCGCCAATTACAATGCTAAAGTTTTCGTTAGGTGTACTAAAAGGATCTGGACCCAATTCATTTTGCTTCACAATTCGGTAAACAGAAAGGGTGGTGTTCCACCTGCCATCTAGCCAATCTTTTTTGATGCCCGCCTCGTAATTGGTTCCCGTAAGCGGTGGGTTTTCATCTCCATTACGTAAAATACCTGTTTGCGGTAAAAAAGACTGGTCGTACACGGCATAAACTGAAGTATTTTTATCTACAGAATAGCTTAAACCAACTCTAGGAGTTACTTTTTTAGCTGTTTCTGGCTTGCCACTGTAAGCAGATTGGTTAATGTAAGTGTATCTACCAGCTAAAGTTAATCTCAATTTATTTTCAAAGAAACCTAGCTCATCTTGTAGGTAAGCACTCAGGTATTTTTGGTCGATGTTGTTTGCTGCACCTCTAACTTGTAAAGGCTGGCTTCTATCAAAATTAGGATAGCCATTTGCCGGAAAACCGTAATTTGGATTATTTACGTTAAAAGGAGCAGAGGCAAGATCTAAATCGTGAGATTGGCCCCAATCTGCAATATATGCTTTCTTTCCACCATCAAATCCCGCTAAAATTCGGTGCACAATGCCTCCAGTTTTCATTTGCCCGTTGATAAAAAATTGGGCTAATTTCATGGAACTTTCGGCATCCCAAATACCTACATTTCTAATAACAGTGTTATCGGTATTTACAGCCGACGGCCACGAGCTATAGCCAGTTTGCAGGTATTTAGAATAGGCTACTTGTGCAGTTGCTTTCCAAGTATCGCTAAAATTATGTTGTACGTTTACAAAAGCACTATGGTCGTTAATTCTAGTATCTGGTACGCCCGGCTGAGTTAAAGTAAAATCTCTCGGTAAGGTGGCATATCCGTTAGGACTAAATACATAGTATGAACCTACTTCAGTCATTTTTGCGTTTTGCAAAGCATACTCGGCAGTAATTTTTGTGTTGCGGGTTAATTGATAGCTTAACGATGGAGCAAAAGTATAGCGGTCGTTTTTCTCGTAAGGTCTAAAAGAACCCTTAGTTTGTGCGGCGGCATTTAGCCTGAACAAGAGCTTTCCATCACCAGTAATTTTATGATCGAAATCAACAGCTGTTCTATACAAATCGTAGCTGCCAACAGTAAAGGAAACCTCTCCTTTGTTAATACCTGTAGGTTTTTTGGTTACTACATTGTATAGGCCGCTTGGGTCGCCGTTGCTTAGCATAAAGCCAGCCGGACCTTTTACAAACTCAATGTGATCTACAAAGCTCATGTCTTCGGTTAGTGGACCCCAATACGAATTTACAAAGTTGAAGCCATTACGCATGGCTTGCACTTGCGAACCACGCATTTTAATATTGGTGTACAAATCTCCCCAGTGCTCAGACCTTGCAGCACCACTAACGTTTCTAATCAAACCATCGCTCATGCTAATAATTTGCTGATCTTTGATAAGTTGTTCGCTAACCGTTTGTATGTTTTGTGGTGCTTCTAACAATGGTTCGTTTAACCTAAGCGAAGCCGATGGCAAACTTACTTTGTACTTATTTTTCTTACCCGCAATGGTTACTTCTTTCAAAGCTTCATTGTTTTCGGTTAAGCTAAAGTTAACCGTAGCGGTTTCGCCTACCTTAATACTGATGTTTTTTTCCTGCGATTTAATGCCTACCGCACTTACACGTATGGTATAATCGCCTGACTTTACTTTATTCAATGAAAAGTTTCCATTATCATCGGTAAGGGTATTGTGGTTGTTGTTTTTTAAACCAACGCTAATGTATCCGGCAGGCTGGCCGTCGGCGGTGGTAATTTTTCCTTTGATAGTTCCTGTTTGCGCAAAAGCTGATAGGCTAAAAACGCAGAGTAACATTGCTGTAAGTTGTAAACGTAAACTCATTATTATTATTTGGATTAATTCTAAAGACGCAAATTAACAACAGAAATTACTGACATCCAAATTATTTTTAATTATTCTAAATAAGAATTGAGAAAAGTAGTGAAAAAAGAAATCCCAAACAAAAAATTGCTTGGGATTGAGTAATTAGCAAAAAGTTTTGCTAATTGTATAAAGTGATTTAAAAAAGCAACGTTAACAGTGTAGCCTTACGCTATTAATTTATTGATGCTGAATAATTTGCCCATTAAAAGCCCTTTCATTTGTACCTGGAGTGATTTTTCCGCCAGCAATAATGGTGTAAAAAGTTCCGTTTACTAGGGTTCTATCAACCGTAGCTTTAACATTACCAGAAGTGGTTTCTTTAATCTCAAAAGTTTTTGCTCCTGCATCTACCGCTGTAAAACCACTGTTAGTTTTGTAAGCTTTGTTAGAAGTAAGGTTGCTTGTTGCATCTTTAATACGTAAATCTAAAGCCGGGGCATCTGGCGATAGGTTAATGAAACGCACATGAGCTTTATCAGTTGCCGCACCTGCAAATTCATCAGCCACCAAAAGGCCATCGAAACTACCCGTAGTACCAGTTAAGTATAAAGTAGAAAAAGCATTGTTCGCAATATTAATACCTGTTTTAGTATAAATCGAAGCCGTTTCGGAAGCAACGGTAAACTTGGTTTCATAGCTTCCAGCAGTAAGCTGAACATATTTTACACCGCCAGCGTAAGGCAATGCTGCGCTATTTAACTTGGAACTATTAAGGTAAACATCATAGGTTGTAGAACTCGGCGAAGCGTTGTATACACTTAAAGAACCATATTCTGTTACTTGGTTTTCTCCTTTACCACATGCCGAAAGTAAGGTAACGGTTGCTATCGCAACTAATGCATATAATGTTTTAAAAGAAATTTTTGTACGAGTTGTATTCATGTTTTAGCGTAAAATCAGTGTGAATTTAAGTTTCAAATATACAAATATTGGTTTTATAGGCTTTAGTATGATGTTAAACTTTGTTAAATAAGCAGAAGCCTTTTCCCGATACTTATTTCCCTATACGTTGGGTTGCTCCTATTTGCTACAAGTTTTTGAATTTATAACCATAAAACTTAATTGAATTTAGATGTGACGCCTTATTGGAAATGATTGTTGCTGTCTGTTGCTTATCCAGTTTTCTTTCTAATATAATCTTTTGTTTCTTGTGCCGACATTTAGAACGTAGAGAGAAGTTTCAAAGTTAAGAACTCCTATACAACAGATTTCTCCTCGTACCTCGTTCGAAATGATGCTCTAAAAGTATTTTTGCTGTTCGACATTTTGTTATATCGAACAGCAGATTGCAGAATTTTAAACTGTTCTAAATAATTCGGATTTAAGACGCTACGATAACGCTCCGGAATTATAAAGCACATCAGCTTTAAACTTTGTCAATCTTAACTAGCCAACTTTTATATTAAGATTGACAAAGTTACTGCACATCTTTACGTTCTAACAGCCAGTCCCTAGATTTAGGGAACCGAAAAAGGTAAAAACAACGATAATAAAAATAGGCTTATGCAAAGGTTGCAAAGTAGTTTTATTGTATAGAACTTAGTTAATTAAACCCGATAGCAGCGAACACGCAGCCGAGGCACGAGGCAAGTAAAGCGTATAGCGGGGCTAAAGTAAATAGTAGCACTGGCTTAGCTTTTCAAAATAAACTTAGCAGACTTAAAGTCTTTAATCTTTGCTCTTTTGTCCATGCTCCATTATTAGGTTAAGAAATGATAAACAAAATGTAAAAAAATGCGAATTGTATTGCACAACTCAATTTTTATTTAAACCTTTGCGCCACAATCAATTCTACAGAGTTGATTCGATTAAAAAATGAGTAAACAAATTGTACATAAATTATCTGTTTTAGATGCCAAAACCATGGCACCTAACGGCTATTTTATTGAACGTTTACACCCCATATTTCATATCACTACAAGTCGGCAACTCTTTACGCCGCGGATTTAAGTCTTACCCTAGGGAACTTAAACCCATGAGGAATTGATCCTCAATAAAAACCCAATTAACAAGAATACCATATTTTTTCGTTAAAGAATTAATGAATAATAACGATTTTATAGTGCAAGTCGCACTTCCTGAACATCGTGTTTTTGCAGAAGAAATAGTTGAAGAGATGGCCGAGTCTGCGAAAGCTAGAGGTACGGGTATCGCTAAACGTTCGCCAGAATATGTTGCGGGCAAAATGCAAGAGGGCAAATCTGTCATTGCTTTTCATAAGGATGGCTCGTGGGCAGGCTTTTGCTACATCGAAACCTGGAGCCACGGTCAGTTTGTGGCTAACTCGGGTCTAATTGTAAGTCCTAAATACCGTAAAGAAGGATTGGCAAAAGCCATTAAGGAAGAAATTTTCGCCTTGTCACGTAAACTTTATCCTAAAGCAAAAATATTTGGCCTAACTACAGGTTTGGCGGTAATGAAAATCAACTCTGATTTGGGTTACGAACCTGTGACCTACTCGGAACTTACGCAAGATGAAGAATTTTGGAAAGGCTGCCAAAGCTGTGTAAACTTCGATATCTTGAAGATGAAAGAACGCAAGAATTGCATGTGTACGGCAATGTTGTACGATCCGAAAGAGAAAAAACACGAAGCTGCCAAAGAGTTTGCGGAAGAGCTGCAGAAAAAACCGAAGCTTTACGAACGTTTTATGCGGATTAAACAGCGTTTAATTGAGAAAAAAGGTGGCAGCGATTTAAAATCACTGTTGTTGTTTTTGGCGTTCATTAATAAATAGAAAATTATAAATCATCCTATACAACTCCCCTTTAGGGGTTGGGGGTTAATAAAATAAATACAAGATGAAGAAAAAAGTTGTTTTAGCATTTAGCGGAGGTTTAGACACCTCATTCTGCTGCATTCATTTAACTAAAGACAGAGATTTAGAAGTACACTCGGTAGTGGTAAACACTGGTGGTTTTTCTGATGAAGAGCTAAAGGAAATTGAAGCACGGGCTTATGCTTTAGGGGTAACCTCGCACGCTGCCGTAGATGAAACCGAAAACTATTACAACGATAGCATCAAGTATTTGATTTATGGCAACGTGTTGAAAAATGCTACTTATCCATTATCGGTAAGTGCAGAGCGTGTTTGCCAAGCTACAGCTATTGCTAATTACGTAAAAAAAATTGGTGCAGATTACGTAGCTCACGGTAGTACAGGTGCGGGTAACGACCAAGTGCGTTTTGATATGATTTTCAATATCCTAATTCCTAACGTGGAAATCATTACGCCAATTAGAGATTTGAAATTATCACGCGAAGCGGAAATTGAGTATTTAGCCAAACACGGTGTGGTTTACACTGCCGAAAAAGCAAAATATTCGATCAACAAAGGTTTGTGGGGTACTTCGGTAGGTGGTGCAGAAACATTGACATCTAACAAAACTTTACCAGAAAGTGCTTGGCCAACGCAGGTAACTGAAACCGAAGCTAGGCAAGTAGAATTAACTTTCGAAAAAGGAGAATTGGTGGCTGTAGATGGCGAGAAATTAGAGCCTGTAAGAGCCATCCAAAAGTTACAAGCTATTGCAGCTCCTTTTGGTGTAGGTCGTGATGTTCACGTGGGTGATACCATTATTGGCATTAAAGGTCGTGTGGGTTTTGAGGCGGCAGGGCCGATGGTGATCATCAAAGCGCACCACGCTTTAGAGAAACACACCTTAACCAAATGGCAGTTGAGCTGGAAAGAAAACTTATCATCATTTTATGGAAACTGGTTGCACGAAGGTCAATTCCACGATCCAATTATGAGAGACATGGAAGCTTTCTTAACTTCTACACAAAGTACCGTTAACGGTAAAGTATTTGTTGAGTTGTTGCCTTATCGTTTCCACATTGTGGGTATAGAAAGTGCTAACGATTTAATGAGCAACAAATTTGGTAGCTACGGCGAAATGAACAATGCTTGGAGCGGCGAAGATGTAAAAGGTTTCTCTAAAATTTTCGGTAACCAAGTAATGATTTGGCATAAAGTTAATTCAGAAGCGTAGCTTCTGGAGGTGTAAGGCTTGAGGTAAAAGGCGTAAGGTTGATACGCCGCAAACACCTAAGCCTTAGATATTAAAGCCCTAAAAGTATGAGTAAAATAGAAATTAAACGTATTGATGAAAAAGAAGCTAATCTAGTGGTTGGCTTGTTTAATCAGTACAGGATATTTTACGGTAAGTTCTCTGATTTAGGAATGGCGAAAGCATTCATCGACGCTCGTTTGGAGAATAACGAATCGGTAATTTTTGTAGCACTTGATGGGGACAAGCCAGTTGGATTTACACAGCTTTATCCAAAATATTCGTCCGCTAGATTAACCAAAAATTGGATATTGAACGATTTGTTTGTTGATCCAGACTACCGTAAACAGGGAATTGGTGAAGCACTCATCAAAACTGTAATCGATTTTGCCAAAGGGCAAGGTTCTACTTTTGTTCAGCTAGAAACAGCCGTTGATAATTTTACAGCGCAAAGCCTTTACGAACAAATTGGTTTTGTAAAACAAGGACCAGACGAAGAATTTTTACTTTATAAAATTGAAATAAAATAGCGTCATTGCGAGGCACGAAGCAATCTTAAAACGATAAATGAGATTGCTTCGTGCCTCGCAATGACAACAATGAACCTAAAAATATGATAAAAGCAGGAATTATTGGAGGAGCAGGTTACACTGGTGGCGAGATGCTACGTATCTTGGTAAACCACCCACAAGTAGAAATTGCTTTTGTAAATAGCAGCAGTAACGCTGGAAATCTGATTTCGGATGTGCATACTGATTTATTTGGCGATACTGACTTACGTTTTACTGACCAAATTTCGCAAGACATCGACGTTTTGTTTTTATGTGTTGGCCATGGTGATGCGAAGAAGTTTTTGGAAGCTAATCCTATTGATGAGCGCATTAAAATCATTGATTTGTCTCAAGACTTCAGGTTAAATCGTAATTCGTCAATCGAAAATCGTCAATTCGTTTACGGTCTTCCAGAATTAAATAAAGATAAAATCCAATCTGCACGAAATATTGCTAATCCAGGCTGTTTTGCTACTTGCATTCAGTTAGGTTTGTTGCCATTGGCTTCAAAAGGTTTGTTGCAAAGCGAAGTACATATTAACGCAACTACAGGTTCTACTGGTGCCGGACAAAGCTTGAGCAAAACTTCGCACTTCAGCTGGAGAAACAACAATCTTTCCATTTACAAAGCTTTTGAACACCAACACTTGAATGAAATTGGCGAGAGTTTAGTGCAAGCGAATGGAGCTCCCCTCCCTTTGGGAGGGACTGGGGGCGGGCTTCTTACTTTCATCCCACAACGTGGCGATTTTACCAGAGGGATTTTGGCTGCGATGTATATTGAAAGCGATTTGACGGAAGAACAAGCTTACGAGCTTTACGAAAATTATTATGCTGGTCATTCATTTACTCACGTAAGCCGGAAAAACATCGATTTAAAGCAAGTGGTAAACACAAACAAATGCCTTGTACATTTAGAAAAGCACGGCAATAAATTGTTTATCATTAGCATTATAGATAACCTTTTAAAAGGCGCCAGCGGCCAAGCAGTTCAGAATATGAACTTGATGTTTGGTCTGGAAGAAACAGCGGGTTTGAAGTTGAAAGCAGCGAATTTTTAGAAAGGTAAAAGGCGTAGGGTATAAGGCATAAGGTTATGAGGGACTACAAAAAACTCGATGTTTGGAAAAAGGCACATGAGCTAAACATGTTCATCAAAAAGAGTATTGCTACTCAATTTCCAAAAGAAGAACGATTTGAATTGATATCTCAGTTAACTAGAGCTTCATTATCCATACCCTTAAATATTGTAGAAGGATGCGGAAGATTTACAGATAAAGATTTTGCACATTTTCTCAATATTGCTCTGGGTTCTACTAATGAAATAGATTACTGCTGCTTGTGTGCATCAGAGTTAAAGTATATTAGTGAAGAAGATTACCTAAAAGTGAACCAATCAATTAACGAAGTTAGAGCAATGCTAATTTCTTTTTTAAAATTTTTAAGAAGTGGAGGGGAAAACCTTAAACCCTAACACCTTAAACCTTATACCTCAATTATGAACTTATACGACGTATATCCATTAAACGACATAGAAATCACGGAAGCACAAGGCAGCAATGTTTGGGATGCTAACGGGCAAAAATATTTAGACCTTTATGGTGGTCATGCGGTAATTAGCATTGGCCATACCAACCCACATTATGTGCAACGTTTAACCGAGCAATTAAACAAAGTTGGATTTTATTCTAACTCTATCAAAATTCCTTTGCAAGCGCAATTGGCGGAGAAACTAGGGCAGGTTTCTGGTAAAACCGATTACCAATTGTTCTTATTGAACTCTGGTGCCGAAGCGAACGAAAATGCGCTAAAGCTAGCGTCATTCTACAACGGAAGAAAGAAAATCATTGCTTTTAAAGGAGCTTTCCATGGCCGTACTTCTTTAGCCGTCGCCGCTACAGACAATCCAAAAATTGTAGCGCCGGTAAATGAAACAGAGAACATCACATTCTTGCCTTTTAACGATGAGCAAGCATTGGCTGATGAATTTGCAAAACACGGAAACGAAATTGCTGCGGTAATCATCGAAGGCATCCAAGGTGTTGGGGGCATCAAAGAAGCATCAAAAAGTTTCTTGCAGAAAATTCGTTCACTTTGTGACGAGCATAATGCAGTTTACATCGCCGATAGCGTACAATGTGGTTACGGCCGTACAGGTCAGTTTTATTCGCATGATTGGGCTGGCGTAGAAGCGGATATTTATACCATGGCCAAAGGAATGGGCAACGGATTTCCTATCGCAGGGATTTCTATCGCTCCGAAATTTAAACCTTGGCACGGGCAATTGGGTACTACTTTTGGTGGTAATCATTTGGCTTGTGCCGCAGCATTAGCAGTTTTAGAGGTTATCGAGAAAGATAACTTGATGAAAAATGCTGAGGAAGTTGGAACGTACTTGATTGAAGAGCTAAAGAAATTTGAGCAAGTAAAAGAAGTACGTGGCAGAGGCTTAATGATCGGCATCGAATTACCAGAAGAATTAGCTCACGTGAAAAAGGATTTGTTATTCAAGCATTTCATCTTTACTGGAGAAGCTAAGCCTAACGTAATTCGTTTATTGCCAGCTTTGAATTTGACAAAGGCACATGCAGATGAGTTTTTGGAGGCGTTGAAAAAGGTTTTAAGTTCTACGTAATACGTTTTAAGTAATGCAGAACTACAAAGAATTAAAAGTTTGGGAAAAACCACACCAACTTGTTCTGGAAATCTATAGATTAACTGCAAAATTTCCTAAAGAAGAAATATTTGGGGTAACTAGTCAGATAAGAAGGGCCGCGGCTTCAATTCCAGCAAATATTGCTGAAGGTTGTGGTAAGAAATCTCAATTGGATTTTGCCAACTTTCTAAATATTTCATTAGGCTCTGCAAACGAAACGGATTACTTTCTACTTTTATGTAGAGATTTAAATTACATCTCCGAAACTGAGTTTTTAGAATTGGAGAATACAATAAACGCCATTAAGGCGATGCTCATTAATTTGATTACCAAAGTTAGAAGTAAGTAGTGCACAATCACGTATTACATATAACTTAAAACTTATAACTTAAATGAAATTATTCTCTTCCGTACATGATGTGCAAGACATCAAACAATTAGTAGCAAGTGCTTTGGCACTCAAGGCTAGTCCGTACGCACATAGCGATTTGGGCAAAAATAAAACCCTCGGATTGGTATTTATGAACCCGAGTTTGCGTACCCGTTTAAGCACGCAAAAAGCTGCCTTAAATTTAGGGATGAATGTGATGGTAATGAACATGGATAAGGAAGGCTGGGCTTTGGAAACGCAAGACGGTGTGATCATGAACGGCACCACTGTTGAGCATATCCGCGAAGCTGCTGCTGTAATGGGCGAATATTGCGATATTTTAGGTTTGCGTTCTTTCCCAAAACTGCAAAACAGAGAAGAAGATTATAACGAACAGTTTTTCAATAAGTTTGTGAAATTTTGTGGCGTGCCTGTGGTAAGCTTAGAAAGCGCTACCAGACATCCTTTACAAAGTTTGGCAGATTTGGTTACCATTACAGAAACGTGGAAGCCCATCCCCAACCCTTCCCAAAGGGAAGGGAGTAGCAACTCGCTTAAACTTGCTGAAGCGCAAACTCCTCTCTCTTTTGGGGAGGCTGGAAGGGGGCTTCCAAAAGTAGTTTTAGCTTGGGCACCACACATTAAACCTTTGCCACAAGCAGTGCCAAATTCTTTTGCCGAGTGGATGTGCAAAGCGCAAGCAGAAGAAATGTTAGATTTTACCATTGCGCAACCAGAAGGTTTTGAACTGGAAGAAGGTTTTACTCCTGGCGCTAAAATTTCTCATAACTTAGATGAAGCTATCGCCGATGCTGATTATGTTTATGTGAAAAACTGGAGTAGCTACAAAGAGTACGGCAAGTTGTTAGATTTTCCAGAGGGATGGATGATGGATAACGAAAAGCTAAAATTAACCAACAATGCAAAAGTAATGCACTGTTTACCTGTTCGCCGTGATTTAGAATTATCTTCTGAGATATTAGATGGACCAAACTCATTGGTAATCCACGAAGCAGGGAATAGATTATGGTCTGCACAGGCGGTGTTGAAAGCAATGTTGGAAAACTTGTAAATTATCCCCGTCATTGCGAGGAACGAAGCAATCTTACAACTATGGGTCAGTAAATTTATCTTTTTATGCAAAGAGGTGGTTGTGTTTACATTATGACAAACGATTTTAACAATGTGTACTATACCGGAGTAACCTCCAATTTGAGAGATAGAATTTGGCAACATAAAAACAGTGTTTATCCAACAAGTTTTACCTCAAGATATAAGTGTTATAAACTCGTTTACTTCCAATTTTTCCCTAATATTGAGGAAGCTATAGATGAAGAAAAAAGAATAAGAGGAAGTAGAGAACAAAAAATAGAATTAGTGAAAAGTCTAAATCCATATTGGTTAGATTTATTTGAGACATTAGATTAATGTAGGTTGATCTAGCAATCGCTTTAAGATTGCTTCGTGCCTCGCAATGACGTGAAACAACCATGCAAAAACTAAAACACGAACAGATACAATACATCGAATTCTTATCGGCAGATGTCAACCGAGCTAAGGATTTCTACAGCAAATGCTTTGACTGGAAGTTTACAGATTATGGCCCAGACTATACATCATTTGAAGGTGAGTACGTTGATGGCGGATTTACCACAGGCAAACCCGTTAACGGAACTATTTTGGTAGTGCTTTACTCTTCAAACCTTGAAGAAACTAGAGAAAGAGTATTGGCTGCTGGCGGAATTATTGTTCAAGATATATTTAGCTTTCCAGGCGGTAGACGTTTCCAATTTACCGACCCTGATGGCTATGAATTAGCAGTTTGGTCAGAATAAGGTAGATACAGTTGAATTTGCTATTTTCAACAATAATACAATAGAGCAATTTAACAATTGACATATGCAAAAACTAACCATCATCAAAATAGGCGGAAACGTTATTGACAACTCCGAAAACCTACATCATTTCTTGCAAGATTTTACCTCCCTCGATGGACCAAAAATTTTAATTCATGGTGGTGGAAAAATAGCGACAGAAACCAGTGCGGCTATGGGCATTGAAGCGAAAATGATTGACGGAAGGAGGATTACCGATATTGATACTTTGCGTGTGGTTACAATGGTGTATGCAGGGTTAATCAACAAAAATATGGTGGCCCAATTACAGGCTAAAGGCAATAACGCCATTGGTTTAACCGGTGCAGACGGCAACATCATTAAAGCAAAGAAAAGACCTGTTAAGGAAATTGACTATGGTTTTGTCGGCGATTTAGATGAAAATTCTGTGTCTTCAACCATGTTGGATAGCTTGTTAAAAGCAGGTTTAACTCCTGTTTTATGTGCCATCACCCACGATGGAGAAACTCAATTGCTGAATACCAATGCGGATACTATTGCATCAGCAGTGGCGGTGGCTATGTCGAGCGTTTATGAAACACATTTAGTATATTGCTTTGAGAAAAAAGGTGTGCTGAAAGATGTAAACGATGATGCAAGCGTAGTGAGAGAAATTCGCTCTGCTGATTTTGAACCTTTAAAAGCGGATGGTACAATAGCTGGCGGTATGATACCAAAATTGCAAAACGCTTTTGAGGCAATTAACAAAGGCGTAACTTCGGTTTTTATTGGCAAAGCCGATGAGTTGGCGGAGATAGCGAAAGGAAATTTTGGGACGAAATTAAGCCCCTAAATCCTCCCGAATGGTCGGGACAGGCTCTAAAGGGGACTTGCACTAGAGCTTGGGCATTTTGCAAATTCCCCTCTTTTAGAGGGGTGCCCAAAGGGCGGGGTGTTTGATTGTAAAAGACACAAAAGTGAGTTTTCTAAACCTGATAGCAGCGGCAATACTTTTTTTAGCGAAAACCTTCGTTATCTGTCATGCTGAGCCTGTCGAAGCATTGTGAGCGATGAAATGTGCTTCGAAAGGCTCAGCATGACAAGAAGTTTAAAAAAGATTGTAGCGAATAGCCCCGATAAATACGGGACAGGCAGGACGAACGATAAAAAGAACTACTGCCACTGCTTTTCAAATACTTCAACTACGCTCAGTAAGACATTATAAAATATCAATCGGAGTAATCATTAAATCCGTGTAATCAAATGAATAAAAAAATAACCATAATCGGTAGCGGAAATATCGGCCTGTCTTTAGCCAAAGGACTGGTTAACAAAACTTATTGCAAGGCAGAAGACATTACTTTAACCCGTAGAAACATCAAATTGATGACGGAAGAAGTAGCGGCTGGTTTTAAGGTAAGCGATGATAATTTAACCGCAATTGAAGGTGTGGACGTCGTAGTTTTAGCGGTACTTCCACAGCAACTAAAGAAAGTTCTAACGCAATTGGCTCCTGCCGTAAATCCAGAAAAACAGCTGTTCGTTTCAGTAATTTCGGGCGTAAGCTGTGCCGATGTACGCAAAGAACTAGGCGAAAATGTGCAGGTAATTAGGGCTATGCCAAACACGGCAATTTCCATTGGCCAAAGCATGACTTGCGTAGCTACGGATAATGCTTCGGAAGAGAATTTGAATGAAGTGGTAACTTTGTTCGAAACTGTGGGTGCAGTAGTTACCATCCAAGAAGATTTAATGACATCGGCAACTGCTTTATGTGCTTGTGGTATTGCGTTCTTTTTGCGTAGCATTAGGGCTGCATCGCAAGGTGGGGTGGAGATTGGTTTCCATGCACACGATGCTTTGAAAATGGCGGTGCAAACTGCAAAGGGAGCTGCAGATTTATTGTTGCTGAACGAAACGCACCCAGAAACTGAAATAGATAAGGTAACTTCGCCGAAAGGTTGTACCATTGCAGGCTTAAATGAAATGGAACATAACGGTTTCAGTTCATCGCTTATTAAAGGCATTAAACTTTCGGCTAAAAAAGCTGGTGGACTTTATAACGAGTAAGTGGATTTACGAAGTACGATTTTAGATTTACGATTATGAACAGCGAAACGTTAAAACAGCGTACAAAAGCATATTCTATTTCAATTGCTAAGCTAATTTTGCGTTTGTCGTATAACGTGATAAATAAAAACTACTCAAATCAGTTAGTAAGATGTTCTAGTTCAGTTGGAGCAAACTATAGGGCTGCATGTAGAGCAAAATCAACTGCAGATTTCATAAATAAATTAAAGATAGTTGAAGAAGAGTTAGATGAAACGATGTTCTTTCTAGAATTGTTGGAAGAATTCAATCCTAATGAGAAAGAATTTATTCGAAGTAATTGGGAAGAGGGAAATGAATTGTTATCGATAATAGTGGCATCAATAGTTACTATTCGCAGAAACGAACAAAATCGTAAATCGTAATTCTAACATCGTAAATAGAATGATTGATAAACTAATTAAAGAAATTACTGAATTGTTGCGTGATTTGATCCGCATACAGTCTTTTAGTAAGGAAGAAGATAGAACGGCGAACTTGATTGCGCAGTTTTTGGGTGAACACGGTATCAAAACTAACCGTAAACTGAATAACGTTTGGGCTTATAACAAGCATTTTGATGCGGCTAAGCCGACCATTTTATTGAATTCACATCACGATACGGTGAAACCAAATTCGGGCTACACACGTGATCCCTATGATGCTGCTATTGAAGATGGTAAATTGTATGGTTTGGGTAGTAATGATGCAGGCGGCTGTCTGGTATCGTTAATTGCTACTTTCCTATATTTTTACGAGCACGAAAATTTAAAATATAACTTCTGTTTGGCGGCAACTGCCGAAGAAGAAATCTCTGGTAATAATGGTTTAGAACTGGTAATCCCAGATTTGGGCGAACTGGAATTTGCCATTGTTGGCGAACCAACTGAAATGCATTTGGCCATTGCCGAAAAAGGCTTATTGGTAATTGACTGCACCGCTCACGGAAAGGCTGGCCATGCCGCCCGTGAAGAAGGCGAAAACGCGATTTACAAAGCGTTACCAGATATCGAATGGTTCCGCACTTATCAGTTCCCAAAGGTTTCCGAGGTTTTTGGTCCGGTAAAAATGACGGTAACGATTATCAATGCCGGTTCGCAACATAACGTGGTGCCCGCAAATTGTACTTTCACGGTTGATGTTCGCGTAACCGATGCCTATACCAACGAGGAAGTGGTAGAAATCATCAAACAACATGTGAGCTGCGAAGTAAAACCTCGTTCGGTAAGGTTAAAACCATCGTCAATTGATAAAAATCACCCAATTGTGGTTTCTGGCATTGCTTTAGGAAAAACCACTTACGGCTCACCAACTACTTCTGATCAAGCCTTATTATCAATTCCATCGTTAAAATGCGGCCCTGGTTTTTCTGGTCGCTCGCACATGGCCGATGAGTTTTTATATGTTAGGGAAGTTGCCGAAGGCGTAGAAGGTTATATTGCAATGTTAAAACCAGTGGTGGGATTGTAGAATTTAGATTGACGAATTACGATTTGACTTTTCATAAAGCTTTTCTCTCCCTTTGGGAGAGATGCCGACAGGCAAAGGGGGAAATTAAATGACTGAACACAACCTGTCGCCGACTCTACAAAACCAACAAGTAATCCTTCGCCCTTTACAGCAAAGCGATGAAGATTTACTTTGGCCAATTGCGCAAGAAAAGGAACTTTGGGTTTATGGCTTGAAAGATTTAAGCATTAGAGAAAACCTAAATCAATACATCCAATCGGCTATAAAAGATAGAAATGATGGTAATTGTGCGGTTTGGGTAATTATAGATCCCGTTTCTGGAAAAGTAGCTGGATGTACTCGTTTAGCAGAAATCAGTTGGAAGGATGAACGCGGTCAAATTGGATGGACTTGGATTGGCAAAGCATATCAAGGATCTGGTTTAAACAAAGCCATGAAATACGAAATCTTAAAGTATGGTTTTGAAATTTTGGGTTTAAATAGAATTGAGCTCAAAGCTGATGAACGAAATGTACAATCACGCAAAGCGATATTAAAATTGGGTGCAACCGAAGAAGGTACGTTAAGACAGCACATGAAAATAGCAGATGGTTTTATTCGCAATACGGTATTTTATAGCATCCTGAAAAGCGAATGGCCAGAAATAAAACTTAAATTAGCGGCAAATTTATAGAGAGCGCTTATTCTTATCGTCATGCTGAATTTATTTCAGCATCAGCTAAACAGACCCTGAAATAAATTCAGGGTGACGGACAGGAGAGCAAATCGTAAGTCGTAATTCTAAAATCGTAAATTGAAATGAAGATTTGGCAGAAAAATATTGATGTAAACCAATTTGTAGAAAACTTCACGGTAGGTAAAGACCGTGAGCTAGATTTGCAAATGGCAAAGTTTGATGTGTTGGGCTCTTTAGCACACACGCAAATGCTAGAATCCATCAACTTATTAACCGCCGAAGAGCTTAAAGAAGTTCAAGCTGCGCTAAAAGATATCTACAAAGAAATTGAAGAAGGCAACTTTGTGATTGAAGATAGTGTAGAAGATGTACACTCGCAGGTAGAATGGTTGCTAACGCAACGCATTGGCGAAGCTGGCAAGAAAATCCATAGCGGTCGTTCACGTAATGATCAAGTGCTGGTAGATTTAAAACTATATTTCCGCAGTTGTATTGAAGAAATGGTGGGCAACACCGAAGCTTTGTTCAATCAGCTCATCAAACTAAGCGAAGAACATAAAAGCAAGTTGTTGCCAGGCTATACGCACTTACAAATTGCCATGCCATCGTCTTTTGGTTTGTGGTTCGGCGCCTATGCCGAAAGCCTGGCCGATGATATGGAGCTGATGCTTGCCGCTTGGAAAATTACCAATAAAAATCCACTGGGTTCTGCTGCGGGTTATGGCTCGTCATTTCCGCTAAACAGAACATTAACCACACAGCTTTTAGGTTTCGAAAGCTTAAATTATAACGTGGTTTATGCACAAATGGGTCGCGGTAAAACCGAAAGAATTTTGGCGCAGGCCATGTCATCGGTTGCCGCAACTTTAGCCAAAATGGCCATGGATGTTTGCTTGTTCATCAACCAAAACTTCGGGTTCATCAGTTTCCCATCAGAATTAACTACCGGCAGTAGCATTATGCCACACAAAAAAAATCCGGATGTTTTTGAGCTGATCCGTTCTCGTTGTAATAAAATTCAGGCTTTGCCTAATGAAATAGCCATGATGACCACTAATTTGCCATCAGGCTACCATAGAGATTTGCAACTACTTAAAGAAAATCTCTTTCCGGCATTTATTTCATTGAACGAATGTTTGGAAATTACCACTTTCATGTTGCAGCACATCAGCATTAAAGACGATATCTTGAAAGACAAAAAATACGATTACCTATTTAGTGTAGAAGTAGTAAATGAGTTGGCTTTAAACGGAATGCCTTTTAGAGATGCTTACAAAGTAGTTGGCGAGCAAATTGAAACGGGAACTTTTAAGCCCATGTACGAAGTGAAACATACACACGAAGGCACTATTGGTAATTTAATGAATGCTGAAATTACTGCCGCAATGCAACAAACTTTAAGTCAGTTTAGCTTTGAAAAAGTGAATAAGGCAATTGATGATTTAGTTCGCTAATTCGTCATTGCGAGGCACGAAGCAATCTTAAAGCGATAAGTTTTTAACACCAAATGATATGAAAATTTCTGTAGTTACGCTCCTATTCTTAACCTTACTGAACGCCAACTTATTTGCCCAAAAAGCAGATACTTTAACCATTGTATGCTACAATATCCATCACGGTAATCCACCGGCAAAACCCGATGTAATAGACTTAGATGCCATTGCCAATGTAATTGCCCTGCAAAAGCCAGATTTGGTAGCCTTGCAAGAGGTTGATGTAAATATCAATAGGTCTGGCAAAGTAGACCAAGCTGCTTACTTAGCTAAAAAGCTAAATATGTACCATTATTTTGCCAAAGCAATAGATCATGATGGCGGCGATTATGGCGTTGCCGTGTTATCAAAATTCCCCATTTTAGAAACAAATACACTAAAATTTTCGAGAATAGAAGGCCGCAAGGCGGAAGACAGGGTTTTAGCTACGGTAACTGTAAAAATAAACAGCGGTAAAACCATTAAATTCTCCTCAACTCACTTAGACCACGTTAGAAACGAAAAGCTAAGGTTAATTCAAGTTGCGGAAATTATTAAGCAAGCGGAAAAAGAAACATTTCCTTTTATAGTTGCCGGCGATTTTAATGCCAAGCCAGGCTCTGCAACCATTAAACTGTTAGACGAAACTTTCAGCAGAACTTGCTATGATTGCGGTTTTACCATCCCAGTAGTAAAGCCAAAAGAAACCATCGATTTTATTACCTATAAAAAGAACGAAAAAATGGAGGTAATTAAGCATGAGGTAATCCAAGAGCACCAAGCTTCAGATCATTTACCAATTGCTGCGAAAATTTTGGTTAGATAAGGTTTTTTGAGAAGGAGTTTCGGTAATTTATTGGTCGCTGTAGTGCTGCTGTACGTTTCAATCTTTTTGCGTGCTCTTTCCGTTACATTTCGAACGCAGATAGAATTGAAAATCAACGAAGTTAAACTTAAAAACGAATAGTTTTAGCGTTGCTTTCTTTCAGTTCTCCTCGTGCCTCGTCGAAATTGTCGGAACAAAAAATATTTCCACTTCCATCAGGCTTATTTAACAAAACCAGTTCATATCGCCGGGTGGCAACCTTTTAAAATCAACTTAATTTGTTTTCTTTTTGTTAAAAATCGAAACAAAATAAAAGCAATTTAGAATAATTCAAAGCGAATTGAAACGTATATTTGGTTATATAAAGCAATCTATAACCAAAATATCATGAACCGTAGAAATTTACTCAAGACACTTTCTTTTGCAGCGGGCGCCTCGTTAATTAGCACAGAGGTGTTGGCTAAAGTTGGCGAACGTTCGTTTTTATACAACATTCCAGATAACCCAGCACATCAACCACTAGCTAAACCAGTAACCGCAATTACCATTGGCGCTGGCAATAGAGGCATGGTTTACGGAGGTTATGCCGCAAAATTTACTGATCAGATTAAAATTGTTGGCGTTGCCGAACCTATTGAATTTAGAAATGATAGGTATGCGAAAATCCACAATATCTCTAAAGAGAACAGATTTAATAGCTGGGAAGACGTTTTTAAACGCCCAAAGTTTGCCGATGCGGTAATTATTTCTACTCCCGATGCATTGCACTACGAGCCTTGTATGAAAGCGCTGGCCATGGGTTATGATATCCTTTTAGAAAAACCTATTGCGCCAACCGAAAAAGAATGTAGAGATATTTTAAACTTGGCCAAGAAAAACAATCGAATTGTGGCCGTTTGCCATGTGTTGCGTTATGCGCCATATTTTGTAAAAATGAAAGAATTAATTGCTAAAGGTGCCATTGGCGAAGTAATTAGTGTGCAACATTTTGAGCCGATAGAGCATACACACATGGCCCATTCTTATGTGAGGGGAAACTGGCACAATTCTAAAGCAACTACACCTATTATTCTGGCCAAATCTTGCCACGATTTGGATATCATCAAATGGGTAATTAACAAGCAAAGCCAAAAAATATCGGCCATGGGCGATTTGAAATGGTTTAAAGCTACCAATGCACCAGCGGGAAGCACGGCACGCTGTACCGATGGATGTAAAGTAGAGCGAGAATGCCCTTATTCGGCCATTAAAGAATATGTAGATTTGAATAAGCGTACTTCTGTTTTTGATGTTCCGGCAGGTACAAAAGACAAAAAAGCATTTATTGCCGAGAAATTAAAAACTACCAACTACGGCCGCTGTGTATACCGCATGGAAAACGACCAGCCAGATCATTATGTAACTAATATTCAGTTTGCAGATAGCGTAACGGCAAGTTTCTCTATGGAAGCATTTACTTCTTACCATGGCCGTAGAACCAGAGTTATGGGCTCGATGGGCGATTTAGTAGGCGATATGACCGAGTTGGTACACAATGATTTTAGAACCACAAAAGAAACCAAGTTTATACCTAAGGCAGAAGATGTAGAAGAATATAAAAACAGTGGTCACGGTGGTGGCGATTGGCTTTTGGTTCGAGATTTTGTGCAAGCTGTAGCACAGCAAAACCCCGCTTTGCTTACTTCTACCATTGATGATTCGATAGAAAGTCATTTAATGGGCTTTATGGCCGAAGAAAGCCGCAAGAAAAGTAAGGTAATGGATATTAAGATGTAGTGACCGAAGGCTGTATCAAAATAGGAAAAACATAATTTTAAAAGAATTAAACTTAGCTTATCGTCATTCCCGCGAAGGCGGGAATCGTAAAGCGGCTTAAATTAAAATAAATTTTGCTTTACCCTACCCAGTAGAGCTAGGCATGACAATTTTCAAAATATAATTTCGCTAGCAAATTCATATCCTCATTTTTGATAACAGCCTTGTGCCATAAAAAAAATCCAGCTAGGCAGCCTAACTGGATTTTTTTATATTGTAGCTTTTTAACGCTACCTAAGCGCTATTTCCGATTTCCCCATCAAGAATCCATCGGCATACAAGAAAATGCCGTAAGTACCTTTAATGAAAGTCCTAGGGTTAACCCAATCTATTTGATAAGACGTACCATCGTTATTGTAAGAAATCTCTATGGCTCTGCTGTATTGCATTTGCTGGCCGTCTGCTTCAAACATATTATTCTCATCTGCAATTAAATTTCCTGCCGGGTCAATTACCCTCAAAAAGATTTTGTGGTAAGTTTTTTCTGCTAAATCATTAGGTGCAATACTAAAGTTAACGGTAAATTTATTGGTAGCGCTAGCTTTAGTTACCAACGAAATTTTGCCATTATCTTTTACCCTAAATGCACTCACGCTAATATTTGCAGCTTTTAAAGATGAACCTACTTTTACCTTTCTGCTAAGCGCTCTATTCTCTTTAAGCAGATTTTCCTTTTGCGCATTGTAATCGTTAATATTTGTCTTTAGGCTGTCTCGTTCTGTTTTAAGCGACGAATTTTCCTGCTCTAAGATGGCAATTTGATTGTTGTAGCTTTTTACGAAATCTTTAAGCGTATTGATCTGTTTGTGGGCTTCATCTAGCTCTTGTTGGGTAAGTTCGCCTTTTTTGAGTGCTAGTTTAAGTTCTGCAATTTTTTCTCTTGCTAGTTTTTGTTCCTCAATTAGTCTATCATTTAAAGTAACATTTAGCAGATTAACCCTATCAAGTTCTACTTCTATTTTCTCTACTTCTAATTTTAAACGATCTTTTTCTGTGTTGATGGTAACAAATCTGCTGCTTTGCTGTTTGTCTTTGAAATATAGGTAACCATTGATGCCCAATAACGCTATAATCACAATAATAAGGAAATAGACTTTATTCCGATCTACCTTATTATCTATCGATTTTTCTTGTGTCTGCATTGTTTTTTTATGTTTCCAAAGTATTTTTAAGGCGTTAATCGGACTGCTAACTTAACAAAAAAACAAAAAAGTATAAAAATAATGTCACTTTTGTATGCTAAAGCTAAAAAGTAACGTTAACAAACTAGCTATTATCAAATCAATTAAGATGCCCTATTCCCAATTAAAGTACACCTTTTCTTTCGCTCTTTTGCTCAATGTATTTTTTGCTTCCAATTTAAACGCTCAACAGGAGGTAAAAATTGCGCCGAAGCGAGAGTTTCGTGGCGTTTGGGTGGCTAGCGTAACCAATATAGATTGGCCCTCTAGGCAGGGTTTAACTGCAGACCAGCAAAAGCAAGAGCTTATTGCTATTTTAGAGCAGCATAAAAAAACTGGGCTAAATGCAATTATCTTACAAATTAGGCCTACTGCCGATGCCCTTTATGCAAAATCTAGGGAACCTTGGAGCCACTGGTTAATGGGGAAGCAAGGTTTGGCTCCAGCAGCCGGCTATGATCCTTTAGCATTTGCCATTAGAGAATGCCACGAGCGGGGCATGGAGCTTCACGCTTGGTTTAACCCTTACAGAGCCACCATGTCTGCCAATGCGGTAACACACCCAGACCATATTACCAATAAAAGGCCAGAGTTGTTTTATCGCTACGGTGGCCAAATTCTTTTTGATCCGGGTATTCCCGAAAATAGAGCATACATTACCCAGGTTATACTTGATGTAGTAAAAGGTTACGATATAGATGGGGTACATTTTGATGATTACTTTTACCCCTACCGTATAGCGGGGCAAACCATTAAAGACAGTGCAACTTTTGAAAAATACGCCAATGGCTTTACCAAAATTGACGATTGGAGAAGAAACAACGTAGATTTATTAGTAAAGATGGTAAACGATAGCGTGCATCATTACAAAAAGCATGTGAAGTTTGGCATTAGCCCTTTCGGGATTTGGAGAAACTTTAGGGAAGATACCCTTGGCTCTAAAACCAATGGCCTATCTAACTACGGAGAGCTTTACGCCGATTCTAGAAAATGGGTTAAAGAAGGATGGGTAGATTACATCAATCCGCAAATTTATTTCTCTTTTTCTCGTGCTGCGGCGCCGTTTCAAGTGTTGTTAGATTGGTGGGATAAAAACACCTACGGCAGGCATTTATATATTGGACAGGCAGCCTATCTTATCCACAATGGTAAAACAAAACGAGAAGCCGCATGGGCAAAACCTAACGAAATTCCCAACCAAATTAGGGCCGTTAGAGCGAGTAACCGAGTGCAGGGAAGCATTTATTTTAGCTCTAAATCGCTATCAACGGTTGCCAAAGGTTTAACAGATTCATTAAGAAATGATTTCTACAAATATCCGGCACTACCTCCCCTAATGCCTTGGATAGATGACATAGCGCCAAATGAACCACAGAATTTAACGGCCGAAGCCACTGCAGACGGAGTGCAGCTAAAGTGGACAAAGCCGCTGAAAGCCAAAGATGGCGAAACGGTTTCGGGCTACGTGGTGTATAGGTTTGCTGAAGGCGAAAAGATTGATATACTGGATGCCAAAAATATAGTAAAGATTGTTTTTTTAGACTATCCTTTTTTCTTAGACACCAATGTTGAAAAAGGAAAACGCTACAGCTATCTCGTTACTGCTTTAGATAGAATTAAGAATGAAAGCGAGGCTAGCGGACCAATTGGCGTAGAGGCGAAGTAGATGAGCTTGTAAACCAAAAAGACTTACGAAGTTTAACTTTAGCTTATATTTTGATTAAAGTTAAGTTGCGGGCTACCGATAAATCGGTACAGGTTATCCCCATTTTGAAACTTCGTAAGTCTAGATAGATTAAATTTTGATTGTGTTTAATAGCTGTAGCTAACGCCCTTCTTAATAGACTGTACTTGCCCAAAACCTCCTCCAGTGGCACTTTTGCGATCAATATCTTTATCTGATGTCATTAAAACAAAAGGACATTTATTGGCGGCCGCTTCTTTTTTTAGCTTTTCTAACGATTTTCTATCGCTACCACCTGCCGTTCTGTAGTTAATAAAAGACGTTTTACCTTTAATCTCGGCTACTCTTTTTAATCCAGATACTTCTTCTAAGTTTTCAATAATAAATGCTTTTTCCCAGTCGGCCTCGCCATTTACTTCTACTTTAGGTGTAATTTCTTGTTCTCTACCGCTTTTACCATAGGTAATGTTGGCCACAGCAAATTTTCCAAAGGTTTGTTCTGCATCCTCACCGTCGTAAGTGTAAATAACCGTGTGCTCGGTAACTTTAATTACCTTTCCACTAATGGTTTTACCATTGTGTAATAAAATTTTGTCTGATTGCGCATTTACCACAAAAGGAATTGCCAATAAGATTGCAAGAATTAATTTCTTCATTTTGATTTCGTTTTAGATTTTGGAGCGAAAATATCGTATAACTTCTACTTTATCAAGCAATTGTTTGCAAAAAAACAAAAAAGCACCAACCATTTTACTGATTGATGCTTTAAAAAGTAGCCCAGAGCAGAATCGAACTGCTATCTAATGTTTAGGAAACATCTATTCTATCCGTTGAACTACCGGGCCAACTATGGGCGCAAATATATAAAATTATGTTGTTTCAAATAGCGTTTAATGTATATTCGATAATGAAACCATCATGATTTTTTAAACACACAGTAAGATGAATAAAATCTGATAGCTTCATTACCATTAAACACTTATATTCGGATATGAAAAAAGCTTTTGGCGTTCTCTTGATTTTATTGGCTGCATTTTTCAGTTTAATGTTGCTCGCATTATTTATCAATATACTATTTAATAGTGATACCAAAATTGCAGATGGCAATACAGCGCACCATATTGGTTACCGTATCGGAACATTTATAGGTTTTGGACTTTTTGTTACTATAAACTTTGCGCTTTATTTCATCGGTATCAAATTATTAAAAAACAAGAAAAAAGAGCTAAAGCCCATTCCTGATGAAGACTTCCCTTCACAGCTTAGATAAATTTAACATCTCTAACTGCTTCACATCTCCTGCTCCCTCTGCTTCGTAAATCTGCAAACCAAAGTAAGGTGCAGCCGCTATCAGATGGTCAAAAATATCGGCCATAATGTGTTCATACTCTGCCCAAACAATGGTATTGGCAAACACATAAATTTCAAGAGGCAAACCCTGTGCCGTAGGAGCCAACTGCCGCACCATAATATTCATTCGCTTATTGGTACCCGAATGGTTAGAAATGTAACTGTCTATGTATTTACGAAACAGGCCGGCATTGGTTAAGTTTCTACCGTTAATCAGCAAGCTTTTATCTGCATTTACACGGTTGTTATGTTTTTCAATATCCTTTTGCCTATGCTGGATATAAGAACTGATCACCTGTATTTTTTCAAATTCGGCCAATTCTGCCTCTTTTAAGAAACGGATACTCGACTGCTTGATATTGATGGCTCGTTTAATTCTTCGCCCACCAGACTGCCGCATGCCTCGCCAATTCTGAAAAGAATCAGAAATAAGCGCATAGGTAGGAATAGTGGTAATGGTTTTATCAAAATTTTGCACTTTTACTGTAGTGAGGTTAATCTCTAAAATATCTCCATCGGCACCGTATTTAGGCATGGTAATCCAATCGCCAATACGTACAATATCGTTGGTGGTAACCTGAATGCTAGCTACAAAACCCATAATGGTATCCTTAAACATTAGCAACAGCACAGCTGATATCGCCCCCATGGCGGTAAAAAAAGCTATCGGCGATTTGCCCGTGAGGTTAGAGAATAACACCACTGTACCGAATAAGTATAGTAAAATGCGAATTACCTGCAGGTAGCTATCAATTGGCTTGCCTTTAAAGCCAGGTTTTTCTTTGAGTAGGTCGGCACCTGCTTTAATCGCAGACATGATTACCCATACCACCACCATTACCAAATAGATATCGCAAAGCCCTAAAAGTAATTTGTTTAGCTGAGGATAATCATGAAAGGCGATTGGTATGGTAAGATAAAGCACCACCAACGGCGCAATGAGCGACACATAATGAGGCGCTTTGTGCACCAATAATGTCTCGAATATCTTGACATCCGTTTTTCGGATGGTTTGAATAAAAATTAACCTGAGTATGCGCCAAACCACGTAATAAACAATGTAGGTAGCGGTAACAGCCAATATTAATAAGAATAATGCATTAAATATTGCAGCGGCATTAGCCGATAAACCTAGACTTTTAAACAAATGTAAACTGGCACGGCTGAAATCTCGCAAGTAATTGTTTAACTCCATCGTGCCAATATAAGAGTTTTGAGGGGAAGTAGCGAACGTCTTTCCCAAATCCATTCATCGGGCGTCAGTTCTGCCCCAAAGGTTCGAAATAATATTGAAATGGTAGTAAGGTCTGCGACTATGCTAAATTCCCCTCTCTTAGAGGGGTGCCCAAAGGGCGGGGTGTTTCAAATATAAAATCATAACTTTAAGTAAAGCTGCTTTATGGACATCAGTATAAATGATTACCTTATCAAATCATCACCCAAACCAAATCTTCCCTATAATCCAAAATTAAAAGAGAGAGCAAAAGCCTTACGTTACGCAGAAAATCTCCCCGAAGTGTTATTTTGGATGCAGGTTAGTAAGAAACGTTTTCATGGCTTAGACTTCGATAGGCAACGTATAATAGGAAATTATATCGTTGATTTCTATGTCAAACAGTTGGGCTTAGTTATTGAAATAGATGGAAAAAGTCATGACTTTAGTGGTAGCTATGATGAACAGCGAGAAAAATACCTTACTTCTCTAGGACTAAAAGTTTATCGCATTACTGTCAATGATATATTAAAGCGTATGGTTTTTGTATTGACTGGACTCGAAAATTACATTGTTCAAAATTATAAATGAATGTTTTACTCTGGATATAATTTTCTGAAGTACGTAGGCTTGATATAAACACCCGCCCTTCGGGCACCCCTCTAAAAAGAGGGGAATTATTAACAAAACAGCCCGTTGCAATTAACAACGGGCTGTTTTGTTATATCATAATTAGTTAACTTACCTCACTACCCCACCATTAGTACTAGCCTGCGTTGGACTAACAAAGCTCAATTTCCCTTGCGCATCTTCGGCCATTAAAATCATGCCTTGCGAAACAATACCTTTGATTTCTCTTGGAGCCAAGTTAGCCAACAAACTTACCTGCTGACCAATAATTTCTTCTGGTTTGTAATACTCGGCAATACCCGAAACAACTATACGCTGATCTAAACCTGTATCTAAAGTGAGCTTTAGCAGTTTTTTAGTTTTTTCTACTTTTTCGGCGGCCACAATGGTAGCTACTCGGATATCCATAGCACCAAATTGCTCGAAAGTTACGTTCTCTTTAGCTGGCACAACGGTAGCATTTGCTGCTTCGTTTTGTGCTTTGCTATTGTTCAGCTTGTCAATTTGCGCCTGCACTTCTGCATCTTCAATTTTGCTGAACAACAAAATTGGTTCATTAATCTGATGACCGCGTTTCAACAAACTTACCGAACCGGCTTCTTCCCAAGCATGACCTCCATAGTTCAACATCTTCTGCAATTTATCGGCAGTAAATGGCAAAAACGGCTCAATCAAAATCTCCAAATTAGCAGCAATTTGCAAAGCTATATTCAAGATAGTTCTTACTCTATCTTCATCCGTTTTAATCAATTTCCAAGGCTCGGTATCTGCCAAGTATTTGTTACCCAATCTAGCTACGTTCATCACCTCTGTTAAAGCCTCCCTAAAGCGATAGTTTTCAATAGAAGCACTGATCTTAGCTGGATATGCTTTCAGTTCTTCAATTACCGCATTATCGATATCGGTTAGCTCCATGCAAGTTGGCACTTTACCATCGAAATATTTGTGGGTAAGTACGGTTACACGGTTCACGAAATTGCCGAAAATTGCCACCAACTCATTGTTATTTCTTGCCTGAAAATCTTTCCAAGTAAAATCGTTGTCCTTAGTTTCTGGAGCGGTAGCCGTTAACACGTAACGCAAAATATCTTGTTTCTCTGGGAACTCTACCAAATATTCGTTTAACCAAACTGCCCAGTTTTTAGAGGTCGATATTTTTTGACCTTCTAAGTTTAGGAATTCGTTAGCAGGCACATTATCCGCCAGCGTAAACTCGCCATGCGCCATTAACATGGCAGGGAAAATGATACAATGGAAAACAATGTTATCCTTACCGATGAAGTGCACTAATTTGGCATCTTCACTTTTCCAATACTCCTCGTATTCAAATTTGCTTACACTTTTTTGGTCGATGTAATATTCCTCGGCCTTAGGATTCCAAACATCCAGTTTAGCATAATTAGCCAATTCCTTAGTAGCAGAAATGTAGCCGATTGGCGCATCGAACCACACGTACAATACTTTGCCATCCGCACCTTTTACGGGCACTTTTACCCCCCAGTCCAAATCTCTAGTCATCGCCCTTGGCTGTAAACCCGCGTTTAACCAACTTTGGCACTGTCCGTACACATTTGGTCGCCATTCTTTATGGCTTTCGATGTAAGTTCTTAATTTATCTTCGTACTTATCCAACGGTAAAAACCAGTTCTTGGTTTCACGCATCACTGGTGGCTCTCCAGACAAAGTCGATTTTGGATTGATTAAATCCGTGGCGTTTAAGGTACTGCCACAGCTTTCGCATTGGTCGCCATAAGCATTTTCGTTGCCACACTTAGGGCAAGTACCGGTAATGTAACGATCTGCTAAGAAAGATTGCGCTTTCTCGTCGTAATATTGTTCGGTAACTTCTTCCGTAAAAACGCCATCCTCATATAGCTTCTCAAAAAAATCTGATGCTGTTTGGTGGTGTGTTAACGACGAAGTACGGTGGTAGATATCAAAAGAAATCCCGAACTCTTTAAAAGAATCGCCAATGATTTTATGGTATTTATCTACCACTTCCTGTGGAGTAATGCCTTCTCTTTTCGCTTTAAGCGTGATAGGCACCCCGTTTTCATCAGAACCGCAAATGAATTTTACGTCTCTTTTGTTAGAGCGGAGGTAACGCACATAAATATCGGCAGGTAAATAAACGCCCGCTAAATGACCAATATGCACCGGACCATTGGTGTAAGGCAAAGCTGCCGTTACGGTATATCTTTTAAATTTACTGTTATCCAAAACTATTTATTTATTTATCTTGGCAAAGATATTGTTTTTAAAGATGATTAAACAGCCACCATACCTAAAAAAGGGCGATAAGATTGCAATTGTATGTCCAGCCAAGAAATTGCCTAAACCTATTGATGTAGGAATTGAGATTTTACAAAGCTGGGGATTGGAAGTAATTTTAGGAGACACCGTTACCGCAGAGCACCATCAATTTTCTGGTACAGATGAGCTCAGAGCCAAAGATATCCAGCAGTTTTTAGACGATCCATCAATTAAGGCAATCATTGCTGGCCGTGGTGGTTACGGTACGATCCGCATTATCGATGAGTTAGATTTTACTGCATTTAACGAAAACCCCAAATGGTTAGTGGGCTTTAGCGATATCACGATTTTGCTTTCTCACGTTTTTGCGGCATTAAATACACAAAGCATCCACGGACAAATGCCATACACCTTCGAAGAAAGCTTACTCCCGATGCTTTAGAAAGCCTCAGAAAAGCTTTATTTGGAGAGAACGACACTTATACCTACACAAGCGAAATTGAATGCAGAGATGGAAACGCAGAAGGGATTTTAGTGGGTGGCAATTTAACCTTGCTCTTAGCTGTAGAAGGCTCGGTTTCTGAAATGAATTTTGAGGATAAGGTTTTATTTATTGAGGATGTTGGCGAACACGAATATGCTGTAGATAGAATGATACGAACCTTAAAGCGCAAAGGCAAATTAGCGAAGTTGAAAGGTTTGGTAGTTGGCGCTTTCAACGAAGTTGGCGAAGAAAGTATTTACTTTGGCCAAACACCTGAAGAAGTAATTTGGGAGCAGGTTAAAGATTACAGTTATCCGGTTTGCTTCGGTTTCCCCTCGGGCCACATCGCCGATAATAGAGCAATGGTTTTGGGCAAAACTGTATCTTTGAACATTGCAAATAATAACGTTGAACTAAATTATTTGTAATTTTATAACTTTACGCATCCAGCATAAAATCTGTCCATCATAAAAACCAGTATTTTGAAATTATGAAGACACTGCAAGAGATAAAAGATATTTTAAACCAGCATAGGAAAAATCTATTTAGCGAATACCCACTAAAGTCGATAGCTATTTTTGGTTCATATTCTCGTGCTGAGCAAAACCAAAGCAGCGATTTAGATATTCTCGTCGAATTTTCAGACCCTATTGGTATAAGATTCATCGATCTAGCCGACGATTTAGAGGCGCTTATTGGAATGAAGGTTGACATAGTCTCAAAGAAAGGCGTTAAGGCAAAATATTTAGAATCAATTGTTAAAGATTTAATATATGTCTAAGAGAGATACGCTGCTTTTATTGGAAGATATGCTGCAATATGCTCAGAAAATAAAACTATACACTAAAGGATTTGATTACGATTCGTTCTTAGCAGATAACAAAACTGTTGATGCGGTAGTGAGGAACTTTGAGATTATCGGCGAGGCTGCAAACCGGATAGATGAAGATTTTAGAAATAATAATCCAGAAATTGAATGGAAGAGGATAAGAGGCTTTCGCAATCGAATTGTTCATGATTATTTTGGGATTGATTATGCAATTGTCTGGAATATCATAGAATCCTACATCAATGAACTCATAGACTGGCTTGAAAATCTAATCGATGATAACCAAGCCAAATAATCTGATAACTTTAACACACCTATTTAATAAATAATGGCAAGAGTTTCATTCCGCAAAAAACTCGAATAAATTGATTTATTTTTATACGTTACTTAAAACTGTAATAGACACATAAAACATCTAGCATACAACTATGGCAATCTTCGACACACTAGGCAAATATCGTAATACTGGTTTATTAATTTTAAGAGTTGGTTTAGGCGCCATGATGATGGTGCACGGACTTCCCAAAATTATGGGTGGGCCCGATATGTGGACTGGCCTTGGCGGCAGCATGAAAGTGATCGGCATCAGCTTTTTGCCTACTTTTTGGGGCTTAATGGCAGCGCTAGCCGAAGGTATGGGAGGTTTTCTACTTTTGTTGGGCTTGTTCTTCCGCCCGGTAAACATGCTGTTAGCATTTACCATGCTGATAGCAGCTTTAGTTCACCTTGGCAAAGGCGAAGGCATTATGGGCGCTTCTCATGCCATTGAGGTTGGCATCGTATTTTTTAGTTTGATATTTATTGGGCCGGGGAAGTATAGTGTGGATGGGAAGTAAGCGTGTAAAACGTTAAAGCATTGATACAATCATTAGCCCCAAAACTTTATAATATACTTGTATTTTTAATGTAAGCAGTTGTTACTTCGTGTTTAAAATAGCAATTAATTTTATAAAAGATTTCTCTAAATCAGAAGGATCTAAGTTTTGAGTATTAATATATTCCTTGTAACTAGGCAGAACGGATATAATTGACTTTCTATTCAATTTAACCTCTTTTTGCTTACCCTCTACAAGTAAAAAATAGCTTACATTTTCGGCAATTATTGTTTCGACAACAGACGAATTATAATCTTTACGATCGACAATTTTCTTTCTAGTCTTCTTCAGTAATTGTATTTTGCCATCTTCTAACAACTCAAAATATCCATCCTTTTCATTTTCCTTTAACAAAAATGTTCGTTTCCTTTCTGGAGCGAATAAGACAAAAGCTACTGCTTTAGGAAAGAATTCGAATACTTTATTATCCTGCTGAAATAACAATTTGTTCTCTACGGCATCATATTTTACAGCTTTTGACTTTACCAAACTACCATTGGCCAGTCTTACTTCTCCATTAAGCCACTGATCAACTAAATAAGGAGAGCCCGTAACGTTCTCGTATTTCAAATCAGTTAAAGGTTTACCTGTAACAGGATCAAGAACAATTTGATTTTGTGCATTAGTATTTACATGAGTTAATACCTGAATACATACAAGTAACGTAAAGAAATAGTGTGATTTAATCATAAATTTTTCAAAAAATATTTGCCCCTCTATTCCCACTCGCTTGTAAACCAAATTAGAGGTTTTAAAAACAGGTGAATTTAACTAATGAATGTAACTCATTTCATTTAAGCTAATGCGCTTTAAAAGATCCAAAGTTTACAGACAAAGTTAAATTTCGGATTTAAAATTAAAAAACGGAAGGTTTTTACGCTTCCGTTTTTTAATGTAAGAACTATAATTGTTTGATTTAGTTTTGAGCTATAGATAAACCAATGGTCTTGAAATTTTCGCTTACTTTAACTGCTTCAGTTTCTTGCAGCTCCAAAATCAAGATAACGGGAGTTGCGGACGCAACTCCTGGATTTAAAATTTGAACAGAAACTTCGCCAAAAGAAGAGTTAGCTGGAATTGTAACTGAAGTTCCAGTGGTATAATGTACATTAGCAACCGCGGTAGTTCCTGATGCCACCACTCTGTAGTTAAGCGTTATAGGCTCGTTTCTTTGAGGACCTACTAAATTTACCCTAAAATTTACCGTGCCAGATGATCTTGTTAACAATGGGTCTGCAGGAGCCGCCGGGCTCAGGGTTGTTGCAGCTACTGCTGCAGTTCTAGTTGCCCTGCCATAACCTGGAACCCTAGTCAATAATGGATAAACCTGACCAGAAGCTTTAGCGTTGTAAGTCGCAGCATCAAATTCTATAACAGTATTTTCAAAAGTGATAAGTTCATTTTTAATGCATGAACTCAACAACAACACCGTTAAGCCCAAAAATATGGTGCATAATTTTATATTCTTCATTTTCATAATATTTTAATAGCCAAGATTCTGTTTAAGATTTGTATTACCATCAATATCAGACTGCGGAATACCTGGTAGAATTACGTTATCGGTAAAACTAACTGTAGTAGAGGTAACAGGTTTAAAAATATCTAACCCCAATCTTTTTAAATCGAAAAATCTCAATCCTTCGAAAGCAAACTCTAACCTTCTTTGCAATAATACTTCTGTAATTGTTGCGGGTTGCAGTAAAGCGGCTGACGCACTTAGACCTCTATTGGTTCTTATAGTATTGATATCTGCTAGAGCCGCTGGTAAGTTTGGCGTTGGTAAAGAAGCGTAAGCTTCAGCTCTATTTAAGTACATCTCTGCAACCCTAATTACAGGAACATTGTCTAAGTTTGGAAATCCATTTTTTCCAATAAATTTAGTGCACTCAATAAATGGACTTCCTCTAAACGTATTACCCAATTCAAACAATTGATTTCTTACATCACTAGATCGAGCAGTAATAGCAGCAGAAGACGTTCCGTTACCTGTATTTGTAATACCCAAAGCGGTTAATAAGGTTGACGTTGGCACTAAATCTCCAAAACCGCCTTGTCTGCTTCTATCTCCTCTAGCTACCAATGTGGTAAAGGCCGTTTGTAGCGATTCGTTTACACCGATATTTTCGTTGTTAGCAGCAAATGCTACTTCAAATAAAGATTCTGGATGTATAACACTTGACCAACCTGCAACATAAGTACCGGTAGTTGATAGCCTTGTACCCCGTGTCAAGATTACTTCTGAGGACATATCAATACACTTTTGATAATCTTTAATATACAATGCTACCCTAGAATAAACAGCTCTAGCCGCCTCTTTTGTGGCTCTATTAGGATTATTTGCCAACACAGGCAAATCTACGATTGCATCATCTAAATCTTTATAAATCTGTGCATAAACAGCAGTTTGGCTGTCTCTAGCTGGCTTAGAAGCTAATGCTTCATCTCCAGTTTTAATTGGGGTTAACAAGATTGGAACTCCACCAAAGTCCTTGCTAGCAACGGTAGCGCCAGGTATGTAGGCATAGGCTTTTACCAATTCGAAATGATAGAAAGCCCTTAAAAATTTAAGCTCGGCAATCCATCCTTTTTTTGTTTCTTCAGTTACTCCGCTACCGTTAAAAAGAGGAATTGCCTCTAATATCGTATTTACTCTATTTATAGCGTTGTAGCAGGTAGCCCAGTGCGAATAATGACTGCCTAGTTGATTACGTGCTTCATTTACTAGCCTACCTGATTTGTTGGTCGACCGTCCATTATCTGACAAAGCGTCCCCTAACGTGATCATCCTATTACCATATAAATTTGTCGATTTTAATGGTACATAAGCGCCAGTTATAGCAGAACGAATATTGTCTACAGAATTTAGTGCTGTAGAAGAATCTATTGATTGTCGCGGATCGAAATCCAAAGTATCTTTACAAGATGCAATGAATACGGCAACACATATTGCCGATATTTTTATTAATTTTTTCATTTTTGATTAATTAAAAACCTGCTATTAAACCAAAGGTTAAATTTTTACTCTGTGGAATTATTCCAGTCGAAGTACCAAAATACTCTGGATCATAACCAGGATAATCATCATAAGTAAACAAGTTTTGACCTTGAGCATAAATTCTGAACGAATCTATTTTCAACTTACTGAGAATGTTTTTAGGTACGGTGTATCCCAATTGAATATTTTTCACACGAATCATATCCGTTTTATAGTAAAATCTTGTAGAAGTAGTAGTGTGAGATGCTCCCTGAGATTCTGCACCACCATTGATTGGACGAGGCACATCTGTAATTTGGCCAGGAGTTGTCCATCTTCTATCAAACAAGTTTTTATCAGTATTGTGGTTAGCTGTACCCATTCTGTAATAGAACTGTAGCTGCCCATCTAGTTGTGTTCTACCATACTGATATTGTAATAGGAAAGAAAAATCAAACCCTTTATATCTGAATTCGTTTGTTAACCCACCAGTTAAATTTGGAACAGTATTACCTATCAATCTTCTATCAGCTGCTGTTGGATTGTAAGTGATATTATCGTTGATATCATACCACATTGGTCTACCTGTTGCGGGATTCACGCCAGCATATTTTTGCGACCATACATCACCACGTTGTGCGCCAACTCTAATTGCAATATCACTTGGTAAAACTTGAAGACCGTCATACAATTTTTTAATCTCACTTTTAAAGTACGAGAAATTGAAATTGGTAGTCCACGTAAAATCATCTTTTGTTCTGATATTAACAGTATTTATCTCCGCTTCAAAGCCATTAATTTGTATAGATCCAGCGTTTTTTGTAATTGAAGAAAATCCAGTTGTGTTTAATAGCGGTTGGCTCAACAGTAAATCAGTGCTTAACAACCTGTAAACACCAATACTACCGCCAATTCTCTTTTTAAACATTGAAAAATCAACTCCTAAATCAATTGTAGATTTCTTTTCCCATCTCAAATCAATGTTTGATAATGCTGTTGGAGTGATAGCAGGGGCTCCACCATATACACCACCACCGCCATATAGGCCTCTTGAAGAAAAGTTACCAATATCGTCGTTACCAACTACTCCGTAACTTGCTCTTAACCTTAATTCGTTTAACCAACTAGTATTTTTCAAAAACTCCTCTTGTGCCATATCCCATGATCCAGACACGCCACCAAAAAAGCCATACTGATTATTTTCGCCGAATTTGGAAGAACCATCGTATCTTAAATTAGCTGATAAACTATATTTTCTTTTGTAATCATATCTTAAAGCCGAAAATAAACCAGCCCTTCTAAAGCCAGTAAAAAACCCACCAACAGAAACTGGGTTTGCTGCAGAGTTTAAATTTCTAAATTCTGGCGAAGGATAACCGTCAGCTTGAGCACTAAACCCTTCGTTAACATCCGATCTGAATTCGGCTCCTACAAAACCGCTCAAACTGTGATCGCCCAAGTTTGGAATAACAAAACTTAAAGTTTGATTGGTTAAAAAATTGACTCTGTCTTCGAAAGCATTGTAACCTAAACCTTGTCTATTATAGGCGTCATTTGTTCTCGGATCACGGTATTGATAATCTTTAACAGCCCTATAATCTAGAGAATAGAAGGATTTAAACGAGATATTTTTCCCAAATTTATAAATCGCTGCGATTGAACCAACCACTTGATTAGTAGTAGTTTGTGCAGAATTAAAATCATTTATAGCTACAATATTTTGATTTAAATTACCGGCGAATATTTGACCAGATCCTGGCAAACCGAAATAAGTCCCATCGGCATTATATACAGGGTTAATTGGTAGCACTTGACTTGCCGAATATGCCGGATTACCAAATGAAGAACCATCTGTAGCGAATGGAGCTTGTTGAGAAAAAGAACTTAAATTTATACGTGCATCGAAAGTTAACTTATCTGAAGCCTTGTGCTCAAGATTCGTTCTCAACACCCCCCTTTTAAAATCTACTTTGCTTATAAAGGTATTAGATTTATTATATGAACTAGACATATAAAACTTAGTTTTCTCATTACCACCACTGGCTGATAGTTCATAATTTTGGACTATACCAGTTCGAGAAGCTTCCCTTTGCCAGTCTGTAGAAGGCAGGTTTGCAATTTCCTGATCAGTTAAAGCAGTATTTAAACTTACCCCTCCTAAAACACTGTTTCTAACCGCAGCGTCCGAAAGGGTGGAGTTACCATTTCTTACAGCCTCTGTTCTAAGTTGTAAAAATTCTTGAGAGTTGGTTACGTCAAAGAACTTAATAGCATTAACAACTCCAGAGTACACATTGGCCGTAAACTTTGTTTTGCCGGCAGCGCCTCTTTTAGTGGTAACCAATACAACTCCATTTGCCGCTTGAGCCCCATAAATTGATGCTGTTGCCGCATCTCTTAAAACTTCAATAGACTCAATATCATTGGTATTTATACCTGCTAACGGATTAGCTTGAGTTATTGATGTACTCGACTCCATGTTCATTTGTACACCATCAATAATGTATAGCGGCTGCGTACCAGCGGTGAACGACGCAACACCCCTAATTTGCACATTAATGGCTCCGCCAGGTATACCATTGTTACTTTGCACAACTACGCCTGGTGTTCGTCCTTGCAATGCTTGGTCTAACGATTTGATAGCCTGATTTTCAAATTGACTTCCCGAAACCTTAGAAACAGCTCCGCCGAGCGCACGTTTGGCTAGGGTTCCGTAGCCAGACACAACAATTTCTGACAACTGCTGTTGATCAGCTTCCATGGCAATGTCAAAATTACTACCACTAATTGCGATAGTTTTAGATAAAAACCCCAGAGATGAAAACTCTAGATTTGTAGCACTTACAGGAACCGTTAAGGTAAACTTTCCATTTGAAGCAGTTGATGTACCAACGTTTGTGCCTTTCACTTTCACACTCACTCCTGGTAACGGCAGTCCGTCATCTTTAGACGTAACTGTACCAGTAATTGTTCTATTTTGCGCCATAGCATTACTAGCCACGAATAGCAAAATGAACAAACTTTGTAGAAGTTTTTTCATAAATTAAAAAAATTTGGGTTAGTTAATAAATAGTTTATTTGGTAAATATATGCACATTTTGTCTGCAACAAAATTTTTACTTAACATTTTTTTTTGAAAAAAATCAATGTAATTACTTTATCGTAGCAAGATAATTCAGCAAATCTTAGCGGTTGTAAAAACTCTTAAAGTAAAATCAGATTTTAAGATTAAAACCTAAATATTTATTGCGCTTCATTTGTTATCATAATGCAGCAATGAAAGATTAAAAATAAAGTACTAAAAAACACTCTTTAATTTATTGCTTAAAATATATTATAAAGTTAAAATAAGCCAGCCTGAAATAGATCGGTTTCATTTCGTCCTATATTTCAATCTTAATATAAGAGCTTTGTAAACTGAAGAATTGTGCCTTGTACCAAGAATGGCTAGTGGACTACAAAAACATACTTGATTTCTAAAATGTGCACTGGTAAGAAGATACTGAAAGAAATTAGCATTTAATTTCTATACCTTTTGGAACTTATTGCATTTGCTAAATTTAAGATGCTGCATTCATTATTCTTTGAATAAATTAATGCTTTTTTAGACCTTATTTCAAGGCACATCTTGGCAAAGGCGAGGAAAGTATGATCCGCTTCAAATGTTATTGAGGCTGACACTGTTTTTCTCGTTTGGATTTTTTAAATCTAGTAAAATATAAACCGAATATCCATAATTACTCATATCCTGTTATATTAGCGATAACGAGCCTATCAAACAGTTTATCTTCAAAATATCTTCTGTTGAGTTTATATACAAACTCGTTTACGTAAAGCTGCAGGTATTTTCTTTTAATCTTGTGGTAGTTTCCCAGTAAATTTCTCTTGGCGTTGCTGATAGTAATATGCACACACTTTAAGGTCTCTTTGGTGGTTTGCTTGTCAGACTTTTCGGTAATATGTAGTTCTACAAAATCAGCAATATCGACGTAGGAAGTGCGCTCGTCTGTAAAGACAATGCTTTGTTCGTCTATTGATTTCTGGATAGTTTCATTGATCTCTTCCTTGGTGTGGGTATTGGGCACCTTTGCCTTGAAATACCTGCAGTGTGACGGCCTCTTTCCAGTCCCAACATCCTCCAGAACAGTAGATTCTGACATGATGGCCACATTTTGTTTGCCTACCGCTCCGCGTCCCCTAATGCCCTTTTCCCGCTCGATCTATGATGACTGGACGGTAAAGTATCCTTCATCAAACTCAACCATGCCCTCTAAAGTATAGCGCTCGTCCCTATTGCCCATTGCCTTTCTGAGCTTGTCGACCTCGCCCAAACCGGTTCATAGCGTTTAAGCCCCAGCTGTTTCTGTATCTTTTTGGCCGAAAATCCTTTCTTGGTGGCACTCAATAAAAACATCGTTTTATACCAGATCATAAAGGATAAATTGGAATTTTGCATGATGGTGCCGCTGCGCAAAGATGTTCTATGTCTAAATTTTTACACTCATAACTCCAGATGCTTTTATGCCAATAATGTGATGTTGAACCGCATTTGCAAACAACACCAACTTTATCTCGTTGTTCCTTAAAATGAGTGCGACAAGATTGTTCACTATCAAAATGAGCCGTAAAACTGAATATTTGATCAGCATATAAGTTGTATTTAACATCCAAAGTATGTTTTGATCCTTCCTGAAGCAAAACAACAGCCTTTTGCCAATCGGTATTAAATAAATCAGTTCCTATGACATCTACAGACCTCAACTCTTCAGCTGGACTTGAGAAAACAAATAATATCACTACTGAAATAAAATACTTTTTCATTAAAAAAGGTCAGATTTAATATCCCGCCTTCTTTAATGAATTAATGGTTATTCGTAACAATCATTCTCTAAATAATATTTCCAGAAGTTTACATGTTCCCCTGATAGGCCCGTCTTGGCAATCTGAAAATTAGCCGATACCACACAAAGCGTAGCGCAAAATCTAGCTTAATAGAAATGTATATTAAAAAGATATTTCCCTCAAATTATTTTGTAATTAGAGGGAAATATGCTAAAAATATTGATATTAGTATAAAGGATTATTAACCAAGTTGGTATTGGCAAAAGTCTCACTTTGAGGCAGAGGAAGTGTATACCTGAAGTTAGTTGGCAACAGAGTAATCGCTTCTGGCGCATTATTCAAGTCAGATGCAATTCTAGAGACTGGAAGATTTTTTCTCTTCAAGTCAAAAAACCTATGACCTTCGTATGCAAGCTCAACAAATCTTTCGGCCAACACTGCATCAACCAATGCTGCACTAGTTGTAATAACGAGTGGTGTGTACGCTGAGATTCTTTTTGACCTCAATGTATTTAAATCAGCAAGACCTAATGCTATACTAGCAGGTGTGTTTTTCTCTGCATTAGCTTCCGCTCTGATTAAATACATCTCTGAAGTTCTGTAATACTTAATATCTTGTATTCCAATTTGACCTGAAGCACCAGGGTACTTGTTAACCAACTGTGGTTCAGGCTTAGTATTATCAATTTTTACTAGTACACCGTATCTAACATCCGTAGCTGCGTTAATACTCGATAATAGTTTGTTTGAAACGGCAAAAAACACATCTCCATTGGACGCTCTTTGCCATAACTCTCCTGGTCTAGTAGTCGAAACGTTTCTACGCAATTTGAAAACGACTTCGGTGTTAACAGCATCTCGAAAAATACTTGGATAAGCGGATGCCTCTGCAAGGGGCAATGCATTTATAACTTCAGTAGAAAAACCAATCGCATTATCCCAATCTTTCTCATACAATGCAATTCTAGCTTGCGTCGCAGAAACAGTCAACCTAGAAATCGAATAAATGTCTGGTTGCGATGCAGGCAACAAACTCTTTGCAGTAACCAAATCCGCTTTTAAAGACGTTAGCACCTCTGAAACTGTACTTCTTGCAGGGTATGTAGCTCTGTCGGGTAATACAACATCATTAACAAGAGGAACGGCTACATCACTTGGATTATATCCTCTAGAATACATTCTTACCAAATCGAAATGAGCCAAGGCCCTTATGGTCAACAATTCACCTCTAATAACTTCTTTTCTAGCTACTTCCGATGGAGTATTTGCGATAACTCTAGGAATAGCGGCTAAAACTTTATTGGCTCTATCGATGGCTCTATAGCTGTTTACCCAATTTGCCGTTAAGTCAGCGCCTAAAGTTGAAGCATCATGCTGCCATTTAAATGCACCTTGGCCCTGTCCTGTATTTTGCGCAGACAGCCTTGACTCATCAGCCATCAAAGTATTTGTGTAAATAATATTTTCAGCATTTAATGCCGAATAAGCTCCCAATAGACCTTGATTCAAATCGGTAACCGTCTGAAATGCGGTCGACTCAACAATAATGTCAGTAGGTCTAAGATCCAGCTTTTTCCCACAGCTTCCTAAGAGTAGAACTATAGAAGCCATTGTTAGTAAATATTTGTATTTCATTGTTTTGCTTTTAAAATTAAAAACTAATATCTAATCCAAACGTAAATGTTCGAGCCGCTGGATATTCAAAGCTTGCTAAGTTATTATTATCCTCAGGATCGAAACCTCTCCATTTTGTCCAAGTATACAAATTCTGACCTTGTGCAAACACTCTCGCATTTCGTACGTATTTAACTTTAGAAAGTAGCGTTTTAGGTAAATTATAACCAATAACAGCATTTCTAAACCTTAAGAATGATGCGTTCTCTATGTCATCAGAATTGAATTGTCTTTGCACTCCATATCTAGGATATCTAGCCACGTCTCCAGGAGCTTTCCATGAGTCAGTTAACATAGACGACAGCTGGCCGAATTGGCTCTGACCACTGTTGGTAAGAAAGAAAACCTCATTATTAAACCTATAAAGGTCATTAACAAAGCTGAAGAAAGCTGATACCTCAAAGCCTTTGTATCTTAGAGTAGAACTAAAACCACCGCTCATCGGAGCTCTGAATGAACCAAACTCCGCTACACTTTGACTTGCACTATAAAGAGTGGTGGTGGTTCCATCTCTGTTAACCCACAACTGATCTCCATTCGCTGGATTAACTCCACCGTTTCTAACAACATAGTGCGAACCCAATGGCAGCCCTACTCTAATGATTGAAGTACCTGATTCAAATTCGTTAACGCCACCTAAGTCTAACACTTCATTTCTATTGTAAGCGAAATTTGCGTCAACAGTCCAAACTAATTGGCGGCTTCTGTTCGAAATAATATCGTAAGATAAGGCTACTTCAATACCTTTATTCTGTACCGTACCTGCATTCTTTGTTAGGCTAGCGAACCCTGTGGTAGATGAAAGGCCTTCCGAAACAAATACATTTTTAGTACGTCTGTCGTAAACGTCTACGTTACCTCTGATTCTGTTGTTATATAATTCGAAATCTAACCCTAAGTTAGCAGTATATGTAAATTCCCAATCATAGTTTGGATCAGCTGGACGAGTAGGTGCAATTGCAGGAGTACCAGCGTAAGTAATTGCGCCATAAGTTGGTAGATATCCAAAATCAGCAGCAATTCCTTCAGCATTCGCAGCAACACCATAACTAGCTCTAAATTTTAACAAGTTTACAAAGGTTAGATCTTTCATAAACTCTTCCCTTGTCATATTCCAGTTACCTCCAAAAGAGTAAAAATTCCTATATCTATTTTGTTCAGGAAGCAAAGATGAACCATCTCTCCTGAAGCTCGCATCTAAAGTATATTTACCATCATAAGTATAATTTGCAAGCGCAATTAGAGAGTAAATGGCTCTCTTATTAATTTGTCCTCCTGTAACTGGAATAAAATTATTTGTTGCTGTACCCGCACTAACTCCAACAGGAGTATTAGGTAATTTTGGGTTTATGCCATAACCAGTATACTGAAATCTCTTGAAACCGTCGTAGATATATTCAAACAAGGCTTGACCACCCACAGCGTGTTTTTGTTCAAAAGTTTTTGCAAACTCTAACCCTGACGTGTTAATAAACTTATAATTACGTTGAAGAACCTCACTATAAGAACCTTGGTTACCTGTAGCTACTGCTGTACCTGGTAAAGACGCAGGATTAACGAATCCAGTATTGTTGGTTTCTCTATAGTCAATACCAGTTGTTGACTTAGCAGACAAATAATCGGTAATCTTGAAACGACCAGTAAGACCTAATGTTCCTTTGATTTGATTGAAATTATTCAATGTATTAAAAATCCTGTCATAAGCAATTGAACCTACCCTAGAATCGAATAAAGGATTTCCGAACATCCCTATATTGGTTAGTCCTAATGGATTTGCCGTTGGGCTTGTCAATCCAATTCTACCATCATATATAAAAGGATTCTCATAAGGTCTCCCTAAGTAAACAGCGGCAAATGGATTAGCTAGAGCTACCGCACCTTCAGACTCGATTCCCTGAGATCTAGAAAAACCAAGAGCTGTTTGAACTCCCAATGTAAATCGTCCAGACGTATGATCTATATTACCTCTAAAGTTATATCTTTCCAAGTTAGACCTGATCGCAATACCATCTTGGTTATAATAGGATCCCGAAGTGAAAAATCTTGTCTTATCACTACCGCCGCTTATGTTAATCTCATGTTGCTGAGTGCTACCCGTTCTAAAAAACAAATCCGTCCAATCAGTATTAATTTTAGAAAGACTGTCCAATTGAAAATCTCTTCTAGCCTGAACAGCAGGTGTTTGAGAAGCATAGCTAGGATTGTTGCGGCTTAATGTCCATCCTGGAAAACTTGTGTTTACTCCTCTCGAACCCAACTCAAATTCGTACTGAAGCCTTTGAGCTGTCGTCATCATCTCAAAATTTGGAGATGTTCTATTTGAAAAGCCGAACTGGTTTCTGTAGGTTACTACTGTCTGGCCAGATACCCCTTTTTTAGAAGTTATTACGATTACTCCATTAGCTCCTCTAGATCCGTAAGCAGCTGTAGCACTTGCGTCTTTAAGCACTGTTACCGATTCGAAATCGTTAGCATTCATAGTTGAGAACACTCCTGATTCTATAGGCACACCATCAAGAATATAAATTGGACCGTTACCTCCGTTTATTGAACCTTGACCCCTTATTACAACCGCAGTAGCATTAGAACCTGGCTGACCAGAACCAGCCAAAGCCTGAAGACCTGGGGCTCTACCCTGCAACATTTGATCAAAAGAGCCCATTGGCACTTGCTCAAGTGATTTCGAACTTACAGAAGAAGCCGCTCCAGAAAATCTCTCTTTTGACGTGGTTGTGTAACCTGTAACAATAACTTCTGTCAGCGCATTTGCATCAGCCGAAAGAGAGGCATCAACAAAAGTTGCAGAACCTATAGTTATTGTCTGCGCTGCGAAACCAATAGAGGTAAATTCCAAAGCAGTAGCACTCGATGGAACAGATAGAGAGAACTTACCGTTGGCTGCCGTGGACGTACCAACATTAGTCCCTTTTACTTTTACACTCACTCCTGGTAAAGGCAGTCCGTCTTCCTTGGAAGTAACTGTACCAGTAATTGTCCTATTTTGCGCCATAGCCGTGGTAGCCACGAATAGCAAAATGAACAAACTTTGTAGAAGTTTTTTCATAAACTTTTTAAAAATTTAGGTTAGTTAATAATTAATTAGTGCTAAATATAGATACATTTAATACGTAACACAAATTTTATTTAACATTTTTTAACAAACATTCTTGAAGGTAAACTTCAAAATACTATCTAAAAAACTTAATTTATCAATTTTTACAAGTGTGTTAAGAACTTTTTAACATAGTGTCGCCTTTATCTAAAACCTTCATTCAACACTAGTATACATTGTAGATCTTCTGATATATTTTAAAAACAAAAGGGAGCAATTTTCATCGCTCCCTTTTGTTTTAATTTATATTTCACATGTTATCTCCAACTTGGATTTTGCTGCAAATTATTATTAGCATTAGCCAATGTTTGAGTAATTGGAAAGGACCACTCTCTAGCTGTTGGCGCCAATGAACAGTTAGTTATTGGAGATAAACTTGGCACCCCACAGGTACTCCCTCTTTGGAGCGTTCTTGTAGTCCTTTTTAAATCGAAGAACCTGTGTCCTTCTCCTACAAACTCTCTTCTTCTCTCATTAGCAATAGCATCTGTTAATGCAGACCCTACCAAAACTTCTGGAACGTAACCAGCAATTCTAGCGGTACGCACAGCATTTAAATCAGCAATAGCTAATGCTTCTTGCGCTGGTGAACTTTTGGCATAAGCCTCTGCTCTGATCAAGTATAACTCTGCCGTCTTCATTGCTATAAAATTTGCATTGGCATTAGACAAAGCGGATTTACCTCTATACTTAATTAATGCCAAAGCCTGCGGATTTGAGGCCAATTGCCTAACATTAGCAAAGTATGCTGCATACCTGATATCTGTTGATCTAATTAAACCTGTTGTACCAGCAACTGTAGCAATCTCTAAAGCTGGTCTAAAATAACTTTGCGTCTGAGTAGCGAAATATACCAAATTCGTCGGGCCTCCTTGGTTTGCATCGAATTGCACATTCCAAATAATTTCTCCCGCAGCAGTCTGATTGTACATTCCGCTGAAAGCAGTCTGCGTGTTCACCAATGTCGGTGCTATCGCAATGCCCGCCGTAGCCGATGCTATTGCTTCTGGGTACATCTTAGCATATAGATAAACTCTCGCTTTTAACAAATGAACTGCTGCTAAAGATAGCCTTGGCTTCACTAAACCTGTGATGTAATAATTGGCATTATCAACATCGCCTAAAAATCCCTGTGCAGCATTTAAATCCGCTAAAAGCTCGTCATAGAATTGCTTGTTATTTAGGCGTGAGGGTTTTGCATTTACATCTACTTTAAATTCCTTCCCATAATTAAGCGCTAAAGTAGTGGTGCTATTGCGGTCATAGTCTTCAGCAAAATACTTAAACATATCAAAGTGAGCTAAAGCTCTAAGCGCCAAGGCCTGACCTTTGATCCTATTAACTTGTTTGGCATTTGCAGCTGTCGCGAACTTATCTATGTTTTGCAGCACGATGTTAGCACTTGAAACAACCTTGTAACCTGCGTTGTAAAATCTAGTAATTTGATCTTCATTAATCTGAAATACCAATTGAGACATTGGCCTAGAGTTGGCTAATGATTGGTTTGTTTCAAATAAATTATCACTCATTACATCTGGCATCAACGCCGACACACTTCCAGTCCCACTACCAGAGCCATAATAATCGGCAGCCCTTAATCCAGCATAAGCGCCATTAAGCACATGTTCAATTTGAACCATGTTCGATGGGTTATTTTCCGCATCAAGCGTAAAATCTGGTGTTAGCTCGATTAAATCTTTTTGGCAGCTACTCAACGATAATATACCTACCATTGCCAAAAGAGCTATTTTTTTATACATATATTTTATATTAAACATAACATCAAAGATTAAAAACCAATACTTAAACCAAAAGTTGCCTGAACAAGCGATGGATACTGCGCACCAGCTAAAACTGAGCCCGTAGCCTCTGGATCGAAACTTCTAAATTTGGTTGATGTCCATAAATTTTGTCCTTGAACGAACACTCTAGCGGATTTTATTTTCAAACTTGATAGTAACGTTGGACGAAAAGTGTATCCTAAAGTGACATTTCGCAGTCTCCAGAAACTAGCATCCTCTACGAATCTAGAAGTTTCTGCTTGAAAATCATTACCGCCTGAAGCATCAAATCTTGGCACATTGGTATTGGTATTAGTTGGTGTCCATTCATTTAACATTTCTGCAGCCAGATTGTCGTAGAAATAATCAGGCCTCGTTAAATTAACTAGATCTGCATTGTACATTACTCTATCCAAGAAAAAATTAAGCTGAGCACTCAAGTCAAAACCCTTATAGGCAAATCTAGTTGTAATACCACCAAACCATGGTGCATCAGATGTACCCAACTTCACCTTATCATTGGCGTCAAAATTTGGAGTGATCGTACCATCTAACTTTCTGTACAATGCGTTACCTGTCGCTGGATCAACACCTACATATGGAACTAAGAAAAGCGTATTTCTAGGACTTCCTTCAGATAAAATGGTCTCGCCTTCAATTCTATCATTTTCTGGTAGCGACAAAATTTTGTTTTGATTGTAAGAAATGTTTGCACCTAAATTCCAACTAAATTCAGTTGTTTTGATCACATCACCTCTAAGTGAAAATTCAACACCTCTATTTCTCAAGTCTCCAAAGTTGCCTGGTACAGTAGTAAAGCCCGAAACAGAAGGATCTACGGGAACATTATAGAACTGATTAATCGCTAACCTATTATAATATTCTAAAGTACCACTCAATCGATTTTTAAATACACCAAAATCTAAACCAACGTTGAAAGTTTTATTGGTTTCCCAAGTTAACAATTGATTTCCTGAAATAGTCGGAGTCCATGCAGTTACTCCAGCGTAAGCGGTCTTAGTCAACTGTGATAGCGGATATTCATTGATCGGTTGGTTTCCTGAAGTACCGTAACTAGCTCTTAGGTTTAATTGACTAATCCAAGAGATTTCTTTGACGAAATCCTCTCTATCGATAGCCCAAGTAGCACCGATAGACCCAAAATTAGCCCATCGTCTATCTAAACCGAAACGAGAAGAGCCATCTCTTCTAATTACCGCATTGATGTAATATTTACTATTATAGCCATAATTTAAAGAAGCAAATACTGACATTAAACCAGTTTGATTACCGTTACCATTTACCGTTGGGATGTAATTTTCATTCGCAGCTGAACCAGGAGTGATACCGGTCTCATTTGGAAAGCCGTTATCTAATCCGAAACCTGAGAAACCGAACGTTCTATAGTCATTTTTAACTACCTCAAAAAACACTCCTCCGTTAAGCTCGTGCTTATCGAAAGTATTTTTATAATTTAAAGAAGAGGTTCCGGTGTAACGGAAATTTCTGCTCATTGACCTAGTTAAGGCACCTTGTCTTGCAAAGCCGGTAGAAGTAATAGGGCTGATATAGGTATCGCCCTCGTTTTGAGTATAGTCTATACCCCAATTTGTTCTAGCATAAAGTCCCTCAACGGCAGGAATGTGATATTCTAAATATGCCGTACCAATTCCCTTCAGCTGTTTAGTGTTACGCTTATTTTCGAATAATTCCATTGCACCATTAGGCTGTCCAGATAATAAATTGCCTCTGAAGTTATTATAACTTCCATCAGGTAACCTATCTACTTCATAAGGGTTACTCCAACGTATCGCATTCAATGGCATATTCGTTACTGCATCACCTTCCAAAGTGTTGTTTCTATTAGAATAGCCTCCTTGCAAACCTAAGCCAAATCTAAAATTGTTTACAATGTTATCCATGTTTAATCTTGCAGTATATCGTTTTAAACCTGTTGTTCTAACAATACCATCCTGATCTAAAAATGATAGTGAGCCGTAAACCTTGCTTTTTTCACTACCCGCACTTGCAGAAATCTGATGTTGTTGAGTCGCACCTGTTTGAAACAAAGCGTCTTTCCAATCGAAATTAACAGCTCTTAAACTATCGGCTTGTTCATCAGTCCATTCATACGGGTTCCCATTTCTCAATTCATAATCAATTTTTTGCTGACTGTTCATTACGATCAGTCTATCTTCAGGCATTTTAGAACGCCCTATTTGCAAATCATAATTGATTTGCAACTGTCCAGCCTTACCTTTTTTGGTAGTGATTACAATTACACCATTTGCACCCCTTGATCCATAGATACCTGTAGATACTGCATCTTTTAAGACTTCAATGCTCTCAAAGTCGCCTTGATTGACAGATTGAAAATCTGCCGCAGAGATCTCTATTCCATCCATAATATACAAAGGCACATTATTACCAGAAATAGATCCATTACCTCTAATACGAACAACAGCATTTTGCCCAGGCTGCCCTCCGTTTGCTGTAACACTTACACCCGATGCAGAACCTTGCAACGCCTGATCGAAAGAGCCAAAAGTCTGTTTAGCCACTTCAGCAGTAGAAACTGTTGCTGTTGCGCCAGAGAACGCTTTTCTATTAATTGTAGTATACCCCGTGGTTACTACAACTTCGTTAAGCGACTTTGAGTCGGTATCAAGTGATACATTAACAGTGTTGCTAGTTCCTAATGCTATCGTTTGAGCAGTATAGCCAATTGAACTAATTTCTAACACCGTAGCGTTAGCAGGAACAGAAACTGCGAACTTACCATCTGCACCCGTTGACACACCTACATTTGTGCCTCTTACTTTTACACTTACCCCTGGTATTGGAAGTCCATCTTCTTTAGAGGTAACTGTACCAGTAATTGTTCTATTTTGCGCCATAGCTGTACTAGCAACGCATAGCAAAATGAACAAACTTCGTAGAAGTTTTTTCATAAAAATTTTAAAATTAGGTTAGTTAATAGTTAATTATGAGGCTAAATATAGACGAATTACTTATGTAACACAAATTTTATTTAACAATTTTTAACATTTAGCGAGTTTTAAACATTTTAAGAATTCAACATAGCTTATCCCAATTCTCGCCTCCCTAATCCAAAAACACCCCATTTACCAACACCTGCTTACCTCCTTCCCAAAACTGCCTAAAAATCAACCCTGTTGCGATATATAAAACTCGACCTTTACCAATTTCTTGAACACCATACAACATGCCCGAAGCAATTTTAGCCTTAACCTTAGCACCAGCAACGCCAGCAACGTAGCTATCTGGCTTTAGCAAACCGATGTTATATCCATTTTCAAAGGGCTCATAAATATTGGCATCAGTTTTTAGGGTGTAGTAGTATTTACCAATGCCATAGCTTAACGGATGTGTTTGATCTAAGTATACTTTATAGATGGCCCCAGGAATAGAATTGCTAAAATCATCGTGATCTCTGCTGCTGTAGGCTTGCGTATTACTCTTTGCATCGTTGTTTTTAGGTTCTTCTCTGCGTTTGATTTGAAACGGCTTCTTTCCTATAACCGCTGCAATGGCATCCTCTAATAAAATCAACTTACCGCCGGTACTTACCCAGATTGCCAATTGCTCGGCAAGTTTCTCGGCATAGTAACCATCTGGTACAATTAAAGTATTGATTTGATTGATATCCAGGTTTGCGGCAGTAGCTACATTGACTATAGATATTGGATAATTTAATTCTTGCTCAAAAAAATGCCAGATCTCGCCCAGCGACTGCGAAGAAGTTTCTTGACCGCCCAATACAGCTATTTTTGGTGTAGCTAATAACCTGTAGCTCGACGAGCCAAAATCTTTGCCTTTTTCTACATAGCCCGAGCCTAATACGCTAAAAACTACATTATTTTGTGTAAGTAATTGTTGTATAACCGATGTGAAGTTTTTGTTCTTCTTTTCGTTCTCGGCCCTGTACACCAGTAAGGTACCCGCTTTGTAGTTAACGCCGCCAATGGTAAAAGCTTGTTCGGCCATTCTCACTTTGATGTCTTTTTGCTGCAAAGCCACTAAAGTTTTTGCTTCTTCTATTGAACCCCAAGCCAACACCCAAGCATAAGGTTTTGCTACGCTTGGCAAAATTCTTTTTGGCTCTTCTATAAACGAATGGCCACCCAAAACATTTTCCTTTAAACCATAAGCATTTAAGCCATAAGCATAAGGCAATGCCCAAGCGGTAATGTCATAAGTATTAGAATCGGCAACAAAAGTTTGCGGTTCAAATAAAATGTTGGCGAGCACCCCATGTTTCTGCGCCACATTCACCACCATATCGTTTCGCTCCAGCTTAAAAGATTCAACTTTTTGCGTTTCGTAGTTATAACCATTTAAGCTCCTGTCGCCTTTTTCAGAGCCAAAGGCATAGCTGATTTTATTTTTCGTCAGCAGTTCGGCTAGTTTTCTCAATCTCGAAATATTTTGGGCTTTAATTACATAGCTTTTGTAAGCCGTAGCTGGTGTTAAACTTTGTTCAAAGAACTTCCTGAATTCGGTCACCAATTTTTCGGCATAGGCCGATGAAATTTCCAAGGTAGACATAGACGTAGCAAAGTGATGTGATATGCGATCTTTCAAGGTCAAGGTATCTCCATCTGCGGTGACCACGGCCAAGCCTGCTTTTATCCCGCCCTGTTCGTAAGTCATCCCTATAGCGCCATTATACAACGGATAGGTATCGCCATAAGATGGATAAAGTAAATCGAAACGTTCTTTGGTAAAGTATTGCCAACCATTTTCATCGAAATACTTTGCGTTATTTTTTCCTACGATGACCTGAAAATCCCTTTGCCAAGCGGTAACCGATTGATGTATCGGCTCTGCAGCTGGTGCGAAGTAATAGGGCTCGTTGTAACCCTGCTCATGAAAATCGACATGAACCTGTGGCAACCACTGGTGATATTGCCTTAATCTTTGCTCACTTTCTATTTGCGTTTGCCAAGCCCAATCGCGGTTCAGATCAAAATAGTAATGGTTACTTCTGCCACCCGGCCAAGGCTCATAATGTTCTCTAGCCGCTGGGTCTGGATTAGGCACCGTACCAACCACACTATTAAAATAATTTACGTACCGCTCTCTCCCATCGGGGTTTAAGCAAGGGTCGATAATTACTATCGTATTCTTTAACCATTGCTTAGTTTTTTCATCCTTCGCTGCTGCTAAAGTGTATAACACTTTCATCGCTGTCTCGGTAGAGTTGGCTTCGTTGCCGTGTACATTGTAGCTTAGCCAAACAATTACGGGTTGTTTAGCTAACTTTACCGATTTATCATTATTAGAGATAGCAATGTTGTTGGTTCTAATTTGCTCTAAACGTTGCATGTTAGAGGCATCAGAAATGATAGCCAACAGTAATTCTCTTCCTTCGTAGGTTTTGCCGTAAGATTGCAGCTTTACGTTTCCTGCCTTTGCGGCAACCTCTTTAAAATAATCGACTACCTTTTGATGCGCAGAAAAACGAGTACCCAATTCGTAACCTAAAAAGTTATCAGGGCTTTGTATTTGCGCAAATAAGGACGAGGCAAATAACCCCAACCATAAAACTAGTAAAGTTCTTTTCATACCTCGCTATTAAAAGCCATAGATGCACAGATTTGATTTCAATAAAAAAAGAGTACGATAACTCTGCGACAAAAAATATCCGTGCATCTGTGGCTACATCAATATTACTAAAAGAAAATTTGATTTCATTGAAGCATTCGTAATTTTACAAAGTACTATTTATACATTTGGCAACATGGTTAACATCGAACAGCTTTATCAACACTATTTAAAACATTCTGTAATTTGTACAGACACCCGTTCTATTAGCGAAGGTTGTTTGTTTTTTGCCTTAAAGGGCGATAAATTCGATGCCAACCAGTTTGCAGAGAAGGCGATAGCTGATGGTGCGGCATTTGCCATTGTAGATAATCCGACGTATGCCAAAGGCGATCAATTTATATTGGTGGATGATGTGTTGAGCACTTTACAAGAGCTAGCTAAGCATCATAGGAAGCAATTGAACATTCCAGTAGTTGGACTAACAGGAAGCAACGGCAAAACTACTACCAAAGAATTGATTAGGGCGGTACTAGCCGAACATTTTAAGGTTTTTGCTACCAAAGGCAACTTAAACAACCACATTGGCGTGCCTTTATCTATTTTAAGCATAGCTGATGATATAGAAATTGCCGTGATTGAAATGGGCGCTAACCACCAAAAGGAGATTGAACTCTTAAGCAACATTGCACAGCCTACCCACGGTTTGATTAGCAATGTTGGTATGGCACATTTAGAGGGCTTTGGCGGTTTCGAAGGAGTGAAAAAAGGCAAGGCAGAACTATATGCTTATCTGAGCCAAAACAATGGCTACGCTTTTGTAAATGCGACAAACAAAGATTTAACCGAAATGGTGAACAAGGCTGGTGTTAAAAATATAGTTCGCTATAATATTGCCGAGAAAGGCGCCGTACAAGGTGTATTGAAACACGGTGATCCGCTAATTGAGTTTAATTGGAGTTTTAATGGAGAAAGCCACGAAGCCAAAGCAAACCTCACGGGCACCTATAATTTCGAGAATATTTTAGCCGCCATTAGCATTGGTTGCTTCTTTAAATTGAGCCCTGCGGAGATTAATAAAGGCTTAGCCGATTACTTCCCTAACAACAACCGCTCTCAGTTGACTAAAACAGAAAAGAATACTGTCATCTGCGATTTTTATAATGCCAACCCTAGCAGTATGGCTGCCGCCATTACCAATTTAAACAGCCTCACTTCTACTCATAAGGTTGCTATTTTGGGAGACATGTTTGAGCTGGGCGATGAATCTGCTACACAACACGAACGCATCATAGCACTGGCAATTGAAAATAAAATTGACACGTTAATATTTATAGGCCATCACTTTTATAATGCCAAAGGCAATTTTAACACTAACTTTTTTGCTACACCAATAGAAGCTACTACGTTTATTGAAAGCCAAAACTGGAAAAACTCGCTTATTCTGTTGAAAGGAAGCAGAGGAATGGCATTGGAGCAGCTGCTGCCGCTTTTGTAAATTTTGAATGATTTTTTTTAATTGATGGAAAAGAAATTGCTATCTCTTTAAGATCCCAGACTAAATCTGGGATGACGAGATAGGAAAGCTAGTAAAAATACGATTAACCAACTTCAACAGTTAACCGATTAAACAAGTTTTAACTTTTGACTTTCTACTTTTAACTTAATTAGCACCCATATTCTGCAACGCCGCTCTCAGATCTTTTTTAATTTCCTCTGGAGTATTGGCATCCGCTAACATGGTATTTGCAATTCCTTTAAATTTATCGGTTTGTTTGGTTTTAATGTAGATAATTGCTTTCACAAAATCTTTTAAATAAGCTACTTCCTTTTCTTTTGCAGCAACCGGAATAGCATTAAACTTATCTAAATAAGTATCCAACTTGCCTTCCTCAAATAAGATGGGACCAAAAGCCATCATGGCATTACATATTTGCTGATAACCTGCTTTATCCGGGTTATCCAAAATCTCATTAAAAGCAGTTAACGCCTGGTCTGTTTCTTTGTTTTCTAAGAAATATTGGGTTTTAAAGTAGTTAAAAACGAAAAACGAACTTTTAGGAACATATTTATCCAATATACTTTTAACCGCTTCAAAGTCTATCTCTTCTGTAACCTGCACCTCTTCAGAAAGGGCAAACTGAATGGCTAAACTTACCAAACGTTCCTCAAAATCATCTTCGCTATACTTACCTACTTTAATGATTTTATTTTTGCTGGTAGAGAAATACGTTAAATCCTTTTCTTTGGGCAGTACAAACGCATAATTCATAATCAAGTCAACCAAATCCGAATCACCTAAAATATCGGGTTTTGCCGCTAAAAAATCTTTGCTGATATATCCAAAATCTTCATCTTGTAGTTCTACAGCTTGTTTTGCAAAATTTAAAAACTGTGCATTGTTTAGCTTCAAAGCATTCTTTTTTAGCGTATAATATTGTGCTTCTGGATTTTTTGCTTCCTTAGCCAAAGCCAAAAACTCATCTGCCGCAACAAAACCTATACCCTTGTGTAACATTACGCCATCTGGGCTGATAAAGATCAAATTTGGATAGGCAGAAACATAATACCTGTCGGCCAGCATTGCGCCTTCGCCCTTTTCCATATCGTATTTTACGTTAATGAAATTTGCATTATAAAAATCAGCGACTGCTTGATTGGTGTAGGTTTCTGCATCCATTTGCTTACATGGACCACACCAAGTTGCATAAGCATCTAAAAAGATGATCTTGTTTTCCTTTTTTGCTTTCTCCAGTACAGAAGTCCATGTAGGATTTTCTAAAAATTTGATTTCGGCAGCGTTTACCGAAAATGTAACCAATAGCAGACAAGCCGCCAATAATCTCTTTCTCATATACAATAATGACTAAATGTTAGAATTTTGAATGATTAAATTATCTTCCAAACTTCCAACAATATAACCTTGCAGCAATTTAATAATTTTAACCACAAAGACACGAAGAATGCAAAGCTTTTAATAGTACCACGACCAATTCGTAAATCTAAAATCGTAAATCACTTCACTTCAATACCCACATCGCTGATACCAACTAATGGGTTATCTCGCATATTTTGTTCTATCTCTATGCTGTATTTTCCGGTATCCGCAAAGCGATGGTTTTTAAGTAGTGGAAAAGAGTAAGTATACAAATCTCCCGACCCTTTACCTAACCAAGTGCCATCGGCTTTCGCTAGTTTAAACTGATAGCGGATCTTTTTTCTACTTTTCGCATCCTTTAAAGTTGCTAATACAAACAAATTTGAATACCGATATGCTGTATTAATACGCAATTTGAAATTAACTTGATAAGGCCTGGTTACATCCTTAATTTCAAAATCGGCCTTTGCAGCATTAGCGTACAACCATTGGTTATCTTCGATACTTTGATTGGTATCAACTATGGTGTTGAAATTGCAGGAAAAGAAAGTAAATAAAAAGCAGAAAATGGCAATAATATGCAATTTAGAGAAGATATTTGTTAAAAATCCTCCCCCTACCCCCTCCAAAGGGGGACAAGCATACTGCATAGTCCTTCTAACTTCTAAAGCTTTGCCTTCCTCTCCCTTAGCTTCCCGAAGCATCGGGATTTCGCACAGCTCAACCTTATTCCTAATCCCTAATCCCTTACTCCTATTCATTTGGCTTTGGTCCTTGGTCTTTATTTTTATCTCCTTGCTGCCTATTCCTATTGCGGTTTTTATTTCTATTTCTATTGTTACGCTTTTGCTCTGGGTTACCACCTTCGCCTTGCGCTTGAGGCGCTTCCGCCTTTGAACTAGGCTGGTTATTCGCCTTATCTTCTACAGGCTTTTGAGGTTGACGCTGGTTTTGTTGTGGCCGATTTTCCTTTTTCTGCTGGTTTCTTGGATTTTGCTCTTGCTGAGGCTTTTCCGAAGATTTAGCCTGTTGCTGCCTATTTTGGTTCTGGTGTCTATCTCTGTTTTTAGCTCCGGCTTGTCCGTTTCTATTCTCGCCGTTCTCTTTATCGCCACCTTGATTAGACTGAGGCCTATTTCTGTCACGTTCTCCACGCTCTCCTCGTTCTCTATTGTTGCGGTCTTTATTGCTACGGTTACGATTGTTCCTGTTGCGATTTTTCTCATCTAAGCGGGTTAAGCTGTCCTGACCAACCACATTTTCGTAGTCATGCGTTTTTTCTACCACAGCCGTAGTTTTCAATTCCACCGCTTCGTCTTTCAAGTTGCTTGGCTTTTCGCCGCGTTTGTTCATCGCCATGATTTCTTTCACACGGTCAACCTTTAACGGGATCCAATCTTCTTGATTAGCATAACTGAACCACATCAGTTTTTTGAAGATATCTGTTTTTTGATGACGGGCAACACCAACTTCGGTTTGTAGCGATTCGATACGATCTGGAATATCTTTCAGAGCATCTAAATAAGTATCCAACTCGTAGTTTAAGCAGCACTTTAACTTACCACATTGCCCGGCAAGTTTTAAGGTATTTAGCGAAAGGTTTTGGTAACGTGCCGCAGCCGTAGAAACCGTTTTAAAGTTAGTTAACCAAGTAGAGCAGCACAATTCGCGACCGCAAGAACCGATACCACCCAAACGGCCAGCTTCCTGGCGCATACCAACTTGGCGCATCTCGATTCGTATACGAAAAGCCTCGGCCATTTTTTTGATCAGTTCCCTAAAATCTACCCTACCCTCGGCGGTATAAAAGAAAGTTGCCTTTGTTCTATCGCCTTGGTAATCTACGTCGCTAATTTTCATAGAAAGCTTTAGATCTAAAGCCAACGTACGGGCTTTATGCATGGTTTCCCACTCTAAGCCTTTTGCTATTTTCCATTTTTCTACATCAGCTTCTGTGGCTTTTCTGTAAACCTTACGCGTAACCTGATCTATCGGCGTCTTCCTACGTTTCAATTGCGTGCGCACCAATTCGCCAGTTAGCGAAACGTGTCCAATATCGTAGCCGCCAGTAGCACCTTCAACGGCAATCAATTCGCCAATTTCCAAATAGATATCATCGTTATTCACAAAAAACTCTTTTCTGGAGCCTTTAAATTTAACTTCTATAATTGGAAAAGATCTATAATTTGATGGCATATCCAGGTTAGACAGCCAGTCGTGTACTTCCATTTTTTGGCAGCCTCCAGTAAGGCAAGAGCCATTACTTTTGCAGCCAGCGGGGGCACAACCACCTCCCGACGAGCAACTTCCACATCCCATAATTAACTGTATATATATTGAGTCCCTTTCGGGAGCGTTTTAAACTTTATAATTTTTACCAGTTGTAAAGATACATCTAAAAACAGAATTTTCGGATTCGCATTACGCTCGATATGGTAATGCGCCTTTTCTAATTCGTTAATTAAGGCTTCTACCATGGCCATATTTAATACCCCTGATAATTTTTTTGCTACTTCTAGGTGCTGAGGAGGCAGTTTTACCAATACCTCGGCTCCACTAATAATTAATCCACACTCACGCAAAAAGTTGATACCGTACTTGATATAATTTTTCTGATTTTCCCTGCCCCAGCTTGCCGCAGTTTCGGTAAAAGCCATCATATCTGGTACTCGGTTACCGTAAGCCATACGCAACCACTCTGCAAAATATCCCGCATTGTTATTCGCTTGGTCGGCCAGCAAAGCATTGGCTTCAATCAAATTTCCATCAGCCAAAAAGCTGTATTCTTCTGCTTGGTGGTCTGAGAGATTGGCTTTATCTATCAAATACTGTTTTACCACTTCATCTTGCAACTTAGGAATTTTTACAATCTGTGTACGAGATAAAATAGTGGATAAAATCTGTTCTTGGTTCTGTGCAATCAAGATAAACAGGGTTTTCGCAGGCGGTTCTTCAATAATTTTAAGTAGTGCATTTCCTTCCCTATCTAAATACTCTGGCAACCACATAATGAGCACTTTGGTATCGGCCTCGAAAGCTTTGTAGCTTAATTTTTTGATGATATCGTGCGCCTCGGCAATGTTGATGTTCGCCTGCTTGTTATCTGCACTTAATTTAGAGCGCCAAATATCTAAATCGAAGTAAGGATTTTCGAGCACCATGTTGCGCCATTCTTCCAGCACATCTGTCGCAATTTTCACATCTTTAGAAGCAAAAAATGGATAGGAGAAATGTAAATCTGGATGAATTAGGCGTTCGTATTTACGGCAAGAAGCACATTCGCCACAGCTATCTTCGGCTGTTCTGTCTTGGCAGTTAATGTACTGGGCGTATGCAATAGCCAAGGGCACTGCACCACTTCCGGCAGGCGAAAGAAAGAGTTGCGCATGGCTAACCCTGTTTTCGGCTACGGTTTGCAATAAGTGTTGCTTTACGTCTTCTTGTCCAATAATCTCTTTAAACTGCATTGGTGCAAAATAAGAAATAGATGTGAGTTTTGAGATATGAGATGTGAGATTTTGATGATGGTTAATAAGTGCTCAAAACATTTACCATTTACCCACAATGACTAATTATTGCCTAACAAACATCTAATTGCTACCTTTTTACCAGTACAGCTTCGCTATAATTTATGGTGCCGTTTAAATCTACCTGCGCAAGCCTTACATAAATTGCCTGCCCAGTTTTTAAGCCATTATTTAATTCGTCAGACAATTCGGATGTTTTAGCGCAACCTGCCATACCACCTATTACTAAAGCAACCATTAACAACCTAAGCCATTTGTTTCGGGTAGCCGGCAATAAAAATAAGCCCAATAAACCAAAACCAGCCAAGGCAATTTGCCCTAACGGAAAGCTGAAAGTATAACTTAGCTCGGTTGCAGCATTACCATTGGCTGCTTTTGAAGCTACTTTGGCTAAATCGGTCCAAGTGCGGCCATTAGCAGGAACCTGAACAAAAAAGTGGCTGTTGTTACTTTCGCTGCTGGTTTGCCAATTTACAAGTAAGTTGTTTCCCTTAACTTCGGCCTGTAAACTTTTAAGCTCTATTGGCAATACTTGAGGTGCTGTGGTAAAGCTTAAAGGGCTAACTGTCCAGTTGCCATAGCTGTCGCCATTGTAAGTGCGCATCCAAAGGTAGTACGTAGTAGATGGCTGTAAATTACTTAGATTAATGCTTGTTCCCGTAGCTACACTAGTTGCGGCAGTGTTATTGCTTGGAGCAGTGTTGCTGGTAGATAAATAGTATGGGTAGGCATTTGCAGCAGGCGTAAATTCCAAATCGTCAACCATTAAGCTTAAATTAGGATCTTGACGGTAACTAATGTTTATTTTCTTAACATTCTCCCAATTAAGGCTAACGTATTCGAAACCACCACCCCCGAAAGGGCCAGCACTAACGATTTTCGAATACAGCTCTACTCCAGTCTCACTAAAACCTTTAATGGTTTAGGTTTCGTTACTTGAAGAGAAAGTATAAAAATTTGCCCAAAAACCTTTAATGTTCAACGGAATATTACAAAAAAGGTGCTCCTGTCGGCAGAACCTCTAACATACCACGAACTAGCTCCTGTATGAGCACCCCCATTGTATTCTCTAATATCGTCATTATAATCGAAAAACCAATCGTAACCGCCGTTGCTCCAAACTTGTGTACCAAAAGGCTGCTCAAAACCTTCTGCTCTAACAGAAGTCGATAGCGTTGCTGTAGAAGCTACCCAACTAACGGTTGTTGTATTTGCTGTAATATTATTAGCAGTTAAAGCTGTAGGTGCTGTTTGCGCTAACGACTGTAAAAAAGAAAAGGCAAGAAGTGTAAAAACACAAGAAAGTTGTTTGATCATAATTTGATATTTCGATAAAATCTTACCGAAGATAGAAAAACCTTGGGGAATACTCTTATTTTGAGTAAAACAAAACAGCAAGCAATTGCTGCCACAAACTAATTTTCACTTAGTACACCAAGGATTAAGCTGCTACTGCACAGCACACCATTTGATCAATGCTGGATAAAGTTGATCTATTTTTTGCTTCTTACCTTTTGAACGCAGGTTTTTCAAGGTTGCAGTAAACTCATTCATCTTTGTAAAACCACGACTGATCATAATTTCAATCACTTCTTTTTCGATTTCGGCAATTAATTTAGGGTCACGTTTCCAATTTTCTTGGGCGTAAAGAATAAATACGGCGAAGGTCATGTACTCGTTAAAAACCTTTTCTCCGTTTGGATAATATTCCGTTCCGTAGGCTTTTTTATTTACCCACTTGTTGCGATCCTTTAATGCCGCTTCTATATCGGCTTTCAATTTTTTGCTGGGTATGTCAACATAATTGTGGTCAATTTCTGTAAACATTACCCTGGTATTAAACGCTTCCGAAGCTTTTCCACTCTTACCTTCTGGGTCTGAAACCGCCGGTAAAACCATTTCAATTAATTTAAAATCGCCTTCGGTATAACCTGTGGTGTAGTTTAGCCCGTTAATTAGCGGGGAGGTGTAGATTACATAACAATCATTTTTCGCTTCGAAATTTTTCTCCAGCCATTTCCATTGCTTTTCGAGGTTTACCTTACGCTTATAGTCATCATAAATTTGTCGGTATAGCGGCTGTTGGCTTTGGTAAAACTTCCTGAAGCCCGATTTTTTGGCAAAAGCCTCAATTTCTTTTTTATAGGTAGAAATTGGATTTTTATCGATTTTTACGTTGGCCGCTGCATTGGCGGTAAACAAATATACCTCACTTGGTTTTAAAGTATCAGCATCGAATTGATAGGTTTGCGAGTTACCCGTAAAGAAAATATAGTTAAGCGGCGTCACTTTCATCAGCGAATCCATTTTAAGGATAATGGGCTCGGTTTTAAATGGTTTAAATTGCTTTAAGATGTTTTGATAATGCACTCCCCTTTCTGCTCAAACATGTCATCGTTTTCGAGACCAGAATTGGTAATGGCCAGCATAGTGATGAGTAGTTCCTTTAACTCGTTTACTTCGATATGGAATTTACCCCTGTTTTGTTTGATAAATTCTTTAGTGAAATTTACTTTTTTGTGCTGTGCAACTGATGGTAATGCAAAAATAGCTAAGATTAGAACAGCGATAATTCTCTTCATAAATTGTTTGATTTCGTATGAATAATTAATGTCTGGTTCCCCAAAAATTGGATTGACAAGCAAGATCCGAATTGTTTTAAGGGTTGGCAAATATAGCTAGAATGTTTAAATGTAATTTTTGTAATTGCTACAAAGCAGGTTTTAGACCGACTTAGAGCTGACCTAGAAATATTGGCAAAAGGCGATGTTAACTAGACCGGATTGAAACGGAAACCCCGCATCCCGAGCTTGCCTCGGGAGAGGAGTTGCAGTGTAAAGCCGGACTAACGTTGATTGAAAAACAGGTATTGCTCTTCAAAAAAGGATTATTTAACTCCTTTAAAGGCTAAATCTAAAATCGTAAATCGTAAATCATAAATCAATTCGTACTTTTGCGGCTTATACATTTGAAATAAATATGTTAAGAACAACTACTTGCGGTGCGTTAAACCTCGAAAACTTGGGCGAAAACGTTACTTTGTGCGGCTGGATGCAGAACTCTAGAGATTTGGGCGGAATGACTTTTATCGACATCCGCGATCGTTATGGCATTACCCAATTGGTATTTAACATGAACGATAATGCCAATTTATGCCAGCAAGCCCGTGAACTTGGTAGAGAATTTGTGATTAAAGTGAGCGGAACTGTAGTTGAGCGTACCAATAAAAATAAAGAAATCCCAACTGGAGATATCGAAATAAAGGTTACTTCACTAGAGATTTTGAACGCAGCGAAATTGCCTCCGTTCTTAATTGCTGATGAAACTGATGGTGGCGACGATTTACGCATGAAATATCGTTACTTGGATTTACGTAGAAACCCCGTGCGTAACAACATGGTTTTGCGTCACAGAATGGCACAATCGGTACGTAGGTATTTAGATGGATTAGATTTTATTGAGGTAGAAACACCTGTTTTAATTAAATCTACGCCAGAAGGTGCTCGTGATTTTGTGGTACCTAGCCGGATGAATGCTGGCGAGTTTTACGCATTGCCACAATCGCCACAAACTTTTAAGCAATTGCTAATGGTTTCTGGTTTCGATAGGTATTTCCAAATTGTGAAATGCTTTAGGGATGAAGATTTACGTGCGGATAGACAGCCAGAGTTTACACAAATAGACTGCGAAATGTCGTTTGTAGAGCAAGAAGATATTTTGAACACTTTCGAGGGTTTGATTAGAACTTTGTTCAAAGAAATTAAAGGCATTGATTTGCCAGAAGTACCTCGTATGCAATACAGCGATGCCATGCGTTTATATGGTTCTGACAAGCCAGATACGCGTTTCGAAATGCTTTTTGTAGAGCTTAACGCTATCGTTAAAGGCAAAGATTTTGCAGTTTTCGATAACGCAGAATTGGTAGTGGGCATTAACGCTAAAGGTTGTGCACATTACACTCGTAAGCAGTTAGATGAATTAACAGATTTTGTGAAGAAACCTCAAATTGGTGCTACTGGTTTGATTTACATGCGCCACAACGAAGATGGTTCATTAAAATCGTCGGTAGATAAGTTTTACAACGAGGATGAACTGAAAAAATGGTCGGCAGCGTTACAAACCGAGCCAGGCGATTTAGTATTGGTTTTAGCTGGTGCGGTAAAAGAAAAAGTACAAAAACAAATGAACGAGCTGCGTTTAGAAATGGGTTCTCGTTTAGGCTTACGCGATAAAGATAAGTTTTCGGCACTTTGGGTGTTAGATTTCCCACTGTTAGAATGGGATGAGGAAAGTGAACGCTATCACGCCATGCACCACCCTTTTACTTCGCCAAAGCCAGAAGATATCGCTCTGTTAGATACCAAACCAGGCGAGGTACGAGCAAATGCTTACGATATGGTATTGAACGGTACTGAAATTGGCGGTGGTTCTATCCGTATACACGATAAGGAAACACAGGCTTTAATGTTTAAGCATTTAGGTTTTTCTGATGAAGAAGCGAAAAAACAATTTGGCTTCTTGTTAGATGCTTTCGAATATGGCGCTCCGCCACACGGTGGTTTAGCCTTCGGTTTCGACCGTTTGGTATCTCTTTTTGCGGGTTTAGATACCATTAGAGATGTAATTGCTTTCCCTAAAAACAACTCGGGCAGAGATGTAATGATTGATAGCCCAAGCACAATTGATAATAAGCAATTGAAAGAATTGAAGATTAGTACAGTTGGCAGTTAACAATATTAAGTTAGCAGTTTGCGATTAGCAAAAAGAATAGCAGCCCCGATAAAAATCGGGGCTTTTTGCTATAGTTAAAATTTAATATTTCACTTAAAAAAATAGTTTTTGTCTATAAGGATATCAAAATTTAGTATCGGTTTTGGATTGTCTTAGCCTTTGTTTTACCCTATCTTTGCGGCAAGAAAAATTTAAAAACAAAAATAATTATGAGTTTCGTAGGTAAAAAATTCCCTAGTATTACAGTTGATGCCATGTCTGAAATGGGCGACGATTTGAAAATCAACGTATTTGAAGAAGCAGTAAAAAATAACTCTAAAGTATTATTATTCTGGTATCCAAAAGATTTCACTTTTGTTTGCCCTACCGAATTACACGCTTTCCAAGCAGCTTTAGCAGATTTCAAAGAAAGAAATACGGTAGTAATTGGCGCATCTTGCGATACCAACGAAGTTCACTTTGCTTGGTTAAACACAGCTAAGGATAACGGCGGTATTGAAGGTGTAACCTACCCTTTAATTGCTGATACACACAGACAATTGGCAGGTACTTTAGGTATCTTAGATCAAGAAGTAGATTATACCGAAGAAGGCGAAGAAGTTTTCTCTGGTTCAAACGTATCGTACCGTGCTACTTATTTAATTGATGAGACTGGCAAGGTATTCCACGAAAGTGTAAATGATATGCCTCTGGGCAGAAACGTGAAAGAATATTTACGTTTAATTGATGCTTACGCTCACGTACAAAAACATGGCGAAGTTTGCCCAGCTAACTGGGAAGAAGGTAAATCGGCAATGAACGCAACTAGAACTGGCGTTGCTGAGTACTTAAGTGCTAATTAATTAGAACAGAAAAACCACAAAGGCACAAAGAACACGAAGTATAAAGAAAACCTTTGTGTTTTAGTGCCTTTGTGGTTAAAAATCTTTTAAAATCATGTTTTTAGAATTAACAGAAGATAATTTAGGCCAATACCTTTCAGACAATAAGAAAGTGATGGTGCAATATGCAGCTTCGTGGTGTGGCAACTGCCGTATCATGAAACCAAAGTTTAAAAAATTAGCAGCAGAAAATGAAGATGTAGCATTTTTAATTGTTGATGCTGAGAAGTTTCCGGGTTCTAGACAGTTTGCAAAAGTAGATAACTTACCCACTTTCGCTGCTTTTGAAAACGGTGCTCTGGTTGATCAGGCTCAAACTAACAAAGCAGAAGTGCTAACCGATTTATTTACTAAAATCAAGTAGTTATGAAAGTTCCTGTAATTAGGCAGTTTTTCGAAAACGCAACACCTGAGCAGTTAAATGCAACCTTGGAAGTGTTAGAGGCTTTTTGCGAATTTAGAGGAGTAAGTGAGGCAGAGGTTGATGTAGCCGGAGAAATGATTACCAACATTTGCGGTGCACTAGAAGTACACGAAAGCGTAAATGGAGGTTTAGAGCCTCGTGAAGCATTAAACGCTTTTTCTGCTAAAGTAATGGGTTCTATCGATAGGTAGTTCTCTTAACATACAAAAATCCCCGAAATAGAAATGTTTCGGGGATTTTTTTAAAGATTTTTCCTATACAAATTATAAATAACCTGTTATCAAAGAAGTCAATGTTTGTGTTACATTTCGTTGGCTGTAGTGAACTTTAGTAGTTTCCATGGCAAATCACATCCAATAACAAGCCTTAAAAAACGATATAAATCTGAATTGGACATAAATTAAGGCTTTTTTTTATATAGTAGACCGATGTTAATCCAGCAATCAATTAGCTAACAGCATTTTATAGCTCAGGGTTGTGGGGTTTTTTATCTATGTTTTGTCAAAACAATTATTTTTGACTTAAACAACCTATTTATGAAAAATTTAATTTTAATGTTCTTCTTTGCAGTTTCTTCTGCATTTACTTACGCTAAAACTCCTCAAAATTTTGACACAACTAAACTAGTATATGTTGTTAATTTCGATGAATACAGCGATTCCTAAATTCAAGAACTCCCCTTAAAAAAATGGTAGCGCCAGTTTTGCTCATAACCTACGGCGTAGCTAGCTTAGAAAATCCACACCTTCAGAAACTGAACACTTCTTGGCAAAACAAAGTAAAGGACATGAAGATGAAGGGTAATGGTTTAGACGACTACACTCAATTTGCACCAATGGCCTTCGTTTATGGACTTAATCTTGCAGGAGTAAAAGGAAATCATGACATAGGGGATGTTGCGGCAGTGAATGTTATTTCTTTCCTACTCTCTACGGCAATTGTCCGTCCAATAAAACAGCTCACAAATGTAGAACGTCCAGATGGCTCGAATCACCATTCCTTTCCTTCAGGCCATACAAGCACGGCTTTTGTATCAGCACAGCTGATGTTTAGAGAATATCAAGGTAAAGATGTTGTTTTAAGCTTACTTGGCTATCCGTTTGCCGTTTACACCGCATTATATCGCACAGTAAACAATAAACACTGGCTTGGAGATGTGGTTGCTGGTGCAGGCATAGGCATACTAAGTACCGAATTGGCTTACTACATGCTACCACATGTGAAAAAACTCTTTAATAAAAAATCTAAGTCAAACTTTGCTGCTTATCCCATTTATCAAAATAAGGCATACGGATTAGGAATGACTATGAAGCTTTGATTAGGTAAGCCTAGCGAAGCTTTTAGAGCATCGATAGGCCCAATTTAAACTACAAATTCTTCCTATACAAATTATAAATAACCTGTTTATCAAATTCTGTTAAAATCGGGCTGATATCAGATTGTACATAGTGAATTTTAAAAGCTTCTATGGCATAATTTGGCCGTTGTAAATTATACCCAATTACTTTTAAGCCAACCATAGGGTCAAAATTTTCTGGAACGCTATCTAAAACATCATCATACCATAAACCATAGCCTTGTTGCGCTAAAGTTTTCCAAGGGAAGTTTTTAGGGTCGTTTTTACGGCCTGGCGCATAATCTGCATGGCCAATAAAATTAGCAGCAGGAATGCTGTATTTTTTCTTTAAGGTTTTCAACAAAGCACACAAGCTGTTAATTTGAGCATCAGTCCAAGGATCTGTAGTGCCGTTATTATCCATTTCTATACCTATTGAGCAAGAATTCATATCGGTAACTTGGCCCCATTTACCAGCACCAGCGTGTTGGGCCCGCAAATAATCGTTTACCATTTGCACCACTTTGCCATCTCTGCTTACCACATAATGTGAGCTGGTTCCGGTACGAGGGAGCGTGAAAGTTCTTAAAGTTTGTCCTAACGAATCTTGCGCAGTGTGGTGTATCATCACAAAGTTTGGTTTCCTAATGCCCATATTGGTGGTGCCAACAAAGTACTGTTCGTTAAAAAGCGAGTTCATTTGCTGGTTTTCGGGTGGGGTGGCAGCAATAATCTTCGAAAATGATTTTGCATTGTTTTTATACACTTTATCGGTAGCCTTGTATTTGTAAGTGCTACAAGCAATAAGGAATAACAATGCCGATGATAAAAAGACGATTGTAAATTTGTTCGATTTCATTGATGTGGATTATTAATAGGATTTGAAAAATTATCATAGTGGAAGAAGTTATTTGCCAATTCGTGACTAAAACTTACAACTCTTTGTGTACTTTGCGGCTTTGTGGTTAAATTTGAACTTTTTATTTTTTACTAATTTAGCACATTAACGCAAAACCCCGAAAAAACAATCGAATATGCGCAAAATAAATATCAAAATCGTGAAACCAATACTGTTGGGCGCTGTAATAGCTACAGCTTTTACAGCATGTACAGGCACAAATTCTACACAAGAAAGTTCGGCAAAAAAAGATGTAGACTCTTTAACAGAATATGTAGCACAACGACTTCCAATATACGAAAAGGTGAGATTGAGCACCGATTTGAATTTATTGACACCAAATGAGCGCAAGGTTTTACCTTTACTAATTGAAGCTGCGCAAATTATGGACGAACTGTTTTGGAAGCAAGCTTATCCGCAACGCGACAGCTTACTGGCAGCTATTAAGGATGAAAAAACAAGGGAATTTGTAAAAATTAATTACGGCCCTTGGGATAGGTTAAACGGCGATAAACCTTTTGTTGCTGGCATTGGCGAAAAACCACTCGGCGTTACTTTTTATCCTTTGGATATGACCAAGGAAGAGCTGGAAAAATCTGACGTGAAAGATAAACAAGGGCTTTACTCGGTAATTATTAGAGATGCAGGCAAGTTAACCTCGGTGCCTTACCATATCTACTTTGCTACCGAGTTACAAAAGGCAAGCAGTTTACTAAAACAGGCCGCTTTATTGGCTGATGATGCCGGACTAAAGAAATACTTGAACCTTAGGGCGGATGCCTTGGTAACCGACAACTATACCGCTAGCGATTATGCTTGGTTAGACATGAAATCGAACGGCTTGGACATCATTATTGGTCCAATTGAGAATTATGAAGACAAGCTTTTTAACGCCAGAGCCTCTTTTGAAAGCTATGTACTTGTTAAAGACAAAGAGTGGAGCAAACGTTTGGCAAAATATGTTTCAATGCTTCCAGAACTGCAAAAAGGCTTGCCAGTAGAAGCTAAATATAAGAAGGAAGTACCAGGAACCGATTCTGAATTGAACGCTTATGATGTAGTGTACTACGCAGGCGATTGCAATGCGGGTTCTAAAACCATTGCGGTAAACTTACCAAACGATGAAAAAATTCAACAGGAAAAAGGGACTCGCCGTTCACAGTTGAAAAATGCAATGAAAGCGAAATTCGATAAAATCTTAGTTCCAATTTCTAAAGTATTGATCGATGCAGGACAACAAAAGCATATCAAGTTTGATGCTTTTTTTGTCAACGTAATGTTCCATGAAGTGGCTCATGGTTTAGGCATTAAGAATACGGTTGCTGGCAAAGGAATGGTGCGTACCGCTTTGCAAGAGCAATATTCTTGGTTAGAAGAAGGCAAAGCCGATGTTTTAGGCTTGTACATGGTAACTGGTTTGCTTAAAAAAGGCGAATTAGAAGGAGACATTAAAGATTTCTATACTACTTACATGGCTGGAATTTTGCGTTCGGTACGTTTTGGAGCCTCTAGCGCACACGGAAAAGCGAATATGCAGTGCTTTAACTTCTTTCAAGAAAAAGGCGCTTTTGAACGTACTGCAGCCGGAACCTATAAAGTAAACTACGATAAATTTGCCACAGCCATGAACGAGCTAAGTGCTGTAGCATTTGCACTGCAAGGCAATGGCGATAAAGTTGCAGTAGAAAAAGCACAAAAAGAAAGAGGAATTATCAAACCAGAACTACAAGCTGATTTAGATAAATTGGCTCAAAAAGGCATTCCGGTAGATGTAATTTTTGAACAAGGTGTAGATGTGTTGGGGATGAAGTAGAAGCCCTCCGAAAATCGGAGCAAGCTCTCCAACCTCTGGCTTAGCATACCGGCAATAAAATATAAATTGGCTCGATATGATTTTCGAGCCAATTTTAGTTTTTAGCGAAGCTATAAACTCCGTTCGATTATTATTTGTGGATTAAAATACTGCCGCGGCTTTTTAAGACACCCCACCCGTTGGGCACCCCTCTGAAAGAGGGGAATTACACACAACATTCCCCTCTTTCAGAGGGGTGGTCGAAGACCGGGGTGTTTTATACCGCAAAAGCTAATATTCTTAATATTAATAATCGAACTCAGGCCTATAGGCTGTCTAAAACCTCAATAATAGACTTAGTAGTATAGGCATTTTCAACGGCTTTGCTTTCAAATACAAACATTTCGAAAAGAGAAAAGCAGAAATATATCAAATTAGTAGATGGGTCGAGCTTATCTCTTCAGGCCTAAGACATCAGCCAAGCTTTATAATTCTATCTATAAATTCATTTAAATTATTTTTATTAACTTTTGATGGGATAATGCTAATTTTTGGTTTAAATAAATCACTGCCAAAAATAACTTCTTCATTTTGACCAGGATAAACTAAAATTAATTCTTCCGCTTTTAATAACGGAAAATCTGTCAAGCCAATATCTAAAATATAGTCTTTTATACATTTCAGTAGATGAGTAGTCTTAATTCTTTTTTCGGTAGAATATTTGGAGTCCAAAATGTAAAACTTCGTTCCACTGTCTCTTTCAATTTTCAATATATAATCAGGTTTGTAATATCCTGAAGATATTCTTTGTAATCCTGTCAAATTACTTTTATTACCAATAAAAAAGTCATAGAACAAGGATACTTTGAAATTCGTAAATTGAAAATAAAATTCTTGAAAAGTATTATCCTCTAATTTTGGATTTTCTTTCTTAAAACTAATAGGATTCTGTGCTTTTAATGAGTTGATTATTACAAAAAGATTAAAACGCTCATATAATGTACTTAATTTTTTAACATTTAATAGATTTAGTTCACCTTCAAGGTTAATGTTGACGTCTCTAATTAATTTGATCTTATTGTACGCCTCTGCATAATGTCTTTTGTTTGAAAAGACAGGTGTTAACCTTGGAAGTGCATTTTTTGAACTGGCTTTGGTAAAAGCAGATTCATACTTTTTCTTTAAAGATTGAATTTTACTCTCCACTTTTTCCAAATCATCCTTAACCTTCAAAAAAGGAATAACTTTGAACTCATTTATGCTGTAAAACTCTTTATCATAATATTGTTTAGTGGGTAGATAGTTTTTAATTCTGTTTTTAATTTTCCCTATTTCTAACTTTACATAATCAAAAGACCCAAGAATTATTTGGTTTTCATAGACATTATAGTCATTTACTTTTTCTTCTGTGCGAATTTTTTCTATTACACCATAATTATTATTTATCTGAATTGAGTTGATGGCATTTTTATAAAGGTAATCAATATTTAATTCATCAAGATTATTTATCAACCAATCGATAGAACTGTTTGAAACTTCTGCTAATTCATAATCTACAATTTTACTTTCTATCCTTAAAACATTATGAGGTAGTGATTTAAAACTAAAGAAAATACTCTTAAAAAAGTTGTAATATTCATCAAAAATATTTACAAATTTTGAACTATAATCAAGATTTTGATTTTCTTTATCAAGCCTAGATTTCAGCGTGCTCTTTGAGAAAAAATTATCAAAAATAATGGGATCTTGATTCCACAAATACAAGAGTATTGCTTCCAACTCTGGTACTTTTAATTTTTGAATTCTAACTTCAAAATTAAATTCTTTAGCGCTAATATTGATTTTCAAATACCCAAAGTAATCTTCAAAAATTCTTTTTTTTCTTTCGTAGAAATACTATCATCGGTAAACACTAATAAGTTGTTTTCAGTGTCAAATATCTCATCTTCTATGAAAACGGTTTTTTGCTTTACCTCCCCTAAAAATTGAAATTTGTATTCAAATAATTCATAAACAATATATATCCCATTTTCGGGATAAACTTCTTGTGCTATATTGCTTTGGTCTATATGAAAGAGCTTAAACATTCGATAACGTCAAAAAATAATTATAATTTTCTTCATAAATTCCTTTTTCTGACCCTATGTTAATTATATCTTCTAAAATCCTAGTTGAAATATCACACTTATTATTTTTTAATTGATCTTTTAAAGATTCTAACTTTAACTTATTTTCCGAACCTTGCAGGTTTATTAAAGGTAAGAGTTTTTGTGCAACACAGTAATCTAAAGGCTTATTAACGTCAGACATATGTTGACTAGCTAAACTAATGTATCTTCTTATAGCAATTTCTACCCTTGGACTAATATAAATTTTTAAGTTTTTGAACTCATTTTTGATATCCTTATACCCTTTTTCTATTTTGCCTTCAATTTTAAATTCGATAGAATCAGTTAGTTCAAAAAACTCAATGCATCGTTGAAACGATAATTGAATATTCTTTATTTTTGCATTTGAAATATTGTTAAAGCTAATGTCTTCAGCCTTGTTTAACTGAATTATATTTATTCTGTCTAAAACACGCGGTGATAGTTCTTCGGTAGTATGATCGTAATTAATTGTGCCAATAAACCTAAGATTATTGGGGAATTTAATCGCTTCATTGTGCCCTAATTTAACTTCAAGCATACCTGATGAATCTGTCAAGTTATAAAAAGAAGACCAATAATGTTCCAATGGACTTAAATTTGCCTCATCTAATATGATAAAGGACATAGGCGTTTTTAAATATATTGTCTCATCTTTTGCCTCTTCATTCATTTGTCTTGTCAAAGAATATATATCCGTTGATGAAGAATGAAATTTTTTTGTTAATGGGTTTACAAAGCCTATAAAATCTTTTTGAGAAGTCCAACCTCTATTTACTGAAACTTCTCTAATTTTTTCTTTGGGCGTTAATATATTGGCAAGAATTCTAGCTAAAGTTGTTTTACCAGTGCCAGGAACGCCTGCAAATACTGTCAATGTATTTTGAAAAATTGAAATCAATAAATTATCGACAAAGTGATTATCAAAATTTCGATTATTTTGTTTTAAAATATTAACTACCTCATTTCTAAAGTCACGATATTGATGCTTTTCAAACTGATCTATTATTTTAAAGTCCTGAGCTACAAATATCTCATTTTCTTGTTCAGACAAATCTCTACCACTTATAAAATCGAAATGAGTTTTTCCTTTTACTAATTCTGCCAATTTTTCTTGGGAATTTTTTTGCTCACTTGTAAATTCAGACTTTAATTTCTGAACTCCCGCCTTTAAATCATCTTGGATAATACGTAATTTATCGTTTTCTAATCTAATCTCTTGATTACTTTCCTCTAGTTTTAATTTACCCTCCTCAACCTCTTTTTCTAAATTTTCTTTCCGAGCTTCTAGCTTAATTATATCACTATCTAGTTCGGCTTTTCTTTTTTCCAATTCTTCATTTTTGGTTTGTTCGAGTTCATTGATCTCATTTGCCAGCTTATTTCTTTGTGTCTCAATTTTTTCTATATCCTGTTTTAAGACAAAAAATTCTTCTTCTAATTTTTGCTTATTTTCTTTTATTTCTTTTATTTCTGGGATATTCTTGAGCAAATCAATATCGCTATCTAATACTTTTCCACCTTTTTCAAGAATTTTTTTTAATCTGAAATTATCCCTAATTTTGCTCTCAATCTTCTCTACTTGAGTTGTTTTTCTTAGTATTAATAAAACATTTTCGAGATTATTCTCATTAAAATAATCAGGGTAATTAATTAACTCTGTTTGAAATTCTGTCAATAATTCATCATCGCTTTTGAAGTCATATTCTTCTTTGAAAATCAAGCTTAAATCATTTACTTCAATATAAACTTTTCTGATAAGATCATTAGCCTCTAATTCTAAATAAGAGTTGTCATTAAATTCATATTCGCCAAACTTTTTAAATCTACTTTTTGCAATCTTAAATGAATTGTCATTTACTTTTACTGCTTTGAAAGGGCCTAATAATTTTTCTTCAAATATTATAAAAAAACAATTTTCAGTTTCAACATAAAATTCTTTTATGAGCTGAAAAAATTCCATTTGCGGTGTAAATAGTGATTCTTCTACATTAATTACACCTTCAAAAAATTCAATTATCTGATTTGCTTCTATAGGATAAATATATGAATCTATTGTTGAACATTTAGGCAATGTTCCTCCTTCATAGTATCTCGTATTTCCAGAAATAGTTCCATATGATATTTTAATGATTTGCTGTAGATTAAATCTAGATAGTGATTTATCTTGGATAGTTTTGTGGGGTATTACAACTATTTTCCCCATATCCCATTCGTCAATACTCCTGATGATACCGTTATCGTAATAAAAAAGCGGCAAAATATTTCTCTCGGGAAAATCTTCATCTTTTACCGCTACAACATAATTATTATGTGTTAACTTTAAAAATGGAGTTTCCTTGTAACTAAACGGATCATTATTATCTAATTTCATTACCTTTTTAAATCTGATTGTTAATTATTGATTATATCAAATAGTAAATATAAGTGTTAAATGAGCATAAAAAAAGTTGATATTTTAATAACTAAAAATGAGCTTGCCGCAGCTGATGAAAAATCAGTTGCGCAATGACGGAATAATGAAATAGCTGTGGTTATAAATGAAAAAAGGCTTCCAAAAATTTGGAAGCCTTTTTTATGGTTTTTTTAACAATTGTTAATCAAAAAACGGCACAACATTATTTTTGTTGATATATTCTTCAACAATTCCAACCTCATCAATATCAACAAATTCTAAAAAATCGGTGTCTCTAATTTGTTCCCACAATAAATGGTTTTTATCATTATGGTTTACTTTAGGCTCTCTACCTAAAACAAAATACTTACCATCTTTTTGTCCGTCTAATTCTAATGCCTTAGTTAGGGCAACAAACCTGGTAACATCATTCTCTAAATTATAATGTTGCTTTTCAAAATTAATAGCTTGTCCTGCAACAGGTACGCCGTTAACGCCTATAAAATTTACCTCAACAGGGGCAATTAAATTCTTAAAATCGTTAGGGGTAATTGTTCTATCTACATTAACCTTACCACTAATTTTAGGATAAAGTTTACTTTTTACTTTTTTATAAATGTCAAAACTATCGTCAACAACAATTGCCTCATCATATTCAAAAATATATTTTTCGAAAAGCTTTCTGAAATTAGAGGTGTTTAATTCAATGTCAATTTGTTTGGCTTCAGAAAATTGAATTAAATTATTTGAGTATTTAGAAAGATAAGAGATGTAAGAACTGTTTACCCAATTAGTTTTCGGCTTATTACCTAAACTAAATAACGCTTCAACATTTTCGGCCTCATTATTTATTTCCTTTTCTAGCGTTCGTAAATAAGTCTTTAGAATGGTATTACTTTCATTAGCTAATAATCCTTTAATTGCTGACAATTTTGATGCAGAATATTTGAAAAAGTGTTGCTCGCCATTAAACATCATCAGCCCAATGCTCACTTTCTCATCAAGAGCAGCACTAATTGGGACGTATAGTATGGAGAATAAGGTTTTCATTTTAGTTCAGTATTAAAGAATGGATAAAAGCTCTAAAGGTATCTTCACATTGTTTTTTCCAAGCATCATTAAACAAATATTGTTCCATCTTTGCTTTTAAATCTACAGTATTTATAGTCCAAGAATTTGGTACTAAGGCAAGTATGTTGTCTAAATTTTTCTCGCACTCTTTGGTGCAAAGGTAAAAACTTTCGACCAGTTTATTTACGGTTTCACCCAATTTCCTATCATTAGCAAACAACAACTTAGCTAAATCTGTATTTAAAATGCTTTCATCGGCCGTTAATAATGATATTCCGTAATCGAACGAGCTCGAATTAAAAATATTTACGTGGTCTATCGCATAAAATGATAAGCTGTTATCTTTTGCATAATGAAGCAGCAAGTTGTTATTGTTGTAATTTCTATCTTCGTTGGCTAACCAAATATCAAACAAAGCTATTTTTAAAAAGTCAGATTTCACTAAAATTTTATCTCTAAAACTCTTTTCCTTAAATGAGGGAATAAATGTTAAATCTAGTTCTTTTGTATTTTTTAGAAACAAAGAGCCAAAGCAATCCTTATCAAAAAGGTTTGGCTGCAATTTCGGAAACCTTTCAATTGGTACGTGTTCTTTACTAACTTGCATTAATGAGTTTTCAGGGACGTTTATCGACCATAGTTTCGCAAATTCTGAAGCAACTAGTTCGTTAAACAAATAGTTAGGAAATTTATCATATTTGCAAACCCAATCTTTTAAATCATTACAGGTAACCAAAAGAGGATGGCTACCACTGGTAGGAAACATCTTATGAGCTTCTTGAATAGTTTGTAGTTGTTCCAAAAACGTAATTTGTTTGTTTACTGCAATATATAAAATTTAAGTTGATATCTCTTCAACCAAGAACATCCCTAAGGATAGCATTCTTAGCCCGACGCCTCCCCTAAAGAGGCGTTTCTTTTGATAAGCAAATTTTCGTTGTAAAATAATTGGCTTATCTATACTTTCAATTGCATTCGTTGAAGATTTAAAACGTGGACAAAAAACAGTATTTTTTGTCCATATCAAAACAACCTGGGCCAATTTTTCGATTTCTGGCCCACGTTCCTCGTAAAACAAAAATAGTAGCTAATGCCTGTGTGTGCTAAACCCAGATTGAGCAGATTAGCCCGCAGGCGAAGTAAAACTAGCCGAGGACTATAAGCGAAAGCGGGACTAGCATCAACCATTGCAGCAATATGCTTTTCAAGAAAACAGTTTATTTATGCTGCTTTGCCGCTTTTTTTATGTGAATTATTCTTCGTTGCTAAAAAATGAAAATTTCTTGTAACCTTTCGCACCCCTTTTTCGTCTACTACTAAATACAAACTAATAAAAAAGGCCTCGGGTCTTTTTAAAAACTAAGCGAAATTTTTAAAAGTTAAAAAATACACCAAACAGGTGCGGGTATTTTTATGCCCAAAAATTTAAAATAAAACACTCGGAAATGAAGAAAATATACTTATTAATGATTGCTTTTCTAACATCGATTTCGCTCCTAGCAGAGGCAAATAGAGGAAAGCAAATTGACATTAACGGAACTGTTTTAGATGAACAGCGTAAACCGATAGATTATGCCACCGTTGGTTTGTTTAAAGCCTCAGACTCGTCTTTGGTTAAAACAGCTATGACTACCCCCGAGGGAAAATTCAGCTTTCCAAATATTGTTGCGGGCAGCTACTACATCAAAATTAACATGATGGGTTATCAAATCTATAAAGGAAAATCTTTTGTAGTTGGCGAAACGGTTTTAAACCTTCCAGATATTTTATTAAAAGCAGATAGTAAGACCTTAAATACGGTAAGTGTAACGGCGGTAAAACCTCTTTTAGAGCGCAAAGCGGATAAAATGGTAATGAATGTGGAGAACAGTTCGGTTGCTGTAGGTTCATCTGCTTTAGAGGTGTTACAAAGAGCGCCCGGGGTTACGGTAGATCAAAACGATCGTATCTCAATGCAGGGAAAACAGGGCGTACTGATTATGCTAGATGGCAAACAAACCTATATGAGCCAAGCTGATGTGGCAAATTTATTGCGTAACATGCAAAGTTCTGAGATAGAAACTATAGAGCTCATCACCAACCCATCATCAAAATACGATGCTGCTGGCAACTCTGGCATCATCAACATTAAAACAAAAAGAGCTAAAAATGGTGGCGCCAACGGAAGCTTTAATGCTGGTACGGCGTATGGTAAAAACCCTAGAGGCAATACAGGATTAAATTTAAACTACAGAAACAAAGGTGTAAACGTTTTTGGGAGCTACAACTTTAATAAGGGAGCTAGAACAAATGTAATTGATATCGATCGGATTGCTAACGCTACAGCCACCAGTGCAGACACTTATTTTTCGCAAAAAGGAGGCGATGATAGGGATTTCGAGAACAATAATTTTAAAGTTGGCGCCGATTTTTTCTTAAATAAAAATAACACCATCGGCGTTTTGGCTACGGGCTATCTTAACAGTGCCAGTCAAGATTCTTACAACAAAACAAATATTGGCAAATCATTTAATCAGCTAGATTCTATTTTAAACACCACCAACTTAAATACATCTAGCTACAGAAATTTTGCTTACAACTTAAATTATAAATCGGTATTAGATACCACAGGCCAAGAATTAACTTTTGATGCCGATTACTCCAAATATAAAGGTAACGACAGAAGCGATTTGGTAAATACCCTCACTTTTGCAGATGGTTCTTTTGTAAAACCAATTGGCCGGTTGAGGAATAATACGCCCAGCACAATTAACATTAGGGCGCTAAAAGTAGATTACTCTTTGCCAATTAATAAAACTACGAAGCTTGAAGCGGGTGCAAAAAGCAGTTGGGTAGAAACAGATAACGATTTGAAAGCCGAAGAATTTGTAGGCAGTGCGTGGCAAAATGATGAGCGTAGGAGCAACCGATTTGTATACGATGAAAATGTAAATGCAGTGTATACCAATTTAAGTAAGCAGTTTAAAAAAACCAGTGTACAGTTAGGTTTAAGGATGGAACAAACCAACTCTAAAGGCCATTTAATTACCACCAATAACATGGTAGAGCGTAGCTATTGGGATTTCTTTCCGACCATTTATGTGCAGCAAACGCTGTCTAAAAACCATCAGCTAGGGGCTTCTCATGGGCGAAGAATTGACAGGCCTAGTTACGATGCCTTAAACCCGTTTGTTTTTTATTTAGATGAATATACCTACAACCAGGGCAATCCTTTCTTAAAGCCGCAATACACCAATAATTACGAGGTAAATTACACGTTTATGCAAAGGTATTTCTTAAATCTAGGTTACAGTGTTACCAACGATGCCATTACCGAAGTAATCTTACCGAACGAAGAACGTAAAGCGCTGTTTCAAACCAATGAGAACTTGGCCACTCAAAAGGTACTATCGGCCAATTTAACGGTGCCTGTTAAAATTAAAAAATGGTGGAGCATGAGCAACAACTTAAATGTTTTTCACATGGCTTTTGAAACACCAAACTTAAATGGCCAAGCGTTAAAAACCGGGCAAACTTCTTACCAATTCCGTATGCAAAATAATTTCATCATTATGGATGGATTAACTGCAGAATTGAATGCAAATTATGAATCGCCGTTAACTTACGGAACGTTAGACTTGGAAGAAAGAACTTTTATAGATTTCGGGATCAGCAAAGCGATTTTGAAGAAAAAAGGCAGTTTAAAGTTTGCCGTATCTGATGTATTTGACACCAATAGAACAAGGTTGAAAAGCGCTTATCCAGGATTATCTTATAACCTATACCAAAAAAATGAAACACAGCTATTCCGTTTAAACTTTACTTACAGGTTTGGTAAAAACGAAATTAAGCCCGCCCGCAGAAGATCTACAGGAACGGAAGCAGAGCAGGGCAGAATGAAGAATTAGCAGATAACGCTCTTAAAAAAAGCTTAGTCGATTTTTGACTAAGCTTTTTCGTTTGAGCTGTGCTTTGCCTTAAGCAAGCACCATCTCAATATGCGGAATTTCGTCTTCCAAATATTCCTCACTATCTTTTACAAAGCCAAAGCTTTCATAAAATTTCTTCAAATACAGCTGCGCTCCAATGCGAATTGGGCGTTTACCATGGGTTTCGTAAACTTTTTCGATGCTCTTTTCCATCAAAGTAATACCAGCACCAATGCCTCTATATCTCGAATTACTTAATACACGGCCAATGCTCGCCTCTGTAAAAGAAACTCCGGGTGGAACTATGCGAGTGTAGGCAACCAAATTATCGCCGTCCCAAGCCATTAAATGGTGGCACTTCAAATCTTTGCCATCTACATCTTGGTAATTGCAGTGTTGTTCAATAATGAAAACCTCACTTCTTAACCTCAAAATGGTATAAAGCTCTAGTTTCGATAATTCCTCGAATGATTTGTAAGTCCAGTTTAATATTGGCGTTGACATAAGAAATGATTAAATGAGTAATTGACAAAATGATAAATAAATACCCGCAGATTTTGGCAGATAACCGTTCTGCGAAAACCTGCGTTCGCTATCAGCGAAAATCTGCGGGCAAATTTATAAAAACTAGTTTAATGTTGGTGTTGTCATAAGAAATGAGTAATTGACAAAATGATTAATACCCGCAGATCAGCACAGATTTATCCGCTGATTTAAGAAGATGCGTTTCTGTGTAAATCTGCGCTCTTATTATCAGCGAAAATCTGCGGGCAAATTTATAGAAAATACCTTAGGCATATTGTTCAACTGCCTTCGGACTTTCCGTCTATTAACTTCCGATTTCTAAGCCAAGTTTCTACCCGCATTTACGATGCCATAAACCGTTCTGATAGCTAATTTCTCGTAAGCCTGTTGTTTTTCTTCACTTAAATCGCCCTGCAACTTATCTAAAGCAAAATGTTGGATCAACACTAGTGGCAAAATGATTTTTTCACGCACAGCGATTGATTTCTTCTCTACCGGATAGTTTTCCATCAAGGTTTCATGTCCTGTCAATTTCAATAACATCGATTTAGAAAGTTCAAATTCTGTATGTAATTGCTTCCAAAAAGCACCAAATTCTTTATTATTTGCTAAGTAAGCCGTAATCTCAAAATCCGATTTACTCATAGACATGATACAGTTATCTACAATGGTTTTAAAGTAGCCTGATTGATTATAAGTCTTCTTAACCTGCTCCCAATTTCCTAAATCTTCTTGCGCTTTTAAGGCTGTACCCACGCCGTAAAAACCTGGCACATTCTGCTTTAGCTGGCTCCATGAGGTTACAAAGCCAATAGCACGTAAATCATCTAGTTTTAGTTTAGTACCAGCGTTTCTTTTCACTGGTCTACTGCTAATCGTAATTTTAGATAGCAAACTTAACGGAGATAGTTTTTCCAGATACTCTAAAAACAATGGATCGTTACGCAAATCGATATAAGCTTGGTAACTATCTTTAGCCATTTTGCTAAGGATATCGAAGTTTTCTTTATCTAGCAAAACGTTGTGCTTTTCTTTAACGCCCGATGAAATACCTGCGTTAATTAATTGTTCTATGTTAAACGCAGCACTATCAACAGAGCCATATTGCGAACTAATGGTTTGCCCCTGCACCGTTAACTGGATATTCTTATTTGCTATTTCTTTACCCATAGAGGCATAAAAACGGTGTGTTTTACCTCCACCACGAGCTGGGGGACCTCCTCTACCATCGAAAAATGCCAACTGAATGTTGTGTTCTTCGGCAACTTTGGTTAAAGCAACTTTAGCCGTAAATATAGACCAGTTGGCCATTAAATAACCACCGTCTTTGGTACTATCAGAGAAACCCAGCATTATGTGCTGCTTGCCGCCTCTCAAAGCCAAATGTTTTTTGTAGAACGGATGCGTGTACAATTTCTCCATGATTTCGCCAGCACCAGTTAAATCGTTAACGGTTTCGAAAAGCGGCACAAAATCAATGGTTAAATCTTCTGCTTCCCAGCCATTCCAAAGAAAAAGCTCCATTAATTGCAAAATATCGCTTGCTTGTTGGCAATTACTGATAATAAAACGGTGGCAAGCTTCCTCGCCATTTTTCTGTTGGATGTCTTTAATCTCTGCAATAGTCTGTAAGGCATCTTTAATCAAACTATCTTGTTCATCCGTGTAAATTACCTTGGCGCTCCTAAACGAAATGGCTTTGAGCTTCTCTTCTTCCGATAAGCTATCGTAATCATCGCTGTAAAGAGAATTAATTGGTTTCTGGCTTCTGCAATACTGATGCACCTTTCTTAATACTCTACTGTCTTGTCTAATATCTAACGAGGCAAAGTGACAACGATAAAGCTCTACTTTCCTTAAAAGATCTTGTACCACATTCACAAACAAGCCGTCATGATCTTTATTCAACGTATCAATAATGTCATTTAGATTTTTAATGATATAATCTGAAATATCTTTTTCTTCTAAGGTATTGTTGAAGGCATTTTCATAGAATACTTCTTGCAACAAATTGATACTCTCTTCTACCCCTCTAAAAGTGATACGTCTTTTGATATTTCTAAAATCGCGATAGTAGCACCTGAAAAGAATTTGGCGCAACATTTTAGAAACTTCCAAAGTGGTTTGCGCTTTTACGTTCGGATTACCATCTCTATCTCCACCTGGCCAAAAACCTAATTCGATAACTTTTTTAGGATCAATGTGATATTCGCTTAGTAACTGGTTTAGGCCAGTTTGGATGTTTGCCGCAGCAAAATAGAATACATTTTCTAGGTACCAAGCTAAGCTTAATGCCTCGTCTACCGGCTGTTGGCGATTTTTTATTGAAGAACGGCGTTTTGCCTAATTGTTGCAATAATTGATTAATGGTGGTAAAATCGTTTGCCTTAATTGCCGATGTTAAATCATTGATGATTCCTAGAACAGGACCAGGGTAAAACTGTGTAGGATGCGCAGTTAGCACCAATCTTAATGAAAACTCTTCTACCAGTTTGTCAATTTTCTCATGCAAGTTGGCATCGTCATTTGCTTTAAGAAATAAGGCTCTTAAAGAACTTTGCTCATCACTGATATTCAACTTGGTAAAAGAAGCATCCTCTACCGCATCAAACAGCACCACTTGGCGCTCTATGTACTGAATAAATCTGAATAATAGATCTATTACCGCGGTCTCGTCCTTGTCTTGCACATATTTATCGAAAAATTTTCCTATCAGCTCACTGGGCTTCTCATGGTTTTTAATTCCATCTTCGCAACTCTTGAAAAATAAAGGTAAAAGTGTTCCTGTATCTTTAATTTTGTAAAACGGAAGCGTAAGAAACAAACTGTTGTACAATTCGAAACGAGAAATAACCTCGTTATTAAAATAATATTCGCGTTGACTGGGTTGATTTAATTGCATCCCGAAAAATAAGCTATATTTTTTTGTTACAAAAATAAAAATGGATTTTTAACGAGTATTTTGGTAGACTTTAGCAAACACGAACATATATTTTGAATTTTTAATAAATAATTGCTACCTTGTACCTATTAAAGGTTAAACGTAAAAATCTTTTAAAAGCATTACAAAGCCCATTGTGGCGTTGTAAAAAATTGTTAATTTTTTGGGAAAAACGTTCCGATGTAAAAATCGGAACGTTTTATTTTTTCTAGCAATTTCAAAACCTCATTAAAAATAAGAACTTATCATCGTGCGGCTTTCGATTTGTTTCCATAACAGTTAAATTTCTCTATTTTTAAGGCAACCAAAACCCTTCGCTCATCATGAGAAAAACACCTCTTTTTATATGCTTTTTAGTTATTTGTGCAATATCTCTGCTTTTTTTGGCCTTTAAACCTAAAAATGAGCAAAGCTGGATAAGAATTAATCTATTAGGTTACCAGCCTAAAGCAATAAAAGTAGCCGTGTGGGCAAGCAAAGGCAACAATGTTCCTAAAAACTTTGAATTGGTAGATAAAAAAACTGGAAAAACGGTTTATTCATCGAATAAAATCCAAGTATTTGGTGCTTATGGGCCATTCAAAACATCGGCTAGGTTAAATTTTTCTGAGTTTAAAATACCTGGCAATTATTACCTCAAAGCAGACGGCGCCACATCTCCAGAAATCATCATCAACGAAAATGTTTATCAAAACACGGCCGATTTCGCCCTGCGTTATATGCGCCAACAACGTTGTGGTTACAATCCGTTTTTAAAAGATAGCTGCCACACCCACGATGGTTTTGTGGTTTATGGCAAAGAAGGTGGCCTAAAAGACAGCACCCATTTTGATGCCGTTGGTGGTTGGCACGATGCCAGCGATTACTTGCAATACAGCACCACTACCGCCAATGCCACTTACCATTTGCTAATGGCCTATCGTGATTTTCCAAAAGCGTTTACAGACACCAAACTAGCCACAGGTTTGAATGGTAAAAATGGCGTCGCCGATGTTTTGGATGAAGCCAAATGGGGTTTAGATTGGCTGATGAAAATGCACCCGCAGCCTAACATTATGTTTAATCAACTGGCGGATGATCGAGACCATATCACGATGCGCATTCCGAAAGAGGACAGCCAGTACGGAAAAGGTTTTGAACGGCCTTTATACTTTATTGATGGAAAACCACAACAACGAGGCAAATTTATGAACGATACCAAAGGCACCAGCTCTACAGCTGCTAAATTTGCTAGTGCTTTTGCTTTGGGCAGTGAACTTTATAAAGATGAACCCTACGCTATTGATTTGGCAACAAAAGCAAACACCGCCTACCAATATGCCATCAAGAAAAAAGGCGTTACCCAAACTGTTTCGGTAAAGTCGCCTTATATTTATGCAGAAGATAATTGGGTTGATGATATGGAGTTAGCACTCGCAAAGACCGGAAAAATTATTGGCTACGGTGCAAAGTCGTTAGACTCTGCTTATTACTATGCCATGCAGGAACAAGTTACCCCTTGGCTTATTGCCGATACGGCCAAACATTATCAATGGTATCCATTTATCAACTTAGGGCATTACGAATTAGCAAAGCAATCTTCTGGAGATAGAAAAAGAGAATTGATAGATTACTACAAGCAAGGTATCGCACACGTGTGGAACAGAGCAAAAAACAATGCTTTTTACCGAGGCGTACCGTTTATTTGGTGCAGCAACAATTTAACCGTTGCTTTTGCCATGCAATGTATGTGGTATCAACAATTAAGCGGCGATGGCACTTTTTCTGAACTGGAGCAAGCAAATTTCGACTGGATTTTTGGTTGCAATCCGTGGGGAACGAGCATGGTTTACGGTTTGCCAAGTTGGGGCGATACACCAACCGATCCTCATTCTGCTTTTACGCATTTGGGCAAATATCCAATTGATGGCGGTTTGGTAGATGGCCCAGTTTACACGAGCATTTACAAAGGTTTGATAGGCATACAGCTGACGAAACCTGATGACTATGCCGATTTTCAAAGTGATTTGGCAGTTTACCACGACGATTATGGCGATTACAGCACCAATGAGCCCACCATGGACGGGACGGCTTCGTTAGTTTATTTGTTAGCGGCTTATGATAGCAAAACGGCAAAGGATTTATCGAGTTACAAAAAAGAACAAGGCGCTATTATTAGAGGCGATGTAAAAGAAAAACAATTAGCTATTGTGTTTACTGGCGATGAATATGCGGATGGTAGCCAAAAAATAATCGCTGCTTTGGATAAAGAAAAAGTAAAAGCCTCGTTCTTTTTAACAGGCAACTTTTACAGAAACTCATCTTTTTCATCTTTTATTAAGAGTGCAAAAGCAAAAGGACATTATCTGGGAGCTCATTCAGATCAGCATTTATTGTACGCCGATTGGAAGAAACGCGATTCGCTTTTGGTTTCTAAAAAACAATTTGATGATGATCTTTCGGCAAACTACAAAGCCATGCAAAAATTCGGTATCACTAAAAAAGCTGCGAATTACTTTCTGCCGCCTTACGAATGGTACAACCAAGCCATTGCCAATTGGACGGAAGATTTAGGCTTAAAGCTCATCAATTTTACGCCAGGTACCCGCTCAAACGCAGACTATACCTACCCAGAAATGGGAAAATCTTACAGAACGAGCGATGAAATTTACCAATCTATCGTTGAGCTGGAAAAACAACAAGGCTTAAATGGTTTTATATTGTTGCTGCATGTAGGAACAGACCCACGCAGAAAGGACAAGTTTTATGATAAATTACCCGAATTATTGAGATACCTTAAACAAAACAATTACAAGGCAGTAACGGTTAATCAATTATTAGGGAATTGATGTAAATTGATAAATGTGATGATATAATCATTAGCTGAGGAATGGCATTATCACATTAGCTAATTACCTCATTCATTCATTATCTCATTATCACATCAGCTAATCATTACATTCATAAATAGCTACATTAGCTAATTCTCACATTAAAAATGTTTAGTTTTTGATTGAAATAACTAACTTTGCTGCAAAAGTTTTAAACATGAGCAATTCAGAAAATAAAAACAATTTTGATTGGGTTTGGTATGTAATTGGTATGGTGGCATTTGTACTTGCTTTTTCTGCCGTTACTTTACACATTGGTTATCTTTTCCTTGCAGCTATCATCGGCTTAATTTTCGGTGGAGTTTTCTTAAATAAGATTGTAAAAGGAAGAGAGCATAAGCTTTCTTTACGTCTACTTCTGCAAAGCTGTAAAATCAAGATACACAACCAATATTATATTTTGATGAAGAAAATAAGCTTAATCATGTTCCTTTTAGTAGGAGCATTAGCTGTAAATGCGCAAAACGTTACTACTGGCGTTACGTTTCCAAAGGTAGATGCCAGTCCATTGGATGTGGTTTACTATCCGTTAAATACTACGAAGTCTAAAACTCCAGTAGAACCTGTAATGCGGGTTTTGTATTCTCGTCCGCAAAAAAAGGGAAGAGAAGTTTTTGGCGTATTAGAGCAATTTGACAAAGTGTGGCGTTTAGGCGCTAACGAAAACACAGAGATTCAGTTCTTTAAACCCGTAACCATTGCAGGTAAAAAGATAAAGGCTGGTAGATATAGTGTTTTTGCTATTCCTAGTAAGGATAAATGGACTATCATTATCAACAAGCAAAATGACAAATGGGGAGCCTTTACGTATGACGAAAAGCAAGATTTGCTAAGAACCGAGGTAGTAGTTAACAAGATTGAGAAAACAATAGAGGCATTTTCTATTACTTTTATCGATGCCCCCGAGGGAGCTAACTTAGTGATGGCTTGGGATAACACACAGGTATTTTTACCCATAGGGTTTAAGAAATAAGCAACAATGCTATTATACAAAACGGAGGACAAATCATTCTCCGTTTTTTTGTGTCTTTTTTGTTCCTTTTCTAAGCAAACTATCCAAATAAACGAGCAGCAGCGCCGCATTGATGAACAGCACCACCATGAGTACTGTAGGATTAAGCAAAGCGCTCACATCGGCATCCAAATTAAGCGAGGGCATTTTCATTTTAAAATTTGCCGTTGCAAAAGCATAACCTAACAAGCCTAGTAAGGTAATAGAGAAAAATCCGCCGATGGCGTAAATGATGCGAGTATCTACCTTGGTTTTAAGTTTAATGGGAGCTATCTCTTGCTGCACCTGCTCCATCACGTTTCTAGTAAAAGACATAGATGGCTCGTCTATCTCCAAATGCGCCCCCAAATGTTCATTTACTGCCAACAACTCCAAATAAAGCTGTTTAAATGCTTGGTCTGTTGCTAGTTTTTTTTCTATCTCAACCTTTCCTGCAACATTGCAGAAACCATCAATATAGTTCCAAAGTTGTTCTTCTTGTGGTGTCATATCAACTCCTTTACTTCTTCTTTTAACAAAAGTTGCAATTTTTCTTTTAACCGATGTCTTGCCCTGTGCAATTTTACTTTTACCGTATTAGGTTCCATCACTAGAGCCTGTCCAATTTCCTCTAAACTTTGCTCGCCTTTGTAAAAAAGCGTAATAATTGCTGCATCGTCTGGCAAAAGCATTGCAATTGCTTCATTCAAATATTTATAGGTCGATTTTTTTTCAATTGTATTTGCATCAAACGAGCTGTCTGTATTTGCTACTTGCAAAACCTGTTCATCATTATCAATTGATGTAGAATCCAGTTTTTTCTTCCTCAAATAGGTCATTGCGGTAGTATAGGTAATGGTGTACAGCCATGTAGAAAACTTCGAAGTTTGCTTAAAGGTTCCCAAGGCTTTATATGCTTTGATGAAACAATCCTGCGCTATCTCCTCTGCATCTTCTCTATTTTTTGCAAAACGCAGCGCCAATGTAAAAACAAACCTTTGATGACGCTTAACCAACAACGCATAATGGCCCGTATTTCCGGCTAAAATGGAGTTAATGAGGTCTAAATCTGTTTCTGTTTGCTGCATACTTACGGCTATGACGCTCGGTTTTTACATCAGGTTACAGCAAATTACGATTTTTTGGTTTAACTGTTGATTTGGTTAATAGGTTAACTGAAATAAACGACCATAACCCTATTAAATTAACCAATTCAAACGATTTAAACAGTTAACCCAACTTAATGCGATACGGCTTTTAAACCGATGATAGAACCGATAAGTGTAACGATGAAGAACAACCTCCAGAAACTTGCTGGATCTTTGAAAACTAGAATACCCATTAATACCGTGCCAACAGCGCCTATACCGGTCCAAACGGCATAGGCTGTGCCAATGGGTAAAGTATGCGTAGCTTTAATAAGCAACAACATACTAATGGTTAAAGATACTAAAAAGCCTACAAACCACCATGCGGCTTCGGTACCACTCGTTTCTTTTACTTTACCTAAACAAGAAGCAAATGCCACTTCAAAAAGTCCGGCGATAATTAATATGATCCAATTCATTGTATTTTATTTTGCTGCAAAAATCGGTGGTTGGGCTATCATTTTATTTAACAAATGATAAAAAATAGGTTAGCCACAGATGCACAGCCATCCTTCTAATATTTAAAATTCAACTGCGCCAATAAGAGTTGATAATTTTAGACGCTAGTAATCGATTTTACATCTGTGCATCTGTGGCTAAAAGTTAAGTCATCACTTCGCAGCAGCTCTAATTCTGCTCAGCGAAACCTGCGTAATGCCTAAATAAGAAGCGATGTGTCCTAACTGAACACGCTGTAGAATAGTTGGCGAATGCTTCATCAAATCTTGGTAACGCGCTGTGGCGGTTTTAAACTGCAAATCCATAAAGCGCTGTTCGGTAAGCAGTAATTCTTGTTCGGCAAACTTACGCCCCCAATTGGCCATAGGTAAGTGTAGGCTATACAGCTCTTGCAAGTGATTGCTAGAAATTCTGTAAAGTATGCTATCTTCCAAAACCTCTATACTTTCGTAGCCAGGTTTATTTTTAAAGAAGCTCATAAAGGAGAGCATTACGCCGCCAGCTTCGCCAAACCAAATGGTAGTTTGGCCTTTATCGGTTTCTCGAAAAGCTCTAGCAATTCCTTTTTCTATAAAATAAACATATCGTTCTATCTTCTCCGCATTAATTACAATGGCACCTTTTTGCACTTCAATTCGTTCAAAACGAGACAAAAACAAAGCTTTCTCCATTGCTGGCAACGGAAAAATTTCATCAATTTTATTGGATATAATCGTCAATTGGTGGTGGTTTGATGGTACAATTTAATTTTTTTCTACCAATAGTGTAACCTAATTTTTTTTGCTGTTGTCCTAATTCACAGAACACGGTTCGTAAATTAATAATGTTTAAAAGAAAAAATATAAAATTATGAGTGGAGAGTTAGTAGCCATCACCATGTTTGTTGGCGCATTTGCATTAGTATTTGGCATTAGATACTTCTTAAATAAAGAAAAAATGGCCATGATTGAGCGGGGGATTGACCCAGGGCTTAGAAAGGCAACACCAAGACCATTTATTAGTTTAAAATTTGGTTTGCTGATGGTAGGTTTAGGATTAGGGCTTTTAGTTGCGCTATTTACCACCCGAGGAATATTTAGCGCCAACATGACCAATGCAGAAGAAGGCCAAGCGGTAGCGGTATACTTTGGAAGTATCTTTATCTTCGGCGGCTTGGGCTTGATTACTTCTTATGTAATTGAGAAAAAATGGCTTGATAAACAGCCTTAATTAAATGTCTCGGTATGTCGAGCGTAGTCGAGAAATCTTTGAAAATGAATAGACGACCTTCTATTAAATCCAAAGATTTCTCCATTATGCTATGCTCTGGTCGAAATGACGACCGTTTTGGAAAAATTATTTTTTCTTCTGTTTTACAGCTTTTAGAAACTTAATTAGCATACTGCCTCATCGTTTTTCAACGCTTTCTTTTCATCTTTTTCTGCTAGTGCAATCTTCTTGAGATAAGGTTGTAAATCGCCAGTTTCAAATGATTCCAATAAGATCGGATACACGTAAGCACTTTTACACACCGCTCTTGTATTTCCTAATTTGGCGGCAACACAATCTAATGCTGCTACCACTAATTTTTTGGCCGACATTTCTGGATTTTCGTTAGTGCACACCGCCAACTGACGCATTGCTTCTAGCGTTCCGCCCCAGGTTCTAAAGTCTTTCGCTGTAAAGTCGTTTTCGGTAATTTCTCTAATGTATTGGTTAATCATGCCAGACTCTACCCCTTTATGTTTGTTGCTGTCGGTGTAAAACTGAAACAAATGTTGCCCTGGAATATCCTTACATTTTTTAACTAGCTTGGCCAAGCTCTTATCGGTAAGGGTTACCTCTTGTTTTACGCCCTTTTTACCTACAAAGCATAAGGTTGCAGTATTTCCCTGCTGTTTAAAATGTTTGTCTTTTAAAAGCACTTAAGCCATAGCTATTGTAGCTTTTCTCGTAAATGGCACTGCCAATACGTATCAAGGTTTCTTGCAATACCTTAACGCAAATGGCTAATACCTTACGCTCATCTAGGTTTCTTCTTCTTAAATCTTTTTCTACCTGCTTTCTGGCCTTTGGCAGTGCTTTTCCAAATTCTAATAAGCGGAAATATTTATGATCCGACCTTCTATTTACCCAATCTGGATGGTAACGGTATTGCTTTCTTCCAGCTACGTCGGTACCAATGGCCTGCAAATAGCCATTCTTTTTTGGCGAAATCCAAACATCTTTCCAAGCTGGTGGTAACACTAATTTTTGTACACGCTCTAACGCTAAAGCATCCGTTATTTTATTGCCTTTATGGTCTTCGTATTTGAATTTGCCTGGTGCACCTTTGCGGTAAATCCCCCCTTTCTCGGGACTAACAAAAACTAAATTACTATCGTTAATGATATCAGCTGTGCTTACCATAATTGTATTTTTATGGCAACAACAATAGAGAGTTGAAAAAGGTTTTACCTTACGAAACGTAACATTGAGTTCGTAGAAGTATAGACCTACAGCATATCTAGCGCTCTCGTTATTCCAGCAGCCTGTCCCGATTTCATCCCTATGGTATGGACACAAATATTAATAAGTGTCATTTTCCTCCCCCTGCCCCCTCGAAGAGGGGGATATGCAAAATGCCTAAGCACAATGTGTCCCCCTTTGGAGGGGGATTCAAGGCGAGGAACGAGATGTGTCCAAACGATAGGATTTCATCCGGGATGGGTAAAATCTTATTTATCAGTCACTTCTATAGCATTACAATCCCAGACTAAATCTGGGATGACGGACGAGGAAAGAACCTGCTATAGCTACTGCGGCTTTGGCAAAATTGCTACAGTTAACCTACTTACGCAATTCATTTTGCCCTTATCGGTATACAATTTAATTTCCCAAATGTGAGTTTTACCACCAATATGCAGCGGCTTGCAAATGCCTTTTACAAAACCAGAGGCCACCGGACGGATGTGATTAGCATTCACTTCTAAACCTACAGCAATGTATTTATCTGGATTGATACACATGTACGAAGCAATGCTTCCTAAAGTTTCTGCCAATACCACCGAAGCACCACCGTGTAAAATTCCTGCTGGCTGGTGTGTACGTTCATCTACAGGCATGGTCGCTTCGATATAATCATCGCCAACTTCCGTAAACTCTATCCCTAACAAAGCACCAATATGGTTTTTAGGGCGGCTATTCAGCATTTCGGGTGTAAATTCTTTAAACCACATCATAATTTAAGTTAAAAAGTTAACCCCTAAATCCCCTAAAGGGGACTACAACAAGGCGGTTAATTAAGGTTCAATATTACTTATCCATTCCCCTTTAGGGGGCTAGGGGGTTAAATAACGCTCTACAATTACCTTTTTATGGTGCATAACATGACCAGCTAAAATATAAACCAACGCCTTTACCGTAATTTGATTGCCATTAGCGGTGCCAGCTCTGTTGAGCTCTTCTTCATTTAGCGATTGAAGCAGATACATATTTGATTTTCGTAGCAACACAAACTCTTCACACAAGCTCAACAAAGTTCTATCCCTAAAATTCGCATTCGTAACGTAATCGTTTTCATCGAACCCAGGCAAAGCCGCTTGTTCTGCCCTTGCGAAACAAGTTAAACGAAAAACCATAATACGTTCGGTATCTATGATATGACCCAACATTTCTTTAATGGTCCATTTTCCGGGGGCGTAGGCATAATCCGCCTTATCCGCATTTTGTTGTACAAAGCTAGCAAACTCTTCTGCTTGCCTATCTAAAATTTGTAATACATCGCCATCAACTAAGTCTATATAGCCTTTATACCATGTTGGGTAATCCTGTATTTGTGGTGGGTTCATAAGTAATGCTACTTTTTAAAATAATTCTGAAGGTGGTGCCTTTTCCAATTTCCGATTCTTTCACGAAAATTTGCCCTCCGTGATAGTTCTCTACAATTCTTTTAGTTAAGGTTAAGCCTAAACCCCAACCTCTTTTTCTTGTGGTAAAACCTGGCTGAAAAACGGTGTCGAACTTAGACCGAGGAATACCTTTACCGGTATCCGTAATATCAATAAAAACTTCTTCTTTGGTCAAATTTTCGATGATATTAATGGTAATTGTTCCGTCGTTATCTATGGCATTAACTGCGTTTTTCAATAAGTTTTCTATGACCCAATCAAACAGCGGCCCCGAAAGCATTGCTCGTACTTGTGTATCGCCAGTAAGTATAAAGTTGATTTTATCAGAAGTACGAACTCTAAAATACTGCACAAAGCCATTGATAACAGCATGTACCACGTGGTCTTCCAATATTGGTTTAGAGCCGATTTTAGAGAAACGATCTGCAATGATTTCTAAACGCTGAATATCATTTTCCATCTCTGCAACCAGAGGGTCTTCCTCAGCATCGAACCGAGTTTTAATTAATTCTACCCAAGCCATCAGCGATGATATTGGTGTACCCAATTGATGGGCGGTTTCTTTGGCCATCCCCACAAATTCTTGATCTCGCTCTGCCCTTCTTGCAGCACTGAAACCAACGTAAGCAGTAATTAAAAACAAGGCAATTACGCCCAGTTGGATGTAGGGAAAAAACCTCAACTGTGTTAAAATACTCGAATCTTTGTAATAAGCAATTAGCTCTTCCCCATCAATTCCTTTCATTTTTGCTGGCGGATGTTGATTTTTCATATCGGCCAATTGCCTTGCAAAATAAACAGAGTCGTATTCTTTGTCTTTATTATCAGGATATAATGTTTTCGTGGTATCTAAACCATCCCACAGGTAAATAGAACCATCAGGTTTGGTAATAATTACATCCATTTTATTGTTCTTCTTTATCGTCTCAAAAACTTCCGATAATTGTTCGTTATCGTACATTTTCATTCGCTGTTCTGCTACTTTTACCCAAAGTAAAAACTGCGTTCCCTCTTCCCTTTCCATCTTTTTTACAAAAAAATCAGAATAAAACACAGAAGCAGCGCCAATTAAGGCGGCAAACATCAATAAAAATAATTTCCAACGCTTTTTTTCTGGTAGGGATTCATCTTGAGGCAAATTACAATATCAAAACGGAAAAACCACAAAACTATGATGCTTTTTCAAAAAGCTTAATCAAGAGGAAAAACATATCTTTGCAGCACAACAGAGGTTATCGCAGTTCGATTCGTTCTTCGTCATGCTGAATTTATTTCAGCATCCGTTGGGTTAGCCGATCCTGAAATAAATTCAGGATGACGTGCTTGGGATTGGTTTTAGCTTAAAAACCTCGGTTGGATTATACAGACACAACCATGAACAAAGAAGTTAGAGTAAGATTTGCACCAAGCCCAACAGGAGGTTTACATTTAGGCGGCGTTAGAACTGCCCTTTTCAATTATCTTTTCGCTAAAAAACATAACGGCACTTTTATTTTAAGAGTAGAAGATACCGACCAAACTCGCTTTGTAGAAGGTGCTGAGCAATATATTGTAGATTGTTTGGAGTGGTGCGGTATTGCGCCCGATGAAAGTCCGCAAACGCCTGGTGCTTTTGGCCCTTACCGCCAAAGCGAGCGCAAACCTAGCTATAGACAATATGCCGAGCAGTTAGTGGCTAGCGGTTATGCTTATTATGCGTTTGATACGCCCGAAGAGCTGACAGCAAAAAGAGCAGAAGAACCCAACTTTTTGTACGGACAGAAAAGTCGGATGCAAATGCGTAACTCGCTTACTTTAACGCAAAGCGAAGTGAGCGAATTGTTAGCACAAAATGCACCTCATGTAATTCGCATTAAAATGCCTACAGATGAGCAAGTGACTTTCACCGACATGATTAGAGGCGTAGTAAGTTTCGACACCAATTTGGTGGATGACAAAGTTTTACTGAAAGCAGACGGCATGCCAACTTACCATTTAGCCGTAGTAGTTGATGATAGGGCCATGGAGATTTCGCACATTTTTAGAGGCGAAGAATGGTTACCATCGGCACCGATACATATTTTGCTTTGGAAATATTTAGGCTGGGCAGATGAAATGCCAGCTTGGGCACATTTACCACTCATTTTAAAGCCAGATGGCAATGGAAAATTAAGCAAAAGAGATGGCGATAGATTAGGTTTCCCGGTTTATGCCATGAACTGGACCGACCCTAAAACTGGAGATTTAACCAAAGGATTTAAAGAATTGGGCTTTATGCCAGAGGCTTTTGTAAATCTTTTAGGTGTATTGGGTTGGAATGATGGAACGGATAAAGAAATTTTCACTTTAGAAGAATTGAAGGCCAGTTTCTCGGTAGAAAGAATTAGCAAAGCTGGTGCGAAATTCGATTTCGAAAAAGCCAAATGGTTCAATCACGAGTGGATTAAGCAATCTACAGTTAGCAGTTTACAGTCAACAGTTGGCAGTTTATTAAAGCAAAACGGTATTGAAACTTCCGAAGCTAAATTAGCTCAAGTAATTGAACTGGTAAAAGATAGATGTACTTTGTTGCCTGATTTTGTAGCGCAAACCTCTTATTTTTTCGCTACACCAAGCGAGTACGATTCTGCTGCGGTTAAACCTAAGTGGAATGCAGATAAAGCGGCTTTCTTTCAAGAATTTGCAAACACTTTAAATGTAGAGCTAAGCGCTTTAGAATTAGAGGCTAGCTTTAAAGCTTTAGCAGAAAGTAAAGGTTTAAAACCGGGAGAAGTGATGCTTCCATTACGTGTAATGCTAGTCGGCGGTAAGTTTGGCCCAGGAGTTTTCGACATTGTAAAGTTGTTAGGCAAAGCAGAAACGCAAAACAGAATTACCAAAGGTATTATGGCATTTAATGCTTAAATTGGTTATAAAAATAAAAATCTTGTTCTATGCAATGGTTTGGTAAAGGTAGTAACAATATGGAAGATGGCCGCGGTGGTGGCGGTGGCAAAGTAGCCCTTGGTGGCGGTATTGGTATCATTATTGTCATTATTGGCTTATTTTTAGGGAAGGACCTAACCGGACTGGTTAATCAATTGCCAATTACATCTGAACAGACTGAAGTTAAAAGAGGCGTTCCGGCAAATGATGCACAAGCGCAGTTTGTCTCTGGTGTACTCGAGTCTACCGAGCAAGTTTGGACACAACAATTTAATGAACTTGGTTTAAGCTATCAGTACCCAACTTTAAGACTATTTGAAGATGGGGTGCAAACCGCTTGTGGGGGTGCTAGTTCTGCCGTTGGACCTTTTTACTGCCCTGGCGATAATAAAGTCTACATCGATCTTTCTTTTTTTGCAGAACTCAAAAACCGCTTTGGTGCAGCTGGAGACTTTGCACAAGCTTACGTAATTGCTCACGAAGTTGGCCACCATGTACAAAACTTATTGGGCACCTCAGAAAAAGTACAACGTGCCCGCCGTAATTTAAGCGAAAAAGAATACAACAAACTTTCGGTGATGCTAGAGCTGCAAGCTGATTTCTACGCAGGTCTGTGGGCGCACCATGCGCAGAACTTAAAAGATTTTAGGCTAGATGCTGGAGACTTAGAAGAAGCCTTAACCGCAGCCAACGCTATTGGCGATGATAAATTGCAGAAACAGGCCACAGGCGAAGTAGTACCCGATTCGTTTACCCACGGCACCTCTGCCCAACGCATGTATTGGTTTAAAAAAGGATTCGAAAGTGGCGATTTTAACCAGGGCGATACTTTCAGCACAAGTCGCTAATAAAAGATCGGCCAAAACTTCAAGTTGTAAATAAAATTTTTATCCAATCATTTTTATTTACTTTTGAAAATGATCTTACTTGTTGACGATACTCCAGAGAACCTTATCTCTTTAAAAAACGTTCTCGAAAAACATGGTTTTGAAGTAGATACGGCTAATTCTGGCGAAGAAGCGCTAAAAAAAGTGCTTAAAAACTCTTATGTACTTATCATTTTAGACGTGCAGATGCCAGAGATGGATGGCTTTGAAGTGGCCGAGGTAATTTCTGGCTACAGCAAAGCTAAAGAAACCGCCATCATCTTTCTTTCGGCGGCCAATACCGAATTTCGTTTTATTGCTAAAGGTTATTCTTCTGGCGGATTAGACTACATTACCAAACCTGTAGATATCAATATCCTATTATTAAAAATTAAAACCTTTTATCGCATTTACGAGCAAAGCCGTAAGCTTAACGAAATGCAATCTATTTTATTAGAGGAAATTGAGTTTAGAAAAGAGGCCGAAAAAAAGAAAGACGAGTTCATCAGCATCGCTAGTCATGAGTTAAAAACCCCACTTACCAGTGTAAAAGGTTATATCCAATTGCTAGAAAGAGGGCTAAACAAAGGCGATATTAATTTGGTTAAAAGTCATTTGGCCAAAGCACATGTACAGCTAGAGAAACTAAACGGCCTTATTGCCGATTTGCTGGATATTTCGAAGATAGAAAGCGGCAAGTTAAAGTTTAACAAGCAATATTTTGATTTTGACCAGTTGCTGAATGGTATTATTGAGGTTATCCAACAATCTAATCCGGGGTTTAATATTGTAAAAAACGGATTGGCTAATACCAAAATTTTTGGCGATGAGATGCGCATAGAGCAGGTAATTGTTAATTTTCTTACCAACGCCATTAAGTATCTCCAGGAACCGAAGAGGCTTTAATTACGGTTAAGCGGCAAAATAATCAGCTGTACGTAGGAGTTAAAGACTATGGCATTGGAATGAAGCCCGATCAGCTTAATAAGGTTTTTGAAAAATTTTATCGCGTAGAAGAAACTTCTCATCGTTTTCAGGGTTTAGGAATAGGACTTTACATTTCTTCCGAAATTATCAGTAGACATGGCGGAGAAATTAATGTTCGCTCTGTATATGGAGAAGGCTCCGAATTTTATTTTACCATACCAGTAGAACAATTAAGTTCTGATGTTTAAAGCTTATACCTTTTTAGATGAAACTAACCTTAAAAAATAACCTACGTATTGGTTTGGGAATTTCGCTCTTACTGCTAATCGTAAGTTCTACGGCTTCTTATATCAGTATTAAAAACCTCATTAAAAGTGCCGATCTGGTGGTAGAGAGCAATGCCATCATCAACGATGTTGATAATGTTGTTTCGATGCTTAAAGATGCAGAAACTGGGCAAAGGGGATTTTTACTAACCGGAAATACCGTTTTTTTAGACCCTTATGATAGGAGCATCAAAAGAACCGACTCCTTTTCTCAAGAGTAAACTTGGCAACAAAAGATAATGCATTCGAGCAACAAAAGCTTCAAGAGCTTCGAAAAATTATTGATAAAAGGATGGAAATTTTATTAAGCACTATCCAAACCAAGAAAAACAAGGGAGCTATACTTGAAAGCGTATTGCTAGAAGGCAAACGCTACATGGACGAAGCCCGACAGATTATAAGGGACATACGGAACGAAGAAAAAAGAGCATTGGCAGAAAAAATGGAGGAGATGAACAAACTGGCTGGTTTTTCTCCTTTCTTAATCATATTTGCCGCCGTACTATCGGTTTTAGCTATTACTGTTTTCTTTTATCGTAAAGTAAGTTCTGAGTTTAACGAGCGGGTAACGCTTTTTGAGCAATTACAACAGCTTAACGATGATACGGCCAAAAGAATTGATACCATTAAAAGCATTGCACATCAAATTTCTACCGGAAACTACAAGGCAAGGCTTCATGAAACTTCTAAAGATGGGCTTGGCAGTTTATCTGGTTCGCTAAACCACATGGCAGAAGCCCTGCAAACATCTTTTACCTTATTAGAAGATAAAGATTGGATGCAAACCGGCATAGCCAACCTTAATGATAAAATGGTGGGCGATAAAGACATTACTGCCCTAGCCAAAGATGTGTTAGAAATAGTGGTTGCACACACCAAAAGTATGGTTGGTGCTTTCTACGTGCTAGATGAAGATCAACACTTACATTTAGCTAGCGGCTATGCATTAGCTAACAACCAAAAAAGCACTAAAATTGCTCCTGGAGAGGGTTTGGTGGGCCAAGCTTTCCATTCTGAAAAATTAATTCTGCTTGAAAAAGTTCCGGATCAGGTGGGTACCATTAGCTATGCTACTGGCCAAACCAAGCCAAATAGCGTGGTGGCATTTCCAATTATGCGAAACGGTTTGGTATTAGGGGTAATAGAATTGGCTACTGTAAACGCTTATCCGCAACGTAAGTTAGATTTCATGACCAACGTTTCTACCAACGTGGGTATTGCCATCTACTCGGCCCAAAGCCGTAAAAAATTGCAAGATTTCTTGGAAGAAACTCAAGCTCAGGCCGAAGAACTACAATCGCAACACAGTGAACTAGAGGCTTTAAATGCAGAATTAGAGGCCCAAACACAGAAAATACAAGCTTCGGAAGAAGAGTTAAGGGTGCAACAGGAAGAACTGCTACAAAGCAACCAAGAACTTGAAGAAAGAAGTGCTTTGTTAGAAGAGCGCAACCAACTAATTTTAGAGAGAAACCTAGAGATTAAACAAAAAGCTGAGCAGTTAGAGCAAAGTACACGATATAAATCGGAGTTTTTGGCCAATATGTCGCACGAACTGCGTACACCGCTAAATTCTATCTTGTTGCTATCAAAGCTGATGTCTGAAAGCGAAGAGCTTGAAAAAGAATATACCGAATACGCATCGGTTATACAAAGCTCGGGGCAGGGTTTATTGAGCTTAATTGATGAGATTTTAGACCTTTCTAAAATTGAAGCCGGCAAAATGGAACTAGAGGTAACCGAAGTTCGCATAGATGAAGTTACCGCCGACGTTAGATCGCTCTTTATGCCAATTGCGAAAGACAAACATTTAGAATTGGTAATTGGTGTTTCTGGCGATGCTCCGCATTCGTTTACCACCGACAAAATGCGTTTATCGCAAATTTTGAAGAACTTACTTTCTAATGCGTTCAAGTTTACATCTCAAGGTAAAGTAAGCCTAGCCATTGGTTATCATGAAAAAGATGACATTTTAAGTTTTGCAGTTAGCGATACTGGCATAGGTATACCAAAGCATAAACAAGGCTTAGTTTTTGAAGCGTTTCAACAAGCAGATGGCTCTACCAGACGTAAATTTGGCGGTACCGGATTGGGCTTATCCATCAGCAAGCAATTGGCTATGCTTTTGGGCGGAAACATTAAATTAGATAGTAAAGAAGGCGAGGGAAGTACATTCACGTTAACCATCCCTGCAAATTTCAATGAAAAAAGCGAATTGATTTTTTCTGAAGAACCTAAAGAAACCATAATAGCGCAAGAACAAACGCAAAAAGAAGAAGAAGAAAGATTTATCGTTGCTAAAATACCAACAGAGGTAGCCGATGATAGAGATACCATTACAACAACCGATAAAAGTATCTTAATTATAGAAGATGATACCTTTTTTGCCAAAACCCTGCTAGATTTTACTCGAAAAAGAGGCTATAAAGGCTTAGTTGCTGTTCGTGGAGATGTAGGCATAGAGATGGCGCTACAATACAATCCTTTAGCCATATTGTTAGACATTCAGCTGCCTGTAAAAGATGGTTGGCAGGTAATGGACGAACTGAAATCTAATCCACTTACTAGACATATTCCGGTGCATATCATGTCATCGCTTTCGGCAAAAAAAGAAAGTTTACAAAAAGGAGCGGTAGATTTTATTAACAAGCCCTTTGCTTTGGAGCACATGAAACAGATTTTTGAAAAACTGGAGTATGCGCTTAGCAAAAACCCGAAGAAAGTATTAATTGTAGAAGAGAATAAGCAACACGCCGAAGCTTTAAGCCACTATTTAAGCTCTTCGAACTTACAAACCTTGGTGGTTTCTAATATTAGCGAAAGTATTGATGCGTTACAGCGCAAAGAGGTTGATTGCGTAATTCTTGACATGGGCATACCTGATAAAACGGCCTACGAAACTTTAGAAACCATCAAAAAAAGCGAAGGTTTAGAGAATTTACCTATCATCATTTTTACTGGTAAAAACCTTTCTAAAGGCGAAGAAACCAGAATAAAACAATATGCAGACTCTATTGTTGTAAAAACCGCTCACTCTTATCAACGTATTTTAGACGAGGCCGCGGTGTTTTTGCATCTGGTAGAAGAAAAAGATGGTAAAGGAAAGCAGTTGGGCAAATCAGAAACGTTACAAAACGTAGCCGATGTTTTAAAAGATAAGGTGGTATTAATTGCTGATGATGATGTGAGAAATATTTTTTCGCTAACCAAAGCCTTAGAGCCTCACAAAATGAAGGTATTGCCTGCTATAGATGGCAAAGAAGCTTTAGAAGCCATTAAAGCAAATCCAAAAGTAGATGTTGTGTTAATGGATATGATGATGCCAGAACTTGATGGCTACGAAACAACTAAGCAAATTAGGGAGATGCCCGCATACAAAAACCTGCCAATATTAGCTGTAACAGCTAAAGCAATGATGGGAGATCGTGAAAAATGTATTGCTGCTGGCGCATCAGATTATATCTCTAAACCTGTAGATATTGATCAGCTCATCTCCTTATTAAGAGTTTGGCTTTATGATAAATCTAATTAGCGGAGCGCATGGATACTTTGCAAAAGAAAATTTTAATTATTGATGATGACAGCCGAAACATTTTTGCGCTGAAAGCCGTTTTAACGGCTAAAAAGTACAAATGCTTAGCTGCAAATGGTGCCGAAGAAGGCTTTGCCATCATCAAACAAAACCATGATATTGGTGTAGTGCTGTTAGATATGATGATGCCAGATTTAGATGGCTACCAGGCCATGGCCAAAATGAGAGAAGACGAGCAGCTAAAAGACCTGCCTGTAATTGCTGTAACAGCACAAGCCATGCTTGGCGATAAAGAGCGTTGCATAGCTGCTGGTGCAGCAGGTTACATCTCTAAACCTGTAAATGTTGAAGAACTTGTTAAATTATTAAATAAATATATATAGTGCCCAACTCTGGAACCATAAGTGACGAACAAGTAGAAATCTTGATTAATGATGTGTTAGAGCAGCATGGCTATGATTTTACTGGTTACTCTAGGGCTTCTTTAAAAAGGAGATTGGTACGCCTATATAACATGGACAAGCACGTTAGCTTCGCCGAATTTAGATATAAGACTTTAAATGATGAGGTTTATTTTAAGCATTTTGTAGAAGGAGTAACCGTAAACGTTACAGAAATGTTTCGCGACCCGAGTTTTTACAGGCTCTTGCGAGAAAAAATTTTACCGAGCTTAAACACCTACCCTTTTATTCGCATTTGGCTGGCGGGCTGCTCTACCGGAGAAGAGGCCTACTCTATGGCTATTCTTTTGCAAGAACTTAACTTGCTGCATAAGTCTTTAATTTATGCAACAGATCTTAATCCAACGGTGTTAGAAAAGGCGGCCAATGGTATGTTTCCGCTTAGCCAAATGAAAAGTTACTCTGAAAATTACATCGCCTCTGGCGGAAAAAAAGATTTCTCTTCGTATTATACGGCAAACTATACGTTAGCTAAATTTGATATGGAACTGAAAAGCAAAATGATTTTTTCTACCCATAACTTAGTTTCTGATCGTTCTTTTAACGAGTTTCAATTAATTTTATGTAGAAATGTATTGATCTATTTCGACAGGCCTCTGCAATTTCGTGTTTTTCAGTTGTTTGATCAAAGCCTAGAAAATTTGGGTTATTTAGCCCTTGGCACTAAAGAAACAATAGATTTTTCGCCAATTTCTTCTTCATATAAAAAAGTTGGAACAGATAAAGTGTGGAGGAAACTGGGCAAATGAAAAAAAATGGATTATTAGTTATTGGAGGCTCTGCCGGAAGCTTGGATGTACTGTTAAAAGTATTGCCAGAGGTAAACCAGCACTTAAATTTTGCCATTATTATTGTTATACACCGCAAACAAGGAACCGACTCGTTGTTAACCGACCTACTAGCCCACAGAACTAAACTTAGCGTAAAAGAAGCTGACGAAAAAGAAAAGCTAGAAAATGGGAAAGTGTACATTGCCCCATCAGATTACCATTTACTAATTGAAAAAGACTTTACCTTTTCTTTAGATTATTCCGAAAAAGTAAATTATTCTCGCCCTTCTATCGATGTAACCTTCCAATCTGCTGCCGATGCCTTTGGAGAAAACTTGGTTTGTTTACTCTTATCAGGCTCTAATGCCGATGGCGTAAACGGATTAATTTCGGTAAAGAAAAATGGCGGCACTACCTGGGCACAGAGCCCCGAATCGGCGCAGGTAAGTTACATGCCAGAACAAGCAATTTTAAAAGCCAATGTTTCTGCAATCTTAAAAATTGAAGAAATGGCTAATTATATTAACTCTTTAGCCACAAACAATTAGTATAAAATGACTAAAAAGGTTTTCATTTTTGACGATAACAGAGATATTTTAGACCTGTGCACCCTCATCTTAGAAGGTGTAGGCTATGAAACTAAAACTTCTAATACCTCTAACAACATTGTCAACCAAATTTCTACTTTTGAGCCAGACTTGATCTTAATGGACAACTGGCTGCCCGATGTGGGTGGCATAGAAGCCACTCAGGAGCTTAAAAAGCATCCCAAGTACAAAAGCATACCCGTAATTTATTTTTCGGCAAACAACGACATTAAAACCTTGGCAGAAACTGCTGGGGCAGAAAGCTATTTATCTAAGCCTTTTGATATAGAAGAACTGGAAGAAAAAGTGGTTTCTTTAATTGGAAGATAAACTTTTGAAACTATAATTTTCCACAGTTTTTTTCTCGTATATAAGTAAAAGCTCCAATTTGCATCGGAGCTTTTACAGCTTTTATTTAATTTTTGAAACCTTAAATGGCTTTTTAACTGCCTTATGTGCTGCCTGCTGGGCGGTGAGTGCGTCGGCATCGCTTACCTTCTCTGGCTTGTAGGTATTGCCAACTACATTTTGCTTAAATATTTCTTCGTACCAAGCGCAAGATGCTGTATATCTACCCACATTCAACTCTAAGTGGTAGCCATCTCTACATAACACATCGCCCAGTTTGGTACGTGCATTTTGTATAGCTGTACCTGCCGGTACAACAATATCTATCGGAATTAGGCTGCTAACTTTACCAGAAGCATCGGCAATGGCCTCGTACATTCTCATCTGATCTTTATTATAACTAGCAAAACCATTGTGGGTAGAGTTTTGTGCATAAGCCCAGGTTTGGTGCCAAATGTATTTTACTTTAGGGTTGGTTGCCTTTTCTTTCACATAATTAAACAAAAGGGGCAGCGGTTCTTTAAAGGTATCGAACAACCCAGATTTTGGACTAGCCTGCTGAAAGCTGATGTAATCCCATTTTTCATCGGCCAACGCCTTTGAGATGCTTGTTTTGGGGAAGCGCTCCTTTTTACCATCTAAGCCAACTTTTCTGTAATCATAAACATCTGCGTTATTTTGGGCATTTTTCCAGTGCAAATCTAAAGGGGCGCCACCAATGTAAAGGTTCCCGATAATTACTTTATAGCCACCGGCTTTGGCCAATCCGTGCAAATAATATTCAATGGCATCTTCCGAAAAACTGTTACCAATAGCCAAAATTTTAATCACACTGTCTTTACTTGGCCTATCAGCATGGTAAACCGATGGTTTTTTAACAATTTCAAAAGCATCAGCTTTGCTGATGAATGCACTGGTAAAGTACTACTAAAAAAACGAATAGCTGCTGTTTAAATAATTTCATTTTGGAATGGGTTATAAAAGTTGATTTAATTCTTTCAAGTTAAGATTTATCGGCTACTTCTTCAAAGTATTTTCGAATAACTTAAAAATTCGTTTGTATTCATCTGTCCAACTGCTTGGCTCTACAAAGCCATGGTCTTCTACTGGGTACACTGCTAACTCCCAATTATCTTTCCCTAACTCGATAAATCGTTGAGTTAACCGCACAATATCCTGAAAATGTACGTTTACATCAACCATACCGTGCAACATTACCAAATCTCCTTTAAGTTTATCTGCAAAGTAAATTGGCGAACTTTTATTGTAGGCATTAGGATCGTTAAAAGGTTCGTTTAAAATGTTTGATGTATAACCGTGGTTGTAATGCGCCCAATCGGTTACCGAACGTAAGGCTGCCCCAGCTCTAAATGTTTCTGATGCGTTAAACAAGCCCATTAAAGTAATAAAACCGCCATACGAACCGCCATATAAGCCCACGTTCTTAGGGTTAACGCCATATTTCTCTACCAACATTTTTACACCATCTACTTGGTCGGTTAAATCTTTCCCACCCATGTGGCGATAAATTCCGGTACGGTGGTTACGACCGTAGCCCGAACTGGCTGTATAATCGATATCAATTACGGTGTAACCATTATCCGACAACATATTATTGAACATGTACTCTCTAAAATATTGGCTCCACCAGTAATGTACATTTTGCAAATAACCTGCACCATGCACAAAAACCACCGCTGGCTTATTGGGGTGTGGGTTTTTAGCCGGATAAACTCTGGCATACACATCATCGCCATAACGGTTTTTAAACGAAACCAAATCAGGCTGGCGCCATTGGTAACTATCAAACTCGGCAGAGGTAGATTTAGTAATTTTAATGGCTTTGGCTCCCGGCTTGTTAGCTTGAATGTACAATTCCCAAGGTTTATCCATATAAGAATAATTGATGGCCAACCATTTCTCATCTGGCGATAGCGTAACCTCATTTCCACCTTTCATAGAAGTAAGCTGCACCAAATTACCTCCGTTTACACTTAATTTATAAAAATGGGTAATACCCGGATGTGCTTTGTTTGCGCTGATGTAGAAAGCACTTTTATCTTTAGAAAGCTGCACTTGCTGCACCTCCCAGTTGCCAGAGGTAAGTTGCTTTTTCTCGCCAGTGGCAATGTTGTAAGTGTATAAATGCGAATGGCCTGTAGTTTCGCTTTGGAAATAAAATCGCTGGTTGTCTATCCATTTCACATCACGGGCTACACCAGGTCCGCCAATCCAAGCTTCATCTCTCTGGCGATCTATTAAAGTTAGTTTTCCTGTTGATGGCTCCAGTTTTAAAATCCAGAAATCTTTATTGTCTTGTGCCCTGCCTGTTACTACTGCAAAAGATCCGCTTTCGTTCCAGTTAGCGATGCTAAGGTTCACTTTTCTATCTTCGTTCTTTTTGCTGCGTTCTTCTAGTTGTTTAGGATAATCTTTCACATAATCTGGCAAATCTTTAATGCCGGGAATTTGCGAAACATTTAAAGCATAAACCGAGTCTTTTTCTATATCTAAAAGGTAAGTTATATTGGTTGATAAAGCTTCTCCAACTTTAGTTCTTCCGTTAATATCTTCGGTATAGCCAGATGCCGTAACGTAATTTGGCACAATGGTTCTCTTGTTGCCTTCGGCTTGTTTAATTAATCTGTAGCTTACAAATTTCCCATCCGGACTAACGCTTAAACCCGACATGAAATCTTCTCCCAGCAGTATAGGTTTAATTATTCTTGGTTTGTTATCATCTGTTAGAAAACCAAAACCACGCCCCCTACCTCTAAATCCGCCATCGGTGTTTTTTTCCTAATGATATCAAATAATGCCGTTTGATCGTTTTTTAGCCAAAGATCTTGTTGCGAAATTCCCGTTGTGGGCCTGCTGCTGTTAGGCCTTGATGCGGCACTACTTTCTGGCTTACCTTTAATAAAATTGGTTAGCTGTTTCAGCTCGCCGCTGGTTAAATTCAGTTGGTAAAGGTTATCTGCCTTTTGATATACTATATCGTTATTGTAAAGAAATTTAGCATTGCTTTCTCTTTCTAGCGTATTGGTTAACCTTCGTTCTTTCTTCGACTTGATATTGGTTAGGTAAATATCCCCGCCTTTTTCAAGCAGTCCCAGTGATTTATCTTTATTGTAAACATAGTTGATGGCAGCATTCTTTTCCGCTTCATCAGCTTCTGCTTTATCTATTTTTAACGTTGCTGTATTTACTTTATAGGGTTGTGCTTTGTCTTTATTTTCGGGGTTCCAGCTAAAAAAAACCGTTCTACTATCTCCCGACCAGCGATATTCTTCGGGCGAGGTTCCCATCCATTTAGGGTCTCTCATAATTTTTTGTACGGTTAAAGGAGCTAAATCTTGCGCATTTGCAGCAGATGCAAATAAGAAAAACAGGAAAGATAATTTCTTCATCTTAGTTTATGGTTATGCATGCAAGTTATGCAAAAAAGCAATTGGCTTAAAACAGGCAAAGCAAATGTTACAGACTAAACATGAAGTTGATTTTTACCACTTAAGACACCTTAGCTCTCGTAAGTCTAAGTTGTTCTCAGGTGTCTTAGATGGTTGAATAAAAATTACCTCAAAATCTCTTAGATTTTCTGCTAAACTCCTAAACAAATCTGCGAATATCTGCGGGAGAAAAATTAAATTATCCTTACTGCTACCTCAAAATTTTCCCGGTTTTATCTATCGTAACATTAAAAGGAGGCATATAATCTTGCAAAAGCACGGCCAATTCGCGTTTAGAAATTTGACGCTCGGGCTTAAAATCAGAAGAAAAAGCATAAGTAGTAGACCATTTTTTTTCAACTTCTTTGCGCATCGTTTCCAGATCTTTATTGCCAACGTAGCGTATCATATCTAGCGCTTGTCCAATGGTAATGATATCACTTTTATGATCATCAAACCAAATCTGGGCTTTGTAATAATGGTCTTTTATTGGCTGGCTAATATCAGCTGTGCTTACCAATTTTTCGGCGTTAAAAAGTAATTTTCCATTCACTTCATCTGCCTTTAAAACCCCTGTTAAACCCACCATTTGTATGGCTTTCCAATTGGAATCTTTTATGCCCACATCTGTAAAAGGCATTAAATTAGTGTTAAAAGCAATAAGTTCTCCCTGTATCTTCTTTAGGTTTGATTCTGAAGTTTTCAAATTAAAGAAACCCGCATAAGCCGCCACCGCACCCGCAGCTTGCCCCAATAACATACTCGAAGCATCGTTTACATAAACCAAATTTTCTTGCGTTGGCATTAACAATTGGTATAAAGAGTAAATGGTATTGGTACTTCCATCCATATTTTTTCCTGTGGCCACACTGGTTTTGTAAATGGGGTTTTGGTAGTCGAATTTACTCCAAGACGTTGCCGCTGTAGCGTCAATTTTTAGTGAGGTATTTAGTTTTTGGTCGGCAACGTTTACAAAAACTTCTGGTCTAATGGTTTTTCCGTCAGATAGTTTAAAAACCCAACCTTTGCCAGAGCGATCTGCCTTTACCCAAAGCACGTTCTTCATTACAGTAAGATTTTTGATGCTATCAGTCCATTTAGTCAGCACCTCATTGGCTGTTTGCTTATCAAAATTAAGCTCCGCAATACTATCGTTCTGTTGCTTAAAAGCTTTTAATTTGTTCAAAAAAGCAGCTTGCAAGCCAGAGTGTAGGTCGTCTCCTATTGGTTGAATATCGAACCCTCCAGCCTGCAACAACAAAATAGTTTTTGCGTTGGACTGTGCCGCTTGTATAGCAGCAGCAACCGCCGCATTGCTATTGCCTACCACAAATACATCTGGTTTAATAGTTTGTGCCTTTAGGTGGTGCCACAAAAAGAAAGCAAAAAACAAAAACAGATATTTTCTCATGATGTTACATTAACGATATTACAAAAAGCTAATTTGCTTATAATTATAAGAAGTTTTATTAGCGTTTAACTATATTTCCTCTATAAAAATTTTTATATTGGTTGAGGAGAGATCAATCAATCCTTTTTTAACGATATTATTTACTTTCGCATAAAAAGGATTGATTTAAGTTTAACAATTATTCTTCCACTTTGTGAGGCATTATGAATAGAATTAGTTGTGTTTTTAAAAATCAGCAGGCACACCAATATGTGTTACGGCAAACTAATGCTTTGCAGCGAATAGACCAACTAAGGAAATTAAAAAAAACTATCCAAGAAAACGAAGATGCGATTTATTTTGCCCTGCGTACAGATTTAAGAAAAAGCCATTTTGAAGCTTCGTTAACAGAGCTTTTTTTTGTTTACGGCGAAATAGATTTTGCGATCAACAACCTTAGGGCGTGGATGTCTCCCACACGCATTGGAAAAATGCTGAGTAATCCTTTTGCAAAAAACCGTATTTATTACGAGCCAAAAGGCGTTTGTTTAATTATTGCACCTTGGAACTATCCTTTCCAGTTAGTAATGTCGCCGCTGGTTTCTGCCATTGCAGCTGGCAATTGTGTGATGGTAAAACCATCCGAGTTAAGCCCTGCCACCAGCAAAATCATCACTAAAATTATCTTAGATACTTTTGAAGAAGAGCATGTTGCTTGCATAGAAGGCAATGCCGATGTTTCGCAACAACTACTAGAACTACCCTTCGACCATATTTTTTTTACAGGCAGTACCGAAATTGGCAAAGTAGTGATGAGTGCCGCCGCAAAAAACCTCACTTCTGTAACGCTGGAGCTAGGTGGCAAATCGCCAACGATTATTGACAACGAAGTAAACCTAGAAAAAGCAGCGAAGAAAATTGCTTGGGGTAAATTAGTAAACGCCGGACAAACCTGTATTGCTCCAGATTACATTCTTGTTCCGTACCAACGGGTGGATGAATTTGTGGGCTTATACAAGCAATTTGCAACCGAGATGTACTTTAAGTCGAAGGACGAAGTTAACCCAGAAGCTTACGGAAAAATTATCAGCAAAAGACATTTTGACAGATTAAGCGGCTTAATTACCGAAGCTGTAGAAAAAGGTGCTAGAATTAATTGGGGCGGTAAAACCGATGAAAAAAATCAAACTATCTATCCTGCGGTTTTAACTCAAATACCAAATGGTGCAAAAGTGATGGAAGAAGAAATTTTTGGCCCAATTTTACCGATTATTCCTTACACAGATTTGGATGAGGCCATTGCTTTTGTGAACCAAAAATCGAAGCCTCTGGCGCTTTATATTTTTAGTAACAGTAGTAAAAACATTAAAAAGATCATCAAATCTACCAGTGCAGGTGGCACCTGTGTAAACGATGTTTTGGTGCACATTGCTAATCCGAAAGTACCGTTTGGAGGAGCCAACCATAGCGGAATGGGCAGTAGCCACGGCTTTTTTGGCTTCAAGAATTTTTCGCACGAGCGTACTGTAGTAAAACAACGCCGCATTGATTTTAACGATATGGTTTACCCACCATACCACACTAAACAATGGGTACTGAATTTATTGAAACGAATAATGTAATTTTTAGCCACAGATTAATTTGATGGGATCATTAACTATCTTGATTTGTGCATCTGTGGCAGTAAAATAAACAAAATAATGAAAAAAATCTATTTATCCCTCCTCCTGATGTTTGCTGCGCTCTACGTTTCGGCACAAAATCCTACCTTAAAAACCTTCTATTTTATGCTTGGCAAATGGGAAATGAAGACCAAAAATGGTAAGATTCTAGAGCGCTGGCATAAGCATAAAGATAGCTTAACCGGACAATCGCATAAATTTAATGCCACTGGAGACAGCATTTTAACCGAGGCTGTGGTATTAAAGAAAATTAATGGGGAGTGGCATTTTTGCGTTACAGGTTACGAAAAAGGGAATGAAGGCAAAACAGATTTCAAATTGGTTAAATCAATAAAAAATACCTTTACTTTTGAGAATAAACAACATGATTTTCCGCAACAAATCACTTATCAAAACAAAGGAAAAGATGAACTTTTAGCTTGGATTGAAGGAAACATTAATGGGCAGAAAAGAAAAATTGAGTTTCCTTACATTAGAGTAAAGTAAGCTTTAATAAAACCGTGATTGCCGTGAAAACGGTAATTGTAAAGCGTTTTTTATTAAGATCCTGAAATAAATTCAGGACGACGAGGAGTTTAGGCAATAGCCTAACCCACCCTCACAGAAGTCATGGTTAGCGAGCCCCCAACAGCTTTATCATTAAACAATAACGCCTCTTCCTTATCGCCCTGCAAACCTAATGTGTACATTAATGGCAAATAATGCTCGGGCGTGGGTATAGATAAACGCACCTCACTGCCCATTTGCTCAAAATTAATTAGCGAATGATGATCTTTATGGATAATGGCCGATTTGAATTTATGGTTCGCTTCGAGAGCCCAGTCGTAACCACCGCCATTAATCATTTCCCAACTAACCATGCGTAGGTTGTGCACCATATTTCCGCTAGCTAAAATTAACACGCCTTTTTTACGCAGAGCGGATATTTCTTTGGCCAAATTATAATGGTACTGCGCTCCTTTGGTACAGTCTATGCTCAATTGCAAAACAGGGATATTGGCATTCGGGCACATGTGTTTAACTACCGTCCAGGCGCCGTGGTCTAAGCCCCAATCGTGATTTAGCTCTACTGCGGTAGATGTAATTAAACCTGCAGTTTCTTTAGCCAATTCCGGATTTCCAGGAGCTGGATATTGCACATTGAACAAGGCCTGCGGGAAACCACCAAAATCATGAATGGTTGGCGGAAAATCCATGGCTGTAATTTTAGTGCCGCGGGTAAACCAATGTGCAGAAACTACCAAAACCGCCGTAGGTTGAGTTATGGATTTCGCCATATTTGCCCAGCCTGTACTAAACTCATTTACTTCTATACCGTTCATTGGCGAACCATGCCCCATAAAAAGCACAGGCATAATTTCACTTTGTGGTAAATTAGATGAAAAGTTTTTGAACTGATTAAGTCTGTTCATTTTTTTAATTTATTAGCAACAGATTTTCGCTGATTTTTCCGCAAATAGGGCAGATGTTCAAATCCGTGAAATCTGCAGTGTTTTTCCGCGAAAATCTGCGGGAAGCAACATTACTTAGCTTGCGCAAATTGCAAGTTCAAGGTAATGTTAATGTCTTTAGCAATGCCAGCACCAGTAGGGTCGTAATTGATGTTATAATCTAAGCGATTAATTTTAGTAGTGGCCATAAAACCTGCTTTGGTGTTACCTTGTTGGTCTTTAGCAGTACCACCATACGTTACAAAAAAAGAAACGTCTTTGGTTACATCTTTAATAGTCAATTTACCCTTTAAAACATAGGTGTTGGTTGCTTTCTTCGGCGATTTAACTCCTCGTTTTACAAAAGAAGTGCTTACAAATGTCATTTTTGGATATTTAGCTACACTAAAAAAGTCATCAGATTTTAGGTGGTTATCACGCATCTCTACACTGGTGTTAATGCTAGCTACATCAACGGTAAAATTTATTTTCGCATCAGTTAAATCAGCTTTGCTGGCTTCTATTGTACCATCAAATTTCTTAAAAGAGCCATCTACAAATGAAATTCCAGAGTGCTTAACCGAGAAGTTTACAAAAGAGTGCATCGGGTCTACCGTCCACTTGGTTTGAGCAAACGTAGCTACAGTTAAGCTAGTTGCCAAAAGGAATAAGAATAATTTTTTCATGTCTTTGTCTTTTAATTAATTGAACACAAAGTTACAACAGCACTGTCGGCAAAAAGTTGATGTATGTTAAGAAAGTAGATTGTCCCGCAGATTTAAACAGATTAAACCGCAGATTTAAGAAGAATAGAATTTCCTGTTGTTAGAATGTTGAGAATAAAAGGATTGTTAAAAATTCCCTCCAATCTCCAGAGTTGATCAGCGAAAATCCGTAGGAGAGTTTACAAAATATCCAAAGTGTTCCGTTTTAAATCTTGCTTAAATTGAGATGGCGTAATGCCTGTTTCCTTTTTGAATTGGGCAGAAAGATGTGCTACGCTACTATAATTCAATTGAAATGCGATTTCGCTCAACGTTAATTCGCCATAGCTCAGTAGCTCTTTAGCTTTTTCTATTTTTTGCTGGATGTAGTAATGCTCTATGGTATTGTTTTCTTCTACAGAAAAAAGGTTGCTTAATGAGGCATAATCTGTTGCCAACTTTTTACTCAAATACTCAGAAAGGTTTACTTTTAAGGGCTCCTTATTGTAATGAGCCAACTCTACAATAGCTGCTTTAATCTGAACAACTGTGGTTTTTCGCCTGTCTTCTAACAACTCAAAACCGAGCTTCTCCAAAGCTTGTTTTAGCTCTTGATATTTTGGTTCTGGTAACCTTTCCTCTTTCAGCTCAACTTCTCCTAAAACCACATTGGTGGGATTTAGCTGTAACTTAGAAAACACCTGTTTTACCGCCATTTTACAGCGATCGCATACCATATTTTTAATGTAAAGCTTCATCAAACACTAAAATAGTTAATTATTTGTTTTGCTTAAAACCACAGGCGATAATTCAACTTTAGACAGACATTTTTAGCCACAGATGCACAGATAATTTATCTACATAAATGAGACAATCAGGATATTAAATCTGTGCATCTGTGGCTAAATTATAACACCTTATTTTTTTTAAATAACTTAGCGCAAATTCTATTTCAACATGAAAAAACTCTTGCTCATTTGTCTCCTATTTTGCTACAGTTTCGCTCATTCTGCAAAACCAAAATATCAATATATTAAAATAAGCACAGCCAAAGGCGAATGCATTGTTAGGCTTTACAACGAAACCCCTTTGCATCGTGATAATTTTTTAAAATTGGCCAAAGAAGGTTATTACAATGGCACCATTTTTCACAGAGTGATTAAGGATTTTATGATCCAAGGTGGAGACCCCGATTCGAAAAATGCCGACTCTACGCAAACTCTGGGCAATGGAGGCCCGAAATATACCGTACCTGCTGAGTTTAGAGATAGTATTTTCCATAAAAAGGGAGTTTTAGCGGCGGCAAGAGACAACAACCCAGAAAAAGCATCGAGCGGCAGCCAATTTTATTTGGTGCAAGGCAAAGTTTTCACAGATGAACAGCTGAATAATCTGGAGAAGAATAGGCTAAAACACAAAATTCCTGATTACCAAAGAGAAGTTTACAAAACCATTGGCGGTACGCCACATTTAGACAGAAATTATACCGTTTACGGCGAAGTGGTAAAAGGCTTAGCAATGATAGACAGCATTGCTGGCGTAACAACCGGAGCGGCAAACAGACCTAAAGAAGATGTAAAAATGACGGTTACCGTGCTCAAAAAGCGTGAAGCAAGAAGATTGGAAAAAGAATTGAACAAGTTGGCCAAAGCCAGTAAATAATATTTCATTGCCGTTGGTTTAAACCAACGGCAATAAAGAAAATAAAAAATGAAAATCATATCATACAACGTAAATGGCATACGTGCCGCAGCAACCAAAGGCTTATTTACTTGGCTACAAGCCACAGATGCCGACATGGTTTGCCTACAGGAAGTAAAAGCCCTGAAAGAACAAATACCGGATATTTTGGCTTTAATTGAACATTTAGGCTATCATCATTATTGGTTTGCGGCAGAGAAAAAAGGCTATAGTGGTGTGGCTATTTTTACTAAAATAAAGCCAAAACACGTAGAATACGGCTGTGGCGAGCCGTGGATTGACGCCGAGGGAAGGATTTTACGTGCTGATTTTGAAGATTTTTCGCTGATGAGCGTTTACTTGCCATCGGGCTCTAGTGGCGACGAAAGGCAAGCAAAAAAATACGAGTTCATGAAGTTTTTTGATAGCTATATTGGAGAACTGAGAAAGGAACATCCAAACCTGATTATCTCGGGAGATTACAACATTTGCCACAAAGCCATTGATATCCACAACCCAAAATCTAACGCCAACTCATCTGGGTTTTTACCCGAAGAACGCGAATGGATGGAACTTTTCATCAATAACGGCTTCATTGATTCGTTCCGTCATTTTAACCAAGATCCACACCATTACACCTGGTGGAGCTATCGTGCTGGGGCAAGAGGCAAGAACTTGGGCTGGCGTATCGATTACCATCTAACCACCCGAGAAATGGAAAGCAGGCTTAAAAATGTACGTATTTTACCAGATGCACTACACAGCGACCACTGCCCTATTTTATTGGAACTAAATTGAGTTATGGGTTAAAGGTTATGGGTTACGAGCCCAAACCGGCAACTCACAACTCGCAACTCATAACCTATGCTCATTACCAACATCAAAGCCTTAGTTGGCGTTCATCCAAAAGAAACCCTAAGCCTTCGCGGCAGCGAAATGGCAAACCTACCTATTTTGGAAAACGCTTGGTTGTTGCTAGAAGATGGTTTAATTAAGGATTTTGGTTTGATGAGCGAAGTGCCGTCTCAAATCTCAAATCTCAAATCTCAAATCTCGGCAGATGGCCGCTTTGTGTTCCCTTCTTGGTGCGATAGCCATACGCATATTGTTTTTGCAGCACCACGAGAAGAAGAATTTGCCCTCAAAATTGCTGGTAAAACCTACGAGGAAATTGCCGCTGCAGGTGGAGGCATTCTAAACTCGGCCAATAAGCTTCAAAAAGCTACTGAAGATGAGTTGTTTGAAAGTGCGAGCATCCGTTTAAACGACATGATTAAGCACGGTACAGGAGCAGTAGAAATTAAAAGTGGCTACGGCTTAACTGTAGAAAGTGAGTTGAAAATGCTTAGGGTAATTCAACGTTTGAAAGCTGCATTTCCAATACCAATTAAGGCAACTTTGTTGGCTGCCCATGCTTATCCAACCGAATACAAGAACAACCACCAAGCTTACATCGATTTAATTATCAATGACCTTTTGCCCAAAGTTGCAGCAGAAAAGCTAGCAGATTATATTGATGTTTTTTGCGAAAAGGACTTTTTTCTAACGAAGAAACCGCACAAATTTTAACCGTAGCTGCCAAGTATGGCTTAAAGCCAAAAATTCATGCGAACCAATTATCTAGTTCTGGAGCGGCACAACTGGGTGTAAAACACCAAGCCATTTCTGTAGATCATCTAGAAGAAACCGATGAAAACGTATGGCAAACATTGGGCGAAAGCAATACCATTGCCACCTTATTGCCTTCATGTTCTTTTTACATCAACATCCCTTTTGCCAATGCCAAAGCCTTAATTAACAGCAACGCTATTGTAGCCTTAGCAAGCGACTACAACCCCGGTTCTACCCCATCTGGAAACATGAATTTTGTAGTATCATTAGGCTGTATCAAACTAAAAATGACACCAGAGCAAGCTATAAATGCAGCAACATTAAACGGCGCCGCAGCAATGCAATTAAGTAATGATGTGGGTAGCATCGCCATTGGCAAAAAAGCGAATTTGTTTATTACCCGACCAATGAGCTCGCTGGCTTATTTGCCCTACAGTTTTGGTCAAAGCCAAATAGAAACTGTAATTTTAAATGGAGAAATTTACCATGGATAGTTTTCAAATTTTTTCGAAAAGCGATATTTTAAGTTTAGTTAACAAACGTGATGGCGAAACAAAACTCGGGCAAAACGTTGTCTATTACCCCCACGGGGTTATTTCTACGGATGGCCTAAAGCAATCGCCTGCAAGATTTGTACTTTTAGGTATTCCAGAAGATATTGGCGTAAGGGCAAATTATGGTATTGGCGGAGCACATACTGCTTGGCGACCTGCACTAAAAACATTGCTTAACTTGCAGCAAAATCAATTTCTCAAAGGCCAAGATCTTTTGGTTTTGGGCGAATTTAACATCCCCGCAAATAATACCACCGATATTAACGAACTAAGAAAAACAGTTGCAGAAATTGATGATTTGGTTTATCCTATAATACAAGCTATTGTAGCTGCAGGAAAGGTTCCAATCGTTATTGGCGGCGGACACAACAATTGCTATCCTATTATTAAAGGCACTTCACAGGCTCTAAAAACCACCGTAAATGTGCTAAATATTGATGCGCATACTGATTTAAGAAACACCGATGAGGGCCGACATAGCGGCAATGGCTTTAGTACAGCATTAGAAGAAGGCTTTTTAGAGCAATATCGAATGTTAGGCGTACATCAAAATTATTTATCCGAAGCTCAGCAACAATTCATTTCCGAAAATAGCGCCGTTAAGGCCTTTTATTTCGACGATTTGCTTGCCTACCAACAAGACCTTAACGTTGCCGCACAAATTCTCTTAAACGGCGTAAAACAGCCGCTAGCCTTAGAAATAGATTTAGATAGTATTTGTGGAGTTTTGGCTAGCGCTAGCACGCCAAGTGGTTTTAGCTTAAACGAGATTAGGCAGCTCCTGCTCCAACTACAAAAAAACTTTACTTATCTACATATTTGCGAAGGGGCTTACCAACTAAACAACGGCAGAAAAGACGAAACCATAGGAAAAACAATTGCTTATTTAGTAAGTGATTTTATGAAGAGCAGTTGATTTTATAAGCTAATTTCCTCAACAGGCAAGGCAGTCACACCATCTTAAATCTGCATTTCTGACCTATGAAAATCTGCAGGATAACTAACTAAAGCTCCTCATCTTCGTAGCGCTCTGCTGCCTTCATCATAATTTCCATATCGGCTAGCTCTTTTGATGTTAAAGGCTCTTCTTGCTCTTGCATCTCAAAAATAGCGATCATGATATCTTCGTATTGCTTAGCCGTAGTAATTCTAAAGTCCTTTTCCATTTTTACAAGTATTGAAATTTGAGTATCAAGTATCGAGATTATATTTCAATTTTTATAATTCCACTAGGTGTAATGCACAAATCCAAACGAATGTCATTATCGTGCACATCCGAAATCTCTTCCTGCAAAATATCAAATAAGGAAACGCCCACTTTAACGGTTTCAATCTCCGACAGAAACCTATCGTAAAAACCTTTGCCATAACCAACTCTGTAGCCACGCCTATCAAAAGCCAGCAGAGGTACCAAAACCATATCTATTTTATCTTTAAAAACAGTTTTGGTTTGTGGCTCTAAAATTTGGTAGGCATTTTCTTTTAAATCTTCCCTGCTAAAAAGATGGTGGCTCATAGAGTGATCTTCAAAATTAGACCTAGACACCACAATATGAATATGCGGATAAGTTTCTTTTAACCAATCAATCATCAAAAAAGTATCTGGTTCTCGCTTCTTCACAATGGGTAAAAAAGCATGTATACTTTTTACCTCAGAAAAATTAAGCGTCTTAAACTGTTCCAAAAGCAATTGGTTCATCGCCAAAAACTCGCTATCAGATAGCGCCTTTCTTTGTGCTAAGGCTTGTTTTCTGAGGGTTGATTTATCTGCCACTTCGCCGTTATTGAGGGGTGTAATAAAAATCCTTCGACAAGCTCAGGATGACAATTTGGAAATACTAATTTCCAAAAATGGCCTTGGAAAAACCCAAAGCCATCAATTGTTTTTTAAGAATCGTGATCTTCAAAATCCTGAAAATCCCAAAATCCCGACTTTATTTTACACGCTCTACATACTCGCCAGTACGTGTATCTACTTTAATTTTATCGCCTTGGTTAACAAACAAAGGAACTTTAACCTCTACGCCGTTTTCAAGCGTTGCAGCTTTTAATGCATTGGTAGAAGTATCGCCCTTAACCGCAGGCTCCGAATACGTAATCTCGAACTCTGCAAAGTTTGGCAGTTGCGCCATAATAGGCTCCTCGCTTTCAATAGAAACAATTACATTCATTCCCTCTTTTAGGAATTTAATTGCGTTACCAAATAGCGATTTAGAAACATTAAACTGCTCGTAAGTATTGTTGTCCATTACCACTAAAGCGTCGCCTTCTTCATACAAATATTGGTAATCGTTGGTTTCTACTCTACAAATTTCTACCGCTTCATCGGTATTCATACGAGCTTCTACCAATCTACCTGTTTTAATGTTACGAAATTTCCCAGTATAAAAAGCGCCGCCTTTACCTGGTGTACGGTGATTCCACTCATCAACAGTAACCAACTCGTTATTTACGCGAAGGATATTTCCTGTTTTTATTTCTGATGCTTTTGCCATTACTATGTATACTTTGTTACTTATTATTTTTGAAGCTGCAAGGTAAAAACAATTTTTAAAATTTAGTGCAAAAAAAGATGGCTTCGGGAACCACTCCGAAGCCACAATCAACCTAAACCTAAAACTAAACTATGAAAATTTATTTTACTCTTTATATGTATCCGCCGCTCTCGTATTAAACGTAAACTTTGGCACTTTTATTTCTTTTTATATCCAACACCTATGGTGTTTTCCCGATTTTTAAACGCTGATACCTCGTCCGTATTTCGTGGCGCAAAGGTATATACTATTTTTCAATCTCGCAATAGCAATTTTAAAATATTTTTTTGATGTGCTTTAGTTGGGTTTAAACCTACATTTCGGCACATTTATCATATAAATTTTACTTTTTATAGTCCAAAATATTTAAGCGATGTTGGCAAAATTGATATTCGTAAGACTGATTAGAACCTACTAAAACCAGTCTATCCTTCGCAAATTTTTCAACTAAACTCAAATACCAATCAGTACCTTGTGTATCTAAATTAGAGGTGGGTTCGTCTAAAACTAAAATAGGTGTATGGGTACAAAAAGCCAAAGCAAGCTTGGTTCTTTGCTTCATTCCCGACGAAAAATATTTCAAAGGCTTATCTTCTGCCTTGCTTAAGGCTAATAAATCTAAAACCGCAGCGGCATCAAATCCTTCTTGGTACGCTTTAAATTTAAAATGGAATTCTATCGTTTCCTGCAGTGTAAATTCTTCTATCAAATCCAGATACGGCGCCGCCAAGCTAATGGAATTAAATATGTTCTCGGGGAGGATTTCTTTTTCATCCTTGTAGGTAATCTTACCTTCTGATGGAGTAAGGTTGCCCAGTAAAACACTTAACAGCGTAGATTTGCCAGAGCCATTTGGACCCAATATGGCGTATTGTTGTCCTTGAGAAAACACATAACTGACCTCTTTAAAGATCCATTCTTTGTTAAATCGTCTACCTAAATTCTCAAGGATAATCTGCATATATACCTAGCCGCCAGAGCCAAAACCCCTCATTACGCCACGGTTAGAGTTGCGTATAAAATCTACAATTTCATCACGAATTTCTGTTGGTTGAAATTCTGCTTCAATAGTATCCAATGCTTTGGTTACGTTGTTATTCTTAACGAAAAGAATACGGTAAACTTCTTGTATTTCGTTAATTTGTTCTGAAGAAAAACCTCTACGGCGTAAACCGACAGAGTTGATACCTACATAAGACAACGGCTCTCTTGCTGCCTTAACGTAAGGCGGCACATCTTTACGCACTAAAGAACCGCCCGTAACAAAAGCGTGTGAACCCACTTTAACAAATTGATGGATAGCAACCAGACCTGCCAAAACTACGTAATCGCCAATGGTAATGTGGCCAGCTAATGTGGTGCTATTTGAAAAAATGCAGTAGTTACCTACTTGGCAATCGTGTGCAATGTGCGAATAAGCCTGAATTAGGCAGTTATTACCCACCACGGTTTTCCATTTATCTTTGGTGCCACGGTTAATGGTTACACATTCGCGGATGGTGGTATTATCTCCAATTTCTGCGGTGGTAACCTCGCCTGCAAACTTTAGGTCTTGCGGCACACCAGAAATTACCGAGCCTGGAAATATGCGGCAGTTTTTTCCGATACGTGCACCATCCATGATGACTACGTTAGAACCAATCCAAGTGCCTTCGCCTATTTCTACGTCTTTATGTATTACCGCAAATGGCTCCACAACTACGTTATCGGCAATTTTAGCCTGCGGATGTATGTATGCTAAGGGTTGTATCATTTTGTGCTATCGCTATCTTTTACTTTTACAATTTGGGCCATCATTTCTGCTTCTACAGCAATTCTTTCGCCAACCATGCCTACGCCTTTCATTTGGGCAATACCCCTTCTAATGGGCTCTACCAAATCACATCTAAACACAATGGTATCTCCAGGCAGTACTTGCGATCTAAAGCGTACATTATCTATTTTAAGAAAATAGGTTAAATAATTCTCTGGATCTGGCACTGTACTCAACACTAAAATACCTCCTGTTTGCGCCATCGCTTCAATTTGAATTACGCCAGGGAAAACAGGTGCGCCCGGAAAATGCCCTTTAAAAAACTCCTCGTTCATGGTTACATTTTTAACCCCAACTACGTGAGTTTTGCTAAGTTCTAGCACTTTGTCTAAAAACAGAAAAGGCTGCCTGTGCGGCAGTATCTTCATGATATCTACCACATCGTACAAGGGTTTGGCATTTACATCATAAACATTGATTTTCTTTTTGCCTTTTTCTTTTTTTATTGCTGCTTTAATTTTTTTAGCGAAGGCTACGTTTGCCGCGTGGCCTGGCCTGGCTGCCATAATATGGCCTTTAAGGTGTACGCCAACCAAAGCCAAATCTCCAATCATATCTAATAATTTATGACGTGCAGGCTCGTTTTGGTAACGTAGTTCCATATTGTTCAAAATCCCTTGTGGGGCTACATCAATTTCTTCTCTATTAAAGATTTTTGCTAAGTGCTGTAGCTCATCTTTGGTAACTTCTTTATCTACAATTACAATGGCATTGTTTAAATCTCCGCCTTTAATAAGGTTATGCTGTAATTGATATTCTAGTTCGTGCAGAAAACAAAAAGTTCTACAAGAAGCAATTTCTTTTTTAAACTCGCCAATGGTAGTGATACCAGCATGCTGGCTTCCCAAAACGGGAGAATTATAGTCGATCATGCAAGTGAAGCGATAATCGTCTAGCGGCATAGCCACAATTTCTACGCTTCTTTCTGGCTCGGTATAGGTAATGTTATGCGGAATAGTAAAATACTCTCTATCTGCGTTTTGCAGGGCAGAACCAACCTGCTCCAACACTTCAATAAATTTAATGGAACTTCCATCCATAATTGGCGTTTCTGGACCATCAACTTTAACCAACACATTGTCTAAATCCATACCCACCAAAGAAGCCATTACGTGCTCTACGGTGCTTACACTGGCTCCGTTTTGTGTAATTGTTGTGCCTCTTGCGGTATCGGTAACATTATCACAATCTGCATCAATAATGGGCTCGCCAGGCAAATCAACCCTTTGAAATTTAAACCCGTGGTTTTCTGGTGCCGGACAAAAGGTTAAAGTTACATTGGCTCCAGTGTGTAAACCAACGCCCTGAACCGATATCTCGCCTTTTATAGTTTTCTGCTTAACGTTCATTATTGTGTTTGTGTTGTTGTCATTTTTTCTATCACAGCAGTAAGCTCCGCTATTTTAGTTTCCAATTCTCTTACCCGCTTATCTACTTCTGGCAACTTCTTAAATATCACGGTAGAGCGCATCCATTCTTTTAACGGCTGTGCCGGACTACCATGCCATTGTTTATTTTCTTCAGTATTAAAATTGATGCCCGCTTGAGCGCCAACTTGGGTTCTCTTGCCTAGGGTAAGATGCCCCGCAATACCAACCTGTCCGCCAATTACGGAGTTTTCTCCCAACTTGGTGCTGCCCGAAATTCCGGTTTGTGCCGCTACTACAGAATGTGCGCCAACCTCTACATTATGGGCTATTTGAATAAGATTGTCTAATTTAACGCCTTTACGAACAAAAGTAGAGCCCATTGTAGCTCTGTCTATGCTGGTATTGGCACCAATTTCTACATCATCTTCTATTACTACATTTCCAATTTGAGGAATTTTGTTGTAAGAGCCATCTTTTTGTGGGGCAAAACCAAACCCATCGCTACCTATTACGGTATTAGAATGTACGGTTACCCTATCGCCAACAATGGTGTGCTTATATAGTTTAACACCCGGAAAAAACCTACAGTCTTTACCTATTTTACTATCGGCACCAATGTAAGTTTGCGGGTAAATTTTCGTGTTATCGCCAATTACTACATTTTGTTCGATACAGCAAAAAGCGCCAATGTATACGTTTTTACCTATGGTAGCTGTGGGATGAACAAAAGACGAACTATGAATTCCTACTTCCTCGCTGTTCATGCTCGCAACTTCGTTGTATTTATCTAACAGTACCGAAAAAGCACTGTAAGGATCTTGTACCTTAACCAAAGTTGCTGCTGTAGGTTGCGTGGGCACAAAATCTTTAGCTACTATAACCACAGACGCAGCGGTTGTATAAAGAAAGTTCTCGTATTTTGGATTAGATAAAAAGCAAAGTGCGCCAGCTGTGCCGTCTTCTATTTTAGAAAGCGTACTCACTTGAGCGTTTTCATCGCCTTCTATTGTTCCGTTTAAAAATTCGCCTATCTGCTTGGCAGTAAATTGCATGTTACAAAGTTAAATGTTAAATTGATATGAACAAATTATCAATCTTAGGTATTAGTAAGACGAATTAACGGCGAATTTGTCTCATTATTTTGTTAAAAAATGCTAAATCCCTCTTAGGTAGCACAGTATATGTTTCTTAACCGTTCTATCTAATGATTCTAAATTAGATAAATCTGATGCCTTTGCAATATCAGACAATGTTCCGTTTTTCATTAAAATATTGATATTGCTACTCTCTGCATTATAAGCCCTATTGGTAATGCTATCTGTAAATACGAAGTAATGTATGTTTTCGCTACCGATGCCTAGAAATTTCGCAGTTTCTGTTTTCAGATGAGCTAATCTTTCTGCACTTGGCGCTTCATTAGTAATCTCAACCTTATAAAGCTTACGTGCATTTAACATTTTGCAAAGCTGCGATAAAACAAAATCTTCACTGTCTTCCCAAACTTTTACCGAAGCGTAAATATCCTGATCATCCAGCTTAGAGAACTGCTGCAAATGAATTTCTTCCTTAAAAAAACTTTCTTCGCTGATATCGTTTTGAAGAAAATGCTGTAAAGCAGGCGTAGCAAATAACTTAACTCCTTGGTGAGCCAATTCTTTTGCACGCTCTAATATTTTTACCAACAGCTGCTCGCCCGCAATCACTGTTTTGTGTAAATAAACTTGCCAGTACATTAACCTACGGGCAATTAAGAACTTCTCTACCGAGTAAATTCCTTTTTCTTCAACCACCAATTGGTCATCAACAATGTTGAACATTTTAATGATCCGATCAAAACTGATTACACCTTCGCTAACGCCGGTAAAAAAGCTATCGCGATTAAGGTAATCCATCCTGTCTAAATCTACCTGACCAGAAATCAACTGACAAAAGAATTTCCGGTGGTATTTCCCTCTAAAAATTTGGATGGCCAAGGTTAACCTACCTCCAAACTCTTCGTTCAGCTTGTCCATCATTAACAAAGAAATATCTTCGTGCTTAATACCTTGAGCCAAAGTATGTTCTAGGGCATGGGAAAATGGCCCGTGACCAATATCATGTAATAAGATGGCTATGGTTGCCGCCTCTTCTTCTTCTGCGCTAATCTGGTGTCCCTTACTTTTTAACACTTCTAGTGCTAAACTCATTAAATGCATCGCACCCAAAGCATGATGAAACCTTGTATTTAATGCTCCAGGATATACAATGTGCGTCATCGCTAGCTGCTTAATGTACCTTAAACGTTGGAAATAGCGATGAGAAATAAGATCAAAAACAAGTTCTGAAGGTATAGTGATGAACCCATAAACTGGGTCGTTAATGATTTTCTTTTTGTTCATTCTGTAATCTGTTGGAACGTTGAAAGGTTATTAATGTTGGAACGTTGCCAACTGCAAACTAAAAACTGCCAACTGTAATTATTGCGGTACAAAAATTGCTAAATTTATCGACAGTAGAAAAGCCGAGCGCTTTTTAATCTCTTAAATTACACAAAAACGATATAAAATGCAGGAAACGAAGATATTATGGGCTGATGATGAAATTAACCTACTAAAACCTCATATTTTGTTACTGAACGAAAAAGGCTACGCTGTTAGCACTTTTACAAATGGTAACGATGCCTTAGAGGCGTTTGGAAAAGAACATTTCGATTTGGTTTTTTTAGACGAAAATATGCCTGGACTAACAGGTTTGGAAACGCTTTCTGCCATTAAAAACATCCGTTCTGATGTGCCAGTAGTGCTGATTACCAAAAGCGAAGAAGAAAACTTAATGGAAGATGCCATTGGTTCTAAAATAGATGATTACTTAATTAAGCCGGAAACCCTAAGCAGGTTTTATTGACCATCAAAAAGCTGATCGACAACAAACGCTTGGTAAGCGAAAAAACTTCATCGGCTTATCAGCAAGATTTTAGGAACATTGGAATGACCTTAAATGACAAATTGACTTACGAAGAATGGGTAGATGTTTATAAGAAGCTGATTTTTTGGGAACTGGAACTCGAAAAACTAGATGACCCACAAATGCATGAAATTTTAACCATGCAAAAGGCAGAGGCGAACAAGCAGTACTCGAAATTTGTAGAAAATAATTACATAGATTGGATTAATGGAAGTAGCGATGCACCGTTGTTTTCTCATGAGCTGATCAAGAAAAAAGTGTTTCCGTTGATTAATGATAGTACGCCGGTATTTTTTATATTAATTGACAACCTAAGGTACGACCAGTGGAAAATTATTAATCCGCTGATAGCAGAACATTTCCGTTTAGAAGAAGAAGACACCTATTCTAGTATTTTACCCACAGCTACACAATATGCTAGAAACGCGATTTTCTCTGGTTTAACACCTTTGGACATGGAGAAAAAGTTTCCGTCCCTTTGGCAAAATGATGACGATGAAGGCGGTAAAAACCTGCACGAAGAAACTTTTTTGGGTGAACAGATCAAGCGTAGCTTAAGGAAAGACTGCAAGTTTAGCTACCATAAAATCCTCACGTTTGACCAAGGAAAGGACTTAGTAGATCAAGTGAACAACTTAATGCATAATGAACTAAATGCCATCGTTTTCAACTTTGTTGATATGCTTTCGCATGCAAGAACAGATATGCAGATGATCAGAGAACTGGCTAACGATGATGCCGCTTACCGTTCGTTAACCCTATCGTGGTTTGAGCACTCTCCTTTGTTAGAGTTGATTAAAAAATTAGCCCAACAACGTGTTAAATTAGTAATCACTACAGATCACGGCACCATTCGTGTTAAAAATCCTAGCAAAGTAATTGGCGACAGAAGTACCAATACCAACCTACGTTACAAACAAGGCAAAAACCTTAATTTCAATGCAAAAGAGGTATTTCTGATTAAAAACCCTCACGAAGCCAAATTACCAAAAATCAATATCAGTTCTAATTATATTTTTGCTAAGGAAGATCAGTATTTCGTTTACCAGAACAACTATAACCAGTTTGTGAATTATTATAACGAAACATTCCAGCATGGCGGTATTTCTATGGAAGAAATGATTATCCCGATAGTGACTTATGGTAATAAATAGCCATCAACCACATAGGCGCATAGATAATTGTCTTATGTATCTATGTGGTTAAAGTATATCTTTGTATAGAATGAAATCTATTACTATCAATAGCCTAGCAGAATTACCTCATGTTGCCGAAGAATTATTAAAATTTGCCAACGATCAAAAGTTTTTCATTTTTGAGGGAGACATGGCAGCCGGGAAAACTACCTTTATCAAATCACTTTGTGAGGCTTTAGGGGTGGAAGATGTGGTTAGCAGCCCAACTTTTTCTATTGTTAACGAATACGATAGTGCTAAAGGTGCTGTTTATCATTTCGATTTCTATAGATTGAAAAACCTACAAGAAGCCTACGATATTGGCTACGAAGAATATTTTTACAGCGGTAATTATTGCTTAATAGAATGGCCATCTAAAGTGGCCGAATTACTGCCCGAAGAATATGTAAAAGTTGAAATATCCGTTAATGGTAATGAGCAACGGATATTTCAATTCACTAAAATTGAAGTATAAAGGTTGATATCACGCATAGTTAAGATTTTCATTATCTTTTCGTATCTTCATTTTCTTAAACTACACCATAAATAATGGCTACAGGACTACGCGATGAAATGGCGGCAATTGCCCAAAGAGGTTTAATGCAAACCCAAGAAGCAATGCTAGAAACTGGAAAAAAAGCAACAGCTTATTTATTGGAATACCGAAGGAAACTTCTCATCAGGAATGTAGAATTGCGTTAACGCCACTCTCTGTAGCGCTTTTGGTTAATAACGGCCACAAAGTGATAATGGAAACTGGTGCGGGCGATGGCGCTAATTTCAGCGACAAAGATTATAGCGAGCAAGGTGCACAAATATCTTTCGACAAAAAAGATGTTTGGGCTGCCGATATCATTGTAAAAATTGCTCCGCCAACGATAGCAGAAATTGCTCTAATGCACAAAGGCCAAACATTGATTTCGGCACTACAAATTGGCACATTAAAAGCAGAAATATTGAAAGCCTTGCTAGCAAAAAAATTAATGCTTTGTGTTTCGAAAACATCCGCGATGAAGGCAATGTACTTACCGTAGTACGTGCCATGAGCGAAATTGTGGGTGCCACTTCTATTTTTATTGCAGCCGAATACTTGAGCAGTGCTTTTGGAGGCAAAGGCTTAATGCTAGGTGGTTTTACAGGCGTACCACCCACCGAAATTGTAATTTTAGGCGCTGGTACCGTTGGCGAATACGCAGCTAGAACAGCCCTTTCTTTGGGCGCCGAGGTAAAAGTGTTCGACAGCTCCATTTTCAAGCTGAGGCGACTGCAAAACAACTTAGGAAGCAGGGTTTTTACATCGGTAATGCAGCCCATAGTGTTAGCAAAAGCCATTACCACTTGCGACGTAGTGATTGGAGCCATACGCTCTGATCATGGCCGCAGCCCTTGTGTAGTAATGGAAGAAACCGTAGCCAAAATGAAACCGCACTCTGTGGTGGTTGATGTAAGTATAGACCAAGGCGGTTGCTTCGAAACTTCGGAAGTAACCAGCCATAAAGACCCTGTTTTTGTAAAGCACGATGTGATACATTATTGTGTGCCTAATATAGCTTCTAGAGTGCCTCGCACAGCTTCTTATGCGCTAACCAATATCTTTGCGCCTATACTGGTAGATATTGGCGACATGGGCGGTTTAATGAATATGGTATGGAATAGACCAGGAATTAGAGATGGCCTTTATTGCTACCAAGGACACTTGACCAATAAAGATTTAGCCAATATGTTTAACCTACCCTATAAAGATTTAGAGCTGCTGGTGCTTTCTAACCAATAACCGTCAGGAAAATGAAAAGGCTTTTGTTATTTTTATTACTGCTTACAACCTGTGTAACTGCATGCGCTCAAAAAAATGCACAAAGCAAGTATGGTTTAAAGATTGTCGACGACTTTGAGGTTTACAAGGCAGATGTAGCCCAAAATCCAAATTTGGAACTGGTTGATATCAAAAAAGCCATCCCATCTGTTGTGCTTGATATCCGCTATGCAACAAAAAACAACTTCATGAAGCAGGTAATGTACAAGCAGGCCCGTGCTTTTGCCCGCAAACCAGTGGTAGAAAAGCTAAAGTTGATACAAGCAGAGCTGAAGAAAAAGGGCTACGGTCTTAAAATTTATGATGGATACAGGCCTTACGCGGTAACCGTTTCTTTCTATGAAAAAGCTAGTGATAAAAACTTTGTCGCTAATCCGGCGAAAGGATCTAAACACAATCGCGGTTGTGCGGTTGATTTAAGTATCATCGATTTAAAAACGGGTAAAGATGTGCCCATGCCCACCCCTTATGATAGTTTTGAAGCTGCTGCAGCGGCACATTACACCAACCTTCCGCCTCAAATCATCAAAAATCGAGATTTATTGATCAACACCATGCAAGCAAATGGTTTTAAAGTGATCTATAACGAGTGGTGGCACTTTGATTTTATAGGCTGGCAAGATTATCCTTTAATGGATATTCCATTTGAAAAACTGTAAAACGCTACACAAGTTGGCATTATGATAAGGCAAACCCGTTAAACCAATAAAGGATAATATTCCGAAGATTTAGCCCGGCTAAATCCTACATTTTCATTTCTTTCTGCTCTGCTCCCGGCTTACTACGGCTTTCTTCGCCATAATGATCCGTTTTTACATCCACTTTATCGCCCTTTATAGTAAGCTCAAAAATATAGTCATAATCATCATCAGAGAGCTTAGCTACAGGTCTTTTGCCTCCAAAAGCTTCTATCAATTCTAAAACAGTGTTAGAGTGTCCAACAATCAGTATTTTCTTACCTCCGGCATTTGCTTTTAGGTTGGCCGAAAGCTCTGAAGCCTTGCTTGGCTCATAGGTTTTCAACGAAATGCCAATCCTATCGGCCAACGGAAAACCTGTAAGCTTTGTTCTTTTGTAGTCTGTAACAAAAATTGAATCTATCTTCTGCCCTTTTAGCCTTTTCATTAAAGCTTCAGCTCTTTTTGCCCCGTCTGCCGATAAATCCGGATCTTTATCTTGAGGGTCTAAAGCATCTTTTTCAGCGTGTCTTACCACCCAAACTTTTAGCGTTTTTTGAGCATACAAAACCTGCTGTAAACTAAGAGCCAACACAAATAACAAAAGTAATTTCTTCATTTCAATTTTTATGTAACGTAAGTAAAAGCCGGCTATAATGCTGTAACCAGCTGCAAAATATCTGTTTCGCTATGCCAACTAGAAAGTACAATTCGGTTTAAATTCTTTCCGTTTCTATCTGGATAAGGGAAAGAAGAAATCAGAATTTTTTGCTCCAATAACCGCTGCTCAATAGCTGGCTGCTTGCACAAAAATACAGGAAAGTCATCAACAAAATACCATTCATTTTTATTGGCCAGCTGTTGTTTAAATATTTTTACGTTTTCTTGAAGCTTTTTGTAGCTATCACGATAAATATCTTGCGCCTGAATGAAGGCGTATAAACCCGCGGCGGCAGGCGGAGAAGCTCCATAAAACTCATCGCTTTGCTTTAATTCTGAGATTGATTTGGTGGAGCCTAAAACCACTCCAGCATCTAGCCCCAATGCTTTGGCCATCGACGCTACCACTATAACCTCAACGTTTGTGCTTTTCGGTAAGCTCTGCAACACCGAATTACCTCCGTTAAGCAAGCCAATTCCATGAGAATCGTCGATAATTAAAGTGATGTTTTTATCCGTACTAAAATTATTGATGAAACTGAAATCGTATATCTCTGGATAAAGATTGTTCATCGAATTGCTCAACAACACCCAATCTTTGCTTTTACTGCCATTAATTTCCGTTACAATTTCTTTACTCCATTGCGCAAAATCTAAGTAATTTTCTGGATTACCATTTAGCCACAAAGCAGGATGCGTATTTGGTGCATAACGGATTTCGCCACGTTGCGTATGTAGCCGCACCGTTAATTTAGCTGCCAAATAGCCACTAGAAGTTATCAAAGCGGCTTCGGCACCAAAACGGTTGGCCGCAAAGGTTTCGGCTTCGTTATAAACGCCAAGCTGCACGTTGTTACCACGACTTGTGCCATTGTTTAAGCCATAAAGCGCTATTCCTTCGGTATACAACTTAATAAAGTTGCTGTTTTGGGGAATACCCAAATAAGCCGTTCCTCCAAAATAAAGGTATTCATCGCCCTTGGCTACAATTTTATTAGCCAAGGGCGATGTAAGAAAATTAAATTTTTGTTGCATTAATTATAGTTTCTTCCTAATTGGTCGTTTGCTGCTCTGATTAAAGATTTCGATGAATTCGAATCAAATGAAAACTCCCAGAACATAATTCCATTAGCCCTCTCTTTAGCCAGTTGTGCTTTTTTCCATATCAATTCAATTCCGTTGTAACCATAATCTACCGAACCAATCGTGGCAACATTCAAATATACGTTAGCTCCGCTGGCTTCAATGTCACGATATCCCTTTGCACTTCCACTCGCGGGTTTGCCATATAACGGAATACCAACAACGGCTTTTTCTTTAGGCATCTTTTTGGTGTCTATCCAAGTATTTAGGCTATTAACGCTCATTTTATACGTTGCATGGTTTAACGGATCAGTGGTGTCGTAATTTACGCCGCCATCATACTGCATAATGTTAAAGAAATCTACATATTGATAAACATCCGCCGAAATAGCGTCTTTATTTGTAGAAGCGTAAACAGCTGGCGTTATAGCGGCACTCAAAAACTTGTTCTCGTTGTGTAAAGCTACAGATAATTGTGCCATCAATGCCGTAAAATCGGGATTGGGATTTCCGCCAACCGTTCTCGGGTATTCCCAATCAATATCAACCCCATCTAAACCATTTACTTTTGCGAAATTTACCACATTGTTAACGAAATTAGTTCTTGCTGTTGGCGATGCCGCTATAGTTGCAAATACTGCTTCTGCACCCATTACCGAAATCCCAAATTTTACGTTATTAGCCAAGGCCTTAGCTTTTACCGTATTAAACCTGGCATTTTCAGTAGCTGTTAAAGGATTTACAGACCCATCGCCAGTTGGATTTACATTTAAAAACGCAAACAACAAATGGGTAATCATTTTGTATTTGCTGTCATCTATCGTTGCCGGATCTCTATAGCCAGGCATGTATGCCACTATTTTGAACGTACCGGCCACCCACGGCGTTCTAGCAGGTGGCGTTGGAATATTTGTTGTTGGTGGCGTTATTGGTTCTGGTGTGGGCTCTGGATTATTTTTTTTACAGGCAGCAACAAAAAGAGATAGGCTTAGGAGATAGGGTAATAATTTCTTCATCTTGGTTGGGCTTTAAGGTTTTGGTTAAGGCAATTTACTTGATAGTGAAACGCTTAGTAATATTAACAAATAAATCACAAAACCGCAACAAGCCGCACAAAAACAAATTAAATCTTAGTAATTATTGCCAAATCCTTTAATACAAGTCAAGAAACCGCAAGCCTAATTTGATAAAGTTAAGGAGAAAAACCTAAAATATTGTCAGTCTGAGCTTGTCGAAGGACAAATAGTTTGGAGTTTTCGACTGTTTGAAAAAGTCTTCGACAAGCTCAGACTGACACAAAGTTCCTTGACTGAATAACAGTGACCGCAAATTTATGCTCCCTAAAAATTATCATGAAGGTAGGTTACTACCCTAACCATTTCTTTTCTTACCTCTGCTGTAGATTGAACGTAGTTGTTGTTCATAAACGAATAAAGTAACAACTTTCCTTTTTTGGTAAGTACATAGCCGCTTTGGTTATGAACGCCAGATAATGTGCCTGTTTTTCCATAAACAAAAGGGGTATCTGTTTTTGGATAAGCGTTTCTCAAAGTTCCCGATTTCCCTCCTGCTTGGGTAACATGCTGAACAAGCGATCTCGGTTATTCACTTCTTTATAAATTAAATCTAACAACTTAATTAACGAGCGTGGCGTAAACAAATTCCCTCTCGAAAGTCCAGAGCCATCTACCCATTTTGGCTGGTCTGGAAGCTCGGCCAAATACTTCTCTTTAATTGCGGCAATTACCTTTGGCGTACTTAGTTCTAAACCCAATTTATCTGCGTAGGTAAGCAGCAACTGCTCGGCAACAAAGTTGTCGGAAGGCAGCATCAATTGCCTAAAAACATCATCGCTCTTAGTGCTGTAAATGGTTTTTGCCTCTTTAGGCAGCTCGTAGTTAATCAGCTGAACTTCCTTCTTTAGCGTATCTGTTAAAAGTGTAAGTGTAGTACCCGTTGATGTTTTAAAAGGAATTTGCTGCTCGTAATTGGCGGTAGTTTTTACCGGTGGATAATGAAATTTGTTAGTCAAAAACTCTCGCTGTACACTAAATTTCGTTGCTTTACTCGTGCTATCTAAACTAAAGCAAGAATTAAAAGCCTTTGGCGTAATGGTCATTTCGCCAGCCTGCTTGGCCGTTACCAGTACTACATTATCAAACAAGGGCAATTCTGTAATTTCTGGCTGATAATAATCATTATAGTCATCCCAGCTCCAGCCATTTCCAAAGAAATCTCCTTTGTATCTGCCATGCGCAAAAAACAACTTCTTATCACTGTTTTTTAACAGCTCTACAGCTTTTGTTCCCTTTAATACGGTGTGTAACAACGATGGGTCGCTTAGTACCCCAAAAAATTAGCGAATCCCCTTTTTCTATATAACGTAACGAAGGGATAGAATCTGGTGTAATTTTTAAACCTGCATAAAACGTGAATAATTTAGTGTTAGATGCTGGCGTAAAATATTTATCGGCATCTTTTTGAAAAATCATTTCGCTGCCCGCCATATCGTACAAAGCAAAGCCAACTTGGTATTTGTTCAGCATTGCCGAATTTTTAAATTCTTTAGCTACTTTTTTAGCGATGATTTGGTTGGGTTTGCAAGCGTAAAATGCCGAAACCAAACACATAGCGCCTAATACAATAATTTTCGTTTTAAGTTTATTCATCTAAATTGCGGCTAAACAATGGTGTTTTGTTAGCTCTTGTTTTTTGAATTTAATTTTTAGACTCAAGGTTTGTGACCACTAATTTATTAATTTAGTTTCATGAACAGCCGCAAACCAAGCATTCATTTCAAAATATACCATATCTTATTTATCTGCTGTGTACTAGCTGCACCAGGTTTGGCATTTGCGCAAGACTTTAAATTTGCTAATGGTAGAAAAGCACAAACCATGGGCTTTGATCTAAAGAAAAGCCTCATCATTATACCAATATACATTAACGACAAAGGCCCTTTTGATTTTATTTTGGATACCGGCGTTAACCCAATGATCATTACCGATACAACTTTAAAAGAAAGCTTAAAAGTACCATATCCGCGTGCCATTAAAATTAGTGGTTATGGTAATTTTAATGGTATTGATGCTTTTTTAGGTGCTACCAGTGTAAAAATTGGCGATTCCGAAGCAGAAAATATACCCACTGTATTTTTAAAGGACGATATACTGCCAATTTCGGGCTTTGTTGGCAAAAAAATTTACGGCTTAATTGGCTACAATTTCTTCAACAGCTTTGTGGTAAAGGTAGATTATACCAACAGGATGTTAAGGTTTGCTTCGCACCCTAAAAAAATTAAACTAAAAGGAGAGAAAATACCTTTAGAGCTTATAGAAAACAAGCCTTATGTTAAGCTTAAGGTTGAGCAGGAAGGCTTGGCAACCCAAACCTTAAAGGCATTGGTAGATTGCGGTGCAAGCCACGCTATCTCTCTTGAAGCCTTAAACGGCAAACCTTTTCCGAAGCCAGCGTTTACAATGGAAGCCAATTTAGGCAACGGATTAACTGGAAGCATAAAAGGCAGGATTGGCAGAGTTGCTTCGCTAAGTTTGGGCAAATTTGTTTTCAGAGATATAATTTCGAGTTACCCAGAGTACAACATAGATTCGTTAAAAAATAAAGACCGTAATGCCAATTTGGGAGCCGAAATTTTAAGCCGATTTAATACCATATACGATTATCAAAATCGATACATGTACATTAAGAAAAACGAAAAGTTTAATAGGCCTTTTGAGCACGACATGTCTGGAATTGAGCTTTATGCAGAAAGTGGCCCGCCGTCTAAAACGTTTATCAATAAAATTGAGCCGCAATCGCCTGCAGACTTAGTTGGATTAATGGTGGGAGATGAAATTATCTCTATCAACTTCAAGAAAGTAGATGACTATTCTTTAGACGATATTGGCGCCATATTTAAAGCCAAAAGTGGCTACAGCGTAATTGTTGAGGTTTGGCGAGACAAAGCCTTTATCATTAAATTATTAAAACTTAAAAAACGAATATAACCGCAATGAAATTTCTTATACGAATATTCTTACTTACCCTTGTTTCTGGCAATATTTATGCTCAAAATGCAGACTCTTTAGTTTTTACCAAAGCAAAATGGAGCAAAAGCTCCGTAGCTAAAAAAACAAAAGTTTACACCTATCAGTTTAGCGACAGTAGCTTATTTAATGCTAACCAGTACATCAGCTTTGTAGAAGTAAAAAAGCATAAAAAAGCGCCTGGGTTTTTTATAGGCTATGATAAGAAAGAACTGATCACAACATCGGCATTTGCCAAAAAACATAAAGCTATTGCAGCGGTAAACGGCACTTTTTTCGATATTAAAAACGGAGGCTCGGTAGACTTTGTTAAGGTTAACGATACAATCATCAACCAAAACAGACAAGAAAAAAACAACAAGAGAGCCCTGCACCAACAAGCGGCTGTGGTAATAAACGATTATCTACTGGCTATTAAAAAATGGGACGGCACCGATAAGTGGGAAAATAACTTGAGCGATAAAAATATCATGTTAAGTGGACCCTTGTTGCTTTTGGATAACCAAAAGGAGAAACTAGACTCGGTTACTTTCAACAAATTGCGCCACCCACGTACGGCTATTGGCGTTAAACCCAACGGTAGCGTGTTGTTATTAACCGTAGATGGCCGACAAGGAAACTCTGCTGGAATGAGCCTTTTTGAGCTTGCAAAAATCATGCAATGGCTGGGCTGCACCAGCGCTATTAACCTAGATGGTGGCGGCTCTACCACACTTTGGGCGAAAGATTATGGAGACAATGGCGTGGTCAATCATCCATCTGATAACAAAAAATGGGACCATGAAGGCGAAAGAAAGGTGGCCAACGTTATTTTTATCAAAGGCAAACCCTAAATTTGCCACCTAATTTCAGATGATTTTAACAAATGAGTTTTAAACGTATATTCTTCATCCTAGCTACAATTTTAGTTACACTTTATGCCTGTGGTGGCGGTTCTGGCCAAAAAAATACAGCAACAGATGCTGGCCTTACTTTTAAGGATGTTGATGGCATAAGGTTTTATGAAGTAAAGCGTAGGTTTAGCAACGGCCTTTCTTTTAACAAAGATGGATTTATGTTGCAACCAAATTGGATTTTAGAATTTAAAGCTCCAGATACCATGTTGGCTTACAGCCCCGAAAAAAAGGGAATGGAAGCTTTCTTTTTATTACATGACCATGCAAAAATTTACAATTTTGCCCGCGAGTACTTTAGAGCAAAGCTGATTACCAAAGATAGCCTAATCTTACAGCGCTTACAAGTAGAAGCGCTTGTTGTTGCCAAAGGCGAAGTGTCTGACGTAAATTGTACCTATTACACTAAAAATTACATAGAAAAAGTGCTTAAAACCACGGTTGGCGAATTACAACGGCCTACCAAAGCCGATACTGCGTTTATTAAACAGCTGGCTGCAAAAACCTACAAACACCCCGCTAACCCCGATACGGCATTTGCGGCAACCGAGATTGTAGATTTAAAGCCAAATAGCAAAAACGTATCATTAAAATTAATTGGCTATGCCGATAGTGGTGCCCACAGAAAATCTTATGCTTACATGTACCCAGAGTACAGAATAGAGATCAACAAATCGTATAAAGAGTTTAGTTACCGTTTTTCTGTTGTAGTAGATGTAAAAGGAAATTTGTACGTAAACCGCATACAAGGTGTTTTACCAGAAGATGTGCCGCATCGTAGAAAATTAATTCAGGGCATAGCCGATGTTTATTTGAAAAACCTACTACATATTAAACCAGGCACAACATTAGGTATACCCCACTCTAGCGAGATTACCATAAGCCTAATTGGGAATAAGTAGACCCAAAAATAAAATCCTTAAAAAAGAGGGTATTTGCTTGTAATTAAATTTTAATCTGTACCTTGCAACTTTAATAAAATAATACAATGCAAGAAGGAACAGTAAAATTTTTCAATGTAACTAAAGGTTTTGGATTTATCGTGCCAGCAAATGGCGACGCTGAAATCTTTGTACATTCAACAGGCCTTATCGACGAAATTCGTGAAAACGACAAAGTTCAGTACGAAGTTGAAAACGGTAGAAAAGGCTTAAACGCCGTTAATGTGAAAGTAATCTAATTATTATCATATTTTACCAAAAAAGTCCCGACAAAATCGGGACTTTTTTAGTTTTATACATTTTGGTTTTAAAACCTAATACCTAACGCTAAGCCTGCTCTTACGCCTGCCCAAGGGCCTTTAATATCTACATCTGCTCCATTTCCATCCACTTTTGTAGTAACTTTAACTAGCGGCAGATCGGTAATATCAGCCAGCTGATCTCTCAACTCTTGCTGTTCTCTCGCGTCTAGGGTTTTACGGCCCGCTATATTTCCTTTAGAACTGCCATACTGTGGGCCAAGTATCCACCAATCTAACGTAACCATTTTACCCAGCCTAAACTGCGAACCAATTTGCAAACCACCTGTAATGGTAGTTAAATTACCTTCTAACGGTATAACTTCGCTGTATTCGTTCCCCATGCCATCGTCTACTGTAAAATCGAAAGGTAGCGAAGCTGTGTAACGAGAGTACCTAGCAAATGGCGCAATGTAAAACCCTTTCAAAGCAGCCTTTCCAAGATAAAAGCGAATTTCTGGCGTAACGGCAAAATTCCCTGTTTTAAGATTGGTCAAATGTTTTTCAGCATCAGCATCGTCTATCAAATCTAATACTGTAGATTTTAGTGGTATATTTCCTTCTGGCATATACCTTACTCCTAAAGCAACAGAGGTTTTTTTACCAATTTGCCTTTCGTACTGAAGGTGTAAATTATTGAATGGCAAGCTTAATAAATTGATTTTGATTACGTTTTTACTCTGCTTGGTAGAGTCTGCTTGCTGGGCATAGGTTTGATTAGCAAATAGCGAAATCAAACCACAAAATAGTACTAGTTTTTTCATAAATTGTATTTTTTGGTTTATGGCAAAGATGTAATTTATATATAGGTACAGCAATACCTTGAAATAGGTATTTTATAAAAAAAGCTAAATCATTATTGATGACTTAGCTTTTTTAAACTAGCTATACCGCTTTTGTTAGGCTTTAAAAAAAGCTAACAAATCTTTATTTATCGTATCTGCTTCGGTTGTAGGCATACCATGCGGAAAACCAGGATAAGAAATTAGCTTTCCATTTTTTAACAAAGTGGCCGCTATTTTCCCTGTAGTTTCAAAAGGTACAATCTGATCGTCTTCGCCATGCATTACCAAAACCGGAACATCAACAGATTTAAGGTCTTCAGTAAAATCGGTCTCCGAAAAGGCCTTGATGCAGTCGTAATGAGCTTTGATAGAACCATTCATTCCTTGTCTCCACCAGTTTCTTTGAATACCTTCAGATACTTTAGCACCCTCTCTATTGTAACCATAAAATGGAAAAGTAAGATCGATATAGAACTGTTGCCTATGGTTGGCTGTATTGTTTCTGATATCATCAAAAACAGACATAGGTACACCATCCGGATTGTTTTCGGTTTTAACCATAATTGGCGTTACCGCACTTACCAAAACAGCTTTTGCCACTTTTCCTTGCCCGTGTTTTGCTACGTATCTTATTACTTCGCCACCTCCAGTAGAGTGCCCTACATGAATTACATCTGTAAGGCCTAATGCCTCAACAATTTCCGCTACATCGGCAGCGTAAGTATCCATATCGTGTCCATAAGGTGTTTGTTCAGATCTACCGTGGCCTCTTCTGTCGTGGGCAATAACCCGATAGCCCTGCTCCAAAAAGAATAGCATTTGCGCATCCCAATCGTCGCTAGAAAGCGGCCATCCGTGATGAAAGAATACAGGTTGACCTTTTCCCCAATCTTTGTAATAAATTTCTGTTCCGTCTTTTAATTTTAGTGTGCTCATGGTTTAGTTATTTTAATGTCGTTATAAAATTTACTTCGTTTATTGTTATAACAAAATTAGGCCGCACTTGCTTTTTAATTATTGACATAAGATAAGAAATAAAGGAGGCACATGGTGACTTAAACCTAACGCTTTAAAAAACAGAAAGCCCCATCCGAAAGCGAATGGGGCTCCATAATTTTAACTACATTTTACTTCTTTATTTTAGTAAATAGCAGTTCTGGTTCGTTGGTGGTAATATAATCGGCCTTTTGTTCCAAAAACCAATCCATGTCTTTTGCAGCATTTACCGTCCAAACATTAATAATTACACCTAAATCTTTAGCTTGCTTTATCCAATCAGGATTTTTCTTCAATACACCTTGGCTGTAATCTAAACCATAAAAACCTTGTTCTTTCAGCTTTGCTGGTTCTATTTCTCCATTTAAATAAGAAACTTTGGCTCCAGGCACATTGGCAATTAAGTGTTTACCAATAAAATGGCTAAAAGTGATGTACTCTATCCAAGGTGCCGCTTTTAATTCGTTAACTGTGGCAATTACCGCATTGGTTAAAGCCTCTTCCCTTTCTTGTGTTTTTTGAGGCTTTATTTCCAATATCAACTTTGTTTTCTTCTGCTTCATGCCAGCTTTCAGATATGCTACCAATGTTGGTATGCTTTCGCCGTTGCTTAGTTTTTTGTAATCTACTAACTCCTGGTAAAGTACTAGAGGCAATATCTTTACCTAAAAAATCGCCATTGTGATTTACTACCGCAATATTGTCTTTCGTAAACTGTACATCGAACTCGCTGCCAAAACAGCCAATCTTTATGGCCTCTTTTAACGAAGCTATAGAATTTTCGGGAAGATTTTGTGTTTTCCAGGCACCACGATGGGCAATTACCAAGTTTTTATTCCAAGATTTAATTTGTTTTTGCGCTAATGCAGTTCCTGTAATCATGATAGCTAAAATAGCTACAAAAAATCTTTTGTTCATTGTGTTACTTTTAGTTATTAGTTAAACTTGCCGTAATATACAGCAGTTTGGTTATTTTTTGTTTTTATTGATTATATTTTATTTCTAAATTACACTTTAATAGATTTTATTCAAAACAAAATGAAAGCTTTTTGCTAATTTTTAATCCCTTTCATTTTAGGCGCACATTTTCTACCTTTATTGTCGTTAAATGGCTATGGGCAACAACTACAACTTACTGCTATTAAAAATCAATGAGTTTACCCGAAAGTTCTATCTCAATAAGCTTTTAAGAGGTAGTATTTACGCTGCTGCCCTAATTTTAACGCTTTATCTTTTTCTATTTATCTGGATTTTCTATAGCTACCCAAGCATAGCTACCAAAACACTGCTCTTCTATTCGTATGTTGCCATTTCGCTTATTGCTGTTCTTTTTTGGATTGTAAAACCAGCACTATCATACTTTAAATTAAGCAAAACTTTAAGTTTAGAAGAAGCTGCAAACTTAATAGGCAACCATTTCTTTAATGTTAAGGATAGGTTATTGAATACTTTACAGCTAAAAGAACTGGCGGATAGCGCACCTCAAAACAGTGCTTTAATTTTAGCTGGCATAGATCAGAAAATCAACGAACTAAAACCTATCCCATTTTCTACGGCAATTAATCTCGGCGACAATAAAAAGCACATCAAATACATTGCGCTGCCACTTTTCATCATTTTATTGATAGGGATTATTGCCCCTGCAATTTTAAGAGAAGGTACCAATAGTTTTATTAGGTACAACGAAGAAGTATTACCCAAAGCGCCTTTTGATTTTGTGATAGAAAACAAAAACTTAACTATTACGCAGGGCGATGATTTGACCATCAAAGTGAAATTAACAGGCGATGAATTTCCGCAGGACATTTATTTGGAAGACGGCGTAAACAGCTATAAGTTGGAAAAACAGGATATCAGCCATTTTACCCACACATTTAAGAACGTTCAAAAAGATAAATCTATCCGCTTTAGCGGCGGTGGTTTTAATTCTGCAAGCCATACCGTGAATGTAAAACCACGCCCCTCTTTATTGAACCTAAGCGCCACGTTAGTTTACCCGGCTTATCTTAACAGAAAAACTGAAGAAGCTCCCAATGTGGGCGATTTGTTGATCCCCGAAGGCACCAAAGTAAATTGGAAGTTAAAGACCGAAAACAGTGAGCAAATCAGCTTTGTTTTACAGCAAAAAGTTCATCAGCTTAACGTGGTTAATAACAATGCTAATTTTAGTGCCGTGATTAAACAGAATGGCAACTATCAAATTGTTCCAAAAAACCAGTTTGTAAGTTTACGCGATTCGCTAAGCCATCAGCTCACGGTAATTAAAGATCAATTTCCTAGCATTAATGTAACCGAAACACCAGATAGTTTAAGTAGCAAAGCGCTGTATTTTACTGGCGTAGTTAATGACGATTACGGATTTTCTTCCCTAAAATTCAGGTATCAAATTAAAGATAAAAATAAAGTTGTAGGCCAAGGCGTTAAAGCCATTGCTATTAAAAACCAACAAACGGAGAATAATTTTTTCTATCTCTGGAATCTGAATGAGATCCCTGTAAAATCGGGTCAAACCATCGATTACTTTTTTGAAGTAGCCGATAATGATGGCGTAAACGGAGCAAAAGTTACCCGCTCAGAAATTAAAACTTACCAAGCGCCAACGCAACAAGAAATTGCAGCCAAATTAGCCGAAGGCAGTCAATCGCTAAAACAAAAAATGGAACAGACCATTAAACTAGCCAACAGCATTGAGAAAGATAGCAAAAAACTGAGCGAAAGTTTATTGGATAAAAAACAGCTCAACTTTGAAGACAAAAAGCAGATTGAGCAATTGCTAGACAAACAGAAACAACTGGATCAAGCGGTTAAGGATATCAAAGACCTGAATGAGAAAAACAATTTCGAAAAGCAGGAAAACGGGCAATTGACGGAAGAACTGAAAGAAAAGCAGAAAAAAATAGACGAGCTGTTTAACAATGTATTGGACGAAAAAACGAAAGAGCTTCTGCAAAAGCTCCAGCAATTGATGGATCAAAATAGGAAAGACCAGACCAGAGAAGAGCTTTCTAAAATGCAGCTAGACAATAAATCTGTAAAAAATGAGCTAGACCGTATTTTGGAACTTTACAAGCAATTGGAATTTGAACAGAACCTGCAAAATAAAATCGACCGCTTGAACGAGATGGCCAAGGCGCAAAAGGACTTATCCAATCAAACTAAAGACAAAAATTCATCTCCACAAGATTTAAAAAGCAAGCAAGATCAGCTCAATAAAGATTTCAAGGATCTGAAGAAAGAATTGCAAGATCTGGACAAGAAAAATCAGGCTTTGGAAAGGCCCAACGATTATAAAAACCCAGAAAAAGAAACCAATGAAATAGAGAAAAACCAACAAGAAAGCCAAGAACAGCTGAACCAGAACAACAAGCAAAAAGCTGCCGAAAAACAGCAGCAGGCTAGCGAGCAAATGCAACAATTGGCGCAAAAAATGCAAGAGCAACAACAAGCTGGGGCCGAAGAAGAAAGTAAAGTAAACGCCCAAGAGCTACGTAAGTTGCTAGAAAACTTGTTGAGCACTTCTTTTGAGCAAGAAAAGGTCATGTTGAACCTTCGCAAAATGGGACCATCTGATCCGGCTTATGTTTCGCAGGCACAAAAACAGAACATGATTCGCGATAACATGAAAACCATTGCCGATAGCTTGTTTTCGTTGAGCAAACGTGTACCACAAATAGAAAGCACGGTAAATACTGAGGTAGAGAAAATCAACTTCAATATTGGCAAAGCCATAGATTTTTTAGGCGATAGAAGAACTGGCGAAGCCAACCGTTCGCAGCAATTTGCTATGACCTCGCTCAACAATTTAGCCTTGATGCTGAACGAGGCTTTAGAGCAATTGCAAAATGCCATGAAAAATGCAAAGGGAGGCAAAGGCAAACAAAAACAGAGCATGCAACAGTTGCAACAAATGCAAGAACAGCTCAATAAAAATATGCAGCAGGCCAAAGAGAAAATGGAACGCGAAGGCAACATGGGTACTGTTCCAAAAGGCCAAATGAGTCAAGAATTTGCTAAAATGGCGCAGCAACAGCAAATGATTAGAGAAGCGCTAGAGAAAATAAACAAAGAAGACAATAAAGATGGCAAAGGTGGTTTAGGCAATTTGAACCAAACCGTGCAGGAAATGAAACAATCTGAACTGGATTTGGTAAACAAACGAATTACACAAGAAACCATTAACCGCCAGAAAAATTTAATGGTAAAACTGCTAGATGCAGAAAAAGCCCAACGAGAGCAAGAGCAGGACGAAAAGCGTGAAAGTAATGCCGCAAAACAGTTCCCTCCTTCCTATCAGCAAATGCTAGAAAAGTTTAATAAGAGCATGCAAAGCGAAAGTGAACTCATCCAAAAACTGCCACCAAACTTAAATTACTATTATAAGAACAAGGTTGCCGAGTATTTTAGGCTGCTAAATTCGACTAAAAAGTAACCTTACTCGTCATTGCGAGGCTAGGAGAAATCTGTTAGTCTAGTTCTGCTTACTTGTAGATTCTTCCTGTCGTTCACAATGACAAAAATATTTGAAAAATGTAGCAAAAAAGCAATCTCTTAGTATTCTTTGTACCTTAGTGGTTAATCTTTTTTACTTTTGCCCTTTAACTTAAATCCAATGGCAAAAATCAATTTCTTTACAGAAGACGTTACCTATAACCTAAAAGGAAAAATCGCCATTAAAAAATGGATGCAAGAAACCATAGAAGCAGAAGGATATCAACTAGCAGAGCTGAATTTTATTTTTTGTTCTGACGAATATTTATTGCGTGTAAACCAAGATTTCCTTCAACATGACTATTATACCGATGTAATCACTTTTGACAACTCAGAAGAGCTTAAAACCATTTTGGGAGACATATTCATCAGTATTGATAGAGTTAAAGATAATGCCAAGCAAAATAATGCCACCACTCACGATGAACTATGCCGCATCATGATCCACGGAACGCTTCATCTGCTAGGTTACAGAGATAAAACCAAAAAAGCCAAGCTAGAAATGACAGCGAAAGAAGATTTCTATTTGGCAACTAGGAACTAATACGATACGCTATTTTCTGTTAACACACCTTTACCAATCCTAACTTGCACATTCTTTGTGCAACACCAATCGGCTTCCCCTACTCTACTTAAACCAATCTTTTTTCATTTTACTTGAATTTTTCGGTGCCTGTTGGTCGAAAAATTACTGGCGTTGGTCGAACCTTTACTCCTAATGGTATAAAACGCTAAGAAGCGGTGCAACCTTTTGTAATTGTTGCAGTCTTATAGATGTAACAAGTTTAAAAACAGAAAAATAATTACAGACATTAAAATATTTAAGATATGAAGACTTCTATTAAAAATCTATTCGCAGCCATCTTAACAGTAGCCATTAGCGCAAGCGCTACATCTTTAGTAAATGCTACAACAACCAAAAAAGTAACTGTTGTAGGCGAGGTTAAAAAATTCAACAAATTAAACGTTGCCGGTAACGTAGAGGTAATTTTGGTACAAAGCCCAAATCAAAGTGTACAGGTTTACGATAGCTACTATTCGAAAAATGCTTTGGTGCAAGAAAAAAATGGCGAACTAAGAATTAGCTCTTTCGATAAAGAAACCTTAACCGTAGTAGTTTACGCAAACCAGTTAAACGAAATTACCGCTAGCGATAATGCTGTAGTTAAAACCAGTGGAAAATTCAGTGCACTTAGCTTAGCCGTTACTTTAAAAGACCAAGCTAAAGCAATTTTAAATACCAATACTATCGATTTGTTCGCTAACGTAAACGGACTATCTAACTTAACATTAAGCGGTAAAACAACAGATTATATTGCTGCTATCAACAGCACATCATCTATCAACATGGATAAATTTACGGCAGAGAACAGCAGCATTCAAGCTAAAAATACTGCAGTAGCACAAAAGCAGTCAGTAAGTGCTGAGCTTCCTAGTGGCGATGTGCTAACCATTTTTTAAAATTCATATTCACATATAAATTTAGTTTAGTTTTAGTTAATCAAGCGGGTGGATGCCCGCTTTCTTTTTGCCTTAGCTATTTTACAGCTAGCAAAACAATACCGCTTTTTCATAGGCTCTTCAACCCCGCTTTACACTTTACTTTTTGGCAAACCTATGTGTTTGCCAAACGTGTTCGTTCCAATCGGATTTAATTAACTAAGAGCTGTGGTGCTAAGCCGCTTTGACAAACTCCTAGCAAATGGGATAGAAATTTGTCAAAGCTAAGCCTTTGGTATAATCTCGAAGATTAGAAGTTGATAAATAAAGAAAACGATATAACCTTTGCGTTCTTAGCGTAGCTCTTTTTTTACTTTGCGGCTAATTTAAAACAAATGGATCACGAAACATTCGCAAAAACCTTTTTACTTTCAATTTATACAACAACACAGAAAACAGCTTTATAGAACCTATACTTCAGTGCATTTCCTCCCTTAAGTATAATATTTTTTGGTGCCAACCAATAAAACATAGTTACTAGGGCTTATCAAAACACTTATCCTATCGAAAATTTAGCTATCTTGTGAATTTATAACAACCAGATATGAAATTCTCTTATTCGCTAAAGCAAAAAACCAAGATTGCCATTTTGCTTTTCTTAATTATGGCCTGTACTATCCTCATCCGTCTATTAGAAGATAGAAGCATTAAGAATATGGAAAAGGCATTTACTTCGCTTTATAACGACAGATTGGTACCTGCTACAGATCTTTTCTACATTTCCGAAAAACTGTATGCAAAGCGCTTCCTTCTAGAAACCTTTGTTTACAGTGATCAAAATAAACTATCTGCACAACAGCTTAACGCTAAGCTTAAAACTTACGATAAACATATCGATACGCTTTTAGCCAAGTATGAACAAACGTTTCTGGTTAAGAATGAAAAAAACCACTTAACCGAGTTAAAAGCTAAGCTGCTAGAGAACAAAATAATAGAGAAAAACATGCTATTAAATGCAAATTCATTAGATAAAACTGCGCTAAGAAGGCTTTATGATAGTGATGCCGAAAAATCATTTTCAGACATTTCTAATACCCTTTCTCAGCTTACCAAAGTACAAACTGTAGTAGGCGAACAATTGAAAGAAGAATCACAAAAAATTGTAAGAGGAACCAACTTGTACTCTACCTTACAATTACTTATTGCTATAGTTATTGGAGCTTTAATTGTGTCTATCCTAGCTGCATCAAACGTAATGAATATCAGAAACGATAACTTCAATTTGAATTAAAACGTAAAGCATTAAATTTAACTACCACACACTTTCGTAATATTTCTTCGTTTAATAACTAATCTACTAGCCGCAAAAGCATTAAGCAGTTTATAATCCGTACTTTTGCAACAATTTTCATTATAATTTATAATTGTTTTTTAAAAATGATTAAACAACTTATGATTTGCCGAACTACATTATACGGCAATCATAATAGTTTGATTATATAAATAGTTTCGAAATACATTGAGTACACTAATTGCAGCAGAAGGGCTTGGCCACGCCTATCACGACGAATGGCTTTTTAAAAATTTAACATTAGGAATTAATGCTGGGCAGCGTGTGGCACTAGTTGGCGTTAACGGCGCTGGTAAAAGCACCCTAATGAAACTACTGGCAGAGCGCTTTGCTCCGCTAGAAGGAAAAGTAGTGAAAAATAAATCTACCAAAATTGGTTTCTTAGACCAAGAACCTTCTTTTCCAGAAAATGCTACCATTAGCGACTTTATTTTCTCTACCGAAAATAAGCAACAACAACTCATTAAAGAATATGAAGAATTAATTGAGGAAGAGCACCCTGATGAAAAGAAGCTCAATAGATTATATGAAGAATTAAGCGAACACAATGCTTGGGAATACGAGCACCAGATCAAAACTATTTTAAGCAGAATGGGCATCAATCATTTGCAGCAAAAAATAGATACTTTATCTGGTGGTCAGCGTAAAAGGCTAGCTTTAGCTAAACTTTTAATTGAAGATCCAGAAATTTACGTTTTAGATGAGCCAACCAACCATTTAGACATTGATACCATTGAATGGCTAGAAAAAATACTTACTTCTGGAGCCAAAACGTTATTATTAGTTACTCACGATCGGTATTTTTTAGATAATGTTTGCAACACCATAGTAGAGCTAGAAAGAGGGAAAACTTTTACTTATAATGGCAACTATGCCTATTTCTTAGAAAAGAAAGCAGAAAGAGAAGCACAAGATGATGCTACCTTTCAGAAAAATAAAAATCTTTTAAAGAAAGAACTAGAATGGATGCGCAGGATGCCCCAAGCTAGAGGAACAAAATCTGTTGCTAGACAAAACGCTTTTTATGATTTAGAAGAAAAAACTAAACAAAGAGTAGATCATCAAAAAGTTACTTTAAATGTAAAAATGGCCCGACAGGGAAACAAAATTTTAGAGCTTGACCACATTAACCAAAGTTTCAATAATGTAACTATCATCAATGATTTTTCTTATGTTTTTAAAAAGGGAGATAGAATTGGCTTAGCGGGCAAAAATGGAACTGGAAAATCCACACTTTTAAATATCATCACAGGAAACTTAAATCCTGACAAGGGTAAAGTTGATATTGGAGATACCACTCAATACGGATATTACAAGCAAGGTGGATTAAGTTTTAACGAAAAAGAAAGAGTAATTGATATCGTGAAGGCAGATGCTGAGTATATCAAAATGGCGGATGGACAAACAATTTCCGCTTCTGCCCTACTTACACTATTTCTATTTCCTCCAAAAAAGCAACATGGTTTGGTAGAGAAATTAAGTGGTGGCGAAAAAAAGCGTTTACATTTAATGAAAGTTTTAATGCAAAATCCAAACTTTCTAATTTTAGATGAACCAACTAACGATTTAGATATTGATACCCTAAATGTCTTAGAAGAATTTTTAGAAAATTTTCCAGGCATATTAATCCTCGTTTCTCACGATAGGTACCTGTTAGATAAAATGAGTGATCAGTTATTTATTATGGAAGGAAACGGAAATGTAAAAATATTTAATGGTAACTATTCTGAACACAGAAACAGTTTAGAACAAGAAAAAGAAGCCGCTTCAAAGAAACAAAAAGTAGAAGAACAAAAACCAACCCAAGCATCAAGCGGCAATAAACTTAGCTTTAAAGAGCAACAAGAATTTAAAAAACTAGAAGAGGCTTTAGCAGAAAACGAAAATAAAATTAAAACCTTAACGCAAGAACTAAATCAAACAGACCCATCTAATTATATCCAAATCCAAGAAATATCAGAAACGATAACCAACATCAATAAAACTATTGAAACAGATATGGAAAGATGGATGGAGTTATCTGAAAAATAAAAATTAATCATGTTTCACGTGAAACATGATTAAAAAAGCAAAATAAAACTAATGTTTCACGTGAAACATCGAAAAATATATGTTTAAAGAATACGACGTAATTGTAGTTGGCGCCGGCCATGCAGGCTGTGAAGCTGCTGCCGCTGCTGCAAATTTAGGTTCATCGGTATTATTGATTACCATGAACATGGAAACTATTGCTCAAATGAGTTGCAACCCTGCAATGGGTGGTGTTGCTAAAGGTCAAATAGTTAGAGAAATTGATGCTATGGGTGGCTATTCGGGTATCATTGCCGATAAAACTACCATCCAATTTAGGATGTTAAACAAATCTAAAGGCCCTGCAATGTGGAGCCCACGCACGCAAAATGATAGAAAAAGATTTGCTGAAGAATGGAGACTAACGTTAGAAAGCTTACCAAATGTAGATTTTTGGCAGGAAATGGTTAGCTCATTATTGATTAAAAACAATACTGTTATTGGTGTAAAAACTAATTTAGGTGTAGAGATAAAAGGTAAATCTGTAGTGCTTACCAATGGTACTTTTTTAAATGGTATCATTCATATTGGCGAGAAAAAAATGGGCGGTGGTAGAACTGGAGAAAAATCTGCCACAGGCTTAACCGAACAATTGGTAGAATTAGGCTTCGAAGCTGGAAGGATGAAAACAGGTACCCCTCCTAGAATTGATGGCCGTTCATTGAATTATAGTTTAATGGAAGAGCAATGGGGAGATGAAGAAAGAGGCAGATTTTCTTATACCAACGTAGCACTTCCAACAGATCAACGTTGTTGCTGGATTACCTATACCAACGATAAAGTACACGAAACTTTAAAAGAAGGCTTTGAAAAATCGCCAATGTTTACGGGTAGAATTAAAGGCTTAGGCCCTAGATATTGCCCATCTATCGAAGATAAAATTAACAGATTTGCAGAACGGGAACGTCATCAAATTTTTGTAGAACCCGAAGGATGGAATACCTGTGAGATTTACGTCAATGGATTTTCTACTTCATTACCCGAAGATGTACAATACAAAGCATTAACTCAGATACCTGGTTTCGAAAATGCGAAGATGTTTAGGCCTGGATATGCCATAGAATATGACTATTTTCCACCTACCCAGCTTTCGTTAACACTAGAAACCAAATTAATCAGTAATTTGTTCTTTGCAGGTCAAATAAATGGCACAACTGGCTATGAAGAAGCTGCTAGTCAAGGTTTTATAGCTGGAATAAACGCACACCAGAAGGTATATGACAAACACGAGCTCATTATGAAGCGTTCAGAGTCTTACATAGGCGTTTTGATAGATGATTTAGTAACCAAAGGTACCGAAGAACCCTATAGAATGTTCACCTCTAGGGCAGAGCATCGCTTATTATTACGTCAAGATAATGCTGATATTCGCCTCACTCCTATTGCTCACGAATTAGGTTTAGTAAACAATGAACGTTTAGAACTGGTAAAACAGAAAGTAAAAGATTCGGACGATATTGTAGCTTTTACAAAAAAACAGGGCATAGAAATGGCAGAAGCTAATTCATTAATGGAAGAATTGGGTACTTCGCCTTTAACGCAAAATGTAAAATTATTTAGTGTACTAAGCCGTCCGCAAGTTAACATTAGCGATATTAGAAAAGTGAGTGAACCTTTTAATGAGCTGCTAAATAAATTTGAAATAGAAACTGTAGAGCAAGCAGAAATTAAAATTAAATATGAAGCTTATTTTGAGAAGGAACAAGAGATTGTAAACAAAATGCAGAAGATGGAAGACAAAGCAATTAATCCTGATTTTGATTATAACACATTAGTATCTTTATCAAAAGAAGCCAGAGAAAAGTTATTGAAGATTAAACCACGTACGCTTGGCCAAGCTTCTCGAATTTCTGGTGTTTCTCCATCAGATATCTCTGTTTTAATGGTTCATATAGCTAAATAATTGAAAATCAAATTATTAAACATATAAAATAATCAATTAAAATAAAGCGTTATAAACGTATAACTAAAAATTTTAATACAATTATTCCAAAAAAGGTAAAAATCGCTTAAAACGCTTATAAATGCTAAAAAACAGAAATTACCATTTTTACTTCATTTTTTTTGTGCTTGTTGGCGCAATTAGCTTGATCTATGGTTGCGCCGCTATGAAATCTCCAGAAGGCGGACCAAGAGATACTACTCCGCCGAAAGTATTGAAAATGACTCCAGAAAATTTAACTACAAATTTCACAGCTAAAAAAATTATTATAGAATTTGATGAATACATTAAGTTAAGTAATGAGTTTAAAGAATTTTCAATTTCTCCGGAATTAGAAAAAGTACCAGAACTTAGAGCTAAGCTGAAAAGACTTGAAATTAATTTATCAGATTCTCTAGAGAAAAATACTACCTATACTTTAAATTTCGGAAAATCAATTGTAGATCTAAATGAAGGCAATGTACTTAAAAACTTCAGCTATGCTTTTGCCACTGGACCTACCATAGATTCGTTAAGCTTAAGTGGAAATGTAACCAATGCACTAACCGGAGAAGCAGAAATAGAAAGTACGGTATTTATACTTCCCTTATCTAGGGATAGTTTATTTGGCAAAAAAAGAGCACCTATTTTTACGTTAACAGATAGTAGCGGAAACTTTAAACTTAACAATTTAAAAAAAGACACCTATAAAGTTTATGCGTTAAAAGAAAAAGGTGGTGGCGACAGAATTTACCAGCAAATAAGTGATGAAATTGGTTTCATTAAAGACCCTATTGTATTAGATAAAAATATTGATAGCCTACGCTTAAGTGTTTTTAAAGAAATTGCACCAAATTTTAGAGTTAACGATAGAAAGTTAAACGCAGATGGAAGTATTTTTATGAGCTTTAACAAAAAGCTAAATAACCCCGATTTAACTGTAATCTTCCCTCCTAGCGTAGATCAAGACAAACTATTTCAATTTAACAAAACTAAAGATTCAGTAAGCTTATGGCTAGCAGATTTATCTTTTGACTCGGTAAAAGTTGCTATAAAAGATGAGGGAAAAACTTTAGATACCGTAAAATTCAGTAGATCAAAAAGAGATACTTATAATAGAGTAGTTAATGCATCTGACAACTTAGAAAGTGGTACTTTAAATCCAAATAAAGACCTTACAATCAGCTTCAATTTTCCCATCAAAAGTATCGATGAAAGTAAAATTATATTGTTAGAAGACAGTATACCAAGGAAATTTACCTTAGAAAAAGATAGTACCAACTTCCTAAAATACCATATCAAATATAAATGGAGAGCTAAAGAAGATTATATCTTATTAATTAGAGAGAATGCGGTAAATGCTATTTTTGAAGCAAAAAATAAAGAACTAATTAAAAAATTCACGCTTGGAGACGCCAACGAATACGGTTCGTTAGTACTACAAGTTGAAACTCCAGACTCTGCTAAAAGTTATATTCTTGAGATTGTAAATAAAGATAATCAAATCATCGCCAGTTTCCCCGTTACAAAGAAATCTTTAGTTAAATTAAGTAACTATAAACAAGGCGTTTACTACGGAAGAATTGTGTATGACGAAAATAAAAATGGTATTTGGGATACCGGTAATGTAAAATTGGGAACGCAGCCAGAAGCGATATGGTACTACCCTAAAGAACTATCTATTAGGGCAAATTGGGATAGGAACGAAACCATAACTATCCCTTTGGTGGCTCCTATCCCTGTACCTAAAATAAAAGAAAAGCCGATAAATGATAACAATACAACTAGGCCTGCTCCTTCTAACAACAATCAGCCTACAGGTAACGTGGGTGGTTTCAGGAGAATGTAGCTACTTAAACCAATCTGCATACATGATATAATTATCAGGCAGTTTATTCAATAAAGCCCGTTGCTCTTCAGTAATGGGCTTTATTTTTTTTGCAGGAGTACCAGCGTAGATATAACCACTCTCGCAAATGGTATTCTCTAAAACCACAGCTCCAGCAGCTATGATACAATATTCATCAACAACCGCATTATCCATTACTATTGCACCCATACCTATTAACACATTGTCTTTTACCGTACAACCGTGTACAATTGCATTGTGACCCACGTTTACTCTATTACCAATAATTGTTGCTGCTTTTAAATAAGTAGCATGAATTACTGCACCATCTTGAATATTGCTTTCGTTGCCAATAGTTATACTGTTCACATCTCCCCTAACTACGGCATTAAACCAAATGGAACAGTTTTTTCCTACTTTAACATCGCCAACAATTGTGGCATTAGGAGCTATAAAACAATCACTTCCAAACTGTGGATTAACTCCTTTTACTGGTAATATAATAGACATGAGATAATTAGTAGTTAGTATTTAGATATTAGACTGTAAACTGATTATTGAAAACTGTAAACTAGATGATAGTATCAACCAATTCGCTTGCATGTTGTGGATAATCTGTGGTATAATGTAATCCCCTACTTTCTTTCCTGGCTTTGGCCGATTTAATTACCATATACGCCACCTGAATCACGTTACGTAACTCACATAACTTCACTGATACCTTATTATTTTTATAAAATTCTTCTGTTTCTTCGAACAATAGATACAACCTCCTTAAGGCCCTATCCAGCCTAAAATCAGAGCGTACGATACCGACATAATCACTCATAATTTTCTGAGTTTCTCTCAAATTGTGTGTAACCAGAATATCTTCGTTAGATTGAATTACACCTTTATCATCCCATTCTGGAATGTTATCTGGAATCACATTATGTTGATAAGTCTCTATCGCTGATAAGAAAATACGATGTGCAAAAACAGTAGCTTCTAATAATGAATTGGAAGCCAAACGATTAGCACCATGTAAACCAGTTGACGAAACCTCGCCACAAGCATATAAATTGTTAATAGATGATTTTCCGTTTTCATCTACCAAAACCCCTCCACACATGTAATGGCAAGCTGGCGTTACCGGTATATAATCTTTAGTCATATCTATACCAATAGATAAACATTTGGCGTAAATGTTAGGAAAATGAGTCAAAATATCCGCTTTCTTGCGCATTGTAATGTCTAAATACACAAAATCATCGCCCGATTTTTTCATTTCATTATCTATAGCACGAGCTACGATATCACGAGGAGCTAAAGAACCACGTTCATCGTATTCGTACATAAATTCTTCGCCATTTCTCCTACGTAAAACACCACCAAATCCCCTAACCGCTTCAGATATTAAGAAGGAAGGATACTCTCCTGGATGATACAAAGCTGTTGGATGAAATTGGATAAATTCCATATTTCTCACTTTACCTTTTGCACGGTAAACCATCGCCATACCATCGCCTGTGGCAATAACTGGATTGGTAGTATTTGCATAAATATGCCCAGCTCCACCACTTGCCAACACAGTAACGTTGGCCAAAATCTTTTCTACATGGTTATTTTCAGTGTTAAAAGCATAAATACCATAACAATTAATATCTGTACTACTTTTATCCACATGTTTACCCAAGTGATGTTGAGTAATTAGTTCTAAACAGAAATAATGGGTTAAGATCTCTATATTCTCATTCTGATGGATTTGCTTCAACAAAACACTTTCAATTTCGTAACCTGTAACATCCTTATAATGAAGCACTCTGTGTTCAGAATGTCCTCCTTCTTTTGCCAAATCATAAACGCCAGCATTATTTCTATCGAAGTTAATTCCATAATCAATAATCTCTTGAATACGCTCTGGCCCTTCTTTTACTACGATTTCCACAATATCCTTATCACACAAACCATCTCCCGCAATTAGCGTATCTTGTATATGTTTTTCGAAGGAATCGGACTTATCCACAACTACAGCTACACCACCCTGGGCATACTTCGTATTGGATTCGTCTTCGTTAGATTTGGTAACTATCAGTACCTTACCATATTTAGCTGCTTTAAGTGCAAAACTTAATCCCGCTATCCCCGATCCTATGACTAAAAAATTGACTTTCTTCATTAAATTATAAAATATGTAATAAGTATGTGGATAACGTTAACAACCCTGTGAATTGATTGTATAAATTATCATAACAACTATTTTTGATTGTTTAAAGCTAAGTAAAAAGCCAAGTTTGACACAATCTTTTGCAGATTTTTTAAGCACATTTATGTAGGTTATCAACTTTTAACAACATACTTAACAATACACATTTTGATATTGATAATTTAAAACACAAAAAAGTATAACATTGAGAATCAACGTAAGTTTAAATTAAAAAATCATAAAATTTGTGGATAACTATGGGATAAGTCATTTTACAACATTTTTTTATGATTCTTTCTAACAGTTTCAACACACTAATAAAGAATAAGAATCTATTTATTTAATTAAATTATATTTTGTTTGAAGCGTTGATAAAGTGGAAAGCTCTGTATCTTTACAAAAAAATTAACGACTACTTAAAAAGCATTTGTAGCTAAAAAGCACAGTAATGGAAATTTTAGAAGAACTGAATAGAAAAGGTTACGTAGAAGAAAAAATAGATCCAACGTTGGATTTATTTGCGGAAATAGAGCGACTAAAAAAAGAAAAAAATGCGATTATTTTAGCGCATTATTATCAAGATCCTGATATACAAGATATTGCAGATTACATTGGCGACAGTTTAGGTTTATCGCAAGAAGCTGCTAAAACAGAAGCTGATGTGATTGTTTTTGCTGGCGTGCATTTTATGGCAGAAACAGCCAAAATTTTATCGCCACAAAAAAAGGTTTTATTGCCTGATTTAAAAGCTGGATGTTCGTTGGCAGACAGTTGTCCACCGCATTTGTTTAAAAAGTTTAAGGAGAAATATCCTGATCATTTGGTAATTACCTATGTGAATTGTACCGCTGAGCTGAAGGCTTTGAGTGACATTGTGTGTACATCAACAAATGCGGTACAAATTGTGGAAAGCTTGCCAAAAGATCAAAAAATTATCTTTGGTCCGGATAAAAACTTAGGTGCTTGGGTAGCCAAAAAAACAGGTAGAGATCTAGTTTTGTGGAATGGCGCTTGTATGGTGCATGAAATTTTTTCTCGTGAAAAAATCACGAAACTAAAAGAGCGTCACCCGAATGCGAAGTTTATTGCACATCCAGAGTGTGAAGAATCTGTGTTGCAAATGGCAGATTACATTGGTTCTACCACCGGATTGTTGAAATACAGCATCAACAGTGATGCAAAAGAATTCATTGTAGCTACAGAAAGTGGAATTATCCACCAAATGCAGAAGGCTTGTCAAGATAAAACTTTTATTCCGGCCCCTCCTACCAACGCTTGTGCCTGTAACGATTGTCCTTACATGAAACGCAATACTTTAGAAAAACTCTACTTGTGTATCAAAAACGGAATGCCAGAAGTTACTGTACCAGCAAATATCATTGAAGAAGCTAGAAAACCCATTGAAAGAATGTTAGCAATTTCTGCACAATTGGGCTTGTAGGATGTTTAAGCGACGCTTTTTTAGAAATTTATTGTTAATAACTGCAGTTTCGTTTGCTGCTTGCTCTTCTGTAAAGGATTATAATTTTGCCATTACAGAGAAAAAGCACAGCATAGAAAGTTTACGGCAAGATGTAGAGCTAGCTCATCAAATTTTAAAAGATGGACACCCAGGTTTGTATTGGTATATTTCAAAAAATCAACTCGATTTTAAATTCGATAGCTTAAAAAATGCTATTAATGAACCACTTACAACTAATCAATTTTATCAACAACTTTCGCCAGTAGTTGCTGCCATTAAATGTGGGCATACGGCTTTACGTTTTCCATCGGTAATTGTAAAAGATAAAGCAGAACGAGAAACTGCGAAAAATAAAGTTTATCCGCTCCATCAGTTTACTTATGCAGTTGCTGATGATAAATTGATAGTGATTAACAACAAAAGTAAAAACAGGCAAATAAAAACAGGTAGCGAGATTTTGGAGATCGATGGTTTGGCTCCAAAAGAGATATTCAACATTGTTTCCACAGGTTTTAGTTATGATGGGTATAACTCACTATCAAGAAATAAGCGGATAGAAAGAAATTTTGCAAGTCTTTACAAAATCTATTTTTCAGAGCAAGATAGTGTAGCCATCAAGTTTAAAACTGATAGTGCAGTGATCAACACTTTTGTTTCTTTTTATGATAAGAAGAAAGATGCTGAAGAAAAAAAGAAATTAGATTCGGCTAAAAATGTTGCGAAAGCACCTGTTAAAAAGATAAAAGAAACGCTAAAACATAGAGGTGCGAAAGTAAATGGAGAATATCAGCTAGATTTTAAATTTTTAGACCAAGAAAAAGATATTGCTTACCTAAAAATTAAGAGTTTTAGTGTAGCTGGTGCTAATTTTACACTTTTTTATAAACAGGTTTTCGATAGTATCTCTTTATCAAAAAGTAAGAATTTAGTCATAGATATTAGGAACAATCCTGGTGGACTTTTGAGCTCTAGTTTGGACTTGTTTGCATACTTAACAGATAAAGAATTTGTGTATTTAGCTAAGCCAATTAACAACGGTGGTTTTAATGCAGACAAATATCAAACTGGCTTAAAAAAATTGAGGTATTACCTTACTGGCTTTAACGATAACAGTAATATTTATGAAGATAAGGAAGGTAACTTCTTTTCTTTCATGAAAGGATATCAACCTCAAAAGCCTCACAAAAATAATTACAAAGGCAAGGTATATGTATTGATAAACGAATTTAGTTTTTCTGCATCTTCTTTGCTAAGTGCTAATTTAAAAGGAATAAATAGAGCTACTTTTGTAGGTATAGAAACCGGCGGCGGATTTAATCAATGTACAGCTGGTAGAATGCCAGTAGTTACTTTGAAAAATAGTAAATTAGCTTTAAGGTTCGGATTAAACAGGATGGCTCCTATTTATCAACAAGATTTGTATGGTAGAGGCGTTTTTCCAGACGTAGAAATACAATCGACCTTAAAAGATAGAATAAGTAACTACGATAGAGAGTTACAATGGATTTTAACAGATATTAAAGGAAAAATATAATGTTCGAGAATAAAGAGCGTACTTCATTAGAAGAATTAGGAGAATTTGGACTGATTAAACACTTAACAGATCACTTTAAAGTTAAGCATGAAAGTTCGGTTAAAGGAGTTGGCGATGATGCTGCAGTGCTTGATTTTAAGGATAAACAGACTTTAATCTCTACAGATTTATTGCTAGAAGGTATACATTTTGACCTTTCTTACGTTCCGTTAATGCACTTAGGTTACAAAGCGGTGCAGGTTAATTTAAGCGATATTTATGCCATGAATGGTATAGCAACGCAGATTACTGTATCCTTGGGGGTTTCTAGTAAGTTTCCCTTAGAAGCTATCGAAGAAATTTACAAAGGTATTGAGTTGGCCTGCAATAAATTTAATATAGATTTAATTGGCGGCGATACTTCGGCAAGCAAGCAAGGTTTGGTCATTAGCATTACTAGCATCGGCTATGCCGCAAAAGAAGATGTAACCTACAGAAATGGTGCCGGCGAAGGCGATTTACTTTGCGTTTCTGGCGATTTGGGCGGTGCTTATGTGGGCTTGCAAATTTTAGAAAGAGAAAAGCAGGTTTTCTTAGAAAATCCGCAAATTCAGCCAGATTTAGAAGGTAAAGATTACATCATAGAACGCCAATTAAAACCCGAAGGACGTAGGGATGTGGTAGATTTATTAGCTCAATTAAAGATCAAACCTACTTCAATGATAGACGTTTCGGATGGTTTAGCTTCTGAAATTTTGCATATTGCCACGCAAAGCGATAAAGGCTGTACCATTTACGAAGATAAATTACCAATTGATCCCGTAACTTACGAAACCGCTAGAGAATTGGGTCTAGACCCAACGGTTTGTGCACTCAATGGCGGCGAAGATTACGAATTGCTTTTTACCATTAAACAATCCGATTACGAAAAGCTTAAGAATGATGTAGATATCAGTATCATTGGTCATATCACTGATAAAAACTCGGGTGTAAAAATGATATCAAAATCTGATGTAGTACATGAGCTAAAAGCACAAGGATGGAACGCTTTTAAAGGATAATGGGCTTTTATCAACTCGGGATTACCTTTCATATATTTATTTTTAAATATTTACCACATATTCAATATATTGGCTTTCTAAAACCAAACTGTTGAAGCGTATTTTTATATTTTCTTATCATGGCAAGGAAACTTACCAAACCGGATTCAATAGGTTACTGAGTATAGCCGAAAATTTAGCTCAATCTTACGAAGTACATTTTGTTTACGGAAATAGAAATAAGGTAGAAAGACCAATCAAAATAAAGGGAAATTTAGTAGAAATACCGCTGAGTTATACACAAGGTTTTTTTCATAATATTTATAAAAATTTGATAGAGAGTGGGCGCCGGATACCTGCTAAATTTTGGTTGGCGCTCTATTTTTTTTTCGCTGGTAAAGAAATTTTTGATCTAGGAAGAGAGTTTGATAACTATAAAAAGAAAACAAATATTCAGCTTACTACAGAAGACATCATCTTTGTTTCGTTTCCATCAATTGCTATACACAATTTAGGTTATACACTAAAACAAGAGTTTGGTTGTAAATTAGTTTTAGATTATAGAGATCCAGGAGTTTTTGGTTATAAGCAAATAGAAGACAATAAAATATTATCGTTTCTAAGAAAAAGGTTCTTGAAAAGAAAAGAGCTTAGAAATTTAAAAGCGGCAGATTTAATTGTCACCATTTCAGACTCTATCAAAAATCTTTTTCCAGAAAAATACAAGCCCTCTATAGCGGTAATTAGAAATGGCTACGATTTAAAGAAAATCAATTTTAATTTAATTAAACACCACCCTTATACTTTTAAATTGGTTTACCTTGGAACGGTTTATAATGATCAGTTAGAGGATATTACTTTTTTTAAAGCGCTGAGAAGGCTGATAGATTTGTACGTTATACAGCCAAAACACTTTCAACTAAAATTTATTGGTTCAGAAAGCTCTTTAAAACTAAAAGAAATAATTAAACAATTTAATTTAGAGCCTTATACACACATTACTCCTAAAATGCCTATTGCACAGGCTTATTCAGAATTATATAGTGCAACTATGTTTTTTCATTTAAAATATGGTAAAAGACAAGAAATTATTACTACAAAGCAATATGAATATTTAGCTTTTCAAAAACCTATTTTACTGCCATTAAATGATGCCGGCGATTTAGAAGAAAGTATAAAGAAATATGATGCTGGTTTTGTTTGTGAAAATGAGGAGGAAATTATTGCAGTGCTTAAAAATGAGATAGATAATAATTTAAAGGAAAATCCGACGAAAATTAATAGAACGCCAGAAGAACTTTACGAACTGAGCAGGCAGGGGCAAGAAGAAAAATTAGTTAAGTTGATAGAAAATCTATAAGTCTTCGCTATCTAAAAATTTTTGATCTATCTGTTTGTTTGTTTTGGCACCAAGCTTTTTTATTTTCTCGGCTCTAGTAATTAGGTTTCCAGAGCCATATTGTAGTTTTTTAAAAGCTTCGTTATAAGCTTTTTGCGAATTTGTTAAACTCCTTTCTATATCTTCCATATCTTTAATAAAACCAACAAATTTGTCATACAAACCGCCAGCTTCTTTAGCAATTTCAAATACGTTTTTGTTTTGTCTGTCTACTTTCCAAATGCTGGCAATGGTGCGTAAAGTGGCTAATAGCGTGGTAGGGCTAACCAAAACCACTTTTTTATTCCAAGCATAATTAAAAAGTTCGGTATCTGCCTGCACAGTTACACTAAAAGAAGCCTCAATGGGTATAAATAACAAGACAAAATCTGGCGAGTTAATGGCATACAAATGCTGATAATTTTTAGCCGACAAACCATCGATATGATTTTTGATAGAAATTAGGTGCTGTTTAAGGTAAAGCGTTTTTTCCTCTTCGGTTTCTGCATTAATCATTCTTTCATAGGCTACCAACGATATTTTAGCGTCTACAATCAAATTTTTATCGTCGGGAAGGTTGATGACCACATCAGGTTGAAAACGTTCGCCCTCGCTGTTATTTAAGCTTTTTTGGATGGTATATTCTCTGTCTTTAACCAAGCCCGATGTTTCCAACACTCTTTCCAAGATAATTTCGCCCCAACTGCCCTGTTTTTTATTATCTCCTTTTAGGGCCTTGGTTAAATTATTGGCATCGGTTTGTATCTGTTTACTTTGATCCATCAACTGAAAAATAACACCTTTCAGTTGGCTACGTTCGGCTGCCTCGGTCTGGTAAACTTTATCTACTTTCTCTTCAAAAGCTTTGATATTTGCTTTTAGCGGATTAAGAATTTGATCTAAATTGCTTTGGTTTTGCAAAGTAAACTTCGCCGATTTTTCATCTAAAATTTTGTTGGCGATATTGGAAAATTCTATATTAAACCTTTGCTGTAGTTCTTCTAAATTTTGTTGCTGTTTAAAGGCAATTTCGCGTTGTGCTTTTAGGTTTTCTTCGGCACGGGTAGCCCTGTTATTTTCATTAATATAATTGGCTCTTAATTGGGTAAGTTCTTGCTGCAAACGTTGATTTTCATCTTTTAGAATAGCCACAGCAGGTAATTCTTGCTCATTTGGTTTACTCGATTTTTTGGTAAGCAAAACCACCAAAAAAATAATAATGATTGCCAATAAAGCAACAATAATGATTTCCATATTAATTTTTTTAAGCCACAGATGCACAGATTTTATTGTAACTCATATTTCCAAATAGCTGTGCATCCCGTAATCGGGACAGGTACTGTGACAAATCTCATACAAAATAACAAAATTAACGACGAGGGCTATATTTCATTTCTACCTAAATGCTATATTTAGCTCATGAATAAGCTTTTAGTTTTAATACAATGTAAAGATGAAGTGGGCTTGGTAGCCAATATCACTCGTATTTTGGCAAACCACAAGCTCAATATCATCGCTATGCGTGAGTTTGTAGATGAAGAAGAACAACGTTTTTTTGCTAGGATTTCTTGTGGCAACCTCATAGAAAATGCGGAAGAATTAAAATTAGAATTACAAAACGCATTGCCAAAAAATGCTTTGATAGAGGTAGTACCCAAAGCAGATAAAAGTATTGCGGTATTGGTAACTAAGGAGTTTCATTGTTTGTCGGATATTTTGATAAGAAATTATTTTAAAACGCTAGGAGCAGAGGTTAAATGTGTAATTGGTAACTATGAAAATTTAAAAGAACTTTCAGAAAAGCTAGATGTGCCATTCCACTACATCTCTCACGAGAATATCTCTAAAGAAGAGTTTGAAAGTGCAATTATAGCACAGCTAGATCAGTATGAATTGGACTATATTGTATTGGCGAAATTCATGCGGATCATTTCGCCTAGTTTTGTGGCCAAGTACAAGCATCAAATTATCAATATACACCATTCGTTTTTGCCAGCTTTTATTGGCGCTAGTCCGTACCAGCAGGCTTTTAAACGCGGTGTAAAAATTATTGGTGCAACGGCACATTTTGTTACTAACGATTTAGACGAAGGTCCAATCATTAATCAGCAAACCATACACGTAAACCATACTTATGGTGCTAAGCAAATGGCTATTGCTGGTAGAGAAATTGAAAAATCGGTGTTAAGCAAAGCTTTGGAGTTGGTGTTTGATGATCGGGTTTTTGTAGTGGGTAACAAGACCGTAGTTTTTGAGTAACTCAATTGTTAATTAGTGGAAGACTTACGAAGTTTCAAAAACTTCGTAAGCCTATTCTGCAAGAACTTAAAAACTCCTTAACACCATTTCTCCTGCTTCTTCGCCGGTTTGGCTGCCAATAGCAATACCCATTCCGTTGCAACGTACGGCACAAAACACATTAGGCTTTACTTCTTCAATAATTGGCGAAAGTTCTGGGCCAAAAGCCATAATTCCGCTCCATTTTTGTTCAATTTCGAAAGCCGTATATGGCAAAATTACTTCTTTCAGCAAGCGTAGTAAAGTGTTTTGCACCAATGGGGTTTCGCCAAACTGATGGGTTTCTTCAGTAAAAAAATCCAAGTTTCTACCACCGCCAAGTAAAACCCTATTGCCTACATTTCTAAAATAATAGTAGCCTTTATCGTAATGAAAAGTACCTTTCAATTTCAGGTTTTCGATAGGTTTGGTAATTAAAACTTGTCCACGGCCAGGTTTTAACTGTAAATCTGGAATGAGCTGATTAGCAAAAGCATTGGTACAAAACAGCAGTTTTTTAGTTTTAAAATTACCTTGCGAAGTAGCCACTAAAATGCGGTTTTCTTCTTGCTCAAACTGATTGACAGTACAATTGCTTAATATCACTACGCCCAATGAACTAGCAATTTCAACCAATGCTTTAATCATCTTTCCTGGATCTAGCTGCGCTTCCAGTTTATTCTCAATTAGGCAATCTATACCATCAAACCCAAAAGAATTAATTTGCTGATGAGCTGTATTAAAGACACTATCATTACTGGTAATATCCTTAATTAACTCGTTAAAATGGCTAATTTTTGATACACATTTTTCGCTCAAAGTAAAATCTTGTGGTTTAAAAAGCTCAAAACCACCATTAATTTGTAGGTCTAGTTTGGTATCGCCAACCATTGAGCGTAATTTTTGCAGCCCTTTCCAGCGTTTGCCAATGAGTTGATGCAGAGCGTTGGTACCACAAATTTTTTCTTGTTCTACCAGTTCTGATAGGCTACCAAAACAGGCAAAACCAGCATTCTTAGTACTTGCTCCAGAAGGCAAAAAACCTCTTTCTAATATGCTTACACTTAGATTTGGCTGCTGCTTTTTAATAATTATGGCTGCATTTAAACCAACTATTCCGCTACCAACGATGAGCACATCGGAACGGTAAAAATTAGCTTTTTCCCAATAAGATAAGTTGGTGGCTTGCATGAAAAATTGTAAAATTTTTATTTATTATAAATATGGGAACACTTTTTGATTTAGCGAAACAGGATAACACAAACAGTTAAAAAATGGAAACTTATTTAATATTGATTGTTCCGATACTTCTGCTTAGTATGTTTGTACAGTGGCGTTTCAGAAATAAGTTCGCGAAATATGCCGAAATGCAACTTAACTCAGGTTTTTCGGGCAAAGAGGTAGCAGAAAAAATGCTACACGATAATGGAATTTACAATGTAAAAGTACTCAGTTCAGAAGGTCAGCTTACCGATCATTATAATCCGAGCGATATGACTGTAAACTTAAGTACAGATGTTTATTACGGACGAAGCGTTGCAGCCGCCGCTGTTGCCGCACACGAATGCGGCCATGCGATACAGCATGCAAAAAGCTATACTTGGTTACAATTTAGATCTAGCATGGTACCTGTAGTAAGTATTTCATCTAATTTATTGCAATGGGTATTGTTAATAGGCGTTTTGCTTATCGGTTTTACCGGTAATCCAATTGTTTTAGGTGTGGGTGTAGTAGGTTTAGCAGTAATTACGTTATTTAGTATTGTAACCTTGCCCGTAGAGTTTGATGCCAGTAACCGAGCGTTGCTTTGGCTAAAAAACAACCAAGGCGTAATGCAAACAGCCGAAGAAAATACACAAGCTAAAGATGCTTTATGGTGGGCCGCTATGACTTACGTAGTAGCTGCGCTGGGTGCACTGGCCAACTTGTTATATTACGCTTCTATGCTATTTGGACGAAGTAGGGAGTAATAAGCTTATTTAGAAAAACAGAAAAAGGGATGGCGGAAGCTATCCCTTTTCTGTTTGAATCAAAAAGATAAAAATTAGAACAATCAATCAAATAATTTTAATTTAGTGACGATAACGAACTCAAAGAAAATCGTATGAAAAATATCATCAATCAAATCTTCGAAATAGAAACCAAGCTTGGTACAGAAAATGGACAAAATGTGAAGAGAAACTTCGAAAGATTGTACCACGAAATAGAACAAGAAGGTTATATGATCGTTAATCCGATAGGACAGCGATACGATGAAAGAGATGTGTCTGTTGAAGCGAATTTTCTAAGTGAAAATCATCAAAATAAAATATCAAAAGTAATCAAACCAGCCATTTATCTTCAGGCTGATGGCGAAAATACGCTTGTACAAAAAGCGGTGGTAATAGTAGAATAAGAATGGCAAATATAGATTTCGGGATAGACTTAGGAACTACTAATTCTGGTATAGGCAAGTTCCATAACGGCAAGGTAAATGTTTACAAAAATCCGGTAGGTTTTAGAGAAACTTTGCCCTCTGTGGTAGCTTACAGAAACGACAGAATTTTAATTGGAGATAAGGCAAGAGAGTTTACCAAAATACAGCCTGATCAGGTTTTTTCTTCGTTTAAAAGAAAAATGGGAAGCGATTATGTTTATCAAACCCCGTTAAACGAAAAGAAAACGGCTATAGATTTTTCAACCTTGATATTAAAAGAACTGCTAAATTTTGCCGGTGAAGAAAAGCCTAAGGCGGCGGTAGTTACTATACCCGCATCGTTTGATACGATACAATCTAATGCCACTAAAACAGCTGGTTACAATGCTGGACTAACCGAGGTTGCTTTGTTGCAAGAGCCTATTGCAGCTTGTTTGGCTTATGCGAACACCCAAAGTGTAGAAGTTACCGAAGAAAAAAAGTGGCTTGTTTACGATTTTGGTGGTGGCACATTCGATGTTGCTTTGGTAAATATTAGTGATAGAGACCTGAAGATAATAGATCACGAAGGAAATAATTTTTTGGGCGGTGTAGATATAGACCAACTGATGGTTGAACATTTATTATGCCCGCAACTAGAGCAGCTTTTTGTTGAAAATGGTCTTTGGAAAAAGATGGTAAATGGCGAAAGTGCCGATTACAATAAGCTATTTGTAGAATTGGTATATAAGGCAGAGGAAGCCAAGAAAGAACTTTCTATCAATGAAAACACTTATGTGGAGGTAGATTTTAACGGAAACTTTGCAGAAATAGAAATTAAGAGAGCACAGTTCAATACGCTAATACAACCTAAAGTAGAAGAAACTATCAAGCTAACGAAGTTGCTGTTGCAGAAAAATCACATCCAAAATGAGCAGATAGATAGAATTATCCTAGTGGGCGGCACTACTTATATTCCCTACATCAGAACCAGCTTAGCTAACAGCTTTAATTGCTATGTAGACTCTACTATAGACCCTACTACGGCTATTATTGTAGGCGCAAGTTATTTTGCAGGAACACGGATGCTCAGCCCAAATACGGAAACAAATGCGCAACAAGCCACAACGCCGGTAGAACAGCTAAAAGAGGTAAAATTAGTGTACGAAATCAATTCACAGGATCCAGAAGAATTATTAACGGGATTGGTGGCCAATGAGTTTTCGGGGTACTACAGAATAACCAGAACCGATGGAGGCTTTGATACCGGAATAATGCCATTTCATTCTCGCTTTAACGAATTTCTAAAGTTGCTACCCAAGTCTATCAATTATTTTAACGTAAAGATTTTTGATAAACAGCAGCAATTGGTCTTCGAAAAAGACCGCCTGTCCATTAACCACGGCATTTACAATATTTCTGGCCAACCTTTGCCAAACGACATCTGCATAGAAGTTGATGATACACTTGGAACCACGTTTTTAGAACGGATATTCAAGAAAAATGAAATCCTGCCTTTATCAAAAAAAATATACAAAACCATCTCTAAAACCATTTTAAAAGAAACGGAAGAAAAGCTAATTATCAATATAGTAGAGGGTAATGCGGCAACTTCGCCAGCAAGTAATCTTTGTATTGGTTATTTAGAGATCGCAGCAGCAGATTTAAAAGTAAACTTGCTGAAAGGAACAGATATAGAAATCAATTTTGCTATTAGCGAATCCAGAGATCTAACAATAAGCATATTTATCGATTCTATCAATTTAGAAAAACAAGAGCTATTTAATGCTTCGGCTAGAAAAGTCTCCATCGAAAAGATTAGAAAAGAACTAGAAGATGTATTGGGCACCATAGATGGAGAGATTGAAGAGTATAACTACCACCAAAATGATCATATTGTAGACCAACTTAATTTAATTAGAATTGAAATTATAGAACTACTAAGAGAATTGATAGAAATAGAAGATGATGTGGTAACGGATAAGATTTTTAATATTGACGAACGAAAAAGAAAGGTTTTCCAACAATTTGATCAATTGGTTAGAGGTAAAAATGTACTTGCCGAAATAGAAGAATATCAACTTTATAAGCAGGAAATTAAGGAAGAGCTCTTATTGCATCCTAATCCTAAAATAGATCGCACTTTTAGTAATGTAATTAAAAGCGAACAGCTTTTCCTTAACTCAGGTCAGTTGTCTATCATCAGGTCTAAAACAAAAGAATTGAAACGGCTGGCTAGAGAATTGTACTATCAAAATGATGAGGCTTACATTTCGCTGTTTTACGATTATGCACATACAGATTTGAACGATTACGACAATCACAGCCAAGTGAAAAAGCTGATAGACAAGGGCGAAGAAGCTATTGAAAAACGCAATTTTACAGAGCTTAAAGCAGTAATTTCTAGCCTGTACAACTTACTTAAAGTTAAACCAAAAGATTATTTAGAAGACCAAAACGGAACCTTGGGGCTAAGATAGCAAGGTTAATTTTTTTAAAAGTCGGAAAGCGATATTTCCTACAATTACAGCAATCCAAGCGCCACCACCTATGCCTGTCGGTAAGGCTAAGGCAAATATAATGGCGCCCAAAGCAACCGCTACCAAAATGGCAATGTTAGAGGCCGTCCAAGCGGTAGGTTTTTCGTGGTATGGGTATATCCAATGGTAAGCTACGTTTTGGTTATCTTTTAATACCGTTGATAATTCTTCTGTATAAGCGTTGTAATAAGTTGCAGCATATAATATTTTGCCTAGAGCGGTAATATTTGCTCCTTTTTCTTTTTGTTGAGCTACAGTGATGTTGTTGATCTGCCTAATGTCTTCCTCAAAATAATACTCGTCCATTTCGGCTAATAGCGCATAATAAGAAATATCAGACGCATAAGGGTTCCTATTCACAAAATCTGCATAGTTTCCTCCCACCAAAGCAGCTGCAACGGCTTTGTTTTTGAGGCTAAAGGCATCAAAGGTTTCTTGTACAATGTAATCATTCAGTAAAAACGGATAAACTTTGAACACGCTTTTAATACTAGACCACTTGCTTTTTGGAATGCAGGTTTTTAGATAGTTTAAAATGTTTTCTTCAAACAATTGTACAAACTCATCCAAAACATCAGCAGCTATGTTTTCTTTAAATGGCGCAAAGTTAATATAGTCGCCTTCTCCCTTTAAAATGAGAGCTATGTTTTTATGTTGTAATAGGGGTATAAATTTAGAGCCATGTAGATACAGAAAAGCTAACAAGTTCTCAATGTCATTAGTCTTAAAATTGGGGTTTAACTTTGCTTCTGCTTTAAGAATTTTTTCGATTTTGATTAGGTCTTTTTTATCGTCAAAATCTATGTTTTTTAACTGTTCTTCAACAAAAGTAAGATAGCCTAGCTGTATCATTTTTTAAGCGATAAATAGGCTAACAAGGTAATAAAATGCAATAAAAAACGAAAATTTTTTTGGTTTGTGTGTTTTATAGTGTAAAACGAGATTGTTGTGGCTTGCTTAGCTCTAAGCCAAACCAATTGGTAGTACACTAATACATCAGCCCGCCCAAGTAGTTGTCTTTAATTGAAGCAAAATTAATTTAACCTAAACGGGACAATCAATTGAAATTCTGGGATATCAACCATAAATTCGGTATTGTCTACGCTACGGTGCATTAAATAACGGCCACGCATACTACCTATATCGGTTTTTAGATTAGAACCAGACACATAAGAATAGCTATCGCCAGAAGCAATAACCGGTTGTGCGCCCACCACGCCTTCGCCTTCTACTTCTCTTACGGTACCATTAGAATCAAAAATAAACCACTGACGGCGCATTAACTGTATTTCGTAATCAGAAAGGTTTTCTATATGGATACGGTAGGCAAACATAAAATGTCCATTTGCAGGGTTAGAATGCTCATCTTGATAAATGGTATCTACCGATATTTTTACGTCTTGTGTAATTGCTGTTACCATAGCTATAAGTTCTAAAAAAACTTTCGCTCAATAATCAAGCCAGTTCCGTAATTGGCTCTACATTAATGTATTTATCTAAAATTTCGTCTAGTAAAGTATATATAGTGTCTATATTTTCTTCTTTAACTAGCTGAGTACGATAAGGTTTAAAATCTGGTAAGCCTTTAAAATAATTTGCATAATGGCGACGCATTTCGAACACGCCAACCTTTGGGCCTTTCCATTCTACAGATTTCGTGAAATGTGTTCTACAAGCCTCTACACGCTCGAGTAAAGTTGGCCCCGCTAAATGCTCTCCCGTGGCGAAAAAATGTTTCACTTCTCTAAAAATCCAAGGGTAGCCAATGGCGGCTCTTCCAATCATCATTCCGTCTACACCATATTCTAAACGCCAGTTGGCGGCTTTCTCTGGGCTATCAATATCGCCATTACCAAAAATTGGAATTTTGATACGCGGATTGCGCTTAATTTCTCTAATTAGTGTCCAATCGGCCTCGCCTTTGTATAACTGAGCTCTAGTTCTGCCGTGTACTGTTAAAGCTTGTATACCAATATCTTGTAAACGTTCGGCAACTTCTTCTATGTTTTTGGTATTATCGTCCCAGCCTAAGCGGGTTTTTACGGTTACAGGTAAATGCGTTGCTTTTACTACAGCTTCCGTCATTTTTACCATCTTATCAATATCTTGTAATAGAGCAGAACCAGCACCTCTACAAGCTACGTTTTTAACGGGGCAACCGTAGTTAATGTCCATCAAATCTGGGCCAGCCAAAGTAGCAATTTCGGTAGCTTCACGCATACTTTCTATATCGCTCCCAAAAATTTGGATGCCAATAGGACGCTCGTATTCAAAAATATCAAGTTTTGCCCTACTTTTTGCCGCAGAGCGAATTAAGCCTTCAGAAGAAATGAACTCCGTGTACATCATATCTGCCCCGCCTTGTTTACAGACGTAACGGAAAGGAGGATCGCTCACATCTTCCATGGGCGCCAATAATAGGGGGAACTCTCCTAAATCAATATTTCCTATCTTTACAGACATTTTTCTATATTCAAAGCCAATTAAAACGTTGCAAAGTTACACATAAAAATAAAAATGTATCAAAGTAGCCCCAACAAGCAAGAGAATAGCCCATTTGTGCAAATGCTCTACCTATTGTTATTCGCCATTGGCGGATTAATAGTTTTTGCCTTATTAGGCATGGTGCTGGTTTTTTTAACCAGTGGAATTGATGGGCTTAAAGGCGCAGCAATGAATGATATGCGATATATTGGCGCCTTTAAAATTTTGCTTGTAGCACAACAGATTGGCCTTTTTTTAGCGCCAGCCATTTTTTTAGCGGTAGTAGAGAGAAAAAAATTAACTACTTTTTACGGGGTTACAGCCCCAAAAATTAATTGGCTACTGTTGGTAGCCCTGCTTTCTATTTGTTGGATGCCATTAATGGGCCTTACCAACGAGTGGAACCAAAAAATGGTATTTCCAGATTTTTTAGCAAGTGTAGAAAGGTGGATGAGAGCAATGGAAGACTCTGCGGCAAAAGCTACAGAGGCCATTCTTAAAATGAAAAACGTTGGCGATTTGGTGGTAAACCTGTTGGTAATTGCCGTTACTCCGGCCATTTGCGAAGAATTAATTTTCAGGGGGGCCGTACAACGAACCGTTTTCCGTATCAAATCTAATCCTCATGTAGCCATTTGGATTTCTGCAATAATTTTTAGTGCCATCCATTTTCAGTTTTATGGTTTCTTGCCGCGTTTGTTGTTGGGCGCTGCATTTGGTTACGTTTACTATTTTACGGGCAGCATTTGGTATGCCGTTTTTGCACACTTTTTAAATAACGCCTATGCGGTTTGTGTGGCTTATTATCTGCAAATGAACAATCAATCTTATACCAATGCCGATGATATTGATATGCCTTGGTACGGTTATGTAATTAGTGCAATATTAACCTTAGCTTTGTTCGTTCAAATAAGTAAAAAGTTTAAAGTCAAAAGTGAAAAGTCCTACGATGAGCATTTGCAATCTGATGTTTAAAGTAGTGCATAACTCAGTATCTCATATCTCAATACTCACATCTCAATTCTAATAATGAAAACCAGAGCGATAACCGCCTTCTTTTTTACCATAGTAATGTTGGCATCTTTGCTAGAAGCCTACACTTTTTCTGCCTTTTACTTGCTGTTAAGTTTAGTGGCATTGTTAGAATTTTACAAAATGGTAAAAATAGGAGGGATACGCCCTCACAGGAATATAGGTGTAGCCGTTGCCGCATTGATCTTCTTAACTACAGCAGCTTATCACTTTTTTCAGTTTGAGCTTAAATACCTTTTATTAATTATTCCCTTGGTTTTTGCCGTATTTATTGCCGAGCTGTACAAGAAAAATAAAATTCCATTTGCTAATATTTCTTACACATTTGTTGGATTTATTTACGTTACCGTACCTTTCTGTTTTTTCTACTCATTGGGTTTTATTGTAGATTTTAATACCTACAGTTTCCATTTTCCTTTAGCATTTTTGCTGATGCTTTGGGCAAATGATACTGGCGCTTATTTATTTGGAATGAAATTAGGCAAGCGCAAACTTTTCGAAAGGCATTCGCCAAAGAAATCATGGGAAGGTTTTTTTGGAGGCGTTTTTACCAGTTTGGTGGTTTCAATTATCATCTCTTTTCAGTTTACAGAAGTAGAGCCTATAGTTTGGGCTGGTATGGCAGCTATTATTTCTTCTTTCGGTACGCTTGGAGATTTGGTAGAATCGATGTTGAAACGCAGTTTAGAAGTAAAAGATTCGGGAAGTTTTTTGCCAGGCCACGGCGGTTTTTTAGATCGCTTTGATGGCTTGTTAATTGCTGCTCCAATTGTTTACGTTTATCTTTATTTGCTGCTGCACTAATATTTTTCAGTTATTTTTAATGTTGGGATATTACCTCACAACCTAAAATTGACTTCTAACTTACCTTATTTAAAAGGTTTTAAATATCTTTGTACCTTAATCTTAACTAAATAGAAAATAGGCCTGCGTTAACAAAGGTCTTTTTAAAAACCAAAATTATATTCCAATGAAAAAATTAATTTTAAGTTTAACTTTTTGCGCTTTGGCCACTTTAGGTTTTGCCCAAGACAAGGTACAAGGACAATCTTTTGGCGAAGGTGTTACAGAAGGAAATATCATCCCGGCTACAGAAGTAAACAGCAAGTTAGGTAAAGAAGCCAAAGCCGATATGAAAGTAGTAGGCGAGGTAGTAAACGTTTGCAAGAAAAAGGGTGTTTCATGAACGTAAAAATTTCTGATACAGAAACCATGTTCGTGAAATTTAAAGACTACGGCTTTTTTATGCCTAAAGATATGGCTCCGGGAACCAAAGTTGTAATTGATGGTTTTGCAGAAAGAAAAGAAACGTCTGTTGAAGATTTACAGCACTACGCTAGAGACGCAAAAAAATCTGACGAAGAAATAGCGAAAATTACTAAGCCTAAAAAAGAAATCGTTTTTGAAGCGAAAGGCGCCGTAATTGTAAAATAATTAGAAAGGTTCTCCTTTTTAATATTGATTGATTGAAAAGCTCTGAGGTAACTCAGGGCTTTATTTTTGTTTGAACTTTAATTTGTGATAATTTTATTTAATTAATATTTAGTTATTAAATTTTTTTAATTAATAAATATTTAAACTATCTTCACTTCCTCAACAACTTAACCCTAACATTAGTAGTCTTCATTAGCCAGTTTGTAAGATGATTGATAAGATGAGGAACATCTGTCTAAGAAAATAATGTAATCAACAAATGAAACTTAATCAACAAATGAAATTGAACAAAACAGCATGCTTACTTACGGGTGCTTTTCTTTTAGGAATAAGTGCATCCGCACAACAACTTACAAAAGCTCAAAATCAAGAATTGTTAAAGGCTGGCCAAGGCGCTATTGTAAAGCTAGATGGCTTTTTAACCGAAAAAACTGCTCAAATTCCTTATCATAAATATCCTACTCCTGGGCCACAATACATTATCTCAGACGATCCAGAATACATTCGTGTGCCAGAAGCCATTGCTCTAAAAGAAAGTGTTGTTCCTGGAGCGGTTCGTTTCTATTTATACAACGTAAATGGCGTAAAGGAGCCTAAACAAATAGATAGAAAAATCATTGCGATGATTAAAAATACCGGCAAAGCTCCAATGCGTATTAAGATGCTAAAATATGTAACGCAAAAGCCAAGTACCAACTATTTTAAATTAGGTAAAGAAGGCTTGGCGGCATTTTTAGCGGCTCAGCCTAGCGAAGAAATAAGAACGGTGCAACCAGGCGAAGCAGTACCTATTGATGAAAAATTGGAACAATATGTAGTAAAATACGATGAGCTGGTTCATGGTTTTTATGAGTTCTTGGTAGACCAGCCGGCAGAAATTACCGTATTACAAACAGACCTTAAAACCAGTGGAAAAGATGCGCTGAAGAGAATTACTAATGTATTGCCTCCTAAAACTAAAAGTGGCGCTGGCAGAGGTTTATATGGTGTAAGCAATTACCATGTGAACAACACTACTGCTATCGATACCAAAAACGGAACTTCGGCTTTAATAGTGGCTGATGGTGCTACCGATCCATGGATTATTGGTAGGGAAGGCACTACTGGGCAAATGGCAAAACTTGCTGGAAACTATGGGGTAATGTACGATATTGAACTGAAATGGAAGAGTACAGACGGTAAAGGCTTGGCTTTGATTACATGGAACTCACGTTCTGCAGACAACCAATGGTGTAGCGGAATGGCTGCGGCTATGAAAGTGAGCGGAGGGAAGTTTAACGAAGGAATTATTCAACTGCCTAAAGATCAATTAGTAACCAAAGCAGCGCCAGAAGCGATTTTAATTCAAGTTTTTAAACCAAGTGCTAATGGCGAAGAGCAAACCATTAAATTAACTTACTCGCCACCGGGCGCATCTTGTTTGCCAACACCATTAATTTTTGTACCTAGGTTGATTTAAAACCGTAACAATGAGGTTTAAACTCATTTTTATGATATTGATCTTGGGCGTATCTCATTTGTACGCCCAAGATACGGTAACTGTTTTTTCGACTAAAAACCTAAAGCAAACAGACTCGGTTTTAGTTTTTAAACCACAGCAAACAAGCTTAAGTAAAAGTCCGGTTGTTTATCTTTTGCATGGCCATAATGCCAATTACAAAAGTTGGAGCAAGCTTGCCGACTTGCAAAAATTGGCCAACCAGTATCAATTTATTATTGTTTGCCCAGATGGATTGAAGAAAAGCTGGTACCTCAATTCTCCAGATAAAGATAGCTTACAATACGAAGCTTTCTTTTTAGATGAGCTAATGCCAACCATTAACCAGAAATACAAAGTTGATGCTAAAAATGTATTCGTTACTGGCGCAAGTATGGGCGGTTTTGGAGCCATGTACATGATTACCAAATATCCAGATTTGTTTGCTGGAGCGGGAAGTACCTCGGGTGTGTTAAACCTTCGTTATTCTGCTTTTAGAAAAACCACCATCGCTTACTTGCTTGGAGTTTACAGCGAGCAAAACAAGCTTTATGACGATTATTCTCCCGTAAGCCGTTTAAAAACGCTACAAGGATTAGATAAAGCTTTAATTTATGATACTGGCACTGAAGATTATCTCTACATTACCAGTAAGCAGTTTATGCAAAAGTGCGATGATCTAAAAATCAAAGCCACTTATATTGCGCAACCTGGTGGCCATACTGGTGGCTATTGGAGTAAATCTATTTTAAAACATTTTGAATTTTTTGCATCACATCTTTCACAAAGAAAATAGCTTTATGAAGTTTTTGTTATCTGTTCTATTTTGCTTTGTTGGTACTGTTTTCATAGCTAAATCGCAAGAGCTACCGTTAATACCGCAACCAGAGAAAATAACCTACGGCACCTCTTTTTTTAAGATCAATGATCAAACTAGCATTTCATTGCCAAGAGATAAAGCTGATTGGGAACTCGTTAAACTATTTGCTGAGCAATTTTCAGAAATTCTGAAAAAGAAGCTAATTACTACCGTAAAAGAGCCGAGTAAAAACACGATTATTTTTAAAATAAAAACAGATTTGGCAGATGAAGCCTATTTGCTCGACATCCGCAAGGATAAAATAGAAATTAGGGCAGCCAAACCTGCGGGCTGGTTTTATGGTTGGCAAACACTAACGCAAATCCTTAGGTTAAATCTACAGAGCGGCAAAGGCCCCAATATTCAAGAATTAAGGATTGCTGATGAACCAAAATTTGCTTGGCGAGGTTTGATGCTTGACGTGAGCAGACATTTTTTTAGCAAAGATGTGCTGAAAAGATATATCGCCCAAATGGCTAAATATAAGCTGAATGTATTGCATTTGCATTTAACCGATAACCAAGGTTGGCGGGTTGAAATTAAACAATTGCCAAAGTTAACCAGCGTTGGTGCTTGGCGGGTACCAAGAACTGGTTATTGGAGCAATATGCCTGCCCCAGAGCCTGGAGAAGCGGCAACTTATGGTGGTTTTTATTCGCATGAAGATATAAAGGAGCTTGTTAATTATGCTAAGCAGCGTTTTGTAGACATTGTTCCAGAAATAGATTTACCAGGCCATAGTTTGGCTTTTGTGGCATCGTATCCCGAAGTTTCTTGCACTAAAACCCCGCAACAGGTTTTAGCTGGCGATCCGTGGAATGCCAAAAGAACCAATGTGGTTTGTGTAGGTAACGATTCTACTTATACGATGATAGATCAAATTATTACCGAAATAGCGGCAATTTTTCCTTCAAAATATATCCACATTGGTGGCGATGAAGTAACCAGAAATTACTGGAGCAATTGCAATGTTTGCCAACAGCGCATAGCCACCGAAGGCCTTAAAAACGTAGACGAGCTACAAAGCTATTTTGTTAACCGTGTTGCAAAAATGGTTAAAGCCAAGGGTAAAACCCCAATTGGTTGGTACGAAACTTTAGAAAAAGGACTAGACACAAGTATTGTACAGATGAGCTGGAAGGATGAAAAAGGTGCTGTAAAATCTTCTAATGCGGGACAAAAAGTAATTTTAACACCTGCTTTCTTAACCTATTTAGATTTTTATCAAGGAGACCCGTATCTAGAAAATGCACCGTTTACAGTGAATAGGCTTAGCAACAGCTACAAATTTAACCCCTTGCCAGAAGGAATAAACGCACAAAATGTATTAGGCGGGCAAGGTAGTTTATGGACAGAACAAGTACCTAACGAACGCAAATTACAATTTATGACTTGGCCACGAGGTTTTACACTGGCAGAGAACCTTTGGTCTAAAGCATCAAAGCCAAATTGGGCAGATTTTGTCAAGAAAATAGAAGCGCAATTGCCTTTGCTAATTTTAGATGGTGTTAATTACAGCAACTATTTTTACGATCCAATTCCTATCGCAAAAAAAGATACAGCAGGAAATGTGGTATTAACCATAGATACAGAGGTGCCTGGCTTGGCTGTTTACTATGCTTTTGATGATACCGATCCCGACCAATTTTACCCAAAATATAAAAACGAGAGCATTCATATACCGAAAGGAGCAAAAACGATTAGAGCGGTTAGTTACCGTGGCGATACGCAAAAAAGCAGAATATTAAAACTTCCTGTCGCAGAACTGAAAAGAAGGGCAAAGCTTTAACAAAATAGTATTCGAGATGGCTTTGATAATCAACTTTTTCTTGATAAAAAGTTGTCAAAAATCAAGGCTGCTTAGCCTAGCTTGTTACAACTCGATAAAACTTTAACTGCGCTGGCTGAAACGTGTGAAAGTATTTAAAAGACTCGAAAGTGACTACCACACTTCTGCAGCCAGCTTGTACTTCAAACGATGTATGTGACTACTTCCGTTTTATCGGCTTCCACGGCGCTATGCCAAGAGGCCGATATCCGCTCTTAGCAATGTATCAGCTGGCTTTAAGGAACTTGCCTGCGTATTAAGGATCTATTTTAGACACACAGCGCTAGAATAGATGTTATAAAATTTTCTTAGAATGCACACTTAACAAGCTTTAAACCAAGCCCAGTAGTCGGTTTCTTACTAATAAACAAGCGCCAACTACTCCTGCTGATTCTCCTAATTTAGACATCTTTACTTGGGTATCGTTATTTACTAAACTTAGCGAATACTTGTTTAGGGCACTTTTAATAGGCAAACGAATGTACTCTCCGGTTTCGGCCAAGCTTCCACCTAATATAACCATCTCTGGGTTAAAGATATTGATGAGCACAGCAATTCCTTTACCTAACTTTTCTCCCACCTCTGCTACTAATTCAATAGCCAAAACATCGTCATTAATAGCGGCAGCAATAATATCGTTAAGCTTTATCTCGTTTACAGGCATGTTAGATAAGATCGATGTTGATCCTTCGGCAAGCTTTTCCTTGAATTTCCTAATCAAAGCCCAACCAGAAACTTCTGTTTCTAAACATCCCTTTTTACCACAGCTACAGATAATTTCGTTATTAAAAAATGGAATGTGACCAAACTCGCCAGCAAAACCAGATTTACCATAGTACAGCTGACTGTTGATCATGATACCTACGCCCATGCCGTAATCCATATTTAAGAAAAGCACATTCTCTTCTTCGTGTACCACGCCAGCAGAGAACTCTCCAAAAGCCATTGCCCTCGAGTCATTTTCTAAAAATATGCGTAAGCCAATATTTCTTTCTATTACCTTACTTAAGGGTTCTTCATTAAAATGAAAAAAACTATAACTATAACCAGTAGCGTAATTGATGCGGCCAGACAAATTTAAACCAGCACCCAATATCTTTTCTCTTTTAATTGGGCTTTCTTTTATAAAATTATTAATAAGCTCGCAAAGCTGATTTAAAGACTCTTCGCTATTGTTTAAACTATAGGCAATGTTAGATTGTACATGCACCAGGTTTTTCTGTAAATCGGTTAGCCCAATATTGATATGCGATTTTTTTACATCAACACCTAAAAAATAGCCAGACTCCATTACAAGGCCATAAATATTTGGCTTTCTGCCCCCCCTAGATTGTAGTTTTCCAAAATCTTTTACCAAACCTTCGGCAATTAGGTCGCTTAAAATATTATTGATTTTAGGCGTACTTAAGCCGAGTTCGGCACATAGATCTGCAATGGTACAATTACCGTTTTTACTAAAATAAGCGATAATCGCTTTCTTTAGCGTAAGGTTTTTGTAAGCTACTCCAGAGCTATTTTCATTATTTAATTCAGCGAAAAACGTCATCTTCTTAAGAAATATTAAAAATCAAAATTAAAATAATATCTCGTGTAACCTATTATAAAAGAGCTTTTTTATGCGAAAACAAATCAACTTAAAAAAATAAAATTAAAAAATAATCGACTACTTATTAATATTTTTAAAAAAGTATTTATATTTACGGTGCAACTAATGTAGTTAGAAATGAGAAATACTCTTTTCCAATTCAAAATAACCAAGTATGAGTATAAAGTTTACCAAGCTTATTTTTTATAGTGCTTTGCTAACCTGCTATCAAGCGGTGGCGCAAGTAAAAACAGATGTATTAATTATTGGAGGCGGAGCCAGCGGTACCACGGCTGCCATCCAATCTGCAAGAATGGGAGTAAAGGTTTTAGTGGTAGAAGAAACCGAGTGGCTGGGCGGTATGCTCACTTCGGCGGGAGTATCGGCAATAGATGGCAACCACAACATGCCATCGGGTTTGTGGGGAGAATTTAGGCAACATCTTTACGATTACTACGGCGGACCAAAAGCGGTAGAAACAGGTTGGGTAAGCAACACACTTTTTGAGCCTTCTTTCGGCAACAAGACGCTGAAAACAATGGCTCAAAACCCAAATCTTACCGTTTGGTACAAAAGTTCGTTGAGCAACATTATTAAAGATGGCAAAACTTGGAAAGCAGAAATTAGCAATAAAGGCAAAAAACAAAATGTAGAAGCTAAAATTGTAATTGACGCTACCGAGCTAGGCGATGTAATGGGCAAATTGAAAGTTCCTTATCGTGTGGGTATGGATAGCCGTTATGATACTGGAGAAAGCTTTGCACCAGAGAAAGCCAACAACATCATCCAAGATTTAACCTATGTAGTGGTGTTGAAGGATTTCGGCGCTAAAGCCAATAAAACCATCAAAAAACCCGTAGGATATGATCCAAGTGAGTTCGATTGCTGCTGCGATGTTCAAGATCCTGCTTCGCATGATAATACACCTAAAATAGATTGCAGCCAAATGATTACCTATGGCAAATTGCCCAACGGGAAATACATGATCAACTGGCCAAAATGCGGTAACGACATCTACATGAACATTATTGAGATGAGCGATGCAGACCGCAAAGCTGCCTTGGAAAAAGCAAAATTGCACAGCTTGCGTTTTATCTATCATTTACAAACTAAACTTGGCTTTAAAAACTTAGGCATAGCCGATGATGAATTTCCAACGGCAGATCATTTACCGATGATTGCCTACCATAGGGAATCTCGTCGATTAGATGGAAAAGTAACTTTGACTTTAAACGATGTAACTTCTCCTTACACACAAAAAACGGCGCTTTACAGAACTGGTATTGCGGTTGGAGATTATACGATAGATCATCACCACCTTAAAAACCCAGATGCACCACAAATTGATTTCGTAAAAATTAAAGTGCCATCTTATAACATCCCTTTGGGAGCATTGGTACCAAAAAACACCGAAGGTTTAATTGTTGCGGAGAAAAGTGTGAGCGTAACCAACATTGTGGCTGGTGCCAGCAGGTTACAGCCAGTGGTTTTAGGAATTGGCCAAGCAGCAGGTGCTTTAGCGGCAACCGCGGTGCTAAGCAATACCGATCCGTCAGAAATCAACATTAGATCGGTACAAAATGCTTTGCTAGAAAGCAACGCCTACTTAATGCCTTTCATCGATGTTAAACCAAACGATGCTTCTTTCAAAACCATCCAAAAAATTGGAGCTACAGGCATCTTAAAAGGTACAGGTTTATCGTACAAATGGGCAAATCAAACTTGGTTCTATCCAGAACTACAGGTTAGTGAATGGGATTTAGTCAATGGATTGAAGTCTTTTTATCCAGCATTTGCCGAATTACATCCTTCTGGAAATTTAGTTAACGCAAGCTTTATGGCTGGAGCTATCAAAGCTATTGGTCAAAAAGAAGTAAGCATAAGTCAAATTCTCGATTTCTTGAAACAACAAAAATTTAATGGATTAACAGCAGAAAGCCAGTTATCAAGAAGAATGGTGGCGCATGTGCTAGATCATTTTCTAGATCCATTTAAAACGGAGATAGACTTTACAGGAAAAACAAAGTAATCAACAACCTAACAACAATAATAACCATGAAGAAACGATTTTCAATTAGAAAAGGAAGATTTCTCGCTTTGCTCGTTTTATTGATGCTGGCTTTTTCTGCGCAAGTAATGGCGCAGACCAAAGTTAGTGGAACGGTAAAAGACGATCAGGGCGAAATTTTAACCGGCGTAAGTGTATTGGTAAAAGGAACAAAAGTAAGCACCACCACCAATCAGGATGGTAATTACCAAATTACCTTGCCCGCTGGATCAAATACCTTAGCATTTACTTACCTAGGCTACGAAAGCAAGGAAGCTGCCGTTAGTGGTAATGTAATTAACGTGTCGCTTAAATCTAGCGTATCTACCCTTAATGATGTGGTAGTTATTGGTTATGGTACAACCACTAGAAAAGATTTAACGGGCTCGGTAGGTACAGTGAATATATCCGATTTGCAAAAAGCTCCTGTAAAAACTTTCGACGAGGCACTAGCTGGTCGTGTGGCTGGTGTGCAGGTAACCTCAAGCGAGGGGCAACCAGGATCAAGCATTAACATTACTATTCGTGGTAATAACTCGGTTACACAAAGCAATTATCCACTGGTGGTAATTGATGGTATCATTTTCGAAGATCCAAACAACCTTTCTGTAAACCCATTAAACACCATCGACCCGAACGATATCGAATCTATTAGCGTTTTAAAAGATGCATCTTCTACTGCTATTTATGGCGCAAGGGGTTCTAACGGTGTAATTATGGTAACCACTAAAAGAGGTAAAGAAGGGTTGCCAACAATAACTTACAATGGTTGGTATGGCTTACAAGAAAATACGAATAGAGTAGAATCTTTGTCGCCTTACGAGTTTGTGAAATTGCAAAATGAAATAGACCCAGTTAGAACCAAAAGCTTATACTTTGCCAACAATAAAACCTTAGAAAGTTATGCAGGCTTAAAGGGAATTAATTGGGAAGACGAAGTAACCCGTGTTGCCCCAATGCAAAATCATTATTTGAATTTACAAGGAGGTAATAAAAAGACTAAATATACTGCTTCGTTGTCTTACAATGGCCAAGATGGTATTTTATTAAATTCGGGCTTTAGCCGTTTGCAGGGTAAATTTGCATTAGATCAAGAAGTTTCAGACAGATTAAAAGTAGGGATAACGGCTACCTATTCGGGGGTAAAGAATTATGGTAGCCCTACCTCTACTGGCAATTTTAGTAACGAGATTAACTTGCTGTTTAGCGTTTGGGCTTTTAGGCCATTAATTGTAAATCCAAACTTAAACCTGTTAGATTTAGCAAATGATCCAGAGGTAGAGCAAGGGAGTAACTTTACTTTTAACCCGGTATTAACTGTAAAAAATGAACTTAGAGAAAATTCTGGCGAAAACCTTGCGGCCAGTGGTTATGCAGAATATCAAATTACTAAAGAGCTTAAGTTTAAAACAGTTGCCAGCTTAAATAGAGGTGCAAGAATTGTGGATCTGTTTAATGGTTCTATGTCTAGAAGCGGTATTGCGGGCAATTATTTGGTAAATGGAAGCAAGACCTATCTTAACTCTAACACTTTCCAAAGTTACAATACCCTTAATTACGCAAAGCGATTAAATAAAGATCACTATTTTGATGTAATGGGTGGTTTTACTGTTGAAAGCAGTAAAAGTTCTGCCTTTGGCGCAACGGCCGTGCTATTACCAAACGAAAGCTTGGGCTTAAGCGGTCTTGATGAAGGAAATCCATTAAATATCACTTCGGTAACTTCTAAATTTACGATGGCAAGTTTCATTGCCAGAGCTAATTATAAACTGTTCGATCGCTTCCTATTTACGGGATCTATTAGAGCCGACGGAAGCTCTCGCTTTTTGGGCGACAATACATGGGCTTACTTCCCTTCGGCAGCTGTAGCGTGGCAATTGAATAACGAAAAATTTGTCAAGAATATCAGAGCTATCTCTAATGCTAAACTTCGTGTTTCTTATGGTGCTACCGGTAATAACGGCGTAGGTAATTTTGCAGCACATCCGGCACTTAGTTTTGCCAATCCCGACGGAACTTATACTGTAAACAATTTCCCGAGCTACACTTTTGGCGGTGCAGACAGCAAAGGCTTAATGTACTCATCGTTAGGAAACGCAAATTTGAAATGGGAATCTACAAATCAAGCTGATATAGGTTTGGAGTTAGGTTTCTTAAAACAACGCTTAACGTTTGAAGTAGATGTATACAGAAAAACTACTAGCGATTTATTGTTAAATGCGCCGATGTCGCCAAGCTCTGGCTACAACAGGGTGTTTAAAAACATTGGTAAAGTTCAAAACCAAGGTCTAGAAATTTCTATCGGCGGTACACCAATTCAAACTAAAGATTTTACTTGGACAAGTTCGTTTAACATTGCATTTAATCGCAATAAGCTTTTGGGCCTAACCGATAATCAATTGAATATGCTTACCGCACAAGGCTGGGGCGAGGATTGGAAAAACATTCCGGGTTATGTTGCAAAGCTAAATGAGCCAATAGCACAGTTTTATGGATTAATTTACGAAGGAACCTACAAATATGAAGACTTTGATTTGCTGGGAGGCGTTTATACTTTAAAAGATAACGTACCATCTAACGGCGGATCGAGAGCAAACGTAAAACCTGGCGATGTAAAATATACCGACCTAGATGGCGATTTACAGATTACCGAGGCAGACAAGACCGTAATTGGAAATCCAAACCCGGTACATATTGGCGGGTTCTCCAATAATTTTAATTATAAAGGGTTTGATTTAGGCATTTTCTTGCAGTGGTCTTACGGTAATGATATCATTAACGCTAACCGAATCATGTTCGAATCTTCGTACAAATATGGCTACAACCAGTATGCTACTTATAAGGATCGTTGGTCGCCAGAAAACCCAACTTCAGATATGCCAGGTGTAGCCGCAGGTAGAGGCTCTTCATTAAAAGCATATTCTACTCGTATTATCGAAGATGGTTCTTTCTTAAGATTGAAAACCGTATCGCTTGGTTATACGCTACCTTCTGGTTGGTTACAAAAATCAAAAGTTTTTAAAAGCGGAAGGGTATACGTTGCTGCTCAAAACTTATATACTTGGACCAAATACTCAGGATATGACCCAGAGGTATCGGTAAGAAATAGCGCCTTAACTCCAGGTTTCGATTATTCGGCTTACCCAAGAGCAAGAACAATCACTTTTGGTATCAACACAACTTTTTAATCCTATTAAAAGATAAGATGATGAAACGTATTCTAATTCTATTATTTATTTCGGTTTTTGCCCTAAGTTCTTGTAAAAAGTTTTTAGATGTTGCACCAACCGATTCTTTAGCACCAGCCAATTATTACAATACAGAGGCTGATATTAATGCCGCACTAGCTGGGGTGTATGATGTTTTGGGCAAGAACGCTACCTACGGCAGGTCTTTATATTTTGAAATGGACGTTGCTGATGATGCTTTTATTGCACTTTCTTCGTGGACCCAAGACATAGGTCTGTACAATTATAATCCATCAGACACTAAGTTAACTGAAGCTTGGGTAGCATTTTACAATGGCATTAACAGAGCGAACATGCTTCTAGAAAACATTGATAAGGCAAACATGGATCCTGCTAAAAAAGAAGCAGCAAGAGGCGAAGCATTATTTTTAAGGGCATATTACCATTTTATTTTAACGGTAAATTGGGGCAATGTTCCTTTGCGTCTTAGCTCTACCAAAACCCCAGAAGATACACATTTTCCAAATAGTCCGTACAAAACCAATTACGAACAAATTGTGAAAGACATGGAAACTGCTGCAGATTTGGTAAATCCGATTTCTAGTTATACACACGCTGGCCGTGTAACCAAATCTGTGGTTTGGGGTATACTGGCTCGTGTAAACCTGAAAATGGCTGGAGCTCCTTTAAATGATGCTTCTCGTTATGCAGAGGTGGTAAAATGGGCAGAGAAAGTGAAAGCCGCTGGGCATAGCTTAAACCCAAGCTATTCGCAAGTTTTCATTAACATGTGCGAAGATAAGTACGACACCAGAGAATCGCTTTGGGAAGTAGAGTTTAACAGAAAAAACGGCACTCAGGAAGAAGATGGTGCGGTAGGTTCTATCAATGGTATTGCTGCTAATGCAAATATTGGTTACAGTTACGGTGCAAAACACACTACAGAAAGATATTACAATAGTTTTGCCGATGGCGATTTGCGTAGAGATTGGAACATAAGCCCTTACTACTATACAGCTGATGGTTCTAGGGTAGGTTATGGACCAACGCAAATTTACAACCGTTACGATGCAAAATGGCGCCGTGAGTATCAAAAAACACCTCAGAACTTTAATGGAAGTACCACCATTAACTTCCCTTTGTTAAGGTATTCGGATGTTTTGCTAATGCTTGCAGAAGCTGAAAACGAATTAGGTTCGGTACCTTCGCAAAAGGCATTTGATGCCATTAACGAAGTGCGCCGTCGTGCTTTTGGTAAAACTTTAACCAATGCAGAGTTAGTGAAATCTGTAACCGTAACCGCTGGTGGTTCTGGCTACACCGTAGCGCCTACAGTAACGCTTACAGGTGGTGGTGGTACTGGTGCTAAAGCAACCGCAACAGTAGCCTCAGGCAGGGTAACTGCGGTGTACATTACCGATATGGGCTCGGGCTATACCTCTGCACCTACAGTAACATTTACTGGCGGATATGCCGCTAACGCAACTGTAGCAACTGGAGCTGCTGCAACCGCTGTTCTTACAACTACACAAACAGCAAATCACGATTTAACCTTGGCAAACACACCAACAAAAGACGACTTTCAAACTGCAGTTAGAAAAGAAAGATCTTGGGAACTGGGTTATGAAGGATTGAGGAGATTTGACCTAATCCGCTGGGGGCAGTTTGTTACAGAAATGAAAGCGTTGGCTAACGAAATTACAACCAGTGCTCCAGAGGCCTATAAATATGCAGCTAAGTCGGCGCAAAATGTGTCAGACAAAGATGTATTGTTTGCAATTCCGGCTAATGAGCTTAGCTTAAACAAATTGATTATTCCAAACAAAGGTTGGTAACATTCATTAACTCATAAATAATATCGTCATGAATAAATTAAAATATATACTCGGCGTACTTTTAATCCCTGCAGTTTATGCGTGTAAAAAAGACACTCCTGATGAACCTACTTTCAACGTATCTACCTTAAAAACAGAATATAATGTTACGGACTCTGTAGAGTTTAAAATAGACGGTTATGCCGATGTAATTGGTTTTTACTCTGGAGAAGCAGGAAAAGAATATCGTTATAAAAACCGTTTAGAATCTAACGAAGGAAAATTGCACTTGAACATCTCAACCAGAGTTTTATACGGAGCACAAACTAACAACCTCTCGCTATTGTACTCTACCAACTTTGATAACTTATATACGCCTGAGGGTATTGCAGCAGCAACATGGACAGACATTACCAATCGTTTTACTTACTCTACTGCCGCCGCAGGGGGGCTAGGGGTAATTACACCGTCTGCAGATGTAGATTTATCAGACCTGCCCGTATCTGGCAAGCCTATTTATTTTGCTTGGAGATGGGTCGGACAAGCCAGTAGTAGCGCTGCAACAGGAGGAAGAACTTGGCGTATACATGCTTTTAACTTAACCAATAAAACGGCAACCGCTGCTATCCCAATTGCTACGGTAACCTCTGCAGGTTGGTTGGCAATTGATGTGAAAAATCCAGTTAATAAATGGACTATTCAAGCGGCAGACCCTTCTTTATATTTTGCCCCGAGCAAGTACAACCTTAGAATCGGAAGACTGGGCGGTATCAAAAGTGCTTTACCCAAACAAGGTAAGCCCTGATGTAAGCACAAACATTAAAGCATACACAGATAGGATTAAAAACTACAAACACAAATTTAGCCAACCAGGAACATATACTGTAACCTTTGTGGGTAAAAATGGCTTAAACGGAAACGTTAAAGAGGTAGTAAGAGAGTTAACACTGACTGTTAAATAACGTTTAAAGCAACAAATGAGCAAACGTTTAAATAGTCTCGATGCTTTTAGAGGGATCGCCATACTTTGTATGGTGCTCTCTAGTAGCATTGCCTTTGGCGATATCATGCCGGCTTGGATGTTTCATGCACAAACTCCGCCGCCAACGCATGTTTTTAATCCAAATTTGCCAGGCATTACCTGGGTAGATTTGGTATTTCCTTTCTTCCTGTTTTCTATGGGAGCAGCTATTCCATTGGCGCTCCATAAAAAGGCAGATACGGAACCCTTCCACAAAATATTCGTACAGTTATTTACCAGATTAGTACTGCTAGCGTTCTTTGCTATTTTTACTTTTCATGCCAGAGCTTGGGTAATGGAAAAATCACCAAGCAACTTAACACACCTCATTTCTATTGCTGCTTTTGCCTGTCTGTCCCTTATTTACGGTAACTGGAATTCCTTCGTAAAACCTAAATTGGCCATTGTTTTAAAGGTTGTTGGTATTGCAGCCGCAGTTATTTTCTTAGCCTTTTATTCTTTTGCCTACGGCGATTTCAGCTTGGCTAAAAGCGATATCATTATTATTGTATTGGCTAATATGGCCTTTTTCGGTGGATTGATTTGGTACTTTACCCGTAAGCAACCACTTTGGCGAATTGCTGTACTACCTTTCGTGATGGCTGTGTTTTTAGCATCTAAAGAAAATGGCAGCATTAACGAACTCGTTTTTAATGCCAGCCCCGCCAATTGGATTTACAAGTTCTATTACCTTAAATATTTGTTCATTATTATTCCGGGCACTTTTGCTGGAGAATGGTTTATTAAAGAAAGTAAAAATGAAAATATAGCGCCAATTTCTAAAAAAGTTTTATCTTTTATTGCGGTAGTTGCCATTGCTTTAGTTGTTGTAAACCTATGGGGATTATTTATTAGAAACTTAGAAATCAATCTAATAATAAACCTATTTGGTTGTGCATGCTTACTCTTTTTAGCGAAAGATGTAAAACATAGCGAATTGGTAAGCAACATGATTAAAGTGGGTACATATTTACTTTTATTAGGTCTATTTTTCGAAGCTTACGAAGGTGGTATTAAAAAGGATTTTTCTACCTACAGCTATTATTTTGTTTGTTCTGGATTATCGTTTCTAACCTTATTAGCCTTCAGTTTAATTGAGAAATTAGGTTATTTAAAAGCGATGACTAACTTTTTGGCAGACAACGGTAAAAACCCAATGATTGCCTACACCGCAGGAAACTTATTACTCATCCCCTTATTAAAAATTACTTCGCTCTCTACCTATTTAGATGCTATGAATACCAGTGCCTTCATCGGCTTTGCCAGAGGAATTATCTTTACAGGTGTTGTTGCGCTAATTACCGTTCTATTTACACGCCTCAAATTTTTCTGGAAAACCTAAAAACACACACATAAATTGGAACAAACAAAAAATATGAACCCTATTAAATGGATACCAAGTACATGGTTTGCCATGGGCTTACCCAACTTGGTATTGGGCGGCACTTTGCTCTCGCTCTTGTACAAAAACATGGGTTTTTCAGATACGGAAATTACTGTTTACACAGGCATCATTATCCTACCTTGGAGCTTCAAGCCACTTTGGGGACCTTTCATGGAGTTGTACAAAACCAAGAAATTCTACATCTATGGTTCTCAAATTCTCTGTGGATTGCTGTTTGCAGTTGCAGCTGGTTTACTCTTCTTAAACAACTTTTTCGCCGCTTCGGTGGTAGTCTTTTTACTGATTGCATTTTTAGGTGCTACGCAAGATATTGCTGCCGATGGATTGTATCTACAGTCCTTAAGCAATAAACAACAGGCACAATATGTAGGTTGGCAAGGCACTTTTTACAACTTCGCAAAGTTATTCTCTAACGGCGGAATGGTGTTTTTAGTAGGCCTACTTATTCCGCTCTATGGTAATACCAAAGCTTGGGCAACTGTATTATTGGTTTACGCAGCAGTGATGTTTTTGCTGGGTTTGTACAACAAGAAATTTTTGCCGCAAACACAAACGCAGGTTCAGGTACAAACCTCAGCGCAAGTTTGGCAAACGCTAAGCGATGTAATCACCAGCTTTTTCAAAAAGAAACACATTTGGTTCGGCATTTTATTCATCGTTTTATATCGCTTTGCGGAAGGGCAAGCCATTAAGATTATGCCCTTGTTCTTTAAAGCCGCTAAAGATGTTGGTGGTTTAGGACTTAGCGAAGCAACTTTAGGAATGCTGACCGGAATTTACGGCACTATTGCCTTCGTTTTAGGGTCATTAACTGCGGGTTATTTTGTATCAAACAAAGGATTAAACCGCAAAACCTTACTGCTGCTTTGCGCTTGTTTTAACCTGCCGTTTATTACTTACGCTTATTTAGCATTTACGCAAACATCGAACTTATTTATTATTGGTAGCGCAGTTGCTATCGAGCATTTTGGTTATGGGTTTGGTTTCATCGGTATTATTTTGTTCATCATGCAACAAATTGCCCCAGGCAAATACCAAATGGCGCATTACGCTTTTGGTAGTGCCATCACTTATTTCGGTTACACCTTGGCAAGTATGATTAGCGGTCCAATCAGCGATTATTTAGGCTACAAAGACTTTTTCATTTGGGTGCTGTTCGCTACCATTCCTGCTTTTATTGCCACTTGGATTGTGCCTTTGAAAAAAGCCGAAAAAGAAACCAACGAGGGAGAAATTATTAAAGAATAACATGAAGAGATTGATTTTTACGGTTTGCTTAATCGTTACTGCTCATTTGGCAAATGCACAAGAAAGCGTTACGATAGATAGTAGTTATATAAATAGTCACTACACACAAAGACTTGATTTTTTTAGAAAGATGCCGAACCGCAAAGGCGAAATTGCCTTTGTGGGTAATAGCTTGACTGAAGGTGGAAAATGGCAAGAGCTGATCCGCAAGAAAAACATCATTAACAGAGGAATTAGTGGCGATGTAACTTATGGCATTTTAGCCCGTTTGGATGAGGTGCTGGAATCGAAACCAGCTAAAATATTTCTTTTGAGCGGCGTAAACGACATGAAACGCGGTATACCAAACGCGGTAATTCTAGCCAATTTTAAACGCATGATCGTGATGGTGAAAACGCAATCGCCGAAAACCAAGCTATATATGCAAAGCTTACTACCAGTTAACGAAGCGATGCTGCCAGCCACTTACGCTCAAGTTAAAAACAGCAAAATCAACGATTTGAACCAGAAATTAGCGGCACTTTGCAAAGAAATGGGTGTGTTTTACATCAACCTACATCCAGCTTTTGCTGATGAAAAAGGCAACATGAAAAAGGAATTGAGTTTAGATGGTTTGCATTTGAAACATGCTTCTTATGTGTATTGGGCTGAGGAATTAAAACGATTAAAGGTTATTTAAAATGGAACAGCATTCACTTTATAGTCCACAGGAACAAAAATCAACGCGTCATTGCAAGGAGGAACGACGAAGCAATCCTACAACTATGGGTTATTTCTCTCGTTTTAAGATTGCTTCGTGCCTCGCAATGACGGCAAGTCTTATAATTGTAATCGCTTTCTTAAACACGGCAAAAGCACAAACCGTAAAAATCGATAGCAATTACGCCAATTGGTACTACCAACAACGTATGGAGTATTTTGCCAAAACGCCTATTCCTCAAAACGCAATTATCTTTTTGGGAAATAGCATTACCGAAAGGGCCGAGTGGCAAGAGTTGTTGGCAGACAGCAAATATCCAATAGTAAACAGAGGCATTGGTGGCGATAATTCCTTCGGTATTTTAGCCAGAATGGACGAAATTGTTGCTGCAAAACCTAAAGCTGTTTACTTAATGGATGGCATTAACGACCAGTTCCGTAAGTTGCCTCATGACGTAAGTGTGTACAATTACAAGCGCATCATTAGAAAGATCAAACAACAATCGCCAAAAACTAAGATTTATGTAGAAAGTTGCTTGCCGATCAACGAAAGCATGACCAAAGAAGCTTACACCAAAGACCGTAATGTTTTGGTGCCAGCGCTTAATCAAAAAATTAAAGCATTAGCAGAAGCAGAAGGCGTGACCTACATCGATATCTGTCCGATTTTTCAGGATGATAAAGGTGTACTGAAGCAAGAATTTACGATTGATGGCGTGCATTTGAAAGCCGCAGCCTACATCGATTGGGTAAAATTTTTAAAGGATAAAACCGAATTATAAAATAACGAAAGTAAAGCATTAGACTATGCTACGGCAGAAGCAAGATAAATTGAATTAGCAATGAGTATTAAAAATTGTGCGTTAATGATAATGTTTTGGATAATAGCCAACTTCTGCTATGCTCAAAACGCAAAAGTGGACAGCAGCTATGCCAATTGGTATTACCAGCAACGTATAGCATATTTTGCAAAAACACCTATACCAAAAAACGCCATTGTACTTTTAGGCAGCAGTACCATAGAAAAAGCAGAATGGCAAGAGCTATTGGCAGATAGCAAGTTTCCAATTGTAAACAGAGGTATTGGTGGCGATAATTCTTTTGGTGTACTGGCTAGGCTCGAAGAAATTTTGAACGCCAAACCAAAAGCGGTTTTTTATATGATTGGCGCTAACGATCAGTTTAGGAAACTACCGCATGAAGTGAGTGTGAGCAATTACAGGAAGATCATCAAAAAGATTAAACAACGCTCAGCAAACACCAAGATATACATTGGCAACTCGCTTCCTATAAACGAGCAAATTACTAAACAAGAATACACCAAAGGACGCACCAAATTGGTTCGAGAAATTAATGAAAAAGTAAAGCTTGTAGCAGCCGAAGAAAAAGTGGTCTACATAGATCTTTATAGCTTGTTTGTAGATGAAATGGGTGCTTTGAAAAGTGACGTTACAATGGATGGAGTGCATTTGAAGCCATTATATTATATCGATTTAGTGAAATTTTTAAAAGAGAAGCAATACTTGTAAGGTTCAATAAGACAACCTTAGCACAAAAATATTTAAGAAGAAAAAGAATGAGAATAACGGGAACTTTTATTGATGAGATTTCTCACGATATCCCACACCAAAATTGGGGAAGAGAAGAATGGGCCAAAGATTTTGCCCACATGAAAGCAATGGGGATTGACACTGTAATTCTCATTAGGAGCGGTTACCGCAGGTTTATCACTTATCCATCGGTTTACCTGAAAAATAAATTTGGCTGCTACGAACCGCCTATTGATTTGGTAGAACTGTATTTAGAACTGGCGGATGAACACGACATGAAATTCTATTTCGGCTTGTACGACAGTGGCCATTATTGGGATACAGGGAGTTTACAGCACGAAATTGATGCGAACCGCTACGTGATAGACGAAGTGTGGGCCAAATACGGACACCACAAAAGTTTCGGGGGCTGGTATTTAAGCATGGAAATCAGTCGCCGCACTAAAGGCGCAACCGAAGCTTTTAACACTTTAGGCTTGCAATGCAAAGGCGTAAGCAATGGTTTGCCAACTTTCATTTCTCCGTGGATTGACGGTAAAAAAGCGGTAATGGCTGCGGAAGCGACTTTGACCAAAGAAAATGCAGTATCACTGAAAGAACACGAAGACGAATGGTCGGAGATTTTCTCGGGATTGAAAGGTTCTATCGATGCCGTTGCTTTTCAAGATGGCCATGTAGATTACCATGAGCTACAAGATTTTTTTGAAGTGAACAAGAAAATGGCAGATAAATTCGGTTTGCAATGCTGGACCAATGCCGAAAGTTTCGATCGCGATATGCCCATCAAATTCCTTCCTATCAAGTTCGAAAAACTAAGATTAAAGTTGGAAGCAGCCAGAAAAGCAGGCTACGATAAAGCCATCACTTTCGAATTCTCCCATTTCATGAGCCCGCAATCGGCTTATTTACAAGCGCAACACCTTTACAATAGATACCAAGAATACGCAAATACTTTATAAATGAACAAGTACATAGATATATACAAGAATGAATTGCTAAACGAGATCGTTCCTTTTTGGAGCAAAAACTCTTTAGATAAAGATGCAGGGGGATATTTTACCTGTTTAGATGCCAAAGGAAATGTTTACGACACCGATAAGTTTGCTTGGTTGCAAGGCCGCCAAATTTGGACGTATTCGATGCTTTTTGATAAAGTAGAAGCCAAACAAGAGTGGAAAGATATTGCCGAATTGGGCGCATCTTTCATGAGAAAACATGGTAGAGACGAAAATGGGGATTGGTACTTTTCTTTCACTAAAAGGGGGAAGCCGTTGGTACAGCCTTACAACATTTTCTCTGATTGCTTTGCTACGATGGGCTTTGGAGCTTTGTGTAAAATCAATCAAAGTAATGAAGATGCTGACATTGCATTAAAAACCTTCAACAGAATTTTAGAAAGAAGAAACAATCCGAAGGGAAAATACAGCAAAGGCTTTCCTGGTACCAGAGATTTAAAAAACTTCTCTTTACCGATGATTTTATGCAACCTTTCGTTAGAATTAGAGCATTTGCTAGATAAATCTACCGTTGATGGTTTAATTGACGAAGTTTTACACGAAGTGATGTCTGTATTCTATCAACCGCAATCAGGCTTGATTTTAGAAAACGTTCATCACGATGGCAGCTTCTCCGATTCATACGAAGGCAGAGTGGTAAATCCAGGTCACATTATCGAAGCCATGTGGTTCATCATGGATTTAGCCGTAAGAAAGAATGACACTGCCTTGGTTAATAAAGCACTTGAAATAGCTTTCACTGCTTTAGAATTTGGCTGGGACGAGAAATATGATGGTATTTTATACTTTAAAGATATCAAAGGGCATCCAGTACAACAATTAGAGTGGGACCAAAAATTATGGTGGGTACATGTAGAGGCCTTGGTAACCATGGCAAAAGGCTATGCCATCACCCAGAACGAAAAATGTGCTACGTGGTTCGAAAAACTACACAACTACACTTGGAAGAACTTTAGAGATACAGAAAATGGCGGCGAGTGGTTTGGTTATTTAAACCGTAGAGGCGAAGTTTCATTAGCAGCAAAAGGCGGCAAATGGAAAGGATGCTTCCACATCCCAAGAGCATTGTATCAGGTTTATAATACGCTAGAAAAGGTTGCAGAACCAGCTAAAATATAACAACAAATAAAAACGGGATGTTCAAATGAGCATCCCGTTTTTTAAGCTAGTCGAGGCAGGTTTCTTACTTTTTGCGGGCTATCTCCAGCTAACCCCGTATTCTAGTATACTTATCTCAAGAAGTAACTTTTAACCTGAATTTGATATTTAACCTATTGATAATTAGGTTTTAAAACTGATGCTGAACTAAATTCAGCATGACTGACTGCCGATTTTCCGTCACCCTGAATTTATTTCAGGGTCAGCTAAACCAATAACTTTATATAATAACGTAAAATAAGCAAATAATAATCGAACTGAGGTTTTAAGTTTTAATTAACCCTAAAAGTAGCCGAATCATATCTCACACTCACTTTTACATTAGATGCACCTCCTTTGCCAATCGTTCCAGTATAATCTTTCCTAGAGCTGCTGCCTCTTTCGTCATCTTCTCCAACTCTTTTGGCATTAATACCTTCTCCGGTCTTCAAACTTCCGTATTGCGTATCTACGTTTAAACTTCCGCCGTAATTTGCTGCGAAACCTAGATTTACACCTATATACTCTGTATCTATATTCACTATTTTGCTACTCGCTTCTATTTTCTCCACAGAGAATCTACTGCCATATTGCGCTTTTGCAGTTAGGTTTCCGGTTAATCTTCCAACCCTAACCGCTGCATATTGAGCGGTAAGGCTTAAGTTATCAACCTGTTCGATATTTAAACCACTGCCATATTGCTGCCTAATGCTAGCATCGCCTTTAATGGCACCTACTTTTACCGAAGCATACTGTGCATCCAAATCTAAGTTGCCACCTACCGAACCAATCGTTAAACCACTGCCGTATTGTTGTCTAATGCTAGCACTTCTTTTGATATCGCCAATACGTACCGTTGCATACTGCGCATTAAGGTTTAAATCTCCTGCCGAAGCGATGGTTAAGCCACTACCATATTGCTGTTTGATGGTTGCTTTATTCACATCTTGTAAATTAACGCTGGTATATTGCGCAGAAATAAAGTTGTTGGTATTGCTTAGGTTCCCTGTATTCAGTTTTCCGTACTGTACTTTAAGGGCGGTTGGTCCAGAAAAATCTGGCAATTCTAGGTTTCCGTATTGTTGCGAAGCAGTTAGCGCAACGCTCGATGGCAAGTACACCGTCATGGATATCCTCACTTCCCTACGCCATCTTTTTCCGTTACGTGTACCATTACCTCTGGTGCCAATGTTGTCTTCCATTTTGGTTTTGAAAACGGCTTCATCGCCATTCTTAGAATTTGTGATAGATACATTGTCAATCAGCTTTTGAGCATCTGCTTCTGAGTTGGCAAATGCGCTAATATCAGCATCTACTTTTACCTCGTTTTTATCCCAAGTTTTAAAGATAAGGCTGCCATAAATATTAGAAATATTTACCTTTTCGCCTTTGGCTATGCTGTAAGACTTTGAGAAAGATTTGGTACGCTGCGGATCGTCATACTGGCCTTGTTGTAAATTGGTCGTGTAGCTTTCTGTTACCACTTCTGTTTTTCCACTCTTGGTTGTTTTAGTACGAGTAGTTACTGTAGTGGTACCGTTAGACATACTATTACTATAGGCTTCAACCGCTGGTACAGCCGGAGTTAGTGGTGTTGGCGGCAACTCGCCCACTTGTGCATTTGCTTGCATAAAAAACCCACATAAGGCCAATATGCTAAATATGATTTTTTTCATTTTACTAAATTTTAAAACGTGTTTTGGTAGAACAAACCTGTTTCAAATACGTTATAACCGACGTCGAACGAAATAAGTATCAGATGGTTTTTTCCTCTTTTTTATATTGATTGACTTGATTGATAATATATAGCTGCTGACTGATCATCTGTAATTGAATTTCCAGATTTTTCATCATTGCTTTGCCAACTAAACCTTTGTTTGGGCTTGTTTGCAGCTGTTTTTTTAGTTCCTGATAATCATTATCTAGCTTACTCAAATCAGAGATAAATTGTTTGTAAAGCTCAGGATCTGCACCTGCTAAAATCTGCAGACTATCTCTTTTTTCCTCAATTAAACTAGTAAATCTTACTTCTTTTTTACCTAAGCCAGGGTTAATATCTGCCACTAAAATTTCGGCGCTTCTTCTTTGGTATTGGTAACCAAAATAAATCCCTACCGTAAAGCACTAACATTGCCGCAATGCTCATCCATTGGTACATTTTAAAGGCTTTCCTTTTAGGTTGCTTTTTATCTAACTCGGCCTCTATTTTGCTCCACAACGCATCTGATGGGCCTTTAACTTCAAATTCTCTTTTGTTGTCTCTTACAAATCCCTCTAATTTATTGCTCATCTTGCTACTCCTCTCATTTCTAATAAACTATTCAACTTTCTTTTTGCTCGCATATATTGCGTACGCGATGTATTTTCTGTTATTTTTAAAATATGTGCAATTTCTTCGTGGTCATATCCCTCAAAAAGGTATAAGCTCAGCACCACTCTGTATCCATCTGGCAGTTCGGCCATTGCACTTTTTATGGCTTCTACCTTTAAATGTGTTTCCTCAAAATCTGCTGCCGGCTCATCGGCAACATCTGCTACGCTATCCACGCTTACCATTTCCATTTTGCGTTTTCGCAGGTAATTAATAGACCTGTTAATCACGATTTGTTTTAACCACAAACCAAAAGTGGTTTCTTGCCTAAAATCTGCAATGCGGTTAAAAGCATCTAAAAAGGCCTCCTGCAAAACATCCTCAGCTTCAGCGTCGTCATTTACAATTCGCAGGGCCACGTTGTACATAGCTGTGGCATACAACTTGTAAATTTCAAATTGTGCTTTCCGGTTGCCGTTGCGACAATCGTTTACTAAATCTGCATGCTTGTCTATGTAAACTGTTTCCAAATTTGTAGCGTTTTTTAACACACTATCTAAAGCGTTCTAATCAAAAGACAACGTGATTTTCAAAACGTTGCATTACGCTACAAAAATATTTTTTTTGTTTGTTGTTTTAATTAGAAAAGCATGGAAAATCGCTCCGTTTAAAGTTCGTCCCGCTTTTCGTTGCAATCTTTTTAAACTCCTTGTCATGCTGAGCTTGTCGAAGCATATTTCATCGCACACAATGCTTCGACAAGCTCAGCATGACACGTCAATTATCAGCCAGAATAAAAAAGGGTTTAGAAAGCAAATGCACAATAAAATAACTCCCCTTTAGGGGTTGGGGGTAAAAATCCTATCTTTGCCCACATGGCACGTATAATGGCTTTCGATTATGGCACCAAACGTATTGGCATTGCCGTTACCGATCCGCTGCAAATTATTGCAACAGGGTTGGATACCATACACCCGAAAGATGTGGTAGATTTCATCAAGAAATACTTACTCTCAGAACAAATAGAAGCCTTTGTGCTTGGCGAGCCAAAACAAATGGACGGTACGCCTTCAGAGAGCTACCAACACGTAAAGGGCTTTTCTACCATCTTAAAAAAGAGCTTTCCAGCTATTCCGCAACATTGGGTTGATGAGCGTTTTACCTCAAAAATGGCACACGCAACTATCATGCAAAGCGGGCTGAAAAAGACAGATAGAAGAGACAAAGAAAGGGTAGATACCATATCGGCCACTATAATTCTGCAATATTTTATGGAACAAAACCGTTTATAAGCTCAATGGTAAGCAACGAACTACAACAACTATTATTAAAATATTGCGAACCCGAAGATCAATTGCTACAACATATTGATAGGGAAACCAACCTTAAAGTTTTACTGCCACGAATGCTGAGTGGTCATTATCAAGGCAGGGTGTTAAGTATGCTCAGTAAGATGATTTCCCCAAAAAGGATCTTAGAGGTGGGTACTTTTACAGGTTACGCTACCTTATGTTTAGCAGAAGGTTTAACAGAAGATGGCGTTATTTATACCTTAGACATCAATGCCGAATTGGAAGATATGGTTCGTGAGAACTTTGCTAAATCTCCGTTAAACTCTAAAATCAAATATACTATCGGCGATGCGCAAGAGAGCCTAAAAAGCATCAACGAAACTTTCGATTTGGTTTTTATCGATGCAGATAAAAAAAACAATGGCACCTATTATGATTTGATTTTCGATCAGGTAAGATCAGGAGGTTTAATCATTGTAGATAATGTACTTTGGAGTGGCAAAATTGTAAACAACGCTCAAGATAAAGACACTAAAAACATCAGTTCGTTTAACGACAAAATAAATGAAGATACCAGGGTAGAAAAATTGATTTTACCCGTTAGAGATGGCCTGTTCGTCATCAGGAAGAAGTAATCAGTTGACAGGTTTCAGTCAACAGTTAACCGATTATCCAGTTAACCAGTAATTTAACCATGAAAAAAATTATACTTCTCGTTATTCTGGCAGTCAATGCGTTTCTAGCATCGGCACAAACTACAGAAGAGTACATTGAAGAGTATGCGGATATTGCTCAAGAACTGGCAAAAGAACACCATATTCCTGCCAGTATCATTTTGGGCGTGGCCATTCACGAGTCTGCTGCTGGAAAAAGCAAGATTGCCCGTTACCTCAACAACCACTTCGGTTTTAAGGGCAAAAATTCAAATACAGAAATCCGCTCTGCTTATAAAGATTTTCCTACGGTAGATTCTTCCTACGTTCATTTCATCACTTTTTTAAAAAGTCGCACTTATTTTAACGTGCTTTTCGATAAATACGATGCTTACAACTTTAAAGCTTGGGCAAGAGGCATACAACGAGGCGGTTATGCCCGAAGTAGAAGCTGGGCGTCGCAGGTAATTGCGCTAATCAATAAATACGAGCTTTTTCAATACGATAATAGGCCAGAAGATTATGTAGAGCCCGTAGAACCGAAGCCCATTTATCGACCTAAGAAGAAAAGCAGCAGAACCTACACCGTAAAACAGGGAGATAATTTAAGTATTATTGCCAAGCGAAATAAAACTACCGTAAAAGCATTGATGAATAAGAATGGCCTTAAATCAAATGCCTTAAAACCAGGACAAAAACTTAAACTTTAGTGCCGTAATGAGTAAAAATAAAAACCTGCTTTTGTTAGCTTTTTTAGTTGTATTTGCTAGTGCTTGTAAAACCAAACAATACAGCAAGAACAATAAACAAATAGAGAAAAACGCAAAAAAGGATAATCCAAACCCAATTTCTTACACCACTTTGTCTTATATCGATGCATTTAAAGCTATTGCGATAGAAGAAATGAACAAATATGGTATTCCGGCAAGCATTACTTTGGCACAGGGCATTTTAGAATCTGGAAGTGGCAGCAGCGATTTGGCCAAGTATGCCAACAACCACTTCGGCATTAAATGTACATCAGACTGGAAAGGAAAAGCCTATTACAAAGACGACGATCAACGTGATGATTGTTTTCGTGTTTATAAAGACCCAAGAGAATCATACAAAGACCATTCTGAGTTTTTAAAGCGCAAACGTTATGCAGGGCTTTTTGAGTTAGATAAAAACGATTACCGCAACTGGGCCATTGGCCTTAAAAATGCGGGTTACGCTACCAATCCAAAATATCCAGAGTTGCTCATCAATATCATCGAAAAATACCAACTTTATCAGTACGACCAATCAGAAAGCGAGCGTGAAAAGCTAGCCAGAGAAGATAAAGTGTTTAAGGAAATCAATGCAAATATCCCTAACGAGAAGAAATTGTATACACCAGTAAATGTGGCGCCAAAAGATCCGCCAAAGGATTTAATTGATGGAAAATATCATACCGTTGTGCAAGGCGATACACTTTATAAAATTAGCCAACTGTATAAAATATCGGTAGAAGAACTAAAAACTTTAAACCAATTGCCCGATAACAACATTAAAATTGGACAAAAACTAATAGTAGTTAAATAATGTTAAGATAAATAGCCTCAATTTTTATAAATTGTAGCTTTGCTTAATTAATGAGAGTTCTACTTTTCGGCATATTATTTATTTGTACGTTAACTGCTTTTGCACAACAAAAAACAGTTCCTGGCTTTGTGATAGACAAAGAAACCAAGTTGCGGCTGGCAAAGGTTTATATCTACAATTCATCTATAGATACTGGCATCTATAACAATACCAAAGGAGAGTTTTTTGCAAAGATAAAGCCTGGAGATACTTTGTTTGCGGCACTAAGCGGCTATGGAATGGATACTGTGGTGTATCGTGGGCAAAGCGCTATTGTGTTTCAGTTACGCTCTTTAGGCATCCGTTTAAAAGAAGTAAATGTTTACGGAAAGGCCAAAACACCACAAGAATTGTACAGATCTAAGCTCGAAGAGTATAAATATAAATTAGACCAAGGAAGCAGCAGAGATTTGCTTAACCTAGGCCAAGGTGGCGTTGGTTTAGGCATTGATGCCATTTATAACTTATTGAGCCGAGATGGTAAGAACGCTCGTCAGTTACAAAAAATCTTAGAAAAAGACTATAAGGAACAGGTTATAGATTACCGTTATCGTAAAGATTATGTGATGGGATTGGTGGATATAAAGGAAGAAAATGTGCAAGATTTTATGGCCCAATACCGGCCAACCTACCAGTTTGTTTTAAGCGCTTCGGAATATGCCTTTATACAGTTCGTTAAAAACAGTTATGCCTCTTACAAACGCAATCCGGCTATGTTCCGTTTGCCTACGTTGCCCAAATTAACTATAGAGCAGCCTTAAAATGACGGTGTTTATTACTGTTCGGAAATTGCCCGCTGCGGCCATGGCTATTTATCCTTTTATCTTGTTAAAAAGAAAAGAGTATAAAAATGATTTGATTTTGGTTAATCACGAAAAGATACACCACAGGCAACAGATAGAGTTGCTATTCATTCCATTTTATGTCTTGTATCTGCTAAATTATGTGGTTAACCTTCTTCGTTTCAAATCTCATGATAAAGCTTATTTGAATATATTTTTCGAGCAAGAGGCTTTTGCCAACGAACACAATTTGAGCTATTTAAAGACACGAAAAGCATTCGCTTCGTTTAAGGGTATAAAGCATTAGTTTTGTTAATTTGCAGCACAAAACCCTATTCGGTTATCAATATTTCATTAATTTTTACGTTATTTTGTAGAAAATGAAGCGTTTATTACTTACCTCTTTTGCCGTTTTAGCTACTTTCTTCTCTCTTTCTGCACAAGAAATAGATACCATCCCCATCTCTGTTAAGGATATGGAAATCAGGTTAAAACGCAGTCCACTTCCTACTAGAATAGGTGTGATTTTATTTCAACCGAGAGATTTGAAACCAGCCTTAGTGCAGGCAAAAATTAACTATTGGAAAACAAAAGCAACTGTAGGTATTAACGCCAACCAAGCTTCGTTTAGCGAAAACTGGAAAGGCGGTGGTGTAAATTCGATAGCTATTGGCGCATTACTAAATTACAAGGCAGAGTACAGCAAAGAGAGCTACAGTTATACTAGCGAGGTAATTATGCAATATGGAAAAGTGAAAAACAAAGACCAGCTGCAAAAGAAAACCAACGACCGTATTTATTGGGATAATAAAGCAGCCCTACAGTTATCTAAAAACTGGTATTTCTTTGCTTCGGTAAGTTTCGAATCGCAGTTTGATAAGGGCTTTTCTTATTCCAAAGATGCCAATGGCAATGAGGTGGCAAAAATACTTTCCAAGTTCATGTCGCCAGGCTACCTAACCGAATCTATGGGTTTTGAATATAAGCCAAGCAAGGTTTTCTCTACACGTATTGGTACAGGTACGGCCCGCCAAACCTTTGTTTTGGACACTACTATTTACAGAACCAACCCTAAAAACTTTGGTGTAGATATCGGCAAAAAAATCAAAAACGAACTCGCTTTCCAAGTAGTAAGTAATTTGGAAAAGGAAATCATGAAGAATACGATTTTGAAAGCCAAGTACAATATGTTTATCCCTTACGAAGACTTTGGAGAAATTGACCATCGATTAGATGTGGTAATCACGTCTAAGCTAAACCGTTTCTTGAATGTTTCCTTAACAGGTGTTGTTTTATACGATAAAGACATGGATTTAAAAGTTCAACGCAGTCAGGCTTTGGCTTTAGGAGCAAGCTTTACCTTCCCGAGGTAGCTTTAAAGTAGAATTATTATAAATTTTAGTTGTTGCGCTATCTCATTTTCTGGTGCAGTAAAACGTTAGATATAGAGGATATTTTCTTTACTATAAATTTGCTATGTTTGCATAGTATTATTTCAAATAATGCTATCTTTGATTCTAACCAACTTATACCTTTATAATTATGCACTTTGAATTGAGCGAAGAGCAGCAAATGATTAGGCAGGCTGCTAGGGATTTTGCCCAAAATGAATTAAAACCTGGAGTAATAGAAAGAGACGAACATCAGAAGTTTCCGGCAGCGCAAGTAAAAAGCATGGGCGAGCTCGGCTTTTTAGGAATGATGGTTGATCCAAAATACAATGGAGGTGGTATGGATACCGTTTCGTACGCCTTAGTGATGGAAGAGCTTTCTAAAATAGATGCTTCGGCCTCGGTGGTGGTTTCTGTGAACAATTCTTTGGTTTGCTACGGGCTAGAAAAATACGGAACAGAAGCACAAAAAGAGAAATACTTAAAGCCTTTAGCGTCTGGCGAAAAAATCGGCGCCTTCTGTCTTTCTGAACCAGAAGCAGGTTCTGATGCAACATCGCAACACACCACGGCAGAAGATAAAGGAGATCATTACTTGCTTAATGGTACCAAAAACTGGATTACCAATGGTGGCACTGCCAGTACGTATTTGGTAATTGCACAAACCCATCCAGAGCTAAAACACAAAGGCATCAATGCGTTTATTGTAGAAAAAGGAACACCGGGGTTTACCATTGGCCCAAAAGAAAATAAACTGGGTATTAGGGGTTCTGATACGCATTCTCTAATGTTTAATGATGTAAAAGTGCCAAAAGAGAATCGCATTGGCGAAGACGGATTTGGCTTTAAGTTTGCCATGAAAACTTTAGAAGGCGGACGTATTGGCATTGCTGCACAAGCACTCGGTATTGCTGCGGGTGCTTATGAGTTAGCACTAGCTTATGCCAAAGAGCGTAAAGCGTTTGGGAAGCCAATTGCAGATCACCAAGCTATTGCTTTTAAATTAGCAGATATGGCTACACAAATAGAAGCAGCAAGGTTGTTGGTATACAAAGCCGCTTGGATGAAAGACCAAGGCTTGCCATATACTTTAGAAGGCTCTATGGCCAAATTATTTGCAAGTAAGGTAGCCATGGATGTTACCGTTGAGGCCGTGCAAATACATGGTGGCTATGGTTTTGTAAAAGAGTATCACGTAGAACGATTAATGAGGGATGCCAAAATTACCCAGATTTATGAAGGCACTTCCGAAATACAAAAACTGGTAATCAGCAGAAGTGTTTTATCTTAGTGCTTTAGCATTTAAAAGAGATATTTTTTGCCACAGATACACAGATGAATAATTTTAGCTATAAAAATCTGTGCATCTGTGGCTCTCTTAAATGATCATGATTTTTGTACCCCAAAAGCAGCATCTAATATCATCTTAATTACTGCAACAGCAATGGCTAAAACTGCCGCCGATAGAAATCCAGAGGTGTTGAAACCGCTCATCCAGTGATCTACCAATAAAATCATCAATACAGAAATAATAAAGGAAACCAAACCCAGGGTTAAAAAGTTTAGCGGAAAGGTAAAAAACCTCAGCACCAGCCCAATGGTGGCGTTGGTTACGGCAATTAAAATGGCAGCAAGTAGGGCACTTCCGTAACCATCTACAGAAACACCCGGAACCAAAAATGCACCCAGCATTACTGCAAGTCCCATTAATAATACTTCTAAAATTAGTTTAATCATAGTAACTTAGTTAAATGTTTAGCAAGTTAACATTATTCGCGATTTGTTGTTTCGTTTTTTCTTCCTGCTCCTTAAAAAAGGAAAAAGAGTTAGCAATTAACTTCTCTACAGACAGTACAGCTATTTTGTTTACAGGTTTAGACGAAGTTAGTTTGTTTAGAGCGAAAGAACAAACGGATAGCCTTTTAAATGAGTTAGTTACAATTTCAGAGTTGAATAAAGATAGAGCAACTCAGGAAATAGCAATCACAGGGACAATGCTCCTCAAAAATGACACACTAGCATTTATTCCAAATACCCCTTTTGTGAAAGGAAAAACCTATTTAGTACAAACACTTCTAAATAGTAGTTTTGGTAAAACAGAAGATATCTTAAAAGGCGATGTGGGTAAAACCGTTAAAAAGCAGGAAAAAATATTGCTGCGCTAATTATCGCTAATATGTTTTCTGATTTAACCCCCCCTCTTGTTTAAGCTAGTTCTAGCGCAAGCGGTTATGGCTGTTGCAAAACAGCATGACTTTTAAGGTAGATTAATCAATATATAAGCTTAATATTTAAGTCTAAGTACGCCAAACTTAATTTCTAATCCATTAACGCTAAGCTAAATTTGGTTTTTTTAATCAAAATATTTTTGTACCTTTGCTCGGCAAAACAAGAAATGGGGGGACAGGTGTCCCCTCTTTTTATTTAGCAATAATTTATACTATGCAGCTAGAAAAGAGAGTTAGAGAACTGGTAGAAGAGAAAATTGCAGATAGGCCAGAGTTGTTTTTGGTTGATGTTAAGATGTTGCCTAACAACAAGTTGGTTATCCATGTAGATGGCGATCAAGGTATCAGTATCCAAGATTGTGTGGCAATAAGCAGGCATGTTGGTTTTCATTTAGAAGAAGAAAATGCAATTGAAACCGCATACAATCTTGAAGTATCTTCTCCTGGTGTTGGAGAGCCGTTAAGATTAACCCGGCAATTTGCCAAAAATATTGGTAGAGAATTGGCGTTAAAATTAGCTAATGGCGATAAAAAAGAAGGTAAGCTGCTAGCTGCAAACGAAACCTCAATTACCATTGAGGAGCAAGTGAAAGAAAAAGGAAAAAAAGTGCAATTGGTAAGTAGCCAAATCGCTTTAAACGATATAACAGAAACAAAGGTTTTAATTTCATTTAAATAGAATGAACAATATTAATTTAATCGATTCTTTTCAAGAGTTTAAAGACTTTAAGAATATCGACCGCCCTACGGTAATTAGCGTATTAGAAGAGGTGTTTCGTAGCATGTTGCGTAAAAAATACGGAACAGATGAAAACTGCGATGTGATTGTGAACCCAGATAACGGAGATTTGGAGATTTGGAGAACCAGAAAAGTAATGGAAGATGGTTTTTCTGAGGATGATGATCTGGAGATTGAATTAGCGGAGGTACACCAGTATGATGCTGATTTAGAAGTTGGCGACGATTATATCGAGCAAATTACCTTAGAAAGTTTTGGCCGTAGAGCTATTTTAGCTGCCCGCCAAACCTTAGTTTCTAAAGTATTAGAGCTAGAAAAAGACGAAATCTTCAAAAAATATAAAGATAGAGTAGGCGAAATTGTAACAGGCGAGGTTTATCAAGTTTGGAAAAAAGAAACTTTGGTATTAGACGACGAAGGAAACGAATTGTTGATGCCTAAAACAGAGCAAATTCCAGCCGATTACTTTAAGAAAGGCGATGCAGTACGTGCCGTAATTTCTAAAGTAGATATGGTAAACGCTACACCTAAAATTATCATTTCTAGGGTAGCTCCAGAATTTTTGCAACGTTTGTTCGAAATTGAGGTTCCAGAAATTTTCGACGGTTTAATTACTATCAAGAAAATTGTTCGCGAACCAGGAGAACGTGCTAAAGTTGCTGTAGAATCTTACGATGATAGAATTGACCCAGTAGGCGCTTGTGTGGGTATGAAAGGTTCTCGTATCCACGGTATCGTGAGAGAATTGAAAAATGAAAATATTGACGTAATTAACTTCACAACCAATATTTCGTTATATATTCAACGTGCTTTAAGCCCAGCAAAAATCACTTCTATTAAATTAGATGATGAAACCAAGCGTGCATCGGTTTATTTAAAGCCAGATCAAGTATCATTGGCAATTGGTCGCGGTGGGCACAATATCAAACTAGCTGGTAAGTTAACCGGTTATGAAATAGATGTTTATCGTGAGGCTGGCGAAGAAGATGAGGATGTGGATTTGGAAGAATTCTCAGACGAAATCGATAGCTGGATCATCGATGAATTAAAAGCAATCGGTCTAGATACCGCAAAAAGTGTATTGTCACTTTCTTTAGATGAGTTAGTGAAAAGAACCGATCTAGAAGAAGAAACAATCAAAGAAGTAGTTGCTATTCTACAATCAGAATTCGAATAAAAGTCTTTACTTGAATTAGATAAGAATAAACGTTACTTTTGTATAATTAGAAAAAAACAGGATAATCAATGTCAGACGACAAAACAGTAGTATTATTAAAAGCAGCAAAAGAACTTAACATAGGATTGGCTACCGCGGTAGAGTTCCTTGGGAAGAAAGGCTATGCTGTGGATAATAAGCCTAATACCAAGCTTTCTGGAGAGATGTATAATGTCTTGCTTAGAGAGTTTCAGGGAGATAAAATAGTAAAAGAAGAGGCTAACCAAATAGTTATTGGCAAAATTCGTCGTGATGAACCTGAAGTAACAACTGAAAAAACTCCTGAAGCGCCAAAGAAAAACTCGGAATTTGAGAGTGAAGGTGTGCTGATTAAAAACCTTAATCAATATACGCCTCCGGAGAAAAAACTGAGCCAGAGAAGCCAGTAGCAGAAAAACCGCAAGAGCCTGTTAAAGAAGAGCCAAAAGCTACAGAAGTTAAACCGGCAGAAAACGTAGAGGAAACTTCACGTCCTGGTGTTAAAATAGTTGGGAAAATCAACCTTAACGATTTAAATTCAAAAACTCGTCCAGCTAAAAAAGAGGACACTCCTACACCTGCTCCTGTGGTTAAGCAAGAAAAACCAGTTGAAGCAGCGCCTAAGGTAGAAGAAAAACCAGTGGAAAAACCAGTGGCAGAAAAACCAGCAGAGGCCGTTAAAGTAGAAGAGAAACCAGTAGTTGAAAAACCTGCTGAACCTAAAACAGAAACCCCTGCGCCTGTAGCAGAGGCTCCTAAAGACGAAGTGATTAAAGCTCGTTCGGTAAAGTTATCGGGACCAAATATTATCGGTAAAATTGTATTGCCAACTACGCCAGACAGAAGAAACCAGCCAGTTGCTTCTTCATCTAGCGATGCTGACGCTAGGCGTAAGCGTAAACGTAAGAAGACACCGGGTGCACCTGGTGCTGGCGGGCAGCAACAAGGCCAAGGTGGTGCTGCGGGTACGCCTGGGGCTAACCAACAAGGTGGCGGACAAAGAACACCTTATCAGGGCAATCGCCCGGGCGGTGGCCAAGGTGGTGGTTATCAAGGTAACAGAAACAACAACAATAACCGTCCAGGTTATCAAGGAAATAGAAATGCTGCAGGTGGAAACACTCCAAAAGAGGAACCAACTGAAAAAGAAATCCAAGATCAAATCAAAGCAACACTTGCTCGTTTAAGTGGTGCAGGTAAGTCGGGTAAATTTGCACAAAGAGCTAAACTTCGTCGTCAAAAACGTGATGATGTAGCGCTTTCGGCCGAAGAAGCAGCATTAGAGGAAGAATTACAGTCGAAGGTGTTGAAAGTAACGGAGTTCGTTACGGCCAACGAATTGGCGAACATGATAGACGTGCCAGTAACCAAAATTATTGGAACCTGTATGAGCTTGGGAATGTTCGTATCAATTAACCAACGTTTAGATGCAGAAACCCTAACAATTGTTGCGGATGAGTTTGGTTACGAAATTCAATTCGTAAAACCAGATGAAGAAGAAGACATCAACATTGAGGAGGAAGATTCTGAAGAAAATTTATTGCCAAGAGTTCCAGTAGTAACCATTATGGGGCACGTGGATCATGGTAAAACTTCATTGCTAGATTATATCCGTAAAGCAAATGTGGTAGCTGGAGAGGCTGGCGGTATTACACAGCACATTGGTGCTTACAAGGTAACTACTAGTGCCGGAAAAGAAATAACCTTCTTAGATACTCCAGGTCACGAGGCCTTTACAGCGATGCGTGCTCGTGGTGCTAAAGTGGCAGATATTGCCATTATTGTGGTAGCTGCGGATGATGCGGTGATGCCACAAACTAAAGAGGCAATTAACCACGCACAAGCTGCTGGTGTTCCTTTGGTATTTGCATTTACTAAGATAGATAAGCCAGGTGCAAACTCAGATAGAATTCGCGAACAGTTATCTGTAATGAATATTTTAGTTGAGGATTGGGGTGGTAAATATCAATCACAAGAAATATCAGGTAAGAGCGGTTTAAACGTAGACTTACTATTAGATAAAGTATTATTAGAGGCTGAGTTATTAGAATTAAAAGCTAATCCTAACAAACGTGCTACAGGTACTGTTATTGAGGCTACTTTAGATAAAGGTCGTGGTATTGTAACTACGGTTTTGGTACAAGGTGGTACTTTAAAAGTTGGAGATCCAATTTTAGCTGGTAGCTACAGCGGTAGAGTAAAAGCGTTGTTTAACGAACGTGGTGCAAAAGTAAATTCGGCAGGGCCATCTGTACCAGTACAGGTATTGGGTATGCAGGGTGCACCAACAGCTGGAGATAGGTTTAATGCACTAGAAAGTGAAAGTGAAGCGAGAGATATTGCTAACAAGCGTTTGCAATTGATGCGTGAACAAGGATTGCGTACGCAGAAACACATTACCTTGGCAGAGATCGGTCGTCGTTTAGCAATTGGAAACTTCAAGGAACTGAACTTGATCATCAAAGGTGACGTGGATGGTTCTATCGAGGCGTTAGCAGATTCATTATTGAAACTTTCTACACCAGAGATCCAAATCAATGTGATCAGCAAAGCAGTAGGTCAAATTTCTGAAAGTGATGTATTGTTAGCTTCGGCATCAGATGCGATCATTATCGGTTTCCAAGTGCGTCCATCAACAGGTGCACGTAAATTGGCAGAGGCAGAGCAAATCGATATTCGTTTGTACTCAATCATCTACGATGCAATCAATGAGATTAAAGCGGCCATGGAAGGTATGTTGGCTCCAGAATTTGAAGAGAAAATTGTGGCTAACGTAGAAATCCGTGAGACTTTCAAAATCACTAAGGTGGGTACCATTGCAGGCTGTATGGTGTTGGATGGTAAAATTACCAGAAATAGCAAAATCCGTATTGTACGTGACGGTGTGGTAATTTACACAGGCGAGTTAGCTTCGTTAAAACGCTATAAAGATGATGTAAAAGAAGTTTCTAAAGGCTACGAATGTGGTTTAAATATCCAAAACTTTAACAACATTGAAGTTGGTGATATTGTAGAAGCTTACGAACAAGTAGAAGTAAAACGTAAATTGTAATATAATTTACTTAAAATAGAAAAGGAGCGAATTTTTCGCTCCTTTTTTTGATAAAAAAGATGAAAAATTTTCTATACTTAGTCCAGGGGAAGAAACGAAATGTGCTAAAATATGCAGGTTTGCAAAATCTGAATTCTGATTTATGTATATGTACTTTCGACGAAGAAATTTCTAATCAAGAATTAAACGCAAAACAAATAATTTTTTTTCCAAATAGTACTTGGGCTGAAGGGCGCAATAAGCAATTAACTCTGGCCAAAATATTGCCAGAAAAATATTTGTATTATATCTTTTTGGATGATGATGCGGTGTTTTTAAAAGGCGATTTTAAGCTGTTCCAAGAAAAACTACTTCATCATGAGCCCGCCATAGGTCTGCCGCTAACCACCATTATAAAAAATACTAATAGATACAATCCAAAGCTTGCTGTGCAACATCCGTTTGCGTTTGACCAAATAGTTCAAGCATATCATTATAAAGTTGTGGAAGACGAAATATCTATCCCATTTATTACTGATTTCGATCATGAAAGCTGGTGGTATAGTTGTCAAATTAATGAGTTTTTGTCGCTCGCTAAATATAAGGGACATGTAATGCAGTTCAATGATTTGTTAATTGAAAATACAGGACATGTTTGGGATGAAGAAAATCAAGTTGCAAAAGACGAAAACAGCAATTACAAGGGGGGCGTAACTGAAGAAGGGTTACAAAAAATAAGAGAATACATCGAACTACGTTGGGGAGAGCAACCAAAGCTAAAAAACACCTTATTTCATGATCATTTATTCAAAGAAAGCAAATCTATATTTAAAAAAATATTTCAAAAAAAATACCCAGCTCATTTGATAATAAACGAAACTGATTTTAAAAAATATGGAAAATAAACTTCCTATAAGTGTTTTCGTTGTATCGAAAAACGAGGGACATTTATTAGCAAATTGTTTAAATTCAATAAGCCCTTATTGCAGTGAAACCATAGTAATTGACTTAAAGAGTGCAGATACTACCCTCTTGGTTGCTCAAAAGCACAAAGCTAAAATATTAACTATTGAGCCCGTTCCGCTTGTAGAGATCATTCATTCTAGGTATATCGAAATTGCAAAAAACAACTGGGTTTTAATATGTGACCCGGACGAAGTATTAACGTCAAATTTAGTCATGGAGCTTAAAAATATATTCACAAATCAAATTGAAAAATTAGATTTAGTAGGTGAGATTTCTTCGCCATGGCGATTTTATTTTAAAGGAAAAAAACTAAAAGGAACCATTTGGGGAGGGATAAACTTTAGGACTTTATTGATACATAAGAAGCGATTTAAATTCACGGAATTAGTTCATCAAGGGAGGGCTTTACTAAATGGTTATAGTAAGATGACAATTTCTGAAGATAATAATCAACACATAAACCATTATTGGATGCAATCATATTCTCAGCTTATAAATAAACATAATCGTTATTTGAAAAATGAAGGTAGGGCAAAGTATGAAAGTGGAGAAACTACCAATATTAAAAAAATAATTAAAAAGCCATTTAAAATATTTAAACAATCTTATTTTAAAAAAGAGGGATATAAAGATGGTTTTGTCGGTTTGTTTTTATCAGTTTTTGCGGCATGGTATTTTACCTCTGCTGAAATGGAATTATATAAATATAGCAGAAAATCAAAAGTGATTAAAGACTAAGTTTTTGATTTTTTATTGATTAATGATGAGTTAATTTTTAAAATTAGTTTTATAAATTTCCATTGCCATTTATTATTTTCTTTTATATATAAAAGCAGCTTCATTTTTTTATCATCAAATCTATTTAACAGTTTATAATCATTTTCAAACCCACTGAAATAGGTATTAATGGTTTTATTTCTCTCTTCATACATTAAGGGGTAATTATCTAGATTGGAAGATATGCCAGAGCCGTCATAAGTAGAAACAATACAATTTAGGTGCGTATAAGTAGCTCTATATAAATATAAAGCAATAATAAAAAACTCCCAATCAGAGACAATTTTGTAATTCTCATTATATAGTCCTACAGTATGAAATAGCGTTCTTTTAATGAAGCTAGACTGGTAGAAATATTGAAATTATAGAAATAATTAAAATCTAAAATATTAGGATAATATTTAATGTAATTAGGTCTTGAAGGTTCTTCATACTCCGTATCGCCATAATATAAATCAACATTATCCTCCATTTTAGACAATACCCTTTCAATGGTCTCGTTTTGATACAGCCTGTCGCCAGCATTTAAAAACAACAGATAATCTCCAGTAGCTTTTTCAATACCTTTGTTCATAGCGTGGTAGACACCGTGGTCAGTCTCGCTTACCCAAAATTGAATTGATTGACTATAGCTTTCAATGATTTCTTTGCTACCATCTGTACTTCCGCCATCAATTATAATATATTCGAAAGGCTTAATAGTCTGATTAATAACGCTTAAAATAGTTTTCTCTAATCCTAATTGGTTATTAAAATTTATAGTTATAATGGAGATTTTAATCATATCTAAACAGGTTTTTCTTTAAATACTCACTAATCGTTTCAGGTGAATATTTTTGAATAGCATCTATAGAATTTTTACTGATACTGTTCCATAAATCTTCTGTTTGATATAGCCTTAATACACTAGAAGCAAAATTCTCGATATTGTTTGCAATAAATATATTTTTTTGATGATTTAATCCCATTCCTTCCGATCCAATATCCGTTGTTACAGTTGGCAATCCGTAACTCAAAGCTTGCCCAATTTTACCTTTCATACCTGCGCCATAACGTAAGGGCGCAACAAAAACCCTACAAGAATTAAAAAATGGTTCTAAATGTTCCACATAGCCATGTACCTTTATGTGGTCGTTTGCTAAACACAGTACCTCTGGTTTAGGATTATTTCCTACCAAATGGACTTTAATGTTCGCATCTTTTTCCCATATAATAGGCATAATTTCTTTGCAGAGCCAAACTACAGAATCTACATTAGGTGTGTGGTCATAGCTACCTACAAAAAGTAAATCTCTTCGGCTATCAAAATCTGCCCGATTGTTTCTTACAGGAAGTGTGTGTATGTTTGGAACAACAATCGTATTAGATATACCTTCGTTTTGTAATAACCTTTGCTCTACGTCAGTAATGCAAACAGTAATATCAGCGCCTTCTGCTAAAGAAAGCTCTAGTGTTTTAAATTCATCAGCTTTAGCTTGTATTTCTTCTGATGATACTAATGCCGCTTCTCGTGTTAATCGGATATAGTGTAGATCCACGGTATCATAAATCCATTTTGCTGATGGTACATGCTTACGTATAAAACTGTATTTTTTATTTAATTCAGGTCGACAAGCCCAAATGTAATCAGCATTTTTGCAAGCCGAGATGACATCTTTTTTAAATTTTTTACTCCCCAAATACTTGGTAACTACTTCAATTCCATTGCTGGTTAATAAATTGAAGTAAGGCTGTTCTGGGATTCCATCGTTTGGAATAAAAACAAGGTGGAAATTCAAATCTTTAAAAATCTTTACTAACTCATAAACACGATGAGAGCCAGACTCCTTGTCGAACCTGGGAAGGTAAGAGTCTATAATTACTATAGTTTTGCCAATAATGTGTCTTCTGATACTAGCTTCTATATCTTTATACGGCAGATGGTATTTAAGTTGTTCATGCCATTTATTGGCAAATTTTTCTTTATTGATTGCTTGATATGATTTAATGTTTCCTTTTTTGGCCTTCTTCCCAGAGCTAACGCCTTCAAAATGTACTAAAGCGGATAAAGGCTGGTACACAACTTTTTTATGGAGTAGGTGTTTAATCGATAGACAAAAGTCAGTGTCTTCGTAATATGCAGGAGTATATTGAACGTCTAAACCATTCAATTGCTCATAATCAGATCGACTAAATATTAAACTAGCTCCAGAGCAGTAATCTACTTCTCTACTAAAATTATATGCATAATAATTCGGGTCTCTAAATGCACCATAGTTCCCACAATCTCCTTTGTCGTGGATAATGCTACCAGCTTCTTGAAGCAAGCCAAATGAGTGTATTAATTTTGAACCCACAAGTCCAATTAAAGGGTCTTTCTCAATCGTGTTTAGAAGTCCTTCAAGCCAACCTTTAAGTACAACAGTATCATTGTTTAATAAACAGATATACTCCCCTTTTGACTCATCTATTGCTTTTCTACAAGACAGTAGAAATCCCAAGTTTTGAACGTTGTTAATTAGTTTTAACCCAGCTATTTTTTCGATTTCTTGAGGCGTTTGGTCTCTAGACGCATCGTTAATTACGATGATTTCTACAGGGATTTCTTTTGATAAATTTAACTTTAGCGATCTTAGACAATTTAAAGTAAAATTTAGCTGATTGTAAACGGGGATGATAATTGATACTTTTGGCGAGTTATTTACACAGAAAGAAAGCTCGCTAAGAGGTAATTTTTCCTCATAATATAAAGGAGTATATTCTTCTTTTATAAAGTACCTTAATCCTGCAAAAACTGATATATAATGAGAAACTTTCTTTGATAAGGATGTTAGTTTTTGATCTGGATAGGATATAAGAAGCTTAGAGTTAAACCTGAATATCTGCAATAACACCAAAAGAAATCTAGCTGCAAATAATGGGTATATAAAAATATCTTTATAGAAAGCAAAAAGTGATCCTTTGGTTTTTGTTTTATAATAATACTTGCGATTAAGAATTAAACAAACCTTAAAATTGCTCCTGTCAATCCATCTAGTGATTTTATTCTTACTCATTTAGTTAAATCATTAAAAGTCTGCATGTCAATTAATCTGTGATACAGCCCCTTTTTAGCTAGAAGTTCGCTGTGGCTCCCTTCTTCGGCAACCTCTCCTCTGTCAATTACCACAATTTTATCAGCATGTTGTATGGTACTAAGCCTATGCGCAATAACAATAGAAGTACGGTTTTGCATCAGATTGTTTAAAGCATTCTGAACTAACTTTTCCGATTCGGTATCTAAGGCAGAAGTAGCTTCATCTAAAAGCATAATTGGTGGGTTGGCCAACACCGCTCTGGCAATACAAATTCGTTGCCTTTGCCCGCCAGATAATTTGTTGCCCCTATCTCCAACATTTGTAAGGTAACCATCTTCGCTATTCACAATAAAATCATGGGCATTGGCAATTTTAGCAGCATTAATTACTTCTTCTTCCGTAGCATTTGGTTTGCCATAGGCGATATTGGCGAATATGGTGTCGTTAAATAAGAAAGATTCTTGGTTAACAATCCCCATTTGAGCTCTAATACTTTCAACCTTTAAGTCGGTATAATTGAAACCATCAATCGATATGGAGCCACTTTTAGGATCATGAAAGCGAGGTATTAAATCCATTAGAGTGCTTTTCCCTCCTCCAGATGGTCCTACTAATGCTACCGTTTTCCCTTTTTCAACTTTGATATTGATGTTTTTTAAAACCTGCTTGTCGCCGTACGAAAAGCTTACATCTTTTAATACAATAGCATTATTAAAACCTGCTAAAGTTGCTGCATTATCTTTGTCGGTAAGTTCAGGTTTGGTGTCTATCAGTTCTAACACACGTTCGCCGGCGGCAATGCCAGAGTGAATGCCACTAAATGAATTGCCAATGGCTTTTGCCGGTCGCATAACTTGAGAGAAAATAGCTATGTATGCGATAAAATCTGACGCCGCAAGTGCGTTTTTATCGTTGTGTAAAATTAACGAACCGCCATACCAAACAATAATGGCCACCATTAACACCCCTAAAAACTCCGAAACGGGAGATGCTAGTTGCTGCCTGCGAACCATTTTTCGGTTTAGGTTAGAATAGAAAATATTTTCTTGGTTAAATTTTTCTTTGGTTCTTTCTGTGGCGTTAAATGCTTTGATGATCTTGATGCCGCCTAGCGCTTCATCTAAAAAGCCAATCATTTTGGCAAAAGATTCATGTGCTTCTTTGGCCTGTTTTTTTAATCGTTTTACAATTTTGCTAATGATAAAACCGGCAATGGGTATAACCAGTAAAGAAAACAGAGTCAGTTTTACTGAAATGGTAAGAAGCATGATGATGTACACAATTAGCGTAACCGGCTCTTTAAAAATTACCTGTAGCGTGTTGGTTACAGTGTACTGTACCACTTGTACATCAGAAGCTACTTTAGAAATAATATCCCCTTTTTTTTCGTTGCTAAAAAAACCAACGTGTAAGTTCATTACATTGTCGAACACTTTTTTTCTAAACTTTAGAAGCGTGTGTACCCTTAAATCTTCCATGGTTCTTTGCGAAAAATACCGGAAAAAGTTAGACATCAACACAGAAATCACAATGGTGACGCACACATAAAATAAGGTGGTTTCTGCGCCTACATTTGCAATAGACTCATTTACAAAATCTCTAAATTTCCCTAAAATATCAAAGCTAGAAGACGGATCTGAAGGAATATTATCAATTAGGTTGGATTGTTTTGCTTTTAACAAAGTTTCGAACAAAGGCGATAACAAAGCGAGATTAAGTGTTCCAAATAAAATTGATAACACGGTTGCAATCACATAAGGAATGGCAAACTTCTCAATCGGTTTGGCAAACGATAATAATCTAAAATATATTTTCATTTAAAATAATAAAGAGAACAAAGTTACGGTTTTTTAAAAGATCTTATGTCATTACAATATATTAACGGCTTTGGTGTAGATAATTGATTAATTGCGTTTCTTTGTTATTATGGTTTCTACAAAAATTGATATCGATTGGTTAAAAGATCAAATTGAATGCGGAAGTTTTATGGCTTTGGCCAGGGCTTTAACTTTGGTAGAAAACGACATTGCCCCCTCAGTAGATTTATTGAAAAACCTGAATATTAACAGACAGATTCCGGTAATTGGCATTACTGGGCCTCCCGGTGCAGGAAAAAGCACGTTGGTAAATGCCATTGCAGAAGAATTTGCCAAAAATGAGAAAAAAGTTGCCATACTTGCGGTAGATCCTACATCGCCATTTAATTATGGTTCTTTGTTGGGCGATAGGATCAGAATGTCCAAGCATTTCAATAATCCAAATATTTATATTCGTTCGGTAGCTACCAGAGGTTCGTTAGGTGGTATTTCTGCAAAAACCATTGAAATGGTTGATGTACTTAGAGCAGCAGCTTTTGATTTAATTATAGTAGAAACCGTTGGTGTTGGGCAATCAGAAATTGAAATAGCGGGCTTGGCAGACAAAACTATTTTGGTGCTTGTGCCAGAAGCTGGCGATGAAATTCAACACATTAAATCTGGATTAATGGAAATTGCACAAGCTTTTGTGGTAAACAAAGCGGATAGAGATGGGGCTGATGCCTTTGCAAATGGTTTAAGTAAAATGGTAATGGAGCAGCACCAACAAAGCCCAGTTTTTAAAACAATTGCAGATAAGAGCTTAGGTATTTCGGATGTTTGCGATTGGATTTTACATGAAGAAACCAACAAGAAAGACCAAAAAGCACATCTTTTAGCAGAACAAGCCTTTAAGTTAATTCAGCATAAAAAGATGCGTGGTTTGGATAAGCAAGAGCTGTTGCGCCAAATTAGAGTTGCATTGGATAAAGGTGTCTTTAATCTTTATGTGTTTATAGAAGATTGGATTTGATTTACACAGTGTATATAATTTAGGACTTACTGTATATAATCTCTACACGAAATTATTAGCGCTATTATTTCTTGGAATTATACGAATGTATTACTTCTTGCTCTTCAATGCGTTGAATATCAGTGTAAAACTATAGGTTTTAAGATTTAATAGCTTAATTGATAATGTTTGGAACGGAGTTTGTACAAGGGTTTTGAGATTATAAAAATTTGTTTAATTTTGTAATGCAAAAAATTATACAATAAAATATTTGTTTAACCTTAAAAAGAAAATTATGAATTATTCTACTTTAAAAAAGAGCGTTGCGGCTTCTTTAGTAGCATTAGTTGGAGTTTCTTCTCTAGCTAGCGCACAAGATGCTCCTGCAACCAGTTCTTCTGCCAAGGTATTTGGTGGTAGAGGACAGTACAGAACGTGGTCTCTAGGTGTTAATGCTGGTGTTTTAGCTCCAGTAGTATTAACAGGCGGATCAAACGATTTCACTAACTGGGATGTTAACTTAGGTTACGGTATTTCATTACGTAAACAATTAGGTCATGCTTTCGGTTTAGAAGGTAATGTATTCCGTGGTAAACTTTCTGGAACCAACGAAGATGCGCCAGGCGGTGCTAGAATGGGTGTTAGAGAGTTTGAAACTGAGCTTGCTTACTCTGCAGACTTAAGAGGTGTGGTTAACGTAGCTACTGTAGATTTCTTACGTCGTGAGAATTCTGTAAACTTCTTCGTAACTGCTGGTTACGGTGTTGCTGCTTACAGAGCTGCTTTAAACGGTGCTGATCCTAAAAACTTAGGAGAAGTTTATGGCGATAATGGAGACAAAAAATATATCAAAGAAGCTTACATCCCTGTAGGTGCTGGTATCAAATTTAAAGTTTCTGATCGCGTTTCTTTCAACTTAGCTTATACAATGAACTTTGTTGATGGCGATAACTTAAACGGTGTTTACTCAACTACTGGTTCTAAAGATAAGTTCTCTTATACTTCAGCTGGTTTAGAGTTCTCTTTAGGTTCTAAATCTAAACCAAACTTGGATTGGGTTAACCCATTAGCAATGATGTATGACGAATTGAAAGATCCTTCGTTACGTCAAGAAGTTGAAGCTTTGAAAAACCGTGTTGCTAACGTTGAAAAATCAGTTGATGATTTGAAAAAAGATAGCGATGGTGACGGTGTTGCTGATATGTTTGACAAAGAGCCTAATTCAGCTCCAGGTGCTGTAGTTGATGGTTCTGGTCGTACAATCAAGTTCCCAGAAACTGCTGCTGTAACTCCTGCTTCAGGTGTTACTGGTTTCGAAGCTATCGGTTTTGAATTCAACAGTTCAGTATTAAAAACAGAATCTTACCCAACTTTAGATAAATTATCTTCAGTATTGCGTGAAAACGGTGGTAAAGTGACAGTAAACGGTCACGCTTCTAGCGAAGGTACTGCTGCATACAACATGAAGTTATCTAAAGACAGAGCAAACTCTGTTAAAACTTACTTAGTAAACTCTGGCGTTAACGCTAGCAGTGTAGTTACTAAAGGTTTTGGCGAAACTATGCCTATCGCTTCTAACGATACAGAAGAAGGCCGTATCCAAAACCGTCGTGTTGAAACTACTAGAAACTAAATTTCTAAATAGTATAACATTAAAAAAAGTCCCGATGTTAATCGGGACTTTTTTTATGTCTAAATTTGTAGGAAATTAATATTTAGCTTAAAAAACTTCAATTAAACAAATGAAAAAAATTATCTATACCACCAATGCTCCAGCTCCAATTGGGCCTTACAGTCAAGCTATCGTAGCCAACGGTTTTCTATTTGCCTCTGGTCAAATTGCTATTAATCCAGAAAACAACGAACTTAACAATGGTACGCTAGAAGAAGAAACCCATCAAGTAATGCGCAACGTGAAAGCCTTATTGGTAGAGTCTGGTTATGAATTTGAACACATCATTAAAACTACTATATTCTTGTCTGATATGTCTTTGTTTGCTGAAGTAAACGAAATTTATGGGGCTTATTTTAAGAGCGATTTCCCAGCAAGAGAAACAGTTGCTGTTAAAGGCTTGCCAAAAGGCGTAAACGTAGAAATTTCTGTAACAGCATACAAAGCATAACCTTGGTGCCAAGTAAATCAAAATATTTACTCTCTGGAGTATTGTCTGCGGTAATTTGGGGTTTCTTTGCAATTCCGTTAAGAAACCTCAAAGCGTATCCCTCAGAGCAAATTTTATATTATCGAATTTTTACTTCACTTGTAGTGATTTGGCTGGCTATATTTCTGTTTCGAAGAAGTGAACTACAGAAAGACATTAGCTATTTTAAAAAAATTACTCCTCGGGAGAAAAAAATAGTATTAAGCCAAGTAATTGGAGCAACTGTGCTGCTGGTGCTAAATTGGTATACCTTTATTTACGCAATTAATAATGTAAGTATTAAATCGGGGGCTTTTGCTTACATGGTGTGTCCGCTTATTACGGCTTTTGGCGGATTTTTGATTTTGAAAGAGCACCTCTATCGGGTTCAAATTGTTGCTTTGGTGCTTGCTACCGTTAGCATCTTAATGTTAGCCACAGGATCTGTTGTAGAAGTTGCTTGGTCGGTAATTATTGCAGCCCTCTATGCTTTTTATCTTATTATTCAGCGTAAGATGCAAAATTTAGACAAGCTGAATGTTTTGGCGGTGCAAATTACTTTGGCGGTGGCGCTTATGCTGCCATTTTTTATCTATCAGCATACAGGCTTGCCCATAGCTCCAAAGTTTTGGTTTAACGTAACATTAATAGCCGTTTTATTTACCGTAATACCATTGTTCTTGAGTTTGTTTGCACTAGTAGGTATTCCTTCTTCTACATTGGGTATCATCATTTACATTAACCCAATTATTGCTTTTACAGTTGCTATTTTTTATTTTGATGAAAAAATAGATCCACATCAATTACTAGCCTATTTGTTATTGCTGTTTGCTGTTTTTCTATTTAACTGGAACATGATTACAGATATGCTTAAATTTAAAAGAAAATAGTAAGGTTTTGTTTGCATCAAATTTAGAAACACCTCTTGTTTATTTGAAGGGCGTTGGGCCTAAACGTGCCGAGTTGCTACAAAAAGAGCTCGGGGTTTTTACCTACGAACAGCTGTTGCATCATTATCCTTTTAGGTACATAGATAGAACCCGCTTTTACAAAGTAAACGAGTTAAATCCTGATATGCCATTGGTGCAGGTTATAGGTAAACTCATGACTAAAGAAACCATTGGCGAAAAGCATAAAAAAAGAATTGTAGCCAAGTTTGCAGACGAAACCGGAACAATGGAATTGGTTTGGTTTCAGAGTTTAAAGTGGGTAGAAGACAATATTTATCGCGGAAATACCTACATCGCCTTTGGTAAGCCAAATTTCTTTAATGGAGGCTTTAGCATTTCGCATCCAGACTTAGAAACTTATCCTCGTCAGCATACGGGAAAAGTAACTGGAAACTTGACCCTACAGCCCATTTATCACTCTACCGAGAAACTCAAAAAGAGTTTTTTAGATAGCAAGGGTATCCAAAAGCTAATTTATCAAATCCTAGAACTTCATGTAAACGAAGTGAGGGAAACCCTGCCAAACTATATTTTAGAAAAATATAAACTCATTGGCAAAAAAGAAGCGCTGATTAACATCCATTTTCCAACAAACACCAATGCGCTGCAACAGGCAGAGCGTAGGTTGAAATTTGAAGAGCTTTTCTTTATTCAACTACAGTTGTTACACAACAAACATCTGCGAGGTTTAAAGTTTAAGGGCGTAGTATTTAGTAATGTAGGCGAGCGTGTAAATCGGTTTTATAACGAAATTGTCCCTTTTGATTTAACCAATGCACAAAAACGGGTAATTAAGGAAATTAGAATTGATACGCAGCGTGGCGCACAGATGAACCGTTTGGTGCAAGGCGACGTAGGAAGCGGAAAAACAGTGGTAGCGCTAATGAGCATGCTGTTAGCCAATGATAACGGCTGTCAGGCTTGTATGATGGCACCCACGGAAATTCTAGCTCGCCAGCATTACGAATCTTTAGTGGGGATGTTAAAAGGCGAGTTGGTTAATGTTGCCATTTTAACAGGAAGCACCACCAAAAAACAGCGTACCATCTTGCATCAGCAATTGGAAAATGGCGAGATTGATATCTTAGTAGGAACCCATGCGTTGATTGAGGATAAGGTACAGTTCAAAAACTTGGGCTTGGTAGTAATTGATGAGCAGCATCGGTTTGGTGTTGAGCAGCGAGCAAAACTTTGGAGAAAGAACGTGGTGCCGCCACATGTTTTGGTAATGACGGCTACGCCAATTCCTAGAACTTTGGCCATGACTTTGTACGGCGATTTGGATGTTTCTGTTATTGATGAACTACCGGCAGGAAGAAAGCCTATCGAGACGCTTCATTTTGTAGAAGGTAGGCGTATGCGCATGTTTGGCATGATGAAAGAAGAGATCGCCAAAGGCCGACAAGTATATATCGTTTATCCATTGATTAAAGAAAGCGAGAAGTTAGATTTGCTGCATTTGGAGGCAGGAATAGAACAGTTGAGCTATCAATTTCCTCGGCCCCAATATCAAATTAGCATTGTACATGGCAAGTTGAGCAATGCCGATAAAGCTTACGAGATGCAACGTTTCATTGATGGTAAAACGCAAATTATGGTGGCCACCACCGTTATTGAAGTTGGCGTAAATGTGCCTAATGCTTCGGTAATGGTCATAGAAAACGCAGAGCGATTTGGACTTTCTCAACTCCATCAGTTGCGTGGAAGGGTTGGGCGTGGCGCAGAGCAATCTTTCTGTATTTTAATGTCTAAAGACAAACTAAATCCCACTTCTAAAAAGCGATTGGAAACCATGGTGCGTACCAACAATGGGTTCGAAATTTCTGAAATAGATTTAGAGCTGCGTGGGCCGGGAGATATTACCGGAACCATGCAAAGCGGAACGATAGAGTTAAAAGTAGCAGATTTGGCCAAAGACCAAGTGATTTTGCAAGAAGCCAGAAATACAGTAATTGAGATTTTTGATAAAGATCCTAATGTTGAAAATCCTGAAAATAGTTTGTTAAAGAGTTTCCTTTCGAAGAAGAATGTTGGCATTAGCTTCGATAAGATATCTTAAGCCGTATTCGTCATTCCCGCGTAGCCGGGAATCTTAAAGCGAAATAATTTACTCTCACAACCGCATTACGATCCCAAAATAAATTTTGGATGACGAGCTAAATTTATTCAAACAAACTCAACTGATTGCTCGGTTTCTTTGCTTTTCCAAAAACAGTTCTGCCTCCATATTTCCAAGAATCGGCCTTCTCCTTTGCTATCAATTCGTCAAAATTCCCGTTAGGTATAAAGTCTTTTTCTACTCTGGCAGCAATTTGAGAAAGCGACTGAATAGCTTGTGCCTTATCTGCATTTCCAATTTTCGATTTTTTGATGGCATCGTTTAAGGTTTTAATTGTTTCGTCGTAAACATCAACAGGAACAGGAAATGGATGCCCGTCTTTGCCGCCATTGGCAAATGAAAATCTAGCAGGATCTTTAAAACGTGACGGACTGCCGTAAATCACTTCGCTTACTAAGGCTAAAGATTGCAAAGTTCGCGGTCCTAGCCCATCTAAAAGTAGCAGCTCATCAAAATTAGAAATGTTATTGTTTTGTGCCAGCCATAAGATAGAACCTAGGCGTTTTAAATCTACGTCTTTAGCTTGCACATCGTGATGTTTGGGCATTACCAGCTTGCTTATTTCTGCCAACATTTTTTGAGGAGGTTCTGCCATCATCTCTAACATAGATGCTTTTACAGGCTGAGCCTTCTTGTCGGTTAGGTTTAAGATTTTTCCTTGGTTTTGTCCGTAAATGAAAGTGTGGGGAGCATCAGTAAAAGATTGTACGTTTACCGAATGCCAATGGTACCTTCGGGCGGTAGCGCTAGCATCGCTCATGCCTTGTTGCACTACGGTCCAATGGCCTTCGGTACTCACAATAAAGTTATGCTGGTAAAGCTGGAAACCATCTTGAATGGCAGTATTATCTACTTTAGCAGAAAGCTTGCTGCTGCGAACTAATTGATCACTATCTAATCCGTTAGATGATGCAAATTTTCTAAGTTCATTAGGCGTTTCTCTTGAGAATTTTCCTTTACCACCGCAAACATACAAACCAAAAGTGGCCGCATTAGGGTTGATGGCTTTTTTTAAAGCGCCCATTACCGACGTGGTAATGCCAGAAGAATGCCAGTCCATGCCCATTACTGCGCCCAAACTTTGAAACCAAAACGGGCTGCTCATCCTGCTCAAGAAATCGTCTTTACCTTTGTTGGCCAAAATTTGTTCGGTAATTGCCAAGCCTAATTTGGCCATTCGCTCTGCCAACCAAGGCGGCACGGCTCCGTAATGTAAAGGTAAATCGGCAACTCCTGCTTTTTTCATTTGCTAACAAATTTAGCAAAATTAATGTAAAAACAAGAGCACTTTACGACAACAAACTTAGGATTGAAACCATGCCTCTACTCATATCTCCTAAATATTTCTTAAATTGCAGTTTTAAACCGCAATCAAAAGATTAATACAGCCATTTATTATTGAGTACTGTATTGCTTTTGCAAAAAAATAAAATGATGAGAAAGTTTTTATCTGCACTTTTCCTTTTTACAGTAATGGCAATTTCTGCATTGGCACAACCCAAAATGCCTACGCCAGAAGAATTGGCTAAAAAGAATGTAGACGAGTTAGAAACCCGTTTAAAGCTTAGCGCTACGCAAAAAAGTGTAATTTATAACTACGCTTATAATATGGCTAAAGAGCAAGTAGCGCTGATGAAAAAGCAACAGGCAACTGGCTATGACGACGAAGAGGTAACTAAGCTTTATCGGTTAAACAACGAAACCAATAAAAATATCAAAGCTTTGTTAAAACCAGAGCAAATAATAGAATATGATAAAATTACCGAAGAGCGCTTGGCTGGTGTAGATCCTAAAAAGAAAAAGAAGAAGAAAAAAGGCGAAGAGGAAGAAAAAATAGTGGGTATTGAAGGCTTAAAATCTGTAAAAGCGGGTCAGCTTTGAGTTTACAGCTTTTAGATTATTTTTTTACTATTCTTCATTTGCTCATTATTGGTGCCAATCTATTTGCTTGGATTTGTCCGAGAACTCGAAAAATTCATCTTTACATAGTTGGTGCCACTTTGTTTTGCTGGCTAATTTTGGGCATTAGGTATGGCATTGGCTATTGCCCAATTACTGATTGGCAATGGCAGGTTAAAACTAAACTAGGCGAAACTGATTTGCCTAATTCTTTCGTTAAATACTATTTAGATAAGTTGGTTGGAAGAGATATTGCAGATACAACTGTGGATGTGATTACTTTAATTTCTTTCTTGGTTGCTATTGTTTGTTCTGTAAAGGTTAATTTTTTTAACAAAGCTGCATCTCAGAAAGCTAGGAGACTTTATTTTGATCGCAAATAAGCGGTCTAGTAATCTGCTAATAGTAAAAATGCCATCGCTCGCTAGTACGTCTAGCTAAATCCCAACTACATCTTTTTTCTTTCTGTTTTTCATCCCTTTTGGAATAAGCATTAAGATTTCTTCTCTCAAGGCATTTAGCATTTTCTTTTTCACAAAGCTTTTGTGTGTTACCAAACTAATTTCTCTTACAGGTTCTGGAGATTTAAAATAGCGCACTTTATTCAATTGTTTGCTGTTCAAATCGTGAAGCGAAAGTTCTGGTAAAAGTGTGGTGCCATCGTTTACATCAACCATTCTAATTAAAGTTTCTACGCTGCCGGTATTATAGGTTAAAGCCTGCAGTTTATTGTTCTTGGTAGATCGGCAAATATTTAGCACTTGTGAACGCATGCAGTGGCCTTCGTTTAAGAGCCAAATGTTCTCTTCTTCAAAATCTTCTGCATCTATCGTCTTCTTTTTATAGAGCTTGCTGTTCTTGCTTACGTAGCCCACAAAGGTTTCGTAATACAAAGGCTGTTCGCTAATGTTGGTGTCTACCAAGGGGGTGGCTAAAATTCCGCAATCTATTACTCCTGTTTTTAAATGATGGATAATATCTTCTGTGGTGTATTCCCAAATCAATAGTTTTAAGTCGGGGTATTTGGCAAGCATCGAGGCAATTACTTCGGGCAGCAAATATGGAGCAATAGTTGGAATAATGCCAATCTTTAATTCTCCGGTTATTCCCTGTTCTTGGTTACTGATAATTTCCTTGATCTTGCTGTTTTCTTGCAATACAATTCTAGCCTGCTCAATAATCTGTGTGCCAATCTCGGTTGGTGTTACAGGCTGTTTGCTTCTATCAAAAAGCTTTACACCTAAAAACTCTTCCAGCTTTTGTATCTGCATACTTAAAGTTGGTTGGGTAACAAAACACTTTTCGGCAGCACTTACAAAACTTCGGTAAGTATCTACGGCAACAATATATTCAAGCTGAACTAAGGTCATATATAGTTAAAATTGATAGCAATAATATTTAGCTATAAATTTAAACAATGTCTGCCTTAAAATGAAATCTAAAGTTAAGAAGCCTTATTGCAAAAACTACTGAACCGTGTACTCTTTGCTTTGTATGGTATGTGCGCTGAAGTAGCCAATGGCACCTCCTTTAATGTTACTTACAGGGTTGGCTGGTGCAGCGCTATCTCCACCTCCTTGTGCCCCATTATCTACGCTAAACCAGTATTTGTAAACAGGTTCGTCAATAGTTAAAAATTCTAACTTAATTTTATCTCCCTTTTTGAGCTTGCTTTCCTCATCAAACTCATAAGGAAATATGGTTTGGTTAACCGTTCTTCCATCGGTAAACTCATCATTAGTTGCCATAATAGATTTAGTATATACATCGTTCTTATATTCTATAAAACGATAAAAGTTTTTAACGCCTATTGGATCTGTATATTTCACATGGGTAAACAGACGAGGGCCATCAAATAAATTTAACTCATAGGGGTAAACATCTTGCAGCGCAACTACAGCGGGCATGGTACAGGTAGCTGTAAATGCTTGTTCTGCAATGGTTATGCGAAGCTTATAAGTTTGTGTAGGAGTGCCTTTTAAAGTTGCGTGTAGGTAAACTCCAGGTTTTGCGCTTTCGGTTAATCGAGTTACATTACCTAGTTGATCTTCTATTTCTACTACTGCTTCGCTAACGCCGGCAAAATCATTACTGCTGTTGTAGCTTTTGGTTTTGCTAATTAATACACGAGCTCCGTTGGCCTGATCTGTTAATGTGGCCTCTATTACATATTTTTCTGCAGCCGTATCTAAATTTAGTTCTATCACTTCCTCACATGAGGATAGAAGAAATACCATTGAAAGAAAAGCAAAGATTTGTTTGAAATTATTCATCTGTATCGGCTATTTGAATTTGAAATTGTAAGAAATTGAGGGTAGAAATTGAAACAATGAAGTACGTACCACTTCGGTTTTTGTGGGATCGTTTTCTGCTTCTCTAAACTCTATAGTGTAAGCATTTTTTCTACCATAGGCATTATATAAGCTAAAAGAGAGTTCCGAGCTGTAGTTTTTCTTCTGCTTCAGCTGTAAGTTTGCTCCTAAATCTAAACGATGGTAAGCTGGCATGCGGTACATATTTCTTTCTGTGTAATAAAAAAATGTTTGGCCATCCATATTGTATTTTCCTGTTGGAAAAGTAATGGCATCTCCAGTATAATAAATCCAAGAGGCATTCAGGTTCCACTTTTTATTCAGTTGGTACGAACCCACCAAAGCTATTTCATGTGTACGGTCTTGGCGGGCATTATACCAATTTCCTCCATTAATTTCTCCTATTTTTCGCTCGGTTTTAGAAAGCGTATAACTTAGCCATCCAGTAAAATCTCCTTTCTTTTTCTTAAATAGCAACTCTAGACCATAAGCCCTTCCTATACCATATAAAATTTGGGTTTCGATATTGTCCGAATTAAAAGTTTCTGCACCATCTCTATAATCAATTTGATTGTCCATGGTTTTGTAATAGCTCTCTACATTTAACTCAAAAGCATTATCTAACAAATTTCTGTAGTAACCTACGGCAAGCTGATCAGAAATTTCTGGTTTAACCATTAAAGAACTTGGCAACCATTTATCGCTGGGTCTACTAGAGGTAGAGTTAGAAATAAGGTGCATGTTTTGCGTATTTCTTACGTAAGAAGCCTTAACTGAACTTTGCTGGTTTAACAAATAACTTAATGATAAACGTGGTTCTAAGTTGAGGTAAGTTTTTACAAAATCGCCTTTTTTGTAATAGGTGGAATTAAGAATATCTCCCTCTGGACTTACGGTTAAAAAATCGCCACCGCCTAAAACGCTAAAACCAGTTAAGCGCAAACCAAAGCCAATATTTAGTTTTTCGGAAGCTTGCCAATCGCTTGAGGCGAAAAGCGCATTTTCTAAAGAAAACCTTTCTTGATAGTTAACAGGGTTGTAGCTAGAGGCGCCTTCTGAAGTGATTTCTCCAGGTGTAACAGTATGATAAATAGAATTGATGCCAAATTTAACTAAGTTCTTGTCCGAAGCTTGCCAAAAGAAGCTTTGCTTTAAGCCCCAATCTTTCAATTGTGAAAATATACGTACATTATCTATACCAGTATTTACTTCTATTTTATTTTGATAGCTTGTGTACGAAGCAATGGTACTAGAAGTTAGTTTCTGAGAAAAAATATGTCTCCATTGCGCACTCGCAATTCCATTTCCCCAGCTTAAACCAAATGTTTTTGCCAAACCTAATTTATCGCTGCCCAAATAACCAGAAAAAGTTAATTTGTCATTTTCTCCCAACTGAAAATCGGCTTTGCCGTTTACATCATAAAAATATAAGGTGTTTTGATTGATAGAACTATCAGGAGAAAGACGTAGCAAAGCATCTACATAGGTTCTTCTCCCAGAAATGATAAAAGAAGATTTGTTTTTTTGGATGGGGCCTTCAAGTGTTAATTTAGAAGAAATTAAGCCGATGCCACCCGATGCGGAGAACTTTTCTGTTTCTCCTTGTCGCATTTTAATGTCTAACACAGAAGATAAACGGCCGCCAAATTGCGAGGGCATTCCGGTTTTGTAAACTGTAATATCTTCAACAGCGTCTGGATTAAAAGTGGAGAAGAAGCCTAGCAAATGCGCTGCATTGTAAACAGGCACATCATCCATCAGGACTAAATTTTGATCTGCAGAGCCTCCGCGTACGTAAATACCGGCGCCACCTTCGCCTGCCGACTTGATGCCAGGCAAAAGCTGAATGGCTTTCAAAATATCACGTTCGCCAAAAATAAGCGGAATGTTCTTGATGGTTTTCATCGTTAAACGTTCGGCTCCCATTTGCGGACTAGATAAGCTGCGGTCATCTTTGGCGGTAGAAATTACAATTTCATCGAGGTTATTGGCGCTATCTTCTAATTCGAAATTGAGCTTTGTATTCTTCGAAACTTTTACTGTTTTCCGCAAAGTAGCCATTCCTATGGCACTAATGACAAAAGTATAGTTTCCAGCCCTTAGTTCTACTTCGTAATTACCTAAGCTATCGGCCATTATGTTTCGCTTTGCTTCCACAATGTTAATGGTGGCTGCTTCTATCCGGCTATCTCCAGATTTTACATGGCCCGAAATTTTAAAGGTTTGTTGTGCAAATGCGCCAGAAATACTTAAGAAAGAGAAGCTGATTAGGATTAAGACAAGCTTAAAGAAATTAGATATCATTTACGTATCGGAATTTACAATGTTAATTAATGGTGTTTTGATTTATGACAAGAAAAAGAGGGCTTACCCCCACGTGTTTCTTTAATTTTTTCGCAAGTTAAATAGAATGAAAGCATTTCTGTCTTAACGAAAAGTTAAATTTTCATTGTTATTGATGTTTTGTCGAAAGAAAATAAAGCAAGTAACAACTTACGAATGTTAATTTTAGTGATATACTCATTTAGTTTTTAAGTGTTAGATTGCTTTTGTACGCAATAGTTACGCTGCATCAATAACGGAATAGCTAATTAAATCTTACTTTTACACTTTAATTATTAGTTGTGGGAAAAGACAAACTCAGAAAATTTGCGGAAATAGACACCTTTCCGAACGTATATCAGTTAGAAGAAGGCAAGGCGCTCAAAGGAAATTGGGCAAAAACACACTTTAAAAACGATAATCCAGTTGTGCTAGAATTGGCTTGTGGAAAAGGGGAATACTCGGTTGGATTGGCCAAGCTTTTTCCGGCAAAAAATTTCATAGGTATAGACCTAAAAGGAAACCGAATTTGGCGTGGTGCTAGAACTGGAGTTGATGAGGATATACCAAATCTAGCTTTTTTGCGTATCCAAATTGAAGATTTGCTGGAGTATTTTGGGGAACAAGAAATAGACGAGATATGGATTACTTTTGCCGATCCGCAACCACAAATTAGTAGAGAGAAAAAACGTTTAACATCGCCTAATTTCTTATCTAAATATAAAATCTTATTGGCTGATGGAGGCAAAATCAATCTAAAAACAGATAATGATGGTTTGTATGGCTATACGAAAGAAAAAGTAGCAGAGTTAGGTTTGCTTACGCATAAAGATACAGATCATTTATATCAATCGGATTTAGTAGACGAGGTACTTTCTATAAAAACACATTACGAGCGCATTTACCTTAAAAAGGATAAAAACATTAATTATATTCAGTTTTCGTTTAGTTAGACATTAAGGTGAAAGACCAAAGACCCAAAAGCCCTACGCCCCAAGCGCTAACTTTTTACGAACAGGTTTACGAAGTGGCAAGGTTAGTTCCCAAAGGAAGAGTAACTTCTTACGGAGCTATAGCAAAGGCTTTGGGTGTAGCCAATTCGTCTAGAATGGTAGGGCATGCCATGGCCTACGCTGGGCAGGCTAGTCCAAAAGTACCAGCGCATAGAATAGTGAATAGTAGCGGTTTGCTCACTGGCAGATTTCATTTCTCGCCACCAAGCGAGATGCAAGAAATGCTAGAGAAAGAGGGAATTATTGTTGTTAACGATAAAATAAAGAATTTCAAACAGGTTTTTTGGGATCCGTTGCAGGAGCTTTAATAGTTGGTTTGTCGTTGTTTAGGCTGCATTAGTTCTAAAAAACCAACTATCCAAAAACTAAAAAACAAAATTAAAATGGGAAAACTAGTAGAAGAATTTAACGACTATCGCTCTAAAATGAACGAGCGTGTAATGGAAACCGCCAACACCAACATTAAGCGCTTTTTTGCGTTAGATACCACTTCTTATGCAGAAGGCGCATTAAATGTAAAAACCAAAGAGATGTTGGGCTTGGTGGCTTCGATGGTTTTACGATGTGATGATTGTATCAAATATCACTTAGAAAAATGCTACAATGAAGGTGTTAGTGATGATGAAATGAACGAGGTTTTCATGATTGCCAATTTGGTGGGTGGCTCTATTGTTATTCCACATTACCGCAGAGCTGTAGAGTTTTGGGACGATTTGAAGAAGTAATCTTATCAACCAAGAAGGCAAAAGGAGAACAAAGAATTTTACAATGAGTAAACCCGTTGTTACTATAGAGTATTGTCCAAAATGTGGTTGGATGTTACGTTCGGCCTATTTTGCACAAGAGCTGCTTACTACATTTGCAGAAGAACTTGGTGGCGTAACATTAAAGCCTAGCGAAACGAGTGGCACTTTTTTGATTAGCATTGATAGCAAGTTAATTTTTGATAGAAAAACGGAAAGTCGCTTTCCTGAAACTAAGGAACTGAAACAGTTAGTTAGGGATATTTCTTGTCCAGGGAAAAGTTTAGGGCATTCAGATAAATAACAAAAAATCAGCCTTTGAAATTAGATAGTTCCAAAAGCTGATTTTTTTTGAATTGCATTTACTTTTTAATCAAGTTAGCCACAGCTTCGCTATCTAATTCGTTATCATTATAGTTAAAAGCAATTAAACTAAATTGAGCTTCAAAGCTATCCATTACTAAGCATTTAGGCGAGTTTGGTTTAATTACATAAAGCACATACAGTCCTGCGCCCGCATTAGGGCACGTTAAACAAACTATCACATCTTTACAGGTTGCGTTTGCTTGTTCTCTCCAAGTGCCTACATTTGCCTCGTAATAAGCATCTATTTCTTTCCAACATAAATCTATTGGGTTAACCGGATCTACCGGACCTCCAACTACAGGTGTAAATACATTATTTTTTTCGGATACTTTTTTTAGATAAACTCTTCCCTCATTTTTAGTTAATGCTGTTTTTAGTTCATCTTTGCTTCCAATTAAAATAGCCGCCTCTGTACCACCTCTGGCCGTAGCAACTTTCATCGCTACAGAAAATCTTTCGTCTTTTTGGGTTTCTTCTCTGTCTTTTTTACAAGCAAATAAGGTAACTACTGCTAAAGCAAATATTCCAATAATTTTAATAGACTTTTTCATGATCGTATTTTTTAAAGGTTAAAAATTGATTGTTTCATTGGTATATCACCTTGTCATGAAAATTGTTACCCTATATTTTTATTTTTATTTAAAAAAATTGAAAATCAGTTCTTTATACGGTTGTATTTGAATGTTGCAACGCAGCCTGGTGTTTTCAGGTTAAGGTAGCGTTTCTTGGACCTTCTTTTTTAGATCTCGAGTGTCAGAAACCAGCAACCTGAGTTCAGTAAAGATTGATATGATGAGTGTAACACCAACTAAAAAGAAATCGAATGGCAAACAATCATAAAACTTTTAGCTATAGCGCCATGGTTATTTGTGGAATTTTATGCCAAAAATTTCCCAAGTAAAATGGGTAAGAAGATTTGTAAACCGTTATATAGCCTTCTGGTCGAGGAAAAATTTTGGCATATTATTTTCATACTTAGAATACATCTTATACCTATGCTATGAAAAAATATCTATTTACAGGCGTGTTAACCTTATTGGTTTTAAGTTCGGTTTACGCACAAAAGAAGCAAAAGCAAACTTTTCAGTACAGTCCGGGCAGAAATAAGAAAGCGATTTCTGGCGTAATAACAGAAGTGAAGAGCACTTATATGGGAGATCAAAAATTAACTTGGGTGTTTATTGGAGACACCGTTATTCATGTTTGGGATAAAGACATGAAAAAAGAAATGGCTGTTGGCAAAACCTTTACCTTTAATGGCATTCAGAAATTGGCGGGCGTTAAAAAGCATTTGGAGAACTAGCTTTAAGATTTGCAATACAACCAGACTTACGAAGTTTAATCTCGTTCTGCCTTATTGTTGTTTAAAGGTGAAATGGTGGGCTTTGTTGTTTAAAAACCTCGTAAGTTTCCAATAATGGAAAATCGGCAAATTACTTCCCCGCTTCATTATAAGATTTTACCAAAGCAATCAACATTTTTTCGTCGAAACTTTCGGTTGCTTTAATACTTTCTGCCAAACCATTATCTGTCTTCCCAAGTTTTGGGATTTATTGAAGTATGAAAAACTGCTAATATGATTATTTCATTTTCTGGTTCGTTGTATTCATAGTGAATGCCATAAGGAAACCTATCGGTAAATGCCACCCTAATATTGGCATAACGAATTTGATAAACAAGTGGGTTTTTAGCAATGAAATTTACTTTTGTATTAACTTCTTTTAAATCTTTCTTTACAATTTCAGCAATTTGCTTTTTAGCGCTCATCATCCAATTCCTGCTCCAAACTGTGCATCATTTCATCAAAATCTACTAAAGATTGCGGATGGTTTTTAATATGCTGCTGCCTTTTAAGCACTTGCTCTTTTTGCCACTCTGGAATTTGGAAATCTTCTTGTACAGTAATAGAAATAGGAACTCCACTATAGAAACTTTTTAATTTTTCTATAAACTCTTCTGTAATCTCTTGCGCAGATGAAAATCGAAATGTAGTATCCATATTTCTGTTTTTATTTAAAGATAAGATTCAGAAAATCGTAACCTACTTCACCGCCTCGTTATAAGATTTTACTAAAGCAATCAACATTTTTTCGTCGAAACTTTCGGTTGCTTTAATACTTTCTGCCAAACCATCATCGCCCGTAAGTTTAGCTAATAGCAGGTTTTTAGTAGCCGCTGTTCTAGAACCATCGGCTGCAATTTCTTGCATTGGACCAGTGCCAGGCTTTTCAATAAAGTAAAAAACTTTAGCTTTCGGTGCAGCTCCGGCCGGTCTCTCCACGCCACCACGGCCGCCGCCCAGGTTAATACTTACGCCACCGCCTAAACCGCCGCCCATACCACCACCAGTGCCCATGCCTACCCCAAAAGTTGGACGGGCTTTTACCCGGGGTTGCGCAGGTTCTTCTACGCCAGAACTACCACCAACGGCATATAGGTTTACCTTGCCGCCTTCTACTAATCTAAAAAACTTTACGGCAGCTTTTTTACCCACAATAAAAGGTTTGCTTTCGTAAGTATCGCCATTCCAAAGAAAAGATTTGATGTCTTTAGCCTTATATTCTTTTAAACCCTGCTCTTCTATTTGGATAAAAACAGATCTGTAATTAGTGCCTTTAATTTCGCCACGCACAAAATTCCCTTCGCTAATTAATACCGCATCTTGGGCTTTTGCTGTAAAGGTTAATAAACAAATTGCGAGTATGATTTTAAGACTTTTCATGTTCAAATTAACGGAAAATTAGGTAGTATTGTTATAGGTATAACATTAATTAACATCTCAACCTATGAAAAATTCGCTTTATAATTTTTATCAATTCCTTAAAAAGCCATCACTCCTAGAAAAACAAAAAGATAAAAGCTTGCTGTTTAAAGATTTTGCAGCATTATTTCTACTCGACATACTCTTTACCGCTCTGTTAGTGGGCTTGTTCTATATTTTATTGCATTTCAACCTTATTAGTGAACATGAGGGTATAAACCTTTTAAAAGAATACGGTGTTTGGGGTGCCCTAGCCTTTGCTTGTATTTTGGCTCCACTTTTGGAGGAGGTGTTTTTTAGATGGCATTTACGAGGCCTTCATGGCTCAATCTATTTTGCTTTTCTATCTCTCGCCGGATTAATTGCTTCTCAAATCACTGGAGCATTAATTCAATTTATGATTGTAATTATATCAATAGTACTTTGCAGCTATTTCTATCAGTTTTTTAAGGAAGAAAGGCAAGTTCTACAGCATTAGGGCCTGGAAGAAAAACTACCCATTCTTATTTTATTATACCGCTATTGTATTCGGTTTAATTCATTTAAGCAACTACAAAGATTTGACCGTTTCTGATCCTAGTTTTGTACTTTACATCGCTTCTCAAACTTTTGGCGGATTAAGCTTAGGCTATTTGCGAATTAAATATGGCTTAACTTATAGTATACTTTTTCATGCATTTTTTAATCTCATTGTCTTTTCGTTGGCAATTCTTTTCCCTTAGTTTTTTCAATTTATCGTTACCTTTACCAAGGTTGTAAGCCACTTCGTCATTTCGAACGTAGTGAGAAATCTCATAGTTAAGAGTGCTTTCTTGAGATTTCTCCTCATACTTCGTCGAAATGACGGCTAGCGTACCCCATTAAATTATAATCATGAGCAACAAAAAACTTTTCCTTTTAGATGGGATGGCGCTAATTTACCGAGCGCATTTCGCATTGAGCAAAAACCCACGTTTTACCTCTACGGGTGTCAATACTTCGGCGGTAATGGGCTTTACCAACACTTTGCTAGAGGTGTTAAAAAAGGAAAAACCAACGCATATTGCTGTAGTTTTTGATACAGCAGCGCCAACAGAAAGACACACCGAGTTTGAAGCCTATAAAGCGCATCGTGAGGCCATGCCCGAAGACTTGGCTGCTGCAATTCCCTATATTTTTAGGCTGATAGAAGGTTTCAATATCCCGGTAATTACCAAAGATGGCTACGAAGCGGATGATATTATAGGAACGCTAGCTAAGGAGGGCGAAAAAGCTGGTTTTAAAGTGTATTGCATGACACCAGATAAAGATTTTGCGCAATTGGTTTCGGATAATATTTTCATTTACAAACCTGCTCGTATGGGCAATGAAATGGAAATTTTGGGCGTTCCTGAAGTTTTGGCCAAGTGGGAGATCGAAAATGTTAAGCAGGTGATTGATGTTTTGGGGTTATGGGGCGATGCGGTAGATAACATTCCGGGAATACCTGGTATTGGCGAGAAAACTGCAAAAGCCTTAATTAAGCAATACGGCAGTATGGAAAATATCATTGCCAACAGCCATGAGCTCAAAGGAAAACAAAGAGAAAATATAGAAAATTTTGCAGAACAGGGCTTGATTTCCAAAAAATTGGCAACAATTATATTAAATGTTCCAGTCGAGTTTAACGAGCAACAATTGCTATTGGAAGAACCCAGTAAAGAATTGCTAGAACCTTTGTTTGCCGAATTAGAATTTAGAACCATTGGCAAACGTGTATTTGGCGATAATTTTAGTGTTAACGAAGGGAAATCTAATGGGCAGCAAGATTTATTTGGCAACGCCATGGCCTCGAAGGAAATCGAAAACCAGCCTTCACTTTTTGATACGCCAATAGATGCCAAAAACATTGATAATACACCACACGAATATTATTTAGTTGAAACGCAAGAGGCTAGAAAAGAACTAATTGCTTTATTGTTGCAGCAAAGCCGAATTTCTTTCGATACTGAAACGACTGGTGTAGATGCAAACTTGGTAGATTTAGTAGGGCTCTCTTTTTCGGTAGAAGCAGGTAAAGGATATTACATTCCAACACCCGAAAACAGAGAAGAAACCCAAGCCATTTTAGAAGAATTTAGACCTGTTTTTGAAAACGAGAACATTGTTAAAATTGGTCAAAACATTAAGTACGATATGCTGGTGTTAAAATGGTACGGCATTGATGTAAAAGGCGAATTGTTTGATACCATGTTGGCGCATTACCTGATCGACCCAGATACCAGACACGGAATGGATGTGCTTTCGGAAAATTACTTAGGCTACACACCAATTTCCATCACTTCTTTAATTGGCGCCAAAGGTAAAGGCCAGTTGAACATGAAAGATATTCCGGTAGAAAAAGTAGTAGACTACGCTGCGGAAGATGCTGATGTGACCTTGCAATTGGCCAACGTTTTTGAACCAATGCTAGCAGAAAGAAATGCGTCTAAACTAGCAAAGGAAATAGAAAATCCGTTAATTTATGTGCTGGCGGATATGGAAAAAGAAGGGGTTAGAATTGATGCTGAAACTTTGGCTACTTACTCTGCACAATTGCAAGAAGAAATTTCAAAAGCCGAACTTGCTGTTTACGAAAAAGCAGGGCTGAAGTTTAATCTGGCATCGCCAAAGCAGTTAGGAGAAGTGCTTTTCGATCATTTAAAGCTAGATCCCAAAGCAAAAAAGACCAAAACTGGTCAGTATCAAACTGGCGAAGATGTGTTAACCGCATTGGCCAGTAAAAGCGATATTGTACAGGATATTTTAGATTTCCGCCAGATGCAAAAACTAAAATCTACTTATGTAGATGCCTTGCCGCTGCTGGTAAATCCGAGAACTGGAAGGGTGCATACAAGCTATAATCAGGCTGTTGCCGCTAATGGCAGATTGAGCTCTAACAATCCAAATTTGCAGAACATCCCTATTAAAACCGATAGAGGTAGAGAGGTGCGTAAAGCTTTTATTGCCAGAGATGAAAATCACATCCTGTTATCTGCCGATTATTCGCAAATTGAACTAAGGATTATTGCCGAAATTAGTAAAGAAGCAAATATGCTAGATGCCTTCTTAAACGGCATTGATATCCACACGGCTACGGCGGCAAAAGTTTACGGCATAGGTATCGAAGAAGTAACTTCTAACCAGCGTAGAAACGCCAAGGCGGTAAACTTTGGGATCATCTACGGCCAATCTGCATTTGGTTTATCGCAAAATTTGAACATTCCACGTAAAGAAGCTGCCGAAATTATCGAGCAATATTTCACCCAATACCCGGGCATTAAAAACTACATGAGCAACACGATGAACTTTGCCCGTGAAAATGGTTATGTAGAAACTATTATGGGGCGCCGTAGGTATTTAAGAGATATTAACTCTGCAAATATGACGGTTAGAGGTTACGCAGAGCGAAATGCCATTAATGCGCCAATACAGGGGTCGGCAGCAGATATGATCAAGATTGCGATGATCAATATCCACAAAGATATGAAGGAACAAAAACTGCAATCTAAAATGACCATGCAGGTACATGATGAGTTGGTGTTTGATGTAGTGAAGAGCGAAAAAGAAACCGTAAAGGAGATTATTACCCATAGGATGAAGACTGCCATTAAGACCGAAGTGCCCATTGAGATAGAAATTGGCGAAGGTGTAAATTGGCTAGAGGCGCATTAATGTACGGGCTAAAATCTTCTCTCCGATAGAAAATCTTTAATGTAAGAGCGAAAAATCTTTCGTCCATAAAACCAAAAAATGAAAAAACTAACGCTTATAGCTTTTTTAGCCATTGCCAACACTGGTTTTGCACAAATTAACGCCCAACAAGACACTACGTTGATCTACAATAGTCCAATGTACACCAAAGATCCTGTTCGCTCTAAATGGCGGCCAGTTATTAAAAAGTCTGGCGAATTTTATCAAGTTTCTTTTTACGACAAAAAAGATATATTACAAGAAGTGATAAGTTTTGAAGACAAGGAGCTTACCATTAGAAAGGGAGCTTATATCAGCTACCAAAAAAGCAAGCTAAAAGAAAAAGGCAGCTATGAAAAAGGGCATAAAGAAGGAGAATGGATTACTTACACCAGTGATGGCGAAACCCCAAAAAAGATAGAGAATTTTAATTATGGGAAACTACACGGTAATTATGTAGCATACTGGAACGGGAACAAAGAAGAAGGTAGTTATGTAGGGGGTAAAAAAGTAGGAAATTGGAAATTTAACTACAAGGATGGTACATTGGCCGGCGAAGAGTTTTATGATGAAACAGGCAAAAAAACCGAAGGCAAATATTACGACAATAAAGGTAATGTTACTGCTTACGAAAATTTATTTGGCCCAGCTAGTTACGAAGGTGGACTGAAAGAGTTCTATAAGTATTTAGCCTCAGAAATTAAATATCCTACGCAATCTGCCAAACAAAAAATACAAGGAACAGTGAAACTAAGTTTTATTGTTAAAAAAAACGGAACTATTGAAGATGTAGAAATTGTAGCAGCACCTAATAACGAACTGGCTACTGAGGCCATACGGGTACTGGAATTATCAGAGGGTTGGCTGCCAGGCAAAATGTTTGGCGAAGTGGTAAACACCAAGTACAATATTCCAATAAAATTTTCTTTGAACAGATAACAACCTCGCTTTTATTTCGTTAACTTAACACATAAAATATAAGCTACATGAAAAAATTATTAACCCTAGCTGCTGTTGCCATGTTTGGCATTAGTGCAGCCTTTGCACAAACCGTAACCACAGTTAAGCAAACCCCGAAAAAAGTAACTACAGTAACCAAAACAGAAGTAAAAAAAGTAGAGAAAAAGGCTGCAACTACTGGAGCTAAGTTAAAGGCAGACGGAACGCCAGATATGCGTTATAGCGAGAATAAGGCATTAAAAGCCAATCCGGCTGGGCCAAAGAAAAAAGATGGCACTGCCGATATGCGCTACAAAGCCAATAAGGTTGCCGCTAAAAAGAAAAGCTAGAGATATTTACATAAAACAAAAATGGACGTCCAAATTGCATTGGACGTCCATTTTTATTTTATTCTACCGTTACCGATTTGGCTAGGTTACGAGGTTGATCTACATTGCAACCTCTCATTACCGCAATGTGGTAAGAAAGTAGTTGTAGCGGAATGGTAGCCAGCAAAGGTAAAAAGGCTTCGCTCGCATCTGGAATTTCGATACAGTAATCAGCCATTTTCTTTACTTCGGTATCGCCTTCGGTTACAATGGCAATTACCTGTCCTTTTCTTGCTTTAACCTCTTGTATATTGCTAATTACCTTTTCGTAAGATGAGTTTTTGGTGGCAATAAACACTACAGGCATTTCTTCATCTATTAAGGCAATGGGGCCGTGTTTCATTTCTGCTGCCGGGTACCCTTCTGCATGTATATAAGAAATCTCTTTTAGTTTTAAGGCACCTTCGAGGGCTACTGGGAAACCACTTCCACGGCCTAAAAATAAGCAGTTGCTTGCATCTTTGATTTTTGCAGAAATTTCTTTGATGATATCATTAGATTGTAATGCCGCATGGATTTTATCAGGAATGCAGTCTAGCTCTGTAAGCAGTTCGGTTAGCTTGCTATTGGTAATGGTTCCTTTTTGTTGCGCCATATAAAAGGCCATCAACGTAAGTACCGTAACCTGTGCCGTAAAAGCTTTGGTAGAGGCTACGCCAATTTCTGGCCCTGCGTGGGTGTAAACGCCTGCATGTGTAATACGAGGGATAGATGCGCCCACTACGTTACAGATTCCAAAAATAGTAGCACCTTTTTCTTTCGCCATTTCTATGGCAGCCATCGTATCTGCCGTTTCTCCAGATTGAGAAATAGCAATTACCACGTCTTTTTCAGTAATAATTGGGTTTCTGTACCTAAACTCCGAAGCATATTCTACTTCCACCGGAATACGGGCGTACTCTTCAATCAAATACTCGCCAACTAAACCAGCATGCCAAGAAGTACCACAAGCTACAATAATGATCCTGTCAATGTTTTTTAGCTTGTCTGCAAACTCTTTAATTCCTCCTAGTTGTACTTTGCCCTCTTCTGGGTATATACGTCCTCTCATACAATCACGAATAGATCTAGGTTGCTCGTAGATTTCTTTTAACATGAAATGCTCGTAACCACCTTTCTCTAACATTTCTAGTTTAAGTTCTAGTTCTTGTATGTATGGCGTTTGTATCACATTATCTAAACGTTTTACTTCTAGCTCATCACGTTTTAGGAAAGCAATTTCGTTATCGTTTAGGTAAATTACATTTTTGGTATACTCTATAATCGGGGTAGCGTCTGAGGCGATAAAGTATTCTCCTTGACCAACACCAATTACCATTGGGCTTCCTTTTCTTGCGGCAATTAGCTGGTTTGGATTTTCTTCGTCCATAATTACAATGGCGTAGGCTCCGGTTACTTCATTTAGTGCTAAACGTACTGCCTCGGTAAGGTCTATCTTGTTGTTTTGGTAAATGTCTTCGATGAGGTGAATTAAGACTTCCGTATCGGTATCACTGTTGAAAGTATGCCCTCTAGAAATTAGCTCTTCTTTTAGCGTTGCGTAGTTCTCAATAATACCATTATGGATAATACTTAAGTTTCCGTTTTGAGAGGTATGAGGGTGTGAATTTCTATCGGAAGGCGCTCCGTGGGTTGCCCAGCGGGTATGCCCCATGCCAATTGTGCCAGCAAGGTTTTTTTCGGCGGCAAAATCTTCTAGCTCTTTTACCTTTCCGGCCTTCTTGTAAATGTTTAAATTTTCGTTGTCAATTAGCGCAATTCCGGCGCTGTCGTATCCTCTGTATTCAAGTCTTTTTAGACCTTTTAAAACAATTGGCCAAGCTTCTCTAAAGCCTATATAGCCTACAATTCCACACATGTTATTCGGGGGTTAAAATATAAATCGCCCTAAAGTATTTCTTTAGGGCGATTAAATCAAACCTTTGAATAAAAAAATCTACTAATTTGCTTTAGTGTAGTAAATGTTGAGTTTCATTACGTTAGCTCCTGCTGCGGGGTTCTTCGTGAAGCTGCCGATAACTGCACGAGACGCAACGTTAAAAGGCGAAGAAAATTGAAATGCTGTAGATGGTGTTACAGATAAAAATGTACCATAATTTTCGGTTTTACCATCTAACAGGTCTTGAATGTAAGCTGTAACCGTAAACACATATTTCTTGTTTACCGAGTCAAAAAATCCACCAAAGTTTCCGCCAAAATTAATTGCTGCACGAGGGTCTCCAGCGGTAGTTACACCATCGCCAGTATCATTGTCTGGTAAGTTTTTACGCTGGCCAGCAATATCAAATTTATAAAGGGCTAAACGAGGTGCTGCTCTAAATGGAGCTACATCAGTGCCGCTACTTAAATCAATAACCAGTTCTGCCTTATTAATTACCATTTTACCTACCTCGTTTCTCATTTTTTTCAGGTAAGGAAAGTCTAGCTTGGTTCTCAAACCACCTAAAGGTTTTAAATAAGTAACCTCGTATTGTTTCTTTGTATTATCGTCAAGTTGCGTTTGTACCGCTGTAGAATAGGTGTTTTTTACACTTGCCGCTACCGGGCCAAAGCTGGTAGAGATTGGGAAATTTACCGAAACCGTATCTGTTGCAGTGGTGGTGGTAGCATTTTGTTTTCTGTAATACAACACCAAGCCTGAGTTAGAAGTTGTGGCGGTTGTATTAGAAAGGTTGAAGAACATTAAGCCGCCATTGCCCATTGTACTATAGCTTGTTGGCCTAATTTGAACATGTAAGCCTTTAAATGCAGCCTGAAAATACGAGTTATACTTTAATGAAGTTGCAGGTAAACTAACTATATTGTTGGTAATAAAAGTATTGTCTAACTTAAGCCTAACTTGAGGCGTAACAGTCATTACCGTATCTTTTGCGCCAGTAAGTACATCGGTTACTTTAACAGGAGTGGTAGGGAATACTTTGCCTGTATAGTTGGCCAATAAAGTGTTATTGTAGCCATAGGTATTGGTGCTTAAATAAGAACTTTCCTTAGCGAGGTTGTTATTAAGCTGATGTACATCTATGTTATAGGTTGCAGCATATCTCCGTAAAAATCGCCACCATAGTTTAAAACCAATACAGCAGAGTCTAAAACGGCATTGGTTCCAAAATCGTAAGCTTCGCTTGGGGTGTTTACCGATAGGGCTAAGCTAGCTTCTGTAGTGCCCAACAGCGGGTCGTTGATATAACCAAAAGGATATCTTGACAACGCACTTGTTGCAACGGCATCGTCTTTTACGGTTTTAGAATAGATGGTTGCCGTGTCAATCAGGCTTCCTTGAATTTGGTTGCTTGGGTCAACTTCTAAACCAATGGTAGATGTGTTTTCGCATGAAGCGAAAGAAAAAGACTTATCAACAAGGTTAATAAGTCTAATTTTAAAAATCTCATATTTATAATTAAATAAGCTTTTATTATGCTATAGAAACCAATTCATCACTAGTAACTTCTTCGTAAAAAGAATAGAAGTTATCGTAATTTTCGGTTAAATTAAACGCTAAAGTTGGCTTATTAGAATCTTTAACAAATTTTAACACAGCATCGTCAACCTTCTCATCTGCAAAAACTACGGCATCAGAATGAGTTATTGCGCCTATATGCAAGCTGTTGCAATCGCCCTCAGCAAATGCTTTGGTGTCATCAGCGGTCATGTTGGCCATAATTGCTTTTTTATGAAAATCTGCATTTAGTTTTTCGCCAAAACAGTTTTCGTAAACAGAATATACTACTTTAGAGTTTTTAAAAGTAGGATCGTTTTTATACGTAGTTTTGATGTAAGCTGGTACTAAAGAAGTCATCCAGCCGTGGCAATGCACTACATCTGGCGACCAGCCTAACTTTTTAACCGTTTCTAAAGCGCCTTTGCAGAAAAAGATTGTTCTTTCGTCGTTGTCTGCATAAAACTTGTTTTCCTTATCCCTAAACACGTATTTTCTGTGGAAATAATCTTCATTATCCAAGAAATACACTTGCATACGAGCCGCTGGTATAGACGCCACTTTGATGATTAAAGGGTTGTCATTGTCATCAATAATGATGTTCATCCCTGATAATCGGATTACCTCGTGTAGTCTGTTTCTTCTTTCATTAATGTTTCCAAACTTGGGCATCAAGATGCGGATTTCGAATCCTTTTTCTTGCATAGCCTGCGGTAATTGGCGGGTAATTTCAGAAATTTTAGTGACTTCGAGGAAAGGCGACATCTCATGGGTAATAATCAGTAGCTTCGTTTTTGCCATCTCCATATATTATTAAATTACTGTTAATTTAAAGATTATCAAGGTGCAAAGGTACGGAAAATATTAATATTTATCAATATCTTGCTATTGGGGCTTTGTTAATATTGCAGAAATGCACAATTTAGCACCCTCAAAACAAGACAAGATATTGGAAGTTATAGCAACCATTGCCGAACTTGAAAGCTCGCTTAAGCCTTTAAAAGTAAAAGGATTAAAAATTGCATTGGTGCCTACTATGGGCGCTTTGCATAATGGCCATCTTTCGTTAATAGCTGAGGCGCAAAAACAAGCGGACATTGTGGTTTGTAGCATTTTTGTAAATCCTACGCAATTTACCGATCCTAAAGACCTGGAAAAATATCCAAGACCTTTGGAGCATGATATTAAAATGCTGACTGAAGCTGGCTGTAATTTCGTTTTCATGCCATCGATAAAAGAAATGTATCCGAATTATCCAACAGCCGAAAATTGGAAAATTGATTTAGGCAGTGCGGAGTTTGTGCTAGAAGGCGAATTTAGGAAAGGACACTACCAAGGTGTAACTCAAATTGTATTTAAATTATTTGATGCAGTAAAGCCAGATAAGGCATTTTTTGGCCAAAAGGATTTTCAGCAGGTGCTGATGATTAAAAATATGGTTGAGGTTTTAGGTCTTGATGTACAGATTGTAACCTGTCCCATCATTAGAGAAGATGACGGTTTGGCAATGAGCTCTAGAAATATCCACCTAAGTGATAGCGATAGAGCAAATTCTTTAGTGTTAAGTAAGGCCTTGTTCTTTATTGAAGACCATTACAAAACGCAATCTATCGAAGAGCTTTTAGCTAACTCCAAGGCAATTATTGATAGTGTACCTGGAGTAGAATTAGATTATTTAACCATTGTAGATGGCGATACACTTTTGCCTATTTCTACAAAAATGGATAAAAATACGGTTGCGCTAGTTGCGGCTAAGGTTGGAGAAACCAGGCTGATTGATAACGTTGTGATTAACTAACTGTTGGTTTGTGACTTTAAACTGAAAACTGTTTCGTGTAAACTGTAAAACTTATTCCTAACTTTGCCGTATGATTATCGAGATTCTAAAATCGAAAATACACCGCGTTAAGGTAACCCAAGCAGAACTTAACTACGTAGGGAGCATTACCATTGATGAGGATTTGATGGATGCAGCGAATATTATCGCTAACGAAAAGGTGCAGATTGTAAATAACAATAACGGCGAGCGTTTTGAAACTTATGTAATTAAGGGAGAAAGAGGCTCGGGGGCAATCTGTTTAAACGGCGCTGCGGCTAGAAGAGTACAAATTGGCGATATCCTTATTATTATATCTTACGGTTCTCTGCCTATCGAAGAGGCGAAGAAATACCAACCTATATTGGTTTTCCCAGACGATAACAATAGACTTCTTAAATAAGTAAATTGCTCGAAAAAGCAGTTTAAATCGATGTGTTTAGATCAAATGCATTGTAAAAGCATGCTTTTTTTTATAGGCTGGAAAATAAAGGGGAAATAATTGCCGAAATTATTATCGGATTTAACTTTGTCTTTATTATTTGAACTCACTTGGAGCAATCGTAATTCGTAAAACCAAAATCGTAAATTATTAATACCTTTGGGTTCATCAAATTTAATCATAAAAGCATTAAGCAATGTTTGAAAATTTACAGGATAAGTTAGACAGGGCATTTAAAGTTCTAAAAGGACAGGGTAACATTACTGAGATCAACGTGGCAGAGACCATGAAAGAGATCAGAAAGGCTTTACTTGATGCGGACGTAAATTATAAAACCGCCAAAACCTTTACCGATCAGGTTAAGGAAAAGGCTTTAGGTTCTAACGTATTGACCAGCATTTCGCCGGGACAATTACTTACCAAAATCATGAACGATGAGCTTGCTGCCTTAATGGGTGGCGAAGCTACTGAGTTGGACTTGAAAAGCAACCCAACCATCATATTAATTGCTGGTTTAAATGGTGCGGGTAAAACAACCTTTACTGGTAAATTAGCATTGCACTTAAAAAGCAAAGGGAAAAAACCTTTAATGGTAGCTGGCGACGTTTATCGTCCGGCGGCGGTAGACCAGTTGCAGGTTTTAGGCGAGCAAGTTGGCGTGCCTGTTTATGCAAATAAAGAATCTAAAGATCCTGTTGCTATTGCCTTAGAAGGTATTGCAGAAGGTAAAAAGAATAACAATAACGTAATTATTGTAGATACTGCGGGCCGTTTGTCTATTGATGAGGCCTTAATGAACGAGATTTCGGAGGTTAAAGCACAAACCAAACCACACGAGATTTTATTTGTAGTAGATTCGATGACCGGTCAGGATGCGGTAAATACAGCAAAAGTATTTAACGATCGCCTTGATTTCACGGGTGTGGTATTAACCAAATTAGACGGCGATACTCGTGGTGGTGCGGCACTTTCTATCAAATCGGTAGTTGATAAACCAATTAAGTTTATTGGTACTGGCGAGAAAATGGAAGCTTTGGATGTGTTTTATCCAGACAGGATGGCTTCTCGTATTTTGGGTATGGGTGATGTGGTTTCTTTGGTAGAGCGTGCTCAGCAACAATTTGACGAAAAAGAAGCTGCCGAGCTACAAAAGAAAATCCGTAAGAATAAGTTCGATTTCAACGACTTCTATAATCAAATCCAACAAATCAAGAAAATGGGTAACATGAAAGATTTGATGGGTATGATACCTGGTGTAGGTAAGATGATGAAGAATGTGGATATTGACGATGATGCTTTTAAAGGAGTTGAATCAATTATCCAATCGATGACTCCTTACGAAAAGGAAAATCCAGATGTGATACAACAAAGCCGTAGATTGAGGATTGCAAAAGGTTCTGGCAACAAGGTTGAAGATGTAACTAAGCTTTTAAAACAATTTGAGGATATGAGAAAAGTGATGAAACAATTCTCTAATCCGGCTGCAGCAGCTAAAATGATGCGCAACATGCCGAAAATGCCACAACGCTAGATAAGTTAAAAGTTTAAAGTAAAAAGTTAAAAGCCCCGATGTTGTATAAACATTGGGGCTTTTATTATAAGAATCATCGTCATCACAAATTTATTTTGGGATCTTAATGCTATAAAAGGTTAAACAACCTATTTGTAGCAGTTTACTCGCTTTACGATTCCCGCCTACGCGGGAATGACGGCAAGTCGGCGTAGGTTAATCTTCCAATATAACAGCAGTTCCACTTGCGGTTACCATTAACATACTACCGCCGCTACCTACGGTTTCGTAATCTAAATCTACGCCAATTACCGCATTGGCGCCCATAGCTGCGGCATACTGTTGCATTTCGCTAACTGCAGTATTTTTGCCTTCGCGTAATACTTGCTCATAAGATCCAGACCTGCCGCCTACAATATCTCTTAAACCAGCAAATAAATCTTTAAAAATGTTGGCGCCTATAATGGTTTCGCCTGTAACTAGGCCTATATATTTTACAATTTTTTTGCCTTCTACGGTATTGGTTGTGGTTACTAACATAGTTTTTAAGTTTTTCTAATCAGACTTTTATAACGTGCCAATGTTACAGTGCGTTACAAAATTTATCTGCTTTAAAAGCTAATGGTTAAAGGTAAAAGCAAGAAATACAGTATTTTAAGGTTTTTGCTTTAAAAACCCCTATCTTTGAAGTCTGATACATTTTTAAATGTGCTGTGTTTGGCAATATGCCGCAAGAAATAAAGAACCAAATGAAAAACATAAATCTATTAGTTATTGCCCTTACCATTGTGTCTTTTGCAAAGGCTCAACATACGGTTTCGGGATCATCTGTAACTAACAATCCACAGCTTTCTGTTAATTTGGCTGTACTAGACAACGTTAGCCGTAGCGCTGCCGATGAATTTATTGATCAAGCAGAACGTTATGAGCAAGATGGAGATTTTGATAATGCTGCAGCGATGCTTAGCAAAGCAGCAAACGAATATCAGCAAGATAAAAAGTTTGCTAGTTATGGCACTACTTTAATCCGTTTAAGCAATATCCATTTGTTGCTTTCTAACTATAGCGAGGCAGAGCAAATTGTACTCAAAAGAGTATTAAAAAACTATTCCAAAATTGGGAGTAGAGTGGGGCAAATGTCGGCCTACCAACAATTAGGGAAAATCTATTTTGCTGCCAATAAACTCCCTCAGTCGCTTTGGTTTTATACACAGCAAGGTATTTTAGCGCAGCAACTTAAAGATAATCATGCCTATATCGAATCTGTTTTAGGTATTGTGTCCGTTAAAATCAAAAAGAAGGACTATCAGTTAGCAACTAGAGATTTAAACACCATAGAGTTGCTTTCTAAAAATGCTAAAACTGTACAGTATAACCAACTCATAAAGCAAAACAGGGCACTAATTGCCGAACGCACTATCATAAAAAAAAGCTAAAATAGGTGCCAAACTTAAGTGACCATAATACGGATCTTCCGTTCTGTTAATTGTTTTTCTGTTTAAAAGTAATTTAGCAACTTGATTGTCCGTTCTTTTTATAATCTTTACAAAAAAGATACAGAGTATAACTGTATCTTTTTTGTTTATTTAAGAAATTGGTATCATATTGGATGATGATTTTATAAGAATGGATTTTAAAACAGTTAAAGAAATGCTGAAAAGAATATTTGCCATTACCTTTACCGCTGCAGTTTTAGCCTGCACCGCCTCTCCAAAGGCACAAAAACCGGTAGAAGGTATTTCGAACATAAAACCAGACGAGCAACAAAGTTTGGTGGCCAAGGAAGTGGTGGGCTTAATTGAAAACTACAACTATAAGAAGATAAAGCTCAACGACTCTATTTCTTCTATTATTTTTGATAGGTATATCAAGGCACTCGATCCGTCTAAGTATTACTTTTTAGAGAGTGATATCAAAGAATTTGAAGCCAACAGGTTTAGCTTAGATGACGATTTGCGAATTGGCGATTTAAGTGCCCCATTCTACATTTTTAACGTTTATTTGAAAAGATATAACGAACGTGTAGATTATTCCGTTTCGCAGATTAAAAACAAATACGATTTCAGCCAAAACGATACCTATGTTTACGATAGGGAGAAAATGCCTTGGATTAAAACTACCGCAGAGCTGAATGATATTTGGAAAAAACGTGTAAAATACGAACTGGTAAATTTGAAAATTGCTGGTACTGATGATGCTAAAAACGTAGAAACACTGACTAAACGCTATGCTAACTTAAAATCTCAAGCGGCTAAATTCAACAATCAAGATGTTTTTCAAATCTTGATGGATTCTTTTACAGAAGCTATTGACCCGCATACCAACTATTTTAATCCTCGCAATGCCGAAGCATTTAACCAAGAAATGTCTCGTTCTTTAGAAGGTATTGGCGCTGTTTTACAATCAGAAAACGAAGTAACCAAAATTGCGTCTGTAATGCCGGGTGGCCCAGCTTTTAAAAGTAAAAAATTAAACGCTGGTGATAAGATTATAGCGGTAGCTCAAGGTGCCGATGGCGAGTTTGAAGATATCATTGGTTGGAGAATAGATAACGCTGTTTCTAAAATTAAAGGGCCAAAAGGCACTACGGTTCGTTTAAAAGTTATTCCGGTTGGGCAAGAACTTTCTTCAAAACCTCAAATTATAACCTTGGTTAGAGAGAAAATTATTTTAGCAGATCAATCTGCCAAAAAAACGGTAAAAACGGTTGAAAGTGATGGCAAACTTTACAAAATTGGTATCATTAAAATACCGGCCTTTTATGCAGATTTTAAAGCAGCAAACGCTGGAGATCCAAACTATAAGAGCACCACTAGAGACGTTCGTTTGTTGATAGATACCTTGAAAAACATGGATAAGGTTGATGCCATTGTGGTTGACCTAAGAGCCAATGGCGGTGGGTCTTTAAACGAGGCTATTGAGCTTTCGGGATTGTTTATTGGTAAAGGACCAGTAGTACAGGTAAAAGATTACAAAAACAGCGTAAAGGTTTATAAAGACGAAGATAGCAACATTACTTGGGATGGTCCTTTAGGCGTAATGATTGATCGTTTAAGTGCTTCGGCTTCAGAGATTTTTGCGGGAGCAATACAAGATTATGGTCGCGGCGTGGTAATGGGAACCCAATCTTATGGCAAAGGCACCGTTCAATCTTCTATTGATTTAAACTCGCTAATGAACTCTGGCGTGCTAAATCAGTTGGCGGCGTTGTTTAAGAAAAAAGAGGCAGACAAAAAAGCTGTGGCGCTTAAAAAGCAAGATGTTAACTCGCCAACGGTAACTATCGTTGATAAAAATGGCATCCCACAATTGGGTCAAATTAACCTAACCATGGCTAAATTTTATCGTGTAAGTGGTAACAGTACGCAACATAAAGGTGTTATTCCTGATATCAATTTCCCATCTATTTATCCATTAGATAAAATTGGAGAAGATACAGAGCCTTCTGCTTTGCCTTTTGATATGGTTAATCCATCAACATATACTACTGTTTATGATTTAAATGCGGTTAAAGCTAACTTGATTAAGTTGCATGAAAAGCGTATGGCTAAATCATTAGATTATAAAATGCTGAAAGAAGATATTGCTGAAGGTAAGAAAAGAGAAAACGAAACTTCGGTAACTTTAAATGAAGCTAAATTAAAAGCAGAGCGAGATGCTTTGGAAGCGAAATCTTTAGCTAGGGTAAATCAGGTTAGAGCCGAGAAAGGTTTGCCGGCCTTGAAAAAAGGAGAGAAAGCTCCAAAAGAAGATGCGCTAGATTTTATTGAGGATGAAAGTATTAATATCATGATTGATTTCATGAAACAAACAGAGAGTTCAAAGTTGAGCAAGAACATGAATAAGCCGGCTCCTTTAAATAAGTAATAAGAAAGCGTAGAGAAACAATAAAGCGATTAGAAAGAACTTCTAGTCGCTTTTTTTGTAATTTTTCGTCGTCGCTAGTCGCTAACCCATCTTACAAGATTGTGTTGATTTTTACAGCTCACAACCATGCTCGTCGCAAGTATTTTCTGAGCTGGTGTTTAAGTTGGTTAGAGGCGTTTTTTCTTGCGTTGCTATCCATTCTTGATAACCTTGTGAAATGGCCTGCTTAAACGCTTCTACGGGTTGTGCGCCAGACAGCGCATACTTTCTGTCTATCACAAAAAATGGCACGCCCCTAACGCCCATTTGCTGGCTTTCGTAAATATCAAATCTTACCTCTTCTTCAAAAGCATTACTTTCTAAAACTCGTTTGGTTTCTGTTTCATCCAAACCCAAAGAAAGGGCAATTTTTAACAATGCTTCTTTATCATCAATATTTACATTGTCAATAAAATGTGCTTTAAATAGCTGTTCTTCTGCCAAATCTTGCTTGCCTTTACTTGCTGCAAAATGAATTAAACGATGTGCATCAAAGGAATTTGCAGGGATATTATTTTCAAAATCGATGTTTAATCCTACGTTGTTGGCCATTGCTTCAACTTGCGTAGTCATCTGTTTTGCCTGCTCTTGGCTTATTCCCTTGTTGGTAGCTAAGTAATCGTACAAACTTTCCCCTTCAACATTTTTATAAGTAGGGTTAAGCTGATAGCTCTTCCAATTAATCTCTATGGCAGCCTTAAACGGAAGTTCTGCCAAGGCCTGCTCCAAATGCCTTTTCCCTATATAACAAAAAGGACACATCACGTCAGACCATATTTCTATTTTCATATTTGTAAATTTAATAAGGCAAAGTTAAACGGTTGGTAGTAAGGCATAGTCTCGAAAAGGTAAAATAACTAGTTTTGAGCCAGCTCAGTAAAAAGCATATCAAAGTAGCTAGGTGCTTTGTCATTAAATATTCACAACTTTTTGCGAGCCTATCATTGGCATTTAACTTGTTTAAATTGCATTAAAAAATTAGTTATGTCGTTATTATTTTCTCCTATACAAATTAAAAATGTAGTGTTAAAAAACCGCATTGTGGTTTCGCCAATGTGCGAATATTCTTCTATTGATGGTTTTGCCACTAATTGGCACTTGGTGCACTTGGGTAGCAGGGCCGTTGGTGGTGCAGGCCTAATTATTACCGAGGCTACTGCTGTTTCGCCAGAGGGAAGAATTTCTATTGTAGATTTAGGGATTTGGAAAGACGAGCACAAAGCGAAGCTGAAAGAGATTGTAGATTTTATTCATGAAAACGGTGCTGTGGCCGGTATCCAATTGGGTCATGCCGGTAGAAAGGCGAGTTTCGATATCCCTTGGGAAAGCCCAGCTCAGGTAAGTAATGAAAATGGCGGATGGGTTCCTGTAGCGCCTAGCGCCATTCAATTTAATCCCAAAGATAAAATGCCCATTGCTTTAGATTTAGAAGGAATTAAAAAAGTGAAGTTGGATTTTAAAGCCGCTGCTAAACGTGCATTAGAGGTAGGATTTAAAGTGGTAGAAGTGCATGCCGCACACGGTTATTTGTTGCACCAATTCTTATCTCCGTTAAGTAACCAACGTAATGATGAGTACGGAGGAAGTTTCGAAAACAGAATTAGACTCTTATTAGAAGTTGTTGCTGCGGTACAAGAAGTTTGGTCAAGTGAAAATCTTCTGTTTGTACGTATTTCTGCTACAGATTGGGTTAAGGGCGGTTGGAATGCAGAAGAATCGGTTAAGTTGGCAGAAATCTTAAAAGAAAAAGGTGTAGATGTGATTGATACCTCTACTGGCGGCTTGGCCAAGGAGCAGGAAATTCCTGTTGAACCCAATTACCAAGTTAAATTTGCAAACGAAATTAAGCAGAAGACGGGCATTTTAACAGGAGCCGTTGGTTTAATTACAGAAGCAATGCAAGCCGAACAAATCTTGCAGGAAGAAAAAGCAGATTTGATTTTTATGGCTCGTGAACTACTTCGAAATCCTTATTTTCCACTGCATGCCGCTAAGCAACTTAACGACGAAATTAAATGGCCCGTACAGTACCAAAGAGCCAAGTAAGTATTACTCCTGTTGGTTGTTAAAGATAAAAGTGGCTAATTTTTGGAAAGAACGAAGTTTTTCTATCTTTATAAAGCCAAATGATAAACTTTTATGCTAAATAGAGGGTGTATATTAATCCTACTTTGTTTCTCGCTTTTTGTAAGTGCAGCCAACGCCCAGAAGAAAAAAACGAATAGCTTTTTCTTTGATACGGATATCAGTGTACTTGATGATAAGCAAAAAGAATCATTTGCGCAGTTTGTAACCGAGATGGATTCTACCGATATCATTTCTATATCGATACTTGGTTATTGCGACGACAGGGGAAGAAAGGGCTACAATGATACGTTATCGGTGCAAAGAGCCAACCATATTAAAGGGCTGTTAAAAGAGCGAGGTATAACCACAGACAAGGTTAGGTTGCTAACAGGCAACGGAAGAGTGAAGCTTACAGAACCTAAAAACGTTACCAAACAAAGAGCTTATAACAGAAGAGTAGATTTGGTAATTGAGTATGTGAAAAAGAACTTCAATGCCGATAAATCTATCTTGTCTGATACACTTAAAGTTGGCGATAAGATCATTCTAGAAAATATCCTTTTCGAAAATAGCAGGTCGGTATTGTTAGAAGAATCTATTCCTGTTTTAGAAAGGATAACCAACATCATTAAAGAAAAGAAACAATATAACATTGCTATTTTAGGTCACATTTGTTGTAATCCGCCAGGTAAAGATGTGAAGGATTTTGAAACCGGAGAATACAATTTGTCGCAGGCCAGAGCAAAAATCATTTATGATTACCTGATTTACAAAGGTGTAGATAAAAAGCGTCTTACCTATAAAGGTATGATGGCTGATTTCCCTTTGGGTAAAGGCGAAAAAAACGATAGGCGGGTTGAATTGCAGATTACAGGGATCAATGTAAAATAAATACTAAATTTTAAAACCAAACAGCACCCTCACAGTTTAACTTGAGGGTTTTTTGTATTTTAGAGCGTTAAAAAAAAGATATGTTTGATAAATTAATGGCTGCACAGGGCAAAGCCGAAGAAATAAAAAAGAGATTAGATACCATCTCGGTGTTTGGAGAGGTAGAGGGCGGAGCAATAAAAGTTACTGCTACGGCAAACAAAGCAATAACCTCTATTGCAATTACAGATGAGTTTTATGAGCAAGCCGACAAAGAAGAGTTAGAAGAACTTTTGCAGGCGGCAATAAATAAAGCTTTGGCACAGGCCGAGCTAGTAAGCGCAACAGAAATGCAAGCAGCCACAAAAGATATGCTTGGTGGCTTAGGTGGTTTGTTTGGACAATAAAATATATAGATATGAAATATACATATTACGGGCAGTCGTGTTTTTTGTTAGAAACCTCTTCGGCAAAGTTGTTATTTGATCCCTTTATTAGTGGAAACCCTTTGGCCAAAGATATTGATGTAACACAAATTGAGGCTGATTATATTTTGGTTAGCCATGGCCATGGAGACCACGTTGCTGATTTAGTAGCCATTGCCCAAAGAACGAATGCAAAGGTAATTTGTATGCCCGAAATTGCTGGTTGGTTACAGAAACAGGGCGTTACCAACATACATGATATGAATATCGGTAAGTTTAAGTTTGATTTTGGAACAGTGCGTATGGTTGCCGCCACGCACTCAAGCAGCTTGCCAGACGGTTCTTACGGAGGTAACCCGGCGGGATATGTTTTAGACGTTGATGGAAGGCAAATTTATTTTGCTGGAGATACAGGTTTAACGATAGATATGAAGCTTTTGGCCGAACTGTATCAATTAGAATATGCAATTTTGCCTATAGGCGGCAATTATACTATGGATGCAGACGATGCGGTTATTGCTGCAGAATATGTGAATTGCCAAAAGGTAATTGGGGTGCATTATGATTCTTTTCCGGTAATAGCTATAGATAAATATACCGCTACCGAAATTTTTAAAAGAGCACAAAAACAGCTTTTGCTTCCCGAAATTGGCGAAACTATTGTTTTAAGCTAATATCAGTTAGGATTTATAACACAAAGGAGGATATTGATTAGATATCCTCCTTCGTTTATTTTATGCGTTTTTTACCTGTATGAGTGGTTTACTAAAAAGGTAAATCTCCCGACTGGTCAATAGATGTCGAAAAATCGTCTTCAATTTTATTGTGTGATGTTATTGCGCCACTAGAGCTAACAGGCTCGAAATCGCTTTTTCTGCCCAGCATGGTAAAATTCTCGGCAACAATCTCGGTAACATATTTTTTTACTTTCTCTTTATCTTCAAAAGAACGGGTTCTCAGCTTTCCTTCTATGTACACCAATTTGCCTTTCTGAAGATATTTAGAAGCTACTTCGGCCAAGCCCCTCCACAATACAATGTTATGCCACTCGGTTTGTTCAACCCTTTTTCCGTCTTTGTTAAATGTCTCTGAGGTGGCTAAAGGAAAACTCGCAACGGTAACTCCACCTTCTAAATGCCTAACTTCGGGGTCTTTGCCCAAGTGGCCCACTAAGATTACTTTGTTAATACCTGACATAAATATATTTGATTAGTCTATATGCTTTTCTACAAAATCGCCAATAATTTTGGGATGAGGTAATTGTTTAAAAACGTTAATTTTAACCGATTTAATTTCGGTGTGTAAATTAAAGTTAACAATATAATTATCTATTGCAAAAAATTGAACATATATTATTTGGTGGGTAAGGATGTGTTTTTTGCTTTCTAAAACCTTTAGCTCTAACTGTTTGCCAAATAATTCTTGGGTTTTAACCAAAAAATCAGCATCCGAAAGTGAAGCCTCTCCTTGTGTTTCAATTAAAGGGAAATCGTATAGGTGCTGCCAAACATCGCCGGGTATTCTTTGTTTGGTTAAAATTTCATTATTGGTAATGCCTACAAAATAATTAAACCACCTTTTTCTGATTTTTACTTTCTTTAGCTTAATTGGAAGCAGATCTACCTTTTTATGTTTATAAGCGTAACAACCTAGCCGTATTGGGCATTGGGCACAAAGTGGAGATTTTGGCTTGCATTGTAGTGCGCCAAATTCCATCATAGCTTGGTTATAAACAGAAGGCTCTTGGTCGGCAATAAGTTCTTGGGCTAAATTGGCAAACATTTTTTGGCCTGCGTTTGAATTGATAGGCTCTTCGATACCAAAATATCTGGCCAAAACGCGGTATACATTTCCATCAACCACTGCTTTCCTTTCGTTACTAGAAAAAGAAGAGATAGCTGCTGCGGTATAGCTTCCAACACCCTTTAATTTTACCAGTTCATCGTAGCTTGTAGGAAAAACGCCCCCATAATGTTCTACAACATAACGGGCGGTAAACAACATGTTTCTGCCTCTAGAGTAATAGCCCAAGCCTTGCCAAAGTTTTAAAACTTGTTCTTCGGCGGCATTAGCAAAATCTTTTACAGTAGGGTAGTGCGCTAAAAACTTAAGGAAATAGGGTTTTCCCTGTTCTACTCTTGTTTGTTGTAAAATAATTTCAGAAAGCCAAATCACATAAGGGTCTGTGGTATCCCTCCAAGGCAATTCTCTCTTGTTTTTAAGGTACCACTTAACTATTTCCGATTGAAAAGACATCGTAACAAAAGTACAATAAAAGGTATTAAATAGCTAAAACTTGCAATACTATGATGGTCAACCACATAAATAAATCATCTTTTATTTTCCTATCTCGCTAAAAAGCAATACTTTTGCAACCCCAAAACAGATGTAATTAAAACACACACAATAATTAATTAATTTTAGAAATATGACTAAGGCAGATATTATTGCTGAAATATCAACAAAGACAGGGATTGAGAAAGTTGACGTTCAAGAAACAGTAGAGGCATTTTTTAAGGTAATCAAAAACAACATGATTGCTGGAGAAAATGTTTACGTAAGAGGTTTTGGCAGTTTTGTAGTGAAGAAAAGAGCTCAAAAAACTGCGAGAAATATCTCTAAAAATACAGCTATTATTATTCCAGAGCATTTTGTTCCTAGCTTTAAGCCAGCAAAAGTATTTGTTGATAAAGTTAAAAACAATACTAAAAAAGCTAAAGCTGAAGCTTAATTTTGATTGACATGAAAAGCCCACGCACAACACAAATTGTAATTATTGCAGGCATTGTATTGCTTGTGGGCTTTTTATTTAGCCAAGATATCAAGGGTTTGGTAAAGCCCAAAGAAGATGCTGCATCGGCTATGCCAACTGAGGCGCAAGCTCCGGTTTTAAGCTTGTTAGAGGCTTCTGCCACTGCAAAAAACCTAATTAGTAATGCAGCAGCTAAAGAGTTTACTTCGCTAGAAACGGCTTATCAGAAAGCTTCTGGAGAAGAAAAAATAAGCCAAGCCAAGGTTTTGGCCCAAAAATGGGATGATTTAGAGCAAGCTATTCCAAGCGCACTCTATTTAGAAGAAGCTGCAAATGCGCAATCTTCATTAGAGAACTGGGTTAAAGCTGGCGACCGTTTTTTAAAAGCTTTTGATAATACACAAGATAGCATTGCTAAACCAATCATGCTTCAGAAAGCAAACCATGCTTTTGGCGAAGCTATTGCAATAGACTCTACCAACTTAGATGCTAAGACGGGGATGGGAGTGGTAATTGTAAATGGTGCAGGTGCGCCAATGGAAGGTATCGCAATGCTTTTAGATGTGGTAAAGAAAGACCCTAAAAATTTTAAGGCAAATATGAATTTAGGCATGTTCGCAATTAAATCTGGTCAGTTCGACAAAGCGATTACTCGTTTTGAAGATATTATCAAAAACATAAAGGCAACACCAGATAGCTACTTCTATTTAGCAACAGCCTACGAGAATTTAGGCAAAAACAAAGAGGCTATAGACGCTTATTTGCAAAGTAAGAAACTAGCGGCAAATCCAACTTTATCTAGTTTTATAGATAAAAAGGTAGCCGAGTTGAAAAAATAATTAATAAAAACATTTAAAATTTAAAATTATGCCAAGCGGTAAAAAAAGAAAAAGACATAAAATGGCTACCCACAAACGCAAAAAACGTTTAAGAAAAAACAGACACAAGAAAAAATAATTTTCTTTAAGTGAATGGCCAAAAGTAAATGTCCCGAAAATATTGGGAGGTTTACTTTTGGATTGTAAGTTTTTTGGTCCATGTGTTAATAAGGTTTAAAAGCCTTAAAATCTGTAGCTTTGGTAAAAGAATTAATCATAGATTCTACTTCTACGGGAGTAACCATAGCTTTAATAGAAGACAAACAGCTTGTTGAGCTTCACAAAGAAAGCGTTAACAACAATTACGCAGTAGGCGATATTTATTTAGGCCGCATTAAAAAAATTATGCCCGGTTTAAATGCCGCTTTTGTAGATGTTGGTTACGAAAAAGATGCATTTTTGCATTACTTTGATTTAGGCCCTCAGGTTCAATCTCTTATAAAGCTAACGAAGATTAGACGTAACGGCACACAGGGCACTTTATTGGATAACTTTAAATTAGAAGCTGATATCAACAAGGCGGGGAAAATCTCGGAAGTTGTAAGCAAAAATTTATTGGTACCTGTACAGATAGCCAAAGAACCCATTTCTACTAAAGGACCTAGGTTAAGTTCAGATCTCTCGATAGCGGGACGATATACTGTGCTTGTACCTTTTTCTAATGTAATCTCTATTTCAAAAAAAATTAAGAGCAATACCGAACGTAATCGCTTAAAAAAGATTATCGAAAGTATTAAACCTAAAAATTTTGGGGTAATCATTAGAACAGTTTCTGAGGGAAAGGGAGTTGCCGAATTACAAAAAGACTTACTTGATTCTATTTCTAAATGGGAAAGCTTTATGAAAAAGCTTCCAGAAACAGAACCTGCTAAGCGTGTTTGGGGTGAATGGATAGAACATCGACGTTGATACGCGATATTTTAAGCACCGATTTTACCAATGTTTATGTAAACGACCAATCATTATTTGAAGACATTCGTTCTTATGTGCACGAAATTTCTCCTGAAATGGAGCGTATTGTAAAATACTATAAGCACAAAGAACACATTTTTGACCACTTTGGGGTTGAAAAACAAATTAAAAACGGTTTCGGGAAAACCGTAAACTTGGCTGGAGGCGCCTACTTAGTAGTAGAACATACCGAAGCTTTGCACGTTATAGACGTAAATAGTGGCAATAGAACCGCTAGCAAAGAGAACCAAGAAGAAAATGCATTGCAGGTTAATAAAGAAGCTGCAAAAGAAATTGCTCGCCAATTGAGGCTAAGAGATATGGGTGGCATTGTGGTAATCGATTTTATTGATATGCACAAACCCGCCAACAGAAAAGTATTGTTTGACCACTTAAGAGAGCTAATGCTTTTAGATAGGGCTAAACACACTATTTTACCTCCTAGCAAATTTGGATTGGTGCAAATTACCCGACAAAGGGTAAGGCCAGAGATGAACATTGTAACGGTAGAAAAATGCCCTACATGCGATGGAACTGGCGAAATAAAAGCAAGTATTGTTTTGATGGACGACATTGAAAGCAATATGACCTATATCCTGCGTGAGCAGAACGAAAAAAATATTACGTTATGTGTACACCCTTACATAGCGGCATTTATTAAAAAAGGATTGGTTTCTTTGCAATGGAAATGGTTCTTTAAATTTGGACAATGGGTAAAGGTAAAAGAAGTTTCTTCTTATCACTTAACAGAGTTTCATTTCTTGTCTGCCAAAGACGAAGAGATTAAGCTTTAAATGAAACAACAAAAGTCTCGATGAAAATCGGGACTTTTTTGTTTATAACTCTCTTGGTATTTCCAGCCGAATAAATCTAAATTCGTAAATCTAAAATCTAAAATCAAATTGGCTAAAATCAAATCAGCATATTTCTGTCAGAGTTGCGGCTACGAGTCGGCAAAATGGTTAGGCAAATGTCCTTCTTGTAACCAATGGAACACTTTTGTAGAAGAAGTGATAGAAAAGCCTACTGGGGCCAATGCTGCGGTATGGAAAACCACGGTTGGCGGAACCCAAAGGGTAAATAAGCCGAGTAAATTAGAGGAAATACAAAGCGCTACAGAAGAAAGGTTGCCTACTGGCGACCTAGAATTAGACAGGGTGTTGGGCGGCGGGTTGGTACCGGGCTCGGTTACGTTAATTGGCGGCGAACCAGGCATTGGAAAATCTACTTTAATGCTTCAATTGGCATTAAACATTAAGCAAAAGCGGGTGCTTTATGTTTCAGGAGAAGAAAGTGAGCAGCAGATAAAAATGCGAGCCGAGCGGATTACTAAGACCCCCAAGGCAGATTGTTTTATTTTAACAGAAACATCAACCCAAAATATTTTTAAACAGCTAGAGCAACTAGCGCCAGAAATTTTGATTGTAGACTCCATACAAACCTTACATTCGGCGCATATCGAATCTACTCCGGGCAGCGTATCTCAAGTGCGAGAGTGTACTGCCGAACTGCTTCGTTTTGCCAAGGAAACGGCAACACCTGTATTTCTGATAGGTCACATTACCAAAGATGGCGCTATTGCTGGGCCTAAGATTTTAGAACACATGGTAGATACCGTTTTGCAATTTGAAGGCGATAGGCATCATATTTACCGTATTCTGCGTTCTATTAAAAACAGATTTGGTGCGGCTGCAGAATTAGGTATTTACGCTATGCACGGTAGCGGGCTAAGGGAAGTTTCCAATCCATCGGAAGTTTTACTTTCGCAACGCGATGAAGAGCTGAGCGGCATTACTATTGGTGCAACTATTGAAGGCGCAAGGCCAATGGTAATAGAAACCCAAGCTTTGGTAAGTATCTCTGCTTATGGTACGCCCCAACGTTCGGCAACGGGTTTTGATACCAAAAGGATGAACATGTTGCTGGCCGTGTTAGAAAAGAGATGCGGTTTCCGTTTGAGTGCCAAGGATGTCTTTTTAAATATCGCCGGTGGTATAAAAGTAGAAGATCCGGCCATTGACCTATCTATTGTAGCGGCCATTATTTCTTCTCACGAAGATATTCCAGTGTCTTCTAAAGTGTGCTTTGCGGCAGAGGTGGGCTTGTCTGGAGAAATTAGAGCGGTAAATAGAGTAGAACAACGTATTTCTGAAGCAGAAAAGCTTGGGTTCGAAAAAATATTTATCTCTAGTTATAACCTAAAAGGGATTAATAAAGACAAATTTAAAATAGAGCTGGTAACCGTTTCAAAAATTGAAGAGGTATTTTCTGCGTTGTTTGGATAGTTTTTAACTCTGCTTTAAGGTGGTTTATTTACTTTAAGAACGATCTGTCCTAGTTGCTAATTCTTGGTTAATTTTTTCAATTGTGCCGAAAATATAATTACCAATGGCAAAAAACCGATGGCAGAAACAGACATGGCGCTAAATCCCTTTCTAATGGAAAGAATAATTCCTGAGATTACCATCAGGATCATCGATATGCCTATCATCCATACGGCAACTTTCATCAACTTTGCTCTTTTTGTTAGTTCTTCTGTAGATACTTTTGTTAAATCTTCTTGGGCCATAAACAAAAATAGTAATTGTAATGTGAGTTCGGCTTAAGTATCTTTACAATTCTTGATAAATTCGCATTGAACGTATTTTTTTAGCTCGCCGCCGCTGGGCTCTTACTTTTTGACCGCAAAAAGTAACAAAAACTCTCGGTTGCTTATTTTTCTTTCAAAGAAAGTGCTTTGGTTTATTGGTGCGGCCCGAAAAATAAGAGACCGAAAATGAGCTGAACGAAGATTTGAAGCGCTATCGCTAGCAAATAGCATAATTTTCTTATCCCGAACTCACGTAATTATAATCTAATGGATATAGTAATACGTAAAAAAACCGAAGCCCTGCAATGATTTGCAAGGCTTCGGTTATACTAAAGTTAGCATTAGCAAACTACGATTTAGACCTATCTACAAATTCAATTTTTTTATTCAAATCTTCGATTTTTTTGTTTGTCTTTTCAATTTTGTTTTGGATGCTTTTCATTTTTTCGTCGCTCTTTTCAAGCTTTTTATTAGCTTTTTCTACATCTTTTAACAAATTGGCAGTAGCTTTTGCATCGCTTGCAGTAGCAGACGGGTCAGAAGCGTTAAAACTAGAGGTGCGCTTGTCTGCTTTGTTGTTGATAGATTTTACCTCGTCTCTAAGTTTTTCGTTTGCTGCACGTTCTTTTTCTAAATCAATTTTTAGCTTGTTTACATCGCTATTTAAGTCTAAAACCTCTTGTCTAGCCTCATACTTTTGTAGTTCTGGACTTTTGGTAGACGAGCAAGCCGCTACAAAAAGGGCTGCACCTAAAAATGTTGGGAATATTAAGTTTTTCATGTTTAAGAATTTTTATCAAAAATTAAACAAAAACTAGGCCAAACCTGTTTTTCTAGCTTTTGCCTATACTTTTTTAAGCTCTTCTACTATTCCCTCATTCATTTAATCACAGCCGTAGGCTTTTTATTTTCATCTAATGCTACGAAAGTAAAATCGCCATGAATGGCCAATTCTCTACCTTCGGCATACATTTGTTCGATATAGATTTCTACGTTTACCTTTAAGCTGGTATTACCAACATGAGTAACCTTGCCAATAAGTTCTACAAAGGTGCCGCCAGGAATAGCTTTTTTAAAATCAATACGGTCGGAGCTTACGGTAACCATTACCTGTCTGCTAAATCTAGTGGCGGTAATAAAGGCTACTTCGTCCATCATGTGCATGGCTGTACCGCCAAAAAGGGTATCGTAGTGGTTGGTGGTATTGGGAAAAACAGTTTTAAAATACTGGTTTTAGATGCAGCAATTCTCTCTTCTAATGTCATGTTACAAAGATAGCCTAAAAGACTTACGAAGTTTTTAAAACTTCGTAAGTCTAGCATCAGATCAACCTTTCACTTAAAACATTTTTCATGTAACAAATTTATTGGGGACCTGTATCCCAATTTTTCCGTCTTATATTTGATATAACCACCAAACACAAAACAGTATGATTAAAAGATACTTTAGAAAAGGAGCTTGGATGTTGTTGTTGGTAGCAGGCTTTAATGCTACGGCGCAAGAAGTTCCGACTCCAAAATCGCATTTTGGATTTACGATAGGCGATAATTACCAGCTGGCCAATTACACCCAAACCGAAGCGTATTTTAAGAAACTTGCTGCGGCTTCTAAACGGGTAAAGTTGGTAGATATTGGTAAAACCGAGGAAGGCAGAAGCCAATACATGCTTATTGTAACTTCGCCAGAAAACCACAAAAACTTAGAGAAGTATAAAGTCATTTCGCAAAAATTAGCAAGAGCTGAAGGTCTTTCTGAAAAAGAAGCCAAAGACTTAGCGCAGCAAGGCAAAGCGGTAGTTTGGATTGATGGCGGGCTACATGCCAATGAAACGGTAGGTGCGCATCAATTGATACAGACCGCCTATAATTTGGTAAGTAGAACTGATGCAGAAACCAATAGGATTTTGGATGAGGTCATTGTTTTGATGACGCATGCTAATCCGGACGGGCAAGAGTTGCAAACCAATTGGTACATGAGAGAAACCAATCCAGAGAAGAGGTCTTTAGCGGGTTTGCCTCGTTTATACCAAAAATATGCAGGGCATGATAATAACCGCGATTTCTTTATGCTAAACCTAAAAGAAACGCAAAACATGGGGCGCCAGTTGTTTATTGAGTGGAACCCACAAATTATGTACAACCACCATCAATCTGGCCCAGCAGGAACGGTTGTGGCGGGGCCGCCATTTCGTGATCCGCACAATTATGTTTTCGATCCAATTATCCTGACAAGTTTAGACGCCGTTGGTGCAGCCATGCACAATCGTTTAAATGTAGAAGATAAACCTGGCTATACCCAACGTGGAGGTTCGGTTTTTTCTACTTGGTACAATGGTGGTTTAAGAACGACTACCTATTTTCATAACATGGTGGGTTTGCTTACCGAAATTGTGGGTAGCCCAACACCAATGGAAATTCCTTTGGTACCATCTCGTTTGTTACCAAATAGCGATTCGCCAAACCCAGTTACGCCGCAAAAATGGTACTTTAAAAATGCCATAGATTATTCTGTTTCTTTAAACTACGCAGTATTGAACTATGCACAGCGTTACCATGACGAGTTGCTGTTTAATATGTATAAAATGGGCAAAAACTCTATTGATAGGGGTAGCAAAGATACTTGGTCTTTCTCTCCTCAAAAAATAGAAGCTATTAATGCCGCAGCAAAAAAAGATAAATCAGACGGCGGAGCGAGGAGATCAATGGATCCAAAATACTTTGATGAAGTAATGAAAGATCCTAAGCTGCGTGATGCTAGAGGTTATATTCTTTCTGCAGATCAACCAGATTTTACTACGGCAATCCGTTTTTTAAACGCTTTGATTAGAACTGGAGTAGTAGTACACAAAGCAACAGCGCCATTTACGGTAGAAGGAAAAAAATATCCGGCAGGTTCTTATGTGGTAAAAACAGACCAAGCCTTTAGACCGCATGTATTGGATATGTTCGAACCACAAGACCATCCTAATGATTTTAAATACGAAGGCGGCCCGCCAGTAGCACCTTACGATGCAGCAGGCTGGACTTTGGCTTATTTAATGAATGTGAAATTTGACCGAATTGTAAATGCTTTTGATGGCCCTTTCCAAAAAACTACTTACGGCGAATTATTGAAAGCTACGCCTCAAGCCTTGCCAACGGCTAGTGGTTATGCTTTAAGTGCGCAAGCAAACGAAAGTTATTTGGCAGTAAATGAGTTACTAAAAGCTAAAGTAGAGGTATTAAGAAACCCTGTTGATGGCTCTTTTTATGTTCCGGCATCTGCTGCTGCAAAAGCTGCACTAAACAAAGCAGAGCATAATTTTGGAATGAAAGTTACTGCGGCCGGCAAACCAAAAGGAGCGGTAAAAGTTAAACCATCACGTATTGCACTTTGGGATACTTATGGAGGTTCCATGCCATCGGGTTGGATACGTTACATTATGGAGCAATATCACTATGAGGTAACTGTGGTTTATCCGCCAGATATTGATGCTGGTAAATTGAAAGATAATTACGATGTACTGATTATGGTTGGTGGTTCTGTGCCAGCTTTTGCTAATGAAACTGGAGGAAGAGGATTTAATCCGCCAGCAGTAGAAAACATTCCGGATGAATTTAAAGGAAGAGTTGGTAGAATGACGGCTGAAAAATCAATCCCCCAACTAAAAGCTTTCTTAGAAAACGGTGGAAATATTGTAGCCATTGGCTCTGCTACAAATTTAGCAGCGCACCTAGGTTTACCTGTTACCAACGCATTACTTACTGCTGATGGAAAGCGTTTACCTAACGATAAATATTATGTGCCAGGCAGTGTATTGAGTGTTAAAACTGATGCTAAATTAGCTGCAAACTGGGGCTTAGATGAAAACACCGATGTGTATTTTGACAACAGCCCGGTGTTTAAAATTACAGGGAGCAGTGCTAAAGTTAAACCGTTGGCCTGGTTTGCTACCGATAAGCCTTTACGTAGTGGCTGGGCTTGGGGCCAGGCAATTCTAAAAGATGGGGTGGCAGCTTTTGAGGCAGATTATGGCAAAGGTAAATTATACGCTTTTGGTCCAGAAATTACCTTTAGAGCACAAACTCACGGTACTTTTAAATGGTTGTTTAACCAGTTGTATAAATAGAATGCGCTAAATTATTCGTTTGATTTTTATGGGTAGTTCAATAATTGGGCTACCCATTTTTATTCGCTGCCATGAGCTATCCCGCCATTATAGCTTACCCACAGGCATATAACCTAACACAATTTTGTCTTCTGGAAAGCTGTCCGTAGGCGTAAAAAGCAATTGATATTTAGTTTTCATTTCCTTTGGCAACACCTCTTCAATGTCAAAAACATCATCTACATCTACACCATACTTATCATCAATATGTGGACTGAAATATTGTTTGAAAAACTCGCTTTCCTTTGCGTTTTTAATTGCTACAGCCTTGTCTTCAGCTATCATCAACATTTTGTAATGCAATTCTTCAAAAACATTACTTTGATATCCACCTAAGTTCATGAAAAATAACCTGTTTACATTAGTACTGGCTCCATTACCTCTCTCTATCACTTCCACCCTGTAACCGTTTACATGGTTAACAATTCTGTAAGCATCTAAATGAATTTTGCCCTTAGCTTCGGGCCAGAAGGCATTAATTGCAGGTACCAATTCTTTCACTTCATTTGCTATAGCGAAGAAGATATCGTGTTGCTCGGTATGCCTACCTTGTGGCTTACAACCTAATAAGATCATAAATAGCTTTGGATTTGTCATGCGTTTTTGTTTTTTGCCACAGATGCACAGATATTTCTCTTGCAATATTTTAAATTATCTATTTTCAAATCTGTGCATCTGTGGCTGCTTTATTAACAGAAGCATAAAGTTAAGCTAAAACAAAACATTTATCTTCCTGTTTAAAGAAGAAAATATCGACACCAATGACAATTAACCAACTCCCGCCAGACGGAGGAATACGCTATACGGAAACTAACATGGCTTACCTTTTTCCAGAGCCACTCAATGCTATCACTGCGGTATTCTTCTTGTTTATTGCCATTTTTTGGACTATCAAAATTAAGGGAAATTTTAAAGCACATCCTTTTTTAACCTATTGCCTAATTTTGTTATACATTGGTGGCGTTGGAGGTACGGTTTATCATTCTTTAAGGCAGTGGTCGGTATTTATCATGATGGATTGGTTACCCATTATGCTACTCTGCGTTTCTGCTGGCCTATATTTCTTGGCACAAAGTACCAAATGGTATTTCGCAGTTTTAATGGTTTTTGGCTATGCCGGATTGCAGTTTGTGCTCAGAGATTTACTTAGTGCCGAGTATACACATTTTTTTATTAACATTAACTATGCGATGATGGCTTTGTTGGTACTGGTTCCTGTTTTAATTTACCTTATTCGCACCAAATGGCAAGCTGGAAAATGGGTAGGTTTTGCTTTGTTATCTTTTGCGTTAGCGCTTACTTTCCGCATAGCCGATAAGTGGGAATGGTTAAGTTTTGGCACCCATTTTTTGTGGCATAGCTTTGGGGCTATAGCCACTTATTGTATGTTTAATTACATTTATCTTACGCAGAAAAAATTTTGAATGAGTAAATGATTAAATTTTGATTAGTCTATATGATCAATCGTAATTCGTATTCCGATAGCTATTGGATCTAAAATCGTAAATTTATTTGCGTAGCTCGGCTATTATTTCTTTACAGCGTTGCTCTACCTGTAAGCTTACAGGTTTAAATAATTCGTTATCGTAATAAGGATCTGTAACTTCTCCATCTACAAGAAATAGCTTTACTTTTTGTTGATGCTCTTGCGTTTCGGCCAGTTGCAGTACATCTTTAAGGTTGTTTTTATCCATCACTAAGATGTGGTCATATTCCTCAAAAAAGCTTGTGCTGAAATGCCTTGCTCTCTGTGTACTGATATCATATCCTAAATTACGAGCTGCCAAAACACTTCTCCTATCTGGCGGATTACCCACATGCCAATCTCCCGTACCAGCGCTGTGTACGGTCCAGCCCAGATTTTCTTGATTAGCCAAATGTTGCAATATGCCATGCGCCAATGGCGAACGACAGATATTGCCCAAACAAACCATGAGGATTTTCATTCGTGGATTAAGGATAAAGGAACAATGAGCAATGATCGCTCATCAAACTTTCAGCAATTAAACAGTTTATCAATTTAAATAATTAACCAACTATTTATAAATCTCGTTCAAAACTTTTGCTAAACGCACACCACCTTTTAACAGTTGATTGTTCAGTGTGCCAATCCAGTCGAAATTGTAGTTATAGCTTAATCTGTCATCATTTTTAATACCAGTAGCATAGATTTTGTTGCATACTTCATACGATTCGAAAATGCAATCTTTTAAGCTGGCTTTATTCCATTCTGCTAGTTGCTGTGGCGTAGCAAAGTTAATGGCTTTGGTATATTCTGTGTAGCTTAACTGTTGGAAATCGATCAGTTGCTCGTCCCAAACACGGTGTAAGTTAGATTTAGTGCCAAACCACATTACCGAAATTCTGTTGCCACCTAAATCTTCTTTTCTAGCGGTATGCATTGGCTGGTGCATATCGCCCATTAAGTGTACCAATAAACGCATGGCGAAAACTTTCTTGTCTGCAGGTGTTTTTGGGTCTTTCAGCAAAGCAATCATTTCATTGGTTTTGCTATAGATATTTGCTTCTTTAAAACCATCCAAGAAATTGTTCATCCCACTTTTGTCTAAACCCTCTGGCAAGTTTACATAGTGCCAATTGTTTAAATATTTATAACTCGTATCTGATTTGATAAAATCAGCCCAATTGGCGCTCATCGCCAAAGTTTCGTTACCTAAAATTTGTTTGATAGCTTTTCGGGCATTCGGCGTTAAATAGCTATCTGCAATTTCGCCAACAATACGGTGGCCCAATACGCCCCAAGCGCTAGCTGCAATAGGTGCATAAATAAAGGCAAATGCCAGGATTAATGTTTTTAAGTTTTTCATCTTATTTTTGAATGATTGAATGTTGACTTTCGGACTTCCCGACTTTCTAAACTTCCGGTCTCCCTAAAGCGCTTTCTGCACGCAGGTTATTTTTTCTTTTAAATTAAGGTTTACTTCGGTTTGGTCGCTTAGGTTTTCCATTTTTAATTCTTTGGCATTCCACGAATTTACCTTAAAGCTAGTAATATATCGGTCATTGCGGTAACAGCCCGACACTTTTTGTTTATAATTTGGTTTGGTAAAATCGCCAACTAATATTAAGGTATCGTTACGCAATTGATAAGTTCCTTTTGCATATTCTTTCCAAACGCCGTTATTAAAACAGTCTTCTTCGTAATAGTTCACTTTAGCATGGGTGGTAAAATCTACGTAAAACGAATCGCAGCTAAACTTAAATTTGTGCTGAGTGTAGCTTTGTAATTGCTTTGCATTTGCAATGCTATCTTGGTTCCATACGCCTTGCAAAAAGGTTTCGCCCTTACCTTGCACATCTGGTAGGCGAGAGCAAGAAACAACAACCAATAAAAAAAACAGTCCCATCCCTAAATCCCTTCCCCAAAGGGAAAGGGACTTTTGGGCAGTGCTTTTATTTAAGTTCCGAAACATATTTGAGTTGGATATTTTCGCTTGCTATTCCTTCCCTTTGGGGAGGTTAGGAGGGGCTTGGGCTTCTTATTTCAAACTACCCACCATATCTTCTGGTTTAACCCAAGCGGTAAATTGCTCGTCGGTTAACAAACCAGTTTCAATAGCAGCTTCTCTTAATGTTTTATTTTCTTTATGTGCTTTTTTAGCGATTTTAGCAGCATTTTCGTAACCAATGTGCGGGTTTAAAGCTGTAACCAACATCAATGAGTTTTCCATGTGTTGTTGTATTACCGGACGGTTTGGCTCAATGCCTTCGGCACACTTATCGTTGAAAGACACACAAGCATCGCCAATTAAACGACCGCTTTGCAATACGTTCGCCGCAATTACTGGTTTAAAAACGTTCAACTCGAAATGCCCGTTACTCGCACCAATACTCACTGCCACATCATTACCCATTACTTGCGCACAAACCATGGTCATAGCTTCTGGCTGTGTAGGATTTACTTTACCAGGCATAATAGATGAACCTGGCTCATTATCAGGGATGATAATCTCTCCAATGCCGCAACGAGGGCCAGAACTTAACATACGGATATCGTTCGCGATTTTCATTAACGAAACAGCAACTCTTTTGTAAGCGCCAGAAAGTTCTACCATAGCATCGTGAGCTGCTAAAGCTTCGAATTTGTTTGGAGCAGTTACGAATGGTAAACCTGTTAAATCAGCGATTTTTTGAGCTACCAAAACATCGTAACCTGCAGGTGTATTTAAACCAGTACCTACCGCAGTACCGCCAAGCGCCAATTCTTTGATCATCTCCAACGCATTGTTGATGGCTCTTAAACCATTGTCAATTTGCTGTACGTAACCAGAAAATTCTTGCTTCAAAGTCAAAGGCGTAGCATCCATAAAGTGCGTACGACCAGTTTTTACAATATCGCCCCAGCCATCAGCTTTGCTAGCTAAAGTGTTGCGTAATTTTTGTAAACCTGGTATGCTTACCTCAACCGCTTGTTTGTAAGCTGCAATGTGCATCGCCGTTGGGTAGGTGTCGTTTGATGACTGCGATTTATTTACATCATCATTCGGGTGCAACGATTTTTGCTCGTCTAACAAATTACCACCACCAATTACGTGGCCACGGTTAGCAATTACCTCGTTACCGTTCATGTTGCTTTGCGTACCAGAACCAGTTTGCCAAATCACCAACGGAAACTGATCGTCTAATTGACCAGCAATTACCTCGTCGCAAGCCTTTGCTATTAAATCGGTTTTATCTTTAGAAAGCACACCTAATTCATTATTCGCCAATGCAGCCGCCTTTTTTAGGTAGCCAAAAGCATGGATTATTTCTTTAGGCATCGACGCCTCTGGTCCAATTTTAAAATTGTTTCTAGAGCGTTCAGTTTGTGCTCCCCAATATTTGTCGGCAGGTACTTGCACCTCGCCCATGGTATCGTGTTCTATTCTAAAACTCATGGTAATTGAAAAATTATTTTTGCCCAAATTTAACCTTTTTGCCTCTTAAAGGAAATTTATTTAGAAACGTTACATAAATAGTAGAAAAACATTGGAAGTGGTGCTTCGGAAACAGTAGTCCCGCTGTTCGTTACAACCTTTTTTGCGTTCGTCATCGCCGCTGTATGTCATGCTGAGTTTATCGAAGCACCTACTCGCTAACATACAATCCTTCGACAGGCTCAGGATGACACCAAAAAAGGATTACCACTTCCATCGGGTTTAATTAACCAAAACCTGTAATACTAGGCAGCTTTGACAAACCGCTATCCCGCTTGCTAGAGGTTTGTCAAAGCTAATGCGCAATTGGTGGTCTTTGCGTTCTTTGCGATTATTTTTTACCGCAAAGGTTTTTAAAGTCATGCAAAGAACGCGAAGGCTTGAATTTCAAATTCTGTCCAAAATATTATCGTTACTAACTCAACTACACCCCTTCCTGTTTTATGGTTTTAGTTTTACTTAAATTGCCACAGTTTTGATGAAAATTTAAATCAAATGAAAAAACTTCCTCTCTACTTAGCCTACGGCGCAGCGATTAGCCTGGTGTTTTCTGTAATCGGTGCATTAACTAAAATTCTACATTTAAACACCAACCTGTCTTCCTTCTTTTTAGCTTTCTCGGTATTACTTCCTATTATTTTAGTGGTTTTAATCATTTTTATGGCAATAACGCTTTATAAAAAGACAGATGAATCTAAAAATGCTAAACTTCAAAAAGAAATCGCCAAACTCCAACTTAACTCTGTTCGCTCGCAATTAAACCCCCATTTTCTATTTAATGCACTCTCAGGCATTCAAAACTTGATGAACAAAAATGAGATAGACAAAGCAAATAAATACCTCTCTAAATTTGCTCGGCTAACCCGCAACGTACTCCATGATAAAGAGCTAATTAGCTTAGCCCAAGAACAAACATTATTAGATGATTACCTGCAAATGGAGCAACTGCGGTTTGGCTTCGGTTACGAAATTAAAGCCAGCGAAAACTTAGATCTGGAAAATATAGAAATACCGAGTATGTTGCTACAGCCTTTTGTAGAAAATGCGGTAAAACATGGCATTTCGCAAAACACAGCCGATGGAAAAATTATCATCACATTTGGCAGGCAAGAAAATGATTTGATGATAGCGGTTAGCGACAATGGGAATGGTTTTGACACCAAGAAAAAGTACAATGGCTTGGGCTTACAACTCAGCAGCAACAGAATAACATTGCTAAATAGTATTTATAAAGAAAATCGTTTTATTTTAGACAAGCAGTCGAGCAATGAAGGAACTCAAATAAGTTTAACATTAACCGATTGGCTGTAAATTAGATGAGGGCAATTTTAATAGACGACGAAATTTCTAACTTAGAAAACCTGCGGACTTTGCTAGAAAAGCATTGTCCGCAGGTTAATATTGTAGTAACAGCACAAACGGTAGCTAATGCGGTAAATGCCATAGAAAAACACCTGCCAGATTTGGTTTTTCTAGACATCCAGATGGGCGAGCAAACGGGTTTCGATGTGTTGAGCTCGCTCCCTAATCGTAATTTTGAAGTGATTTTTGTTACCGCTTACGACCATTATGGCATACAAGCGGTAAAATTTGCGGCTTTAGACTATCTGTTAAAACCTGTTGATATTGATGAATTGCAGACCGCAGTAAACAAAGTGGTAAAGAAATTAGTTGAAAGAACGCAATCTTCACAACTCGATTTTTTGTTGCAGCAGTTGAAAATACCCAATGCAACTATAAGTAAAATTGCACTGCCCATGCAAAGCGAAATCAGGTACATTGCTTTATCAGAGATCATTCGTTGCGAAGCTGATAACACCTATACTTTTTTCTTCTTGGCTAATAACGAAAAACTATTGGTTTCTAAGTCGCTTAAAGAATATGCCGATTTATTAAAACCCAGTGGATTTATACGTACACATCAAAGTCATTTGGTAAATCCAAGGTTTGTTAAGAGCTGGCTTAAAGAAGATGGTGGCATTTTGCTTTTAACTTCTGGAGAGAAGATACCTGTTTCTAAACCAAACAAAGAAGCGGTTAAATTAGCATTACAGCAGGTTTAGGCGGCTTGTTCTTTATAGGAAGCACTAACTTCTCCATTTTAAACCCGACACTAGAGGAAATACTTTTTGTTGCGTCATTTCGACAGCCTGCTCCGAGCACATTCGGAGAGGAACGAGGAGAATTGAAAATAAACGAATTTAAATCTGCTAAATAGAAGCATTTAACTTTTGAGATTTCTCTCTGCGTTCGAAATGATGCGGAACGGAAGGCAAAAAGATTGTAGCAAATGGTGAGATAAAACTTAAAGAAACGCAGTAACCTCGCTTTTCAAAAAACTACGAATAAAATCTGTGCATCTGTGGCTTAAATTATCAAGCTAAAAAGCAATGTTTAAAACTCTTTTGCCGTTATCTTTTCGAGATTACGTAATTTTCCAGCTTTTATAACCACGTTGCACACATCAATGAAATTCAAAATACTACTAACCGCTATAAGTTTATCCATATTTTCGTTAAACGCTTGCACCAGCAAGGAAGAAAAAGAAAAAAAGTTGCCGAAGACAAGAAAGTTAGAAAACCGGAAGACGATAAAGCCGATAGTTTGCTGTTAGTATACGATCCGAAAAAAGAAGACAAATGGATTGCTGATTTTGTAAACAATTTGCACAGAAAGTATCATTTTAATGGCAACGTATTGGTAGCCAAAAAAGGGAAAATTCTCTACCAAGGTGCGAAAGGTTGGGCAGATTACCTGCATCGCGATAGCTTAAAAATAAACTCTGAATTTGAACTGGCTTCTATTACCAAGACTTTTACTGGTACTGCCATTATGCAATTGGTAGAAGCTGGTAAACTGAGCTTAGACGACAACGTTAAAAAATTCTTTCCCAATTTCCCTTACGATAGCATTACAGTTAGGTTGTTGTTACCGCACCGCAGCGGTATGATGAATTATGTTTATTTCATCGATGATATTTGGCGTAAAGAAAAACGCAATATGAAAAAAGGTGTGACCAACCAGGAAGTGATGCAGGTGATTGCTGATAAAAAGCCTAATCCGTACACTAAGCCCGATAAAGTTTTTCATTACAACAACTCTAATTACATGGTGTTGGGCGCTATTATAGAAAAGGTTACTGGGCAGCGTTATTCGCAATACATGATGGAGCATGTGTTTAAACCTGCCGGGATGAAAAATACCCACGTTTATTCTAAAGCTGAGTATGAAAAAATTCCGGTTGATGTGGTAGGACATGACCGTAATAGCTTTAAATATTCTGTAGTGCAAAACTTTTTAGATGGCCCGGTTGGCGATAAGGGAATTTACAGTACCATCCACGATTTGGTGCTGTTTGATAAATACCTGCGTAATGAGCGGTTACTTAAAAACTCAACTTTAGATTCTGCATACGTGGGACGTAACAAACCAATTAAAGGGCATTTTAACTATGGCTATGGCTGGCGTTTGTTCGAAGAGAAAGGTAAGGCAAAGGTAGCTTACCACACTGGCTGGTGGCATGGTTTCCGCCATATTTATGTTCGTGATTTGGATAAAGATATCATCGTAATTTTTCTAGGAAATTTAACCAACGGTAGTTTAATGCAGTTAGATGACCTTTACAAGCACTTAAAAATGCCAGTAATTAGAAAAGGTGCTTATACTGGTGCCGGAGCTGCTCCAGGCACAGATGAAGATTAACCCCTAAATCCCCTAAAAAGGAATTAAGTGAAATGGATTATTCGAAATCTATAAAAACAGATAGGCTCTTACTGCGACCAATTGCGCAAAACGATATTCAAAATATCTACAACGGTTTATCGCGTCCTGATGTAATCAAATACTACGGTGTAAGCTTTACTTCGTTAGAAGCTACCGAAGAGCAGATGATTTGGTATCAACAACTAGAAGAAAACGAAACGGGAATTTGGTGGGCTGTTTGTTCTCTTGATGGCCAAACCTTTTATGGCGCTGGTGGTTTTAACAATCTTAGCAAACAACACAAAAAAGCTGAAATAGGATTTTGGTTACTCCCTGAGTTTTGGGGCAAAGGCTTAATGCAAGAAGCATTTCCTTTAATCTGCAATTATGGTTTTGAAAAGCTTGGCTTAAATAGAATTGAAGGCTTTGTAGATAGCGAAAATATTAACTGTAAAAAAGCGGTTGAAAAACTGAATTTCAAACTAGAAGGCATCATGAGAGATTGCGAAATAAAAGATGGTAAACCTTTAAGTATCGCCATTTATTCCAAGTTAAAAACCGATTGATACACGATCTAGATCTTTCTAAACAAAAATTCATTATAAATAAAAAGCGGGGCAATCTTATCGATGCCCCGCTTCTATATATTTGCCTTTTTAAAGGCTATTCATACTTCTTATAAAGCTTTTTTGTAACGCTCAGCAACTGCATCCCAGTTTACTACGTTCCAAATTGCCGCTAAATAATCAGGGCGTTTGTTTTGGTATTTTAAGTAGTAAGCGTGTTCCCAAACATCAATTCCGAAGATTGGTGTACCTTTTTGCTCGGCAATATCCATTAAAGGGTTATCTTGGTTTGGCGTAGAAGAAACAAATAACTTGCCATCTGCACCTACAGAAAGCCAAGCCCAACCAGAACCGAAACGAGTAGCTCCAGCATCTTGGATTTTAGTTTTAAAGTCTGCGAAAGAACCGAAAGCTTCGTTAATTGCTTTAGCTAAATCGCCAGTTGGCTCGCCGCCTTTATTTGGGCCTAAAACTGTCCAAAACAAAGAGTGGTTATAGTGGCCACCACCATTGTTACGTACCGCAGCTGGATATTTTGAGATGTTTTTAACGATATCTTCAATGCTATGGTTAGCCTCTGGTTTACCTTCCAAAGCTTTGTTTAAGTTGGTCACATAAGCTTGGTGGTGTTTGCCATGGCGAATTTCCATGGTTGCTTTGTCGATATGTGGTTCTAATGCGTCTGTTGCGTATGCTAACGCAGGTAATTCAAATGCCATAATGTATATGATTAAGGGTTATTTAAAATGTTATCTCTACAAATATAATAGAGATACGTTAAGTTTTGTTCAATTGTTTGTCAACTTTATTTGCGTTTATTGATAAAAAACGCCGACATGAGGCTGCCGCACTCTTCCGCTAGCACACCTCCAACTAACAACGTTTTAGGATGTAAAAGGTTTTGCCCCACTTTGGTAAAACCGCGTTTTTCTTCTTTAGCTCCGTAAACTATTTTGCCAATTTGTGTCCAATAGCTTGCGCCGGCGCACATTACACAAGGTTCTATAGTAACGTACAACGTGCAATCTTTAAGGTATTTGCCGCCCAAAGTTTGTGCAGCTGCAGTAAATGCTTGCATTTCGGCATGGGCGGTTACGTCGTTAAGTTGCTCGGTAAGGTTATGGCCACGGCCAATTACTTTTCCTTTACAAACCACAATAGCTCCTATCGGGATTTCATCCGCATCGTAGGCTTTTTTTGCCTCGTTTAAAGCCAAACGCATGTAGTGTTCGTCTTCTTGCTGCGGGTTGGCGTTTTCTTCGAAATTATAGAAACTCATATTTTATATTGGAATAGAGAACAAGGAGCAAAGAACAAAGATGTGGCGTTCATATATCGGTCTTTTATCCTTGTTCCTTCATCCTTGCTCTAAATTAACTTGCTCCCATTAGGCACTTTTCTTTCTACTGTGCTTAGCACAATATCTCCGTTTTCATCGGCAAAGCCGGCTACTAAAAACTCGCTCATAAACTTGCCAATTTGTTTTTTAGGGAAGTTCACTACACCAATGATTTGCCTACCTATTAAATCATCCAACGCATAATGTTTAGTAATTTGTGCACTGCTCATTTTAATGCCCAGTTCGCCAAAATCTACCTTCACTTTATAGGCTGGCTTTCTGGCTTCGGGATATTCAAAAGCTTCGATAATGGTGCCCACTCGTAGTTCTACTTTTTCAAAATCGTTCCATGTGATTTCTTCCATTTGGTAAAAATAGGATTAAACCACAAAGACACGAAGCACACAAAGATTTTTTTGAGGATAGCTCCTCATGTGTTTTTCAATTTGGCTAAAGCCTTTTGGTATTGCCTATATACCTTGGCTAAAGCCAAGGGCAATGATAGTATAGCAAGCCTAGAATTAACATGGTAACTTCAGAGGCTGTTCTTTTGCAAAAAGCTGACGACAAAAAATGCTGAATTATCTTTGCTGTAGGATGGGTTTGTCAGTTTTTTTATCAAAACAATAAATAGTGCGTTTGTATATTTCATTGCCGTCGGTTTTAACCGACGGCTTGAGAGTATAGATGATTAGGCTTTACCCCATTTTATAAATATTTCTTAGTGCTCTTTGTGTCTTTGTGGTTCTAAAACTGCCAATTGCAAACTGAAAACTGTGAACTGAAAAGACTAACTTTGCAAAATGGTAGAAATTAAGCTGAAAAAAAGAAAAGATAAAGCAGTAAATCAACGTCATCCGTGGGTGTTTTCTGGTGCATTAGATAAAGTGAAAGGCAAACCCGAAAATGGCGATGTGGTAAAATTACTGGATGCAAACAATGACTTTTTAGCTTATGGTTATTACAACGACCAATCTCGTGTAGCGGTGAGGCTTTTAGAATGGGATGAAAGTGTTTCCATTGATGAAGCGTGGTACGAACAAAAAATTAAAACCGCTATTGCTGGAAGAACCCATTTATTAGCCGACAAAGAAACTACCGCTAGTCGCTTAATTTTCAGCGAAGCCGATTTTTTACCAGGCTTAATTGTAGATCGTTATGCCGATTTCCTTTCTGTACAGATTTTAAGCTCTGGCATTGAGAAAGCAAAAGACATCATTATCGCAGTTCTAGTAAAGCTTTTACAACCCAAAGGGATTTTCGATAGAAGTGATGCCACTGCTCGTACTCATGAGGGCATTACTGCAGAAAACGGCTTACTTTGGGGCGAAACTCCCGAAGAATTCATCGAGGTAAAAGAAAATGGAATTAAGTACCATATCAACATCGCCGAAGGGCAAAAATCTGGTTTCTATTGCGACCAACGTGATAATCGTAAAATTTTGGCTTCTTATACCAAAGGTAAATCTGTTTTAGATTGCTTTAGCTATAGTGGTGGTTTCAGTTTAAATGCTTTTGCACAAGGTGCAGTAGAAGTTACTTCTGTAGATAGTTCTGCATTGGCTATAGCAACTTTAAGGCAAAACATCGACCTTAATAAATTTGATGCCAGCAAACACGTAGCCATCCAAAGCGATGTGAATAAACAGCTTCGTCAGTTTAATGATGAAGGTAAAAAGTTTGATGTGGTGGTGTTAGACCCTCCAAAATATGCGCCTTCCCGTTCGGCTTTAGACAGAGCTGCCAGAGCCTATAAGGATTTAAATCGCCGTGGTTTGTTGTTGTTAGAAAGTGGCGGACTGTTGGCTACATTTTCTTGTTCTGGAGCTGTAGATATCGATACTTTTAAACAGATTATTGCTTGGGCGGCATTAGATGCAGGTAAAGAAGTGCAGGTAATCTATCAATTCTGTCAGCCAGAAGATCATCCAGTTCGTCTTTCTTTTCCAGAGGGAGAATATTTAAAAGGGCTGTTGCTGAGGGTAGTTTAATTTTTTGCCAAAATATCTAACTATTTTTCTAATTTGTTGTTTACAAACCAACAAATAGAGAAATACCTATGCTTCTTGTAAATAACATTCGCCTAAGTAGAATTGTAAGAAATACTTGGCAAGTAGATTTAATTATGATAGCGTCTTGTATGGGCGCTTATTTTATTCGCGAATACCTTATTGCCCATCATTTTTCAGTTCCAACCATTATACCCACGGTTTTAGGAACAGCTATTGCCTTTTTTATCGGTTTTAACAATAATCAAGCTTACGATAGGTGGTGGGAAGCCCGGAAAGTTTGGGGTGGTTTGGTTAATGATTCGCGTTCGTTTGCCCGCAGTTTAATAAGTTATGTGCCGCAAAACAATGAAAACAACGAAATAGTAAGGCGTATGGTACACCGCCATATCGCTTTTTTGTATGCTTTAAAGGCTAGTTTAAGAGGGGCGGTCGATTTAATTTATGTGAAATACCTAGACGATGCAGAGCGTATAGAAATCGAAAAACACAACAATTTGCACAATGCTATTTTATTGAAACAGTCTGAAGATTTAGAAAAACTTTCTAAAAACGGCGCAATTGACGGTTTTAAGTTTATCCAAATTAACGAAATGTTGGTAAGGTTTAGCGATCAAATGGGGATGAGCGAACGTATCAAAAACACTGTTTTTCCAACAACTTACAGCTATTTAACCAAGGTTTTTATTTGGCTTTTTGTAGTTTCTTTTACCTTGGTAATTAGCCAGGAAATGGGCGTTTGGTCTATTTTTATGGGATGGATCATCGGCTTCGTTTTCGTGTCAACACAAATCAACGGGATGAATTTAGTTGACCCCTTCGAAAACAATGTAGCTGGTATTCCTTTAAATCAAATTACTAGAACTATAGAAATTAACCTACTGCAAATGATGGGCGAAGAAGATACACCGCCGCCAGTTACACCAATTAACGAGGAGTACGTATTGTAGCTCAGCAAAGTCAACTTTTTAAAAAAATGGGTATACAAAAAAGCCCCGAATTAATTTCGGGGCTCATGTTTTTTAAAGTAATTGCTACTCTATTACGGTAACCTTAACTGTATTGGTTCTACTTCTTTTTTCTAAAGGAACAGCTGCGGTGTTAATAACTACATCGCCTTTTTTAACCAGCTTTTTCTTCTTCAAAACATCGTTTACTTCTTCTATTGTCCTATCGGTACTTTCAAATTTATCGTAAAAGAAACCCCTAACACCCCAAACTAAACTTAAAGTGTTCAATAAACTTTCGTTACTGGTAAAAGTAAAAATTGGTGCAAACGGACGATGGCTGGCCACTTCAAAGGCCGTATATCCGCTCGAAGTCATGGTTACAATACCTACAGCATCTGTTTGTTTAGCCAAGAAACAAGCCGAGTCGCAAACGGCATCGCCTAAGAAACTATCAGATTTTGGTTTCAAATATTTTTCTGAGTGGAACGGGTAGTTGTTTTCCTCAATGTTATTGATGATTTTCTGCATCGTTTCGATCACAATTAAAGGAAACTCTCCTACAGAAGTTTCGCCACTTAACATTACCGCATCAGCGCCATCAAGTACAGAGTTGGCCACGTCATTAACCTCGGCACGAGTTGGGCGAGGTGTAGTAATCATACTTTCCAGCATTTGCGTAGCAATAATCACTGGCTTAGAAGCAGCTCTACATTTGTTTACAATCATTTTTTGCAACAAAGGCACTTCTTCCATAGGCATCTCTACACCTAAATCTCCACGGGCAACCATTACCGCATCTGTTACCGCAATAATTTCATCAATATTGGCAATGGCCTCTGGTTTTTCAATTTTGGCAACAACTCTAGCCGTTTTTCCTTTTTCTTTAATGATATCTTTTAACTCAACAATATCTGCTGCGTTACGCACAAAAGAAAGACCAATCCACTCTACATCACTTTCTAATACAAATTCTAGGTTTTTTCTGTCTTCAACCGTTAACGAAGGGATAGAAACTTTGGTGTTAGGTAAATTAACCCCTTTTCTAGAAGTTAAAATTCCGCCATGCACCACTTCACAAACTACCTCATCTTTGTAGTTGGTTTCCAATACACGCATTTGCAGTTTTCCATCATCTAAAAGGATAATTTCTCCTGCTTTTACATCTTTTGGAAAGTTCTCGTAAGTAATGTAAATACGCTCTTCGTTACCAATACATTCTTGTGTAGTGATGGTGGTTTTGCTGCCGTTAACTAGGTTTATTCCGCCATCTTTTACCATGCCGATCCTAATTTTAGGACCTTGTAAATCAGCTAAAATGCCAACATTATATTTATGTTTTTTATTGATATCCCTAATGGTATCAATTACCGCTTGGTGGTCCGCTTGTGAGCCATGTGAGAAGTTTAACCTGCAAACATCTAAACCTGCGTTAAACATACTATACAAAACATCTGGCTTTGCCGATGCGGGGCCTAAAGTGGCTACGATTTTGGTTCTTGAATGAAAAGGTTTCATTAAAATTATTTTGTTATTACAGCCTACGCAAATTTGAGAATTACAAATCTGTTTAAGCGATGATTATACTATTTCTGTTTGATTTGATATTCAAATATAGTGTATTTACTACACTAACAATATAAAATTTACATTACCAAATTTTCTTTAGACTTCAGTTTACGCACATCTATTTGCGCAGCAACCTGAATATCAGGTATTTTGTTTAAATTGCTGATGATAAAATTAAGATCTTCCTTATCTATAAATTGATGAATTACCATGAAAAAATCTACCTTATTCATCTCCGGAATTAAAAAACCTTCGCTATTTCTATTGCTTACTAAAAAATATTCTTGCTCTCCTTCTTCCACAAAAAAATAATACTTAGAAAACGATAAAGGCGCCTCGTCTGTATTGAAATAAACCTCATGATCGTCAATTTTACAAAACTCAAAATTAAGGTTGGTGTTTATCTTATGGCACAAAACATAATCTTTTAAAGAGGCTGTGATGGCGATGAGTACGAAATCCAGATCGAGTGATAGTTTTAAGTAAGTTTTGTTCAAAATGTATTTTTTTATTAGGATTACGAAATTATAAAACTAATTTTACTTTAGGTTTTAAACGCATTAAAATTGATAGAGAAATAAAAACATTTGAAATGTGTTAGAATTTATTTTTCTTTGCACTGAATTATTTAACCATTAAATTATAAAATTATGTCTGATATTGCTTCAAGAGTTAAGGCTATTATCGTAGAAAAACTAGGTGTTGATGAAAGTGAAGTTACGCCAGAAGCGTCTTTCACAAACGACTTAGGTGCTGATTCATTAGACACTGTAGAGTTAATCATGGAGTTCGAGAAAGAATTCAATGTAGCTATTCCAGATGACCAAGCTGAAACTATCGGTACTGTAGGTCAAGCAATTGCTTATTTAGAAAAAAACGTTAAGTAGAAATACTTTTTCTGTACAATACTTATAAATGGGATTAAAAAGAGTAGTAGTAACTGGGTTGGGTGCGCTCACTCCAATTGGAAATAGCGTTCCCGAATTTTGGGAAGCATTGACAAATGGTGTGAGCGGCGCTGCGCCTATCAAAAGTTTCAATACCGAAAAATTCAAAACGAAATTCGCTTGCGAAGTGAAAAATTTCAATCCAGAAGATCATTTGGATAGAAAAGAAGCTCGCAAACTGGATCCGTTTGTACAATATGCACTGGTATCAACCGAAGAGGCTGTTAAAGATGGAGGATATGATTTCTCTAAACTAGACACTAACCGCATTGGCGTGATATGGGGAGCAGGAATTGGTGGACTAAAAACTTTTATGGACGAAGTTTCTAACTTTGCCACAGGCGATGGTACGCCAAGGTACAACCCTTTCTTTATTCCTAAAATGATTGTTGATATTGCCCCAGGGCATATCTCTATCAAGTATGGATTGCGTGGGCCAAACTTTGCCACGGTTTCTGCCTGTGCATCATCAACCAATGCGATGATTGATGCCTTTAATTATATTCGTTTGGGCATGGCCGATATCATTATCAGCGGTGGCTCCGAAGCGATTATAAACGAAGCCGGTATGGGTGGTTTTAACGCAATGCATGCTTTGTCTACACGTAATGATGATCCTGCAACGGCTTCTCGTCCGTTTGATAAAGACCGCGATGGTTTTGTAGCGGGAGAAGGTGCTGGTACCATAATTTTAGAAGAATTAGAACACGCAAAAGCTCGTGGCGCTAAAATCTATGCTGAAATTGTTGGCGGTGGCATGAGTGCAGATGCACATCACATTACGGCACCACATCCAGAAGGTTTGGGTGCTAAAATGGTAATGACCAACGCTTTAAAAGACGCTGGTTTAAGTACAAGTGATATCGATTACATCAATGTACACGGCACTTCTACTCCGCTTGGAGACGTACAAGAAGCAAAAGCAATTGTAGATTTATTTGGGGAAGATGCTTACAAATTAAACATCAGCTCTACAAAATCTATGACTGGGCACTTATTAGGTGCGGCAGGTGCAGTTGAAGCATTAGCGACTATTCTCGCAATTAATAATGATTTAGTTCCGCCTACCATTAACCACTTTAATGACGACCCGGATTTTGATCCAAAATTGAATTTTACTTTTAACAAAGCTCAAAAACGTACAGTTAGGGCAGCTATTAGTAATACTTTTGGTTTTGGTGGGCACAATGCTTCTGTTATTTTTAAGAAATACGAAGATTAATCCAAAAACCGTGGGTTTAAAGCATTTGTATCGTATATTTATACAAATGCTTTTCTGTATTTAATTTTGTGAAGCTAGTTGATGTCTTTGTTCAGCATTTATAAACTATATCTTTCGCCTAATAAGCAGTTTGTAAAAAAACTAAAGAATGTGCTTGGCTTTGTGCCAGGCAACATTACGCTATACCAAATGGCTTTTAGGCATCGCTCTGCGGCCAAACTTTTAAAAAATGGTAGTAGAAGCAGTAACGAGAGGTTAGAGTTTTTAGGCGATGCAATTTTAGGCTCGGTAGTGGCCGAACTGCTTTTTAAGAGTTACCCCTACAAAGAAGAAGGCTTTTTAACAGAAATGCGTTCTAAAATTGTAAACAGAGCAAACCTTAATCAGTTAGCCCGTAAAATGGGTTTTGATGAATTGATTGTCTTTGATCAAAAAACAGTAAACTTCCAGTCTAAACATCATTCTATGTACGGCGATGCTTTTGAAGCATTAATTGGTGCTGTTTACCTAGATAAAGGCTACAATTTCACCAAAAACTTAATCCTCAAACGCATCATTAAGCCTTATGTTGATGTACACCATCTGGAAATTACAGAAACTAATTTCAAAAGCCGACTGATAGAATGGTGCCAACGACAAGGTAAAGAGGTTACTTTTGATGTGGTAGAAAATGGCGAAGGCGAAAGCGCTAAGCTATTTACCGTACATGTAATGATCGGTAACGAGAACTTCGGAATTGGTAGAGATTACAACAAGAAAAATGCAGAGAAACTAGCTGCCGAAAAGGCTTGCGAAGCGTTGAGTATTTAATGTGATAATTTATTAATTAGCTGATGTGATGATTGGCTAGTTGCCTAAAAAACCAACCACCTACTTTTAATTTTTAACTTTACCAACGGTATCGCTATACTTTTTGTACGATTCGTTGATCCATTTGATGCTGTCGTAAACATTCCAATTTTTTGCCTGTTCGTAAGTAGGTCTGTAGTCTACTAAAAATTTCTCAAGTTCTTTGCCGGTTAAACCTGTTTGCTGGTTAATGGTGGTTTTGTTAAAAAGCTGGTCTACTTGGCTGTCTTGCATCTCTGTTTGGTACATGCGGTTAAATCTTCTGGCTTGCTTTGGTGTTTTGCCGAAGAGTTCGTAAAAAGCAGTTAATGGCGAAAAAAGAAAGGAAAGTACAGGTGGTTTGCCGCCGTAAAATGAGCCTTTGTTACGGTAGTCTTTTCTCATTTCTTCTAAAGCTTGTTTCTTTGTTTGGCCAGTTACGGTAACTTCATTTAGTGTGGTTCCTTTATTCAAGTATAAAACCAAGTCTTTGTTGTTGCTAACCACTACCTCTAAATCGTTGAAATTTCTTTTCATTACCAACAAAGTGTCGCCAATAGAGGCTTTGATGGAGAAAAAGCCAATATCATTACTGCCAGTAGAAAAACCTGTTTGCTTGTTTTTAATTTCGGCTAAAGCAATTCTGTTTTTGGTAGCATTCTCAAATAGGACGCCGTTTAGCGTAAAGTTTTGCTGAGCTTGAGCGCTGTTGACAGCGAATAGCACAACAACTAAAGAAAATATAGACCTTGCTTTAGTGTACATTGCAGCGTAACTTTTTATTTTGTAAACTTAGCAAATGTTTGCCAGTTGGTAAGTTAAAAAAGGTTAATTCATGCGAAAAATTCTAGCTGTTGCATTTCTTCTGTATGCCGCCATCATCTTTATTGCTTTGATGTTTGTTGCTTTGCCTTTTGTGTTATTGTTTTCGGCAATTTTACCAACTAATATTGCTAAGAGAGCTATTTTAGTTGTTTTAAGAACTTGGGCGTGGCTGTTCAGTAGGTTAAGTTTCTTCTGGATTACCACCCAGAACAAATCTAAAGTCGATAGGTCAAAGTCGCACATTTATGTGGGCAACCACGGTTCATATTTAGATGCTGTGGCGGTTTGTATCAGTATTCCGCAATATTTTAGCGCTTTAGGCAAGATAGAAATTACCAAAGTGCCAGTGTTTGGTTTAATTTACAAGCGTATTGTGGTATTGATAGATAGGAGCAGTAAAGAAAGTAGAGAGCAATCTGTAGCAGTGCTGAAAAAAGATATTGCCAACGGACAATCGGTACTGATTTTTGCCGAAGGTACCATGAACCAAACCGAAAAGCCTTTGGCAGATTTTTATGATGGTGCTTTCCGCATTGCGATAGAAACCCAAACGCCAATTATCCCTTTTGTGATGCTTAACAACAGAAAATTGTTGCCACGAAAAGATCCGTTGAAAGCCAGGCCAGGAATGATAACAACTATTTTATTGCCCGAAGTTTCGGTAGTTGGTTTAAGTATGGAAGATGTGCCTGCGCTAAAAAAGAAAGTTTATGATTTGATGGAGGATGCGATTATGGAAAATACTGGATAGCTTTGTCAATCTTTAATAAGCAAGATGTTGGTAAGATTGACAAAGTTTGTGCAATGAGATTAACGTGGAATGAGCAGTGAAATTGCTGCACAGGTTTTTGTTCTTTAAACCTGACGGGAATGGCAGCCCCGAAGCATGAGGGCTATAATGGACGGCAGGGCGAGTTTAGCCAAATGTGCTGAAATCTGCTTTTCTAATTAAAATGTACTCAAGCATAAAACCTTATACCTTACAGCTTCTACCTAAAATCCTTTTTACTATCTTTGCACATGATAAAATCAATGACCGGCTTTGGCTTGGCTTCTACAGATCACGGAAGTGTGAAATTTTCTGTAGAGATAAAATCGTTAAACTCGAAGTTTTTAGAGCTGGGTTTAAAAATTCCTAGAGCTTTTTCTGATAAAGAACTTTACCTGCGCAACCTTTGTAACAAGGTTGTTGAGCGTGGAAAAGTGAGTATCGCAATTACGGTTGAACGAAGCGAAGAGTCGCAAAAAGGAGCTTCGATAAACGAAACCTTGCTAAAGAAATACTATACGCAACTGGTTGAAGTTAACAAAAGCTTGGGCGCTGATATTTCAAATTTGTTACCCTCGGTACTTAATTTACCAGAGGTAATTACCTACACCGAAGAGGAAGCTAGCGAAAGTGAATGGGAAATTTTGGAAGCGACTTTTCAAAAGGCACTAAAGAATTTTGGTCAGTTTAGAGAAGATGAAGGAAAGGTGTTAAAAGCTGATTTGGAGCTTCGCATTAAAAATATTCTGGGTTTCTTTGTAGAGGTAGAAACCTTGGCGCCGCTAAGAATACCAGCAATTAAAGCACGGTTAACACAATTTTTAGAAGATACGGTTGGCAAGGTAAATTACGATCAGAACCGCTTTGAACAAGAGTTGATTTATTACATTGATAAGCTGGATATTACGGAAGAGCAAACCCGTTTAAAAAGTCATTGCGATTATTTTATTGCTACTTTGAAAGATAAAGATGCCAATGGTAAAAAACTTGGTTTTATTTCTCAAGAAATTGGTAGAGAAATTAATACCATGGGCGCTAAAGCCAACGATGCACAGATACAGCAGTTGGTGGTTGGCATGAAAGAAGAGTTAGAAAAAATTAAAGAACAACTACTAAACGTGTTATAAAAGCTTAAAGCTTAAAGCTCAAAGACTAAAGCTTTGGACTTTTCGCTTTGGTCTTTAGTCTTAAAAATATGAAACAAGGCAAACTCATTATATTTTCGGCTCCATCTGGTGCTGGCAAAACTACCATTGTAAAGCATCTGTTAAGCAAATTTGATAACTTAAGTTTTTCTATCTCGGCCACCACAAGAGATTTAAGGGGAACTGAGGTTAACGGTAAAGATTACTATTTTATTTCTACTGAAGAGTTTTTACATAAGGTATCTAAACACCAATTTGTGGAGTTTGAGGAGGTGTATAGCGGTACATTTTATGGAACCTTACGCTCAGAAATACAACGTATTTGGGATAATGGGCAACATGTTATTTTTGACATTGACGTAGAGGGTGGCTTGCGTTTAAAACGAAAATTTGAAGACGATGCTTTGGCTATTTTTGTACAACCACCATCTTTAGAAGTGCTAAAAGAACGTTTGGCCGGCAGAGGTACTGATAGCGAGGAGAAACTACAAGAACGTTATGCAAAAGCAGAAAAAGAGTTAGCTTACGCTGATAAATTTGATGTAATCCTTAAAAATTTCGAATTAGAAACTGCTTGTGCAGAGGCGGAGGAGTTGGTAGGAGATTTTTTGAACAGTTAGAGCAGGTTTCAGTAAACGATTTTCAGTTACCTGAAAGCGCCTAAAGACAGTTTTGTATCTACCGAAATGGAAACAAATGAGTGATTTTAATGACTTATTGGTTTACAAAAAATCTTTTGAACTAGCGATGCTTGTTTTCGAAATCACTAAAACATTTCCGAGAGAAGAAATGTACTCATTAACGGACCAAATTAGACGTTCATCGCGTTCAACTAATATTTGCATTGTAGAGGCTTATAGAAAACGTAGATATCCCGCACACTTTGTCAGTAAGTTATCTGATAGTGATATGGAAAACAGCGAAACGAAAGGATGGCTCAAATTTGCTCTGGATTGTAGATATTTAAGTGAAGAAAATTATTTAAAGTTAGTTAATCTAAGCGATGAAGTTGGTAAGCTACTAAATCATGTGATGACTAATCCAGATAAATACGGAGCAAAGTAATTTTATGCAACAGACGCTGAAAACTGAAAACCGAAAACTGCTAACTGGCCTTTTCTTCGGTTCTTTTAACCCCATTCACATTGGGCATTTGGTAATTGCCAATTACATGGCTACTTACACCAGCTTGAAAGAAGTTTGGTTTGTGGTATCGCCGCACAATCCATTAAAGCAAAAAAGTGGTTTGGCAGATATGTACGACCGTTTGGAAATGGCTCGCTTGGCTACTGAAAATGCACCACATTTAAAAGTGAGCGATATTGAATTTAAGTTGCCACAGCCTTCTTATACCATTGATACCTTAACGCATTTAAAAGAAAAATATCCTGAGAAGGAATTTGCCTTGATTATGGGTGCAGATAATTTAGCTTCCTTTAAAAAATGGAAGAACTACGAGCTGTTGCTCCAAAACCATCAATTTTTTGTTTACCCCCGGCCAGGGATTGATTTGAGCGAATGGATAAACCATCCATCGGTAGTGATTACAGAAACTCCTCAAATGGAAATTTCTTCTACTTTTATCCGCAATGCGATTAAGCAAGAAAAAAGCATCCAGTTTTTAGTACCGGATGCTGTAATCGATTTTATGGATAAGAAAAGCCTTTATAAATAATTACGATTTTAGATTTACGAATTACGATTGGGCTAGATGCCTAAATCTAAAATCGTAACTCGTCATTCGTAAATCCCCTTATCCTTTCCAGCCGTCTTTTAACGAAACCACTCGGTTAAACACCAAATGATCTGCTGTAGAATCTTTATCTAAACAGAAATAACCTTTACGGATAAACTGGTAGCCTGTTCCCAAAGTTGCCTCGGCTAAAGCAGGTTCGATGTAAACGTTGCTTAACACTTCTTTACTATTTGGGTTTAAATAGTCTTTAAAATCGCCTTCTTCTGCATCTGGAGAAACCACACTGAACAAGCGATCATACAATCTCACTTCAGCAGTTTTAGCATGTTTAGTGCTTACCCAATGGATGGTTCCTTTTACCGTAAGTCCGCTGGTATCGCTACCGCTTTTCGACTCAGGGAAATAAGTACAGTGAATTTCGGTTACATTTCCATCAGCATCTTTCACAAAATTATCGCACTTCACAATGTAAGCGAACTTTAGGCGAACCATTGCGCCAGGAGCCAAACGGAACCATTTTTTTGCTGGTTCTTCCATAAAGTCTTCACGTTCTATCCAAAGTTCTTTACTGAAAGGAATTTCTCTGGTACCGCCTTTATCTTCTGCTTCCGGGTTATTCTCTCCAATTAAGATTTCGCCATCGCCATCGTAATTGGTGATGACCAATTTAATTGGATCTAGCACCGCCATTGCTCTGGTAGCTTTCTTGTTTAAATCCTCACGGATACAGAACTCCAATAAACTCAGCTCAATTAAATTTTCTCTTTTAGCGATACCAATGCGTTCACAAAACTCTCTGATACTTTCTGGGGTGTAACCTCTTCTGCGCAAACCACTAATTGTTGGCATACGAGGGTCGTCCCAGCCCGAAACTAAGCTTTCGTTTACCAATTGTAACAATTTGCGTTTACTCATTACCGTGTAGGTAAGGTTTAAACGAGCAAATTCGTATTGCTTAGAAGGGAAAATGCCCAACTGGGCGATGAACCAATCGTACAATTCTCTGTGTGAAACATACTCTAAGGTACAGATAGAATGTGTGATGTTTTCGATGCTATCACTTTGCCCGTGGGCAAAATCATACATCGGGTAAATGCACCAAGCATCTCCTGTGCGGTGGTGGTGTGCATGTTTAATGCGATAAATAATTGGGTCACGCATTAACATATTTGGGCTTGCCATGTCAATCTTCGCTCTTAAAATACAAGCGCCATCTTCAAATTCTCCGGCTTTCATTTTAGCAAAAAGCTCCAAATTTTCTTCAATACTTCTGTTTCTGTATTGGCTTGGCGTACCAGGTTCAGTTGGCGTACCTTTTTGCGCCGCAATTTCTTCTGCGGTACTATGGTCTACATAAGCAAGGCCTTTTTCAATTAACTGCACGGCATAACCATGTAAAGTATCGAAATAATCAGAAGCGTACAGTTCATTTTTCCATTGAAAACCTAACCATTGGATATCTTCTTGCTGGCTGTTTACATATTCCGTTTTTTCTGTAACCGGATTGGTATCATCAAATCTTAAGTTGGTATAACCGCCGTATTTCTGCGTTAAGCCAAAGTTTAGGCAAATTGCTTTGGCATGGCCAATATGCAAATAGCCGTTTGGTTCTGGCGGAAAACGTGTAACCAACGTTTCGTACTTTCCACTTTTTAAATCATTCTCTATAATTTCTTCTATAAAGTTTAATGATTTTTCCTCGCTCATATATTAATTCAAAAGTTAAAATTCAAAAATAAAAACATCGATAAAACGTAAACAAAGCTGATTTAAAGGTTGTATAGAATGGGCGATGTTCGAATTTCAAAGTTAACCAAATTTAGGGTAATTTAAAGTGCATTGGAAGATGGGAAAAAGATTAAAGAACAAGGAATAAAGATCTTTAAGTTAAACTTAAAGGATACTAAAAAACTAAACACCCAATTAACCAAACAACTATTTTACTACATTTACATTTGTCAAGTATACCAGATATGAACAAAACTTTAAATAGACCCATCAGAGTTCTTGTAGCGAAAGTTGGCCTAGATGGTCATGATAGGGGTGCAAAAGTAATTGCAACTTCGCTTCGCGACGCTGGCATGGAAGTAATTTATACCGGCTTAAGGCAAACTCCAGAGATGGTAGTAAATACGGCCCTACAAGAAGATGTAGATGCTATCGGTATCTCCATTTTATCTGGAGCTCACATGACCGTTTTTCCTAAAGTAATAGACATGATGAAGCAAAAGGGGCTTACAGATGTTCTGGTAACCGGCGGTGGCATTATCCCCGAAGGAGATATGAAAAAACTACAGGAAATTGGCGTCGGAGAATTATTCCCGCCAGGAACAACCATGAAAGATATTGTAACCTATATAGAAAACTGGGTAATTGAACACCGTAATTTTTAACCGTTATGACTTATCAGCAACTACTAGCAGAAGTAAACAACAACGTACTTTATATTACTATTAATCGTCCGCAGAAACTTAATGCATTAAATAAAGAAGTTTTAGACGAATTAGCTCATGCGGTGGCCACTGCCCAAACCGACAAGCAAGTTAGGGCTATTTTGCTTACTGGAGCAGGCGAGAAAGCTTTTGTGGCTGGTGCCGATATTTCTGAATTTCAGAGTTATAATTTAGAAGAAGGTAAACAATTGGCTAAAGATGGACACGAGAATGTTTTTAACGCTATCGAAAATTCTAGCAAACCAGTAATTGCTGCCGTTAACGGTTTTGCGTTAGGTGGCGGTTTAGAGCTGGCAATGGCTTGTCACATTCGCATTGCGAGTGATAATGCTAAACTTGGTCTTCCAGAAGTTACTTTGGGTTTAATACCAGGCTATGGAGGTACACAGCGCTTAGCGCAGTTGGTTGGTAAAGGTTTGGCTTTCGAAATGATTTTTACTGCTGATATGATTAGCGCCGAAAAAGCCCTACAAATTGGTTTGGTTAATTATGTGGTTCCACAAAGCGACTTATTGGCCAGGGCCGAAGAATTGCTCGATAAAATTAAACAACGAGCACCATTGGCTATTGCAAGCGCTATAAAAGCAATAAATGCAGGGTTTAATCCAAAAGCAGATGGCTACCAAACAGAAATTGATGAATTTGGAAATTGCTTTGATACCCACGATTTTAAAGAAGGAACTGCCGCATTCTTAGAGAAAAGAAAAGCTATTTTTAAAGGCCAATAGCTGCAAAGATTTAGTTTTTTTAGAAGTAAGTGCTTTTTTTAAGCAAATAGTGTATAAATGATACGTTAAAGTATGTTTTCTACATAAAATACAATAAGTGTAGAAAATAATTCCCATTTTGCTTTTTTTTGCATATTTTAGCTTATAAATTATACACTCACATCTAGTTAAATTAAACTATGAAAAAAATATTAATCGTTGACGATGAAATAAATATTGGCTTATTGCTCTCTAAATTTTTAACCAGAAACTCTTTTGATGTAACCAGCGCTACCAGTGGAACTTCTGCAATGGATTACTTGGCCAAAGATCATTATGATCTGGTACTGTGCGATTATCGTTTAGAAGATACCGATGGAAAAGAAATGTTGGTTAAAATTAAAGATAACTATCCTAAAACAGGCGTAATTATCATTACCGGATATTCGGATATTAAGCTTGCGGTAGAACTTATCAAGCTAGGTGCTTATGATTATATTACAAAGCCGCTCTATCCAGACGAGATTTTAAATACCATAAACAAAGCTATAGAAACACAAATAGCACTAAATGCGAGCACTCAGGACACACCACAGGCAAATGCAGAAAAAGTAAAAGCAGGTAAAACTGTTTACGCTTTTACCGATGAGTTTGTGATAGGCCAAAGTGGAGCTTCAAAAGATTTGATGAAACAAATTTTGTTGGTTGCACCTACCGCATACAGTGTAATTTTAATGGGCGATAGTGGTACAGGGAAAGAATCGGTAGCTAAAGCGATACACCTTAACAGCCCAAGAAAAGACAAGCCTTTTGTAGCAATGGACTGTGGTTCGTTAACTAAGGAACTAGCTGGAAGTGAGTTTTTTGGTCACGAAAAAGGATCTTTTACTGGAGCTTTGTATACCAAAATAGGTCATTTTGAGATGGCAAATGGCGGAACGCTCTTTTTAGATGAGGTAGGCAATTTGTCTTACGATATACAGGCGGCACTGCTAAGAACCGTACAAGAGCGTAAAATAAAACGCATTGGCAGCACCAAGGAAATAGATTTGGATGTGAGAATTATTGTTGCAACCAATGAAAACCTTCAAGATGCCATTGCTAAAGGTAGGTTTAGAGAAGATCTTTACCATCGTTTCAATGAGTTTTCAATTAATCTACCTCCAATAAGTCAAAGAGGCAAAGATATTTTGGCATTTGCCGAAAGCTTTCTGCAGTTGGCCAATCAAGAATTAAATAAAGAGATTTCGGGCTTCTCTGAGGAGGTAATAGATTGCTTTTTAACCTATAACTGGCCAGGAAACGTTCGCGAATTAAAAAATGTAGTACGCCGAGCCACATTGTTAACCGAAACAGAAGAAATTCAGGTAAAAGCGCTTCCTTTAGAAATTTCAACCTATGCCAAATCTCCAGGTTTTGAATTAGCAGATCACGCAGAAAATGCCGAGAAAGGCAAACCTAGAGACTTGAAAAACGCAGCATTAGAGGCAGAGTATGAAACTATCTTAAATGTACTAAGAGAGGTTAATTTTAACAAAACCAAAGCTGCAAAAATCCTAAACATCGATAGAAAAACACTTTATAACAAGATGAAAGCCATTGATCTCGATAGTAAATAAAAGTGCTAAATCTGATCAAAAAATTTGGGTCGTTTCGGTTTAAAAACCGTTATCACATTTCTAAAAAAATATTATGGATGGTAATGTTTCTCTGCATTGTGCCATTACTATCCATAGTGTTATCCATTTTTTTTCAAAATTCATCTAAGCAGTTTCTTTTTTTAGTGTAGAGCAAAATTTTTATACCAGTATTTGGACAACCTTTGGGGTTGCTGCCGCATTTTTTACAGGCATACTGGCCATAATAGATTACAATATCCGAAAAGAAGTAACCATTACCCTGTTTGGTATTACGCTATTTATCTCGGCCGTATTAGATATTTACTACCTTTTAATTTTGAATGAAAAAAAGGTAGAAGCAGATTTTTCTGACCAGCTATATTTTATCTGGTGGGTTAACCGGATTTTTTACTCGTTAACCCTTCTTGTAGGAACTGCTGTTTATCTTAAAATAAAGGCTCGATATTTAAGAACTCCAGAGCAGAAGCGAAAAACCATCTATAAAACAGCTATTTTTTGTGTTTTAGCGGGTATAAGTTGTGTGCTTATTATAGCCAATACCGATTCTATTTTACAGCGCAAGCAAGTGTTAAGCCAAATGGTTAAAATAGATCTTTTTTCTTTTCTACCTTTAATTTTCTTGTTTGTATGGGCTGCGTTTTATCTGCCCAAATTTATGTTGCGTTTTCACAGTATTTTCTCCAAATTTTTAATTTTAAGCATTGCTCCGCTATTTTTAGCACAACTTTTTATGGCGCTCAGCACTTCCGTGTTCGACCCCTATTATAATGCGGCACACTACCTTAGGTTTATTAGTTATTTGGTGCCGCTAACCGGAATTATACTTAATTACGTAGAAACCGTTAGAAACGAGCAGCGCATTATTGCAAAATTAGATGTAGAAGTAAGAGAGAAACATGCGCTTACAGCAAATTTGATAGAAAGAGAGCGCTTGTTGGCCAATGCCGAGAAAATTTCGAAGTTGGGTAGTTGGGAGTTAGACATTAAAGCTAATACCTATAAATGGTCTGATGAGCTTTACAAGATATACGGTTTTGGGGGCAATACATTTCATCCCACGCATGCCATTGCAGAGCAGGTAGTTTTGCCAGAATATAGAAACAAGCTTGCCAAAGAGCTCGCTAACGCTGTAAAAAACAAAACTAATTTTGCCGCCGAATATCAAATTGTTAGGCCAGATGGGGTTAAACGATACGTGCTAAATCAGGGGTATTTTGCAACCAAAGAAAATAAGTTGGTAGGCACTGTACAAGATATTACCGAGCTTAAAGAAGCTACCTTAAAACTCAGAAAAAATGAAACCTTACTACGCGAAGGCGAGGCCGTTTCTAATAACGGCAGTTGGGAGTGGCAAAGTAATGGCGAGCAGGTGGTTTGGTCAGACGAGATGTTCAATATCCACGGGTACTTGCCTCATTCTACCCTTATCAACATTAATTCTTACAGCAATTTTGTACATAAAGAAGATGTTAAAATATTACGGAAAGCATTTATAGAAGCTAGGCAAAACAAAACCTCTTTTAAGGTAAATTATAGGATAGTAAGGCCAAATGGCGAGATTAGACATGTATCTACTACCGCAAAATTTAAAGAAGATGAAATTGGGAAAGGTTTTTCTTATTTAGGAAATACACAAGATGTAACACAATTAAAAGAAGCCCAGCGAAAACTAGAGGAAAAAATTAACGAACTCAACATTTCTAACAAAGATCTAGAGCAATTTGCTTATGTCGCTTCGCACGATTTACAAGAGCCACTAAGAAAAATTAGGGCGTTTGGCGACAGGCTGAAGACCAAATTTGCGGCAAATATTAACAGCGAAGGGCAAGATTATATTGATCGTATGCAAAATGCCGCCGAGCGTATGCAAGCATTAATAGATGACTTATTAGCATTTTCTAAAGTAACCCGAGAGGTAAAAGAGTTTAGTGAGGTAGATTTAAAAGAGCTATTGGATAGTGTGCTACACGGTTTAGACTATGCTGTAGAAAGTACCAATGCAAAAATTACACTTTCGGTAAATGAAAAGGTAGATGGTATTTCGTCGCAGTTGGCACAGGTTTTTCAAAATATCATTAGCAATTCGTTAAAGTTTGTAAGGCCAAACGTACAGCCAATCTTAGAGATTTCTTCTCAAGTACTTATTGGCAGTGCAATTCCTGTTGTGGGCGTTTTGCAACATTCGTATTATTGCGTTGTAAAAATTACCGATAACGGGATAGGGTTTGATGAAGGCTATGCAGGAAAAATATTCGATTTGTTTCAGCGTTTGCACTCACGAACAGCTTATAAAGGTACAGGAATAGGATTGGCAATCTGCAAAAAAATTGTAGAAAACCATTTCGGTTTTATTTTTGCCAAAAGTAAAGAAGGAGAAGGAGCGTCTTTCTTTATTGTTTTGCCTCTTAAACATAGCACTACTCAATAATTACTATGCACAAACCACTTATTTTAATTGCCGAAGACGATCCAGATGATGCTTTAATGCTTAAAGATGCTTTTTCAGAGATTTATCAAGATGCGGTTACTTTTTTAAGCAATGGAAAATTATTGATAGAATATGTAAACCAATTGATTTCCAAGAATGAGCTACCTAGTTTAATTCTCGTAGATTTGAATATGCCTGTATTAGATGGAAGGAGTGTTGTTAAAGAATTAAAAAGTAGAACAGATACTAGGGATATCCCTTTGGTAGTGTTGTCTACTTCCAAAAGTAAAGATGACATTGATTCGGTTATGGCCCTGGGAGCCAATGATTTTTTTACCAAACCAACATCTTTTAGTGGTTTAGTGAGTATTACAACATCCATTGCAGGCAAATGGCTCAATATCAAATATTAAACGTATGAACAGAGTAAAGGTTTTGTTAATTGATGATGATGAGGATGACTACATCATTACTAAAGACATTTTTAGCCATAGTAGCATTGCCAGTAAATACGAACTTTCTTGGATAGATACTTTTGAAAAAGGTATAAATGCAGTGTTAAAAAGGCAATATGATGTTTATTTGGTAGATTATAGGTTGGGTAAACACACTGGGGTAGATTTGGTAAATGAGGCCGTATTATCTGGTATTAAAGAGCCCATTATTATTCTAACCGGAAAAGGAGACTACCAGATTGATGAAGAAGCCATGAATGTTGGCGCTGCAGATTATTTGGTAAAAGATAAAATTGATGCCGACACCTTAGATAGGTCTATACGCTATGCGCTAAAACAGGCAGAAACACTTAAAGCGCTAAAAGAAAGCGAAAATAAATTCAAAATCATTTTTGACAAAGCAAAAGAACCTATCCTTATTTCAGATTTTACTGGCAAAATACACGATATCAATAAAGCTGGACTAGACTTTTTTGGCTATCATATTAAAGAAATGCTGGTAACTAACGACAGGTCTTTATTTTATACGCAAGAAGATAGAGACAACTTTGTACAAGAGCTAGAAACCAAAGGAGCGGTTAGCGATTTTGAATGTCAGATGGTTTCTAGCAAAGGCCAAGTTTATTTCTGTAGCCTCTCTTCTTTTTTACAGATAGACTTGCAGAACATGGTTGAAGTTTACCATACCATTATACATGACCTAACCTACAGGAAACACCAAGAAGCCAAATCTATACACGAAAGTAAATTCTCTATCTCTGAGCACATTGCCAAAGGGTTTGCAGAAGAAATAAGAAACCCACTTTCTACAATTAATCTGGTTTTACATGATTTAAGCACAGATGAAGCGCTGGTTTATAACGAAAATTTGCAAGCGGGTTTAGAAATAATTAAAGCGAATTTTAATAGCATTAACCAGCTTACAAAAAACTTTGTTTCTAGCACCGAAAATAAGCCTATCGTTATTCAAAAAACCAATATCAATACCTTGATAGAAGAGGCATTGGTTGAAGTAGGCGACTTGATTTTAGGCCATCGTATTGTTTTAGAGAAGCATTTGCTGCCAACAGATTTGCATTTGCTTATAGATAAAAAGCAGATAAAAAAAGCACTGGTAAACATTCTTGTAAACGCAATAGAAAGCATGGAGAACTATCCAAAGGTTTTAAATGTGAGCACCATTAACGATAGCGGCTTTTATTCTATATTGGTTGAAGATAATGGCAAAGGAATTAGCAAAGGCTCAGAACATCAGATTTTTGAACCCTTTTTTACTACAAAAAAAGATACCGAGGGTTTAGGCCTAACCGAAGCAGAGCGCACTGTGCTTGCCCACAAAGGAAGCATTATTTTTAAGCCGCAAGAGGTAGGTAGTTTGTTTGTAATTCAGTTGCCAATAAACTAATTTAACTTTCATCAAGTTTTGCATACGTATTGGAACAATATTTGTTTTTGATTTGCTACAGGCTTTTTTTTGCTTATATTGGGATAGCATAAGTGGTGGAACATAAACTTTATTAAAAAGCAAATACTTAAAACAATTTGTATTTATACATAGTTTAAATACTATAGTTTATATAATTTTTTATCATTAACATAAAACTATAAAAACATGAACGATAATTCAAAAGTGGTAGTAGCCTTATTGGCTGGCTTAGCTGCGGGAGCGGCATTAGGAATTCTTTTTGCCCCAGATAAAGGCACAGATACTCGTGATAAATTGGGCCAATCCTTAAAGGATTTTGGAGATTCTATCAAAGAAAGAGCTGCTGATGAAATTAATAACCTAAGTGGTTTAAAAGACAAAGTGGTAAACTCAATTAAAGGTAAACTTCGCGATGTTGAGCAAGAATACTCGGACGAAGTAGAGCATGTATAAAATACCTTAAAACGATAATGGAAGAGAAAAAAGAGAAGACCATTGAAGAGCTTGTTTCTGATGCAAAAAGCTATGTAGACACTCGCCTAGATTACGTACACTTAAAATCGGTTGAAAAAGGATCTAAATTATTTGCAGATTTAATTACCAACACGGTTGTAGTAGTTTGCTTCGTGCTTGCTTTTTTATTAGGCACCATAACCTTGGCGTTATACCTTGCCGAAGTATTTGGCAGTATGGTTGCCGGCTTTGGCTGTGTGGCTGGAATTTATTTACTCTTATCCATTATCGTTTTCTTCGCTAAAGACAAAATCATCGAGAAGGTATTGGTAAACATGTTCATCAGAAAATATTTTAATAAGATAGCAGATACAGACGATGAGGAATAAGGACATCAAATCTTTGGCAGAATTACATCTTGAAATTAGTCGCGTTAAAATGGAGTGTGAACGTAAGGAAGCACAATTAAAAGACGATACTAGAAGTTATATCAAGCAATTTTCGCCATTAAATTTAATTAAGGATTTCTTTAACCCGCAAAGCTTAATGAAGCTTGATGGAAAAACGAACTTAAGCGGAAGTATCATGTCCTTAATTCTGCCTATGTTTTTAAATAAAACGGTGTTTAGAGGCTCGGGGGTTATAACTAAAGCTATTGCAGCATTGGTTTCGGGTAAAGTGGGCAAATCTTTAGATGTAGAAAGTTTAACCGGACTATTTAGCAAAGCAAAATCATTGTTTACCTCTTTTACTTCCAAAAAGAAAAAAGCCGATGTGAATTTTGTTGATTACGGTATTCCGCCTGATAGCGAGACCTATTAAAGCCTCTCTAAATCTCCCCAAAGAGAGATTTAAAGAGAATCGGTTGAAATCAATTTCCTTTATAAATTAAAAACACGGTAGGCTTTTTATGAAGGTCTACTTTTTCTTTACGCCATAAACTTATTGGCAGGGTTTTAATAAATTCATCTTCGGCGTTAATATTGCAGGCTACACATAATAGTGTATTGGGTTGGCAGTTTTTTAAAATATCTTCTAACAAATGATTGTTTCTAAAAGGCGTTTCCATAAAAAGCTGCGTTTGCCTGTAGCGCTGGGATAATTGTTCTAAATCCTTAATTCGTTTTACCCTATCTCCTTTATCTATGGGTAAGTAGCCGGTAAATGCGTAGCTCTGTCCGCTAAAGCCAGATGACATTAAGGCCTGTAACATTGCATTTGGCCCCACAAGTGGTACCACCTTAATATTTCTTCTATGTGCTTCGGCCACAATTTCTGCCCCCGGATCTGCCACACCTGGGCAACCCGCTTCACTCATTAAACCTACATCTATGCCTTCGTTTAGTTCTTTAAAAAATGGGGCTAATGAGCTTCCTCTCTTGTGCTTTCCAAAATCGTGTATCAACAATTCGCTCTGCGGAGTTTTTAAACCTGCCTCCTTTAAAAATTTGCGAGCTGTTTTTTCATTTTCTACGATATAAGTTTTGATGCTATTAATGGTATCAATTAAAAATGGGGTAAAAGACTTATGGGCAGCATTATCTGCCAGCGGAACGGGAATTAGAAACAAAGTACCTTTTTTCATACACAAAATTAAAATTTATAAAAACAATAAAGTGCAATCAAGTGTTCTGCTTGGTTGTTTAGTGTATCAAATTTAGTTCTGTTTGTGTTTGCTAATGACATAATTTTAATACAGATTTTGCACTTAAACGCCGAAACTTACGTTAATTCTTGTAGATGAGCAACTTTCTTGTTGCAACTAATAGCTTTTTACACCTTTTAACACAGTTTGGATTTTAAATTGATATAGCTCTGGTGTTAGGTTAATTATAAATTTTTAAAACACACAGGACATGAAAACCTTAATCAAATTTCCAGCGATGATGCTGGGGCTTTTGCTGCTCCTTACCGGAACCACTCAAATTGCAAAAGCGCAGTACGATGATGTTTCTCTGCAAACATTTTACGATGAGCTTTCTCCTTATGGAACTTGGATAAACGACCCAGAATATGGATACGTTTGGCGACCAGATGTAGATCAAGCAGATTTTAGACCCTACTATAGCAATGGCCGTTGGGCTATGACAGAGTATGGTAATACTTGGGTATCTAACTACGATTGGGGATGGGCGCCTTTCCACTACGGACGTTGGATTTACAACAGGTATAACAATTGGGTTTGGATACCAGATACCACTTGGGGGCCAGCTTGGGTAGACTGGAGAAGTGGCGGCGGATACTACGGATGGGCACCTATGGGGCCTAGTATTAGTATCAATATTAACATTGGCCGTCGTTATGTAATTCCAGATTTCTGCTGGAACTTTATCCCAAGTGCTCATATTTATTACAATAGCTATCCACGTTATTACAGTGGCAGAAATAGGGTATATATTCAAAATACGATAATTATTAACAATACCTACGTTCGTAACAATAGAACCTATTACACCGGCCCAAGAATAGATGATGTGAGAAGGGCAACCAATAGAAACGTAACTGTTTACAATGTTTCTAGAACAACTAGATCTGGCGGAAATAGGATTGAAAACAATACCGTAAATGTTTATGCCCCAAGACCAACTAGAGGTAGCGATAATGCTAAAGCTGCACCTAGACAAGCAATAACAGGTAGTGTTACCCGCGATAGGATTGAAAGAAATAGTGCGGTAACAAGAGATAGCCGTGGTAACGATAACAGTGCTTATAATGCTAATAACGGAAGAGGCGAGAGAACAGAAAGAGGTTTCGACAATAGTGCAACTAGAGAACGCGGCGTAACAACCGCTCCAAGAAGAGAAACAAGAGTAGATAGCAACAATGAGCGTAGTAGCAATAGAGGAAGTATTTTTGGCAGATCAAGAGAAAGTGCAACTACAAACGAGCAAAGTAATGGCAATGCGAACAGACCAAGTGCAACCGTAGCGCCAGAACGTATAGAGCGTATGGAGCGCAGTAGGGAAAATTTCCCTTCTCGTTCATCTTCTGCCGAAGGTAGAACACAACAAGCTGTACCACAAAGAACCATGGAGCGTACAGAACGTTCTTCACAGCCACAGCGAACTGAAAGAGTACAGCGTTCTGTGGAACGTTCACAACCATCTAGCTCAAACAGTAGATCATCTAATGGTTCGAGCTCAGAAAGATCTAGCCGAAGCGAAAGCGGCGGCAGACCCGGAAGGGGTTAAACAAAGTGAAAGGATGGCCAGCGGTCATCCTTTCTGTTTTAATACTCAGAGCCTAAAATTGGAGTTCTAGTAGTAAAGCTACAAATATCACCATCGCCATTTCAGCAAGGTGTAATTCGCAAACACAACTCGTTTTGCTTTACCTCTTTTTCACTCCCTACTTTTTAATACCTTTGCTCCTCAATTCAAATTTATGGTATCTTTTTTCGAATCGAATTTAGCTGAGCTTTCGGTGCATCATGTTGGTAACAAAACAAACGAAGAATATTATTCGCTTTCCGACAGTTCTATACACGTAGAAGATGAAATGCTGAACCAATTGTTGAAGCAGTATTTCCTTTCGCCATTTCAAAAAGTGAACGAAGTTTTTCGCTTTACACAGCACAGCAACGATTTAAATTCGAACGAAATTTACCGCTTGGTTTCAGAAGTTTTTGCAGATGGAGGTAAATTTCACGAAAATAGCCAAGAGATTGCAAAGTACCTTTTTGAGGTAGCAGACCATCCAAAAGTTAAAGGTGGCGAGCTTTATGTAGGCTATTTTGAAAACCTGCAGATAGAGGGCGATTTACACGATGCCATCGGCATTTTCAGATCAGAGAACAAAGAAAGCTTTATCAAGGTTTTTCCAGAGCAGAGTGGTTTTGGTATCAGCTACGAACAACAAGGTATCAACATCAACAAATTAGATAAAGGCTGTTTAATTTTTAACACCGAAAAGGAAGAAGGTTACAAAGTAGTTGTAATTGATACGACCAGCCGTACATCTGATGCCGCCTATTGGAAAGATCAGTTTCTGGTTTTAAAAGTTAGGAACGATAACTTCAACAAAACGCAAAATGTGATGGATGTTTACAAGAACTTTGTTACAGAAAAATTAGATCAAGAATTTGATGTAGAAAAAACAGATAAAATTGATCTATTGAACCGTTCGATGAAGTATTTTAAGGAGAAAGAAACTTTTGATATCGACGAATTTGCCAATGAAGTAATTGCCAACGAAGAAGGTATTGAGCTATTTAAGAGCTACAAACAATCTTACGAAGAAGAATTTGATACGCAAATTGCAGATACTTTTGACATTTCTGACGCTGCAGTAAAAAAACAGGCTAAGGATTTTAAAAGCATCTTAAAGCTAGACAAGAATTTTCATGTGTATATACACGGCAACAAAGAGCTGATAGAGAAAGAATACGATGCCGAAAAAGGAATGAATTGCTATAAACTTTATTTCAAGGAAGAGCAATAGTGTTGTTGGGGATGCAAACAGCATAAAAACTTTTACAAGGGTAATTGCTACCTTTATAATAGATGAGCATTTTTTTAGATATTCATACCCATCAAACCAAGCAAGAGCAAGGAGTTTTATCTATACAAAACCTTTCTTTAACCGAAAGTATTTTTTTTGGCCATGCCCAAAACCAAACCTATTTCTATTGGTATACACCCATGGTATGGCAAATTGCAAGAGCTTGATAAAAACCTAAAATATTTGAACGTTTTAGCTAGGCAAGAAAATGTAAAGCTGATTGGCGAGTGCGGCTTGGACAAGCTTAAGGGAGAACCAATGGAAAACCAACTACAGACCTTGGAAGCCCAAATTTCATTAGCGGAAGAGCTAAAAAAACCTTTAATCATCCATTGCGTAAAAGCTTTTGATGAATTGGTTGCTTTAAAAAAACGCTTGCAGCCCACCGTACCAATGATTATCCATGGGTTCAATAAAAAATACGAAATGGCACAACAGCTCATTAACCAAGGGTTTTATTTATCGTTTGGGGCTGCCGTTTTAAAATCTGATGAAGTCGCAATGGCTTTGGAAAAAACAGAGACGCCATTCTTTTTAGAAACAGATGAAGCCGATGTTAGTATCACAGAAATTTATAACAAAGTGGCCGAAATTAAGAAAATCTCATTAGATAAACTTAAAGATATTATTTTTGCCAATTGTAAGAAACTGGGGTTGTTGTAGTATGTTACAGGTTACGAGTTGCGAGTTATGTGGCTAAGTGCCTAAGGCTCGCAACTCGTAACAGACAACCCGTAACTTTAAATTAAAATGTCTGATTTAGCTTGGTTATCTCGCTCTGCATTATTGGTTGGCAACCAAGGGATTGATTTGTTGCAGCAAAAGCACGTTTTGGTAATTGGTTTAGGTGGTGTAGGCTCTTTTGCAGCAGAGTTTATTTGTAGGTCTGGTGTTGGCGAAATGACCATTGTAGATGGCGATGTGGTAGACCCGAGTAACAGAAACAGACAGTTGCCGGCGCTGGCAACTAACCACGGTGTTAGCAAAGCCGAAATTATGAAAGAGCGATTGTTGGCCATTAATCCAGAGCTCAAGTTGCATGTAGTGCAAGATTTTTTAACACCCCAAAGATGCCGCGAAATCCTTACGACTAAGTTTGATTATGTGATGGATTGCATCGATAGCATTACGCCAAAGGTAACTTTGTTATCAACCGCTTTACAGTTCAATTTACCTATTGTAAGTTCTATGGGCGCTGGCGGTAAGCTAGATCCAACAAAGTTGCGTACAACCTATTTAACAGATACCTACCAATGTGTTTTTGCACAATATGTGCGTAAACGTTTGAAAAAATTGGGCAATGCAAGTACAATAAAAGCTGTATTTTCTATAGAGGAGGTAATGAAGGAATCACTGATTATGACTGATGGTTCTAATTTCAAGCGCTCTGCTTACGGCACCATTTCTTATTTGCCAGCTGCTTTTGGTGGGGTTTGTGCATCGGTAGTGATTAGAGATTTGTTAGGTTACAAGGTTGATATTGAGAAACGTCCGGAGGGGATTAATAGCAAGTCGATTAAAAAAGCAAGGGAAAAAGGAGGAAACAAGTAGTTTTTGGTTGCGAAATGGCGTAAAGAACATTTTCTATGTGGGCAAAATTGTTTAAATTAAAGTCTATTTGAATAACCTATGCCAATCTACCCCCACCGCCGTTCCATTCGTTTAAAAGGATATGATTATTCGCAAGAAGGATTATATTTTTTGACTCTGTGTTGCCAAGATAGGATTTGCAGATTTGGAAAGGTGGGAAACGACGAAATGGTGTTGATCGAAAAAGGTAAAATAGCCGAGGGTTGTTGGTCGCAAATACCCGAACATTTTCCCAGCGTTGTTTTGCATGAATTTGTAATTATGCCAAACCACATCCACGGCAGTGTCGAAATCGTTTGGACGAAACACCAGCCATCCGATGAAACCGTAGGGGCGAAAAATCTTTCGCCCGAAAACCAAACCGACCAGAATGACCGGGCGAAATATTTTCCGCCCCAACCAGGAACGTCAAAAACCGTAGGTTCGATAGTTAGAGGATTTAAAATAAGCGTTACCAAATGGGTATGGCAAAATACCGAAATCCAGCATTTATGGCAACGTGATGATTACGAACACATCATCCGCAAAGAAAGGGCCTACCATAATATATCAAGGTATATTCAAAACAATCCCTTAAATTGGGGCGAAGACAAATTTACCATTAAGGCATCATCAAATTCATGGCAGTAAAACCACTCAAAATATTACAAGCATCGGCTGGATCTGGTAAAACATTCAGTTTAACAGCGCATTACCTTACCCTGCTTTTTAGCGGCGAGAACAAATATCGCGAAATTTTAGCGGTAACCTTTACCAATAAGGCAACCGAGGAGATGAAAACCCGTATCCTCGAAGTGCTTAAAGGCTTTGCCATGGGCGATGCTTCAAAGAAAATTGAGGATTATCGCAAGATTGTTTTGGAGGCTTACCCTGGACTTAGTGCAGCGGAATTAAAGCTCAAGGCAGATAAAGTTTATCGTAAAATTTTGCATGATTACAGTCGCTTTGCGGTAAGTACCATTGATGGTTTTGTACAGAAAGTAATTCGTGGTTTTGCCTTTGAGTTGGGTTTAAATGCAGATTACACCTTAGAAATGAACTATGATAAGGTAAAAGACGAGCTGGTGCAAAAACTGGATGAAAGTTTAAATCACAACCAGCAATTGTTGCAATGGATTATCGATTTGGCATTAGAGCGCATCGGCGAAAACAAAAGTTGGAATTACAAGGCAGAACTGATTAATTTAATTGGCGAAGTTTTTAAAGACAGTTACGAAGTTTTTGAAACATCAATTAATGCATTAGGTTTATCCAGCTTAGACGAACTTTTCAAAAACTATATCAGCGTTACCAAAACAGAAATCAACCAGTTTCAAAATAGGTTAAAAGAATTAGGATCGTCGGCTTGGCAGGTTTTCGAAAATCACGGCATCCTAGTAGAACAACTGAAAGGGAAATCAAGAAATGGTTTGTTAAAAATTCGCAACATTGCTGACGGAGATTTCTCTAAGTTAGAGGCTGTTTTTAAACTCATTGACGAACCTGAAGAGTGGTTTCAAAAAGGAATTGATTTGCCCGCTTTTTATAGCGAATTAAATACGCAATTGATCAATATTAAAACGTATCATGAACAAAATTTAGCGACTTATAGCTTGTCTATCGCCTTTAATAAGAACTTATATTATTTGCGTTTAATGCAAGAAGTAGCTGTTTTGTTAAGCGATTACAGAAACGAAAACGACAACCTGCTTATTAGCGATGCACAAAAATTAATTACCGGAATTACTGATGATGCTGGCGATAACCCATCTTTTATTTGGGAAAAAGTTGGCAATAAGTACCGAAATTTCCTGTTCGATGAGTTTCAAGACACTTCCGTAAATCAATGGAAAAGTTTCAGGTCTATTTTATCTAATGCGATTGCCTCGCCTAGCCAAAAACACATCGATAACTTAATTGTTGGCGATACCAAACAATCAATTTACCGTTGGCGTAATGGCGATTGGAATATCCTACACCAACAAGCTAAACACGAAATAGGCGAACATAATGTGCTTGATGATAACTTAGAGGAAAATTACCGAAGCACCGAAAACATCATAGAATTTAACAACTATTTGTACCAATCTTTGCCTGTGGTGGTGCAAAATCAGTTGAATACTAACATTACCGAAAAATCTGATGAATTACTGCAATGGTGGGATGAAAATGGCTATAGCGATATTGTGATTTCAGTTTATGGCAAAGCAAAACAAAAGCTATCTCCATTTACCAAGCCGGGTGGTACAGTAAAAGTTAAACGTTTTGGCAAAGCCGATGCCGGCGAAGATGTAGAAAGGTTTACAGAAACCGTATATCGTGAAATCGCTTTGCGAGATGTGATTGACGAAATTAAAACGATACAAACTGAAAAAGCATACCAAGCTAAAGATATCGCTATTTTGGTGCGCTCTAACTTTGAAGCAATGCTTTGCGTAACCCGTTTAATGGAGCAAAATATACCGGTTTTATCTGGCGAAGCATTAATGGTTGCCAATAGTAAAGCGGTAGATTTAATCATTAATACCCTAAAGGCTTTAGTGGGCATAGACAAGCAAACGACATTATACAAAGCCAATTGTATTTCGCTTTATCATCGTTTGCACGCTAACGAAGTATCGCCCACGGCTTATTTAGGCTTAACCGGAAAACCTTTGAGTAGTTTGTCTGCGTTATTGCCTAAATCGCTCTGCGAAAATTGGCAAAATTGGATGCAATTACCTTTAATTGAATTGGTAGAAAACCTAATTGATGCTTATGGTATTGGAGGTTTAAAACAACATATCCCTTACCTGCTTGCTTTTAGAGATTTGGTTGCCAATGCAACTAGGATGGGCGAAAAAGGCATTGTTAATTTCCTTACTTGGTGGGATGAAGATGGTGTCAAAAAATCATTGCCTTCTCCAGATGAGGCTGATGCCGTGCAAATTATTACCATCCATAAATCTAAAGGATTGGCTTTTAGAGCGGTTTTTGTGCCATTTTGTAATTGGGATTTAAAAACCAAAGCCAATTCTATTTTTTGGGTTTCGGCAACAGAAACAGCTTATAAAGAACTGGGCGGAATTCCATTAAAATTTGAAGATGATTTGAGTAATTCTACAGTTGCCAAGGCTTATTATAAGGAAGTTTTAGACAGTAATTTGGATGCTTTAAACATGCTTTATGTTGCCACTACTCGATCAAAGGATTATTTGTACCTATCGGTGATGGAGAAGAAAGATGCTTCAAACATTACCTCGATTGGCGATGCTTTGGCGCAAGTCATCACTCAAATTCCGGCATCGGAAGAAGAAAATTTTAGTACAACCAATCGATATGAGATTATAGCGGATGTAATAGAAGTAGCGAAGGCTGATGAAAGCAATAACTTTGAATTGGAAGCCTATCCAACTACCAATCGGCTATCAGCTTTGTATGTACCATCTCAAGAAAAGCATTTGCAACATGTGCTAAATATTGAACAATCTGGTAGGATTGGTTCTATAAAACACGAGGTTTTAGCCAATGCAACTACAGCACAAGAAGTAGAAGATTGCTTAAATGAAATGTTGATGAACGGTGTGATTGGAAAAGGCGAATTTGATACGTTGAAAGAAGGCGTGATGGAGGTGCTGGATCATCCAGAACTCAAAGTAATTTTAGCGCAGTCTACAGAGAATATCATCGAAAAAAACATCATCGATGCTGATGGAAAATTGCACCGACCAGATAGAATTGTGGTGCATGCAGATGGTGTAACCATTATCGATTATAAGTTCACGTTAGAACAAACCAGCCAGCATCTCGAGCAAATTTTAAATTACAAAGATTTACTAACGCAGATGGGTTTCGAGAAGGTAAAAAGCTATTTGTTTTACGCAGTAACACAGGAGTTGAAAGAGGTATAAGTTTTAAGTTATACGATGTTTGCTTCTCAACAATCGTAACTCGTCAATCTAAAATCGTAAATTAAATGACCCCATTTTTAAAAGAAGTTGCCGAAGATTTAGTTGCCAAGTTTGGCGATGATTTACAATATTGTGCCATTGTTTTTAACAACAATAGACCCGCTACTTATTTGCGTAAACATTTAGCAGATATTATCAAAAAACCATTTTTTAGTCCAGCGATATATACCATACAACAGTTTTTTGCAGGCAGCGTTAAAGAAAAAACCGCCGATTTCTATTTGCAGTTTTTCACGCTGTTAAAAGTGTATAATCAGCTTTTGGCAGAAGAAGGATTAACGCCGATGAAAAGCAGTCAGTTTTATCCACTGGCTAAAATTATGCTAAGCGATTTTGCGCAAATAGATAATGATTTGGTAGATGCAGATAAGCTGTACCAAGAAATGGAAGAAGTAGCGGAAATTAATTTAGAATTCGATTACCTTTCGAAAGAGCAATACCAGTTCTTAGCGCAATTTTGGCAATCGTACAGCGAAGGAAAACACAAAAAACAGCAAGAGCTTTTCATTAAAATGTGGCGCAGAATGCCAAAGCTTTACCATCGTTTTAAAGAAGAGCTAAAAGCACAAAATTATATTACCAACGGGCAGGTTTATCGCCATTTGGCAAATACAGATTTGGCTTCTTTGGATTTTATCAAATCTTTTGAAAAGGGCAAAATCATCTTCGTTGGATTTAATGCACTTACCCGTGCCGAAGCAAAAGTTTTTACACAATTGCAAGAGGCGGGTAAAGCCTTGTTTTATTTCGATACAGACGTTTATTATGTAGAAGATGAATTGCAGGAAGCAGGTTTGTTCTTGCGTAAAAACCTTCGTCAGCTTGGGTTGAAGAACATTTTTGAAGAACACAATAACACTTTTGCTTCAGAACCACATTTGGTAAATGTTTACAAAGTACAAGGACAAAGTGCGCAGGCCAAAATCTTAAATCAGGTTGTTGAAATTGATGAAAATGTTGATGAAGAAATAGGTACAACAGCAATTATTTTAGCCGATGAAAGTTTGCTGATGCCAGCTTTACAAACGTTGGATGAACAACTAGATGTAAACGTTACCATGGGTTTTGCCTTGGCGAGTTCTACGGTTTTTGGCTTGGCCGATTTATGGTTAACAACGCAACTGGAGCTTAGAGAAGCCAATAGCGTAGCTTACCAAACACTCGAAGCTTTTGTAACGCATCCACTTACTGGCTTAAGCACTAAATTAAAAGCCAATATTCAAGAAGCATTATTAAAAGATAATGTGGTAAGTGTTGATGTGCGTCGACTGCAAAAACAAGGCGGTATTTTCGAGAAATTCTATCACAAAGTGGATGAGCCAGCAGAATTAGTGAATGAACTGTTGAGCGTGATGCGGTTTTTGTTAACGCGTTTGTCTTCGCAAAAATCATTAAAAAAGATTGATGCCGATTTGTTTGTAAAAACGATAGAAGAGCTCACACGATTAAATGATACGCTGAAAGATTTTGTGAAAGACGAAGAATTTCACTTTGTGGTGCAGCTAATCCAAAAATCTCTGCAAGGTGTTTCGGTTCCATTAAGTGGCGATCCGTTAAAAGGAGTGCAGCTGATGGGTTTGTTAGAAAGTCGTAACCTTAACTTCGATAATATTGTTTTTTTAGGTTTTAACGAAGGAATTATCCCGAAAACGTCTATCGGAAATAGCTTTATCCCAGATGGTATTCGTAGGGCTTATGGATTGCCAGTCTTAGAAAATTTGGATGCCATTTCTGCTTATATGGTTTATCGTCTATTGCAAAGAGCAAAGAATATCAGTTTTGTCTATAATAGCTTGACAGATGAAAGTAATACGGGAGAAGTGAGTAGAATTTTGAAACAGTTGGAGTATGAGAGTAACTTTAAATTTAACTACAAGGCGCTAAATTTACCTGTTAGTACAGAGCCTCAACATGTAATAGAGATAGATAAGAAAGACGAAAATATTCAAAAAGCACTGCAACGATATCTAACTGGAGAAAAAGTGTTGTCGCCATCTGCATTAACCATGTATATTTCAAATCCGATAGATTTTTTCTTTCGTTACATAGCGGAAATTAAAGAACCAGAGGAGGTGACTGCTGTGATAGAAGCCAATCAAATCGGTTCCATTTTACACAAAGTGATGGAGTATTTTTATCAGCCAGAAATTAAAAAAATGGTTACTCCAGAAGTGATCAAGCTCAAAAGAAGTAGCATCAAAACTTTGGTGGCAAAGGCTTTCAATTTTGTAATGACTAACAACGAAGAAAGTACGCTTGAATATTCAGGAATGCAAAAAGTGATTTTAGCCATTGTAGAAGCTTATGTAGAAATTATTTTAAATAGAGATGAAGCTGATGCGCCTTTCACAATTATTAGTCTGGAAGAAAAAATTAGCACATCGCTAGAGTTTGAACTAAATGGTAAAAAAGAACAAGTAAAACTTTTTGGGTTTATTGATAGGGTAGACGAGAAAAATGGTGTAACACGCATTGTTGATTATAAAACTGGCGGAGATAAACTGACTTTCTCTGCTATAGAAAAACTTTTCGATACCGATGGTAAAAGTATTAACAAAGCTTTAATACAGACTTTGATTTATACTTATGCCTACGAAAAACAATCTGGAAGAACTGGTGTAGAACCTAATCTTTTTATCGTAAAAACCATGGCGGATAATAAAGTGCATTTTAATTCGAGAAAATTAGTTTTAACCGATGCTTATTTGGAAGAAGTGAAACCTCTGTTTTTAGAAGAACTGCAAGCTAAGGTAGCTGAGCTGTTTAATTTGGATATTCCATTTAGGGCTAGTCAAGTGCCAGATAATTATGTGTATTCTAAATATAAAACTTTGTTTGGGGTGTAATTACTTTACCTCATCGTCATTGCGAGGTACGAAGCAATCTTAAAGCGAACTGCAGTCCATAGATTGCTTCGTACCTCGCAATGACGACATTTTCATATCTTTAACTCATGCTAAACCTCAACTTCAACCCATTTCCAGAACTGAAAACAAAGCGCTTGCTGCTAAGACAGGTGCTCCCAACCGATGTTGATGCCATCATGAAAATTAGAGGCAACGAAGAAGCCATGCGCTTCATACCCAGGCCCAGAGCCAAAACTGAGGAAGAGTCGCTAGCGGTTATTAAAATGTTAACCGATGGTATTAACGAAGGGAAATCGATCAACTGGGCAATTTCAAATTTAGAAAACCCGACAGAAATTTATGGTATTATGGGTTATGTTAATTTCTATCCAGAGCAAAGCAGAGCTGAAATAGGTTACATGCTCCATCCAAATTATTGGGGAAAGGGTTATGTGCCCGAGGGGATTTTGGAAGTGGAGAGATTTGGTTTTGAACAAATCAATCTATTAAGTATCGAAGCTAAAATAGACCCGAGAAACGATAATTCTCGGAAAATCCTGATCAGAAATAATTATCAATTTGATAGATTAATACAAAAGGAAATGGTTTTTCAGGAAGAAGAAATAGACTCAGAGTATTATCAAAAATATCGTGTTTAACTAAAAAGGTTATATTTGTATATGTACCGTTTAGATAGAACAGCATTTAGGGCACAAACTGCAGAACAAGCGACAAAATCTCATGCTGAGTTTTACAAGAATCTCACATGGCAAGAGCGCTTAAAAATCGCTAATTATTTGAACAGTATTGCCTTTAATTACCCAGAAAATAATATCCCCCGCTTAGATAGAACAAAGTTTTCGGCTACTTCAAGGAATAACGATGGCTAACATTTTCAATGAAGATTTTAGAGATTTCTTACATGCGTTAAACCATAATAATGTTCGTTAAATACTGGTAGGAGGTTTTTCAGTTATCTTAGATGGCTACTCTCGAACAACTGGCGACATGGATATCTGGGTAGAGCGTACAGAAGAAAATTATCGAAAAATTAAAATGGCCTTTAAACAATTCGGTATGTCTGTATTCGATATGACAGAAGAAAACTTTCTTTATCACAAAAATTGGGATGTTTTTACTTATGGAAACCCACCTTCGGCAATTGATTTAATGATTGCAGTTAAAGGACTTCATTTTACAGAAACCTTTAATAATGCAGTAATTTTTGAAGATGATGAGTTATCTATCAGAACTATTCATAAAAACGATTTGATAACGGCGAAAAAATCCGCAGGAAGAGCTAAAGATTTAGATGATTTAGAAAATTTATAATGCTACAAACCGCAGTACCTATCCTCGCTTCGCTAAACGCCAAAGAAACTATTAAATTCTACACCGAAAAATTAGGTTTTACCTTCCATAACAATTGGGATGGCTATCTCATCTTCAGTAAGGATGAAATTGAAATCCATTTATGGCCAACTAGCGACCCAGAAGTCCCAAAAGCTACGGGTTGTTACATTAAGGTAACAGAGGTAGACGAACTGTTCGCGGCCTACAAAGAGCAAGGCGTTGTTCATCCCAATGGGTCATTAAAAAACATGCCCTGGGGTATGCGTCAATTTTCTATTTTAGATAATAGTGGCAACATTATCCATTTTGGAGAAGATATTTCTGTAGGGAAATAAATCTAATTCAGATTTTCATTTGGTAAAGTAGCCGTTTTAAAACATTTTCTACTGCTTATAAGACAATTATAATATTACAATTATGCATTTTTATAAGCTTTGCAAAGCAATAAACTAATAATTATATTTGCCTTCGTTAATTTTCAACAAAACAATGAGAGAAATCCAATTCAGAGAAGCATTACGCGAAGCATTGAGCGAAGAAATGCGCAAAGACGAGAACGTTTTCATGATGGGCGAGGAAGTTGCGCAATATAATGGTGCCTATAAAGTTAGTCAAGGTATGTTAGATGAGTTTGGCGACAAACGTATCATCGATACACCAATTGCCGAGCTTGGTTTTGCAGGTATCGGAATTGGAGCTGCAATGAACGGTCTTAAGCCAATTGTTGAGTTCATGACTTTCAACTTTTCATTGGTAGCCATCGACCAAATCATTAACTCGGCAGCAAAAATGTTGTCAATGAGCGGTGGTCAGTTCTCAGTGCCAATAGTTTTCCGTGGGCCAACCGGTAACGCAGGTCAGTTAGGTGCACAGCACTCGCAAAACTTCGAAAACTGGTACGCAAACTGTCCAGGTTTAAAAGTGGTAATTCCAGCAACACCTTACGATGCTAAAGGTTTATTAAAACAAGCCATCTTAGATCCAGATCCAGTAATTTTCATGGAATCTGAGGTGATGTATGGCGATAAAGGCGATGTTCCTGCAGAAGAATATTACTTAGAAATAGGTAAAGCCAACGTAGTTAAAGAAGGTACAGATGTAACTATTGTAACTTTTGGTAAAATGTTAACCCGTGTGGTAAATCCAGCTGTTGAGGAATTGGCAAAAGATGGTATCAATGCAGAAGTTATTGATTTACGTACCGTACGTCCAATCGACTATGCAACCATCATCAACTCTGTGAAAAAAACAAACCGTTTGGTAATTGTAGAAGAAGCTTGGCCATTAGCTTCAATTTCTTCTGAAATTACTTTCAACGTACAGAAAAATGCATTCGACCACTTAGATGCGCCTATTTTGCGTGTTACTTGTCAAGATGTGCCTTTGCCTTATGCGCCAACTCTAATTGCTGCAAGCTTACCTAATGCAGAGAAAGTGGTAAAAGCGGTAAAAGAAGTAATGTACGTTACTAAATAATAAGCTTGAATTATTACAATATCAAAATCCCATTCTGTAAAGAGCGGGATTTTTTGTTTTTAGAAAAGCAGGTTTCGGTAATTCTTGGGTTACGAAAGTCCCGCTTTTCGTTACAATCTTTTTGTGGCCTGTCTTGCCGTCATTTCGAACGTACGTGAGAAATCTCAAAGCTAACAGCTACTACCTAACAGATTTAACTTCGTTTATTTTCAATTCTCCTCGTTCCTCTCCGAATGTGCTCGGAGCAGGCTGTCGAAATGACGCAACAAAAAGGCATTTTCACTTCAATCGGGTTTAATTAACCCAAACCTCTAACAAACGGGATAGCGGTTTGTAAAAGCTAGTTTTCTAATACATTAAAAACCTTCGTGTTCTTTTCGAGGCTTTGCATTCTTCGCGTTAAAAATCACCGCAAAGGTTCTTAGGTATTCGCAAAGAACGCAAGCCCGAGTAATCAAAATCACTACAGTACCTGTAATCCCTCATTAATTTAAAGCTCGTTTCCTGTTAATATTGTCTCAATAAATAACATAACAACATGAGAAAAATATTAACCTTCCTCCTATTTGCAGGATTATCTATTAACAGTTTTGCACAACAAAAAGGCGATTTTAGAATGCGTTTACGAGCAACCGCAGTTGTTCCACAAGAAAGTGCCACAATCAGTACCATTAACGGAAATGTCGATATTTCTAATACTGTTATTCCAGAATTAGATTTTACCTATTTCCTTGCTAAAAACTTTTCTGCCAATTTAATATTAGGTACAACCAAGCATGAAGTAAGTGCCATTAATACTGCACTAGGCAATGTAGATTTAGGAAAAGTTTGGTTATTGCCCCCAACCTTAACTTTTGCTTATCACATGCCAGTAAGTGCTCAGGTACAACCTTATGTTGGGGCAGGAGTTAACTATACCATTTTCTACGGTGTTAAAAATGCACCCGCCATTGCAAAAACTTCTTACAAAAATGCTTTTGCACCGGCAGCACAACTAGGTGTAGATTTCGATATCAGTAAAAAGTTGTTCTTAAACTTCGATGTAAAGAAACTTTGGTTAAGGACCGATGCAACCTTAACTACGATTCCAAATGTGGCAGGTGGAGCCACTGTAGTTGCGGATACGAAAATAGATCCTTGGTTATGCAGTTTAGGTATCGGAATTAAGCTATAACAAAAGCAATACAACTAAACATAGATATAAAAAAAAGTCCTGACACAGTCGGGACTTTTTTTATGTTTTTACAAGAAATTGTTACTAATCCATAGCGTGTAGCCTAACTTTTAAGCCTTCCATTGCAGGGCTTAATTGTAACTGACAAGCCAATCTGGTATTAGGGAGCAAATCAGGTAAAGTATCTAGCATAGCGTATTCATCATCGCTCATCTGGTTCAACTTCTCTTCGCCTTCAAGTACGTCTACGCTGCAGGTAGCGCATAAAGCCATTCCGCCGCAAGTAGCCAATACATCGTACTCACTAGCTTTCAGAAATTCCATTAAACTTAGCCCCATATCGGTTGGCGCTACTAGTTCGGCTACATTTCCTTCTCTGTCTTCAACAGTTATATTAATGTCACTCATTGTTGTTTTCTATTTTAGAATTCGCTTACGCCATTAACGGTAGTGTATTTCATGGTGTATTTTACACCAGGATTCATGTACTGGTAAGCGCTGTGGCTCATTAAAGCAGCTTCGTGGAAACCACATAAAATCAGTTTTAACTTATTGGTGTAAGTATTGATATCGCCAATGGCATAAACGCCAGGTACATTGGTAGAATAATCATCTACATTTACTTCGATAGCACTTTTGCTAATGTTTAATCCCCATTGCTCAATTGGGCCTAATTTAGGGCTTAAACCAAACAATGGAATCAAATGATCTGCTGCTACTGATACCGTTTCCATTGTTTTGTTATGGATAATATCAACAGTTTCTAATTTGCCTTCGCCATGTACAGCGTTAAGATTACTATTTAAAATTAGGTTGATTTTTCCTTTTTCAGCTAACTCCATCACTTTGGCAACCGAGTCTGGAGCGCCTCTAAAGGCTTCGCTGCGGTGTACCAAAGTCAGTTCGCTACAAACATCAGCTAAGAAAATTGTCCAGTCTAAGGCAGAATCTCCACCACCAGCAATTACCATTTTTTGATCGCGATATTTCTCAGGATCTAAGATCATGTAGTTTACACCACGGCCGTTTTCAAATTTCTCTAATCCAGCAACCACAGGTTTACGAGGTTCGAAACAACCTAAACCACCTGCAATAACTACAACTTTAGCTTCAATTACGGTTCCCATGTTGGTTGTTAACACAAAATCTGCTTCGCCTCTTTTTTCTAAACCTTCAATTCTCTCGCCCAAAGTAAAACCAGGGTGGAAAGGCTTGGCCTGATCCATTAAATTGTCGATAAGCTCTTGCGCTAATACCGAAGGGAAACCAGGGATGTCGTAAATAGGTTTTTTAGGATAGATTTCTGATAGCTGACCGCCTACCTGTGGCAAATAATCAATTAAATGACAACGCATTTTTAACAAACCCGCTTCAAAAATTGCAAATAAACCAACTGGACCAGCGCCAATAATAGCTATATCAGTAGAGATCATAATAATTAAAATTTGTGCAAAAGTACGAAAATAAGTTTTAAAAAACGGTAGCTATTTAGATAAGTTCTAGATAGAAAGGTTAAAATTCTACTAAATCTATAGATATACAGTTTTGACAAGGGGTTTGAAGCTATTTTTTATTTTTTACAATGTGATAAAAAACCTGTTTTATGCACTAAATAGACAGCTTGGTTCTTAAAAGTTATCAGAACTTTTTAAAGGGTAATAAGAGCCTAACCTCATTCTTTGTGCCTAACTCTTTATTCTTTATCTTTGGAAAAATGACTAAGAACATATATTTCGCTTCAGATTTTCATTTAGGTTCGCCAAACCATACCGAAAGCAGACGACGTGAAGACCGTATTGTAAGATGGCTGAATTTCATCACTCCAAATTGCAGCGAACTGTTTTTAATGGGCGATGTATTCGATTTTTGGTTCGAATATAAATATGTAGTGCCGAAAGGATTTGTGCGCTTGCAAGGTAAATTAGCCGAAATGTCTGATAAAGGCATCAAAATCTATTTCTTTAAAGGTAACCACGATATGTGGGTAAAAGATTACTTTATTAAAGAGATGGGCATGCAGATGGTAAGCGACGAACTGGTTATTGAGCGTGGTGGGAAGAAATTTTACTTACACCATGGCGATGGATTAGGGCCAGGTGATAGAAAATATAAGTTCTTACGTAAGATTTTTAGAAATCCTGTTTGTCAATGGTTGTTTGGCGTTGTGCCGCCTAGAATTGGTATGGGTATTGCCAGTGCTTGGTCGTCTCACAGTAGGGCAGCAAGTAAGGCCGAAGAAGTTTTCTTGGGAGAAGATAAAGAGTGGTTAGCGATTTATGCTAAAGAGCAGCTGCAAAAGCAACATTTTGATTATTTTGTGTTTGGACATAGGCATTTGCCAATAGAGATGAAATTAAATGCGCAAAGTATTTACATCAATATCGGCGAATGGTTAAACTATAGTTCTTACGGTGTGTTTGATGGAGAGGAGTTGAGACTGGAATATTTTACCCCTAGCCCCTAAAGGGGAATTGAATAATCGATCATGAAAAGGTTAGCTGTTTTACTGTTTAATTGTTTAATTGTTGTGCTATTTAATAATAGTGAAGCTAATGCGCAGTTGAAACAAGTAGCTCAAATAGATACGATTGCTAAAGCTGTTTACGCAGATAACCTGGATAATGTTTACCTACTTTCGGAAAGGGAAGAGCTGCTGAAATACGATGCAAAAGGTAAGTTGAAGTGGCGTTACAGCAACAATCGTTTTGGTAGGCTGCACAGCGTGGATGTTTCTGATCCGATGCGGGTAGTGCTTTTTTATGCCGATTTTCAACAGGTGGTGGTGCTAAACAATAACTTAAATGAGATTACGAGTTACTCTTTCGCAAAAAACAGTAATTTGTTGGTGTCGGCCGTAGCATCGGGTAACAATAATAGTTTGTGGATTTTTGATAGAACCGCCAATGCACTTATTAAATTGAGTAGTAATTTTACAGAAGAAGTACGTTCGGCTAACCTTTTTCAACTTTTTGATGAAGTGGTTGATGTTAAAAAAATGGTTGCTTCTGACCAATATGTTTTTCTTCAGCGAAAGAACGAAGGTGTTTTGCAGTTTGATAGGTTTGGTGGCTATGTGCGGGAGCTGCCTATAGATAGTCTGTCGGATTTTAATATCACAAGTAATGTGATTGCTTACGTTAAAGGTATGGAGATGATCAAGTATCATCCAGCCACTTTTGAAAGTACCAAGCAAACACTACCTGTTTCTCTTGCAATTAGGCAGGTTGCGGTGGGCAATAAATTAATTGCAGTGTTAACCGAAAAAGCCGTATTTTTGCTGTCCGATAATTAAAGCGTGTTGGTTTTTTGCACGGATTTTGGTGTAATAAACCCGATTGAAGTGGTATCTTTTTTGTTTGTAGTGACGTCGTTTAGTGTCACGCTGAGTTTATCGAAGCGTTGTATCCTATAAAATCCTTCGACAGGCTTAGGATGACAGAAGTTGACAAAAAAATAAAACGTAAAGCGGGACTTGCTTTAATTGAAAGAATAATATTGATTTTCTTATAATAACTATGTTAGATAAATTAGAAGCCATTAAGTTGCGTTGGGAAGATGTAGAGGAGCAGTTGAGTAATCCGGATGTGATACAGGATATGAAGCGTTTTGCTGCGCTGAACAAGGAATATAAAGACTTGACCAAGATTGTGGAGGAGTACAAAGTGTACAAGAACGTAATGAGCAATATTGAGGCAAACAAAGATATTTTGAACAACGAGAAAGATCCGGAGATGAGAGAAATGGCCAAAGAAGAGCAGGATTTGTTGTTGGTGCAGCAAGAGGAAATGGAGGAACGTATTCGCTTGATGTTAATTCCGAAAGATCCTGAAGATGCTAAAAATGCGGTATTTGAAATTCGTGGTGGTACTGGTGGCGATGAAGCAGCTCTTTTTGCTGGCGATCTGTATCGTATGTACACCCGTTATTTCGAAACTAGAGGCTGGAAAGTAGAAACTGTTGACGTAACCGAAGGTACTGCTGGAGGTTATAAAGAGGTAATCTTAAAAGTTTCTGGTGAGGGATGTTTACGGTACTTTGAAATACGAAAGTGGTGTGCATCGTGTACAGCGTGTGCCAGATACCGAAACCCAAGGTAGGGTACACACTTCGGCAGCTTCGGTAGCGGTGTTGCCAGAGGCTGAAGAAATTGACTTTTACTTGAACCCCGCAGATATTGAGTTGCAAACCTCGCGTTCTGGTGGTGCTGGTGGACAGAACGTAAATAAGGTAGAGACCAAAGTGCAGTTAACGCACAAACCTTCGGGAATTGTGGTGGTTTGCCAGCAAGAGCGTTCGCAATTGGGTAACCGTATTATTGCGATGGAGATGTTGAGAAGTAAGCTTTATGATATTGAGTTGCAGAAGAAAAACGGAGATATTGCAGCTAAACGTAAAACGATGGTATCAACAGGCGATAGATCTGCGAAGATTAGAACCTACAATTATCCGCAAGGGCGTGTTACCGATCATCGTATTGGTTTAACGTTGTATAACTTGCCTTCAATTATGGATGGCGATATTCAAGAGTTGATTGATAAGTTACAATTTGCAGAAAATGCAGAAAAAATGAAAGAAGGAGCAATTAATTAAAATTGCTTGGTTTGAAATTATATAAGGCCCCGGATTGATTGCGGGGCTTTTTGATTTATATGGTTTTGAAAAATAAAGAATTGTAAATGAGGTGTTTTTGTGCGGTGTTAAATTATTTTTAAATTATTGTTGAATAAATAAAATATTCGCTCTATATTTGCAACACCAAAACGGAAAACGGTTGTTTAACGTTGCGAACGGTTCGGTAGTTCAGCTGGTTAGAATGCCGCCCTGTCACGGCGGAGGTCGCGGGTTCGAGTCCCGTCCGGACCGCAAGGTCGAGTTAAAAGCCTTTAAAAGCGCACTATACAGTGCGCTTTTTTTGTTTCCACGCATTTTTTATCAAATTTTTTCAAATAAACTGTACAAAACAATCCAAGTCAGTTTAGAAAAAATGTTTACCATTTCGTTTACCACTTTGTGGTGGTAAATTAGGATCAAGCAAATAATCTGGGGGGGGCTAGAAAGATTACGCATATATTTTGGCTAATCTGTACATAAAGAATTCAACATTTCTGACTCCTCTGAATTGAGTTCTTAGTGCTTTGATTTTAGCATTGAACGATTCTGCAGAAGCATTTGTATGCCTGTTGTCAAAGTAGTTCAGGATGGTGTGGTAGTGGTTCTGTATGGTTCTTGCCACGGTTGAAAATGCTTTTATGGCTGATTTTTCAACCTCATCATACCATTTGGCGAGCCTGGTAAAACCGATGCCCTTCTCCTTTGTGTTTGAAAAGATATGAGACAGTTTCCTGCTCAGCCGATAGGCTTTCTCTAATAAGGGATACCTGGCAAACAGCAGCTCTGACCTGTGCTGTTGGGAAGCTGTCCAGTTTGTTTCATCTTTAAATAACAGGTGCCTGCTACGGGCCAGTAATTGCTTTAAACTATCTCCGTTTTCTAATATATCAGGCACATGGGGATGGTTTAGCTGTTTTGCCAGCTCCATTTCACTGTTTTCCTGATCGATAGCTTCCCATCGGTATTGAATGCGGATTTGTTGAACAGCATCTGCTGCAAGCTGCTGCACGTGAAAGCGGTCAGATACCAGTCTTGCCTTGGGGAAGGCACGCCTGGCAATACGCTCCATCGTTGGAGCCAGATCCAAAGTAACCTCCTTTACTTCTTTACGAAGACGATAGGGAATGCGTTCAAGTATAGCAATCACCTGATCGCTGATGGTTCCTTTTACCATAGCCAGTAAAGCACCCTTTTTCCCCTTTGCATCCTTATTGGTGAGTACCGTATAGAGTTCTCCCCGGGACAGGCATACTTCATCCAGGCTTAGGTATTCTCCAATATTTTGTTCGAATAGAACCCAGTGGCCTGCATGAGAACGTTGGTCCCAGTCCATGAAATCACTTAGGTAACGAATATATTGTTCCTGCAACCGCCTGCCATCAAGCCCATACAGCTGACCCAATAGTTTGCAGCTGATAGGATGGTTATCGATCAAATTCTTTTAAAAAAGCAGCGAACTCTGCGGTTAAACGCGTGCCCTCTGCCACCGTATTCCATGAACTGTAAACGGATCTGCCGGTATCATGGTCATGCCATTTGCGACGGCGAAGATGAAGGAAACAGGCTTTGCCACGCAAGGGAAAATCACGGATAATTGCCTGATCTAAAAATCCTTTGGATTCCAACTTGTGGCTGGCAAATTCCGCAGGTGGAATATTATGCTGGTCAAGAAATAAATGATAACCATCTTCCATCGGTTCGATGCGGATAAGGTCAAAATGTTCGATAAGTTCTGTCGGTAGAAGTAGTTTGAGTAGTTCCTGCTGTTCCAAAAAAATAAATCAAGAGTGAACAACAAAAATAAAAATCTAAATGAATCCCCCCAGATTATTTGCTTGATCCGTAAATTAGGTAAATGGTTTTTCCGAAAAGATCGGTTTTAGGGACTTCAGGCCACTTTTGGCAAATTGTTGAACTTAAAAAGTGTAGTATGAAAAGCAATCAGAAAATGTCCGTGATGTTTTGGCTCTTCAGGGCAAAGTCGGACAAAAAGGGAATGGCGCCACTGTACGTAAAGATTAACATCGATGGGGAGGATGTAGATCTTTCCATCGGAAAGAAAATCGCTCCCGAATTCTGGGACACCGAAAACAAAAGGAGTACCGAGGGGAACAGGGCTGCCGATGAGATCAATTTCAGGATCATGGAGGTCCAGAAGGACCTGGACAGGGTCTTTGAAAATCTCTGCTGGGAGCGTGGGCATGTCGGCCCGCAGATGGTAAAGAATGTCTTTAACGGCAAAGGTGCTGACTGGAACCAGTTGGAAGAAAAAAAGCAGAAGGAGGCGAAGCATACGCTAGTTGAAGTAATGGATGCCAAAATAGCGGAGCTTCAGTTACAGGTGGAGGCCAAGCTGTTGGAGAACTCTACGTTCACCACATGGAAAACCTCCCGTAACCACCTGATGGACTTTGTGCGTTACCATACTGGGATTTCCGACATCGGTCTGTGTGCTTCCCTAAATTTCGTACCAATCAAAAATAGAATTTATTGGCATAATTTGTATTCTATTGGTGTTTTATTTTTGAGTGCTCTATGTGGCCTACTATAGTTATAGTCATTCATCCATTCTTCACTTATTGTTCTTACTTCCTGAATTGATTTAAATACGTAGGCATTTAATATATCCCTTCTGAAAGTTCCGTTTAACCTTTCGATATAAGCATTTTGCGTGGGCTCACCAGGCTGAATGAACACAAGTTGGATCTTATTTTCCTTGCTCCAAATATCCAGTTTTGCACTAATAAATTCTGGCCCGTTGTCAACCCTTATCATTTTGGGATAACCCCTTTGCTGGGCGATTTCTTCCAAACTCCTTATTACCCGTAATGTTGGCAGCGATGTGTCTGTTTCTATCGTTAAAACTTCCCTGTTAAAATCATCAATCACGTTCAATAACCTTATTTTTCTGCCATCCCATAAGCTGTCACTCATAAAATCTATGCTCCAGACCTCGTTGATTTTGCCGGGCTGGAACAAAGCCTGTTTTACCCTTGCTGGCAATCTTTTTTTAGCCCTTCTTCTTATGTTCAGTTTTAGTGCGGTGTAAATCCTGTAGAGTTTTTTATGGTTGATCATTTCCCCTGACTTTCTTATCCGATGGTAGCATTGCCAAAAACCTATGCTTACGTGCTTTTCTGTCAAACCATTTAATAGTTCAATGTACTTGTCATCCTGCTTTATGCGGGCCAAGTAACTGAAGCTGCTTCTTGAGATTTTAATGCTATCACAAGCCTTGCGCTTACTGATCTGATGTTCGACAAGCAGAAAAGTAACAGCTTCTTTTTTATCGCAAGGCGCTAAAGCTTTTTTTCAATCAGATCCTTTAGCGCATCGTTCAAAAGTGCCAGATCGGTATACATCCGTTTCAGCTTGGAGTTTTCTGCCTCAAGTTCCTTTAGGCGTTTGAGATCGTTAATTTCCATCCCGCCATATTTGCTTCGCCATCGATAGAAGGTCTTCTCTGATATGCCGTTTGCTCTGGCAATATCTGTTACCTTAACGCCTTTTTCATGCTGTCTCAATATTGAAACAATCTGTGCCTCTGTAAATTGTGTTGTTTTCATAATTGTTAATTAAAAATAGTGTCTTTTTTCTATTTTTAATCGGACCAATTTCGGGGAAGCATACAGGTCTAAGTGACATCAGGCAGGACTTCGCCCGGGAAATGGTCAACTTCCTTACCCTGCGCAAGGAGAACCCGCTGAGTCCGGTCACCACCGAGCGCAGGGTCATCCACCTGAAGGCATTCCTGGATTATGCAGTGGAAAGGGAATGGCTCGACAAGAACAGGGTGCAGCACTTCGAGTATAATCCCAAGAGCAAGAAGGTGGTCCCTTTGGAATACGTAGAGGTGATGCAGCTGCACGCTGCCGGGTATGAAAGTCCAAAGCTGAACATCATCAAGGACCTGTTCATTTTCCAGTGTTTTACCGGCTTTGCATATATCGAACTGGCGAACCTGACGCAGGAAAACCTCATCGACCACGGCGGCAGGGGCAAATGTCTGATGCGAAACCGGCAGAAATCGGATGCGACTGAGCTTGTGCCGGTACTTCCCATCGTAGAGGAGATCATCGAACGTTACAGGGAACACGAGGTGGTACTGAGGACCGGCAGTCTATTGCCTGTGATCAGCAACCAAAAATATAATGACTATCTCAAACCGGTAGGGGTGCTGGCCGGCTTTGCCCGGCCATTGACAACACATCTGGCCAGGCATACCTTTGCCCACATGATGCTCAACCACTTCTTCCTCCCCTTGGAGGACGTGTCCTTGATGCTCGGCCATCGGTCGATCAAGACAACGCACCAATATTGCCAGGTAGGCAAGGAAAGGCTGATGAAAAGCATGCAGATGGTACAGGGGCAGATGGACAAGGTTATTGAGAAAGTACCACTCCTTACAAACAGGGCTTCATAGCAAAGGCTGCCGATTGGCAGCCTTTCTTATTTGGTCAATGCCCATAAAAGATACGCCTCCAAGCATGTTGCTTCCAGTTGAGGATGCGTATTCCCCTACTGTTTTTCCATTTTTTTAGGGAGTATTCCCTAAAAAAATGTGTAGCATCATTTTCCGTGGCACCGAATGAGGTGAAATAGATCTCGACATGCTCCCTGCTTGGTGGGACATTGCATCCCACCCCTTTTTTCTTTAGCTCACTCATCTTCTGCGGTTTGGTGATTCGAGCATGCGCTGGATTTCGTCAACATTATAGTACAAGGTTCCACCTATCCGGGTATAGCTGATCAATTTCGAGTTGCGCATTGTCTGAAGCTTGCCATGCGAAATGTTCAATAGTTTTTTCACATCTACCGATTTGATCCACTTCTTGATATCGGGTACCTGTTTGTCTTTCAGCATGCTGCTGATCTCCGTTAGGATTTCTTTTTTCAGGTCACTCACCAAATTTAGCATGAAGACCTTCATATCGTAATCCTGCAATTTGTTCTCTGTCACTTTTTCCATTTCCTGAATATTTATGATTATTTCCAATTTTTATCCTAGTCTGGCAGGTGGAGGATGATCTTGCTCGCCTGGTTGCTTTTATGCGATGGCTGATATTTGAGATAGCCAAAATCGCTCAGGTCTTTCAGGCATTTCCTGTAGGTCATGGGTGCTGATATTTTTGCGATCTCCATGATCTGGTAACTGAAGGCCTGAAGCGGGTTTGTGAAACCTGATTGCTGCCAGTATTTCAGCAGTGCGGTGTACACCGCGATATGCGTTACACTGATCCGACCGTCCTTTTCGATCGATGAAAAGAAATCGGTCAAAGGTTTGAGAATTTCCATACCGATATTGATTATGTTACTTTGTTACTTTTGTGCCAGTTTTTTTTGAGGTCTTTTGTTCCGTTGGCTTTTCCAGATTCTGCTGCTTGACTGTCCGCTTTCCTAACAGCTCGGCCTTTGATATCCGTTTTCCATTTTGGTCATAGACATTAATGGTTTTAAACTGGGGATTTGCTTCAATCTGGTATTTTTTCGTTCCGATCAGGATCTCTGGTCTGCTGGATATACCAATGAAACTGTCCCCCCTTCCACCACTGCAAACTGTCCCCTCAGAGTTGAGGTTTGAAAAGAACAAAAAGTTGTTGTGCAGATCGGTTCCTGAGACGGATATTTTTTGTCCGGGTTAACAACTATTATTTCTACAAAAATACATTTTCCGGATTAGTTTTTTTTCTCCTTAGTGATTCTCCAAACAATTCGACCCTTACTGAGTGGTGTACAATGCGGTCAAGCACTGCGTCAGCCACGGTCTTTTCACCAGTGATGTCGTACCATTCCTTTACCGGGATCTGCGAAGTAATGACCGTAGAACGCTTCTGGTGCCTGTCCTCGATGATATCAAGCAGGGCAAGCCTGGACTGGGGATCGAATGGCTGGAGGCCGAAGTCATCCAATATGAGCATGTCCATGCGCTCTATACGCTTCAGTTCTGCCAGCATGGTCCCTTTGGCCTTAGCCAGCTTTAGCTGGCCCATCAGCTTAGCTGTATTCACATACATCACTTTGTAGCCGTTCTGGCAGGCATGGTAGCCCAGAGCGGTTGCCAGATAACTTTTGCCGGTTCCAGTGGAACCGGTAATGAACACATCCTTGTGCTCTTTTATAAACTCGAGTCCGGCAAGCCTGTGGACCTGATTCTTATCCAGACCACGCTCAAATGAGTAGTCGATCTGTTCCAAAGAAGCATTGTAGCGAAAACTTGCCCCACTGATCGCCCTTTGTACAGACCGGTTCCGCCGATCATCCCACTCGCTGGCCACCAGCAATGCAATGAATTGGTCTGCGGTAAGGGATTCTTTCACTGAAGTCTCCAGATTGGTTTTAAAAGCATCGTACATGCCATAAAGGCGAAGTTGACGCATCTTCTCTAATGTTTCGTTATTCATGTTTGTTATGGATTGTTAATGTATTACTGATAATATTCTTTGCCCCTGATGTTGTTATGGGCCGGAATGCTGGCCGGCTCATCCTCAGGGGTAAGCTGGTCCAGCCGTTTTCTCAGGATCTCCTCAATGATCGGATAGTTGTACTGGCCAAGATTATCGGCCCAGCGGCAGGCATTGGCCAGACGCTCCGGGCCGACACGCCTGGTGAAGCTCAGTATACCGGAACATGATTTGTAGGCCTGCTCGGGATAGGCTTTACGTTCCAGGACCTGAGAGATGTATCTGGCCACATCCTCATGGATCTGCTCGGCTTCCTGCATAAACTTTTCAGGTGTCCATTCGGTCAAAAAGCGGTGCTGTGAGGCCAGGTGCTCTTTACCGGTGGTGTAATGATATTTGGCCCGGGTGCGTTTATGGGCAGCAACCTGCGTGTAGTGGTAATAGATCTGGACCATGGTAGAGGTATAAAGCACTTTTACTTTCTTGCCGATATAGGTGTAGGGCACGCTATAATAGTGGATATCTTCGCCTAAACGCACATAACCGTTCTTCATCACCGTTACCATGACCTGTTTGTGCACTTCGTAACGGATCGGGTTGAGCGGTCCCAACGCTTCGCGTTCAACCTCTTCGAACTGTTCCCTGCGTGAATAGCTCCGCCCTGAAAAAGGTTTGTTGTTGTGGATCTCCAGTGCGGACCTTATGGCGGCGTTAAGTGATTCCAGGTCACTGAACTTGCGGCCTTCCAGACGTTGGTAGATGCTTCTGTAGATCAGTTTAACGGCCCCTTCCACTAAAGACTTGTCACGGGGCTTATAGACCCTGGCAGGAACCACGGTAACGGCATAATGCTCGGCAAATGCCGCAAACTCATCATTGAGCACGGCTTCGTACTTACTCCCCCTGGTTACCGCAGAACGCAGATTGTCGGGGACAATGGCCCCCAGCACACCCCCAAAATAGTGCAACGCGTTCTCACAGGCCTTGATCAGGTCTTCTTTGCGCTGGCTTTCTACCGCCTCCACATACGTAAGCTGGCTGCAGCCCAAGATCGCTACAAATACCTCCGCATCACGCTCCGGACCTGAGGCTGGATGAAGTTGCAGTTTGCTTCCTGCAAAGTCGATATAGATCTTATCGCCGGCTTTATGGTCAATGTGCATGACTGGCCTGGAAAGCTGGAGATAGGTATGGATAGCATTGTTGAAACGGGACCGTCCGTAGCCCTGGGGGTGTTTAAGGATGTATTCCAGATGAAGAGACTCACGGGTTACACCTTTCTTTTTTAGCCTTTTACAGTACTCTGGCAATAGAAGTTCCAATTCCTGCATACGGGGACTATTGATCGTTTTGGCAGTTTTTGTATTAAAAAGAACAGCAAGTTCATTATCGCTCCTGGAATTGAATTCTTCGTGGGTGATACCCAGTTCATGCCATATGCGCAAATACTTTTTGATGGTGGTACGTGAAGTGCCTACCATACCGTTGATGGTCTTTGTGCCGGTTCCCTGGCAGTAAAGACGGATAATCTGTCGTAGTTTATTCATTTTGATCGGTGTGTTGGACATCGTAATCGAGGGTTTTTGTTCGTAGAAAAACATAAACAAAAACCCCGTCTGACGAAACCGATCAGTACTGGTGCTTTTTGGTCTTTTCAGGGGGTCAACTTGGCCTGGCGAAGGGGGATCACTTTCGTTTGGCGGAAGGGGATCACTTTGCTCTGGCAGAGGGGGCCATTTTCATATGGCGAACGGGGGCCACTTTGGTGTGTTTTATCCATTTCACCGCAGGAATGGGAATTTATCTTTGAAAAAGGAAGTAACTATAGTATGTTCCGAGTTTATCAAGCTGGTTCAGCCAATGTTCGGTTTGATAGGATCAACAACGTATCCCAACGCATAAAAAAAGCAGAAATATTACCAAATCCCTTTTCTCTTATTCTATAAATAAACTCAGCATATAGCTTTTCAAAAGGGGGGTGTCTCAAAAACCGAGACAGCCTCTTTTTTTATTCTCCTACGATCTTTAGTATGTAGTCTTCCCCCTCTTCGAATGCATTGCTCTGATCCAGGATCACTTGCATCTGATCCATATTGGCGCCAGCAATAGTCTCGCTGAACTTCCATGCCCTTAATAGCATCCTGATGTATTTTTCTGGCTCGTTCCTGCGGGTGAGCGCTCGTAGTCCGCCCAGGTAATCTTCGCGATAAACGCTTGGAACAATAATCTTACTCTGTCCTGCGGCGGTCATTTCTGCATTCATCATAACCCGGGCAATTCTACCGTTGCCATCTAGGAAGGGGTGGACCTCGCTGATCATGAACATCATGAACGCGGCCTTGGTAAATGGATGCTGAAGGGCGTTATAGTAATCAAACCCTTTTTCCAATGTTCCCTTTACCAGATTGAAATCGACAAAATCGGTTGCGCCTGCTCTGTTATTGACATCCTTAAACTCGCCAGGGGTTTTCTCCGGTCTGGCACTCATCAGGATCTTGTGCCGATATTTCATAATTTCGATCAGCTCTGAAGATGTCGCTGGTGCAATCTGCATTTCCTGTCGGTTGCTTACGATTTGGTACGTACCCAAGACATCGTGCCCGTCTTCGAACCTTGTAGGTAAAGGCTTTCCGGTTTCTATAATCTTGATCGCTTCCTCTACTTTGAACTTGGTTCCTTCGATGAAATTGGAGAAGTAAGCTTCGAAGAAAGCGAAATTGCGGTAGGCTTCAACAGTTTTATTGGGATCTGGACGCAATGGATATTCATTCTGCTGTAACGTTACAAAAAGATGTTGGAAAAGGTCTATACGTGCAGGATCGTAAGGCGAACCAAATGCCCTGGCCTGCGCAATAGGTGAAGTTAGGATGTTGGATGGCTTGGTACTCAATAGCGCACCGATCATTTTGTCCAATCGTTCATATTCTTTTTCCATACCCAGCTGGGGGGCAATGTCTTTCGCCTTATCACGAAGCGCATTGATACCTTCTTCGCCATTTACCCGTATAATCTGATCAAGTTTCAATTCAATTTCAGGTAAAGTCAGTGTTTTCGAGGTAGCTCCCGGTCTTCTCGATGGTTGTAGGCATTCCAGAAAGGCCCTAGCTTTTTGAGAAACATGCAAATCTCCCATAAAGGTAAGATCACCCTCTAAGGGGCCTGGTCCCCTAAGAAAATTCAGTGTAACCTCATGCATTTTAACCTTCTTATCATAACCATGCGTAATGAAAATATCACCCGATGAAGTAGGCTGATATTCAAACGCTGACCGATGGCTGAGTATAGCTCCTTTGTAAAGATGTCCGAGTATCTTTAGCAGATGCCTTTTAAGAATAGTAGTCTCATCCTCATGTAGGTTGGAGGTGTAGACTTTGGGAACCAGTAATTTTAGCTTACCTTCCCTTACCAGTGCGGATATAGCTCTACTGGTCTCAGGCTCACTTGATGCGAAAATAATTTCCTGTAGATGAAGAGGGATGTTCTTGTCCATATTGCAAATTTTTCTGGTTAAAAAGCTCTATCAACCTTTTTTACACAAATTTTTCTGGCTAAAAGTAGGTAAATTCACAAATTTTTCTGGATAGAAATGCAAATTTTTCTGGCTAAGCAATCGCTAAGTATTGCAATTTACAAATTTTTCTGGCTAAAGCAGTCATTTCTTACAAACTTTTCTGGATAAAGAAAAGTTTTAGAAGTGTACCAACTCAAGGGTTTTTAGTTGCCATTCCATAATGTTGACTATCTTTGCACCCAGATAGTTATTTACATAGTAAAATACGCCCGTATGGCTGCGGGAATAGAAGCCCTCAATGAGTATCAAAATCATTGGGGGCTTTGCCTTTCAAACTACCGCGACTGGCTGACTGTGTCCTCGAAAATTACTTAGAGATCCTCCCTACTCATTTTATTCATCGAGGCGTTTACCCTATTATACAGTTATATCTTTTGATGTCAAATTATAGTTGGCGGTACCGCAATTAAATCAGTAGGTTTGTACAACATGTAGTTGTATGAGAAGTTGGGGCGGACCGATATAAATTTTGCAAACTAAAACGATACAATATGCTTAAAATTAACTACTCAAAGTGTACGGGCCTGCTAATGGCCCTAACCTTTTTGTTTGGAACTGGGAAAACAAAAGCCCAGACCGATCTTGCCGCTGGCGACCTGCTATTTACAGGCTATGACGCCCAGCCTGGAATCACTGCCACCGGACCGCGTTTTGATAGGATTTCATTTGTTGCACTGAAGAGGATGACAATGGGAACGGTACTCTATTTTACCGATAGGGGTTACAAGGGAGGCTGGTTTGCAGCCAATAACAATACCGAGGGTTCGCTTTCTTTGACTACTACAGCAGTTGTTGAGGCAGGCAAAGAAGTGGTGCTGACACTTACTCCAGGTTTTTATGCCGCTACAGTTGACGGTTCCAGCATAGGTACACCTGCGGCGGTTTCACCAAGGCTTTCTATGGGCAATACTGGAGACCAGTTCTTCATTTTCCAAAAGGGAGGTGGAGAGCCTGATGGCGCAGGTGCGGTTATGATCGCTGGTCTGCACTGGAACGCTGTGCAGTCGGGTAGTTTTGCACTGATCACCAGTAGTGCAGATTGGGACAACTTGAATATGGCTGGTCATCCTTCATCAACGCTCAGTACAACAAATTCAAATATCCCACCCGGTCTAGTAGCTGGAGAGAGTGCGTTTTTCATAGGAGCGCATTATACTGGGAGTAGTTACATCAACTATGAATCAGCTAACTTCAATGGAGCTGGAAAGCCCTATGCCAATGCGGCGGCGATCCGCTCAGCGGCGATGAATGTGGCCAACTGGACTAGGGTGCCATCTGGAAATGGTACCGCAGTGAGTGTGCCAACAGGACATTTTACCACGGTACTACCCGTGACACTGCATAGCTTCTCCGCAAAATTGAATGCAGGAAGCTTAAAGTTGGACTGGAGGACATTGAGCGAAGCCAATTGCGACCGTTTTGTGGTGGAGACTTCCAATGATGGCCGATCGTGGACAGCACTGGCAACGGCGAAATCGAAAGCTACCGATGGTAACTCCGCTACGGCACTAGACTACAGCTTAGCTGTTCCAATTGCTGGGACTGCGTTGGCAGGTTTTGGCATCTTTGGGCTGTTGTTATTACCGGCCGTTAGAAAACGTTGGATGAAAGTGGGACTAATGATTTTTGCGGTCTGCATGGTCGCTGCCTGCGCCAAGCAGGAAGTCAATGGAGAGGGCTTGGAAAAACTGGATCGTGCAAAAGCACAGGTCTATGTACGTTTGGCACAGATCGATAAGGATGGCAAGGTAAGCTACAGCGAAACCTTATTGGCCAAGAACTAGGGTTTATTCTAGGATTTTATAATGAAGCCACTTAGCCGCTGTGTTGAGTGGCTTTTGCTTTGTGTTGGTTTTGCTGACTCCCATCACTTCGGTTTTTAAGGATTTTAATGGGCTATGTGAGATAATTTGTTATCTTTGTACTATAAGTTGTTCATTGAAACTGATCCAAAAGGATTTAAAAAATATGTTTACCAATTCGTTTACCACTTTTTTTTGGGACGAAATGGAAAAATGAAAAGTATGCGCAAATAGTGGCTTCTAGAGGGTTTAAAGCAAGAAAGTTGTTGTCCCGTCCAGACCGCAAAGACTTAAAGTTCGGATCCCGTCCGGACCGCAAAAAATCCTCAATCTGATAAAGATTGGGGATTTTTGCTTTTGAAGCCTTTTTTAAAAGCAAAAATCTTTTAAACTTTGATACTAAGCAGCGTTAGGATAATGAGTACAATTAGGTAAACATGAGCTCTTATTGCCTGCAAAGCCTTACCAATTTGGTTTTCTACAGTTTTAACAGAAATATCTAGTTCATCGGCAATTTGCTGATAACGCATTCCTTTTTCTTTGTTCATTAAAAATATTTCTTTACAGCGAGCTGGAAGCTGAGCTATCGCTTCTTTAACTTTTTGTAAGCGTTGGCTAAACACTTCTTCATGATCTTCATCAAGTAGTTCGGCTAAGCTTGCCAGTCTAATATTATCCAATTCTTGGTCCAGCCGTTTAGTTTTTCTGTAATTATCAATAAAGTTGTTATAGGTAATCTTATATAAATAGGCGTTTAAGGAACCGTTTGATCTTAAAATTTCACGATTATTCCACAGCTTTAAAAAAGTGTCTTGTACAACATCTTCTACTAAATTTCGGTCTGTTGTAAAGTTAAGGATGTAAATACAGAGCTTTTGGTAGTAATTAGAGTAAATAGATTTCAATGCGCTTTCCTCTCCAGCATGAATTGCCTTTATGAGATTTATTTCATCCGCTTTTGAATAATCTGTCATTTACTAGAGAAGCTAGGTAGGTTGGAGCGCCGAAAAGTAAAGGTATAATATTATGAAATAAAAAAAAATAGATTTTGCGTGGGGGTTTTTTCTTTTTTTACGTACTACAATAGAAAAATGAACTAAACTAGGCATGAAAGAACCTATAGAAGAGTTAATAGCAAAATTCTTAAAGAATGAACTGAGCCAAAGTGAAGCAAGTTTGCTTAAAAGTTGGATGGAATTACCAGAAAACAAACAGTTTCTGCAACATGAAATTCAGCTGTATCATTTGATTAATGCTTATTGCGAAACTTTCGATGCAGAAAAAGCCTATCAGCAACACCTTTCTGTTATAGCAGGCGGCAAAGCAACAATGGTTCGTAGCTTATGGCCAAGGTATGTAGCTGCGGCCGCTATACTTACTGTGCTAACGTTTGGTTTCTATTTCGGCAGAAATTTGCTAAAAGATAAAGCCAATGCAAACCTAGCTGCTACAGAGCATATAATTAAGCCAGGAACAGATAAAGCAATTTTAACGTTAGCTAATGGCGAAAAGATAGTATTAGATGCCTCTAAAAATTTAATCAATTTAGATGCCCATCATCAAATTTCTAGTGATAGTAGCGGGTTAATTAGCTACGAAAACATGGAACCTAATGCCTCTCAAGCATCTTATAATACCATTGAAATCCCCAAAGGTGGTACTTATCGGTTAATTCTATCAGATGGAACAAAAGTATGGCTTAATGCGGCCTCTAAATTAAAGTATCCGGTGGTGTACCAAGGTAAAGAAAGGGTAGTTGAGCTAGAAGGCGAAGCTTATTTTGAAGTAACCAAAGATCCCGCTAGAAAATTTAAAGTTAAAAGTAAGGGGCAGGAATTGGAAGTGCTTGGTACTAAGTTTAATGTAAACACTTACAGCGACGAAGCTTTTGTAAAGACAACTTTGTTAGAGGGGGCTGTAAAAGTTTCTAACTCAAAGCAGTCGGTAGTGCTTAGCCCGAACCAAGTAAGTATTAATGTCAATTCTGGTTTACATGTACAAACATTGGCCGATGCCGAAGAAGCCATTGCTTGGAAAAATGGCTATTTCCAGTTTGACGACGAGCCAATTGAAAGTGTAATGAGAAAAATTGCTAGGTGGTACGATATCGAAGTTGAATTTGTAGGAAAATCGGAAGGTAAAAAGTTCAACGGAATAATTACAAGAAATAAAACCCTAAAAAATGCGCTCAAAATTATGGAAGCTACAGAAAACGTAAAGTTTAAAATAGAAGGGAGGAAACTTATTGTAAAAACCTGATCAAACTAAATTGACAGGAAACAACGAAATCAGAGGCGTCGTTACCGCCCCTGATTGGTATAGGTTTCCTAGTCATCTATTGCGCTAAACAATTTTCCAACAAACTAAACCTATTTAACAAATGTATGAAATTTTACATGTTATAAAACATGGGCTAACTCCCCATGTCTATAAGTTAATACTAACTATGAAGCTAACCACTTTATTGATTTTTGCAGTGCTGTTCCAAGTAAGTGCAGCGTCAAATGCTCAAATCACTATTGTAAATAAACACATTACACTTGAGCGTGTTTTCAAGGAAATTCAAAAGCAGTCTGGCTACGATTTCTTTTATAACAACGATCTCATTAGAAACCTGCCTGCAGTTTCGTTAAACCTAAAAAATGCAAGCGTAGCTGATGTGCTAGATGCGAGTTTAAACGGCCTGCCTTTTCAGTATAAAGTGGTAGAAAACTCTGTAGTAATTACCACAAAGCCTAATACCATAATTATACAAAAACAACAGCGCAAGGTAGAAATTACGATTAGTGATGAATATAATAAGCCAATTCCGGGTGTTTCGGTCGTTTCCAAAAACAAAAAGGTAGTACTTGGCATGACTAACAAAGACGGTAAGTTTATGGCTGATGCCGATGAGGGCGATGTGTTAATTTTTCGCTTTTTAGGTTATGCCATTAAAAGTGTTACCGTTGGTAAATCTCAGTCGATAGATGTACAGCTAGATCCAACTGATAGTAGCCTCGGCGAAGTGCAAATATCTACAGGTTACCAATATATTAAGCCAGAGCAAAGTACGGGTAGTGTAACGGTAATGAACAACAAACAATACGATAGCCGAATTAACACTACCGATTTTTTAACTGCGCTGCAAAGCAGAATTCCAGGGTTGTTAATCAATAACGATGTGGAGTTTGAAGGGAATAGTTTATTCCAAATCAGAGGTATCTCTACCATTAACGGTAATAAACAACCACTTATCGTTATTGATGGTTTCCCCACAGAGTTAACGCTGGCCAGCATCAACCCTAACGAAATAGAATCGGTAACGGTGCTTAGAGATGCCGCCGCCGCTACAGTATATGGTGTACGGGCATCAAATGGCGTAATAGTTATTGAACGTAAAAAAGCAAAATTGGGCAAACCTAACGTAGGTTACCGTGCTACTTTGAGCCTAACGCCTAAAGAAAATTACGAACGTTACCGCTGGGATCCAGATGGCGCCAATACTTTAATAGAACACTCAAAGGAATTGTATAAAGGTATAGGGTCAACTGCATACTCTTTTATGGTTTTGCCTACTTTAGGCAGTTTGTTTACTTACCCTGAGACTTATGCTATTATGGCTCGCAATTTTGCAGGCATAATTACAAACGAAGAAGCAAACAATCAGTTCGATGCACTTAGAAGCTACAATAATGCTGGCGACTACGCTGATTTGTTTTTGCGGACTGCTGCTACACAAGTGCATAACATAGACGTTTCTGGAGGTACCGACAATGCCCAATATTTTATCACGGCCAGATATAACAATAGTGCCGCCAATAAAATAAAAAATGGCAGCAATCTTTTCGAACTTTCTGCTAGAACAAACTTAAAACTATCCAAACGCCTCTCGGTAGAGTTAAATACAAACTTTCAAGATTCTGAAAGCTTTTGGAGCGCCTGTACCAGATATCACTACATTTTATCCTTACGAAAGATTTGCTGATGCAAACGGTAATCCATTATCTACCTACAAAGGTTCTAAGGTTACCACTTATTACAACGATGTAACTAAAGCCCTGGGTATATTAGACAACCTGTATTATCCACTCCAAGAAATCAATCTGGTAAGTGATAAGAGACATTTAACCAGTAACCGTTTAATAGCTAATTTTAAATACGATATAGGCAAAGGTTTAAAATTGAATTTTGGTGGAGTATACGAAACTGCAACAACGAATATCCGACATTTGGCAAACGAGGCATCTGCAGAAGTTAGACAAATTATTAATCGTTATACAGAAATTGGCACTAACGGAGCCTTAACTTTACATGTACCAAAAGGCGATTATTTAAAGCAAACTACTAATAAAACTGAAGGTTACACCGTAAGAGCGCAATTAGACTACAATAAACAAATTAACACCAATCATGCTATTAACCTAATTTCGGGTTTAGAGATGCGTAGGCAGGCCGAAAGTGCAAGCGCTACAGCTAACTTTGGTTACAGCGACCAAACCTTAATGCAACGCCCCGTAAATTACGCTCTAATACAAAATGCAGGTTACGTATCTGTTTACGGCAGAAACAATTCGGCGTTGGTTTACGATGATCTTTTTAAGCAAAGCTACGTAGAAAATAGATTTTTATCGGGATATTTTAACGCGGTTTACAACTATAAAGGCAAGTATTCGATAACGGGGAGTGCTCGTATAGATCAGTCAAATCTTTTTGGTTCCGATCCTAAAAACCGCTACAAACCATCTTGGTCTTTTGGTGCCGGATGGAATGTGGATCAAGAAAAGTTTCTACAATCGCAAACCTGGGTTAACTATTTAAAAATGAGAGCTGCATTAGGTTTTAATGGTAACGTTGCAAAAAATGTATTGCCACAAGTTATTGCCAATGCTAAAACCAACAACTTCGATTATACCATCAACTCACTTGGCTTGCTTTCTCCCGCAAATAGTCGTTTGAGATGGGAACAAACTTTCAATTTCAACTTAGGATTAGATTATCGCATTTTCAAAAACGTAAGCGGAAATATAGACTACTACTTGAAAAAAAGTATAGATGTTTTAGCTTCAAACGAGGTTGATCCAACTCGAGGTGTTACATCGGCTATCATTAACGAAAGTACCATTAGAAACGGCGGTTTAGAAGTTAGCCTAAATGCCGACTGGATTAAGCGCAGAACTTTCAATTGGAACACTGGGTTCATTTTCTCAAAAAATATGAGCAAAATTCTGAAGGTTTACAATGTGAATGTACCCGTAAATCCAAAATCTTATCACTACGCCGTAGGCAACAGAACCAGTTATTTAGAAGGATACGCAGTAGGTGGTATTTTTAACTATAGGTATGCTGGCGTAGACAACACGGGCAAAGTTTACTCATTTACGATAAAGACGGTAAAACCAAAAACTTCGATGTAGACGACCAAGGTTTGGCTGATGTAGATTACGTGGGTTCATCTATACCTGCTTACAATATTGGTTTAAGCAACAGGGTTGATGTTGGAGATTTCTATGCTTTTGCCATGATCAATTATTTTGGTGGATTTAGCACAAAAATTCCATTGCTAGATCCCGCAGCTACCAGACCCTTGAAAGGCGCTAATAATTATTGGAGAAAGCCAGGAGATGAAAGCATACCAGACGTAATGCCTGCACTTAACAGCGGTTACGCTAGTTATTTGTCTGCAACCAATCGGTTTATTGTAGATGGAACTTACTTTACTTTAGGAGATTTAACCGTTGCCTATAGTTTTAGAAAGGCCAACTTTGTGAAAAAGGCAAAGCTTTCAAATTTCGAACTAAGGGCACAAGGTTCTAATCTTTACACATTTGCGCTTAACAAGCACAATTACAGCGTAGCTACTAAAAGTTTCGAAAAAAGCTACTTAACGCCTACGTATACTGCAGCACTTGTAGTTAATTTTTAATTTCCTAAGTTTTAAAAGAATGAAAAAATACATATACACCTTTCTGATATCAACCTTGTTCTTGATATCGTGTGATAAGTATCTTGATGTGAAACCTAAAGGTGTACGCCTGTTAGAAACTATACGCGACTATGACGAGTGGTTAAATAATATGGATTTAGAAACTTCTACATCGCCGCTGTTAAACTGGTTAGATGATAGAAAAGACTTGCCAACGCTTGTTGCTGCTACAGCTGCAACTGGTGTAAACGAACGAATTTATTCTTGGCAGGCTCAAGCCATAGAAACGGTGCCAGGTACTGCACCTATATGGTCAACATTGTATAAAACCATTTACCTTTATAACACGGTTATTATTGATGTAGAAAAAGCAAAAGACGGTACAGAGCAGCAGAAGCAACGCTTAAAAGCAGAAGCTTTGTTGGGTAGAGCTTTCGAATACCTGTATCTGGTAAATTTATACGGAAAAGTATACAACCCGGCAACCGCTGGTAAAGATTTAGCTGTACCATTTGTAACCTCTGTTGATGTAACCGATGAAGTGCCCAACAGGAGTACCGTACAGGAAATTTACGATCACATCATCAATGATATTACTGCTGCTTTACCATACTTGCCAGCAGATAATAATTCGAACCGTTTTAGAGGCTCGGTTGCTGCGGCTCACGGGGTTTTGGCAAAAACTTATCTGTACATGGGCAATTATCCAAAAGCGGCACAAGAGGCTCAGCTAGCTTTAAATACGGGGCCTAACATGATCCTAGATTACACCACTATTGCCAATGCCGCAGCTATTCCTCATTTAATTAAAAGATCTGATGCCATTTATGCAAGAATTGGTGGCTCAAGCTATATCAGTACAGAAATTCCAACGCAAGCTTTTCTAAAAACATTTAATACAAAAGATCTACGCCTCAAGTTTTTTTACTCGCCAATTACAGATTTAACCTTTGCTACTAGAGGTCGTACAATCTTTCGTCATTCTGGTGTGGTTGCAGGCTCGGGTTCTCCAAATTGGGGGATTGCCGTAGCAGAAATGCACTTGATTATTGCCGAAGCGGCAGTGCGAAATAATGAGTTTACTAAAGCTTGCGATGAGTTAGACATTTTACGCAAAAGACGCTTTTTGGCCGCAGATTATGTAAAATTTACATCTACAGATAAAGAAACGGTGTTTAACAAGGTGTTTGAAGAGAGAGGCTTTGAACTTGCTTTTGTTGGCATGAGATGGTTTGATATGAGAAGGCTAGATGCCGAAGGACGAATGCCCGCTGTAAGTAGGTATTTGGGCAATGGTCAATTGTTGGCCACCCTTGAGCCTAATAGCCCACGATATACCTTACAAATTCCAAAACAAGTAATGTTTTACAACCCAACTTGGGAGCAAAATCCATAATCTACTTATAAGTATGATGGTTGTAGCAAAACAATCATCATGCTTATCTACAAAATACACACAAATGAAAAAACTGATTTTATATATCGCTTTGCTAATGCCTGCTTTGGCTTTGGCACAAAACAATACTTTTTTGATAAAAGCTAAATTGGCAGGAAAAGAAGAGCTGCTTAGTGCTAGTTTAGTGTACTTAAACCCAGCTTATCACAGCGAGGAAGTAGAAATTAAAAACGGTAGCTTCGAATTTGCCGGAAAAATAGAAGATCCACTTAGGGCTTCTATTAGTGTAGACCGAAAAATACAAGGGAAAAGAAAAACGGAAATTTACTGGATTTACCTAGAGCCTGGAACCATTTTGTTAGAGAGTGCTACAGACCTGCTTGCTGATGCCAAAATAACTGGCTCGAAGCTTAACCTAGATTTTAAAAAACTGGAAGCTGCATTGAAACCACTAGAGGAAAATAAAAAGAAATTGGATGCGAAACTTCGTAAGATGCCCGATGCTGACCGTAAAAATGAAGCAATAATAGCCGAGATAGATAAGGGCAAAGAAGCCATAGATGAACAAATAGCAGTCGTTTATTACGAGTTTTATAAGAAAAATCCAGATAGCTATTTAAGTATTGAGGCTTTGAACAAGTATGTAGGTAAAATATTCGACTATAGAACTACTGCACCATTGTTTGATAAGCTTTCGGCTCGAGTTAAAGCTACCAAAGCAGGAAAAGAAATGGCAGAGCAGATGGCAAACTTGAAAAAAACAGATATTGGAACCATTGCGCCAGATTTTACACAGTTAGACATTGCAGGAAAACCAGTTAAACTTTCTGATTATAAAGGTAAATATGTATTGGTAGATTTTTGGGCATCGTGGTGCGGCCCTTGTAGAGCAGAAAATCCGAATGTATTAAAAGCTTATAACAATTATCATTCAAAAGGATTAGAAATATTAGGCGTGTCTTTAGATATTGAAGCTTTTAGACAAGCATGGATAAAGGCCGTAGAGGTAGATCAATTGCCTTGGAAACAGGTTTCGGACCTTAAGTTGCCAAATGAAGCAGGTAAGATTTATGGCATTAATGCTATCCCTCAAAATGTATTGGTAGGGCCCGATGGAAAAGTTGTTGCCAAAAACTTAATGGGCGATGGACTTCACTCCAAGTTGGCCGAAATTTTCGATAAAAAATCATAAAAGAACCAGGTTAGTAATGCGTCACTTTTTAAAACCGCAGGTGCTTTGGTAACTGCGGTAAAGTGAGCCTAATTAGTGGAGTTTTTTACCACAATTACTAGGTTGCGGTCAATGCAAGTAAGTTAAGAAGAAAACAAAACCGAGGCGTCATTTTGAGCTAGTAGACATACATTGGTTTAATTTTTAGTTAGAGAAATATTCTTCGATAACTTGTTCCCATTTATCGGCAAGCTCAGCCTAACAAAGCAAAATCCTTCACTTAATGAAATTGAGGTTGTGGCTATCATTTGCTAGCAAAACCATTTATTAACAACCTGAGCTCGATTATTATTTGCTTATTTTACGGTACTATATAAAACTATCGGGTTAGCTGACCCTGAAATAAATTCAGGGTGACGAAAGATCGGCGGTTCGTCATGCTGAATTTAGTTCAGCATCAGTTTTAAAGTCTAATTATCAATAGGTTAAAAATCAAACTTAGGTTAACAAATACACAAAATGAAAAAACTACTTATCGCTGTCATGCTTTGGTTACCAACTTTAGCTATGGCGCAGAGCAATACTTATACCTTAAAGGTAAAGCTTGCCAAAAATAACAATCTTACCACCGCTCAACTTTCCTATCCAGAAACGCCCTCGCAAGTTGTGGAGCTTAAGGATAGTATTTTTGAATTTAAAGGTACACTACAAGATCCTATACTTGGCTTCCTTACCGTCAACAGAAAAGTAGATGGAAAGAGAAAATCCGAGTCGGTTTGGATATACGTAGAAAAAGGCAACAATCTATTAGAAAGTCCCAGCGACTCTCTGGCCCATGCAAAAATGAAAGCTTCGTTACTTAATGAACGATATGACCAGTTAAAGGCTGCGCTAAAACCAATTGAGCGCAGGAAAAAGATTTTTGAAAGCAAGCTGAAAGCATTGACTGATGGTAAGCCTAGCGATGAGTTTTTGGATGCACAAATTGCCAAGGCCAAAGAAAGTTTAGAAGCCGAAATGACCAAGGTTTACTATCAAGCCTATCAAGAAAATTTAGATAATTTTTTGGGGATAGAGGCACTAAATAAATATGTAGGCCTTGTGGTAGACTATCGTGCCACAGTACCTTTGTTCAATAAGCTTACGCCACAAATAAGAGCAACGAATGCCGGTAAAAATATGGCAGATTATTTGGCCTTGCTTAGTAAAACAGATATTGGCAAAAAAGCAATTGATTTTAGCCAGCCAGATGCTAACGGAAAGCAGATAAAACTTTCTGATTATGCAGGGAAATACGTTCTGGTAGATTTTTGGGCCTCTTGGTGCAAACCTTGCAGAGCCGAAAATCCAAACCTTTTAAAAGCGTATAACAAATATCATCCTAAGGGATTTGAGGTTTTAGGCGTTTCTTTAGACATCGAGGCATTTAAAACAGCCTGGCTGCAAGCAGTAGAGGTAGATCAATTACCTTGGAAACAGGTTTCGGACCTTAAAATGCCGAATGAAGCAGGTAAGATTTATGGAATTAATGCTATTCCACAAAATATATTGGTAGGGCCAGACGGAAAAGTAGTAGCCAAAAATTTAATGGGCGATGCTTTGCATATCGAGTTGGCGAAAATTTTCGATAAAAAGTCATGAAAAATTTTAGGTTAGTAATGCTCCTCATTTTAAATTCCGTAGCTGCTTTGGCGGCTACGGCAGAGGGGATAAATTTTGAAAATGGTACTTGGAAAGAAATCACTGCCAAGGCAAAAAAAGAAAATAAGCTCATCTTCATAGACTGTTACACTTCGTGGTGCGGGCCTTGCAAGCGCTTATCAGCAGAAATATTTCCTTTAAAAACAGTTGGCGATTTGTTCAATAAGAACTTTATCAGTTACAAAGTTGATATGGAAAAAGGAGAAGGAATTGCTTTGCAAAAGAAATTTCATGTAGGTGCTTTTCCAACCTTATTATGGGTAAATGCAGAGGGCGAGGTAGTACATAGAGCGTTAGGATTTATGGAGGCAAACGCTTTATTGGCCGAAGCCGAAAAAGCATTCAATGGCGGCAGCTCCTTAACAGAATTAGAGGTTCGTTATCAAAAAGATCCAAACAACGTTGAGTATGTGAAAGCATTTCTTCAATCTTTAGTAAAAACAGCAGATGTAAGAGCTAGGGAGGTAACGGAAAAATACTTGTTGCTTATCCCTAAAGAACAATATCTAGATGCTGATGTTTTTGAGCTGATGACTAAAAACCAACCAGATCCATTTTCTACTGCAGGGCAATATTTTTTTGAACATAGAAGTGCTTTTGAGGCAAAGTTTAAAAAAACTCGAACGGATGTATTTGCCATAAATATCTACAATAAATATGCAAAATGGTTACTAGAGCAAGTTAAAAATGGGAAAGAGTTCGATGAAAAGTCTTTTCAAAAATTAATAACGTTAATGGAAAACCAGCAGTTTGAAAAAAGACATTTTCTAGCCGATGATTTAAAAGTTAGTGCATTAGCGTATCAAAAAAAGTGGAGCGTTTATGCTTCAACCATTAATTTGCTTTTAACAGAAGATCGTTATCAAAACATATCTTCTGGTGTGTTAGATAGATGGATTAACCCAGTTTTAGAAAATGATTGCAAAGAGGTGCAAGTACTTAAAAGTGCGGTTGCTTGGACCATACTTTCTTTCAAAAACAACACTACCTTTAGCATGGATCGTTTCTCTAAAAATCTAGTAACAAGAATTAAATTGTTAGAGAAAATTCCTAACAGTATGGCTGCTTTATTGCAAGCTAAAACAGAATTAGCTATTTTACAAGAGTTAGCCATTAAACAAGAAAAATTTGCTGCCGATAAAGCCAAAACAATTAAAATGATAGAAGCAATGTCGAGTAAAAAATAATACGCCTCATTATGATCAGAAAAATTTTGCTCGCCGTTCTTGTCGTTGCATTTCTTATTTTGATGTTCTACATTTCGAAGTATAAGAAGGTATCAAAAGTTCATCAAGATTCGACTAAAAAGAGTCAAAATGTGACTTTTTCTGAAACAGATACGATTTGGTTTTCTCATTCATCAATAATTACGTTAGATAAGGCTTCAAAGTATTTACATCAAAAAGCTCCAAAATTATTGGCTAAAGGTAAAATAGGATTTGAGTTTCACAGCAGAGAAGTATATAGGAAGCTCGAAATGGAATTAGATGGTAAAATTAAAAGTATCGATATGTTTAGCCAGTCTGGTATACCTGTAGGTGTTTTTAAAGATACTTTGGAAACATCAGGTTACACTTACAAGTTGATTGGTGGTTATCAAAGTAGAATTACGGAAGAGCCTTATATTTGTATGTACCAAGATCTGAATGGGCAATCTATAATTGAAGTGCACTATTTTGGTGGGTTTAATAATTTGAGGCTAATTAAGGTTTACACTAATGATGCTAATCATTCTTTTAGCTTCTCTAACCCCGAAAAACTTTTCTTAAAAGACAAATAAAGAGGTTCAATTAATTGAGCCTCTTTAAAAGAATACACCAAACACGTAGAAACTTTTTGAGTTTTTATCAAACGCTTTGTTTGTCAGCCTAAGCTTTCCGATAAATTGGAGCAAGCTAGCGTAGCTTATTGCTACTCTTAAATTCTTCGACAAATTGTGCTGATTTATTGTGAAGCTCGGAATGAAATTTAAACCGTTTCTTTAAATCAATCTTAATATTTATGCAACCGATAGCATAAAGCTTCTTATAATGCAAACGTTCCCGTTAACGTTTGCACAGATTTTTATGCTCAACCATTCATAAAGCATGTACTAAACTGATTAATATTGATTTAACCAAATATTATCAGACCCCTTCATTCGGGATAGTTTAGGTGTAAAGCAGGGCGGTCAAATAGTGTTTCCTAAACCAAATATGTATGAATTTATTGCTACGTATCAGCTTTGCGTTATCATTTATTGTATGCTTTGTTTTTTACTCCAATGCCCAACTGGCCGCATTTCCAAGTGCGCAAGGTTTTGGCAAATTTGCTAAATTGGGTAGAGGCGGTAAAGTATATACGGTTACCAACTTAAATGACGCTGGTGCGGGCAGTTTTCGTGAGGCTTTTAATGCTTATCCGGGAGAGCCTCTAACCATCGTTTTTGCCGTTGGTGGAACTATCGAGTTGCAATCGCAAATAAAAGTAAACAGATCTAACTTTACCATTGCTGGCCAAACTGCACCTGGCGATGGCATTTGCTTAAAAGGAAATTCTTTCATCATTAACGGCGCTAGAGCAGCTAACTTGGGTGGCAATCATGGCAATATCATCATCCGTTATTTGCGTTCTAGGCCAGGCAGTACGCTGTCTACAGGTGTTTATGGTTTCGATTTAGAAAATTGCCATAATGTAATTGTAGATCACTGCTCGTTTAGCTGGGCCAACGAAGAATGTGCCGCTATGTACGATATGGAAAACATAACAGTGCAATACAGCATCGCTAGCGAAGGCTTGTTTAATGCAGGGCACGCCAAAGGAAATAGAGGTTACGGCGGTGTTTGGGGCGGGCAATATGTATCTTATCATCACAACCTTTTTGCGCACTTAAATGCCCGTTCTACCAGATTTAACGGTGCAAGAGCGCATGATGTGAACGCACTGGTTGATTACCGAAATAACGTAATTTACAACGCAGGCACTAGAAATGCTGCTGCAGGTGGAGCGGTAAATATTGATAATAGCTTTTCTCGTATCAATCTGGTAAATAACTATTACAAACCTGGGCCAGCCACACCATCAGATTATCTTTTTATTGAAGCCGATTATGAACCAGCCGAAGCAAAAGGTGTAGGCGAGTTTCATTTGAGTGGCAATGTAATGCATGGCAACAGTGCAAAAACTGCCGACAATTGGACTGCCGTAAGTTTCGATAAAATACCAAGTGCTTCGCAAAGTGCCGCCAAATCATTAGTGCCGTTTGCAGTTGCACAACCTATTGCTGTGCAAAGTGCTAACGACGCTTACTTAGAAGTATTAAAAAATGCTGGTGCCAATTTACCAATTAGGGATGCGGTGGATAAACGGGTAGTTAGCGAAACCGCTACGGGGACAGCTTATAGCGTAGGCATAACTTCTGGCAAGAGGGGCATTATAGATTTACCTTCGGAAGTTGGCGGTTGGCCTACCTACAATACGGCAACCGCACCGATAGATACCGACGGAGATGGAATGCCCGATACTTGGGAGCAAGCCAATGGCTTAAATCCAATTGACGCTGCTGATGGTAATTTAACCAATGCAGATGGTTATACCATGCTAGAGGTTTATCTTAACAGCCTTACTGCATCAATAAACCAAAGCTACGAGCTAATGGGTTTTGCCGCAACTTTAAACGCAAGCAGTACAACCACCGCAACTCTAAATTGGGTGGTAAACAATGATACCGATTTGCAAAGTTTTGTATTGGAGCGCAGCGCCGATAATCAAAATTTTAATGCAATTACCACGGTAGCCAGCCTAAGTAGCAACAATTTAAACAGCTACAGTTTTACAGATAATAATCCATTGGGTTTCACTTCGTATTACAGATTAAAATTAGTAGCAACTAACAACCAAGTAAGCTATAGCGATGTGGCGGTGTTAAACAACCCTATTGCGCAAGCGTATTGGACCGAGCCTTTTACCAACACCACCGTAACCACCATAGCTAAACCCGCTACCATACAAAACTCTGTTCAAGATAATGGCACTTGGATTTTGTACGGTGCACAAAGAGAAGAAAAAACAGTGTCTGATGTGGATGCTAACAACCAATGGACAAATGGTGTTGCTAATCCGAGCTTAAAAATATTAAACAGAAATACTGCTACAACTACAGATTATACTTTGACCGAAGATCCTTATGTAATTACGCCAGTGTTTGGTCAGGGCATTTCTAAGATTACTTTCCACGAAAACCAACGAGCTAGTATTGGCGCTAACAGCATCAAAATCTATACTTCTACAGATGGCGGACAAACGTGGAATGCAACACCTATTTCTAGTGCTGCTAAGTCTTCGAAATTCGATCTAATTACTGTAAATATTACGGGAGCCAATATCAATCGCCTAAAAATTACCAAGCCTGCTACCGTAACCATGAATATAGATAACCTAACCATTTACGGCCCTGTTGGTGTAACGCTACCGCTTGATTTTGTTTCTTTTTCGGTAACGCTTCAAAAAGAGCTAACGCACAAAGCGGTATTGCAATGGAGAACAACAAACGAAGTAAATACAGCTTCTTTTGAAATAGAGCGCAGCACCAATGGCAACGATTTTATTAAAATAGGTGTGCTTGCGGCAGCTAATAAAGCAGGTACTCAGCCCTACGATTTTGAAGATGCTAGACCTCTAGCGGGAGTAAACTATTACCGCCTAAAGCAAATTGATTTAGATGGAAAGTATAAGTTTAGTGAGGTAAAATCGGTTAACAATAAGCTAGATGGGCAACTTGCCATATACCCTAACCCGGTGCTCGGCAATGTTACTGTAAACCATCCCGAAGCATCTGCCGGCACCACAATAAGTGTTTACGATATTTCGGGCCGTAAGATAGCGCAAGCCAATGTAAATAAAGGAGCGCTGCAAACCAATATCGCTTTGGCGCATTTGCCACAAGGCTTATATCTTTTGAAGTATCAAAGTGCTACCCAAGCAACTACTCAAAAAATTTTAAAGAAATAACCAAATCATCATAAACCAAAAACCAATAAGCGTATGAATAGAAAATTTACCTTACTAATTTGTAGTCTGCTGTTTTTTTTACAGCAAAGCTGGGCGCAAGAAAAGCTGCTTTACGCTACAGAGTTTAATGGCGCAAGTACCAACGCCCAAAGCAATTGGACTGCTGTAGCTGCTTCGGCAACGGAGCAAACAGTTACCAAAACCACCGATTTCTCTAACGAAAGTTTAACCTTTAAATTTCTGCAAGTAGCGGTAAATCCAACTGGCGCAGATGCCACAAGGTTTAAATATGCTCCCACAGCGGCTGATGCAGGTGGCGTACAGGTAACAGCAGGTTGGGCGCAAGCGCAAAAAGTGGTTGGTTCTTACATCGAGCTATCTCCCTTAAACTCTATAACTAAAGTGGTTTTTACACATGGCGCAACGGGGAGTAGCAGAGGCTACAAACTTTGGAAAAAAGTTGGAGCGGGAGCATGGACAGAAATATCAACTGCATTTGCTAATCCAAGCTCTGGGCAGCAGGTTACAGTTAACATTAACGAAACTAATGTAGCATTAAAGTTTACCAATTTAAACGATGCCCAAAATGCCTACCTCTTTGATTTGAAAATTTACGGAAACTATACTTCTACAACTACACAATATCCATTAACTACCACATTAAGTGATGCGGCTGCCGGAACAATTGCTCGTAGCCCTTACGCAACAGACTATGATACAGGTACAGCAGTAAGTTTAACTGCAACGGCAAACTTCGGCTATCGTTTTGTAAAATGGGTTGATGCCGCCAATGGCGATGCAGATTTATCGACGGCAAACCCATATTTGGTAACCATGGATGCTGCAAAATCTATTAAAGCAGTATTTGAAGCTAAGAACACCTACACTTTTACCGTTACTAAAGAAGGCTCTACTTGGGGCGAGGTAAATTTAAGCCCCGCACCGGTAAATGGTAAGTACGAAGAAGGAACAGAGGTTACCATGACCATCGTTCCAAACGCAGTAACCTCGTTTAGCAAATGGGAAGACAACACCAACGCCACCCAACGTGTGGTTACAGTAAACGCCAATAAAGCCTTTACCGCTACTTTTGACGAAATTCCTTTTATCGTAGGTTGGAACTTTAAAGATCAAAATACTAAAACTGCAAAAACGGCAGATTACTACGCAGAAAGTACCAACACCGGAACAATTTCAACTTTTGAACCCAATGGAACAGCCGTTAACTGGCTATCCAATGCTGGTGCTTTCTCGCCATCTTATCCAAACATCAGGTTTTGGACAGCAGGAGCAAATTTCGCTACTACCCGCCGTTATTTACAAGCGCAGTTTTCTACCACTGGTTTTACCAATATCCAAGTAAAATCTATGGTTAGTGCCAATTATCAGGCTTATAAAGTAATGACTTTGCAGTACTCAACCGATGGCACTAACTTTACAGAAGCAGCTAGGGTTGATATTACCGATGCGTACAATACCGTTTGGAAAGATTTGAACGTTACGCTTCCGCCAGCGGCAGAAAACCAGACCCGTTTATACCTGCGTTGGGTGGCCGATGCTACCAGTGGTTTATTGGGCAACAGCACCGATAATGATGGCAGCGCTTTTACCAATATCTATGTGTATGCAGACAAGGAAGTAATTAACGATAGCACTGCGCCACTATTGGTTTCTACCACGCCAAGCAGTGGCTCTAGCACTGCAACGGTTAGCGGTTCGGTAGTAGCTTACTTTTAATGAGCGTGTGAAATTAGGCACAGGCAACATCACACTGGGCGCAAAAACTTTAACAGGCGTTTTTGGCTCAAAAACGGTTACTTTCCCTTATGAGAAGTTAAGCTATAATACTAGCTACACAGTTACAGTTCCAAACGGAGCATTAACAGATATGTCTGGCAACGCCTATGCAGGAACCAGTTTCACTTTTACCACGGCTAACCGAGCAGAACCTGTCAAAAAACTATACGACGCCATTGTGGCAAAAGATGGCTCTGGAGATTATACTTCAGTAATTGACGCCATTGGCGCTGCGCCAACAAGTCGTACCACACCATGGGTAATTTTCATTAAAAATGGCACTTATACTGGGCACCACGATATACCTACTAACAAGCCTTTTATCCATTTAATTGGCCAGAGCCGCAATGGCGTAATCATCTCCGACAACCGTTTATCTGGAAATGATGGCAATGGCTCGCCAGTTTATAATGTAAACTTGGGTGCCACCATGGTAGTTAATGCTAACGATGTTTATTTCGAGAACATTACGTTCGAAAACGCTTTTGGTTACAATAACTTGGCAGGCCCGCAAGCCTTAGCGTTATACACTATTGGCGATAAATTTGCCATGAACAATTGTTACCTCAGGTCTTATCAGGATACTTATTTAACTACCTACAATAGTTTAACGGCAAGGCATTACATCCGCAAATCGAGAATAGAAGGTGCTGTAGATTTTATTTATGGCGGTGGCGATGTTTTCTTCGATGCCGATACCTTATCAATTAACAGGGCTGCCGGAGGTTACATTGTAGCACCAAGCCACCAATCTGGTACGGCCTATGGCTACGTTTTTAGTAATAATGTAATCATTAAAGACAGAGTTGCTAGCGTAGATGTCTATTTAGGTCGCCCTTGGCAAAATGCACCAAAAACGGTGTTTATCAATACCAAATTGGCAAGTAATGTAAATATTTACCCACAGGGATGGTATTACAAAATGGGCGCTATTCCAGCCGTTTTTGCCGATTATGGTACGGTAAATAGCAACGGGCAGCCAGTAGATGTTTCGCAACGTATATCTAACTACGAGTACGATGTAAAAGATGGCAATGGCAATGTAACCAGTACGGTAACAGGTACTGCTAAAAGTTCGTTAACCGATGCAGAGGCTGCGGCTTACTCTTACGAAAACGTAATTTTACGCAGTGGCGATGCCTGGGATCCGCGTTTAATTGCCGAAGCGCCGGAGCAGCCCGCAAATGTGAACATTAACAGCGCCTTTAAGCTAACTTGGGATGCGGTAAGCTACACTCGTTTATACGTAATTACACGTAACAACGTGGTTATTGGTTTTAGCTTAACTAACGAATACACAGATGCTACGGCAACTGCCGGAAATAATTATACTTACAAAGTGCAGGCAGCAAGCGAGTTTGGAGCATTAAGCGCTGCATCTGAGCCTATACAAGTGCTACCAATTACTGGCTTAACTTTTAATGCCAAAAAAGCAGGCAACACCGCTGCTTTAACTTGGAGTACCGCTACAGAAAACAACACCTCACATTTTGAAGTGCAACGAAGCAAAAACGGCCAAACTTTTGAAACCATTGGTACACGCAAAGCTACTGGCGAGAGCAACTCGGTTAAAACCTACCAGTTTACAGATGTAAACCCGGTAAGTGGCAACAACTATTATAAAATTAAAGCAGTAGATAACGATGGCAAATTTAGCGAAACTTCGGTACAGGCTTTAAAGTTCGATTTGCAACAAGCAGCATTTACGGTTTATCCTAATCCGGTAACTAACCACGAAATTAATTTTGTGCTAACAACAACTAAAGCTACGAAAGTAGAAATTAGAGTTTTTTCTTTAGATGGCCGCATGCTACAAACAGAAAAAGCTGATGTACAACAAGCAAATGCCAGCTTCAAAATTTCGCTGAACAGAAACATTCCACAAGGTATTTATCTGGTTAAATTGAGTGGCGCCGATGTAAATCAAGTAGCTAAAATAGTAGTAAAATAAAGAGAGATGATGATGACCTTTTTTCGAACAATTGGTATTTGTTTACTAGCCTGTTTCCTTATGTTCTGTAAAAAGAAAACAGTAAAAAATGACGATACCATAGACCCAGCACCCAAACCGATATTAGTTACCGAGCAGCCATTGGCTTTTCCCGGAGCCGAGGGCTTTGGCAAGGATGTTACTGGCGGCCGCGGCGGCCGTGTAATTAAAGTAACCAATTTAAATGATTCGGGTTTGGGAAGTTTACGGGCTGCCGTAGAAGCTTCGGGGAAAAGAATTGTAATTTTCGAAATTAGTGGCACTATCGAGTTAAACAGTCGTTTAGTAATCATCAACAACGATATTACCATTGCTGGGCAAACTGCGCCCGGCGATGGTATTACCTTAAAAAAACATCCAGTTGTTATTCAGGGAAGCAATGTCATTATCCGCTTTATGCGCTTTAGAATGGGCGATGAGGGTGGCGTAGAAGCCGATGCCATTGGCGCTTTTGAATCCAGAGATATCATGGTAGACCACTGCTCTATGAGCTGGTCGGTTGATGAGTGTGTGTCGTTCTACAATAACGACAACTTTACCCTACAATGGTGCATCATTTCAGAAAGTTTAAGAAACTCTGCACATGGCAAAGGCGCACATGGTTACGGAGGTATTTGGGGTGGTAAAAACGCATCTTTCCATCACAATTTATTGGCTAACCACGATAGCCGTAACCCACGTTTTGGCGAGCGGGCAAACAGTGCTTATGCACTAACCGATTTGGTAGATTACCGCAACAATGTGGTGTATAATTGGGGCAACAACAGTACCTACGGCGGCGAAGCTATGAATATCAACATCGTTAATAACTACTACAAACCAGGGCCGGCAACCAAAAGTGGTACTATCGATAGAATTTTCTCCATTGATAAAAATAAGGAACCTACAGCAGCGGTTTACGACAAATGGGGCAAGTTTTTCATTAGCGGTAACGTGGTGGAGGGCAGAGCAAATGTAACCAACGACAATTGGACTTACGGAGTATACAACCAATTTCATTCGCAATACGGAACTGTTTCTGCGCAAGACAAGGCCGCAATGAAATTAAATGCTCCACTCGAAATAAACAACAACGTTACTACCCACAGCGCCGAAATTGCCTATGCTAAAATATTGGAAATTGGCGGTGCTAGTTTTAAAAGAGATGCGGTAGACCAGCGGATCATCAACCATGTTACAAACAAAACTTACACCGCAGATGGCTCTAGTGGCGATGCGTTGAGTAGATTTGGCATCATAGATCGTCCAGCAGATGTTGGCGGTTGGCCGCTTCTTGCCACATTGCCGGCACCAAAAGATACCGATGGCGATGGCATGCCAGATGAATGGGAAATCAGTAAAAAGCTAGACCCCAATAAGGCAAATGCTAATGGCAGAGATTTAAGCACCGCTTACGATAACATTGAAGTTTATATCAATGAACTGGTAAAAAGCATTGTAGATAAACAGAAATAGAAAGGTAATGAAGAAAGCGCTCTTAAACGATGAAGGTTTAGGACGCTTTCATTTATAGGATAAAATCCTACTCCGCCAACTTGGTAGGTGCATAGCCAAACAACTTTTTAAAGGCAAAAGAAAAATGAGACAAATCCTCGAAGCCCAAATCGAGGTAAATTTCTGTAGGTTTTTGTTTTTTCTTTTGGATAAGGAAATGCGCCTCTTTCAATCTTTTCTTAATTAGCCAACGATTGGGAGTTTCAGAAAAAATCTTCACAAAATCTCTTTTAAAAGACGATAAACTGCGGCCAGTTAAATAGGCAAAACGTTCCATACCCACGTTAAATTTGTAGTTATGGTTCATAAAAATCTCTAGGTCTATTTTTTCTGGGATACCAAAATCAAAGAGTACATTTACCAAATCTGCATTGGTCTGCAACAGAATTAACAGTAACTCTTCCTTTTTTACTTGCTCAAAAGCGCCATCTATTTGGTGAGAACCATTGTAGTAAGGCATCAGTGAGCTTACAAAGTTGGGCACCAATGCTGTTTTAGTAAGTTCGTAAAAAGCCCCTTTGGCTGCTTTTCCAGTCCTTTTAATTTGATGTTTTTGCTGAAACTGCTGTAAAAAATCTTCATCAAATACCACCACCACTTTATCAAAAGCGCCATTGTCTTCTTGCTTGGTGTATCTTGCCAAATGGTTTTTCCTAACCAAGCAGTATTCGCCGCTTTTCATGGTATATTTTTGATGACCATCATAGCCAGAAACATCGCCTTTGGCCAAAAACATAAACAAGTGCTCGGGTATAAAATGTTCGGGAGAAATTTCTGGCCCAATGTAGCAAGAAGTAATTTCAATGCCTTTAATTTCCATTATTTAACTCCTCTCCACCATTGTGTAAATACTTGATTTTCGTTGTTTAGGTTAACTACTTCGCCAATCATAGGCGTAACTATCGGGATTTCGCCATTATTTATTTTACTTACTTCGTTTAAAGGTTCGTCCCATGGGTGCATGCCTAACATAAATTTAGACGAATGTACCGGGAAAAACCGTTTCGCTTTTAAATCTTTCGCTGCCTGTACTGTTTCTTGCGGTAGGGTATGTATGGCCTGCCAAGCTACATTGTACTGGCCGTTTTCCAAAATAGCCAAATCAATAGGGCCAAACTTGTTGCCAATCTCCACAAAGTGTGTATCGTAGCCGCTATCGCCACCAATAAATATCTTACCCTTAGGTGTTTCCAGTAGGTAAGAAGTCCACAAAGTGTTGTTTCGTTTAAATCCGCGGCCAGAAAAATGCCTGCCCGGAACGGTGTTTAAAACGAAACCATTGCCTAAATCCACTTTTTCATGCCAATCTTTTTCAATTAAATTTTGTGGAGCATATCCCCAATATTCAAAATGTTCGCCCACGCCCAAGCCACAAATTACCTTGCCTACTTTATTTTTTAGGGCGATAATCGTTTCGTAGTCTAAATGATCATAGTGGTCGTGGCTAATCACTAAGTAATCGATGTTGGGCAAATCGGCCACACTGTAAATATCTGCACCTTTAAAAGATTTGGTAGTGCCTGGAATAGGAGAAGCATTGCCGCTAAATACAGGGTCTACCAAGAAACGTTTACCCTCAATTTGCATAAAGTAAGAGGAATGCCCAAACCAAACCAACACATTAGAGTCTACAGGTAAATTCAATAAATCTGTTTTTACCGATGGAATGCTGTCTACAGGTTTCCTTCTCGGATGGGTTTTAAAAAACATATCGAACATAATGCCCAGCATCGAATAGCCTTCCGTTAAATCTGGCGTGTAGTGAAAATTTTGAAACTTGCCATCTTTATAGTTGGGAGATTGTTGTACAAGCGCTAAACGTTTGCCGCTGGGCGCTTTGCCAAATTTGGGTAGGCGCATATAGAAATAGGTAGAAATAGCCAATATTAGGGCTAAACTTATAAAGAATATCATAGTTGCTTTAAGTATTTTTAGGATTCTTTTCATCAATAGATGATTAATTTATATCACAAAAGTCTACATAAAAACCGAATACTGCTTTGTTAAAAAGCTCAATTTTGTTTTGTTGAAAAGTTCATGTTTTTGGTAGTTTAGAATCTTCAGCTATTTGTACTTACTAAAAAATAGTCTGGCCAATATATCCCAAAACCAACGATTGGTGTCTACACTACCCTCGCCGCAATCTATCACGCCGCTTCTAAAAGCTACAAACTTTGCAAGCTTTTGTACAGGCCATAATTTAATGTTTCGCTGCATCCACAGTGCCAGGCGATAGGCAGCTAAATGTCCCCAAATTTCGGCAATAAATGAAGCATTTTTTATTTTAAGCTCTTTTTGATAGTGGTTTCTGTAGTCGGTTTTAATTTTTATTACTATTGTAGCACTTTCTTGATATAACCTGCTTAAAGTTTCTTTTTGGGTGTACGGTGTAAAATCTATACTCGTTACTTTGTTAGCAAACCTAACATCAAGTGGAAGTTTAGAGATAGTATAGGTAGTGGTTTTGCTCATTAATAAATCAAAAATAGGAAATAGATAATTAGCAAACATTTTTACTTCGATTAGGTTAGGAAAATTTTCTAAGATTTAGCCTAAAGCCAAAAGATTCCCATCAAATAGCTATCAGTAAAAATATGAAACAATGATATGTAGAGATGAGTTCATTGTCTTTGGTTCTAGCTCTAATAGGCAAGTAAGACGATAAGCTAATTGCCCTTGGCTTTAGTCAAGGGTGTAGGTAAAATAGGAAGATGGCTTTAGCCAAAAGTTAACAATCAAAATCGGTTGCGTTTTTATTGTCGAAAATGTATGGCGCAATTAGATTTCGTCTATCATTTTTTTTAATTTAAGCCCATAAATACAACCACAAATAAACCAACTGTATGGAAAGAAGAAATTTTATTAAAACTGGGGCTATTGCATCAGCAGGCTTTACCATTTTGCCTTCGGGTGCTCTATTTGCAAAAGATAACCAAAAAGTGCGTTTGGGCTATATTGGCGTTGGCGCAAGGGGCATGAACCACATCAAAGAAGGCTTGTTAAGGGATGATGTAGAGATTGTTGCCGTTTGCGATACGCAAGAAAGCTCACTTAAAATATGCCGAGAAGCCATTGCTAAATCTGGTAGAGCTGCGGCAAAAGAATACACAGGCAGTTTAGATGCTTACAAAGCGATGGTAGATCGAAAAGATATTGATGCTATCATTATTTCTACACCGTGGCAGTTTCATCACGAGCAATCCATTTATGCCATGAATGCGGGTAAATATGTGGGCTGTGAAGTAATTGCAGGACTAACCGTTAAAGAGCATTGGGATATTGTAAGAACATCAGAAAAAACGGGAATGCCTTACATGACTTTAGAAAATGTATGCTACCGTAGAGATGTTTTGGCAGCATTAAATATGGTTAGGCAAGGGATTTTTGGCGAATTGGTGCATTTGGAAGGTGGCTACCAGCACGATTTGCGAGAAGTTTTATTTAATAATGGCAAGCAATATTATGGCGGTGGGGTAGAGTTTGGCCCCAAAGCTTTAAGTGAAGCACAATGGCGCACCCAGTTCAACATCGATGTAGATGGCGATTTATATCCTACCCATGGTGTGGGGCCAATTATGCAATGTGTAGATATTAATAGAGGAAATAGGTTTACAAATTTGGTATCGTTCAGTTCCAAAGCGAAGGGTTTGGCAGATTATGTCGAGAAGAAGTCGCCTGGGCATCCAAATGCGAAAATCAATTATAAAAATGGCGACGTGACCACCACTTTGTTAAATTGTGCCAATGGCGAAACGGTAATGCTAACGCATGATACGCATTTGCCACGTCCGTATTCACTAGGTTTTAGAATACAAGGTACAGATGGTTTGTGGATGGATGTAAATAAATCGGTGCATATTGAAGGCGTTTCTAAACCACACGCTTGGGATAAAGCCGAAGATTGGTTTAAAAAGTACGATCATCCACTTTGGAAAAAATATGAAAGTAATGCTTTAGGTGCAGGGCACGGTGGCATGGATTGGTTTGTGTTCAACGCTTTTATCATCGCAGTGAGAGATAAAAAACAAACGCCAATAGATGTTTATGATTCGGTAACCATGAGTGTAATTACACCGCTATCTACCAAATCATTAAAGGAGGGGAATAAGCCCCAAGAATTTCCAGATTTCACTCAGGGAAAATGGAAGGAAAGGAAAAATACTTTTGCATTAGATGATAGTGGATATTAAAAACGAAGAGGCTGTATCAAAATAAGAAAGGCATAATTTTAAAAGAGTTAAACTTGGCGTTATCGTCATTCCCGCAAAGGCGGGAATTGTAAAGCGGTTTAAATTAAAATAAATTTTGCTTTACAATGCCCGTAGACCTGAGCATGACAACTTTCAAAATATTATTTCGCTAGCAAATTCATATCATCATTTTTGATACAGCCTCTTCAATAACAGATAATTTTCTATCTAAAAAGTTCTTGCTCGTCTCTATCCACCGTATTGATTTTCTTCAAGAAATCGGCAAATGCTGGCCCATCATTATCAGAGTAAGCACCGTAAGAATCTAAAATATAACCCATATTCTTGTCGCTGTCCTCTACCATGTATAATACAGAATTATCTCCCGGATCCGACATTCCTTCAAACCTGTAAGTTTTAACGATGTTCAAATCTTCGGGTGCATATATTTTATCTAAAGTTTTAGATTGCATTTTACCGTGGTCGGTCATTTTTAATTCGTTATCTATCCCCTTTTTTCTCAACTTTTCTAAAATCTGACTAAGGGTATTCATTTCTGCTGGCTGTTCCATAACGTTTACATCTTGATTTATATGTAAAACAACCCTAAATAAGAATGGTTTTGTTTTTAAAATACATTTTATAAAACTAATATAGTTATACGTTGTTCTGCTTAAACCTGGTCAAATTAAGCTCATTTATCTACTTAAATCAGTTTTATCTTAATATTAGAAAAATGAAAAATTACATTTTATACTTAGCTTTAGGTTTATCAACAATTGTAACTTCATGCGCTAATAAAGAGCGAGAGGTAGCTAATTCCGTTTTAAACTCAACGGCAACTAACCAGCCAATTGGTTCTGCTAAATTTTTTCAAATGGCAGATGGGAAAATCAAAATGGATTTAGAAATTAATATGCCCGAGCGTGTGGATAGTACTGTTGCAGTGCATTTCCACGAACATGGCGATTGTGGTAACATGGGAGAGAATACGCATGGACATTGGAATCCAACCGCTGAATCGCATGGTAAATGGGATTCTGATAGTTACCATTCGGGAGATATAGGGAACATTCAATTAGACAGTAAAGGCCATGCTAAAATTTCGATAAGCACTTTTAGGTGGAGCATTGCCGATGGAGATGTAAAAAATATCATTGGCAGAGGTATCATTGTACACGGCGGTACCGATGATTATGTAACACAACCCACCGGCAACTCTGGTCCAAGAATAGGTTGTGGCGTTATAAGTGCGGTAAAATAAAAGAGATAGAGAGCGATTAAAATTTTAATCGCTTTTTTTATGAAAAGCGCTTGCAATTGTCATCATCCTTAAAACTAAACTAAAAAAAGATGGCAACACTTAATGTTCCTCAAGGCGGCAAGGCCGTAAGAGGAAGCTCCAGAAAACCTACTCCCGGAGTTGATTTAACCGCAATGGTAGATTTGGCGTTTCTGCTCATTACATTTTTTATGCTCACTACTTCGTTGGGTAAAATGAATGCGATGGAGATTGCTAAGCCAGACCCCGTGCCAACAATAGAGAAATTGGAACCTTGGCCAGCCTCTAGAACTTTAACTGTTTTGCTGGGTAAGGATGATAAAGTGGTTTACTATCTGGGAGAGGCATCTAAAAGCCCAATGCGGGTGGCTAATCTTTCAGAAATTAGAAAGACTTTACTCGCTAATCAAAAGATAGTAGCCGAAACCCATAAGGCGTCGAAAGATCAAGCAATGTATGTAATTATTAAACCTACAAGTACATCTGTTTATAAAAACTTTGTAGATGTAGTTGATGAGATGAGCATCAATAAAATAAATACTTATGCGATAGATGATAAATATCTGCTTGATGAAGAAAAGTTCTTTATGAAGGCTAAAGGGATTTAAAAGTTGCCGTCATTTCGAGCGCAGAGAGAAATCTAACGAGATGTTATCAATAATAGCTAGATTTCTCCTCGTACCTCGTCGAAATGACGGCATATTATTATAAACCGAAAGCAGTTTTAACTTGGTCTACGTAATCTAGTTTTTCCCAAGTAAATAACTCAACCGTTACTGTTTTCTCTTCTCCGCTTGGAGATTTGAAAGATTTAGTAACCGTTTCAGCTTGTCGGCCCATGTGCCCATAAGCAGCAGTTTCGCTATAAATTGGGTTTCTTAATTTTAAACGTTGTTCAATAAAGTAAGGGCGCATATCAAAAATCGCCTCTACTTTCTTGCTGATTTCTCCATCAGTTAAACCAACTTTTGAAGTGCCGTAAGTTACCACATTAATAGAAGTAGGTTTGGCAACACCAATAGCATAAGAAACTTGTACCAAAACTTCATCACATAAACCTGCAGCAACCAAATTTTTAGCGATATGGCGTGTGGCATACGCAGCACTTCTATCTACCTTACTTGGATCTTTTCCAGAGAATGCACCACCACCGTGAGCACCTTTACCACCGTAAGTATCTACAATGATTTTTCTACCAGTTAAGCCGGTATCGCCATGTGGGCCACCAATAACAAACACACCTGTTGGGTTAATGTGATAAGTGATATCATCATTAAATAAATGCGCATATTGCGGATATTTAGCTTTAACTCTCGGAATTAAAATCGAAATTAAATCACTCTTGATTTTAACCAACATCTCATCGTTTGCGGCATCTTTATCTGCTTTAGATTCAGATTTAGCTTTCACAAAATCATCATGTTGCGTAGAAATCACAATCGCATCAATTCTTTGCGGTTGGTTATCGTCCGAATATGCTAAGGTTACTTGAGATTTAGCATCAGGGCGTAAATAAGTAATTTCAGCATTTTCTCTCCTCAAAACAGCCAATTCTCTCAGCAAAGCATGAGATAAATCAAGTGCCAATGGCATGTAGTTTTCGGTTTCGTTGGTTGCGTAACCAAACATCATTCCTTGGTCGCCAGCACCTTGCTCTTCTTTGGTAGTTCTATCTACGCCTTGGTTAATATCTTGAGATTGCTCGTGAATTGCAGAAAGTACACCACAAGAGTTTGCTTCGAACATATATTCGCTTTTGGTGTAACCAATTTTCTTGATCACATCTCTGGCAATTTGTTGCACATCTAAATAGGTCTTAGATTTTACCTCGCCAGCTAAAATAACCTGGCCTGTAGTAACCAAAGTTTCACAAGCCACTTTAGATTCTGGGTCAAAGGCTAAAAAATTATCGATTAAAGCATCCGAAATTTGGTCAGCAATTTTATCTGGGTGACCTTCAGATACCGATTCTGATGTAAATAAATACGACATTTTAAGTTTTTATTTAATTAAAAAAGCAATAAAAGTTAAAATGGCAAAGATCCACCCTTACGGTTGTAAATAGAAGTGTAGAAACATATTAGCACTTTTTTTTACGTGGTTGCAATCAGTTCCGATACTTAACGCTCTACGGAAATAGCAAATCAGTCCACTTTAACAGTGCAAAACTACCACAATAAATTTTAATACTCAAAAATTATCGATTATTTTGTGTGCTAATTATTTATGTCGGTAAACAAATCCAATATCCTTTTTATTATCAACCCAATTTCTGGCGGAAAAAAGAAATCGAGTTTACCTGCTTTAATAGATCAATATCTTGATAAGCAAAAATTTGCGCCCATTTATACTTTTACAGAATATGTTGGGCACGCCTCAGAGTTAGCAGAAGAAGCCGAAAAGAAAAATTACGATATCATTGTAGCCGTTGGCGGCGATGGTACCATTAACGAGGTAGCAAGTAAATTAGTGCACAGCGATAAAATATTGGCCATCATTCCTTTCGGTTCGGGTAACGGATTGGCTAGGTTTTTAAACATCCCTTTAACTGCGCAAAAAGCAATTTCGCTAATCAATACTGGTAAACACCAAGTCATCGATACCGCAGAATTAAACGGTAAAAAATTTTTCAACATGGCTGGCATGGGTTTCGATGCGCATTTGAGTTCTGTTTTTGCGGGAAATAAAAAAAGAGGCCTAAAAAGCTATGTAGAATTGGGTTTTAAGGAAATTACTACTTATAGAGCTCAGCCTTATCGTATAGAAATTGATGGCGTGAAATACGATAAAGACGCTTTCGCTATAAGCATTGCCAATTCCTCACAGTACGGGAACAATGTGTATATCTCTCCAGATTCGTCTTTAACAGATGGCTATTTAGATGTTTGCATTATCCATCCTATATCTTTGGTAAAACTACCTGTTTTGGCTTTTCAAATGATTACCGCAAAAACGCATAAATCTAGTTTGGTAAAAATTATTAGAGGAAAGCATATCAAAATAGAAAGAAATGCCCCAGATGCGGTACATTTAGATGGAGAACCACTACAGCTTGGCGAAAATTTAGAAATAAAAATAGTGCCAGCATCGTTAAAGATATTAAGCAATTAAAACTAATCCCTTACACCTAGTTCCTGACCCCTATCAATATGAGCAAACAAAAGAAAAATACACTAAATGATTTTGGAGGCATCATGTTTTCTACCGATCCAGATTTTGTTTATGAAAATCAAGAAGCCGTAGCGCAAGAAACCTTGCCCAATGCGCAACAAGATTTAAGGGTAATGCTAGATCGCAAAAATCGCGGTGGCAAAACAGTAACTTTAATTACTGGCTTTGTGGGTACAGATGCCGATTTAGAGAAATTAACCAAAACCTTGAAGACAAAATGTGGGGTAGGCGGAAGCGCTAAAGATGGAGAAGTTATTTTGCAGGGAGATTTTAAAGAAAAAGCATTTTTATTTCTTCAAAAAGAAGGCTATAAAGTAAAGAAATCTGGAGGCTAATTTTTATTTATAATCAACTGTTATTCAGTGTTTTAATTCTTAGTGTAAATGCCACAATAAGTAAAATTTTTATCTAAAATTGGCATTTTTTGCGTAAATATCTCCTTAGCTTTGGCCCATATTTAAACCAAAAATATGACCAAATATAGTATCCAAAAACCTCAGTTAGATTATCTAGGTTTGGCTTCGCTGCAATTCAAATATCAGCTAAGTATTCCAGAGTTAGTTGAAGAAGCAATCAAAAATGGAGAGGGCACACTAGCCGATTCTGGTGCTTTAGCAATTGATACAGGAAAATTTAAAGGCCGTTCTCCTAAAGACAGATTTATCGTTGCCGATGATGTAACCAACGAAAGCGTTTGGTGGGGAGATATCAATATTAAAATAAGTACGCAACATTTTGATGCGCTTTATCAAAAAATGCTATCCTTTTTAAGTGATAAAGAAGTGTACGTAAGAGATGCTTATGCCTGTGCCAATAAAAATTATAGCACTAGCATTCGGGTTATTACCGAGCATGCATTTCAAAATATATTCGCCAATAATCTTTTTTTAAGATATGGCGAAGAAGAAATACCAGCCCAACCAGAGTGGACAATTATCGCCATTCCATCTTTTTTAGCTAATCCAGCAACGGATGGTACCAGGCAAGAAAACTTTTCTATTCTTAATTTCTCTAAAAAAATTATTCTTATAGGTGGTACGGCCTATACTGGCGAAATTAAGAAAGGAATATTCTCTGTGCTTAATTTCATTTTGCCTAAAGAAAAAAATACTTTATCAATGCATTGTTCGGCAAATGTAGGTAAGGATGGAGATACTGCCGTGTTTTTTGGCTTATCGGGTACGGGAAAAACAACTTTATCTGCCGATCCGAATAGGGCATTAGTTGGCGATGACGAACACGGTTGGGGCGAAGGAACCATCTTTAATTTTGAAGGAGGCTGCTACGCAAAATGTGTAGATTTAACAGCAGAAAAAGAACCTCAAATCTTCAATGCTATTAAATTTGGGGCACTACTAGAGAACATCAATTATTTTTCTGAAACCAGAAATGTAGATTTTGCAAATATCGAAAAAACGGAAAATACCCGTGTGGCTTATCCATTAAACCACATTGATAATGCTTTAGAGCCATCGGTAGCACCCGTTCCAAAAAATATTTTCTTTTTAACCGCAGATGCTTTTGGAGTTTTGCCTCCAATTTCAAAGTTAACTCCTGCACAAGCAATGTTTCATTTTATTTCTGGCTATACAGCAAAGGTTGCTGGTACAGAAACCGGTGTAACCGAGCCGCAATTAACTTTTTCTGCTTGCTTTGGTAAAGCATTTTTGCCTTTACACCCAACAGCTTACGCCAAGCTATTGGGCGAAAAAATGAAAAAGCATCAAGTAAATGTATGGCTGGTAAATACGGGCTGGAGCGGCGGCCCTTATGGTGTGGGCAGCAGAATGAAACTAGCTTACACAAGGGCTATGATTACGGCAGCGCTTAACCGAGAGCTAGAAAAGGTAGATTTTATTACTTTCGCCCCTGTTTTTGGTCTCGCTATGCCCGTAAGTTGTGCAAATGTTCCGGCAGAGGTTTTAAACCCGCGAAACACTTGGAGAAATGCCAATAATTACGATATTAAAGCAAATGAACTCGCTCAGGCATTTTTAGATAACTTTAAGGAATTCGAAGCTTTTGCTGATGATGAACTCAAAAAAGGAATGCCAAACTTGATAGAAATTGAGGTGTAACACTTTTTTTCTTTCAAAAATTTGCATTTAATTAAATTTTTAGTTTTAATTGCGTTAAGATTGCCTCACAGGCAATCTTTTTTAGTTAAGAACGCTTCGTTGGCTTGAGTAACGAATTAATTGTGTAACGAATATTTAATTTGTAATTTAAATCAAAATTATAAATTTGCTTCCGCAACAATTCGGCCTGGGCTGCGTTGTGTATTAACTTATATTTATTTTGAAATTTAAAAAACAAATGCTAAACTAAAAAATCAAAAAAAAATGGCAAACGCACCAAAACCTACACCAGCTAAAAACGAGGGTAGCTCGTCGGCATCTAACTTATTTGCAACGTTAGTTATTCCTATCTGTATCATTATTGGTATCTGTATCTTCAAATTTGTTTTAGGTGATGCAAACAACTTTATTGACAACAACGTAGATAACCTACCTAAACAAGGTAACTACGCAGGTATGGCTTATAAAGGTGGTCCTATCGTGGCAATCTTAATTGGTCTATTATTAATGACAATCGTTTTCTCTGTAGAGCGTATGATTGTTATTGGTAAAGCAACAGGTAAAGGAAGTTTACAAGCTTTCGTTACTAAAATTCAAGGTTTCTTGAAAACTAACAACATTTCATCTGCTATCGCCGAGTGCGACAAACAACAAGGTTCAGTAGCTAACGTAATCAAGTCTGGCTTGAAAAAATATAGCGAAGTAGAATCTGATTCAAGATTAGACGTAGAGCAATCAGTATTAGCTATTCAAAAAGATATTGAAGAAGCAACTACTTTAGAAATGCCAATGTTAGAGCAAAACTTAACTGTAATTGCAACATTAGTATCTATCGGTACATTAACAGGTCTATTAGGTACAGTAACTGGTATGATCAAGGCCTTCGCAGGTTTAGCTAACTCTGGAGCTCCAGATCAAGCAGCATTAGCGGTAGGTATCTCTGAGGCGTTAATGTGTACAGCTACTGGTATCGGTACTTCTACTTTAGCGATTATCATGTACAATATCCTTACTTCAAAAATCGATAAGTTAACTTACGCTATCGATGAGGCTGGATTTAGCATCGTTCAAACTTACGCTAGTACCCATAAATAAGAATTATTAAAAATCTTTTCCCGGCTTTATGGAAAACCGGAACAATTAACATCATTAATAAAAAGATTTAGATAATTATTTAATTATGGCAAAAGCAAAGGTAAAAAGAACCAGTAAACTTCGATCGATATGACTGCCATGTGCGACGTGTCGTTCTTATTACTTACGTTCTTTATTTTAACAGCTACTGCCCGCCAACCAGATCCGCTAGAGATTGCAACACCATCGTCTACCGTGCAATATAAATTGCCAGACAAAGGAGTGGTAATTGTTAGCGTTGGAAAGGGCAAAGTATTTTTAGACATCGTTGGACAGGATGTGAAGAGAGCAACTTTACAAAAAATGGGTGCTTCTTACGGGCTTCAATTTACAGAAGAAGAGCTTAAGCGTTTTTCTGTACTGCCAGCCTTCGGAGTTCCTATTGGAAACCTAAAGCAGTTTTTGGCAATGGATGGTCCTCAACGTGAAAAGTCTGGTTTACAAACGGGTATTCCGTTAGATTCTACCAAAAACAACGAGCTGTTTAATTGGTTAAAAGAAGCTCGTATGGCTAATGGCGAAATTTATGGTATCGACTTAAACGCGGCCATAAAAGGTGATGGTAAAACCGAATATCCAGTAGTACGTAAGGTGGTAGAAGTTTTCCAAAACCAAAAAATTAACAAATTTAGTTTAATTACATCGTCGGAAGGCGGCGGAGAATAATCATATAAGCTATGGCAGAATTAGACACCTCCTCCGGCGGAGGTAAAAAAGGCGGCAAAGTAAGAACCAAGAAGCAGGCTACCAAGGTAGATTTAACTGCAATGGTTGACTTGGCTTTCTTGCTAATCACGTTCTTCATGCTAACAACATCATTATCTAAACCAGCAGCTATGGAAATAGCCAAGCCAGATAAAGATGCCAAAGATGAAAACAGATTAGAATTAAAGGAGTCGCAAACAATGACCATCTTATTGGGCAAAAACGATAAAATTGCTTGGTACATGGGACAGCCCTCGGCAACCAATGCACCAACCATCGAAGGTTTTGGTGATATCGAAGCTTCATTGTTGAAAAACAAAAAAGATGTAAAGGATAAAACCGGTCGCGATATTGTAATTATAGTGAAGCCTACAGATGGCTCTACCTATAAAAACTTTGTAGATATCATGGATGAAATCGCTATTACAAAAACCAACATCAGTGCGCCTGCTGTTGATGACGATCCTAGTCATATTTTGGATGGTGAGAAAGAGTTTATGAAATCTAACGGGATTTGGTAGTGATTATTAACAATTAAAAAATTGAACAATGTCTAAAATAGATTTATATAATAGAGGTTGGATAGACGTAGTGTTCGAAGACAAGAATAAAAGTTACGGAGCTTACAAGCTTCGCCAACAAAATTCTTGGAATACAACTAAGTCATTGCTCCTTGCAGGTTCGGTTTTCGTTTTTCTTTTCTTTACACCGAAAATTTATTCGTTGCTTAAAGGAATGGGGCCGGTAGAACCTGAAGAGACAATAAGGGAGGTAATTATGCAACCACCTCCACCAATTAACCCAGAGGTTAAAACACCTCCTCCGGTAGAGCCACCTCCACCAAAGCAAGATCAAATCAAGTTCCCTCCGCCGATTGTAAAACCGGATAACGAGGTACGTGACGAGAAACCGCCAACCGTTGAGGATTTGAAGAAAGCAGATCCAGGACAAAAGACCATGGAAGGTGACCCAACTGCAGATGTAGTACAAATTACTGCTGCTGGCGAAGGCCCTAAACAAGCTGTTGTGGTAGAAGATAACACCGTTTACAGCTTTGTGAGTATGGAAAATCCTCCAACCTATCCAGGCGGTATGGATAAGTTTTACAAATTCATTGGCGATAACTTAAAGTACCCGCCAATGGCTGCAGAGAACAATATCCAAGGTAAGGTATTTATCTCGTTTACTGTAGAGAAAGACGGTTCTGTTACCGATGTAAAAGTTGACAGAAAATTAGGCTACGGTACCGATGAGGAGGCTGTTAGGGTAGTTAAGTCTAGTAAAAGATGGAACCCAGGAATGCAAAATGGTAAACCTGTAAGGGTAAAATACAATATGCCTATCGCATTTACTTTGCAACAATAATTTAGTGTCAAGATGCTAAATTCAGATAATTCAACGCAGAAATCGCCTCAACAGCGATTTCTGCTTATTTTAGGGGTTACGATGATTGTACTTTTTTGTACAATTGCCGTAATAGTTGTATTTTTTGGTGATGTAATTCATTTAGATCCTCAAAAATTTCCTCAAGAATATCGTGTAGCCTTTGGTATTGTTTTGGTAATTTATGCTGCAATTAGGTTTTTTAGGATAGTAAGAGATAATAAAATAGAATGAGAATAGTATCTAGTTTAGTGCTCGCTACGCTTGCCTTGTCTTTGTTTTCTTGCAACAGAAAAACAAATAGCGATGAAGTAGGCGAAAAAAGAACTTCTGGAAGTACAACAATATTGGTAGACGAAAGTTATGCTCGAATTTTAGATAGGCAGATTACTGTTTTTAAATCTGACTATCCAGATGCAACGGTAAATACCATAGTGGGTAACGAAAACGAGATATTGCCAAAGTTTAGAAGTGGAGATGTGAAGATGCTGGTAATGTCTAGGATGCTAAAACCAGAAGAAGAACAGTTTTATAAAAAAAGACAGAGCCCTATCTATGTAGATAGATTTGCAATAGATGGATTGGCATTGATTGCGAATAAAGCAGATGCAGACAGTACAATAACTGTAGCAGAAGCTTATGAGATCATGAAAGGTAGTTCTACAACTGGTAAAAAGTTGGTTTTTGACAATGCCTATTCAAGCACCATTAGATATTTTATAGACTCTGCAGGTATTAAAGAATTACCAAAATCGGGAGTTTATACGTTAAAAACAACCAACGATGTAATTAAGTACGTAGCCGAAAATAAAGGTTACGTAGGAGTTATTGGAGTAAACTGGTTGTTAAAAAATGTTAAAAACCCATCGCCGTTTTTAGCCAATGTAAAAACATTAGCTGTTAAAAATTTGGCAGGTAAAAAGAACGCAGACGCTTATTACAAGCCTACTCAAGAGAATTTAATTAATGGTAAATATCCATTTCTTAGAAATGTTTATATCATTAATGCCGAAGGAACGAGCGGTTTAGGCACGGGATTTGCAACTTGGTTATCAAGTCCTCGTGGACAATTAATTGTGCTTAAATCTGGTCTTGGGCCACATGAGCTAGCGCAAAGAGAATTTAACTTAAAAACTAATAAGAAATAAGAATTATTAATTACGGAAAAGTAAACTACTTTAAGTACAAGAAGTTTAAATTTCAACTTAACAAATAGAGACAATGAAAATGATTAAGAAGAACATAGCCTTGGCCACGGGCTTATTATTGATGGGTAGCACTGCCTCATTTGCTCAAAGTTTAGCCGATGCTAAGAAAGCTATCGATGCTGAACAGTATCAAAAAGCCACATCTATGCTTAAAACTTTAGTGGCAAACCAACCTAAAGAAGGCGAAAATTACTTTAATTTAGGTAAAGTTTATTTATTAACTGATGATATTGACTCGGCTAGGGTAGCATTTACAAATGGTACAACAGCCGATCCAAAAAATGCATTAAATTATGTTGGCTTAGGACAGGCTGATTTAGCACAAAAAAATGCAACTAATGCCAAAACTAATTTCGATAAAGCTATTGATCTTAAGAAGAAGGATTACACCACATACCTAGCAATTGGTAGAGCTTACATTGATCAAGAAAATCCAGATTACGCATTAGCATTGCCAAACTTGCAACAAGCTGATGACTTAGATTCGAAAGATAAAGATCCGGAAACTTTCTTAGCATTGGCAGATTACTATGCTAAACAAAGGAAAAATACGGAAGCATATCCAATGTACCTAAGAGCATTAGATATTACACCAAATTTATCTAGAGCACACGTGCAAATAGGAAAAATGTATAAAGACGCTTTTGCGTTTCCAGAAGCAGAAGCAGAAGTGAAAAAAGTAATCGAAACAGACCCTAACTATGGCCCTGCCTATAGAGAGTTGGCAGAAATTCAGATGCAATGGTCTTTTGCAGATCCTAAAAATGGTGCTGCAAAGAAAGCTGATGCTTTAGCTAACATGAGAAGGTATTTAGATTTAACAGATAAGTCTTTCGATTCTCGTTTACGTTATGCTCAGTTTTTAGTGTATGCTGGTGATTTTGCTACATTAGGACAAGAAGTTGCAACCTTAAATTCGCCAGATCCTAAAAATCCTAAAAACTTTGTAGTAACTAGGATGAGAGGTTACTCTGCTGTAGAAAATAAGAACTATGAGCAAGGTGTGAAATACATGAACGAACTATTTGCTAGAACGCAAGATGCTTCTCGTATCATCGGTTCAGATTATTTGTACTTGGGTAAAGCACAACAAAATTTAGGTCAAGATAGCTTAGCTTTCATCAATATTTCAAAAGCGGTAGAATTAGATTCTACTAAAGTTGAGGAATTGGCAGCTATCGGTGCGAAGTGCTATGCCGCTAAAAACTTTGCAAAAGCGGCGCAAGTGTATGATAAAGTAACTCAGGCAAATTCTAAAGATCCTAACATAGCTATGAACTACTACTATTTAGGAGCTTCTCACTATTTTGATTATGTTTTTGCTGTAAGAGATAATAAAAACCCAACTAAAGATGCTTTGGTTAAAGCAGATACGGCTTTCTCTAAGTTAACAAAATTAGCACCGGATTACGAAACTGCTTACTTATTTAGGGCACGTATCAACAAAAATTTAGATGATGCAGAAAGCACGCAGAAACTAGCGGTACCTTACTATGAGAAATTTATAGAATTGGTAACTGCAAAACCTGAAAAAGTAGCTGCTAATAAAGCAACATTAAGTGAGGCTTATAATTATCTTGGGGCTGTATTTGCTAGCACAGATAAAGAAAAAGCTAAAGAGTATTTCAACAAAACTTTAGCTATTGATCCAACAAATGCTTTAGCAACAGATAACTTAAAGTTCTTAGCTGGAGGAGGTGCAACGAAAAAAGCACCAACTAAAAAGTAATTAGATATAATTAAAGAAAAGGCAGGGTTTGTAATCCTGCCTTTTTATTTTAATTTTGCCCACAACTATTAGTATTGTTATGCAAGCACAAAGTACAGCTCAAGATTTTATTCCTATTATATTTCAGGTAATTGTAGCTTTAGGTTTCGTAGTGGTAACCTTATTTGCTACTCACTTACTGGGGCCTAAAAGAAAAACTAAAGATAAACTGACTTCTTTTGAATCGGGTGTAGAAGTAATAGGTAATGCCCGCCAACCGTTTTCAATCAAATATTTTTTGGTAGCCATATTGTTCGTGCTTTTTGATGTTGAGGTTATCTTTATGTACCCTTGGGCGGTTAACTTTAGAGAGTTAGGTTGGAACGGTATTATTGAGATGTTTATCTTTATGGGAACATTGTTACTTGGCTTCATCTATATCCTTAAAAAGAAAGCATTAGATTGGCATTAGAAACGATCAAAGCAATTATTTAGATTGTTTCTAAATGATGATAGGTTGACCTAAATAAGGCTAAATATCGTAGATTTGCTGCTTGTCCTAGTTATATTTGGACAAGCATTTTTGTTTATAGACATGAGTGAAATCAAAATAGTAGAAGCGCCTCCAGGCATAGAAGGAAATGGCTTTTTCGCTACTTCTTTAGACAAGGCAATTGGATTGGCTCGTTCGCATTCGTTGTGGCCTTTACCCTTCGCAACCTCTTGTTGTGGTATCGAATTTATGGCAACCATGGGCTCACATTATGATTTTGGACGTTTCGGTTCAGAGCGTTTGAGTTTCTCGCCTCGCCAAGCAGATGTTTTAATGGTAATGGGCACTATTGCAAAAAAAATGGGGCCAGTGTTGAAACAAGTTTATCTCCAAATGGCCGAGCCGCGTTGGGTAATGGCTGTAGGTGCTTGCGCATCTAGTGGTGGTATTTTTGATACGTACTCGGTATTACAAGGCATTGATGAAATTATCCCTGTGGATGTGTATGTGCCCGGCTGCCCACCAAGACCGGAAGCTATTTTAGATGGTTTTCAGCGCATCCAAGATTTGGTTAAAAATGAATCGGGTAGAAGAAGACATTCTCCTGAATATAAAGAACTGTTAGCAGGTTACGGAATACTATAATGGCTAAAGCAACAAATACAGAGTTAGTTGATCTGCTGGGCGAAAAATTCGGCGAGCAGCTTTTTGATGTTTCAGAGCCTTATGGCTTGTTAACTTTCTCTACTACGAAAGATAAAGTGATTGAAGTGCTTTCTTTTCTAAAGGAAAATGGAAAGATCAACTTCAACTTTTTAACAGATATTACGGCAGTACACTATCCTGAGAAAGAAAAAATTGCTGTGGTTTATCATTTACATAGCATGGTAAGCGGTATCAGGGTTAGATTGAAGGTTTTCTTGCAAGAAAATGATCCAAGAGTGGCTACGGCTACCGTTTTATGGAACGGGGCAAATTGGATGGAGCGAGAAACTTATGATTTCTTCGGCGTGAAATTCGAAGGACATCCAGACTTGAGAAGAATATTAAACATGGATGAGCTAAACGTTACCCAATGCTTAAACAATATCCTTTAGAAGATCCTAATAGGGTAGATAAAAAAGATGAATACTTTGGTAGATAATTATGACTCACAATCAACCAGTATATACAGATAATGATCCGCAAGATGGATTGGTAACCCTAAACTTAGGGCCTACGCACCCAGCAACACACGGTGTGTTCCAAAATGTTTTGCAAATGGATGGCGAGCGAATTGTAAGTGGTGTATCAACCATTGGATATATCCACAGGGCTTTCGAGAAAATTGCAGAGCATCGTCCATTCTATCAAATTACACCATTAACAGATCGTTTAAACTACTGTTCGTCGCCTATCAATAACATGGGCTGGCACATGACGGTAGAGAAGCTTTTAAATATTCAAATCCCGAAAAGGGTAGATTATTTAAGGGTGATCATTATGGAGCTTTCACGTATTGCCGATCACATCATCTGTAATACCATTATTGCTCAAGATACGGGTGCAACTACAACTTTCCTTTACCTTTTCCAATACAGAGAGCATATTTATGAGATTTTTGAGGAAATCTGTGGTGCTCGTTTAACGACTAACATTGGTCGTATTGGTGGTTTAGAAAGAGACTTTAACGAAGTTGCATTTGCGAAAATCAATAAGTTTTTGAAAGATTTTCCTGTTGCGTTAAAAGAGTTTGAAAGCTTACTAAACCGTAATAGAATTTTTATTGACCGTACCAAAGGTGTGGCTGAGGTAACTGCAGAGAATGCTTTGAGCTATAGCTGGACTGGGCCATTATTGCGTGCTACAGGTATCGATTACGATGTTCGTGTAAGTGAGCCGTATTCATCTTATCAGGATTTTGATTTTGAAATCCCGGTAGGCACAAGTGGTGATGTTTTCGATAGGTATTTGGTGCGTAACGAAGAAATGTGGCAAAGTGTGCGCATTATCGAACAAGCCATGGAAAAATTGAAATCAGAACCGAAGGGAATTTTTCATGCTGACGTTCCTGATTTTTATTTGCCTGGAAAGGAAGAAGTTTATAACAATATGGAAGCATTGATCTATCACTTTAAAATTGTGATGGGCGAAATTGATGCGCCAAAAGCAGAAGTTTACCACGCTGTTGAAGGTGGTAATGGTGAGCTTGGTTTCTATTTAATTAACGATGGAGGCAGAAGTCCGTATCGTTTGCACTTTAGAAGACCGAGTTTTATTAACTACCAAATGTACGCGAAAATGAGTGAGGGTATGTTATTATCTGATGCCATCATTAACATGAGTAGCTTGAACATTATTGCAGGAGAATTAGATGCTTAAAGTAGAAGAAACACAACCTGTAGAATTTTCATCAGCTTTGCTAGCTAAGTTTGATGAGATTGTGAAACGCTATCCGGAAGGAAAGCAGAAATCGGCTTTGCTGCCTTTATTACATTTAGTACAAGCAGAGTTTGGTTGGACGAGTGTGCCAGCAATGGATAAAGTTGCGGAGTATTTAAATATTCAGCCTATCGAAGTATATGAAGTAGCGAGTTTCTATACCATGTACTTTTTACAACCCAAAGGAAAATATGTTTTGGAGGTTTGCCGTACTGGACCTTGTTGTTTAGTGGGTGCCGAAAAAATCATGGATCATATCGAAAAGAAACTTGGCGTTAAGGAAGGAGAAGTGACTGAAGATGGCTTGTTTAGCTGGAGAGGTGTAGAGTGCTTGGCGGCTTGTGGTTTTGGTCCAGTTTTACAGATTGGCCCAGAATATACTTTCTACGAAAATTTAACCGAGCAATCGGTAGATCAATTAATTGACGATTTAAAAAATAAAGATTTGCGACAATAGATTTGAGAATTGAGGTTGGACGCTTAGTCTCCTATCTCACATCTCATATCTCATATCTAACACAATGGGACGTAAACTATTATTAGAACATATCAATGTACCTGGCATCAATACGCTAGCGGTTTATCGTGAAAAAGGCGGTTACCGTGCGGTGGAAAAGGCATTGAAAACCTTAACTCCAGAAGATGTTGTTGAAGAAGTAAAGAAATCTGGATTGAGAGGTCGTGGTGGTGCAGGTTTCCCTACCGGGATGAAATGGAGCTTTTTGGCTAAGCCAGAAGGTGTGCCTCGTTACTTAGTTTGCAACGGTGACAATCTGAACCGGGTACTTTCAAGGATAGATATTTAATGACACACATTCCTCATGCTTTAATTGAGGGAATGATTGTTTCTAGTTTTGCTTTGGGGGCAAATACTTCTTACATCTATGTAAGAGGCGAAATGATGCCTCAAATCAGGATTTTAGAAAGAGCAATTGAAGAGGCAAAAGCTGCAGGTTGGTTAGGTAAAAATATCTTGGGCACTGGATATGATTTAGAGCTTTACGTTCAGCCAGGTGGTGGTGCTTATATCTGTGGCGAAGAAACTGCATTGTTAGAATCACTAGAAGGAAAAAGAGGAAATCCTCGTATTAAGCCACCATTTCCGGCAATTGCAGGATTATATGGTTGCCCAACTGTAGTGAATAACGTAGAATCTATTGCGGCTGTAGTTCCAATTATCAATGATGGTGGCGATGAATATGCTAAAATTGGTATTGGAAGAAGTACAGGAACGAAATTGATATCAGCTTCTGGTAACTTGGTAAAACCAGGAGTTTATGAAATAGAATTAGGCTTACCAGTAGAAGAATTCATTTATTCTGATGAGTACTGTGGTGGTATTGCCAATGGTAAAAGACTAAAAGCAACCGTAGCTGGAGGTTCATCGGTGCCAATTTTGCCGGCTAACTTAACCTTAAAATACGCTAACGGCGATCCCCGTTTAATGAGTTACGAGTCGTTATCTGAAGGTGGTTTTGCAACAGGTACCATGTTAGGTTCAGGTGGTTTCATCGCTTTTGATGAAGACCAGTGTATCGTTCGCAATACTTGGAATTTTTCTCGTTTCTATCATCACGAAAGTTGCGGACAATGTTCGCCTTGCCGTGAGGGTACAGGATGGATGGAGAAAATCCTTCATAAAATTGAGCATGGACATGGAACTATGGAAGACATTGATCTTTTGTGGGATGTACAACGTAAAATCGAAGGAAATACGATTTGTCCGCTAGGCGATGCAGCAGCTTGGCCAGTAGCAAGTGCTATCAGACATTTCAGAGATGAGTTTGAGTGGCATGTAAAAGAGCCGATGAAAAGCCAAAGCACTAATTATGGTTTAGCGAATTATGCTAATCCGATAGAGAAGGCTCCTGTAGAGGAAGTTAAAAATCAAAATTAAAAAGTAAAAAATGTCTGAAGAAAAGGCATACGATATTAAAATAAGAGCTTATCATTTTTCGAAAGCTATTATCAACTTAATATCTAAAACCAAAATCGAAAGACTATACTTTTCAATTGTTGATCAATTATTAAGAAGTGCAACTTCAATTGGCGCTAATGTAGTGGAGGCTAAGGCGGGAAGTTCGAGGAAAGATTTTAGAAACTTTTATACAATAGCACTGAAATCTGCAAACGAAACTAAATATTGGCTCTGTTTAATTAGAGATACAGACGTAGTTAGAGTTGACAAAGAGATAGTAAAAGAATTATTAAAAGAGGTTGATGAAATATCAAAAATAATCGCCTCGATAATAATCAATATAAATAAAGAATAGGTTAAAAGCCAGTGATTGTTTTTAATTTTTAATTTTCACTTTTGACTTGAAGAATGAGTGATTTAGTTAAAGTAACCATAGACGGAATAACGGTAGAGGTAGAAAATGGTACCACCATTTTAAATGCTGCCCGCCAAATTGGAGGAGATATTGTACCTCCTGCCATGTGCTATTATTCTAAATTGAAGGGTAGTGGAGGTAAATGTCGTACCTGCATTGTGAAGGTAAGCAAAGGTTCTGAAAAAGATCCTAGGCCAATGCCGAAGTTGGTAGCTTCTTGCCGTACCACAGTGATGGATGGGATGGAAGTGCTAAACATTACATCGCCAGAAGTTTTGGAAGCTCGTGCAGGTGTGGTAGAGATTTTACTAATTAACCACCCATTGGATTGCCCTGTTTGCGATCAAGCTGGCGAGTGCGATTTACAAAACTTGGGCTACGAGCACGGTTTACAAAAAACAAGATATGAGTTCGAGCGTAGAACGTTTGACAGAATAGATATTGGCGATAAGATTCAGTTGCACATGAACCGTTGCATTTTATGCTATCGTTGTGTGTTTACTGCAGATCAAATCACGAATAAACGTGTTCACGGTATTTTAAATCGTGGAGATCACTCAGAAATCTCAACTTATATTCAAACTGCTGTTGATAACGATTTTTCAGGAAACGTAATTGACGTTTGCCCAGTTGGTGCTTTAACCGATAAAACTTTCCGCTTTAAAAATCGTGTTTGGTTTACAAAGCCAATTGATGCACACAGAAACTGCTCACACGAAAAATGCAATGGTAAAGTAACGTTGTGGTACAAAGGAGAAGACGTTTTACGTGTTACGGCTAGAAAAGATCAATTTGGGGAAGTAGAAGAGTTTATCTGTAACGAATGTCGTTTCGATAAGAAAAAAACTGCTGATTGGACGTTGGAGCACCCAACACACATTTCTGAAACTTCGGTGATTGCGTCAAACCATTACGAGACATTCAAACCGCTTCCAGTAATTAAAGAAAACTTAGCTTTACAAGAAGCAAATCAACGCGAACTAGAAAAAACCTTTAAAATCTAATGGAAATCGATTTCGTCATAGAGAAATTTATATTGGTTACAGCAATATTTGCAATTAGTTTATTAATTGCAATGTATTCTACTTATGCTGAGCGTAAGGTTGCCGCTTTTTTACAAGATAGGCTAGGTCCAGATAGAGCTGGTCCCTTTGGGATTTTACAACCCTTGGCCGATGGTGTAAAGATGTTCATGAAAGAAGAAATTATTCCAGCGAATGCCAATAAATGGCTGTTTATGATTGGCCCAGGTTTAGCTATGCTATGTGCTTGTATTGGTACAGCAGTTATTCCTTGGGGACAAGATATGATGGTTGGGGATAGACTAGTGAAATTGCAAGTAACCGATATCAACGTTGGTTTACTATACATTTTTGGTGTTATTGCCTTAGGCGTATATGGCGTGATGATTGGTGGTTGGGCATCTAACAATAAATATTCGTTGTTAAGTTCTATTCGTGCGGCTTCTCAAAATATCAGCTATGAAATTGCGATGGGCTTGTCTATCATCGCTTTGCTGTTAGTTACCAACTCACTTAGTTTAAGAGAAATTGTAGCACAACAACACGGCTGGCACTGGAATGTACTTTATCAGCCTTTAGGCTTTATCATTTTTATGGTATGTGCTTTTGCCGAAACCAACCGTGCTCCATTTGATTTACCTGAGTGTGAGGCCGAGTTAAACGGTGGTTATACCATTGAGTATTCATCAATGAAATTAGGTTTTTACCTGTTTGCTGAGTATATCAACATGTTTGTGTCCTCTACCATAATGGCAGCATTGTACTTTGGAGGTTACAACTATCCAGGAATGGATTACATGGCTGAATTGTTGGGTCCAACTTGGGCTCCTTTATTTGGTACGTTAATCTTCTTCCTAAAAATATTTGCATTCATTTTCTTCTTCATGTGGGTACGTTGGACCATCCCTCGTTTCCGTTACGATCAGTTGATGAATTTAGGATGGAAAGGTTTAATTCCTTTAGCTATCGCGAATATCATTATCACAGGTATTGTTATTGCTATTTTAAAATTTTAACAGAGAGATGGAATCATTAAGCAATAAGAAAAAAGTATTGGTTTCGAAACCACTTAACTTGGCGGAGAGGATTTATCTTCCGGCTATTGCTAGTGGCATGAAAACGACTATTGGTCACTTTTTCAAAAAGCCAGCTACCATTAAATATCCGGAGCAGGAGCGTGAATTTTCTATCAATTGGAGGGGAATGCACTCGCTGAAAAGAGACGAACAAGGTAGAGAGCGTTGTACAGCTTGTGGTTTGTGTGCATTGTCTTGTCCAGCAGAGGCAATTACCATGATTGCTGCTGAGCGCAAGAACGACGAGAAGCACTTGTATCGCGAAGAGAAATATGCATCGGTTTACGAAATCAACATGTTGCGTTGCATTTTCTGCGGTTTATGTGAAGAGGCTTGCCCTAAAGAGGCCATCTACTTAGATGGACCAATTGTACCAGCAGATTATTTACGTAAAGATTTCATTTACGGTAAAGATAAATTGGTAGAAGCTCCATTAGAAAAATAATTTAGCCACAGATGCACAGATATTATGATTGATAATCTGTGCATCTGTGGCCAACAAATAACAACTAAATAAAAATTAATGGGTACATCAGTATTCTATTTTGTAGCAACATTAAGCGTATTCTTTGCGCTGATGGTGGTTTTTGCGAAAAATCCAATCCATAGCGTGCTATACTTAATTCTAACGTTCTTTACGTTTACAGTTCATTACATCTTATTGAATGCACAATTTTTGGCGGTAGTTAACTTCATTGTTTACATGGGAGCCATTATGGTGCTTTTCCTTTTCGTATTGATGTTGCTTAACCTCAATAAACAAAACGAGCCCAACAAATCAATGGTGCTAAGGATAATTGGTGTAATTGCTGGCGGATGTTTAGCGGTAACTTTAATTGGTTCTTTAAAATCGGTAGCAATTGCTGATCCTTTGGTGTTGAAAAATCCAAGCTTAGGATTGGTAGAAAACTTAGGTAAAGAATTATTCGGTCCGTTTATGTTACCGTTCGAATTATCGTCATTGCTATTGTTAAGTGCAATGGTTGGTGCAATGCACTTTTAACCAAAAAGGAGGAAAAAACTAATGGATAGTTTATTCGCAAATATGCAGGGCGTACCATTGAACCACTACATTTGGTTCTGTGCCATCATTTTCACTATTGGTGTTATTGGCGTGTTGGTTCGTAGAAATGCGATCATCATTTTCATGTCGGTAGAGTTAATGTTAAACGCAGTAAACTTGCTTTTAGCAGCGTTCTCGGTACATCATAATGATCCATCAGGGCAAGTGTTCGTATTCTTCATTATGGCTTTGGCCGCTGCAGAAGTAGCCATTGGTTTAAGTATCATCGTGATGGTTTACCGCAACACACAATCAATAGATATTAATGTATTAAATCGCCTTAAGTGGTAATTCTAATAAAATAAAATGATTACAAGTTTACTTTGGTTAATTCCAGTTCTTCCGCTTTTAGGCTTCGTGATAAACGGCTTGGGCAGAAACTCGCTGAGCAAAGGTGCTGTTGGTTTTATTGGCAGCGGAGTGGTTTTAGCTTCATTTATCCTTAGCGTTTGTTTTTTCTTTGAGCTTAGTTCAAGTGTAGAAAAGCAATTCACTGTTAACTTCTTCGATTGGATTAGTGTTGGAGATTTGAAAATTCCTTTGTCGTTTCTATATGATCCTTTGAGTGCAATTATGCTCTTGATCATCACAGGAATTGGCTTCTTGATCCACATCTACTCTACAGCTTATATGCACGAGGATGCGGGCTTTGGAAAGTTCTTCGCCTACTTAAACCTATTTATCTTCTTCATGTTGATTTTGGTTTTAGGCTCTAACTACATTGTAATGTTTATTGGATGGGAAGGCGTAGGTTTATGTTCATACCTATTAATCGGTTTCTGGTTTACCAACAGCAGTTATGCAAGTGCGGCTAAAAAAGCATTTGTGATGAACCGTATTGGTGATTTAGGCTTCCTTTTAGGTGTGTTCTTAATGTTCCAAGTTTTCGGAAGTTTAGAGTTTGCAAAAGTGTTCCCACAGGCTGCTAATATGTTGCCAGGAAACGATACCATTACCATCATTGCAATATTGTTGTTTATTGGTGCTTGCGGTAAATCTGCACAGTTGCCTTTGTTTACTTGGTTGCCAGATGCAATGGCTGGACCAACTCCAGTTTCGGCTTTAATCCACGCGGCAACCATGGTAACCGCCGGTATTTACATGATTGCACGCTCGAGCGTAGTGTTCGATTTAGCTCCAATTGCGCAAAATATCATTGCTATTGTAGGGGCGGCCACAGCATTAGTTGCGGCGTTAATTGCCTTAACTCAAACAGACATTAAAAAAGTATTGGCTTATTCAACGGTATCTCAATTGGGATATATGTTTTTAGGCTTAGGCGTTGGCGCTTATACAGGTTCATTCTTCCATGTATTAACTCATGCTTTCTTTAAAGCGTTGTTGTTCTTAGGTGCTGGTGCGGTAATACACTCTTTACACCATGAGCAAGATATGCGCCACATGGGTGGATTAAAAGCTAAATTGAAAACTACTTTCGCTACCATGATGGTGGGTACCATTGCAATCGCTGGTTTACCTCCATTCTCAGGTTTCTTCTCTAAGGATGAGATTTTAGCACATACTTACCAATTTAGTCCGATACTTTGGGGTATAGGTGTATTGACAGCATTTTTAACTGCATTCTATATGTTCCGTATGATGTTCTTAACTTTTTACGGAAAGTTCAGAGGTTCTCATCATACAGAAGAGCATATCCACGAGTCGCCAAAATCAATGACTATTCCATTGGTAGTATTGGCAATTTTGGCCGCTGTTGGTGGTTTGTTAAATATTCCTCATGTATTTGGTGGAAACGAATGGTTAGCACATTGGTTAATCGGAGCTAAGGTTACCCAGAATCATTTAGAGCTAGATCATACTACAGAATTTACTTTGATGGGTGTTTCTGTATTGGCTGCTATTGTCGCTATACTTTTAGCTTACAGCAAATACGTTAAAAAGGCAGATGTTCCTGTTGCTGATGAAGCAACTCGTACTGCTTTCGAAAAATTATCGTACAACAAATTCTATTTAGATGAAATTTACGATACCATCATTAGAAAGCCTTTAGATGCATTTTCTAATTTCTTCTATAAAATTATCGATAACAAAGTAATTGATGGTTTGGTAAACGGTTTAGGCTGGACTACCAATGAGGGTAGCAAGAGCTTAAGATTATTGCAATCGGGTAATGTGGGTTATTACATCATCATGATGGTTGTTGGTATTGTGGCATTGTTGGCTTACACTTATTGGTTTATCGCTTAAATTAGTTCAAATATTATAAATGGAACTTTTAATACTCATATTTCTACCCTTAGTTGGCGCCATTGCCACCGCTTTATTTGCCAAGCAAAACACCGCTAAGGTAGCTGCATTACTCTTCTCAATTTTATCATTGGGAGTAACAGTTGGATTGCTATGCAGCTTTACACCAGATGCAAGCACACAGTTTGTAGTTAATTTCCCTTGGATTGAACAACTGGGCATTAAATTCCATGTTGGTATTGATGGAATTAGCATGATTACGGTTTTATTAACGAATGTTTTAACACCACTAATCATTTTAGCTAGCTTTAAACATGAATATAAAAACGCCAATGCTTTTTATGCTTTAGTTTTGTTCATGCAAACTGGTTTGTTATTGGTGTTTACAGCTTTAGACGCTTTCTTGTTCTACATTGGATGGGAAGCTGCTTTAATTCCAATTTACTTCATCTGTGCTACTTGGGGAGGTAAAGACCGCATCAAGGTAAACATGAAGTTCTTCGTTTACACCATTGCAGGTTCTTTATTCATGCTTTTGGGTATCATTTATTTGTATCTACAAAACCCAGCTAACAATTTTGAACTAGCTGAATTTTATAAATTAGAATTAGATGCCACGCAGCAAGGCTGGATTTTTTGGGCTTTCTTTATTGCGTTTGCCATTAAGATGCCAATTTTTCCATTCCACACTTGGCAACCAGATACTTATACTACAGCGCCAACTCCAGGAACCATGTTGTTATCGGGTATCATGTTAAAGATGGGTATTTATGGTATAATCAGATGGTTATTGCCAATTGTACCTCAAGGCGTTCAAGATTGGACTGGCTTAGTAATGGTTTTGGTTATCGTTGGTGTGGTTTATGCAGCTATTATTGCTTTCATGCAAAAAGATGCCAAACGTTTGGTAGCTTATTCTTCCATCAGTCACGTAGGTTTAATTGCAGCAGGTATTTTTACTTTAAGCCAGCAAGGCTTGCAAGGTAGCATGATCCAGATGTTAAGTCACGGTATCAATGTAATTGGTTTGTTTTTCGTATTGGATATCATCAAATCACGCCTAGAAACTAACAAAGTTGATGAATTGGGCGGTTTAGCAAAAGTAGCACCTCAATTGGCAATCACTTTCTTGATTATCCTTTTAGGTACTGTAGCTTTACCAGGAACTAACGGTTTTATTGGCGAGTTTTTATTATTGATGAGTGTTTACAACTATAATGCTTGGTTAGGTGCGGTAGCAGGTTTAACCATTATCTTCGGAGCGGTTTATATGTTCAGAAGTTATCAAAAGATTATGTTGGGCGAAACGAATGCACTTACCGCTAGCTTTAAAGATATCAACGGAACGGAAAAAGTAGTATTGTACACCATCTGTGCTTTGATCATTGTAATTGGCGTTTATCCAAAGCCGTTAATGCAAATTTCAGACGCCTCAGTACAACACTTATTACAACAGATTAATCATAAATTAACAGGGATTAACTAAGCATGAATATTATTATAACCATTGCCGTAACGGCTTTAGTAGTTCTTTATACAGGTTTATTTAAAGCCAAAAAAGCTTTATTGCCTATTACCTTGCTTGGTCTTTTGGTTGCTTTAGGTTTTACCATTTGTTCTTGGGATCAGCCAACGGTATACTTCGGAATGATGCAGATAGACAATTTTGCATTAGCTTTCGGCGGGCTTTCAATTATTGGAACCTTATTCATTTTCCTATTAACACAACGTTATTTTGCTGAAAATAGCCAAAACATTGCCGAATATTTCACTTTGATACTTTTTGCCTTATGCGGTATCATCATCATGGTTTCTTATAAAAACTTGTCGATGTTATTTGTGGGTTTAGAAATCATGTCAGTGTGTTTGTACATCTTAGCAGGTATTAGAAAGCTCAATTTTGCCTCTAACGAAGCTTCTTTGAAGTATTTCTTAATGGGAGCTTTTTCAACAGGTTTCTTATTGTTCGGTATCGCGTTGGTTTATGGTGCTACAGGTTCTTTTGATATCGATGTGATCCAAACCAACTTGGTAAACAACGTAACTCATGTATCGCCGTTGTTTTACCCAGGCATTATTTTAATGATGGTAGGTTTGTGCTTTAAAGTGGGTGCTGCTCCTTTCCACTTCTGGACACCAGACGTGTACGAAGGTGCGCCTTCCTTGATTACGGCTTTCATGTCTACGGTAGTTAAAACTGCAGGTTTTGCAGCTTTCTTAAGATTGTTCGCAGGTGCTTTTGAGCCTTTGCACGATTTCTGGATGCCGGCATTAATGATCATCGTAATCATCACATTGTGCTTAGGAAATATTACGGCCTTGTTCCAAAAGAATTTTAAGAGAATGCTGGCTTATTCGAGTATTTCTCATGCAGGTTACTTATTGTTTTCTTTAATCGTTTTAACGGCTAATTCAGCAAGTAACGTATTAGTTTATGCTGCTGCCTATACTTTTGCGAGTATTGTGGCTTTTGCGGTATTAATTAACGTAAAACAGAAAACAGGTAGCGACGATATTGAAAGCTTTAATGGTTTGGCTAAACGTAACCCTTTGGCCGCATTAGCCTTAACTATCGCGATGCTTTCGTTGGCGGGTATTCCTTTAACGGCAGGTTTCATTGGTAAATATGTGATGTTCTTAAACGTAATGGAGAACTATCAAATTATTCTGGTAGTAATCGCTATTTTAAATGCTTTGGTTGGTTTCTACTATTATTTCAGAGTAATCATCGCTGTTTATTTCAAAGAAGGAAAAGAAGTAGAGTTGGATACACCTGTTCAATACAAAGTGGTACTGGTTATTTCTACGATAGTGATCTTAGTTTTAGGTATTTATCCGGCACTTATTTTGAACCTGATATAGTTCATATTATTGCATTGCAAGCGGAGATATTCAACAGGATATCTCCGCTTTTGTATTTAAAATTGCCTTAAAAAGTAGTTTTTACAATTTGGGAATTTAATTCCCAAATTGTAAAAAATTTGATTATATTTGATGTATGTTAAAAAGGGAGATAACTGAAAAGCTCAAAGAAATAGCTAAGAAATTTCCTGTAATTACTATAACGGGACCAAGACAATCGGGTAAGACAACTCTGTGTAAGCAAGTCTTTGCAGATTATCGCTATGTAACACTCGAAAATCTTGATACACGTTTATATGCTGAAAATGATCCGCGTGGATTCTTAGAAGAATACAATGATAAAGTAATTATAGATGAGGCGCAAAATGTTCCAGTATTATTTTCTTATATACAAGGCGTTGTAGATGAAAATAAGAAAGCTGGACAATACATACTGTCGGGTTCGCAAAATTTTCTGCTTTTAGAGAAGATAAGCCAATCCCTTGCTGGGCGGACGTATATTTTCCACTTACTTCCTTTTTCACAAACTGAACTTAATGTTTCTTACCAACAGAATTTATCCCAAAGTATATATAAGGGAGGTTATCCCGCTATTTACGATAGGCAGATAGCTCCTCTTGACTATTTTCCATCTTACATCCAAACCTATATAGAACGTGATGTAAGGAGTATTCTACAAATAAAAAATCTTAATTTATTCAGTACCTTTTTAAAGGTATGTGCGGGTAGAATTGGTCAGCTATTTAACGCTTCTGATGTAGGTAATGAGATCGGTGTAGATCATAAGACAATACAAAGTTGGCTCTCTATACTTGAAGCTAGTTTTGTTCTATTTCGCTTGCATCCATGGCATGTGAATTTTAATAAACGTGTTGTAAAAACACCGAAGCTATATTTTTACGATACAGGACTGGCTTGCTATTTACTTGGGATTCGTGAAGCTGAGGAGCTTAATGTCCATTTTTCGAAAGGCGCATTATTTGAGAACTATGTAATTACAGAATACATTAAAAATCGAGGAAATAAAGGGGATAATGCGCCTGCATATTTTTGGCGAGATAATACTGGAAATGAGATAGATCTGTTAGCTGATTTAGGAGGGCATATAAAACTTATGGAAATTAAAGCAGGTAAAACCATTAAAGATGATTTTTTTAAAAGTTTAACGTTCTTTGAGAAAATACAATCGGGTTATCATTTATCTAAGTATATTGTATATGGTGGAGAGAATTATAGGAGGCAATACGAAACACAAATTTTACCTTGGAATAGGATAGCCGATTTCTAAAAATCTTAAAAGCTAAAAATCACTCTAGTTAAGATAACCATATAGAATATTATTTGTAGTTTTACGAATAATTGTAACTATGGAGCAATTTTGGAACCATCTGCAGCATCTCATTGATCCTGAAAAACTCCTTAGGGAAGGTGGTTTCTATTTGGTTGTTTTCGTTATTTTTGCTGAGACAGGGCTTTTCTTCGGCTTCTTCTTGCCAGGAGATTATCTCTTATTCTTAGCGGGAATGTTTGTCGCAACTGGCAAGCTAGATGTGAATATTTACGTATTAGTTTTCTCATTAATTGTTGCAGCTATTTCAGGAAACTTTACAGGATATTGGTTCGGTAGAAAAACAGGGCCAGTTTTACATACCAGAAAAGACACTTTCTTCTTCAAGAAAAAATTCCTTAAAACAGCAGAAGAATATTACCGAAAACAAGGTGCTTTTGCCTTAATTATGGGCAGGTTTGTACCTATTGTAAGAACATTTGCACCTATCGTAGCGGGTATCATCAGAATGGATTTCAAGAAATTTGTACTCTATAATGTTTCGGGTGCACTTTTATGGATTTGTTCCTTAACTTTGCTGGGTTATTTTTTAGGTAAAAGTTTTTCAAAACAAATTGAAGAATACTTAGGTTACATCATATTTGGATTTATTTTAATCACAACAATCCCTTTGGTGATTACCTTTGTAAAAAATAGAATAAAGAACACGAATAATTTAGAAGACAAAGAGATTTAAAGAAAAAGATGATCAAAGACGAAACCCATCCGTGGCACGGCGTATCTCCTGGCGATAATTTGCCAGAAACAGTAAATGCAATTATCGAAATCCCAAAAGGATCAAAAGCAAAATACGAAATAGATAAAGATTCTAACTTAATCAAGTTAGATAGAGTATTATTCTCCTCAGTAATGTATCCAGCAAATTATGGCTTTATTCCGCAAACTTATTGCGATGATAAAGATCCATTGGATATTTTAGTTTTATGTTCTGTAGATGTTTACCCAATGACTATTATAGAAGCTAAAGTTGTTGGTGTAATGCACATGATTGATAATGGTGAGCAAGATGATAAAATTATTGCAGTGGCAAAAAATGACCCGTCTGTTAATTACATCAATGATTTAACAGAGCTACCTCCGCATACCATGAAAGAAATTGTAAAATTCTTTCAAGATTATAAAGCATTAGAGAACAAACAAGTAACTATTGAACACCTTTTGGGCGTTAGATATGCGCACAAAGTGATCAATGAGAGCATCGAGCTCTATAATACAACATTTAGATAATCCCTTAATGATTTACCCCGTCTGTACACCAATAATTGCATTTGTTAATGCATATCTTCCAAGTCCGGTTTTAGCAGTAGTAACTACGCCCGAAACCGAAAGTGGATCTATAGGGTGGCGCCTCATATTTGCATTATTTTTAGTGTTTTTAAACGGATTTTTTGTGGCGGCCGAATTTGCAATTGTCAAGGTTCGGGCGTCGCAAATTGAAATTAAAGCTAAATCTGGCAGCAGAGTAGGTAAAATGGCAAAAAATATCCTACACCACTTAGATGGATATTTGGCAGCTACACAATTGGGTATTACGCTGGCCTCGCTTGGATTAGGTGTGGTAGGAGAAAAAGTAATGCACGAAATTATTCATGATTCGTTGGCTAATTTTGGCATTGCAGAAGCATTAATTACCACCATTTCTACCATATTGGCATTTTCTATCATTACCATTATGCACATTGTGTTTGGTGAGCTGGCGCCTAAGTCATTGGCTATTCAACGTCCAGTGGCAACTACATTGTTCGTGTCTTTCCCATTACAAGGTTTCTATATCTTGTTTAGGCCTGCAATTTGGTTGCTAAATGGTTTAGCCATGGTTATCTTGAAGCCATTTGGTATTGATACAAGCGCAGGTCATGAATCGTTACACAGTAATGAGGAGTTACAATACTTGTTAGACCAGGGTAAAGAAAGCGGCGCTTTAGAAGATAACGAACACGAGTTGATTAAGAATGTATTCGATTTTAACGAACGCGTAGTTAAGAATATCATGGTACCGCGTACCAAAATTTCGGGGATCGAATTAAATACTTCTAAAGATGATGTGGTAGAAAAAATTATCTCTGAAGGATACTCTCGTATGCCTGTCTACGATGAAATAATTGATAAGATTGTTGGAATTATACACGCAAAAGATGTTTTACCTTTACTAGCTAGTAAAAAGGATTGGACATTATCAGATATCATTAGGAAGCCATATTTCGTTCCAGAAACAAAAAAAATCAATGATTTATTGAGTGAACTGCAATTGAAGCGTATTCAAATCGCTATTGTTCTCGATGAATTTGGAGGAACCGCGGGTATGGTTACGCTAGAAGATATTGTAGAAGAAATTGTTGGCGAAATACAGGATGAATACGATGAAGAAAAACCTATCGTAGAAAAAATTACAGATACTGAATTTGTTGTAAATGCCTACGCTACCGTATACGATGTAAATGAGTATTTGCCACATGATTTGCCAGAGGATGAAGACTTTGATACCGTTGGGGGCTTGGTTTCTCATGCTTTCGGTAAAATTCCAGAAGTAGGAGATAGTGAAGAATGCTACGGCTATTTGTTTACTATCCTTAAAAAGACAGAACAAAACATCGAAACTGTAAAGCTTGAGATTGTAATTAACAAAAGCGATATGGTAGATTTGCATTAATAGCTAGGTTAATTGTCAAATCGTTTAACTGGTTAATTGTTTTAGTGGCTTTGGCTAGGTCTTTTTAATTTTTATTTTTGACTTTTAACATCAAGGATGCATTTATTCTACACTCCAGATATTAACGCTAATACTTATACGCTAAGCGAAGAGGAAAGTAGCCACTGTACCAAAGTGTTGCGCCTAAAGCAAGGAGATAGGGTTAATTTAATTGATGGGGTGGGTGGTTTGTATACCGCAGAAATTGCTGAAACGACAAAAAGAGCGGTACACTTAAATGTTATCCATAAGCAAAGCGAATTTGGCAAACGTAATCATTACCTACACATCGCCATTGCGCCAACAAAAAATATCGATAGGCTAGAGTGGTTTTTAGAAAAAGCTACCGAAATTGGTGTTGATGAAATTACACCCATTATTTGCGACCGCTCCGAACGTAAGATTGTGAAAGAAGATCGTTTAGAAAAAATCATTACTTCGGCAGTAAAGCAATCGCTAACGGCTTATCATCCTAAAATTAACGCAACTATTGGCCTTAAAGATTTCATTAAGCAAAGCGAAGCTGATGATAAGTTAATTGCACATTGTATTAACGAAGAGGATAGAAAAGCCATATCGGAAACAATCAAACCTCATCAAAAATACCTTGTTCTTATTGGCCCTGAGGGCGATTTTACCCCAAAAGAAATTGAACTGGCTTTGCAAAGCGAATTTAAACCAGTAACTTTAGGCAACACCCGCCTACGTACAGAAACTGCTGGTTTGGCGGCTTGCTTTGAAGTTAATTTTTTAAACAGGATCAATGAACAAAGAACAAAGAACAAAGATTAAGGCAACCCTTTCAAAAAAGAACTATGCTTTTGCTTTTTTTCTAACATCTCGTCCTTGTTCTTTTATCCTTGCTCTTTTATCTTTTATACTTTTAACAGCTTTTACAGTTTTTCCTCCAACTTACAAAATCGGCAAACTCAAATACGCTGGTGGTGGCGATTGGTACGCAAACAGAACTGCATTGCCAAATCTTGTGGCTTTTTGCAATAAAAACATCGCTACCAATTTTGCCGCCGAAGAGGGTATTGTTGAAGTAGGAAGCGCCGAACTTTACAATTACCCTTTCATATACATGACTGGCCACGGAAACGTGACTTTTAACGCACAAGAGGTGGCTAATCTTAGAAAATATTTAATTGGAGGAGGTTTTCTACATATTGATGATAATTATGGCTTAGATAAGTTCATTCGCCCTCAAATGAAAAAGGTTTTTCCAGAGTTGGATTTCGTGGAGTTGCCTGCTAACCATAAAATTTATCATCAAAAATTTAAGTTTACTAACGGATTGCCCAAAATACACGAGCACGATAATAAGCGCCCGCAGGGTTTTGCACTTATTTATAAAGGACGTGTGGTTTGTTATTACTCTTATGAGTGCGATTTAGGCAACGGTTGGGAAGATTATGGAACTTACCCTTCGGATACACAAGAAAGTAGGACTAGTGCACTTAAAATGGGTGCCAACTTAATACAATACGCACTAAGCAATTAAGCGATGAACAAAGTAACCGTAAACAACCAACATCAGTTTGATGTAGCTATAGCAAACGATATTTTGCAGGTAAATAGCCAAAATGTAGATTTAGATCTATTGGCGTTGACCGGCCGGTCTAGTCATATCCTACACGAAAACAAATCTTATAACGTAGAGGTAGTAGATTTTGATAGGCACGAAAAGATGGCCAAAATTAAGGTTAACGGCAATGAATACGAAGTTAAAGTAACTACACAATTAGATTTGTTACTAAAACAATTGGGATTAGATAATTTAAACGCCAATAAAGTATCTCAAATTAAAGCGCCTATGCCTGGTTTGGTCTTAAATATTTTGGTAAAGGAAGGCGATGAAGTTAAAAAAGGAGATAACTTATTGGTGCTAGAAGCGATGAAGATGGAAAACATTATTAAATCTCCTACGGATGCTGTGATTAAGAAAGTAGGAGTAATGCAAGGAGACAAGATAGAGAAAAATACTATTTTGATACAGTTTGGTTAAATATTAAAATTTTGATAAAAAGAGAGGGCTTTACAAATTGTAAAGCCCTCTCTTTTTATCATTAGCTAGCTAATCTTATTTTACCTTAAATGGTTTACTAGCTTTAGTTTTAAACTGAGGTTTTCCTGCAGATCTCACTTCTGATGCACCAAGCATTGTCATTGCCGAACGGAAACCGATATCAGCAGTAGATTCGTCTTCTTGTAAAAATCTTCTAGAAGCTGGATTTAGCCACATGGCTTGATCGTTCCAAGAACCGCCTTTGTATACACGTGATTTATCGTTGTAAAGCGTAATTACTTCGCCATCTGGCAGATTCTTTTGCTCATCTTTATAACCACGTTGATCTGCTTTGTAAGTAGAATCTGTATAGTTAGATTGTAACTGTGCCCAAGTTTGTTTAACTCCGGTACCTGCAGATTTCATCACTGGGCGGCCTTTGCCATCAACTTTAATTACACTGCTTTTTGGGTCTCTAACCTTGTCGGCGTATTCGTTACCTCTAAATGGGTTTAAACCTTCGGTAGCTTCGAACGTGTTAGGGCGATAAACATCATTTACCCACTCGTTTACATTGCCTGCCATGTTATACAAACCAAAATCATTAGGTGTAAAGCTACGAACAGATTGCGTGATACTTCCCTTATCATTTAGCGAGCCACCTACGCCCATGTAATCTCCTTTGCCACGTTTAAAGTTGGCCAAAATCATCCCTCTGGTAGATTTTTTTGGAGAAGTAATGCCTAAACCATTCCAAGGATAAACTTTTTTCTCATTAATATTGGCATACTGTGTATTTCCAATTAGGCCCAAAGCGGCATATTCCCACTCAGCTTCTGTTGGTAAGCGGTAAGGTTGAAGGATTTCCCCGTCCTCAAGCCTTACATTTCGTTGTACTTTATTTTTACCCGTCCCGCCAGCTTCGGCACTTAGATCTTGTGGTGCTCTTTTACCAAGGTCTTTAATTTGTCCGTTTAAATAAACATCGGTGTTAAATACGGTATCTGATTTTTTAACCGGAGCACCACCTTTAGCTGTAGGTTTATTAAGGTCTTTAAATGGGGTCATGATCCCTTTTTGCCTTAAAATAAATTCGTTTACCCTATCTGTACGCCAAACACAGTAATCAGTAGCTTGTTGCCAGCTTACACCTACTACTGGATAATCTCCATAAGCTGGGTGTCTTAAGTAGTTGTTAACATAAGGTTCGTTATAAGAAAGCGGTCTTCTCCAAACCAGGGTATCTGGTAAGGCTGTGTAGTAATACTCTGCAAGTTCTGGTTTTCCTCTAAAGGTAGTTCTAATCCAGTGCAAGTATTCTAGCCAATCTGTATTAGAAACCTCTGTCTCATCCATATAAAAAGAGCTTACCGTAACTTGTCTTTTATAATTGTAAGCGCTCATGTCTTGGCCTGGTATTTCAACGGCACTACCGCCCATAATAAACTCACCGCCTTCTATTTCAATTAAGCCAGGTCCAGGTCCTCTTTTATAGCCTTTTTTTACTTCAAAGCCGCCATTTTCTCGTTTATTGTAGGCATAGCCAGTTTTTTCAGATACAGCTCCGCCCTTAGGACCACAAGAACTTAATGCCCCAACACCAAATAATGATACTACCGCGTATAAGTAAATTTTATTCATATATTGCAAATTGCACTTTAGTTGTTAAAAATACACAAAAAAAGAATGAGAAGTAAAAAACTTTTTTATTTGGTAGCTTTTACTGCCAAAATTTAATTTTAAAATTAAGTAACATTAATATGGAACTTTCTCTTTTTAAGCTACTAAACGAAAGACTTCTGATTATATTGTTGATATCTTTTTGGAAAAAACAAACGGGGAATATTTTCCCTATGTTGCGAAAATTTTAAGTCTTTTGGTTATAAATGGTTGTGATATTTAAAGTTTTTAATAAAATTGACTGTAGAATTATCCCTTTTATGATGCAACAAATTAACTATTGATTGTTGGAGGGCAATATTGCACCTTTATTGTCGTTAAGCAGAAAGATATAAAATTAGCTTACCACTCGCTTTGATATTAACAAACTCTATACTAAATTGCGCAGATTAACTGTTTTATGATGAAATTAAACTATTTGAGAAGAGCTTTGTTGCTTTTGTTCTTATTTGCGGGAAAAACTGCTCTTGCTCAAACTACTACAGGAAGTAGCACTTCTCAAACCAACGGTGTATACCCTGATGTTCCTTTCTTGTTAATTACTCCAGATGCTAGGGCAGGTGCCATGGGCGAAGCGGGTGTAGCAGTAATGCCTGATGGCAATGCGATGAGCATTAACCCTGCTAAGTTGGCGTTTTTAGAAAAACCTTATGGCGTAAGTTTGTCTTATAGCCCTTGGCTTAAAAATTTAGTGCCCGATATTAATTTGGCTTATTTAAGTGGTTTTTACCAACTAGATAACAGAACAGTAATTGGGGCTTCGTTAAGATATTTTTCTTTGGGAGATATAGCATATACAAATGAGGGTGGAATTACGGAAGGTACCTTTAACCCAAATGAGTTGGCTTTTGATGCGACCTACTCACGTAAATTCGGAGAAAATTTCTCTTTGGGAACTTCGGCACGTTTTATACGCTCCAACTTAACTCCTGGTTTGGGAAGCGGTAGCCAACAAAAAGCTGGTATTGCGGTTGCTGTTGACGTTTCTGCTTTTTTCAAGAAACCAACTGTTCTTTTTGGAAAGGATGCGATTTTATCAGCAGGTTTAAATTTGTCTAACATTGGCACAAAAATGAGTTATGCAGAAACACAAAATAAAAGGTTTTTGCCAGCAAATATGAAATTAGGAGGTGCATCTACGTTTATCATAGATGATTATAATCAGTTTACCTTTGCACTTGATTTTAATAAACTTATGGTGCCAACAAACCCGATTAGAGATATCAATGGCGAAATCGTGGCGGGTAAAGATCCTTTTCGGTCGGTGCCTTCGGGTATTTTAGGCTCTTTTGCCGATGCTCCAGGAGGTTTTAAAGAAGAACTGAAAGAGATTGGAATTTCTACAGGTATAGAATATACTTACAACCAACAGTTTGCCGTAAGGGCTGGTTACTTCTATGAAAATCCTCAAAAAGGAGATAGAAGATATTTAACATTAGGTGGTGGATTGAAATACAATGTATTTAATCTTGACTTTTCTTATCTGATAGCTAATGCTCAAAATAGTCCTTTGGCAAATACATTGAGATTTACCTTGGCGTGGACTATCGATAACGTGAGTAAATAAGAAGAGATTTATGCGTATAAAAGTAGGCTTTGGCTTTGATGTTCATCAGCTAAAAGATAACCACCCTTTTGTGGTTGGAGGTGTAACTTTAGAACACCATAAAGGCGCATTCGGACATTCTGATGCCGATGTATTGTTGCATGCCATTTGCGACGCCTTATTGGGTGCTGCAAATTTGAGAGATATTGGATTCCATTTCAAAAATACCGATCCACAATGGAAAGGGATTAGCAGCCTTGTTTTATTAAAGGAAACCGTAAAATTGCTTAAAGAGAAAAATTACGAAATAGGAAATATTGATGCAATGCTTTGTTTAGAAGCACCCAAAATCAATCCTCATATTCCGCAAATGCAAGAAAATATTGCTACAGCCATGGGTATTTCTGTAGACGATATTTCTATTAAAGCAACTACAAACGAAACGATGGGATTTATTGGAAGAGAAGAGGGCGTAGTAGCTTATGCTGTTTGTTTGATAGAAAAAATTGGTTAAAGGTTATGAGTTACGTGTTGCGAGACTTTTTAAATCCGCAGACCTGTAACTCATAATTTTCAACTCGTAACTTAACTACTCTAAATACCCAAATTTTCCGGTATTGTAATCTTCTATTGCTTGTTGCAATTCTTCGGGCTTGTTCATCAAGAATGGTCCGTACTGGGCAATAGGCTCATTAATGGGTTCTCCAGATAAAAAGAGTACTACTGAGTTTTCGTTCGCTTCAATTTCAATAGTTGTACCCTCATGCGCAAAATGTACCATTTGATTGGTAACTGCCTGCTCAGTTCCATTTACGGTTATTGAACCTTCTATTACCACTAATGCTGTGTTGTAATTTGCTGGACTGCTTAAAGAAGCTTTTGCGTTAGCGTTTAATCTCACATTATACATTTCAATTGGCGTAAAGGTGGTTGCGCTGCCTTTAGTGCCTTGGTATTCTCCTGCAATTACTTCTATCGTTCCGCCGGCGTTAGGCAATTCGTATTTGGCAATGCTAGCGTTAGCTAATGCCTGATACTTGGGAGTATCATTTTAAATTTAGCAGGTAAGTTTACCCATAATTGCACCATTTGAAATGCGCCACCTTTTTTGCTGTAGGCTTCTTCATGATATTCTTTGTGTAAGATACCACTTCCGGCAGTCATCCATTGTACATCGCCTGGATAAATTATACCACTATTGCCAGCGCTATCATGATGGGCTACTGCTCCATGATAAGCAATGGTTACCGTCTCAAAGCCACGATGTGGATGTACGCCAACCCCTCTGAGTTTATTGGTTGGCGAAAACTCAATTTTTGCATTGTAATCGAGTAAGTAAAACGGATCCATTTTAATTTTGTATCCGCTTGGAAAGAAATTGTGCACCCTAAACCCATCCCCTACCATGTGAGGAGCAGGAGGGTTTAGGATAGCAGCAACTTGTTTTATTGTTGTAGGCATAATTTATACGATTTGTTAGCGAAAACGGTTAACTGCCAACTAAAAACTGACTATGCTTGTTTAACGAATTGTAGCTCGCCTAAGATTTTTACCTCTTCGCTTACCATTACGCCGCCAGTTTCTAATGCAGCGTTCCAAGTTAGGCCAAATTCTGTACGGTTAATTTTGCCGCTTAAAGTAAAACCAGCTTTGGTGTTGCCCCATGGGTCGGTAGCTATACCACCAAACTCTGCATTTAATTTTACGGGTTTGGTTACGTCTTTAATAGTGAGATCGCCTTTTACTAGGTAATCGCTGCCATCTTTTTCTACACTGGTAGATTTAAAAGTAATTGCCGGAAATTTTTCTGCATCGAAGAAATCTCCGCTTTTCAAATGCCCGTCCCTATCGCCGTTACCTGTATCAATAGAATTGATGTCGCCAGAAAAAGAAATATCCGCATTGGTAAAATCATCGCCTTCTGAAGATAACTCTGCTTGGAAAGATTTGATATTTCCGGTTACAGTAGTTATCATTAAGTGTTTTACTTTAAACTGTAATTCGCTGTGGGTTGGGTCTAAAGCCCATTTAGTTGTTGCCATAATATTTTAAATTTTGTGTTTCTAATTTTAATAACACAAAGTTATGGCGGGCAGTTTAGTTAAACGTTGATGTATGTTAAGTAATGAATTTGGTTCATCGGCTCACTCGTTCATTAGTTTTGTAGTCAATAGATTAAGCAAATAACCAATTTTAACAGTTAACCTATTACTTAAAGTGTTTTTTAGCTAAGTCTTTACGTACTCTGCTTAATGATTCGGGGGTAATGCCTAAATAGGATGCAATCATCCATTGGGGTACTCGTAAAGTTAGGTTGGGGTATAATTTGATAAAGTCGAGATAACGTTCTTCCGCAGTTGCGGATAATAACATATTTAACCTTTTTTGCATAAACCTAATGGAATTATGCAGCATTAAAATATTAAGTTCTAAAATTTCGGGTACAATATTTTTAATAGCCGGAAAAAAATCTTTTTTTACTACCACCACTTCGGTATCTTCAATGGCATCGATATAAAAAAAGGCGGGTTCGTTAAAAACAGAGGTGTCTCTATCAGACAACATCCAGTCTTCGGGTGCAAATTGGATGATATGCTCTTTGCCTTTCTCATCTATAGAAAAATACCTCAGTAAACCACTGTTAACAAAATAAGCTTCAGATTTTAAATCGCCTGCTCTTAATAAAATTTGCCCTTTTTTGTAAGTTTTGATGGTTAGACAGCTAACGGCTTCTGCAGCCTGTTCTTCTGTAATAGCAAGCCTTTTTTTAAGATAGGAAGCAAATTTATCGAGCATTGGTAATTAAGTTTTTGGTTTAGAAATATGATCAAAATTGGCAGCACATTTTCCGCAACCTGTACCACAACCCTCATTTTTTGGAGATATACTACGATAGATGATGCGCCCCACATAAATTAATGCAGCAGCGAAAATAACAATCATCAATATGAATTGAATATCCATGCTTACAAATATAGGTAATTGCTTTATTGATGAATTGTTTAATTGTTGGCATATTGTAAAAGAAGCTCAAGTTAATGCTGATCTGAACATCCTGTGTCAGTCAGAGCTTGTCGAAGACTAATAATTAAATCCTTCGATAACCAGTTCCAATTAATTGCTAAACCACAAATATTAATATAGAAACTACTCCATCAATCCTACTGTACCTCCAACCCAATCAAAATCTGCATTGTAGCGTACGCCAATCATTTTGCCTCTACTTAAACGGGCTAAGTTAATACAAAGCTTAGGTTCTCCGCCATCTGGCCAAAGGTACATTAAGCGTATTTCGGCTTTTACCCCGCCATCTGGAGCTTGTATTAGTGGTTCGTAGGTTACTTTGCGTTGCAAAATCCAGTTTTCGGGATCTTTAATTTCAACGATATCTTTTTCGGTTACATCAATAATTACACCCATGCCAGCAAAAGAAAAAAGTGGCTTTAGTACATAATTTTCTAAATCTGGCGGAATAGCCTCTATTTCATTTAAAAACCTAGTTTCGGGCACAAATTTGCCGTTTAAAAAGGGCATGGTATATTTGCTGATGCGATAAAACCAATTGGGATGTGTAATCCATTCTACGTCTACTTCCTCTCTTGGGTCAAAGCTTTGTTCAAATAACTCGGTGTTATCGGCTATTTCATCAAAAATTAAGCGATTATAAATTCTTTTGATTTGAATTTTTTCATTGCCTTCAGTGTAAAAAAGCTTATTTCCTTCTTTATTAATTTCTTCTAGTGCAAGAATTTTAATGCCAATTTTATTAGCGGTGGCGTAGAAATCAATCGCTGTTTTTTGGTTTTTTGCGTCAACATCCATCAGCACTACTTCGTGTGGTTCATGGTTTCCTACAATTACTTTTTGAAGTAATTTGAAATAACTTTCTTCGGTTAAACCGTTAAAATAAGGAGATAGATTTTCTGCTAAACCGTACGCGTTTTTGTAGGTGTTTGCCAAAAGAGCTTGAAAACCATATAATGATGGAAAGCCTTGCATTTCGATTAGCATGGGCGAAATTTCGCCGTTTTCATCTTTGCAAAGGCCAAAATCAAATGTCAAAAAATGCGGATGATCGTTTTCATTTGGGACCGACCATTCTTTAGGGATGGCATTTTGAGTAAGCTGTTTAAAGTTGCTTTGCTTAATTAAAGCAATAATCTCCTCGCCAGCCGTTATTAATTTCTGCTTTAAATCTGCTGAGATAAATATGGGAGACTCGGCAACACGAAAAGTGATTTCAGGGTAGCCTGCTCCTAATTGTTTTAAAAAGGTTTGATATTTTGCTATGCTAAAATTAGCGTTAAAAGCTTGTCGGTGGTTTGTGATCATAGGAAGTTCCGTTGTTGTTTACGTCATTGCTAGGCACGAAGCAATCTTAAAGCTGCTTGTCATTCCAACGTTAGAAGGAATCTGTTTATTTAGTGCTACTTTAGGAAAATGCCGTCATTTCGACGAGTAACGAGGAGAAATCTAATAATAATCCTCAGATACTAGATTTAACTTCGTTGATTTTCAATGCTCCCTCAGGTCGAAATGACGGCTGCTTCTACATCATCTTTCTTTAATTTTTTACAGCTAAACTTCTTGAAGCGCATTTATCGCCTCGTCCAAGAAATTTGGTAAAATCACACTTTGTGTCAACATAATCCGATCTGGATTTTCCAGGCTATCAATCATGTCATCATACTTTTCTTTACCGTGATTTTTGATAATCAATTCTTTTTTCTCTTCTAGTAATAAATACATTTTCATACCAATTGGATCTGCTTCTGGATGAAATTGTGTACCAATCTTGTAAGGCGAAAAGCGGATGGCCATCATGCATCTTTCTAAATCTACATGTGGGCGTTCTTTTTCTATGGCCAACAATTGTGCACCCATTTTTTCGAAAACCTTTTGGTTAGGTTGTACCACCTGCCAATCTCTACTATCTACCGAGTAAAAAGGGTTGTAAAGTCCATCAAAAACACGTTCCTTTTCTCCAGCTTCGGTTAAGGAAATAGGGAAAATACCAAAAGCATTAGATTTACGCTGCGTAACCTCGCCCAGACCGTATTTTCTGCAAGCCAATTGAAAGGAATGGCAAATTAGAAAAACGTGCTTCTTTTCGTTGTTACTTAGGTTAAAATCATCAATTCTATCTAGTAAATCAAAAAAATCGGCTTCCCATTTTTGCCCTTCTCCATCATAAGGATTGCCTGGCCCCCCGCTAGAAATGTAAATATTGTAGCTTAAATCTGGTACTTCTCCTCGCTGCCTAATGTCAAAAATATCAACCTTTAGGTTAAGCTGATTATAAATTTTGTATCGGTGTAAAATCTCTTGTATACCCCTCATCCCCTGGTTAGGGAACCCGTTATTCATATCTATAACGGCTACCTTTAAATTAATATCGTTCATTTTTTTATTTAGCACCTATTAATGTTTGTGTGGTAATGTAATCTACCACAGATTCGTAGCTTTTGGTCTGCTCAAAAACAGCGAGCTGTCTATCGGCACCTGTACCATTGGCTAAAATTTGATGTACATAGTTAATTTCGTTTCTGCTGCCCAACTCATCTACTACATCGTCTATAAAATCTAACAGTTCGAGCACCAAATTTCGACAATTTACTTCCATTTCTTTGCCAAAATCAATCAAATTTCCATCAATTCCGTAACGGGCGGCTCTCCATTTGTTCTCGTTAATGAGTGCTCTGCTGTAAGAAATGAAGTTCAAATTCTGTAAACGTAGCTTATACAATTTAGCGCATAACGCTTGAAATAATGCTGTAAAAGCCATGGTTTCATCAATTAGCATTGGGCAATCGCACACTCTAAATTCAATAGTTTCGAAGAAAGGATGCACACGAATATCCCACCATATTTTTTTTGCGTTATCGATACTATTGGTCTTAATTAAAAGTTTTACATAGTTATCATAATCTTCGATGCTATTGAAAATATCAGGAATACCAGTACGTGGGAATTTATCAAAAACCTTAGTGCGAAATGATTTGTAGCCCGTATTTCGGCCTTCCCAAAACGGAGAGTTGGTAGAAAGTGCAAAAACGTGAGGCAAGAAATAACGCACTTGGTTGGCAATGTGTATGGCCAGCTCTCGCGATTGAAACCCTACGTGAACGTGCAAGCCAAAAATAAGATTAGATCTGGCAGCTTCCTGCAGCTCATTAACAATTTCGTTGTAACGAGGGTGCTCGGTAATTAACTGTTTTTCCCAGTGCGAGAACGGATGCGTACCAGCAGCACCAATGCGTAAACCTTGCTCGCCGGCCAATTCTGCAACGGTTTTGCGCAGTTGGGTAATTTCTTGGCGAGCTTGGTCGGTATTTTTGCAAATTCCAGTACCCACTTCTACCACGGCCTGGTGCATTTCGGCTTTTACTTGGTCTTTGTGGATTTTTTGTGCCGCTTCTACAATTTTTTGTTCATGAGAAGTCAATTCCCGTGTTACAGGATCAACAATCATGTATTCTTCTTCAATTCCTAAGGTAAACTCGTTCATAGATAGTTTGTTTGGCTATTTATTTGGTTGATTTTTTAGCAGCAGTTTTGGTGGTGGCTTTAGGCTTTGCCGCAGGTTTTTCTTTTGTTGCTGCTGCTGCAGGTTTTGCAACTGTTTTAGTTGCCTTGGCAATAAGCGGAGTGCCTGTTGCGCCAGATTTTACATAACTGCCCCAAGTAAGGTTGTCTTTACCAAATTCTTGAGCCAGTGCTTTTTCTATAGCATAATTTGCAGCGGTTTCTACCACCCACTCAAAGTTTTCGGCGCCAACGCTTTCTACGCCTGCATCTGGTGCTGGGTTGCAAAAATCAATAGCAATAGGTACGCCATTACGCACTGCAAATTCTACGGTGTTAAAATCGTAGCCTAAATATTGGTTCAGTTTTAAAGTATATTCTTCTATGGTTTTTAAAAGTGCTTCACTTGGTTTTGGGCCATCAACTACATAGCGTAAATGGTGTGGGTTACGTGGCTCGTATTGCATAATACGTACGTGCTTGCCGCCAATGCAATAACATCTAAAGTATCATCAAAAATAATTTCTTCTTGCAGCATCATTACCGTTTGTTTGGTTTCGCTGTGCTTTTCAAAAAACTCTTCTTTGCTACATAGTTTGTAAACCTCTTTCCAGCCACCGCCATCAAAAGGTTTCATATAAGCTGGGAAACCAGTGTATTCAAATATCGCATCCCAATCAAAGGGCATTACCAAGTTGCTAAACGAGTTTTCGTTGGTATCGTCTGGGTGTTCTCTTGATGGAATTAGAGCTGTTTTTGGTACAGGCACGCCAATATTTTCTGCTAGTGCATTGTTAAAAAACTTCTCGTCGGCGCTCCACCAAAAAGGGTTGTTAATTACCGCTGTGCCACCCATTGCGGCATTTTTTAAGTAAGCACGATAAAAAGGCACATCTTGCGAAATACGATCGATGATTACAGCATATTCTGGTTTTTCGGCCTGAAAAACTTTGTCGATTTTAACAAACTCTGCAGTAATTCCTTTTACTGCTTTTTGGTTAACTCTGTCTATAAACGCTTGCGGAAATGAACGCTCTTGGCCAAATAAAATTCCTATTTTCTTCATTGGGGTTATATGTTTTTTGTTAAGTATTTGAAATGTGGGTTAACTGTTTAACTGTGTATTTGGTTAATTGTTTTAGTACGCTTACTGATACCTGACCACTTTATAATTGATAAATGTATTCTGGGAACATATCTCGCCATACTGGCCAGTCGTGGTCGGCATTTGGTCTAATATCCAGCCAATGCTGTATACCTTTTTGGTGTAAAATGCCAGACATGCGCTCGTTGTCGGGTCTACAGATATCTCTATCGGCTGTGCCCAGTACTATTTTCATTTGCCAAAGTTCGGGATTAATGTTGTTAGGTAGGTAGTCTACAGGGTTGTTAAAGTACACCTCATCGTTGTAAAATCCATCTAATTGTCCAGTAATATCAAAAGCGCCACTTAGGCTAAACAGGTGGCTAACTGCCCAAGGGTGGCGAAAGGCGAAATTAGCCGCATGGTAACCGCCAAAGCTACAGCCTGCAGTAATTACCTTTTCTTTGCCGGTTTGGCTTTTTGCTAGAGGCAGCAGCTCTTCTAATAAAAATTTATCGTACCAAATGTGGTTTTTTACCCGCTCTGCCGGATGGATATGCTTGTTGTACCAGCTCAAAGAATCGATACTATCGGGGCAATAAATCCTAATTTTGCCTTCGTTAATGAAATTTTGTACCGAATCGATTAATTTGAAATCCTTGTTTTCATAGTAACGGCCCATACTTGTTGGAAATAGGATAATTGGGTGGCCACTATGACCGAAGACGAGGGTTTCTATCTCTTTATTTAAATTGGGACTATGCCATTTGTGTAATTCTTCTATCATGGGTATAATGTTTAGACGACTTAAGATAAGTAAATCATTATCAACAACAAAAATATCTGAGAAATATTTTTTGCCGCTTAAATGCAATAGAGGGTTGCCTGTTTTTTAGGATAATGGTAACTTTGCAACAGAATTGGAGAGAAGTGTTTTTTTCTTCTGAAACCTTATTGCATCTGTTATCAAAACTACCTATCAAATAAAATCGAAATTTCTTCAACGTAATGTTGATATAGACATATATGTGCCTGATAATTTATTGGGGAACGAAAAAGTAAACCTCTTATTAGTAAATGATGGGCAAGATTTGGCTCAAATGGGTTTAGATCAATCGCTTTCATCGTTATACGAAAAGTGGAAGATTGAACCTACAGTAGCTGTTGGAATTAGTGCTGGCCAAGAACGTTTACAAGAATATGGCATAGCTAACCGGCCCGACTTTAAGAACAGGGGCAGCAAGGCGCATTTGTATACCAGTTTTATTGTTGAAGAGCTATTGCCTTTTATTGATAAGGAAGTGAACGTTAATATTAGCGGTAAGAAGGCTTTTGCTGGTTTCTCGCTAGGTGGCTTAACGGCCTTTGATATTGCTTGGCACCATAGCACTGTTTTTGATTTGGTTGGTGTTTTTTCTGGCTCGTTTTGGTGGCGTAAAAAAGATTTGAGCGATGGTTACACTGATGACGATCGTATTCTACATGAAATGCTGAAAGAAAGTTCGGCAAAGCCAGCACTCAAGTTTTGGCTAATGACTGGTACTGACGATGAAAAAGCGGACCGCAACCAAAACTTTATTATCGATTCTATTGACGATACAGTTGATGTAGTTAAAGAACTGCTAAAAAAGGGCTATCAACGTCCGTCGGATATTTTTTATTACGAAATGGTTGGAGGGAAGCATGATGTGCCTACATGGGGGAAGGCTTTTCCTAAATTTTTGGAATGGGCTTTCGCTAAATAAAAGGCTAAACTTTGCCCATCACGTACATATTCTCCATAGTAGGAGAGGCTACTCCGCCACGTTTCTCTAATGTAATTGCGAAAGCTTGCGCTGCACTTACGGCAATCATTTGTTGCATTGCTTTTTCAGAGTTTTGATCGTATACGCCCAAACTTACCGGTTTACCTTCTACAATTGCCCATAATTGATATTGTTGATCTTTAGGAGCCATTGGCAAATTCTCTAAAGTAAGGTAGACAGCATTAGAATTTTGCTCAAAATATACCATGGCTTTCATATCTGGGTGTTTTTCTACACCAAGTAGTGGAATTGTTCTAACGCCAGGGTTACTTGCCATATCCCATTTGCTTTTCAGGTTTTGGTAAGCTAAATCGGTTGTTTTTTGATTTTGAGACAATGCTGCTAATTGAGCATTGATGCTATTTTTATTGTGGTTTAGGTAAAAGTTAAGAGAAATGCTAGCTACCAATAGAACACTTGCCGCAGCGGCAAACCATTTTAAGGTTGCTTTGCTATTATCTATACTTTGTGTTGGATAAAGAGGTGTGGCAATTGTTTCTGGTTGTTGTGTTGCAGTAATTGGCTGTTCTCGATTTTCGTCTGAAATTTTAGCCCATATCGCAGATTTTAATGCCGGTGGTGGGGCAATAGCCTCCCTAGTGGCAAAATCCTCTAAGGTTTCTTGCGCATCTATAATGGCCTGCTGTACTTCTGGATTGTTTTTTCTAACACAATCCAAAATGCTGATTTCTTCCTCAGAAGCAAATCCCATTACATAGGCCTCTATAATTCCTGACGATATGTATTCTTTAATATCCAATTCTTATCGGTAGTCTTTTAACAATCTTTTCAACTCAATTAACGCATTTCTGGTTCTAGTTTTAATTGTGCCAATAGGGATATCAAGCCTTTCGGCAATTTCTTGCTGCGTATATCCCTTAAAGTAGGCTAATTCAATCAATTCTCGCCAATCAGACTTTAATTGAGCTAATATATCTTTCATTCCAATATGGTCAACATTTAATGCTGTAGCATACTGCTCGCTTTCATTTACGAATTCTGGAATGGTTTGGTTTTTTTGTTGGTTTTGATAGCCTTTAGAACGTACGTAATCTATAGCTGTATTTCTTGCTAAGTTAATCATCCACGTATATAAACGTCCTTTTTCAGGGTCAAATTGTACAATGTTTTTCCAAATTTTCACAAAAACATCTTGTATAATTTCATCTGCATATTCCTTTTCGCTTACTACTTTGGTAATGATACCATATATAGCTCCAGCATAATTATCGTACAAATAATTAAAACCTTTTTCGTCTTGCTTTAATAACAAAGCGACAATTTCTTGTTCGGATAGCTTGATCTGGACGTTCAAAAATTTAAATGCTTAAAAACAAAAATAGAAAAATATATGATACACAAACAATTAAATATGCATTTGGTTTTGTATCGATTTCCTTTCCCGTAAAAAAAAGATTTTTTGAAAAAAAGTATAAAAATAAAATCCAGAGATAAATCTATTCTCGTAGATGCGGTTATAAAAATCATGAAACCATCGAGAACTTGGCTTTTCTAACTAGAAATAAACTCTTGAGCGGTTCATAACCATTAAATTAATTAAATTATGAAATAGCCATGATTGCCGAAATACCAACAAAAAAGAATACAATCTGGCTATTCCATTTCACAACTAAAAACAAAATTAAAAACGTATGAAAAAGTTAACAAAAATTGTAGTACTGGGCGTATGCTCATTAAGTGTAATGTTCGCAAGCGTAGACGTAGCACAAGCGCAAAACAAACAAAAAACAGTAATGGTTGGAGGAGCGGCAATATACCCAACTAAAAACATCGTAGAAAATGCTGTAAACTCTAAAGACCATACCACCTTGGTTGCAGCAGTAAAAGCAGCAGGTTTAGTAGAAACTTTATCTTCTAACGGGCCATTTACCGTATTTGCACCAACTAATGCTGCTTTTAATAAATTGCCAAAAGGAACTGTAGAAACTTTAGTAAAGCCAGAAAATAAGGCAATGTTGACTAAAATTTTAACCTACCATGTATTAGCAGGTAATTACAGTGCAAAGGATGTTTGGGCCGCAGTTAAGAAAGGAAATGGTAAAGCAACCATGAAAACTGTTGAAGGTGGTAACTTAACTTTCTGGACTAAAGGAAAAGACTTATATGTAAGAGATGCAAAAGGTGCTGATGCTAAAGTTACCATTGCTGATGTAAACCAATCTAACGGCGTAATCCATGTAATTGATGCGGTGTTAATGCCATAGTTTTCGTTTTAATGTTATAGTTGATTAGCCCAAGTTTTTTATACTTGGGCTTTTTTATGATTTTTTTAAAGCGATATATAATAAAGTTTCAATGAATGAGTTTATATATCTGAGAGCGTTAATTTAGATGGCGGGGACAAGGCGGTATGCTAAGTCCCCGTTTCTTTTATTGCAAAATTTCATTCATAGATTTTCTTGATAAACTGATTGAAAGAAGTGATTTTCTTAGCCTAGGTGTTAGATGTAACTTCGTTTCATGATTAAAGGATTATTTGAAACGCACATCTTTGTAGAGGATCTAGAAAGGTCTATCGATTTTTATAAAAACGTATTGGGGTTAATTAAATGCGGTTATAATGATGAGCGTAGAGTAGCTTTCTTTTGGATTGGCGAGCCCAAAGGTGCAATGTTAGGTTTGTGGGAAAAGCCAAAAGAAGAAATAGATATTCGTCATTTTGCTTTTAGATGCGAGTTAGATGATGTGCTGAATAAATCGGTAGCATTTTTAAAAGAACGCAGCCTACAGCCTTACAATTTTTTAAAAGATGGAACTGAAAAGCCGATGGTTTTTGCCTGGATGCCGGCAGTGGCCATTTACTTTAAAGATCCCGATGGACATGACTTGGAATTTATTGCTATGCTAGAAGGAGAAGGAAAACTGGAATTAGGTGTAATTAGCTATGAAGAGTGGTTGAAGCTGAGTTAATAAATAGTTTTACTGTTTCTCGAATAAGCGGATGGTGTAGTCCAACAATTTTTTATCGCCTCGTTCGCCATGGCCCGGAACAATGATTTGAACTTTTGGATATTCCTTTCTTATTTTTTCTACAGTTGTTGGCCAGGCAGAAACATTGGCATCGCCGAGAAAGCCTTTTGTGGCATCTATCTCTTTGATTAAGCAGCCGCCAAACATTAACTGTTCGCTAGGAAAATAACCTATTACATTGTCTCTAGTATGGCCTTCTCCAAAGAATTTTACGGTAACATGCTTTGCGCCCAGTTTAAGATTGAGCGATTTGTTGAAGCTATTTTGAGGAACCGTAAAGTTTTTCGCTTTAGCAAAAGCAATAGTTTTAAAATAGGCGTAAGATGGAATACCATTTTCATGGAAAGCTTTTAAACCACCCAAGCAATCATCATGGAAATGAGTTGGTATAACCGCATTGATTTTACAGTTTAGTTTTTCCGTAATCCACTTGATCAATTCCTCTGCGCCTTTATCGTTAGTGGGTGTATCGAAAATAATGGTTTCATTGCCATCTTTAGCAATTAGCCCATTGCAGGGAACCTTTCCAAAATCGTTGGTTTGGAGGTAGGAGGTGTGTTCAAAAGCATTGTCTGAAATTTGAGTTACTGTTAAATCATTGGTTTTGTAGACAATTTTCGGAAAAAACCTTTCGACTTTTTGCGAACCACAATTAACAATGCAAAAAAGCAAACAGACGGTAATTAAGAATTGCGCAGTAGTATTCATGTACCCTTGGATTTATTCTTGCTAAAGTTAGTAAGAATATGAGCTAAATGATGGCATGTGCAGTTGAAAAGTGATTAAAATCGGTCTGTTTTTAAGTATAGTGAAAGGAGACTAAATGTTCTCATGTATGCATAGAGCGCTCCAGGTTGTAAAATTTAGTGTATGTTTTGTTTATAAAAAATGACAGCCACAGCAGCTTTATGTTTCTTTTGCGAATTGAGCACTTCGGTTTTTCTTTTAGGCTTACTGATCCGAAGGGAAACGCTAAACCAGCTATGGCGTCATGGCATCGGTTGTTATTTGATGAATTCAAGCGTGCCGTCTGTTAACCTGTAAAAGGCACCAACAATTTTAATTTCGCCTTTGCTTTCCATTTCTTTAAGTATGGGGCTTTTTTCGTGAATTTGTTGGATAGCGTGTTTGATGTTGTTTTCTGAAACATGTTTTACAAATTCATCATTCTTTGATGTTTTTTGTCCGATAAAATCTTGGCTCATGGCTACGGCCGGCTTTATTTTCGTCAACATAGCGGTAATGTTTCCTAGTTTAACATCGTCTATTGCGCCTTTTACGGCACCACAATGTTGGTGTCCCATTACTAAGATTAGTTTTGCTCCTGCAACTTTGCAAGCAAATTCCATACTGCCTAAAAGGTCTTCGTTAACAAAATTTCCGGCAACACGACCCACAAAAATATCGCCAAGACCTTGGTCAAAAACATCTTCAACAGGTACCCGGCTATCAAGACAGCTTAACACAACTGCTTTTGGGAACTGCCCTGGAGCAGATTTTCTGGCTTGCTCGCTGTGGTCTCTAATGGTGGTTTGCCCGCTTTGAAAACGTTTATTGCCATCAATAAATTCCTTCAAAACGGCATCGGGTGTAAGCTTTTCTTGCTCTTCTTTTGTCATTACATGAGAAACTATTTGTTTTGCCTCGTTTGTTTGTAATGCATTGTTACTATGGTTTTCTGTTTGGTTACTGCTATTACACGCAAACAGCATTGCTGCCAATACAGCCATCGGGGTAATTTGATGTTTAAGTTCCATGTTTTTTAGATTGTTGCCTACTTTGTAAAACGGTGTTCGGCTAGTCCGTGATATTGTTTTGTGTAGTCATTGCTAAAAACGATAGTTGCTAAAAAATTATTCGACAATTATGAGTAGATATACACTAAAAGCCTGTGTGTACTAAATTATATTTTTGCAAGTATCTTTGTTTTTGGTTAAAGCGGTTTTACAAAACTATGATAGAGCTGTAAGTTTTGTTTGCTGATAATGAAGTAGGTTGTTGTATTTACGCTATAAATGAATGTTTGCCTAAGGTGGTGTTTTAGAAGATAAAGGATCAAAAAGGTGTTGATGCCGTGGTTAATTTGTTTTGGTTTAAAAGTCCTTTTAAAGACCGATGGCTAGAAATGAATCGATTTTTAATCTAAGCGAATAAAAAACAGGTCCAAGCCAGACCTATGGTAACCTACTACCAATGCAATTGATTTACAAAAACTTAACAGCTTTTAATATGCTTTTTGCTTTTTGCTTTCAGCTTTTTTAGCTACCTTTGCGCCCTTAAATACAATCGCATAAAATGCAAAAGATAAGAAACATAGCTATTATAGCCCACGTAGACCATGGTAAAACCACTACGGTAGACAAAATTTTACATGCCTGTTCTATTTTTCGTGATAACGAGCAAACTGGAGATTTAATTCTAGATAACAATGATTTAGAGCGTGAGCGTGGTATTACCATCGTGTCTAAAAACGTTTCGGTAAAATATAAAGATGTTAAAATTAACATTATCGATACTCCTGGTCACGCCGATTTTGGTGGCGAGGTAGAGCGTGTATTGAAAATGGCTGATGGCGTGCTTTTACTTTGTGATGCTTTTGAAGGTGCCATGCCGCAAACGCGTTTCGTAACGCAAAAAGCTTTGGCTTTAGGCTTAAAACCAATTGTGGTTGTAAACAAAGTTGATAAAGAAAACTGTCGCCCAGAGGAAGTTTACGAGCAAATTTTTGAGTTGTTCTTTAACTTAGAAGCTACAGAAGAGCAGTTAGATTTCCCTGTAATTTACGGTTCGTCTAAAAACGGTTGGATGAGCACTGATTATACCAAACCAACTGATAACTTTTTCCCATTGTTAGACGCTATTGTAGAGCATATTCCAGCAGCGCCAATTAACGATGGTACTTTACAAATGCAAATTACTTCGTTAGATTATTCTTCTTTCGTAGGTCGTATTGCAATTGGACGTGTACACAGAGGCACAATTAAAGAAAACCAACCAGTAACGTTAATTAAACGTGATGGTAAATTGGTTAAATCTAGAGTAAAAGAATTATACACTTTTGAAGGTTTAGGTAAAGTTAGAACTACAGAAGTTAAATCTGGAGATATTTGCGCTGTTGTTGGTATTGATGGGTTTGATATTGGCGATACCATTGCTGATTTTGAGGCACCAGAACAATTACCGGTAATTAGCATTGATGAGCCAACAATGAATATGTTGTTTACTATCAATAACTCGCCTTTCTTTGGTAAAGAAGGTAAGTTGGTTACCTCTCAACGTATCAAAGATCGTTTGATGAAAGAGATGGAGAAAAACTTGGCGTTGAAAGTTGTGGAAACTCAAGGCGCAGATTCATGGTTGGTTTACGGCCGCGGTATTCTTCACTTATCTGTATTAATCGAAACTATGCGTCGTGAAGGTTACGAATTGCAGGTAGGTCAACCTCAGGTAATTGTGAAAGAAATTGATGGTAAAAAACACGAGCCAGTTGAAACTTTAATTGTAGATGTACCTGGCGATGTTGCTGGTAAAGTAATTGAATTGGTAACGCAACGTAAAGGCGAGTTGTTAATTATGGAGCCAAAAGGCGATTTACAACACTTAGAATTCGAAATCCCATCTCGTGGTATCATCGGTTTACGTAACAACGTATTAACTGCTACTGCTGGTGAGGCGATTATGGCACACCGTTTTAAAGCTTACGAGCCTTGGAAGGGCACTATTCCTGGTCGTTTAAATGGCGTGTTGATCTCTATGGATAAAGGTACAACCACTGCTTATTCTATTGATAAATTACAAGATAGAGGTCGTTTCTTCGTAGATCCGGGTGTAGATATTTATGAAGGACAGATTTTGGGCGAGCACATTCGTGATAACGACTTGGTAATTAACATTGTTAAGGGAAAAGCGTTAACCAACATGCGTGCTTCTGGTACAGATGATAATACCCGTATTGCGCCTGCAATTAAATTCTCATTAGAAGAATGTATGGAATATATCCAAGCCGACGAGTATATTGAGGTTACGCCTGCAAGTATCCGTTTACGTAAAATCTTTTTAACAGAGAATGAGCGCAAAATAAAAGGCAAGCAATTTCAATCTTAGTTAGCAAATTGCGTGCTGCTTAGACAAGGCTTTCGCTGCTATCGTTTAAAGCTTTGTCTAAGCCTGTAAATGGTTGTATGCTAGCATAGTAAATTCGGAAAATTGAAATTAATTATTTAACTTTAGTTGTCCGAGACACAGGAGTTATTACAAAGCCCTCTAGACTTTTTTGTCGAGAGGGCTTTTGTATTCGTATTTGTGTGTAATTAATTTATTTTTTAGCACTATTGGTAAACTTTACAGGGATATTGTATTTTACTCTAACTGGTTTTCCTTCTTTTGTTCCCGCTGCCCATTTAGGACTTAAGCCTAAAACTCTTTCTGCTTCTTGGTCTGTGCCTGCACCCAGTCCTCTAACGGTTTTAACGTTGCTAACCGAGCCATCTTTTTCTATAATAAAAGAAACAAAAACGGTTCCTTGCACATTTGTTTTTTTAGCTTGTTCGGGGTATTTCATGTTTTCGCCCAAAAACTTGTAAAATGCGGCCATTCCACCCGGAAATTTTGGTGGGTTTTCCATCGCTACAAAAGAGTAAATTTTATCTTCGGCGGTAGGCATTGTTTGTGCTTTACTAAAGCTAATTCCTAGCAGCATTATTAATACTATTACTATTGTTTTTTTCATTTTACGGCGATTTAATTTTTAGCAGGGCTTATAGTAATTGCCTTTGGAGCTTTTTTAGTAACAATGATAATAACCCCGTGTACCGCTTTTTCGCCATATAAGGCCAATGTGCTGGCATCTTTAAGTACAGTTATCGATTCGATTTCTTTAGGGTCTAATTCTTTGATGTCTTTTTCGTAAGGTTTGCCATCTAAAATATAAAGCGGGGTTTTATCCGTAAGGAAAGTAGATCCCTTTAAAAAGCTGTTGGTATCCACACGTTCGCCTAGTATTTTGCTTTTAGTTGCCGTGCCTTTATTGTTTAAGTTAAACCTAATGGGTAAGTTATATTTTACTCTTACCGGTTTCCCATCCATTAGCCCGGGATTCCATTTTCTGCTTAATTTCAATACTCTTACCGCTTCCTCGTCTGCGCCATAGCCAAGTTTTCGATCTATCTTAATATCCATTAGCGAGCCATCTTTTTCTACAGTAAACGAAACAAACACAACGCCTTGAATCTCTTCTTTCTTAGCTTCTTCAGGATATTTAATCGTTTCGCCTAAAAATTGATAAAATTTGCTCATACCTCCCGGATAGGTTGGTGGTGTTTCCATCGAAACAAAACCGTAAATGGTATTGTCATCGCCTGTCGTTTTAGCCGCATAGCCCATAATAGTAATGGTATTTAAGGCGGTATAGCCAGCCTGTCTTTTAGCTTCTTCGTTTAATATGGGTGTAGCAGCGCCGTTTAACCGGTGCTCAATGCGTATGCTATATTTTCCGTTGCTAAAAACCTCTGAATTAAATGCTCTTAATACTTTAGTGATTTCTTCGTCGGTGCCAAATCCTAATTTCGGATTAATGGTAATACTGGTTATTTTTTTATCGTATACAATAAAGTTTACAATTAAATTTCCTTGTACATTATTTGCTTGCGCTTCTTTACTATACCTTGCATTGTCTGCCAAAAATTTATAAAATTTTTCTATACCGCCCTCGTTTAGCATTTTCGGTTCAGGCAATTTTACCGTTGGCTTGGCAACAACTACTTCTAAAGCTTTTTCTTGTGGCGTATTTACGGTTTCGGTAACTACCTTTTCTAGTTCTTCAAAAGGTACTTGCTCGGCTACGGCCAAAATCTGCTCATTTTCTTTAACAGTTGCCGAAGACAGCAATAGTGCTGCGGCAAATAACGGCACAACAACACCATATTTGATGATTGCCGTTTTTCTTGATCTTTCTTTGTACAACATAAAAATTCTTTTTTAATCATTGATTTTTTAAAGAAACCGTTGGTTAACGAATTTACATTTACACCAAAAGCTTGATTTAGCAAAAGCATAGAGTAGGCCTCCTTGTCACCTTGAAATTCGGCTGCAGCTTGGTCGGCTAAATACTCGTGAATGTTTTTAATGGTTTCTTTGTATAAATAAACGATGGGGTTAAACCAAGTAATAATGGCTAAGAGCTCAAAGAAAACAACATCTAGCGTATGTAGCTGCTTAATGTGGATGTCTTCGTGATGGTTTACTGTGGCTGCTTCTGGTAAATTTTCGGCAACTACTTTCTTGTTCCAAAACGAAAAAGCTAAACCACTTTTAATGCCTTTAAACATTTTTTTAACGGCCACTAGCTGTAGCGTAAATCGGATAAGAAAAAATGCTACGCCCAGTAAGTACACCAATACAACCAATGCTGCCCAGCTAAACTGTTGCTCATTATCGGTACTTGTGCTGGTAGCTACCATAAACTGATTAATTTGCTCAACCTGCACATAAATCTGCTGACTTACCTCTTGTTTGCTAAACCAATCTATTTTCATAAATGGAATAGTTAAGGCAAAAAGCCCAGAGCCAACTAGATAAATCCTGTTTAAAATAAAATAGGTTTCTTTGGCTAGTAAAAGCCTATAAAAGGCGTAAAATACAACCAAATAAATGTTAACCTGTAATAAATAGTGCGACCAACTCATTTTGGTTTGTTTTTAAATTTGTTAATCATTTTTAAGATCTCGTCAACATCACTCAAGTCGAGTTTTTCTTCTTTTACGAAAAAAGAAAACATACTTTCTACACTGTTTTCGAAATAGTTGCCCAACAGCTTTTCCGTAGCATGTCTTTTGTACTCTTCTTTAGAAATTAATGGATGGTATTTGTGTGCTTTTCCAAAAGCTTCGTGACCAATAAAGCCTTTTACTTCTAAAATGCGGATAATGGTAGAAACCGTGTTGTATGCAGGTTTTGGGTCTGGCAGCTGATCGATAACTTCCTTTACAAAAGCGCTTTCCAATTGCCATAAAACTTGCATAATTTGCTCTTCTGCCTTAGTTAAATCTTTAATTTCCATTTTTTGATGTTGTTTTTTAAGTTCTTGCCTTGCAAAGCGCTGAACTAGTTTTAGATATCTAACACTAATCTATAACTAATATTTTAGTTTTCAAAATTTTTAATGATTTATTTTGGTTAAGCCACAGGACTTGTTCCGAATACGCGATGCAAAAATGAATTAATATTCAATGACCAATCCCTAATAACTAATAAACCAATAACCATAAAGCAAAACGATTCAAAGATCACCGCTAGGGTCGGGATGAAAGGTTGTTGGAGAACTTTCGGACTTTGCCGACTTTCACACTAATGAACTAACAATCCAAACTTTTTGCTATCATTGATTAAAAATCTAACTATGAAAATATCTTTTCACGGCGCTGCTAGAAACGTTACCGGAAGTAAACACCTAATTACGCTCAATAACGGAACAAAAATTTTGTTAGACTGCGGCATGTTCCAAGGAATGGGACAGGAGACGGAAGAACTTAACGAAAATTTCGGTTTTAATCCTGCAGAAGTAGATTTACTAGTGCTTTCTCATGCGCATATTGATCATAGCGGTTTAATTCCACGTTTGGTTGCGCAAGGCTTTAAAGGAAAGATTTATGGAACATCGGCCACTAGAGAATTGGCAAAAATTTTACTGTTAGATTCTGCCAAAATTCAGGCTGGAGATTTAAAATATAAAAATAAGAAATTAGCTAAACGAGGCTTGCCCTTAGAAGAGGCACTTTACGAAGAGGCCGATGCACTAAAAGCGATTAGTCTTTTTGAGGTGGTGCCTTACCATAAGGAAATTGTAATTGCCGAGGGTGTTACGCTTCAATTTTTTGATGCTGGGCATATCATAGGCAGTGCATCGGTGTATTTGCAGATTACCGAAAATGGGAATACAACGAGTTTGAGCTTTAGTGGTGATGTTGGTCAGTATGGAGACTTGTTGTTACGAGCACCACAGCCTTTTCCGCAGGCAGATTATATTTTGCTAGAATCTACGTACGGAGATAAGCTACACAAAGATGCCCAACCTACGGCAAAGGCTCTGCTAGATGTGGTAGTTAAAACCTGCGTAGAGAAGAAAGGAAAAGTGATTATCCCTGCTTTTAGCGTGGGAAGAACGCAGGAAATTCTACATGTGCTCAGCAATTTAGACTTAGAAGATCGTTTGCCAAAAGTAAATGTTTATGTTGATAGTCCACTCTCGGCCAAGGCCACTGCCATTGTAGAAAACCACGCAGAAGGTTTTAATAACGAAGTTTTGGATATCATGAAGATTGATGACAACCCTTTTGATTTTGAACACTTACATTACGTAGAAAGTGCCGAAGAGTCTATTGCCCTTAATGCCAACCCAGAACCTTGTATCATTATATCTGCCTCTGGTATGGCCGAAGCTGGTAGGGTAAAACACCATATCAAAAATTGTATCGGCCATGCTAAAAATACTATTTTATTGGTGGGTTATTGCGAACCAAATTCTTTGGGTGGCAGGCTAAAGAATGGAGCTAAAGAAGTGGGCATTTTTGGCGATAGATTTGAGGTGCAGGCTGAGGTGCAGAGTATACAATCTATGAGTGCGCATGGCGATTATAATGATTTGCTACAGTTTCTCTCTGGCCAAGATGCCAGCAAAGTGAAGAAAATATTTTTGGTACACGGCGAGTATGAGGTGCAACAAGTTTTTAAGGAAAAACTTCACGCCGCTGGTTTTGCAAATGTAGAGATACCTGATAGGCACCAAGCTTTTGAATTGTCTTTTTGAGTTTGTAATTAAAAAACCACATAGACACATAGTTCTTTATTTCAAGAATATGTGTCTGTGTGGTTAAAATATTAATTCCTAGTTACGAGGAGCCACTGGCTTAGGTAATTCTTTACGAGGTATTTTTTGGGCACGCTCAGAAGTGTGATATACAAACGAAGCGATGATGGTTGCCGATTTCTTCAAATCATCTTCTACCAATCTATCGTAAGTATCTTGGTTAGTGTGATGCGTACGGGTATTGTAATCCATTGGATCTTGGATAAACTGGAAACCTGGCAAGCCAACGGCATCGTAAGCTTGGTGGTCGGTACCGCCAGTGTTGTTAATGGTTACGGTTTTGGCGCCTAAATCTGCAAATGGGTTTAACCAAGCTTGGAAAATATCTCTAGCTGCCGCATTGCCTTGTAAATAAATACCGCGAACGGCACCAGTTCCGTTATCTAAGTTGTAGTAAGCGCTTAATTTGTGGTGCTCTGGTAACAACTCCATCTTGGTAGGGTCTGCAAAATGTTTCTTCACGTAGCCTCTTGAGCCGTATAGCCCTTGTTCTTCGGCATCCCAAAGTGCAATTCTGATGGTCCTTTTCGGTTTAAAATCAATAGCTTTTAAAATACGCATTACCTCAATCATTACAATAGAACCAGCAGCATTATCTGTTGCCCCAGTTCCAGAGTGCCACGAATCGAAGTGCGCCCCTAACATTACAATTTCATCTTTCAATTTTTTATCTGTACCCGGAATTTCGGCAATTACATTATATCCCTTGGCGTCGTCAGCGTAGAAAGTAGTTTTTACTTCTGCCTCTACTTCTACTTTTTGCCCAGCACGCAGTAAACGTAAAATATGCAAGAAATCTTCTGCCGATACTTCCAATTCAGGATTAACTGGTTTGGCATCCATTGCATAAGAAGCACCATTGCTGGTAAAGAAAGTGCCGTAGTTACCACGAGCGTAAGTTAAAATTAAGCCTACTTTTTCTTGTAATAACATCTCGTTAATGGCAACTCTGTTTTGACGCATACGCATCATCATGGCCATTTGGTTGTTGCCACCACGTCCACCTCTGCCTTGCCCCGGAGCCGCAGGTTCTGCCGCAGCCATTTCTGCTAGTTTTTCATCAGTGTGGCGGGTAACATCTGGTGTGTACGAATTTTTTAATGGTTGCACCATAACCGATTCGATTACCACAATTTTACCAGCTAATTTGCCTTTGTATTTTTCTAAATCGGTTACAGTATCTGCTTTAATTAAAACCACTTCAGATTTAATTGGGCCGTTGGTGCCTGGTGTCCAAGCTTTAGGGTAACCAATAATGGGTCTGTAAAATGGTGCGGTAGTAGCGGCATAGTATCTTTCTACCGACCAGCCTTTACCAAAATCGCCCCAAGTTTCTTGTTTGGCATTTTTTAAACCCAAGTCGGTAAAGTATTTTACAGCCCAGTCTCTTCCCTTTTTTATACCTGGAGAATTGGCTAAACGAGGGCCAATTACATCTGTAATTTGGAAAGCAATGTCCATTACTTTCGAGTTTTCTAATCCTTCTTTTCTAATTTTCTGTACCGCATCTGCATTAACTGGTTCTTGTGCCCAAGTTTGCATTGTACTCATAGAAAATGCGATGGCTAATGCGCCAATGGTAAATTTCTTTATCATAAATGATTTGTTTAGGTTAAGTAACAATATGGTGTGAATTTACAGCTAATGCGAAAAACTTGTAACTTTCTATTCAGAATTTTACAAGCTATACTTAAGATGAAATACCTAAAACAAACCATTGCCATTTGTCTATGTTTTTTTGCGATTAAAACTAGCTACGCTCAAAAAACAGAGATAAAAGATCCCGCTATTGTATCGATGTTAAATGAAGTTTCGGCAGCTAATTTGGAAACATTGGTGCGGAAAATGGTCTCATTCCATACAAGGCACACACTTAGCGATACGCTAAGTAAGACCAAGGGAGTTGGGGCTGCTAGAAATTGGATTAAAAGTGAGTTTGAAAAATATGCAGCAGAAAGCGGCGGACGACTACAAGTTTCCTTTGACACTTTTACGCAGCCAGCCGATGGCCGTAGAATTAAGGAGCCAGTAGTTTTGAAAAATGTGATGGCCGTTTTACCAGGCTCAGATCCTACAGACAAACGGATGCTCATGGTTTCTGGGCATTACGATTCTAGAGTTACCGATGTAATGAATATCAAAGATTTTGCACCAGGCGCTAACGACGATGCTTCTGGTGTTGCCGCGGTAATGGAAATGGCTCGTATCATGAGCAAACATCAGTTTAGCAGCACCTTGGTTTTTGTAGCTTTTGTGGGCGAAGAGCAAGGTTTGTACGGGGCTGCTAATTTGGCCAAACGAGCCAAGGCAGAAGGCTGGAACGTGCATTTGCTAATGAATAATGATATTGTTGGCAACTCTTACGGGATGGAAACCGATATTAAAGACAACAAGAGTGTGCGTGTTTTTAGCGAAGGTGTTTCTGCTTTAGAAACGCCTGCCCAAGCCGCAGCACGGTTAGCTGCGGGTACCGAAAATGATGGTAATGCCCGCCAAGCGGCTAGGTACATTAAAGAAGTGGCAGAGCGATACATAGATCAGCTAGAAGTAAAACTGATTTACCGTAGAGATCGCTTTTTGCGTGGTGGCGATCATACTTCTTTTTCGCAACAGGGATTTACCGCTGTTCGAATTACGGAAATGAACGAAGATTTTAATCGCCAACACCAAGATGTGAGAACAGAAAATGGTTTTAAGTTTGGTGATTTGCCTGAATATGTAGATTACAACTATTTACAAAAAGTAACTAGGATGAATATGGCGGTAATGGCTAATTTGGCACTATCAACCCAAGAACCCGAAAATGTGGGTGTAGTAACTTCGGGCTTAACCAATAAAACAACTTTGAAATGGGACGCTCCGAAAGGAAAATTGCCTTATGGCTATTATGTTTTAATGAGGGAAACTACCAGCCCATTTTGGGAACGTAAATTTTTTGTGAAAGACAACCAGACTGTTTTAAACTATTCGAAGGATAATTACTTTTTTGGCGTACAATCCGTGGATGAAAATGGGCACGAGAGTTTGGTGGTTATTCCAAAACCGGTAAGGTAAAACACAAACAAAAATATTTACAATGCTTCTTGTCTGTTGTCCCAAAAATAGAGTAGCCATATCTCTTGCTCACGAATTTCATAAAATAGGCTAGACTGTGGTGTAATTACCGCCTTTCTAACATTCTGTAACAGGGTTTCAGGAAACATTTGCGGCATCGAAGCTATTGAAATCAATAATTTCTTCGTTTTTTTTGATAAAATTTTTCGAGGCTGAGACTCCCCAATTGTTGATGATAAAGTTGATGATCGAATCGAAAGTTTCCTCTGCTTGTGGAGACCAAACTATTTGCATTACTACTTGTCGTATTTTTTAAATACTTCTTCCGATGTCTTTCCTAAGCCATTTTTGAGTTGCTCTTGTCCTTTTTTAATTCCCTCTACAACATGCGCAGGAATAGGCTCTCCCTTTCTTTTTTCATAAGGTACAGCTAAAGCTTTTAAGAAAGCCTTTAATGCTTTTTCCTGTGATTTATTGGGATGTACAAGATAAGTTTCCATTTTTAGCTCTTGATGATAAACAAATTTAATAAAAATTCATCTAGAAATTAAATGTTTCCGTATTAGGCGCTTATGCTTAAATCTGGAGGATAAACAAAAAAGGCGGTAACCAGCCGCCTCCATTATTAACTAAACTAAAAAATCTTTATTTGATATTCCTTTTGGAGAGGATAAAATAACCTGCAATAAATAGCACGGCGGCATAAGCTAAACTTACCCATATTTCTTGCGTAAAAATGGGTAAATCTTCTGGTCTCGAATTTTTACTTCCTTCGGCAGCCCTAAGTGCTAAAGTAGGGGCGCTGTAGGGAATTAAATAAGCATGTTTCCAACCCACGTTAGCTGTAATAATACCTGCAATGGTTCCTATGAAACCAATGCCCATTGGCTTTAAAAAATCGCTCCAAATTAAGCTCAACACAAATTGGATGGAAAGGATACCTAAAGAAGCTAAGAAAAGCTTGCCGTAAAAGCGAGTGAGTATGATGGCCGGGTCGTAATCCTTAAAAGTATATTTGGGAACCAATGCCTGTAATAAATATCCACTGGCGTAGGTAAGTATTGGGAAAAGTAAAATGCAAATGAGCAAGAGCATTGCAGCATACATGTATTTGGCCGCGTAAATAGAAAATTTATTTAAAGGCTGCGAGAACAAGGTTTTCCAAGTATCGTTTTTGTGCTCAATGTTGTTGACAGAAAATGCCATAAACATCACGTAAAAAGGCAAAATTAGCATGCCCATTACGCCCAAAGCAGCACTGCTGTATTTGAACCAAAGTACCATGCCAGGGTAGTTGTATTTCAATATTTTCTCGGAACTGCTATAATAACCAAAGGCAATTAAGCCGCAAATTACTACCGGAACAATAATGGCTGCCCAAAACGCTAAAGTTTTGCGGGATTTATAAAACTCTGATTGTAGTGAGATAAAAAATGATCGCATGTTATTGGTTGGTTAGTTTTTTGGATGTTTGGTTTTTTGGAAATTGGTGCTTGATTATTAGATGTTTGGTTGGTTAGTTTTTTGGTTTTTGGTTTTTGGAAATTGGTGCTTGATTATTGGTCATTTCTCCTTGTAGTTTTAATTCTTCGATGTGATATCCAAAAACAAATTTTCTAGGTCTTTTTTATCGGTTTTGATACTGTAAACAGTTACTCCATTTTGTACCAATAAGGTATTTAGCTTGCCCATGTCGGCTTTACCGGTATAGGTAATATGTATATTTCCTTCTTCCTCACTAATGACTTCTGCTCCGTTGCTACTTAATATATTGGTAGCTGCTGCTTGGTCATCTACTTCTATTTTGATAGATGGCTTGCTTAAATCTTGTAACTCGTTAATGGTACCTTGAAAAAGCATTTCGCCTTTGTTGATGATACCCACGTGGGTAGCCGTTCTTTCAATTTCTGCCAACAAATGGCTTGATACGAGTATGGTTTTGCCATGTTTGCTGGTCAATTCAACCATCAGGTTTCTAATTTCTATAATGCCATTGGGGTCTAAGCCATTGGTAGGTTCATCTAGCAGCAAAAGTTCTGGATCGGCAATTAAAGCTAGTGCAATGCCCAAGCGTTGTTTCATGCCCAACGAGTATTTGCCAGCTTTTTTGGTGGCAGCTTCGGTTAGGCCAACTAAGGCAAGCATTTCATCAGCTTTGCTTTTGTTGATGCCTAAAAGTATGCAACGGTTAATTAGGTTTTCTTTGCCACTTAAATGTGCGTAAATAGCAGGTTGTTCTACCAAAGAACCCATTTTGCCTAAACAGGCAATGCGGTTGTGGTTAAGCTCTTGGCCAAATATAAAAACAGTATCTGCTGGAGATTGTAATAGGTTAAGTAAAATCTTAATGGTAGTAGTTTTACCTGCGCCATTAGGACCTAAAAAGCCATAAATACTTCCTTTAGGTACTTGTAGTGATAAATTCTTAACTACCACTTGTGAGCCAAAATGATGATTAAGCCCAACTGTTTCTATGGCAAACCTGCTCATCTTTATTTCAAGATTGTTGTTGCGGCTTTAACAATAGAAGTAGTTTTAGAGGTAGTTTTTACCAAGCCTTCTTCGCTAGCGTTATTGTTTGCGTTAGTAGTAAAAGCAAATAACATTACCACAAATACAGGTACTAATAAAAGTAAGAAAGGCGATACGTTGGTTAACTTTTTCATGATTTTAAGGTTTTAAGTTTACTGCTTTGCACATTGGCCTATGGCTTTTTGCGTTTTGCTTGAACAAATAGAATAATTCTTTAAAACCTGTGAAAATGTTTTAGACCAAGAGCAAAATATCCTAGATAAACGGTAAAAATGCCTGTTTGTCGAATAAATGGGCTAAATTGCCCATTCGTAGAAAAAAAATGCCCGTTGGTCGAAAGTGCTTGGTAGCAATTAGGCTTATAGGTAGTTTAGAAATTAAGTTTCTACAAATGATATGAAAAATAGTAGCAGAGCATCGTTAATTTTAAATTGCATATTCTGGGGGGTAATAGGGCTATTGGTTGCTGCTTCTTTTATTTTCTCGTCTAGAGAACATAGTTTAAAAGAACACGTAATAGATTACCTCGTATTTGGCTCCATTAACGTAGCTGTATTTTACATTAACTACATCGTACTAATTCCAGAGCTCATAAAAAAACGCAAGCAATATTTATGGTATGTAGTTTGTTTCGTTTTACTAATTGCAGCCAGTACTGGTATAAAAACAGTGGTAGCTATGCTAAACCCAGAGTTGGTGTTGCAGTATACTTCTGATGATGGTAAAATTCATAACATATCTACCGCAAACTACGTTGTTACGGTAGTTTTTATTGCAGGTTTCTTTTTGGTTTCGAGTAGTATCATCAAATTTGCTGTAGATTGGTTTTCTAATGAACGTATCCAACGTAATTTAGAAAGCGAGAAGAAAGATATGGAATTGCAGTTTTTAAAATCGCAGCTCAACCCACATTTCTTATTCAATTCCTTAAATAATATCTACTCTTTGGCCTATCAAAAATCTGATAAAACGGCCGATGCAATTTTAAAACTTTCTGAAATTATGCGCTATATGATTTACGAAAGTAACGATAGCTGGGTAAGTTTAGATAAGGAAGTGGAATACGTAGAAAGTTATGTAGAGCTGCAAAAGCTAAGATTTAAAGACGGTGCTGCGGTAGAAATTACCATTAATGGCGTAATTGATGGACAAAAAATAGTTCCGCTAATTTTGATCTCCTTTGTAGAAAATGCTTTTAAACATGGTGTAGCTAACGATACCGAAGACCCAATTAGAATTAATATTATCGCTAACCAGAAAATTTTGCATTTTAGCGTAACTAATAAGAAAAACACAACCAACAAAGATGCTGTTGGCGGTGTTGGCTTGAATAATGTTGAAAGAAGGTTGCAGTTGTTGTATCCAGAGCGATATAAGCTTAATATTGTGAATACGCCAACCCATTACACCACAGAACTAATGCTTGATTTATGATTTTAAAATGTATTGCCGTTGATGATGAGCCGCTAGCGCTCGATATTATTGCCGATTATGTAGCTAAAGTGCCTTTTTTAGAATTGGTAAAACGTACCGAAAATGCGATAGAGGCCATGCAGTTGGTGCAGGAGGGTAACATAGATTTGGTTTTCTTGGATATCCAAATGCCAGAGTTAACAGGCATACAGTTTTTAAAAATTGCAGGTAACAAAGCCAGTTACATTTTAACCACCGCCTATTCGCAATATGCTTTAGAAAGCTATGATTTGAATGTGTCGGATTACCTGTTGAAACCAATTGCTTTCGATAGGTTTTATAAAGCAGTAGAAAAAGTTCGTAACCAGCATCAAAAGCAAGAAGCAGCGGTTGCCGTACCTACACCCGAGCCTATTTCGGCACCGACTAGCGCAGCACCAATACAAGATTTTATCTTCGTTAAAACCGAGCACAAAATCCAGAAAATAGAATTAGATGATATTCTCTACATCGAAGGATTAAAAGACTATATCTCTATCTTTACCAAAAATGAGCGTGTAATTACGCTGCAAAACATGAAAAAGATGGAAGAAACTTTGCCCAAAGGAGATTTCATTAGGGTGCACAAATCTTACATTATTGCAGTAGATAAAATTGAAAGCATAGAGCGTAGTCGTATTGCCATTGCTGGTAAAACCATCCCAGTAGGAGATACTTATAGAGATGCGTTTTTTAAGTTGATTGACGCAAAGAACGTTTAGTTAAACCGGGATTCCTTTGACATCAGATAATGCACAGAAGGATAGTGCTCAATTAATTTGTTATTTGATGTAAAAATTATTGCTTGTTTTTTCGCTTATAATGCAGTTGGGCCAATCCCGTTGTAAATGTTTTAGCAGTTATAAATTCAAGAGCTTGCTCAGGTCTTCTATCTTTAAAAAGTTTGGTTCCTTCTCCTAATAAAATTGGTATTATCGAAATAATGAACTCGTCTATTAAATCGTGCTTCAAGAGTTCGTTTATTACTTCTGAGCCGCCATCACAATAAATGTTTTTCCCTTTTTCAGACTTCAACTGTTTAGCCAACTCGGCTATATTTCCCGTATAAAAAATGGTTCTGCCTACTCGCTGTCTTTCTGTTCTTGTTATAACGTAAACATCTCTTTCTCCGTTTTCATAGTAAGATGAGCCTATTTCTTTAACTACGTAATCATAGGTTTTTCGGCCAATAATTAATGTATCGATGTTGTCTGTAAATTGCGCATATCCATAGTCTTCGCCTTCTTTTTCAACAAGTTTTAAAAAACTAAGGTCGTCATTAGGCTTTGCAATGTAACCGTCTAAACTCATGGCAATAAAAAGACATATTTTTCGCATGGTTTTAAAATTTTAATTTTTAAATAAAGTTTTTTAGAAAACAATTTCTTTCTTCTGTTGGCTTTTTCTTGATAGAGAGTTTTCGGAAGATCTTACCTTAAGAGGCAATATAATTATTAGAAGCATTAGGCCTATTCTAATTCTGCCCAATCTGTTGCTTAATTGCGTTCTCTGCTTGTAAAACTAACTCTTCTGCATTTTTATCGCCTCTTTCTATTGGCGCTAACACCGTCCATTTTAAAGGTAATAGTGCATTTAATGGGTAAGTGCCATTACGCACCACACGCCACGAGTTTCCTATCGCCACAGGCACGAGCAAAGCATTAGGAACAATTTTTAACAGTGTTGCTATACCACCCACTTGAAAAGGTTTCATTTTACCGTCTTTAGCTCTAGTGCCTTCTGCAAAAATTACCGTGCTCCAGTTTTTTTCATTCATTCTGCGGCCTAGTTTAATAATTTCGCCAATAGATTGCTTGCTGTCTTTGCGATCTATGTTTGCGCCACCGCCATATTTTAGGTTAAAAGAAATAGACGGAATACCTTTAGTCAATTCAATTTTAGAAATAAACTTAGGATGATGTTTGCGTAAAAACCAAATTAAGCTCGGAATATCATACATGCTTTGGTGGTTGGCTACAAAAATAATAGGTCTATCAGTAGGTAGCTGCTGCTTATTTTTAAAGCTGATACCGTTAAGCAAAGTAAGCTGTGAATAGGTAAGGAAGAAGTTAAGTAAATCTACCGAACGTTTGTGGGCCGTGTAGCCAAACGCTTTGTAGCATATCCACTGTATGGGATGAAAAATGGCCAAAAACAAGCCAAACGTAAAATAAAATATGGGGGTTAATAGGTAGCCTAACAGCTTCTTCATTGACAGTATTTATAGATTTGCCTCAAAGTTACAAAGTTTTACGAACCTATAGCTAAATAGCGCCTTCTTGTAATAAAATATGCACTTTAAGAATAGCAGCCACGCTTATGCTATCGGTAATTTTACCAGCTAAAACCATTTGATAGGCTGCTGTAAAAGGTACTTTTTTTAGCTGTAACTCTTCGGTTTCTTCTGGCTCTGCCTGGCCCTGCGTTAAATCTTGAGCCAAGTAAATAATGGCTAATTCATCACTTACCGAATTGGAAAGGTGCATCCGCTGAATTTCGGTAAGCTTGCCCGCAATTAGGCCGGTTTCTTCTGCCAACTCTCTTTTGGCGCTCAATTCTGGGTTGGTGCCTACTGGGCCACCGCCCTCGGGTATTTCCCAGCTGTAGGCTTTAAGCGGGTAACGGTATTGGCCAACCAGCCAGGTGTTATTTTCATCATCCAAGGCCAAAATGCCAATGGCGATGTTTTTAAAATGCACTTCTCCGTAAATCCCATTTCCACCAGATGGATTAATTACCTGATGTTCGGTAACCTTAATCCAGTTGTTGTTGTATTTTTCTTGGCTACTTAGGGTTTGCCATGGGTTTTCTTCTGTCATTGTAGGAACTAGGGTTTAGGTATTAGTGAACTAGTTTTACAAAAGTAAGAAATTAAGAATTTGCCCTAGCTCTTTAATCTTTACTCCTTAATCCTTGCTCTTTGTTCCTTACTCCAATTAATTTTTAGACGTAGTTGGTGGTGGCGGAACCGTTACTTTGTTTACCTTAACTTTAGTAAAACGGTAATTGAGGTTAAAAACAATGTTATTGGTATTGTTTACGCCATAGCTATTAGAAAAGAAATTTAAGCCTTCGTTAAACGTCGAGTTTCTTCTTCCCCTAAAAGGATCATTGGCGCTAATACGAGCCGAAAGCCTGTTCTTTAAAAAAGCTTTACGGGCGCCAAAGCTAGTGTTGATAGAAGCTTGGTTTCGGCCTTGGGCAGTTACATTGTTGTTGTAGTTTAAATTGGCTTCGAAAGCGGTTTTGTAAGGCAATTGCATCGAAAAACCGGCCCTAGAGCGGATGCTTAAACCGCCTCTGTTGAGCGAGCTGTTTAATGAAGACCTGTAGTTGCTCTGGATGACACTAAAATTGCCGTTGGCCGATATAGTTTTGGTAGGTCGGTAATTACCGATAAGCATTAACGCTACCGAATAATTGGTGCCTACATTGTTAAAAGTACTTTCAGAAATTCCGTTGGTGTTCACAAAGCGATATCTTTCTATTACGCCGGTGGCGTTTGAGTAAGAAATGCGTGGCGTAAAAGACCATTGCTTACCAAAGGCTCCAAAGCTAATATCAAACTGATGGGTATAAGAAGGCGATAATTCTGGGTTCCCGTAAGAGATATTTAAAGTATCGGCATTGTTTACCTGTGGGTTTAGGGTGTTTTCTCTAGGTCGATTAATCCTTACGCTATAGCTTGCGCCAATGTTATATCTCTTTCTAAAAAAGCGATTGAGAGAAAACGACGGAAAAAAACTTAGGTAAGGGTCTACATTATAAATCTCGCCAGTAGATAAATCGAAGTTTACGTTGGTATACTCGCTACGCATGGCAGCCTTGGCCGACCAGCCGTTTTTTCGATAATTATAAGACAGATAGCCAGCAATAATATTCTCGTTGTAGAAAAACTTATTGCTTAATTTGGCATTGCCAACAAATTGTTGCGTACTGTAATTAAAATTGTCTACCGATAAATCGTTGTCATTCTTGCGGTAGTTAAAGGCAAGTCCAAACTCCAAACGATCTCGTTTTTTAAAAACGGGCTTATCGTAATCTAGGTTAAAATTGATACCCATGTTACCTACTTCATTATCGTTTTGCTGCAAGCTGGGGTTTAAATTTGTTGGGAAAGCATAGGTGCGCTCAAAGCTTCTAAGTGAATTGCTGCTATTCGCGTTTACCGTAAAACCAGCAGTAAGTTTTCCGCCGGCGGTATCGGTAGTTAAGCTGTAATCGGTATTAATTACAAAGTTTTTGCTGCTATTATCGCCCAAATTAACTTGGTTGCGCAAGCGTTTGGTAATTTCTTCTTGGTTAATGTAGTAAAAGTCGTTGCCCGACCAGCTATCGCTACCATTAATGTTGTAACTGGTGTTAATTCTCAGGTTTTGCTTTTTATTGATGTCCCAATCTAGTGCCGCCCTAAAGTTACCTCCATTGCTTTCGCTACGAGAATTGTCGAATTGATTGTAATAAAAGGTAGTGTCTGGGAAAAAATTAGTGCGGTAACTTTCGCTTAATCTTTTAGAAATGCCTGTACGGTAGGCCCCACCACCAGTAATGCTATATTTTTCGCCACGGTACGAAGCATTGGCATTGGTATTTATGTTGCCTTGTGTGCCTCCAGAAATTCCGAGGTTACCATTAAAGCCCACTTTAAAGCCTTTCTTCATTACAATATTAATGATGCCCTCGCCGTCTGCAGAATATTTGGCCGGTGGATTAGTCATCACTTCAATTTTCTCAATGGCATCAGAGGGCAGTACGTTTAACAAATCGGCAATGTTAGAGGTCATGTAATCCGAAGGTTTGCCATCAATAAAAACACGGGTACTTCTTTTGCCAGAAATGATGGTGTTGCCATCAATATCCACCTCTACCATGGGTACATTTTTAAGCACATCGGTAGCGGTACTGCCTTCTGCTAAAATGCTAGAGCCAACGTTGTAGGTAATCACATCTGCGCCAACCTCAATCACTGGTTTTTCGGCGGTAATTACTACCTCGTTTAGGTTGTTTTGCTCAGTAGCCAATTTCAATGTGCCTACATTTTTGTCGAAATCAGCTTTGCTTACCATAATTTCGTTAACGAATAAGGAACCAAAGCCAACATAGCTTACTTTAAGTTTATAAATGCCAAATTTAAGGTTGTTGAATTTAAAAGAGCCATTCTCGTCGGTTTGGAAGGTAACCACTGGTTGTTCGGCTCCACTTTCAAAAAGTGCTACTACTGCAAAAGGAATGGGCATTGCGCCAACTTCTTCAATTACTTTACCTCTAATAGAACCCTTATCGGTAGTTTGAGATTTTGCTAAGAATGGAAAGATAGAAAATAAAAAAAGAGTTAGGCTAAGTAAATTCTTCAACGTTTGGTTAGGTCTAATTTCAATACTAAGATATTAAAAAACTGTATAAAACTTAATTTGGTAGAGCGCTAAGTTTACTTAAAAAGGAGTTTTAAAATGGTTTGGATAGCAAAAATCCCCTAAGGTTTAATTTTCTCAAGGGATTTTAAATGTTTTTTGGTGTTGGATATACTTTAGAAACTTTCTTCGTCCATTCGTGGCGCTTCTTGTGCTTTCTTCTTCTTTTGGCTAAAGTCTGATTTTCCAAAACGGTAAGAGAAGGTTAGTGAACCCATGTTACCAGCTCTCATTCTACTAAAATCTATTGTAGAACCTGAGTTCTCAAACTCCATCTGGAATTTACGAGTGTTGAACAGGTTTCTAATGTTAAAGCTTAAACTCGCTTTCTTGTTCATTAAATCCATTTTTGCACCAGCATCAAATCCATACATTGCTTTGAAAGTTCCTTGTGCCGTTACTTCGTTTGAGCGATAATCTGCTCTTAATTGCAAGGTAATGTTGTATGGCAAGGTAATGTTGTTGGTTAGGTTGGTATTGTAAGCCACTCCATCTACATCCGAGGTGCCAAATTGTGCTACTCCCTCAATTTTTCTATGATATAAGTTAAAGTTAGAGGTAAGGTTCCATTTTTTAGAAACATCAAATTTTCCAATTAGTTCTACACCACTATTTTTGGCACTGGTTAAGTTCTGTGGTGTGGTTAAATTAATACCTCCTTCTAGCTCGGTTCTAATTCTTTGTATTACATCATTGGTTTGGCGGAAATAAACAGAAGAAACTAAAGAGAAACTTTTGAAAAATCTGCTGTAGCTAAACTCAAAGGCGTGTACATCTTCGGGCATTAAATTCACATTACCTTGGCGGTAGTTAATTGGATCAGATACATCTAAGAATGGATTGGTATCCCAACCACGGGGGCGGTTAACACGGCGACTGTAGCTTAACTGTAATTGTTGCTCATTTTTCAGTTTCTGAGTTAAGAATACACTTGGGTACAAGCGAGTATAAGCTACTCTACCAGGGGTGTAACTTAAATCCCCTCCCGGCCCATAAGCACCCATTTCAGTTTCTAGTGCGGCATCTTCGCCTCTTAAACCTACTTGGTAACCAAAGTTTTTAATTTGGTTTTGATAATTTACGTAAAGCGCATGTACATAGTCATCACTATTAAAATCGTTACTTAGCGTTCTGCTAAAAACGTAAACATTATTATAAATCGAGTCGGCTAAGGTTCTGCTATTAGATACCCTAAACTGGCTCCTGTAACCTGCTTCGATACGAGACGTTTCCGTAAGTGGCAAAGTGTAATCTAGCTGGATATTGTAGTTCTTGTTGTCAGTAGGTCTAAGGGTACGTTGTTGAAAAAACTCACTAGTAGGTAAAAATTGGTCGGTGTTAAATAATTGATCGGTATCGTTATTTCCAGTTGCGTAGCTAGCATTAAAAGTAAGCTCCTCGCCCTTTTTCTTTAGTTTTTGAACGAAGTCTAAACTTACATCATAGTTATTGCCTTCACGATCTCTGGTGTTAAGTCTGTTAGAACTTGTAACTAGTGCATTACTTAAGCTAAAGCCATTTAAACTAATGAATTCTTCATCTACACTGGTTCTGGTATTAATTCCTCCAGATAGGCTAATTGTGCTTTTTTCACTTAAGTTATAGTCCATACCCAATTTAACGTTATGCCCATCCTCGTTATCGTTAGAGGTATTGTTTTGCCTTACAATACCTACTCCGTTAAATTCTGTTCTATAAAACGTATTGTTGTAGCCGCTACCTGGCCTGTTACCATAGCGATAGCTGTAATTAGCATATAAGTTGATGTTTTTGTTTTGGAAAGACAAGTTGGTAGTTGCATTGTAATTATCTCTGTTGCCAGCGGTAAACGCAACATTTCCATTAAATCCTAGTTTTTTGTTCTTTTTTAAAACAATGTTGATGATTCCCGTTTGCCCTTCTGCATCGTATTTAGAAGAAGGATTGGTAATTACTTCGATGGTTTCGATAGAACTTGCAGGTATTGAGGCTAATATTTGCGCCACATCGCCACCACCAATTAACGATTGCTTACCGTCAATCAAAACCCTAGCTGCAGAGCCTCGTAAAGAAACGCCACCGTCCATATCGGTTTGTACTGATGGTACGTTTTGCAGCACATCAGTAGCAGAGCCGCCTTCGCTTACCACACTTTGGTCTACCGAAAAAATCTTCTTGTCTATCCCTAATTGCATAGTTGGCTTTTGAGCTGTAACTACCACCTCGTTAAGGATATTGCCTTTGCCAGTTTTCATTTTTATGGTGCCTAGGTTAATGCTTTTTAAAGCTCCCGTGATGGAGATAGAATCTCTAACCATGGTTTGGTAGCCAATATAACTTGCTTTAAAGGTGTATACACCATTAGGTAAATTAGGGATGTTAAAATTGCCATCCAGATCAGATTGTACTGTTCTAACTTTGGCTTTCGTTTTTCTATCAGTTAGTATGGCCGATGCGTAGGGTATGGTTTCATTAGTTTGGGCATCTACAATTTTGCCGCTTATTTTTCCAGTATTGCCGCTCTGCGCATAAATTTTTACAGTTGTAATACAAATAAAAGCAGCTAATAAAAGAACTTTGCACTTAATCCTATCCATTTAAATTCTTTGAGTTTTGTGTGTGTTAATGAGGTCGCAAATCTCGCTCAATAAAAGATTTAAAAAAAGGGCGTAACCATTTTATTACAGCTATTTTATGCTTAATTACAGTAATATTTTTGATAAAGAGACGCTAGACTATGCTAGCTATAGAAATTTAGTAGATGAGCTACTGGCTAAAGGCGAAACTACAGGCCCCGATAATTCTGAAGCCATGTTGCACTATACCAAAATGAATGTGCAACGTATGAACAGAGTTGATAAAACCACAGTGCTGGGCGAAGAATTACTTGCTACATTGGAAAAAATTGAAGGTAAATATCGCTTTTTGGTAATTACCGAGGGATGGTGTGGCGATGCGGCTCAAATTGTGCCTGTAATACATAAAATAGTATCGGCTGCGCCAGAAAAATTTGAGCTGAAATTAACTTTACGCGATAAAAACCTACCGTTGATTGATGCACATTTAACCAATGGCGGAAGAGCAATTCCGGTTTTATTAATTTTAGATGAAGCAGGTAATTTGGTTTTACCTAAATGGGGGCCAAGACCTGCAGTTTTACAAAGTTTAATGGCCGACTGGAAAAAAGAAGGGGTAGAAATGCCCGAGTTGGCCGAAAAACTTCATGGCTGGTATGCGAAAAACAAGACTTTAGCCACTCAGAAGGAGTTGAACGAGCTTTTAAAGCCCCTCTCTGCCTTAGGGATCTCTCCCCAATAGGGAGAGAAAAGTTCTTGGGGAAGTAGGCGTATGGTCGAAGTCCTCCCTTTTGGGGAGGATTAGGAGGGGCTTTTAACTCAACTTCTCAACAATCTCTGTTGCAGTTAATTTCTGTTGTGCTCCGCTTACCATATCCTTTAATGTAAGCAAACCGCTTTGCATTTCTTCTTCGCCAATTAGAACCACATAAGGTATACTTTTCGCATCGGCATAGCTCATTTGCTTTTTTAATTTTACCGATGCCGGATAAAGCTCTGCAGCGATATTGGCATCTCTTAATTGTTGCAATAGCGGTAAAGCATACAGCTCGGCAGCTTCATCAAAATTGCTAATCAATACTTTAGTGCCTTGTTGTGCCGAAGTAGGGAATAAGTTCAATTCTTCCAACACATCGTAAATACGATCGGCACCGAAAGAGATTCCAACGCCTGTTAGGTCTTTCAAACCAAACATTCCAGTCAAATCGTCGTAACGGCCGCCGCCGCCAATGCTGCCCATGGCAACTTCGTTAGTTTTAACCTCGAAAATACAGCCAGTATAATAGTTTAAACCACGGGCAAGGGTAATATCAAGTTCTACTTTAGTTATGAGTTGCGTGTTATGAGTTGTGAGTTTGTTTACGTAGTTAAACACAGTTTCGATTTCTTCAATGCCTTTTAAGCCGGTTTCTGAAGCGGCTAAAACCGTTCTTAAACTTGCTAGTTTTTCTTCGTTTGAGCCTTCTAACAAAATTACGGGTTTCAGTTTCTCGATATCTGCTTCGGTGAAACCACGCTCTAGTAATTCTTTGCTTACGCCGTCCAAACCTATTTTATCTAATTTGTCGATGGCTACGGTCATGTCCACAATCAGCTCTGGCTTGCCAATAATTTCGGCTATGCCGCTTAATATTTTACGGTTGTTGATTTTGATGTTGAAGTCTTTAAGACCAAGGTTGGTTAAGGCTTCGTGGTAAATCAATACAAACTCTGCCTCGTTAAGTAGTGAAGTAGAACCCACTACATCGGCATCGCACTGGTAAAACTCGCGGTAACGACCTTTCTGTGGTCTATCGGCACGCCAAACCGGCTGTACTTGGAAACGTTTAAATGGAAAAGCAATTTCGCTTTGGTGCATTACTACGTAGCGAGCGAAAGGAACTGTTAAGTCGTAACGTAGGGCTTTTTCTGAAAGTTTTGAAGTTGCGAGTTGCGAGTTGCGGGTGGTAAGTAAGGTTTCATCAACTTTTGCAAGATAGTCACCAGAATTCAAAATTTTGAAAATCAGTTTATCGCCTTCGTCACCATATTTACCGGTTAAAGTTTGCAGATTTTCCATACTTGGGGTTTGTATTTCTGCATAGCCATATTTTTTGAAAACCGTTTTAATGGTATCATAAATATAATTGCGTTTCACCATTTCTAAAGGCGAAAAATCTCTTGTTCCTTTGGGTAAGCTTGGCTTAGTTACTGACATAGCCGCAAAAGTAAATAATTATGATGAAAGTTGCGTTTAGGTATTGATAGACTTGGGGGTTAACCCATTTAAATTTAATTTACAAAATATAAGATATTGCCAATGTATGGCTTTGTCTTGACCAGACAGGCTTTTTCTTTTGAGACATCAAAAGAAACAAAAATGTCCGACTCAAACTTTTCTATTAAAGTAAGTATTTGGGCTAGTTGGTGCCACCCGAAAATTTTGCAGGTCGGTTTAAAAGTGAACGGAGAAACAATGCGAAGGCTTGACTAGGAGCTTAAAATGCAATTTCAAAATAAATTCAAACGCATTTTGCTGATGATAGACTTACGAAGTTTTTAAATGGTAAAATCCTCAACTTTATCAAAAAAATAGAAAACTAAAGTTAAACTTCGTAAGTCTTAATATGGTAAGTTATCTAAATAAGAAAAACCGTTGAATTTGCTCCAACGGTTTATAAATAAATTTTGATTAGAAAAAAGCTTATTTCTTTGTTTGTTCTAACAGTTGTGTATTTAAACGAATGTATTCTTCGTTTTTAATTTTGGTTGCAATTTCTACACCTTCTTTAGCAGACTGTGCGGCACCCGCTTTATCGCCCATTTTCAATTGCATACGACCTTTCCAAAGTTTTACCCAAGGTGCATCAGTCATTTGCTTATCGGCCTCATTCATCCACTCCATAGTAGTTTTTAAGTCTTTGCCATTAGCAAAATAGTACATCGCCGCTTGAAAATAAGGTTTCTTTTCGCCTTTCATTGCTTCTGCAATGCTTGCCATTACACGCTCGTCTACCGATGTGGTTAACTTCACGTTCACTAAAGTATTTTCCCAAGCTAATTGTAAATCTGCAGTGGTATCATAAACGTTTGCAAACTGAATAGTAAAAGTTTCTACTTTATCTTTCAACGTAGTACGTTTAACCTTTACACGCAATACGTCATTAGCTTCGTTGTAAGTGTATGCGCCCCATTCTTTAGTGCCCTTGTTAAAGATGATGGTCCACTCTGTTTTGCCAGGGATAGTGAATAAAGCATACTCGCCAGCAGCTAAATCTTTGCCTTCAACTTTAACAGCTTCGCTAAATTTAATTACCGTTGCCGAGTTAGCGCCAGTGCGCCAAACCTTATCAAAAGGCTCTAATGCACCAAAAATTTTACGCCCTTTTACATTTGGACGAGAGTAGCTTAGGCTAATTTTTCCCAAACCAAAATCTTGTGTTACGGTTTGTGGCGTACTTGGCTGAGGTAATTTTAGGCCTTGTGCTTGTAGGTTTTCGCCTAAAGTAATTAGTATAAAAAATGCTAAAATGAGTTTAATTGATGATTTCATCTTTTTTTATTTAGTTGTGCGATAAAATTACTGAATAATTCTGTCACAGTTTATCATGGTTTTGTTAATTAGCCATAGCTGCACAAATTTATTCTAGAAAATATCTGTGCATCTGTGGCCGAAGTGTTATTTTGCACACAAATGGAAATAAAAACAATTAGTATTTTAGGCTGCGGTTGGTTTGGTTTGCCCTTTGCAAAGGCATTGCTGGCAAAAGGCTATAGGGTTAAAGGTTCTACCACTAGCATGGATAAACTAGAGCAGTTAAAGGCAGAGGGTATCGAACCTTATCAAATTAACCTTAATGAAGATGCTGATTTGCCTGCTAGTTTTTTTGAAACAGACGTGCTTTTTGTGAACGTGCCACCAAGAGCCAAAGCAGAAAATGCACAAAACTATGCCCAGAAATTAACGAAAATTGCAAATGCAGCGTTAGGCAAAACCAGTCAATTGGTTTTTATTAGTTCTACGGGAGTATTTGAAGATGGAAATTTTGAGGTAGATGAAAATACACTCCCAAATCCAACAAATGATGCAGGAAGGGCTTTGCTAGAAGCCGAAAAACTTTGGGAAAACTATCCTCAGTTTAGCACCACCATTATGCGCTTTGCTGGATTAATTGGGCCGGGTAGAAATTTAGCTAAGTTTTTTGCTGGCAGAGCCGATGTGTCTAATGGGAAAGCACCAATCAATTTAATTACTTTGGATGATTGTATTGGGCTTTGTTTACGTTTGCTAGCAACCGAACAATTTAGCGAGATTTACCATGGCGTGGCACCGCATCATCCAACAAGAGCAGCTTTTTATACCCAGCTTTGTGATGTTTCTGGTATGGAAAAACCACTATTTAAAGATGAACTGCTAGACTGGAAGCAAATCAACTCCGTTAACGTGAGCGATAAATTAGGTTACAACTTTGAAGTGCAAAACTGGTTTAAATGGATGGAAACACTAAGCTTTAATCCCTCATGGGGATCAGGCTGAGCTGCCTTTAAAAAAGCATTGCTTTTAACCAAAAACGACCGTCAATCTCCAGTGCCGGCCAGATCAAAAAAACAGGAGCACAAAATAACAAGCGCCAATTCCAAACCTGAAACGCAGTGGTTTTGTGCTCAATTCTGCAAGCACTTTCATTTATCGCTAACAAACAAACCCCGAAGGGCTCAATCAGACAAATAAAAACAAAACACAAAAACTGATTAAACGAAGTGCCGCTGTTTTTTTGATGAGCGGGAGATTGTGGAAAGGCACATAGCGGGATTGACAAGCATTTTTGTAGACTTTTGATGCTTCAAAAGTTGAATGCCACCGAATAAAGACAAAATCATCCTGACATTTGTGTCCACACGATAGGATAAATCAAAACAGTTCGTTGAGGCCTTTGGAGTAAGTACAAACACTTCGACAAGCTCAGTGTGACAATAAGTCAATGATTTATCTACAACTCCTTAATCCAGTTTGCTAAATCTTCTATGGTGCGTTGTTCTACGTTACTAGGTTTTTGGTATTGCAGCATATTCCCTTTTTCTTCTACTTGAGCAAATAGGTGGTTAAAATCTGGATAAAGTTTAAAATTCACATTGCTATTGCTGCTTAAAGCCTCTTTCCATAAATTAAAATCTGTTTCACTTACCTGGAAATCATATCCGCCTTGGATCACGAAAATACGTTGCTTCAATTTTTTTGCCGTTTCTACTTGGTTGTAGTTGTTCAGATCAATCCAGTAGCTTGCGGGTAAGCCCAACAAAATAGAGTCTGGTTTCATGTTGTTGGCCAACTTGGTTAGTTTTGTTTTTTCAATCTCGGTAATTGCATCTGCTAAATTTTTCTGCATCACGGCAGATGTATCTTTGCTTTGGGCAACCATGTATTTGTTTTGTTCAATAATGAGATCGCTCAATGAACGGGCAGGGGCGGCCGCTAAAATAATACCTTTTAAATCTGGCGCAAGTGTAGCAATACGAGGAGCCAGCATACCGCCTAAGCTGTGGCCCAACACATAAATCTGTTTCAAATCTACCCCTTCAACTTTTTTTGCCAAAGCAATGGCTGCCAGTGCATCATCTAAAACTTCTTCTTTAACGGTATAAGTTTTGCCAAATTCTTGCGGATAAATTACCGTACGTTTTACGTACCTAATAGAGGCAATGCCGTTAAGCGCTAAGCCCGCTGCAATATCCTTAAATGGTTTGTTGGGGCCTATGGTCTCATCCATATCATTAGGGCCAGAACCATGTACCAACACTACAATAGGGAAACTATTGCCATCTTTTGGCGTAGTAACAACCGCTGCCAACTGATGCCCTGGCCATTCTATATAGGTAGATTTTTCTTTGTAAAGTGTGCTATCTGCGTAACCAGGTGCTCTGTAGCTTACTGCCTTTGGCGGCAAGTGCATCCCTACCAATTTTTCGGATTTATCAAACATCAGTACAAAATCTTGTTTGTCGTACTGAAACTCGCCACTAACGGTTACGGCATAAAATTCGCCTTGATTTCGGCTTCCAGTGGCGTCTATAGATTTTACCTTTCCCAATCTGGCTTCCATGTTGGTCCAAAACTGTTTTAGGTTTTCGGCAGTAACTTTGGTTTTGCCTTCTTCAGAGAAATAGCCGTGGGCTTCTTCAAATTTGCCAGCTGCAAATAGATCGAAAAAAGTATTTGCTTTGCCAAAAAGGCTAAAAACATTTTGCGAAAAGCTAGCTAAGGCTAAAAATAAAAGGGCAGATAGTAAAAAAATCTTCTTCATGTGTACCGTTGGTCATCAATAATATGCTAGAAAACCAAATGTACTATTTTTTATAAAAAATCAACGTTGTTTTTAGTTAAATGATTTTAGCCACAGATACACAGATGAGCCTTGAAAGTGAATAAAATATTTGTGCATCTGTGGCTGAAAAAAATCTTACAATAACTCAGAATCTAAAGTAATCTCTGCGTTCATCAATTTAGAAATTGGGCAATTTGCTTTTGCATCGGCTACTAATTCATCAAATTTTTCTTGAGACAAACCTTCTGCCTTTACTTTCACTACCAAGTGGATGTTGTCAATTTCGCCCTTTTCTGGGTTTAGGTTTACAGTAGCTTTAGTTTCGATGCTTTCTGGCGTAATGTTTTCTGCAGAAATGTTGAAACTCAGCTTCATGCTAAAACATCCGGCGTGTGCCGCAGCTACCAATTCTTCTGGGTTGGTACCTACACCTTCTTCAAACCTGCTTTTAAACGAGTATTGTGTGTCTTGCAAAGTTGTGCTCTGCGTAGTTAAAGTGCCTTTTCCGTCTTTACCTGTGCCGTTCCATTGGGCGGTTGCGTGTCTTTTCATTTGCTTAATTTTAAATGAGGTAATTTAATTGTTCCTAAAGATAATTCTTAGTCAATGAAATTAATGTTTTTATAAGGTTAATTGTTTTGGTTAAGCTAACTTTAATCTTCAAAACAACAAAGTCATGACAGCAAACGAACAACTGATCCATCAGTTTTACACTGCTTTTCAGCAAAAGGATTATAAAACCATGCAAGATAGCTATGCAGAAAATGCAGTTTTTAATGATTCGGTATTTAGAAATTTAGATGCCAAACAAACCAGAGCCATGTGGCAAATGCTGATTTCGAGAAGTGGGGATATGACTTTGACCTTTGGAAATATCAGAGCAGCGGGCAATAAAGTGACTGCCTATTGGGAAGCGCATTATACTTTTACGGCAACGGGCAAAAAAGTGATCAATAAAATTAACGCCGAATTTGAAATAGAAGACGGTAAAATTGTGAAACATACCGATAGTTTTGATTTCTACAAGTGGGCAAAACAGGCTTTTGGCGCTGGAGGTTTTTTGTTAGGATGGACCAATTCTTTCAAAGAAAAAGTGCGCCAAACCGCCAAGAAAAATTAGATGAATACGTTCAGAATACTAATCAACCGTAACGGTTAAACCTTCTTGCTGTAAGATTTTACGGTACACTTCCATTTCGGTAAACGAGCCTTCTAAAACTGCACATTTACCTTTGTTATGTACTTTCCAAGCAATTTTTTCTGCTTGGGTTTCGCTGTAATCTAGGTAGCGCATCATGCACCAAATCACGTGGTCGAAAGTGTTTACATCATCGTTCCATAGAATTAAACGATGCACGGTTTTCAGTGAGGTTAAAATCTCCTCCAGTGTAAAGGTTTCTTCCTTGGTTTCTGTTGACATGCTGCAAAAATACAAATTGATTTACGAAATACGATTGTAGATTTACGATTTGCTTGGAAAACATTTAATTACGATGTTGTTTTATGTTTTTTTGAAAAGCAAAACATGTGGTTCTTCGGTTGTGATAGTCCTGCTTTTCGTTACTCCCGATTAAAAAATCGGGATACACTGCAATCAGGTTTATTTAACTTAGACCTTTACTACTAGGAGCTTTCACAAATCTCTATCCCACGTGCGAGAGGTTTGTGAAAGCTAACGCACAATTGGTCCCTGCGTTCTTTGCGAAACTCTTCCTTGCCTTTGCGTTTAAAATAACCGCAAAGATTTTAAAGCTTTCGCAAAATGGCGTAAAGAGAAAACCGATGTTGCAGTCTTTCCTTTTTCCTTTGTGCCAGTCAATCGTAATTCGTCAATCTAAAATCGTAAATTAACCTATCTTTGTTTATCAAACCACCTGATATGTATAGTTCAAAAATTGCCGGAATAGGTCATTACGTGCCAAAAAACGTATATACCAACAATGATTTATCGCGTTTTATGGAAACCAGTGACGAATGGATACAAGAACGTACAGGTATTAAAGAACGTAGATTTGCCGATAGGTACGAAGAAACAACGACCACCATGGGCATTGAGGCTGCAAAAGTTGCCATAGAAAGAGCTGGAATAACTAAAGACGATATTGATTTTATCATTTTCGCTACTTTAAGTCCCGATTATTATTTTCCGGGTTGTGGGGTTTTGCTACAACGCGAAATGAAGATGAAAGAAGTAGGCGCTTTGGATATTCGCAACCAATGTTCAGGCTTTGTTTACGCACTTTCCGTTGCCGATCAGTTCATTAAAACCGGCATGTACAAAAACATTTTGGTGGTAGGTAGCGAGAAGCATTCGTTTGCGATGGATTTTGAAACCCGCAGTCGTAATGTTTCTGTTATTTTTGGCGATGGTGCCGGGGCGGCAGTTTTGCAGCGAGCAGAAAAAGAAGGTCAGGGCATTTTAAGTACGCATTTACATAGTGATGGCGCCGATGCCGAAATTTTGGCAATGCACTATCCGGGAGCACACGCAAATAAATGGTTAAAAGATAAGCCAGCTTTTGCAGACCAAGAGTTGGGAGGTTTATTTTTTAACGAAGCAATCTTAAATAGCGGTGCAGCCTTGCCTTACATGGATGGACCAGCGGTTTTCAAAAAAGCAGTGGTAAAATTTCCAGAGGTAATTAACGAAGCACTAACGGCAAACAATTATACGGCAAAAGACATAGATTTGTTGGTACCACATCAGGCTAATTTGCGTATCAGTCAATATGTGCAGCAATTATTGGGCTTGCCAGACGAAAAGGTATTTAATAATATTCAAAAATACGGAAATACAACCGCAGCCTCTGTTCCCATTGCATTAAGCGAAGCTTGGGAGGCAGGAAAAGTAAAAGAAGGCGATTTGATTTGCTTAGCAGCATTTGGTTCCGGCTTTACTTGGGCAAGTGCATTAATAAAATGGTAAGCCCCCTAGCCCCCTAAAGGGGGAATTATATACAGAGAGCGTAAGGCTCAAATTAAAATTAAATTCATATATATAATGAGCGATAGAAATGAAAGCCCCTTTAGGGGTTTGGGGTTTAAGGTTGGCGATTACGTTCGTTTCATAGACGAAAAAAGAGAAGGTTACATTACAAAAATCATCGACGATTTAACAGTTGGCGTTACCGATACTGATGGCTTTGAAATACCAGTTTCTAAGGGCAATTTAACGTATGTGCATGGTCATCATGCCAATGCAGCTACTGCTAACAATGCCATGCCTGCGCAACAGGTAGACGAGAAATTTGTAGAAGACGGGATATTTTTGGCAGTAGCCGAAGATAACAAAGCTTCTGTTGTTGCTCATTTTACTTTGGTAAATAGAACTTCTTATCAATTATTGTTATCCTTAAAAACCGAGAAGGCTGGAATTTATAAAGGCGAGTTTGCTGGTGTCATTCAACCGAAAACTAGTGTGCAAATTTATACCGCCAACCTTGGCGATTTAGACAATTGGCCCAACTTTACTTTTCAGTCATTGTATTTTACTTCGGGAAATAAACAGCCACAAAAACCATTACAAGTAGAAAAGAGATTTAAGTCGAAAGATTTTAGCGGTTCTAAAAATCAAATCACAGAAATCAATAAATATGGCTGGTTAATTAGGTTAGATGAACCTGCTTTGGTAATTGATGCGCAGAAATTGAAAGAAAGTTTTTTCTCTGCCAAAATCGATGAAAAACCTAAAGTTGCCAAGCCCGCCCCAGAAGTAGATTTACATATCGAAAAGCTAAGGGATGATTATCATTTTTTATCACAAACGGAAATATTAAACGAACAATTATCGGCTTTCAAAAAGGTTTTAGATGCTGCGATAGTGCATCAAATGCCGTCCATCGTTATTATTCATGGTGTTGGTAATGGTACTTTGAGAGATCAAATTCATAAAGCAATTAGCAAACATCCGCAGGTGCGCACTTTTATGGATGCAAAGAAGGAAAAGTTTGGCTATGGTGCTACAGAGGTGGTTTTTAAGGTGTAGTTAATGCTTTGCTTTTGTGCTCTTGCTCTCTTGCTCTCTTGTTGCGGGGGGGTTAATGTATTTTACCGCACCATCTAAACCTGCAGCGCATTCGCTTTCGTAAATTTCTATCACTAATTCTAAGAGGTTTCTTGGCAGTACGCCAAAAACCTTGGCTAATTGGTACAGCCGCCTGATATCTAAATCGGTGCGGCCATTTTCTATGTGCCCCAATAAACTTGGGCTGATGTTTATTTTTTGTGCCACATAATCTTGCTTATAGCCTAAGCGAAGCCTTATGGCTTTAATAACTAATCCAGTTTCTTTTTTCATAGGTAAGGTAGGTAAATCGGTAGATTTAAAGCAAAAGTTAACAGGTTCGGCTAGCAAATTGAGGTGGTGTGTCTGAGTTTTGCTAGTTAAAGCTACAAAAATATTACATCAGTAAAAATGATATAATATTTTTTTACCATCATATTTTTAGGGTAAAAGTTTTTGCAATTCGTTGTATGCCGAACTTATATTTGGTTTAATGTTTGGCCAACAGCAAGAGATAACCGAAAATCTTTAAAAGAGTAGGTGGAAATTTTTTAGCCAAATAAGAGTATGAAAAAGAAATTTTTAATGTTAAGTGTTTTTGCTGTTCTAGCCACATCGGTCTTTGCAGGAGAGTTAGTAAATAATACTTGTAAATTAAGTTTTAATTTTTTAGGAATTGTTAAAATCTGGTCAGGTGAAAAAACCTATGTAACTACCGATTACCTTGGTAATACCTATACCTATACCACAGGTTGTGGGGAAGATGGTGGAAGCTGGGATTGGTTTTGGGAATAAATACTTACGCAAGCTTAAAGACTGTCAAGTTTGACAGTCTTTAACACTAACTTTTAAAATATTACTTATATTATATGAAATTATCAGTATTACTTGCATCTTATTTATTTACGATATTTTATGCACATGCGCAAGTTAAGCATATTATAGTCACTTCTACAGATGACAATAAATCAGTTTCAAACGTTTTGATTTACAATAAAACGGATATTATTGGAGAAACTGATAAAAAAGGAAAAGTAACTTTAAAACTAAAAAATGTAGATACAGTAGTTCTTGTAAAAAACGGCTACCATGACTTAGTTCTACCTATAAGTCAGCTAACGGATAATGTTAAAATGACAAAGAACGGTGTTATAGTATTAAACGAAATAAAAATTACGCCAATTAATGCTAAGATATTACTTGCCAGAGTTGATGAGTTTATGAAAGGAAAAAATGAGGATAGTGGCAATAATCCAAAGTCGAATTACCTTATACCAACTTATATGCAGATATATAATAAATTTACAGCTAATAATGATACATTACATTATCTGAATGAGAGATTTTTAGTTGAAAAAAATCGTCTAAAAGTAAACTTTCAAAATAAAAATATAAAAGGATTTAAAAGGGTTAAGAAAGATGAAAACATTTATTCAAGTTATAACTGGAAATCCAAAGAAATTAACTTTGATGTAATAAGTCCACAAACTCCTTTAGGTATGCAATACAGTACAGAGTTTACAAATTTTTTCTTTCATCAAGATTTATTTGAATATCTAATTCAAGAGGATGACAAATATTACAAGCTAAATTTTAAACAAAAGAAAAAGTCGTTTTCGAGCATAGAAGGATATTTGCTTATAGATAAGTATGATTATGGTATTTATGAATTTGAAACAAAACTACTTAATGATAAGCCATTGCTTAAAAAAGGAACTAATTTCAGCACTAAAAGGGCTTTATCGTTCAAGATAATTAACGATGGTTATCGTTTTAGCAATCTCAAACAAAATGGGAAATATGTGTTAGACAACTGTACTAAAAATATAACGTTTACTATTGAAGGTGCAGAATTTGATAACATTTTATTTTCAAATACAGTTCAAGTCGAAAAGACAATGAAATTTGATGATACAAACCTTAAACAGTTCGATACTTTTAGTTGGGATATCAAATGATAAAAGCACTGAAAATTTTGGCTGTTTTTATTCTGATTTTTGCAATAATACAAACGGCAAGAATATATTGTAATGGTAGCACAATACCTAATTACAAATATAGGGGAATAGATGGGGCTTATCACTCGAAAAATGACTTGCCAAAAACACCTGTCATATTTGTTTATTTTTCTCCAGATTGTGGATTTTGCGAAAAAGCCATACCTGAATTAAAAAATCTTCATAAAAAGACAAGCTATATAAATTTTGTGTTTATTACTAATCAGAAATTCGAAAAAATGGTAATTGATTTTATAGAATCAAATAAGTTAACCGAGTTAACAAACGCTATCTTAATAGATGAAAAAGATAGCTTTCCGGTTGATTTTGGATTGGGGATGGTTTATAGCACGCCGACATTTTTACTTTATAATAAAAACGGAAATTTTGTAAAGAAAATTACGGATTATAAAGAAATCAAATCAATAAAAATCTAACTCCCCTTAGCACCTCTAGTCATTTGCTCCAACATATCTCACATTTCACTTGGTATGGCTTCTTAAACATTAACCTCTAATTGCTATTTACACCACAGGCATCTACCATACATTATCAAATTTGCATATAAATTACCTAAAAACAGGTGCTCTCTTTATGCATAAACAAAGCTAAAGCTTTTTGCTCTTTGTACCTTTTTGGTTAATTTTTCATTTTCTGCACACTTGTAGTTTTAACATCCCTAGCCAAGTTTTACAACTTAATACTTTTAAAAAAAAGCATTAACTATAATACAATAACATTTTTTAAGATCTATTCGTTTCTGCGATGCGAATTACTTAGATTCGGTTTAGTTACATTGCCAGTAATACTTATTGATTAAAACTCATCTACTACCATGTTAACCATACAAAATCTTAGTTTTACTATAAATAACAGCTTCATTTTATCAGAAGTTAACCTAGAATTAAATAAAGGAGAGTGTATTTGTTTGTTTGGGAAAAATGGGAGTGGAAAAAGTACATTGCTAAAATGTATTTCGGGTATTTATACTTTTAAAGGTAAAATAAATTTGGATGGGTTTAATCAAGAGCAGCGAGCTGAGTATTTTGGAAACCTTGGCTTTTTTTCCCCGATAGCCTTTATGATTTTTTAACGGTAAAAGAAAACTATACTGTTTTTCTCTCTTATTACGGCATAAAGCGTAGCGATGTGGGCAAGTGTATGAACGATTTTGTAAATACATTTGAGTTAAACGACCTGCTTGATGCAAAATTAAAAACATTATCAGCAGGGCAAAAGCAGCGAGTTGAGCTAGCGTTAGCCTTTATGCATCAACCCAAATTAATCCTCTTTGATGAGCCTTTAAATAATTTGGATATTTATTTTATTGATAAGTTTTATAGTGCTTTAAACAGCTATTTGCTTAAGCATAAAGCTTCTGCAATTATCGTAAATCATAATGTTACGAGTACGCCAGCTTGGATAAATAAAATCGGTATCATCGAGGATAAGTTTGTTAAAACAACCGATAACAACAAACAAGGTTTAGATTATATCGCAGCTAAAATATACCAAAAATGAGAAATTCTTTTTTGATAGAAATCTACAAGATTTTAAAAAGAAAGTGGTTTTGTTTAGCGGTGTTTCTTTTGGGTATCGGGCTTCCGCTTTTAATGGGTTGGTATACAAAATCGCTTTTCATTTCTCAATTTTCAAATTGGGCAAGATTATCACATGATCCAAATCCGTATAATTTTCTTTTAAATAAAGCCTCGTGGTATGCTGCAATTACGACGTTGTTTTGCTTGGTTTTATGGGGTTATGCGATCACGAGCACAGAGTATCACAACAGGGCTATAGCTAAAATAGAGATTAGTACGATAGGGTTAAAAAAGTTGGTATTTGTTAAAACAATGTTAATGTCTTTACTGGGGGTTTTATCTCTTACGGTGTCGCTACTCATCCTGTTTTTAGTATTTAGGCCTTTATTAAATGAGTTTGAAACAACGTTCAGTGGTTATCACTTTGTAAGCAAACCTAAACTACTATCATTTTTAAGTTTGCTTAGTTTATGCGTAATTAAAATAGCTGCATTTCATCAAATTTTAATTGTATTAGCCAAAAAGCACTATTATCTACCATTAGTTATTGGCTTATTGGCTGTTTTCGTTTTCCCTTTTAACTATTTGCCCTATGGTATATACTACCGTACTTATGAAAATTTTGGATTATTTAAGCTTGTGGTCTTACATAATTTTGTAGGTCTTTCAATAGCAATTGCATTATATCTTATTTTTTTTAGCGAGACTGTTCAAAAGAAACTAAAAGTAATTCATCAATCCTTATGATATATGCGGAAATTTTGAAATTAATTAAAAATAGAGAAATAGTTGCAACTGGGGTGTTATGGCTAACTGTAAGTGCTATTTTATTTTATCTTTTAAGATTTTCTTTCGTAAACCCCAAAGTATATGCGGTATTTGACAACCAAGCACCTTATGTGATATATCAACATGCTTTTTTAAAAAAGATACTATTTTTGGCAAACATATTTTTGGTAATAGCACTGCTTATACAACAAAAATTAAACAGCACAAAAATTACGGAGCGTAAAAAGACGTTGCCAATTAAACCAAGCGAGTTACAAAGCTACGAATTATTAGCCGTTCAGATCGTTGGCTGTGGTTTAATTGTTTTAACTACTGCACTTTCGTTGATTGTGATTTACTTATAGTTCGGTGTTAAAGAAAGTTTATTAGAGGTAACCAAAATAGGTTTGGTGTTTTTGTGGTTTAGCTTGCTTACTACCGCGTGTGTGATCTCGATCTTTTTTAGATTGATTAGGATGTTCAGCAATCAAATCATAGCTACTGTTTTTTGCATATTATTATGCTTAATTTCTGCTGTAGCTAAAGTCTTTCCTGTACAATGGGGAGTAGCTATGATGCCTCAGTCTTCGGCAAATTTGGGGAGCATTTATTTATATGTTTGGCTCTGCCTCCTATTGATATTATTACCCTTTGCTAAAGCGATATTGCAGTCCAACAATTATTTTAAAATTGTGTTTGCTGGGCTGTTTTTTCTTCTAGGTTGTGCACAAAAAGGCCAAAATAATTTAGCCCACGCATTTAGGCCCACACCAAATACCGTATATATCGCCTTTTCTTTAGAATGTAATATTTGTGATGATGAGGTAATGGCGCTGTCTAAAAGTACGAGGCTAAATTTTGAGAAGATAGCATTCTTAAGTACGGATGGAGAAGAGGAAATCGAGGCCTATACAAAATCAAAAAAGTAGATCCTCGTATCAAATTTAATATTGTTTCCGAAAGTGAGTTTAAAGATATATTCGGGACAATGTCTTTCCCACAGGCCGTACTTCTTAAGGAGGGACAAAAGGTTAAATTAAGTCAGGAAGTTCTTAAAAAAGAAAACTTGGAGTCTTATGTCGAAAAACTTTAATAAGGAATTTTTAGCGCTAGCATTTCTATTGCCGCTACTGTGGCTATCGGGCGTTTATTTAATAAACCCTTTCTGGTTTGTGGAAGATAAGTTTGGAAGTGCAAGATTTCTCATTTTCTTTTTTTTAATACTTATTTATTTTAAGCCTAGTCCAGAAGGGAGTTTGAAGAAATTGATGATCGACATTATGCTCATTTTCATTGTCTATATAGCTACGTTGTATGCCATAGATACCTTTATTAATTTCAAGTTTGACACCAATCTTAAATTGGAGTATTACGATGAAATGTATGCAGATACTGTCGATAGTGCTGAAGACGAATTAAAATCGATTAATGAAGATTATAAAGTTTCATCAAAAGATGAAATGGTTGCGGCGTTAATTAGTAAGAATTATAGTTTATCAGGCTATTTCAGAAGGATATTTATCGATTTTTTAAAAATTGCTACCCTATCTGTATTTATAACAATGTTTTATTCTAAAAGGGATGCAAAAACTGGAAATATCTTTTGTTAAGCAGCAAGATCAGTCCGATTGTGGCGTAGCCTGTTTGCTTTCGTTAACAAAATATTACGGAGGCACAAATACCCTAGAAAAACTACGTGAATTAAGTGGAACAAACGTTACAGGCACAACTCTTCTGGGCTTATACCAATGCGCTAACAAAATTGGTTTTACAGCAGATGCCTTTGAAACGGATATGCCTAACCTTAAAGCATTAAACGAACCTTGTATTTTACATGTTGTAATAGAAGAAAGCCTTCAACATTATGTGGTTTGTTACGGATACGATGCTTACCTCGGGGTATTTATTGTGGGTGACCCTGCAAAAGGATTGACACAATTTAGAGAAAAAGAGCTAGAAAAAATTTGGCAGAGCAAAACTTTGTTGCGAATTAAACCAAATGAGAGTTTCGAGCTAAAAAAGCAACAAAATAATGCCAAATGGCTTTGGTTTAAAGGCCTAATCCAAGATGATATCAATATCCTAACCATTACCATGGTGTTGGGCATATTCGCTACGGTGTTAAATTTAGCTACGGCAGTATTCTCGCAAAAACTAATAGATAAAATATTACCTTCTGGCAACCAACAAAAATTAATAACGAGCTTACTTTTGTTATTCTTGGTACTGTTAATTAGAGCATGCTTAAGTTATTTGAGACAGCATTTTCTTTTGCTACAAAGTAAAGATTTTAACAATAGAATAGTAGGCAGTTTTTTTAAAGCCTTGGTTCATTTGCCTAAATCTTTTTTCGATACACGCAAAACTGGTGATATGATTGCCCGAATGAATGATACAGCCCGTATTCAGAAAAACATAGCCTATATTTCCGGTTCGGTGTTTATAGATATTATCATTTTTTCTGATCAACTATTCACTAATCATTGCGCTCATTACATTTGCTTTTATACCCGTAGTTGTGTTGGTTGTCTTAAGTTATACCAAGCCCATCAAAAAACATCAATCGGCAGTGATGGTGGCGAGCGCTGTTAACGAGAGTAATTATATAGATACCATTAACGGCATTATGGTCATTAAGGCGCATAGCCAAGAAGAAATGTTTACCAACAAAATCACTGCGGTTTATGGGGATTTGCAAAATCAAAGTTTTGCACTGGGTAAATTAGGCAATCGTTTTACCATAACCACAGATGTAATTACTGTAATTTTAAGTTTGGTTTTAATTACGGTTGCTTCATTTATGGTATTGCATAAAAAAATAATGGTTGGCGAAATGATGGCGATTATTTCTTTAGCTGGCTCACTGATACCTGCGGTCGCTAGATTAAGTCAAATTAATTTACAATTACAAGAAGCCAAAGTTGCTTTTGATAGGATGTACGATTTCACATCGATTAAACCAGAGTTTGAAGCCCAAGAAATTACTTCTTTAGATTTTAAGAAATTAGCGGTAAAAAATATTTCCTTCCGCTTTGCGGGAAGAAAGCCCGTATTGCAAGACATTAGTTTTGCGCTTGCCAAAGGCGAAATAATTGCCATTTTAGGAGAAAGCGGTTGCGGTAAAAGCACCACCGTGGCAATATTAGAAAAATTTTACCAAGTAGAACAAGGAGAGATTTTGATAAATAGCACGTTAATTGAAAATATCTACACACCAACTTGGAGGAACATTTTAGCCTCCGTACCACAGGAAATAAAGCTTTTTAATGGTACTTTGCTGGATAATATTGCTATTGGTAATACAGAACAAGAAGTTTTAGCCATCGTTGATTTTTGTAATGTGAATGGTTTCAACAAATATTTTGAAGCCTTACCGCAAGGTTATTTTACTTTGGTTGGCGAAGAGGGAATAAATCTTTCTGGTGGACAAAAACAATTGGTAGCTTTAGCTAGAGCACTATATCGTAAACCTCAAGTTTTGTTGTTGGATGAAGCCACTGCGGCAATGGATAGAAATACAGAACGATTTATTTTACAGCTTTTAAACCAATTGAGAAATGAAATGGCAATTGTATTAATTACACATAAAATACAAACTGCTAAAGTAGCCGATAGAATTTATGTTATTGAAGATGGAAAGATAACGACAAGCGGTATGCCTTCCCAGTTGCTAGAAACGGATAATTTTTTCAGTAGGGCGGTGGCAGATGCTTTATTATAGTTTTAACAATGATGGTAAGCATAAGACAGCGTTAGTTTAATGAGTGGAAACACAAAAAAATACATCCGAAGAAAACGACTAAATTTTAAGTCTTACTATCTACAAAAAATCATTATCTTAACTTATTGAAATAGAAAAAAAATATCAGCTTAACCTATTGTCCTATGGAAAAGATTAAAAGAAATTATATCGGTATTACATTGTTATGCGTATCGTTTATACTGGCTTTCGTTGATTTAAATAGCTCGTTAATTAGCAGTTTTCTGGGTAGTTTAGCTTTTGTGTACACAAATCAAATCACAGCATACATTGCCACTGTAGAGAAAAAGTATGCGGAAAAACAAGCGGTCTATGATGAAGTAGAAAGGCATAATAATACAATTTTTAGCAAGCGTGATAACGAATGATGAAAGCACAGCCTATTGTCTTTTTTGATGGAGTTTGTAACCTGTGCAACGGGGCAGTTCAATTTATCATTAAGTATGATAAGTTAAGTATTTTCAAATTTGCTTCTCTACAAAGTGACGTTGCGGAAATAATGTTGAGCCCTTACGGCTTAGATGTTAGCGAGTTTAACAGTATTGTGTTGCTTCAAAATGGTAAGGTGTATGATAAATCATCAGCCGTATTGCACATTGCAAGACAATTGAGATACTTTAGTCCTCTCTATTTTTTAATTTTTATCCCAAAATTTGCCAGAGATTGGGCTTATAATCTTGTTGCTAGAAATCGATACAAGGTCTGGGGCAAACAAGAAACTTGTATGTTGCCGTCGGGTTCTTTAAAAGCTAGGTTTATCAACTAACTCCCCTTAGCTCCCCTAGTCATTTGCTCTAACATATCCCACATTTCATTAGGTATTGCTTCTAAACCGTTCATTTGGCCGGCACCTTGCAACCACTCGCCACCGTCAATGGTAATTACCTCGCCGTTAATGTAATTAGAAAAATCGCTAACTAAAAAGGCAGACAGGTTAGCTAATTCTTGATGGTCGCCTACACGTTTCAGCGGCACACGGTTTTTGAAATCGAATTTCTCTGCTAAATCGCCAGGCAATAATCTATCCCACGCACCTTTGGTAGGGAATGGACCTGGTGCAATGGCGTTGGTTCTAATTCCGTATTTACCCCACTCTACGGCCAAAGAACGTGTTAAAGCCAATACGCCACCTTTGGCACAAGCCGAGGGCACTACATAACCAGAACCTGTAAAAGCATAAGTAGTTACGATATTGAGTACGCTTGCTGGTTGCTTTTCCTTAATCCAATGTTTGCCGAAAGCCAAAGTACAGTTTACGGTTCCTTTTAGTACAATATCGATAATACTAGAAAAGGCATTTGCCGACAAACGCTCGGTAGGAGAAATGAAGTTGCCTGCTGCGTTGTTCACCAATACATCAACACTGCCAAATTTCGCTAAGGTTTCTGCGAGCACATTTTCAACTTGAGCATTATCCCTTACATCACACTGTACAGCTAAAACTTTACCGCCAGTAGCGGCTTCCATTTCCTCGGCTGTTTTTTGCAGCACATCTAACTTCCTGCTGGTAATTACCAAATTGGCACCTAGTTGTAAGAAGTAAGTGCCCATCGCTTTGCCTAAGCCTGTTCCGCCGCCTGTAACTACAATAGTTTTGCCTTTTAAAGCATCATCTTTTAACATGGGTTGGTTGTACATAAGATTTGAGTATTAACCCCCAGCCCCTAAAGGGGAGTTTGGAGAATAGTTTAAAAATTCAGTTGGTTAAGCCCCTTTAGGGGTTTGGGGTTTTAGGCTTTCTATCAACGACTTTAATATAGCCCTTGTACTTGGCGACCACCACTGCTTCAGCATGATTTCTAGGTCTTTGCTTTGGTCGGCGCTGGTTGTGACAATAAGCTCTTTACGTAGGTTCAGTTTACTTTGTTGCCAAGTGTTAGTTTCAAAAGCCATGTATTTTCTCACTTTCCTTTCGGCGGCAGTCATGATACTTTCGGGTTTTACCAGTTCATCTACCAAACCAACAGCAAGAGCTTCTTCTGGAGAAAATAATTTGCCTGCTAATAAATTACGGTAAGCGTTGGCTTTTCCCAGCCAAAAAGAATATAAACTAAAAATGCTATTTGGAACGATAATCCCAACAGGTACTTCATTTAAACCAATGATGTATTTTCCCTCAGCCATTACCCTAGCATCGCAAGCTAAGGCAATAACACAACCACCCGCTGGGCTGTGACCATTAATGGCCGCTACCAAAGGTTTTTTAAATGCAGTAATTTTTGCAGTGAAGTTGAGGAACAAATGCCAAAAGCTCTTGGCTTCTTCTTCGTTGTAATGATAAAGTTCAATTAAATCTAAACCTGCCGAAAAGAAATTTTCTCTTCCGGTAATGATTACGCCGCCAATGTTGTCATCGTTTTCAATGTTGTGAAGCATATCGCTTAATTCGGTAACCATTTCTCGGTTAAGCGAGTTAGATTTTCCGCGGTTTAAAGTGATGATGGCAAGTTTATCTTTTACAGATGTGGAAATGGTATTCATACCTCTTAGCTTTACAATTTAGTTTTTATAAAGCTAAGAGGTTTAAATTTATTATGCAAGCATAAAATAAATGACCTGTTGTAACGCTCTCTTATTTTACTTCGTAAGTGAGTACTTTTTTCTTGCCAAGCTGCCATTCACATCAATACCTTCTACTACTATTCTGTAAACTCCAGGTACATCGGTATTAAAATAGCTAATTTTCGCTTTGCCAGCGGCATCGCTTACCATTTGCGGCTCCCAAAAAACGGTAGTTCTCAAATCTGGTCTGCTATCTGGTTTAACATCGTATTTTGGCGAGTAAAATTCTCTTACACCGGCATATCCTTTTGGTATGTAGTTAATTAAACCAGGAGTGTAGTTGTTTACGCTTCTTGGGCCATCGCCACGTTTGGTGTTAATAATGAGTACGCCCGAGCCACCACGAATACCATAAATTGCCGTAGTAGCGGCGTTTTTAAGCACTTCTACCGTTTCTATGTCTTGCACTACAATGTCATCCAAATTAAAACTGTCTCCATCCATCATCATTCCGTCTACGTTAATAGACATTGGCGTTTGGCTGTTACGGGCAAAGGCTTGTCCATCTCTAATCTGAACACCCGCAATACGACCTTGCAAATACTGAGATAAAGAAAAAGCGGTTTCTAAATCTTTTGCTGTGATTACCGCATCGGCATTGCCAGCCCCTGCTAAGTTGGCCGAGTTATAGGTAGGTTTCTTTTTTTCAACAATGTTTACCTGATCTAGTAAAATAGTTCTGTTAAGTAAACCTCGTTTAGTTTGGTCATCGAAATATTTGCTGCTTTGTTGTAAATAATCAGCTAAGGCTTGGTTTACGTTTACTTCGATATCTCCAGTGTTTGGATTTTTATTGGTTACCTGTCCGGGTACTACATCCATTACAATGTCTACAAACTTTCTATCCTTATCGGTACGGGCTTGTACCACAAATTTGGTGCTGTCTAAAAACTCAATTTTATCGAAGTTAAAACGGCCTTTATCATCGGTTAGGGTATCTGTCATGAAAAATCCGCCAGAGAAAGATACCAACGAAACCTTGCCTTTTGCTACTGGTTTGCCACCTTTGGTTACCGTCCCGCTAATTTGCAGTCTTTTCTCGGCAGGAAACTTTGCCACAGCTTCAGTTCCATCGGTCACTTGTTTCCAGTCAATTTTTCTCCAACCTTGGGTCAGTAGCAAATTGTCTAAATCAAATCTGGTATCTCTATCGTTTTTAAGGAAATAATGGTTTGGTTTTTCTACATAACCAACCAAATCAGAGGTCAATAATAATTTAGTGAGGATATTTGTCTCGTTTTCTGGATCGGGTTTTACGGCCGCTGTATTGGTTACTGCTACAGAAAAACTACCCTGTATAGGTTTGCCTTGGTTGGTTGTAGCTAGCGATAGATCTACTTTTGCTCGCTTTCCGTAAGATGGTTTTAAATTTTCGGGCTGTACGTCAATTTTGTCATGTACATTGTTTACAAAAACAATGCGCTCGTTTAATGGAACAAATGTTGAGGATAAAAGTGAGATCTGAATAATGCCAGATGGTAAGCTATCTTTTGGAACAGTTAGCGACACAACTTGTTTGGCCGAGCTAACTTTGGTAGAGAAAAATACAATACCGTTATGTTGGGCAATTAAATTGTACTCTTCTTTATTTAGTAAATCTGGAGATAAATAAACTTTGATAGACATTTTGGTGCTATCTAAGTTGCTTACCGAGAGTACCCTGCCACTTTTGTCGGCAACAGGTAGTGAAATGGTTTTTTGAGTGCCGTCTGCAAAAGTTAGATTGGCTTTGTAGGTTTGTCCGCTTGCCGGATTAAGGAAAAACGAACCCATTCCCAGTTTGTTTGTCTCAAATTTAGAGATTTCAGTTCCATCACTACTTACAATTACCCCAGTAGTAGGTTCTCCTAGTCCGCTGCTGTTTACCGATTTAATAGCTACTTTATTAGGTAAGTTCTCTACCAGTTTCCCTCCCTCTGGAAACAGCTGTACGTCTACCTCTTTGGAGGTAGTTTTTAGCGGTATTTCTTTGCTAACTACCTGTTTGTTAGGTAAAGTAATATTGGCTGTAATATGCCCGCTTTTTAAAGCTTCTGGTTGTTTATTGGTTGCCGTGATGGTAATTTCGCCTTGTGCATTGGTTACTCCCTTTCCACGTTCTATGGTCTTATTTCCTAATCTAACTTCAAAATTTACAGGTGCATTGGCATAGGCCATGTCCTGCTTATCGGTAAATTGTATGGTGGTGGTAACTTTTTGTTGGTTGTTTTCGGTGCTTAATACATTGTTAGATTTGGTAAAAACCTTGTTTGCCCATGCGTTGCCAATTTTAATGGTTTTGTCGAAATAAAACTCGGGCCCTGCATTACGCATCCATTGGGTATAAGCTCTAACGCGGTAATTGCCCTCGCTCAACGAGTCGGTTAACTTAAAATCTCCCCAAGTAATGCCACTTTTCATAGGGAGTTTCAATTGTTTAGCTACCGAGTCTTTTTCGGTAATTAGTTCTACGTATAGCAAACCGCTAATGCTAGAAGGTAGGCCTGTTTTTGCATTTATAGTGTAGGCTTTAAACCAAATGTCATCGCCTATGGCATAGTAAGGTTTGTCTAAGTGCAGGTACACTTTTTCTTGTGCTTGCTTACTTGTGGTTTCGTCTAGTTTTTTGGTAAAGCTGCTTAAATTGGCATCTTGTGCTTGCAGCAAAAAAGAGTTTAACGTAATTAAAAATAGGGTTCCAAGCGTAGAGAGCGTTGCTGACAAAGAGCGTTGAGAGTGTGTAGAGAGCGTTGAGAGCGTTGGATACGCTATGAGTTTAGTTTTCATGTATAATAATTTGATTTACCCTGTTTAAATACCTTCTTAATTTATTGGCATTGATAATGTTAAGTTACGAAAAAGCTAGGCTTAATAACTAGACTATAGACTATCATTTTAGTTACAAGGTTCAAAACATTTAAAAATTGTTTTTCCACATCATACTTTCTACTGGGCGAGTGGTTTTGTTATTGTATTTGGCGTTATCTTTGGTGTTGTACATTTTATCAATATTACCTTCTACCACAAAATAAATAAGTTGCCCAATGGGCATGCCTGCATAAATTTTTACCGGCTGTACGCAAGAAATTTCCAAAGTCCAAGTGTTGCAAAAACCTACATCGCCTTTACCTGCAGTGGCATGAATATCAATACCTAAACGTCCTGTACTGCTTTTTCCCTCTAAAAAAGGCACATGGCCATGGGTTTCGGTATACTCTACGGTTACACCTAGGTACAAAGTGCCCGGCTGCAAAACAAAACCTTCTTTCGGAATTTCGAAATGTTCTATCTTGTTGTGGCTTTTGGCGTCTAACACTCGGTCTTTATAAGTAGCCAAATACTTGCCCAAATGCACATCGTAAGAGTTGGTGCCTAAACATTCTGGCTTAAAAGGTTCTATAATGATGGTGCCTTTGTCAATTTCCTCAAGTATCCGTTTGTCCGATAATATCATTTTTAAATTTTTTGGACTAAATTAGGACAAAATAAGCAAAGGGCAAAGGGCGAGTTGATAGCGTTTGGTTGTTTAATTTAAGGCAGCAAGTATTTGTATAGGTTGAGATTTATTGTTTAATACGCTGTGCTAAAATTTCCTTACTTTTGTATTGATTTTCTAAATAGAGGATGCCTGTAGTTTTTGATTTAAAAATTGATGAACATACCGAACTTGCGGTGTGGAAAATAGAGGAAAGCCACGAAAGCTTAATGGCAGGCTTGCAACTTAGGCAACATGAGTTAGACGTTATTGCCTCTTTTAAAAGCGAAAAACGGGCTTTGCAATGGTTAAGTACACGTTTGCTGCTAAGAACCATGCTCAATACCAAAGAATATATTGATTGTAAAATGGATGATCATGGCAAGCCCTATTTGGTTAATTACGATTACCATATCTCGCTAAGCCACTCTTATGACTATGCCGCTGTAATGATTAGCCGCAACGCCCAAAAAAAAGTGGGATTGGATATGGAAATGATCAAACATAAAATCAAGTTGGTAAGGCATAAATTCCTTTCGGATGTTGAGCTTTCGCAAAAGCAAATTGGCGATAACATTAATGGTTTGTACGTTTGTTGGTGTGCCAAAGAGGCTATTTACAAATGGCACGGCAAAAAAGAGCTGGAATTTAAAAGAGATATCCATATCAAACCATTTAAACTTAGAGATGAAGGCGACCTAATGGCTGCAGTAGCATTGCCCGAAGGTACTAGAGAACTCGAAGTAAATTATTTTAAAACTGACGACGGTTACATGTTGGGCTACGTGATTGGCTAGGCATTGAATGAATTTTGGATGAGTAAATGACAGAATGAGTAAATAAGACGTAATATCATCGGGCTTTCGGACAGCGGACTTTTCTGACTTAAAAAAATGAACAAAAAAGTAAAATATATAGATTGGGGTTTAACTGATTATCAAGAAGCTTGGGATAAACAGGAGGCTGTTTTTAATGAAACCGTGGCGCTAAAAACCAAGAACAGGACAGAGAACACTGAGCTGGAAATACCTAACTATTTGATTTTTAATGAGCATCCGCATGTGTATACCTTGGGTAAAAGCGGTAAGCCAGAAAATTTATTGTTAGATGAGCAGGGATTAAAAGACAAAGCTGCTACTTACTATAAAATTAATCGCGGAGGCGACATCACTTACCATGGACCGGGGCAAATTGTGGGCTATCCAATTTTAGATCTGGATAATTTCTTTACCGATATTCATCTTTACCTACGAACTTTAGAGGAAGCGGTAATACTTACCTTGGCTGATTATGGGATCAAAGCTGGTCGCTACGAAGGTTTTACTGGCGTATGGCTAGATGCAGACAATGAAAAAGCCCGTAAAATTTGTGCTATGGGTGTACGTTGCAGTAGGTGGGTAACCATGCATGGCTTTGCATTTAATGTAAACGTAGATTTAGCTTATTTCAAAAATATTGTGCCTTGCGGTATTGATGATAAAGATGTAACCTCTATGCAGCGGGAGCTTGGCAGAGCATTAGATATGGAGGAAGTGAAAACAAAGCTGAAAGGCCATATTGCAAAACTTTTTGGTATGGAGCTGATTTAACAACCAAATAAGCTCTAAGAGCAAATCGCTTCGCTTGAAATTATTATCTTGCGTTATAATCTATTAACGTAAATGAAAATTCTTTTAACCCTATTTTTACTTCCTCTTTGTGTCTTCGCTCAAATTAAAATTGAAGGAAAGGTTGTTGATGCCGTAACCAAACAACCAATTCCCTATGTAAACATAGAAAGCTTTAAGTACAAAATGGGTACGCAGAGCAACCAAGATGGATTGTTTATTCTTGAACTCCCACAAGGGAAATCATCGGATACGATAAAAATTTCTTGTGTTGGGTATCATGATAAATATTTAACTGACATTCAATCTTCAAACGAGCTGTTGGTCGAGCTTAAAACTTCAATTATAGCCTTAGAAGAAGTTATCATCAGAAAAGGAAAGTCTATTTTGAAGGAGGTTGGAGTTTTAGAAAAAACAGGGAGAAATTTGGCTTATTTTAATCAAATGCTGAAAAAGGGCGGCTTTCAGCACGCTGTTTTGATGAAAGGCTTAGAGGGTAAAACAGCAAAGTTAAAACAAGTACATTTTTTTATTGGAAAGGAAGCCTACAAAGCCCCATTTAGGGTGCGTATTTACGAAAATTTGAGTGGCCAACCTGGCAAAGATTTGCTAAGCAAGAGCTTAGAACTTTTTGCTTATCAAAAAAATAACTGGAATGCTTTTGATGTTTCGCAATATCATCTTGAGGTTCCTGAAAAAGGAATTTGGGTAGCAATTGAATGGATCGCTAATGAGAACTATGAGATGAAAAGTAGGCCTTTGGTACGATTTGATAAAGATGGAAAACCATATCAAGATAAATCTACCATTTTTACTTACTATGGACCAGAGATCGCTTACCAAATAGATTCTAAATATGGACTAACTTATAGCAAATCACTAGGTGAAAAATGGTATCAAAAACGTGCAGGCAGAAAGCCACAAGATGGTGACATGAAAAAACTTGGTTTTTCAGACATACTAGCAAAAGCCACCATCGAAGTTATAGAATAAGACAATCTTAAAAGTGCTAAGAAAAATTTACAGCTAAGGTTTTGATTTTTAGGCTTTAATTTTATCTTTACTTAAAGAATTAAAATTTTAAACTAAAACAAATTATGGACTATTCATCTGATTACTCTTCTGAAGGTGCAGGTATCTTGGCAGGACTTGGTATCGGCTTCTTTATCTTCTTTTTTGGCTTCTTTATCCTAATGATTGCTAGTATGTGGAAGACATTTGAAAAAGCGGGTCAGCCTGGCTGGGCTTGTCTTATACCCATTTATAGCACTTACATTATGATTAAAATTGTAGGAAAACCTGATATCTGGTTATTATGGTGCTTAATTCCATGCGTTAATTTTGTGTTTGGCATTTGGCTAACTAATCTAATCAGCAAAAGCTTTGGCAAAGATGAAGGGTTTACCGTTGGGCTAATATTACTTTCATTTATCTTTTGGCCAATTTTAGGCTTTGGCAGTGCAAAATATTTGGGGCCATCTGCAGCAGAAGCGCAACAAGGTCGTTTCGGCAACGGCTTCGGTAATCCAAACGACCCATTTAATCAGCAAAACCCAAATCAGTTTTAATAGGTGCTGGTTTTACATATTCAAAAAATATCCGCTTTGCTAATTTTAAGTAGAGCGGATATTTTTTTGTTGCCCTGTCCATTCAAATATTTGTTTGGTTTCGATTGTCCCGGCTGTGGCTTTCAACGTTCGGTATTGGCTTTGTTCAATGGAGATTTTGTGCATAGCTTTCAGTTGTACCCGCCAACGGTTCCGTTTCTGTTGAGTTTTATTGCCGGAGTTGGCACTTGGCTATTCAAATTTGATCAAAATGCGAAATGGCTTAAGGTAATGTATTTTTTTACAGGTTTTGTAATGGTGGTAAGCTATCTTTACAAAATGCTGTTTCAGCACATTCATTAAAGTTTTTACTATGGCAAAACCACTTTCTTACTTAGCATTAGGCGATTCGTACACCATTGGCGAGGCTGTTGAACCATCAGAATCTTTTCCGTACCAGCTGGTTGAGCTCCTAAAAGCTAAAGCTATTCAATTCGAAAACCCCAAGGTAATTGCCAAAACTGGTTGGACAACCGATGAACTGCGTCACGCCATACAGCAAGAGCAAATCACAGAAACCTTTGACTTAGTTACTTTGCTCATTGGTGTAAACAACCAGTACCGCGGCTATTCGCAAGACACCTACCGCAAAGAATTTACCGAGCTTTTAGCAACTGCCATCAGCTTTGCTGGCGGAGATAAAAATAAAGTTTATGTAATTTCTATTCCCGATTGGGGCGTTACAGAATTTGCAAAAAACAGTGGTAGAGACTTAAAAACGATAAGTAAAGAGATTGATGCTTTTAATGAAATTAACAGGCAGGAAACCGAAGCTAGCCATGTGACTTACGTAGATATCACACCAATCTCTCGCCAAGCGGTTAAAAAACCAAACCTTATTGCAGGCGATGGTTTACATCCTTCTGGTAAGATGTACGCAGAATGGACTAAACTAATTGCGGAAAAAATCATAGAGAAACGTTAAACCGCCCTAGAAGTTAAATAAATATAATCTGAAGAAACGGTTTTTAAGAACTGCATTTCATTCATCCCCTCTGGGATATTTACGCCCAAATGTGCTGAAACTTTTGCAGCCATTTGATAGATGAGCTGTGTGTTATAGGTGGTGTAATAGGTGCGCACCACCTCGTGAATAAGTTCAATGTCATGGTCGCTCAGCATCATCGCATTGTCGAAAATAGGTGTGTAGTCTTCGTCTTCTACCGGATGAAAAGCGATATGTTCAATTTTAGTAGCAGGAACGGTTCTAATCAACGTAGTGCCGGCAACAATATCGCCAATGCGCTGTTTTTTTTCGGAAACGGCAACGCTAATGAAACCCAATAGATTGGCTGTAAGCGTAAAATCGGCTATTCTAAAAACCCAACGTATAAAATACTGTCCAATACTGGCTCTTCCGCCGTCTAGGCTTACTACTTTTATTTTCAATAGCTTTTTGCCTAGGCTTTGTCCGTTAAATGCCACTTCGCAAAGCAAATCGTAAAACACATAGCAAATCCCAAATACAATGATCAAAATTACAGTAGCACTATTGTTAAAGCGATTTTCTAATTCGGTAATTGCGAAGGCAATAAGCGCAAAGAAATAAATGACCAAGAACATAGCGAAGTCGATAAGATAGGCGGCTACACGCTCGCCCAAACCAGCTACGGGATAATCTATTTCTACGTGTTGACTAGTGTTAATTTTGATGGTTTCCATTAACCAAATATAATTTTTTTAGCCACAGATGCACAAATGATAGATAAAATATTTCTGCTTATTGCACTCATGTATATCAATGGAAGTTTTATTTGCCATATTGATTAGGATTTAGCACAACTTATGGTATTGATTAAAATCTTTGCATCTGTAGCTAAATTTTTTAAAACTTGACGTTGTTTTTTATGGTAGCTAACATTTTTTGTTTTATTTTAACAGAAAATATCTCTCGCAATACATCAAATAAATGAAAGAAGCGCTCTTTGTAAAACAAAATGCCGAAAAATGGAAGCACTACGAGACGCTAAAAACCGACAGTCCCGATGAGCTTGCCCAACGTTTTGTAGAAATTACTAACGATTTGGCTTATGCAAAAACTTTCTACCCAAAGTCTAAAACTACAGCATATCTTAATGGTTTGGCTGCTGTATTTCATCAGGCCATTTATAAAAACAAAAAGGAAGAAAAAGGCCGGTTTTTTAGTTATTGGAAGTATGAGCTGCCGATGCTGTTTTATACCTATCGCAAACAAATTCTTTACTCGTTCATTTTCTTTGCGCTAGCGGTAAGTATTGGTGTGTTGTCTGCCAAGTACGACGATCGTTTTGTTCGCTTAATTTTGGGCGACCGCTATGTAAACATGACCAACGAAAATATTGCCAAAGGCGATCCGTTTGGGGTATACAAAAGCGAGAGTGAATTTGCCATGTTTTTTAAAATTGCGGCCAACAACACCTGGGTTTCTTTTGTGATGTTCGTTAGTGGGGTTTTGTTCTCTATAGGCCCTGTTTTTTACCTAGTGCGCAATGGCATTATGCTGGGAGCTTTCGAGTATTACTTCTTTAGCAAAGGCTTGGGTGCCAAGTCTATCCTAGTTATATGGATCCACGGAACTTTAGAAATTCTTTCTATTGTGGTTGTGGGTGGTGCAGGCTTGGTATTGGGGCACGGACTACTTTTCCCTAAAACCTATACCCGTTTACAGGCTTTTAAACGTAGTGGAAAAGATGCCACTAAAATAGCCATAGGCATTATCCCCATTATTTTATTGGCTGCATTTGTAGAAGGCTTTTTAACTAGGCATACTGGCATGCCCATTTGGTTAAGCATTTTTATATTAGCATCATCGCTAACGTTTATGGTTTGGTATGTAGTGATTTACCCGTATCAGTTATTTAGAAAAACCTCGGCTCAAGAAAAATTATCATGAAAGAAAATATACAATTTAAACAAATTAGAGATTTTGAAGGCGTAATTTCTGGAACGCTACTCTTCATTAAACAGAATATTAAAGCGCTGCTTAAAACGTTTTTCTCACTTTGTGGCGTGTTTATTTTAGGAGGCGTACTTTCTAGTGTTTTTATGCAGTGGCATATTTTAGATTCGAGTAGTGGTTATGCTTATGGTGGTAGCGTGCTTAGTAGTGTGTTTGGTTGGCGTTATTGGTTTACCATGTTGTTCTCCATCCTTAACTACACAGCCATGGTTGTGTCTATCCTTAGTTTTATAAGTTTATACATTGCTAAAGGTAATGTAGCGCCAACATTAGAAGAAGTATGGAGCTACTTTAAATATTATTTTTTTAGGGTATTTTGGAGCGGTTTTTTAATCTATATCCTTTGGATTATCTGCACCATGCTATGCCTTATTCCCGGAATTTATGTTACCCCAGCATTTTCTATCTTTTTTGCCGTAATGGTTTTAGAAAATGCTGATTTTGGGAATGCTTTTAGTAGGTCATTTGCTTTGGTTAAACAAAACTGGTGGTTAACTTTTGCTACTTTGTTGGTAATAGGCATCATTACCGCGGTTTGCATGTCTGTGGTGTATGCGCCTTCGTATATACTCATGATGGTCAGTACCTTTTCTGGTACAGATCTGCAGCTGCTAAAGGGCTATCATGTACTTACTTCAATCTCTATTTATATCGCTCAAGTATTTGCTATTATTCCATTGGTAGCCATTGCATTTATTTATTTTAGCTTGGCCGAAAGAAAAGAAAGCCAAGGTTTAATGGAAAGAATTGAAGGATTTGGAAATACACAAGCCCCAGTAGTACATCCAGACGAAGATTATTAATATGCGGATACTGCTCTTAGTTGTTTTATTGCTTTTTGCTATTGATTTGCAGGCTCGGCAAGTGGCTAAGCCAATGCTAAGCAAACCTAAAGATTCGGTGGCGCTAAAACTTGATAGTAGCAAAACTCAAGTTAAACAATTTGATAACGAAACTATCCAAAAATATAAATCGCAAAAAGAATTTCAATATGGCGATGAAGAACCTAAAAACCTAAGCTGGTGGGATAGGTTGTGGCGAGCTTTTTGGAAATGGATCGATAGGTTGTTTGGAGAAAGAGAAACAACTTCGGGGCCTTCTATTTGGCCTAAAGTATTAAAGTATGTAACCATAGGCATTTGCATTGGTCTTATTATTTTTGCTGTTTTTAAACTTGTTGGGGTAAATTTTAAATGGTTTACGGGTAGATCTAAAACGGTAGATGTACCGTATGACGAGCATTTAGAAAACATCCACGAGATTAGTTTTGAAGACGAGATTGCCAACACCCTACAAAATGGAAATTACCGATTGGCCGTTCGCCTGCTGTACTTGCAAACCTTAAAACATTTAAGTGATAGAGAAATTATAGATTGGCTGCCCAATAAAACCAATTTAGAATATGTGAAAGAGATGCAGGGCCAAAACGGGCAAGATACATTTGCCAGCCTAACTTACCAGTTCGAATACATTTGGTACGGCGATTTCCAGATAGATAAGTTGGCATTTGGTCAAATACAGCAGTCCTTTCAGCAATTTAATACCTTATTAAGATGAGCGGATTGAGAAGATATTTTATTTTTGGCGGCTTGCTATTGGTGCTTTATATTGTTGCGCAGTACACCAAGCCTGCAGAAATAAATTGGAGCCCCACTTATTTGCCCGAGGATAAAAATCCCTTTGGTACGTATATTTTACGCCAGCACGTTCAAGATGTTTTTCCCAAAGCAGAGCAAAAAGTCTACAAAACCGATATTTATAATACGCTTAAAACATCTCCAAAGGGAAGTTCAAACTATTTTATCATTGCATCAACCCTAAATGTAGAAAATCTTGACTTTGCTGCCATGCGTAAATATATGGAAGCAGGCAACCACATTTTTATTGCCGCTTTTCAAATGGATGGTGCATTGGCAGATTCGCTAAAAATAACACTAGGATCAGATTTCGATTTTCAGAATAAAACAAAATATCCTATCAACTTCACATCTCCGCATCTAAAACGGGAGATGGATTATTATTTCGAAAAAGGAATTGCTGCTCAATACTTTAGTGGTTTAGATACGGCCAAGGCATTAGTTTTGGGGAGGAAATATGATGTTAAGCCAAATCTAATCCAATATCGTTTTGGTAAGGGCAGCTTGTTGCTTTGTCCAAACCCGCAATTATTTACCAACTATAGCTTGCTAAACGAAAATGGCGCAGATTATGTAGCAAAGCTGCTTTCTTACTTGCCACCAGCTAAAGCCATTATTTGGGATGAGCATTATATGCGACCAGCGGCAGATGAACAATCGGTGTTTAGGGTTTTATTTGGATACGATGAATTGCGTTGGGCATATTATTTGGCCTTGCTTGGCTTGTTGATTTTTGTGCTGTACGAAATGAAACGCAGACAACGCATTATTCCTCTGTTAGATCCGTTAACAAACAGTTTGGTAGAATTTGCCCAAACTATTGGGAGGGTATATTATCAGCAGCGTAACCATCATGATATCATCGAAAAGAAAATCAATTATTTTTTGGAGTATGTAAGAAATAAGTATCGCTTAAAAACTACTGATTTAGATCAGGAATTTAAAGAAACCTTAGTAAAAATTACAGGAATTGATGCCGCACTAATTGAGCAGTTGGTAGGATACATTAATTCATTTAACAGGTTGGATGAACAAGCAAAAATCGATGATCAATATTTGATTGATTTCAATAAACTAATAGAGCAATTTTATAAACTAGATAGGTAATGGTTTAATCGTCATTTCGCACCGAAATACAATGAAGGGAGAAATCTAGCTCAAGAAAAGATCTCTCCTATTGTCGAGATGACGGCAAATAGCCTAAACAAAAACGAAAAGAAATTATAAACATGGAACAAGAAATGTTTAACCAGCGTACCGATTTAAGTGAGCTTAACCAAGCGGTAGAGCAAATTAGGCAGCAATTAAGTAAAATAATTGTAGGCCAAACGGCAACCATTGATTTATTGATTGCTGGCCTGCTAGCCAATGGGCACCTATTGTTAGAAGGAGTGCCTGGCGTAGCTAAAACGTTAAGTGCAAAATTAGTTGCCAAAAGCATTGCAGCCACGTTTTCACGAATACAATTTACGCCAGATTTAATGCCTTCTGATGTGTTAGGTGCCGCAGTTTTTAGTCCTAAAACTGCGGAATTTCAGTTTAGGCAAGGGCCAATATTTGGTAACATCATCTTGGTAGATGAAATTAACCGAGCACCAGCAAAAACACAATCTGCTTTGTTCGAAGCCATGGAAGAACGCCAGGTTACTGTAGATGGAGCCACTTACAAATTAGAAGAGCCTTTTATGGTGTTGGCTACACAAAATCCGATAGAGCAAGAGGGAACTTACCGTTTGCCAGAAGCGCAATTGGATCGTTTTCTGTTCAAGGTAGAAATTAAATATCCATCGTTAGAAGAGGAGATAGAGATTTTAACACAGCAGCACCAGCAAAATACACAACTTCAATTAGAAGAAATTAAGCCAATATTAGATGTCGCACAAATTATAGCATTAAGGGCTACCATAAAAGCGTTATTTGTAGAACCAAAATTGTTGGCCTATGTCGCACAAATTGTTCACGAAACTCGCCAAAACAAAGCTTTGTATTTGGGTGCCTCGCCAAGAGCTTCTTTAGCTTTAGTGAATAGTGCAAAGGCAATTGCAGCAATGGCAGGTAGAGATTTCGTAACACCAGACGATATCATTAAAGTAGCTACGCCGGTGTTGGCGCACAGAGTGATGCTAAGTCCAGAAAAAGAAATGGAAGGGTTAACAACTTCGGATATTATTTCACAAATTATTAAGAAAATAGAGGTGCCGAGGTAGGCTCTCTCGTCATTGCGAGGCACGAAGCAATCTGACAACTAAAGTTAGTTATTTAGTCACGCTTTAAGATTGCTTCGTGCCTCGCAATGACGGGAAAATGAAATAAATGAAAAAACTATTTAGAAAATTCTATACCAACCTGTTTCTCGAAAACAGACTTTTCATAGCTCTGGGCATTTGCTCGGCCTTGTTTCTTTTTGCCTTTTTTTTACCCATTTTAGGCGATATCCCGTACATCGCCTTTGGGGTGTTTGTTTTGTTGGTTTTAACAGATGTTTACCTTCTTCATTCGTCTAAAAAAGCCGTGTTTCTACGAAGAGATGTGCCCGAACGTTTAAGCAATGGCGACGACAATGAACTGAAAATCTATTTGGAGAACTTTTATCCTTTCGAGGTTTCAGTGGGGATCATCGATGAAATTCCGTTTCAGTTTCAAAAACGTGATTTGTGGTTTAACATTACACTGAAATCGCAGGAGCAAAAAATCATCAATTACTTTTTAAGGCCAACTAAACGTGGAGAATACGATTTCGGTTTTACCCGGTTATTTGTGAAATCTCCTTTGGGTTTAGTAAGCAGAAGATTTAATATCGCTGGTGCAGGAATGGTGCCTGTGTACCCCTCGTTTCTGAAATTGAGAGAGTATGAGCTAATGGCAATTTCTAACCGCTTAATAGATGTTGGCATTAAAAAAATCAGAAGGGTTGGCCATAGCATGGAGTTCGACCAAGTGAAAAACTACGTAGCTGGCGATGATTTTAGAACCATCAACTGGAAAGCTACTGCTCGCAGGTCTGATTTGATGGTAAACACCTACACCGAAGAGCGTTCGCAGCATATCTATTGTGTGATAGATAAATCGAGGGCAATGAAAATGCCTTTTGAGGGGATGAGTTTGTTAGATTATGCCATCAACGCCAGTTTAATTTTATCAAGCGTAGCTTTAATTAAGCAAGATAAAGCGGGGCTGATTACCATTGCCGAAAAAACTAAGAATGTGGTGCTGGCAGACCGCAGGCCCATGCAGCTCAATAAGATAATGGAAGTACTCTACAAAGAAAAAACCGGCTACCTCGAAACCGATATGGAAGCGCTTTTTGTGAGTTTACGTTCGGCGCTAAAGCAACGTAGTTTGGTGGTTTTCTTTACCAACTTCGAAAGCATGTCGGCGTTAGAACGCCAGTTGCCTTATTTAAAGCGTATTGCCAAATACCATTTGTTATTGGTCGTTTTTTTGAGAATACTACGTTAAGAACCCTAAGTACCGATGATGCAAAAGACGTAGAAGGTATTTACATTAAAACCATTGCCGAGAAATTTGCCTACGAAAAACGTTTAATGGTTAAAGAATTGACTAAACATGGAATTTTGAGCTTGCTTACAGCTCCGCAAAATTTAACCGTTAATGTGGTAAATAGATATTTGGCGATAAAGGCGAGGCAACAGATATAACCCCTAAATCCCCTAAAGGGGATTTTTAATGCAGGCTGTTTATTTGTAATAAGCCATAAGTTCCCCCTTTAGGGGGCTAGGGGGTTATATCATTTCCAACATTTCTACCGCCTCGTCTATATTCCCAATATTATCGAAAGAAATACGCAAACTATCTTTTACCTCTTTTAAATTACACAAACGTGGGTGTAACTGCGCAAAAGCCAGCACACGGTTAAACGTTTCCGAATCGAAAAATTTTGACTGCTTATCGCTCACAAAATAACCTCTCAGTACATTCTTCTTGTAGCTTACTTTTTCAAATCCCAATTTTTTAGCAATCCATTGTAGGCGAACTACTTTGAGCATGGCTAACACTTGTGGAGGTACTGGGCCAAAGCGGTCTTTCATGCGTTTTTCGAAAACAGTAATTTGTTGTTCGGTTTCTAGCTTAGAAATCTCTGTGTATAAATTATAGCGCTCGGTAATGTTAGTCACATAGCTATCCGGAATGTGCATTTCCACATCGGTATCTACCTGCGTAAAACTCACATAAGGGCGTTCGGGTTGGTCTTTAAACAAGTCCTTAAACTCATCATCTTTCAGTTCCTGTATGGCTTCATCCAAAATCTTATTGTACATTTCAAAGCCAATTTCGGCAATAAATCCACTTTGTTCGCCACCTAAAAGGTTTCCACTACCACGTATATCCAAATCACGCATAGCGATGTTGAAACCGCTGCCTAAATCAGAAAACTCTTCTATGGCGCTTAAACGTTTACGGGCCTCATCGGTTAGGGTAGATAAAGGCAAACTCAGTAAATAACAAAAAGCCTTTTTATTAGAGCGCCCTACGCGGCCACGCATTTGGTGTAAATCGCTTAAGCCAAACATGTGCGCATGGTTAATGATAATGGTGTTGGCATTGGGTACATCCAAACCAGTTTCAATGATGGTGGTTGCTACCAAAACATCGGTTTCTCCGTTAATGAAGTCCAGCATCACATCCTCTAAAGCATCTCCTTCCAGCTGTCCGTGGGCAATGCCAATGCGTGCTTTAGGCACTAAGGCCTGTATCAGCCCTGCTAATTGTTTTAAGTCTTGTACACGGTTATGCACAAAGAAAACCTGACCACCCCTGTCTAATTCAAACTGAACTGCTTCTTGCAAAAGCTTATCGTTAAATACATGCAACTCGGTGGTTACTGGTTGCCGGTTTGGAGGAGGTGTGTTAATGATCGACAAATCCCTAGCGCCCATTAAAGAGAAATGTAAAGTTCGAGGAATTGGCGTTGCTGTTAGTGTTAAAGTATCAATACTTACACGCAAAGCACGTAATTTTTCTTTAGCTGCAACTCCAAATTTCTGCTCTTCGTCAATCACCATTAAGCCTAAATCTTTAAACTTCACATCCTTGCTTAATAAGCGATGCGTACCGATGATGATATCGATTTTACCTTGCGCCAATTTTTCTAAACTTTCTTTGATTTGCTTGCTGGTTTTAAAACGATTGATGTAATCTACTGTACAAGGAAAATCCTTCAATCTAGAAGAAAAAGTTTTGAAATGTTGTAGCGCCAAAATGGTAGTAGGAACCAATACTGCCACTTGTTTGCCATTGGCAACTGCTTTAAAAGCTGCACGTAAGGCCACTTCCGTTTTACCAAAGCCCACATCGCCGCAAACCAAGCGATCCATCGGATGTGGCGCTTCCATGTCACGTTTTACGTCGGTAGTGGCTTTCATTTGATCTGGCGTGTCTTCGTAAATAAAAGAAGCTTCCAGCTCGGTATCTAAATAGCTATCGGGAGCAAAAGCTGTTCCCACTTGCGCCTTACGCATGGCATAAAGCTTAATCAAGTCGCGGGCTATGTCTTTAACTTTTTTTAGTGCTTTTTTTAGCTTGTCCCAAGCTTCCGTCCCAAGCTTGTTCATTTTGGGCGGTGTGCCATCTTTGCCGCTGTATTTCGCAATGCGATTTAGGGAGTTGATGTTTACATAAAGCAAATCGTTATCGGCATAAACCAAACGGATCATTTCCTGCATTTTGCCGTTGGTTTCTACTTTTTCTAATCCTGCGTATTTACCAATACCATGGTCAATGTGCGTTACAAAATCGCCAGGTTTTAAATCTCTTAGTTCTTTTAAGGTAATGGCTTGGCTGCGCTGATAGCCTTTTTTGAGTTGATATTTATAGAAACGGTCAAAAATTTGATGATCGGTGTAAAAAGCAACTTTTTGAGTAGCATCTACAAATCCCTCGCGTAATGGAACGTGTATGGGGATAAACTTTACGGTTTTATCAATATCATCTAAAATGGCATACAAACGTTCTATTTGTTTGGCCGAATTGCTAAATATAAAATTATTGATGCCCTGCTTTTCGTTTTCCTTAAAATTGTGGATTAAGAGGTTGAAATCTTTATTAAATGATGGTTGTGGCTTCGTATCAAAGTTAATAACATCATCAGTTTGATAGAAAAACTGTTTGCCGAACTCTACTAATGTAAAATCGTGGAACAAGTCTCCTAGCATTTTTTCGTCTGTAAAAGCAAATTTTGGATCTAGCCAATTTGGATTGGCCTGCTTTTCAGCTGCGGATAATGCTTTCCAAAGTTCGTTGGCTTTTTTGTAGCCAGATTTTACGATATCTAAGGTAAAAGCAACATCTTTAAACCAAAGCTGGGTATCTTTTTCAATATAATCTAACAGGCTAATGTTGTTTTCGGTAAGGAATTTAGCCTGCACGTTGGGTACAATGGTTAAGTTTTTTACGTCATCTACCGAAAGTTGGCTCTCGATCTCAAAAGTGCGAATGCTCTCTACCTCGTCGCCAAAAAACTCAATACGATAAGGCAAGTCGTGAGAGAAAGAAAAAATATCTACAATACCACCACGAATGGAAAACTGACCAGGTTCGTAAACAAATTCAGAGCGTTCAAAATCGTACTCGAACAAAAATTCGTTAATAAAATCGATACCTAGGCTCGCACCAACGTTAATTTCTAAGGTGTTTTTTTCTAATACGCTACGGTCAATTACCTTTTCTGCTAAAGCTTCGGGGTAGGTTACTACAATTTGGCCATACTCGCTTTGGTGGTTTAGTTCGTTTAGCACTTCGGCACGGGCTAATACGTTTGCCGTATCTACCTGTGTAAACTCAAAAGGCTTACGAAACGAAGATGGGAACAGCAATATTTCTTTGCCTAAAATACTTTCTAGGTCTGAAGAAAAATAAGCAGCCTCTTCTCTATTGGGTAGTACAAAAAGTTGTGGTTTGTGCTGCAAAAAGTAGGTGGTAAGCGCAATTACAGCATCAGAAGAACCCACCAATCCCTTAATTTGCGTTTTGCTCTTACTGTTGTTCAGCGATTTTGCAATGGCTAAAACTCTGGGGTCGGTTTTAAATCTATTAATTAAATCTCTAACGTTCACTATTCAAAGATACGTAGTTGGGGCGAATAATTATTTGCCCGTACTAGAATATATTTGTTAGGTAATGTCGTTTTAAGAATATTGCATTATCCCATCATTTTCATCCTAATAATTAAATACTGATAACTGCAAACTGCCCATTGGTCGGTTTTTATTTCCCGTTGGTCGAATACGCTTTAAAACAAGTAACAATAACCCTAATATTGTTACTAATTAATAAACAACAAAGAAAACTTGATGAGTAAAGTTGGAAAATATGTAGAGATAGTTTTTTGGGTTTTGGCGCTAACGTTATTGGCCTCCGCTAATCCTCACGAGCATCATTTCACTTTATGTCCGCTAGCAAATCTAGGTTTCGAGTGGTGTCCGGGATGTGGTTTGGGTAGATCAATAACGGCCATCTTTAATGCTGATTTTCATGCAAGTTTTAGGCATCATTGGTTTGGCGTTCCGGCCCTGCTCATTATCCTTTACCGCATTTATCAGTTGGGTAAACAATTAATTAACAAACAAAAAAAATATTTAAAATATAAGGAGATTTAGTCATGTTCGATCAAAATTTTATGTCATTGCCAGGAATTAGCCCTCAAGAATATTCTTACTTACAATCTGCAACACAAGGCTTAAATGAGCAACAGCTGCGTACTTTCTTAATGATTTATGCAGGCAAGAGAAAAAATCCATCAGATATTCTTTTAATGTGTTTAATTGGCTTTCTTGGTTTTGCAGGTATACACCGTTTCGTAGTTGGACAAATTGGTATGGGTATTTTATATATGCTAACCTGCGGTTTATGTTTTATTGGTACCATTGTAGATTTAATCAATCATAAGCAGTTAACCTTTGAGCACAATCAACGCATGGTTTTCGAAAGTATGCAAATGGTAAAAATGACCAATTTTTAATATTCAAATACGCACAAATATCAAATCCCTATGGTTGTAAAACCGTCGGGATTTTTTTTTAGCCCCTCTAAATCTCCCCTAAGGGGAGACTTTCAAACATGAAATCAAATTTTGCAATTACTTTCATCCTGCCCCTCTCTCTCTTTTGGGGAGAGAGAGGAGCATAATAACTAACCAAATAACCAATTTCAACGATTAGTTAACCAAATAACCTTATTTTTACTCCATGAAGCTATCCGAAATAACCAACTTCCTCGAAGCCTTGGCGCCGCTTAACTATCAAGAAGATTATGATAATGCAGGTTTAATTGTAGGTAACCCCAATGACGAAATTAGTGCCGCGTTGGTATCTTTAGATTGTACGGAACAAATTGTAGACGAAGCCATTGCAAAAAACTGCAATCTCATTATTGCACATCATCCCATCGTATTTAAAGGCTTGAAAAAGTTAAATGGCAAAAATTATGTGGAGCGTACCGTTTTAAAAGCTATCAAAAATAATATCGCCTTATACGCCATCCATACCAATTTAGATAGTGTACACAATGGCGTAAATGCAGAAATTTGTAAGCGTTTAGGCGTAGTAAATACACAAACCTTGGCGCCTAAAACTGGTATACTTAAGAAACTGGTTACCTTTTGCGAGCAGAAAGATGCAGAAAACTTACGTAACGCTTTGTTTAATGCTGGTGCAGGCAACATCAGCAATTATAGCGACTGCAGTTTTAACGCCAATGGCGTAGGAACTTTTAAAGGCAATGAGCAGTCTAACCCTGTTTTAGGAAAAGCAGGTGTGCGAGAATATGCCGACGAAACCCGTATAGAAGTCATCTTTAAGAAGCAAGATGAGCGTAACATTTTAACGGCACTGTTTAAAAAGCATCCTTACGAAGAAGTTGCCTATGATATTTATGCTTTAGAAAATAAGCTGCAAAGCGTGGGTTCGGGTATGGTAGGGCAACTGCCTGAAGCCCTAGTTGCCCAAGATTTTTTGCGTTTGGTAAAAGATAATATGCAGGCTAAGGTATTGCGCCATACCCGCATTCTCCCTAAAAACATAAAAAAAGTAGCCGTTTGCGGCGGTTCGGGTAGCTTTTTGTTAAAAAATGCCATTGCAGCAGGGGCTGATGCCTTTGTTACTGCCGATTTTAAATACCACGAATTTTTTGATGCCGAGGATAAAATTATGATCGTTGATATCGGGCATTTTGAAAGTGAACAATTTACATCTAATTTGTTGATAGATAATATTCAAGAAAAATTTCCTAACTTTGCAATCCGTTTAACGGAGCATAACACAAACCCCATAAATTATTTCATTTAATGGAACAAACAGTAGAGCAAAAGCTAAAGGCTTTATACGAATTACAAAACTTACATACCAAAATTGATAAAATACGCCAAATTAGGGGTGAATTGCCAATTGAAGTTGCCGATTTGGAAGATGAGGTAGCTGGTTTGGAAACCCGTATACAAAAGATAAAAGCAGAGTTGGATGATACGGAAGATGCCATTGTAAATCGTAAAAACATGATTAAAGAAGCTCAAACTTTGATCAAAAAATATGATGCACAACTTAAAGACGTAAAAAATAACCGTGAATACGATGCGTTAACCAAGGAAATCGAAATTCAAAATTTAGATATCCAGGTAAGCGAGAAAAAAATTAAAGAATTTGGTTTCGAGATTAACAACAAAACTGAAATCTTTGAAAAAGCACAAGCTAACCTTGATTTGAGAAAAGGTGACTTGGAAGCTAAAAAAACTGAGCTTGAAACCATCACTGGTGAGACAGAAAAAGAAGAGCAGGCGCTATTGAAAAAAGCAGACAAAGCTCAGGAAAATATCGAAGATCGTTTATTGTTCGCTTATAACAGACTGAGAAAAAATGCAGTTAATGGTTTAGCGGTAGTAACTATCGATAGAGATTCTTGTTCAGGTTGTTTCAATAAAATTCCACCTCAACGTCAGTTAGATATCCGTCAACGTAAAAAAGTTATTGTTTGCGAGCACTGCGGACGTATATTGGTAGATGAGGCTTTAACGCAAGAATTGGCAGAAGCTTAATAAAGTACAAAACCAACCAAATATAAAATTAAAAACCTCGAAGCAATTCGGGGTTTTTTTATGTCAAAATTTACTCATTACCTATTGGAGCACTGAAGGAACCATTTTCTACGGTTATCGTTTGTAGTGTGGTTAAACCGGAGCCAATTACCAAAATTCCAGAGAATTTTCCTTCTACGTAAGTGTTGTTCTGCTTAGTGATTTCTAAGTCGAAAGCATCGTTAAAAACCGTTTGTCTGGATGCCGTAAAGTTTTTTTGAACGTTGCCTTCCATAAAGTGATAGATGCTTGTGATAGAATTGCTCGAACTAGATGGCTAGCACGATCTCCTAACTAAATAGGTTCACTATAATACGAGCAAGCCAGCCTAACGAATAACCCATATAATAGAAAGGCCTTAAGCCTAATATTGAAGCAATGATTATGCTAAATACAATGACTAAAATAAAAAAATATCGTTTTTTCATTATTTCTTTTAAATTAATTAAAGCTCTAAAATTTGCAATCTTGATGTGATTAGTCTTTATATGAATAAAGCAAGAAAATTATAAATTGCGTGTAGGATAGCAACTGTTGTGAACGCATACGCTTTTCCGTTTTCTTTATAGGTAATATACATAAAGTTGAACACTACACACATTAAAAATGCCATGCAAATGTAAAGTATACTGTAGGCGTGGCTCAATGCAAAAACAAAGGAAGATAATGTAATGCGAGCAAACATGTTTTTGATTTTCAATTTACTTAAAATAGTATAACCTAGTGTTTGAAATATATAAGTTTCTATGATAGGGGCTAGGACGATACTAGTAATTATCCTAATTACCATACCCTCTTCTTGTACAGGATTTTGAGGCAAATTTGAAAAGTAGAAATATTCAATTGTACTAAATATTGTACTGTTGATTAAAAGCAGAATCAAGCAAAGGAGAAAAAAACCTGCAGTTCGAAAATTATTATTTAAATTGATCAATGCAATTGAAATGAGAATCATTGAGATGCGAACTAATATCACATCTCAAGGAAATAAGAAAATGTGTGGGTTTAATTTGACCCTGCAAGACCCACGCCTGCATAAGAAGCTAATCCGACAAACTTACCGACATAATAACCTGCCCAATAAAAAATGCTTTTTGGTTGTTCTGCACCACCGTTTATATTTTGCATTTCATCGCTAGATAAAATCTTCAACGATGTGTCCACTTTGTTTAATAAATTGTTTTTCATCTTAATATAAATTATTTTGCTCCTTCTTTAAAACCATCTATTGCTCCGTGAAGAGCATCGGCTGTCCAGCCAGCTACTGTACCTACTCCTTCTCTTATTGCCTTAAATAAGTTCATGGGACCAAGTATAATGTATCCACCATCAACATTTACTGTCTCTCTAGCATCCATCTCCTGCACACCAAAGTTTTTTAAATCTAATGTTTTCATATTAAAAATAAATTTGAATTAATACCTACTCTTTCAAGGCTTTTCGGTTTACGCCTTTTGTTGCAACAGCATTAATTTAGCTTTACTCACTCTACAAAAATTAGAGCGAACAAAAAAGTTTATAAGTATGGTCTATCCTCCAACCTGCGTTGGTATTAGCCATTTCTTCGTTAGAAAGTGGTCTTAACGAAAGGGATATGTTTATTTCGTATTCGTTGGTATAATAATAAGTTTCTAATTTGCGAGAATAGGTTATGGGAACATTTTTCATGCGCAGTTCTTCTACTAATTGATATACTCTGCCCTTCGAAATGCCCAACCGCTTCGCCAATTTTTCTGGGCAACCCGTTCTTCGTTCGCTAATTAATTTATGCAGTAAATTAATGCGTTCTATGTATTCGAATAGTTTCATTTTCAAAGATTTAAGGTTTGGGGCTTAAAGGTAAATTCGCAAATAGATCCTTCGTTCCTCAGGATGATAAGTTCCCGATTTTTACTGATAACTGTCGACTACCCACTGCTAGCTGAACTGTTGTTTCCATAAACTGCTATAATGTCCGTTTTGTTGCAGTAATTCTTCGTGTTTACCTTTTTCAATTACTGCTCCCTTGTCTAGTACAATAATTTCATCAGCATTTTTAATAGTGCTTAGCCTATGTGCTATAATAATAATGGTTTTTTGCTGTTGTACCAGCCAATCTATAGTGCGTTGCACATATTGTTCGGCTGCACTATCAAGAGAAGAGGTGGCTTCGTCTAAAATGAGTATTTCGGGGCTACGGTACAGCGCCCTTGCAATAGCAATGCGCTGCCGTTGGCCACCAGAGAGCGAGGTGCCGTTTTCACCCAAATAAGTGTTAAAGCCTTCGGGCAGGCTTTCTATAAATTCTAAAATGCCAAGCTGTGTGCAAATGTCTATAATGCGCTGTAGGTTTGGTTGATAATCGCCAATGGCAATATTTTCTGTAACGTTGCCGGCAAATAAGTCTATTTGTTGTGGCACTACGCTAAGTAGGCTACGTAACGAATTATTGTTGATATGTTTGATGGCGTATTTACCAATGTGGATATTGCCTTTTTGTATAGGATAAATGTTTTGCAATAGTGACATTAAGGTGCTTTTGCCCGAGCCGCTTTCGCCAACAATGGCCGTAAAGCTGCCTGCTTTAATTTCGAGGTTCAGATTTTCGAAAACGCTTACTCTTGTTCCGTATCTAAAAGCCACATTTTCGAAACGGATATCGCCTATCAACTGCGGTGTGAGCTCAATTTTTTCAGCGTTGCTTTCAATTTGCAGATCCATAATTTCGAAAAGCCTGTCTGCAGCGATCACCGCATCCTGTATTACTTTATTGGCGCCAATTAACGAAGCTGCTGGACCTGTAAAATAGCCTATTAAGGTGTAGAAAGAGAACAATTCGCCTGGAGTAATTTGGCTATCCAAAACATAGCCAGCACCTACCCATAACAATACAATGGTAAGCAGGCGGGCTATCAACTCTGTTGCCGTACCCGAGAAAACAGAGTTTAAACCAGATTTATACACCGAGCGTAGCAGGGTAATGAAATGTGTTTCGGTTTTAAAATTGGTATGTTCTTCTAGGCCAAAGCGCTTAATGGTGCCCAAGGCATTTAAGCTTTCTACCAATTGTGCTTCCAGTTCGGCACTTTGCTCCATTAGCCTGCGCTGTATCTTTTTATTGAGCCTATTGGTAATTACATAAATAACCAAGTACAGCGGAATTACCGTGAGCATAATTAGGGCTATTTTCCAATAGTAGGTAAACATTAATGCAAAGGCAAAAATTACAATGAATAGGTTTACTGCCAGATTAATAGAAACATCATTAATAAAGGTTCGTATTTTAACGGCATCGTTTACCCTAGAAATAATTTCCCCCACCCGCATGGTATCAAAAAATTGCTGAGGTAGCTTGAGGAGGTATTTATAGTAGCCTAAAATTAAACGGGCATCTATTTGTTGCCCCGTACGCATGGTAAAAATAGTTTTGGTTGTACCTATAAAAAGTTGCAGTAGCAGCAATAATATCATGGCTATGCTCATGAGATTTAGTAGGTTACGATTGCCATCTACCAATACGTGGTCGGTTATTTTTTGTACAAAAACAGAAGTGCTTAAACCTAAAATGGTGTAAATAATGGCGCCAAATAAGGCTTGTATTACTATACTTTTGTGAGGTTTTAACAATTGCCAAAATCTCATCTTAACATCTACTTTTTCATTTTTTTCTATAAAATTTGGTGTGGGTTAGCAGCAATATCAATACTCCTGTCCACTCTTTAGTAAAATCTTCTTTGGTTTTACGATAGGTTTTACCATCTGCGGGATACATTATTTGAACTCCTTTTTGATCTGCTTTGTAGATAACTACATAATGGTGTAATTGCTGTTTAACAATAACATGGGCAATGGCAGGTAGGGGTATTTTAGTTAAGCTATCTAAAGCGCCTTTTACTCCCTTTGCTTCGAACCCGAGCTTTTGGCTCGCTTCTATCATACCTAATACGTTGGTGCCTTTTTTATCGGTGCTAGCATATTGCCTAATGCGAGCTATAGGCATTTTAAGCTGATAATGTGCAGCAACAGAAGCTAAGCATGCTGCGCCACAATCGGTAATATCTCGCTGTTTAACGTTTTTTGGCATAGTTAGCTTTTATTAGAAATGATAGATGGGTTCATCCAGTCGTCTACCCTGTCGTAAAGTAATTGCAACAAACTGCGTTTGGCAATGGTAAAATTTGCGGTGAGGCTCATTCCTTTTTTGATATTGCCTTTGTAGCCGTTTTTTAGCTGTAGATATTGCTGGTCTAGCTTGCATTTTACCTTAAAGTACATAGTTTGGTTTTGCTGGGTGATGTCTTCGGCTATATCTATTACTTTTCCTGTAAGCATGCCCCATTGGTTGTAATTAAAAGCATCTATTTGGAAACGAACCCGTTGACCTTTTTTGATTAGGCCAATATCTGATGGTTTGACGTAGCAAAACGCAATGAGCGAGCTGTCCGGTAAATTTCGCAAATTTTTTGATTGGCCTGTACAAAAGATCCGACTTGTAAACCTGTTGGATTTTGAATGAAACCATTAATAGGCGATACAAGTTGATACAATGATTTTTGCTCCTTCAATTGGGCTTCATGGTTATGAAGTTCGCTAAGTTCTTGTCGATATTGCTTAGCCTCAGTTTGCCATTGTGTTTTATAACGTTTGGTCACCATTTCTAGCTCCGAAGTACGTTGTTCAAGGTTAAACTTATGTTCTTCATACTCCGCAAGCGTAACTACTTTTTTTTGATATAGCGTTTGGTAACGATCGAATATTTTGAATGCTTGTTTTTGGGCACTTAGAGCCGTTGCTCTTTGTTCGTTAAATTGCTGCCAACTGGCTGTATAAAGGCCAGTAGTTAAATTACATTGCATCGCATTGATGTGATTGATTGCTTTGTTAGCATCCGACAGCCAGTTAGTCAACTCAATTTTTCGGTGATTAGCAATAACTTCTTGCTGTCTTGGTAAATTTTCATCTATACTCAGCAATAGCTCTCCCTTTAAAGCTTTGCTGTTGTCAACCAAGCTATGTTTGGTAATCTTTCCTGATACAGGAGCAAATAGTTCAATTTTTTCGATATTGCTTTGCATCATACCTACGCTTTTAACACTTACAGTGGTATGGATAAAAGGTAGCGAGACAAGCAACGTTGCGATAGCCACTAATGTAGTGATGTAGATAATTTGGCTGAACACACGTGTTTGATAGATGAAAATTATGGCGGAAGTTTCCAACTGCTTGTCGTTGATGATATGCATAACTATTTGTTAATGTAACTTTACAAATGTGTGTATCGGAAGACAGCTGCACAACAACCACAGGTTATATTTTCATTTTAGATAAAAATCTGCGTTTCAGTGATAGTCTTTAATTATAATGGTTTCGGAAAAATTTATTAGCTTGCTTTACTAATCACTACCTATGTTTCCGCCATTTTTAGAAATGCCCTTTACTTATACCATTTGCTTGTTGGTTATTTTAAGCAGCATAATGGGGTTTTATAACAAGCGCTATTATTAACGTTTGGTTTATCATCCTTATGAGGTTTTTAGGGGACGACGCTTGCATACCGTTTTTACATCTTCTCTGGTGCATCAAAAATGGTGGCATCTATTATTTAACATTTATGTTTTTTACAGGATAAATAGGGATATCGAATATATCATTATGGAAGATGATTTTAGTTTTCCGGTAATAGTGACCATTAGTGTTTTAGTAGTACTTATTGGCGTAATTTTGCCAAACCTAATAACGGGCTTTAAACAAAAAAATAATATTGAATTTACATCTGTTGGCTTTTCTGGAGCTGTGTTTTGTAGTGCTGGCTTTTGTATGCTTTATTTACCTTTAGATGTATCGCCAAAAACCTATTTACTTTTTCCCTTTTTGCATTATTCTTATGAATTTGCTTTTATGGGTTTAATTGTTTTTTCATTGGTGACCATTATTTTTAGAAATAGTAAAAAAACCAATCACAAATTGCATTTGCTGGCTTATGTAATTGGTTTTTTGATGGCAATAATCCTTAGACCAAAGCTAGTTCAAGAATTAATAGGGTACTTGTTGGTCAAATTTAATTGAACCAGCTAGAAATCCATCCTCCGAAGCCAGTAACAGCGTTACCTAGCATGTCAAATGCCCCGCTATATCCACTTCGTTCCTTCTTTTTGTCTACAGCGCCTCCGTTAATCTCCATCATTTCTTCTTTGCTTAGGTTTTTCATTTTTAATTGCTTTTAATTGATTTCGCACCACAATTAGTGCTTGAACAAAAATTGCAATAGCGTAAAGTCAGGGCAAAAACCTGTAGTTGTTTTAAATAACTTGCGGTTGTTGCATAAAAGATTTATGTTGTGCTTAGCAAATTTGGAGATATGAAAAGTATAGGAGAAAATATTAGAGCGATAAGAGAAAGCAAGAAGATTTCGCAGTATGCCGTAGCTTATAGTATGGACATGTCGCAAGCTGCTTATTCAAAGATAGAACGTGGAGAAACTGAAGTAAAAGCCATTCACTTGTATAAAGTAGCAGCTATACTGGACGTATCTGTGTATGATTTGCTGCCACCATCTTTAGCAAGTAGTTTTGACGGCAACGACTATCTGCTAAAACCAATGGTCAATGGTTTAAACGTATTTTTTATGCATTTGTAGTAAAGCGGAAATTGAAGCGTTTAAGCGAAGCAAAATAACTAATGCTTATATATTCTCAAAACAAGTAATAGCTAACTACGTTATATAGCTTTGCTAACTTATACTAATGCCTTTAAAAATACTTCGCTTACCACTATTACTGCTCGTTTTATTATTGCCTTTTGGCGCATCTGCCAATTTTGATTTTAATGCCAATTGTGTTAAGGCTTATCAAAATATTTTTGAATTAAAATTAAACACCGCCAAAGCATTAATAGCAGCCGAAAAAAAAGCTAGGCCCCAAAACTCAATCATCCCTCTGTTAGAAAATTATGTAGATTATTTTTACTTGCTAACCGTAGAGAGCAAGGCGGAATTTGAGAAGCTAGAAGCCAATAAATCTACGAGATTAGATCAAATTAGCAAAGACGATAAAAACTCGCCCTACTACTTATACGCACAGGCAGAAATTAATTTGCAATGGGCGCTAATTCGTGGGAGATATGGTGCTTATTTTGCCGCATCCAGAGAAATTAATAAAGCCAATGGTTTACTAAAAGATAACCAGAAAAAATTTCCCAACTTTCCTTTAAATGCCAAAGGTTTAGGATTAATTAACGTGGTTATTGGTGCCTTGCCCGATGGTTTCATGAAATCTGCTTTGTCTACTTTTGGCGTAAAAGGCGATGTGCAATTAGGCCTTAGCCAGTTAGATAAGTTGGCCGAAAGTTTGCCAAAATCTACTTATGAACCATTTTACGAAGAAGTAATCTTTTACTACGCTTACATCTTGTCTGATGTGGCGAAAAGTGCACAGGCCTACCCTAAAATAATGAAATATACTGCTCGAATTGCCGATAGCAGTCTATTAAAAACTTACATGCAGGCTTATGCTTGTTCAAGAAATGGAAAGAACGACCAAGCTATAGAGATATTGGAAAATAGACCCAAAGGGAATGCCTACCAATCATTTGCCTATTTAGATTATTTGCTTGGTGCAGTGAGGTTAAATAAACTTGATGTAAGGGCAACCGTAAATTTTGATCAGTTTTTGCAGCTAAATCGAGGCGTTAATTACGTTAAAGATACTTACCTGCACCTTGCGTGGATCTCGTTACTAAAAGAAGATACTGCAAATTATACTGCTTATTTGAATAAGGTAAAAAGCAGCGGGGCAAGCTACGCCGAAAAAGATAAGCAGGCACTTAACGAAGCCAATGCACCAATGCCTAATTTGATATTGTTGAAAGCCAGGCTGCTATACGATGGCGGCTACCTAAGCCGTGCTTTGGAGGTGTTAACAGCTAGCAAAGCTAATGACTTTAAAACCCCAAAAGATAAAGCAGAATACGCTTACAGAATGGGGCGTGTAAATGATGATTTAGGTAGGGATGATATAGCCTTAGCCCATTATCAAAATGCTTTTAATGTTGGAAAAACTCAGAAATACTACTATGCGGCAAAATCTGCAGTATTGATAGGTAATCTCTACGAGAAGAAGAAAAATTTTGCAAAGGCCAAAGCTTATTTCAATCTTGCTATTGGATTAAAAGACCACGAATATGAGAGTAGCATAGAAAATGAGGCCAAGCAAGGATTGAAAAGGATAGGAGGGTAAAGAAGCAAAGAACAAAGACTTAATTGCAAAACATCTTTGTTCCTTACTCTTTGTTCTTTTATCTAGAATTTGTAAACTATTGCATTAATGTGCATACCAGCACCTACAGAAGCAAACACGGCATGGTCTCCTTTTTTAATTTGGTAGCCATCAACTTTGTTTTTTAGTACTAAATCTATGAGTGTGGGTACCGTTGCTACAGAACTGTTGCCTAGCCAAGAAATGGTCATCGGTACTAATTTTTCTGGCACGGTATCTTCGTCGTAAAGTTTAAACAAACGCTTCATGATGGCATGGTCCATTTTGCCATTGGCTTGGTGTATAAAAACCATTTTAATTTGTTTTACATCTACACCAGATTTGTCTATGGCCTGTTTTACCAATTGTGGTACGGTAACTACTGCAAACTCATACAGCTTGCGGCCTTTCATTTTAATATAGGCATTGCCATTGTTTTCTGCCGGATTGTTGCTGCCGCCCATAATTAACATATCTGCATGGCTGGCATGGGTTTGTGCTTTATGTGCCAAAATTCCGGTTTTTTCTTCTCCTTCTACTGCTTCTAAGATGGTTGCACCAGCACCGTCGGCAAAAATCATGCTGTCGCGGTCGTGTTGGTCTACAATTCTAGAAAGGGTTTCGGCACCAATAACCAATACTTTTTTGGCATCGCCAGATTTAATGAGGTAATCTGCCTGTATCATTCCCTGTACCCATCCTGGGCAGCCAAAAATAATGTCAAAAGCTACACAATCTGGATTGGTAATGCCCAACTGAACTTTAACCTTTGCAGCCAAAGCAGGAAGCATATCTATTCTGTTGCTGCCCAGTTTTACATCGCCAAAGTTATGGCAAAATAGAATGTAATCTAGGGTTTCTTTATCAATACCAGCATCTTCTATTGCTCGTTGAGCCGCAATAGTACCTATATCGTGGTTCAGTTGATTATCGTCGATGTAGCGTCTTTCGTTAATTTCGGTAATGTCTGCAAATTTTTGAACGATTTCTTCACTATCCTTGTCTATTTTTACACCACCATCAAAAAAAGTGTGCTCAAGAAAGTGTTTTCCAGCAATTATATTTTCGGGAATATAGCTCCCTGTACCGGTAATTACCGATTGAATTTTGTTCATATCAATAGAAAGTTACTTTAAACCAATTTGGTATTTAGTATAAATGTAACACTGTTTAGGGATAGAACAAAATTCTTTAAGAAAAATCATCAATTAGGAATACAAAAAGCTCTTTTGGACCGTGTGCGCCCAATACCAAGGTTTTTTCGATATCGGCAGTACGGCTGGGGCCAGTAATATTGCTAATCATGCTTGGTAGTTGGTTGCCATATTTGTTTTTTAACAGCTGAAAAGCATCTTTCAAATCTAAAACTAGTTGGCCTGTTCTGGCTATTACAATATGGTGGTGCGGGAAAATACTTAGTCTTCTGCCAGCGGCATTGCTATTGCTTACCATTACCGAGCCGTTGCGGGCTACCAAGGCTTCACACATGGTAATTCCTACTTCGGCTTGTTCAAAATCTTTATCGGTTTGGTAGAAAGGAAATTCATAGGTGCTTAACAATTGTTGCAATTCAGGCTCCCAGCAATAAATTTTACGCCATTTATATCTATCGGCCAATTCCAGAATGTTCTCAATAAAATCAACTCCGTTTTCGCAGAAAATAAAGTTTCCAGATACGGCGCTTAGTTGCTCGGCAAATAGAATTTCAAGCTCCTCTTCATTTTGTTGGTAAAGTGGGCTTTCTTCTAAATTGGGATAAGGATTGTCACGCTTTTCGAGTAGTGCTTTCCTTATCTTTTTCAGCATTAATTCTTTTGAGGTAATGTTTTCTTTCATTGCTTGCAAAGGTAAGTATTGTGGCGCCGCGTTATTAAGGAAAGTAGAAAAAATATTGATGTGGCTGAGACCTTTTTAGCCACAGATGCACAGATGGTATTTCTCGATAATTTTAATCGTTTAAAAAATATAATTTATTCTCGCCTCAAAAATTTGTGCATCTGTGGCCGTAAAATAGCGTTAAAAAAAATCCCGAGGTAAACTCGGGATAAAATTTAATGGCTAACTCCCGTATTCTCGTTATTGGGAAGGTCTTTATTTTCTAGCGTCGGAACTTCGTTAGCTTTAACATCTTCAAAAGGAACATTTTCTGCCAATAGTTCGGTTCCTTCATTATCAGATGGTCGCTTGCCAAAAATCTCCTCTAAATCTTCTTTAAAGATCACTTCAGAAGTTAAAAGCTTTTCTGCCAGTTTACCCAAATTCTCTTGGTTGTCTGCTAATATTTGCAAGGCACGGGCATATTGTTCTTCAATAATTTTGCTGGCTTCTTCATCAATAATTCTCGCAGTAGCTTCAGAGTAAGGCTTGGTAAAGCTCTCTTGCCCCCTAGAATCGTAGTAAGAAATATTACCTATCTTATCGTTTAAGCCATACATAGACACCATGGCATAAGCCTGTTTAGTTACCTTTTCTAAGTCGCTTAATGCACCTGTGCTAATTTTACCGAAAGTAATTTTTTCGGCAGCTCTACCGCCCATGGTAGCACACATTTCGTCTAAAATTTGCTCTGTGGTAGTAATACTTCTTTCTTCTGGTAAATACCAAGCGGCGCCTAAAGATTGCCCACGAGGTACAATGGTTACTTTAATTAGTGGGTGCGCATGTGGCAATAACCAAGAAACCGTGGCGTGTCCTGCCTCGTGAAAAGCAATTGCTCTTTTTTCTTCTTTGGTAATGATTTTATTTTTCTTCTCTAAACCGCCAATAATTCTATCTACAGCATCTAAAAAATCTTGCTTTGTTACCGATTCGTGCCCCTTTCTAGCTGCAATTAGGGCTGCTTCGTTACATAAGTTGGCAATATCGGCGCCAGAAAAACCAGGCGTTTGTTTGGCCAAGAAATTGATATCGATATTGTCTTCCAGTTTAATTGGTTTCAAGTGCACATTGAAAATTTCTTTACGTTCGTTAATGTCTGGCATATCTACGTAAATCTGTCTATCAAAACGGCCTGGTCTTAGTAGGGCATTGTCTAGCACATCGGCTCTATTGGTTGCAGCCATAATAATGATACCACTATCGGTACCAAAACCATCCATTTCAACCAGTAATTGGTTCAAAGTGTTTTCGCGTTCGTCGTTTCCGCCCATCATGTTGCCTTTTCCTCTAGCCCTACCAATGGCATCAATCTCGTCAATAAAGATGATACAAGGCGCTTTATCTTTTGCTTGCTTAAACAAATCGCGTACGCGAGATGCACCTACACCTACAAACATCTCCACAAAATCAGATCCTGATAAAGAGAAGAAAGGTACTTGAGCTTCGCCAGCTACTGCTTTGGCCAATAAGGTTTTACCAGTACCAGGCGAGCCAACCAATAACGCACCTTTAGGTATTTTACCTCCCAAGTTGGTATATCTTTTCGGATTTTTAAGGAAATCTACAATTTCCATTACTTCTTGCTTGGCTTCGGTTAAACCAGCAACATCATTAAATGTAATATTTACTTGGCTCTCTTTATCAAACAAGGTTGCTTTAGATTTGCCAATGTTGAAGATTTGGCCACCACCGCCACCGCCGCCGCCACTCATACGGCGCATCATGAAAATCCACAAGCCAGCAAATAACAATAATGGTAAAATGATGTTGATAAACACACCTGCCCACGCATTTGATTTTGAAACTGGTTCTGCTTTAATTTGATTTTCGGCAGGTACGTTAGCTTGAGATTCTTTCAATAACCTGTCTAGCTGATCTGGCGATGCAGCGTTGAAAACCACCATTGGGCCTTTGGTGTTCCCAAAGCCAGTTTTGTTTTGGTATTTCTTGTATTTCGGATCGTCTTTTTTACTGTCTTTAATATAAACCTCAGCCTTTACAATGTCGTCTGCCTTGTACGAAATGATTTTTTGTACATCGCCTGGAATAAGCATTTCTTTTTCGAAAGTGCTGTAGCTTACTGGTTGGGCATTATCAGAATTAAATAGGAAATTAACTGCTATAAGACCAATAATGATGGCTGCATACACCCAAAAAATGTTAAATTTTGGTGTTTTTTGAGGGCGTTTAGGAATGTTAGGCATTCGCTTAGCTGGTTTGTTAGGCTTATCTGTTGGGTTGGTTGAATTGTTTTTCTGTTCCATGTAAAATCTTGTTAAGGAGTTATGCACTCTTATATGTGGTAGCTTCGGCATCGCCCCATAATTCTTCTATACCAAAGAAATCACGTTTCTCGGTTCTAAATATATGAATTACAACGTCTAAGTAGTCTAAAATAATCCACTCTGCGTTATCTTGTCCTTCTTTTCTCCAGGGGTGGGTTTGGGTTAATTTATAGATTTCATCTTCTACACTATCGGCAATTGCTTTTACTTGTGTAGACGAATCTGCATTACAAATTACAAAATAATCAGAAACTGAGCTGTTCAGTTCCCTTAAATCCAATCGCACAATATCGCTCCCTTTTTTTCTTGAATGCCCTGTACGGCTATTTCAGATAGGTATGTAGAAAGGTTGGCATTTTTCTTTTTTACCATTAAAAAAATTAATTTTGGTCTTCAATAAATTATAAAAATCAACACTTGCAAAATAACACTTTTTCAACATTATTTGTTGGTCAAAATCTCATCAAATTATCAGCGGTTGATTCTACTAACAATTATCTAAAAAATTTAACTTCAAATTCCGAGCCATTGCCAGAAGGTACTGTAATTATGGCAGAGCACCAGTTTGCAGGTAGAGGTCAATTAGGCAATGTATGGTATGCAGAACCAGGTAAAAATTTAACATTCAGTTTGTTGTTAAGGCCAAGTTTTATTGCTATAGAGCAACAATTTGTTTTAAATATGCTTGTTTCTGTGGCATTAAATGAGGTTTTGCTGAAATATTTGCCAAACGGACTGAGTGTAAAGTGGCCAAATGATATTTTTTTGGATGATAAGAAAATTGGTGGAATTTTGATTGAAAATGTGATTGTTGGCAGAGTGATCAAACAAAGCATTATTGGCATAGGGCTAAACATTAATCAGTCAGTTTTTGATGGCGAACTTAAAGATAGAACAGTTTCTATAGCGCAAATTTTACAACAAGATGTAAATTTAATGGCTCTTTTGGCTGAGATTTGCACGCAAATAGAACAACTTTATTTGAAATTAAGAGCTGGGCGAAGTACAAGCTTACGAGATTTGTACGTTAGTAAACTGTATAGGTTAAATAAACTTGCAAGATATAGCCACAATGGCCAAATTTTTGAAGGTAAGATAGAAGGTATTAGTGCAGCAGGCTTATTGCAGATTAAACCAATTGACGGAGCTACTGTCGAATTTGGTTTTAAAGAAGTAGCTTTTGTTTAAAACTTTAAACATTAAAAATTGTATTTGACTAACTTTTATAAACACATGAAAAAAATCACTTTAATCCTAACGATGGTAGTAATGACCACCATCAGTGCGTTTGCCCAATTAGAAAACCCGGTTACCTGGCAATATGCGGCAAAAAAAACCGGTAAAAACGAGGCGACCCTCTACATTAAAGCTAGCATAGATCCAAACTGGCATTTGTATTCTCAAAACATGAAACCAGGTGGCCCAAATAAAACCGAGTTTACGTTTGCATCTTCAAAAGATTATACTTTGGTAGGTAAAACCATGGAGCCTAAGCCCATTACTAAATATGAAAAAGTATTTAAAATGGATGTAAGCTATTTTGAGAACGAAGTGCTTTTTACGCAAAAAGTAAAATTAAATAAAGCTACTACAGCTGTAAAAGGTAAGGTAGAATTTATGGTTTGCGATGATAAACAGTGTTTGCCTCCAAGCGAAGTAACTTTTAGTATTCCAGTAAAATAATTCGATTTATTGATAAGTTGTAAAGGAACGCTACGGTGTTCCTTTTTTGTTTATGCTCGGTTTTAATTTTCGGTAAAGCCTACTTGGTTTAGTAGTTTGGTGTAATTAGCTAATTTTTAGGATAAATCTAAAGTAATACCTCTTTTTGCTGTATCTAAACTGATAGACTTTTATGATTTGCAATTGACCTGATGATTAGAAAATTATCGTTAATTTCACGCCTTCAACACAACACACAAAATGAATAAACAAAATTTATTATTGGTGCTTTTAATAGCATTGTTTTCGGTGTTTTTTACCGAAAGTAGCTATGCACAAGAGGCTAAAGAAGACACTGCGGCAACTACTGCCGATATAGGCGATATTGAATTTACCACGGTTGGTTCTAAAGAAGATAGTATTGCCAACAGTAAAATTCCCGCATCAAAAGAAACCGCAGTAGATACAGTTACTAACAAAGCAACAACTACTGCCGCTACTTCAGAGCCAACTTCTCTTTGGGTAACCTTTGGGCTAGGTTTGTTAGCAGGCTTAGCTGCGTTCTTTTTACCTTGTATTTTTCCAATGGTACCACTTACGGTTGGATTTTTTACCAAACGTGCAGAAAGCAAGGCCAAAGGTATCAGAAGTGCAATTATCTATGGTCTATCAATCATTGTTATTTATGTGGGTTTAGGAATTATCATCACTTTAATTTGGGGTGCAAGTGCGCTTAACCAAATCTCAACCGATGGTTTTTTCAACGTATTTATATTCATTATCCTGTTGATATTTGGTATTTCCTTTTTAGGGGCTTTCGAAATTATGCTGCCAAGTTCAATAGTAAATAAGCTCGATGCGAAATCAGACTCTAAAGGCTTAGGTGGGATATTTTTTATGGCGGCAACTTTAGCCGTGGTATCTTTCTCTTGTACGGGCCCACTAATTGGAACTTCGTTAGTAGCGATAAACACCGACTTGCTTACGCCAATTGTAGTAATGTTTGGTTTCTCACTTTCATTAGCCTTGATTTTTACCACTTTTGCTATTTTCCCAAGTTTAATGACTGGCTTGCCTAAATCTGGAGGTTGGTTAAATTCGGTAAAAGTGGTGTTGGGTTTCTTAGAGTTAGGTTTATCTTTAAAATTTCTTTCAACCGCAGATTTAGCATACCACTGGGGCATTTTAGATAGGGAAGTTTTCTTAGCCATTTGGATAGTTTTGGCCATCCTTTTAGGTGTTTATTTGTTGGGAAAAATTAAATTCTCTCACGATAGCGATTTGCCTTATATCTCGGTACCGAGGTTTTTTGTGGCTGTAGCAAGTTTTGTTTTTGCAGTGTATTTAATCCCAGGTTTGTTTGGTGCTCCTCTAAAAGCAGTGAGTGCATTGGTGCCTCCGTTGGCTACGCAAGATTTTGTAATTGGAGAGGGCAGTGGTACTGCTTCGCACGGCGATGAATCTGGCAAAAAGAAAAAATATGCAGATTTTCTTCACATTCCGCATGGAATTGACGGCTACTTTGATTACGAAGAAGCGTTGGCTTATGCTAAAGAAGTAAATAAACCCTTGTTTTTAGATTTTACAGGCCATGGTTGCGTAAACTGTAGAGAAATGGAAGCTCGTGTTTGGTCTGATAAAGAAGTGTTAAAAAGATTGAAAGAAGACTATATTGTGGTTTCGCTTTATACTGATGACAAAACCGCTTTGCCAGAAAGCGAACAATTTTATTCGCAAATCTTGAAAACTCAAGTAAACACGGTTGGGAAAAAATTCCAACATTTGCAGGCAGAAAGATTTGGTACCATTGCACAGCCTTATTATGTGCTGTTAGATACCGAAGAAAAAGAACTGGTTTCTCCACCAATTGGAGTAGAATTTAATATAGATGCTTATCTGGGTTACCTTGATAAAGGTTTAACTGAATTTGCGAACAAAAAATAAATGAGTAAGATACAAAATATAGGGGTGCTAACTTCTGGAGGAGATTCTCCGGGAATGAATGCAGCCATTAGGGCCGTTGTTAGAGGTAGTTTATACTACAAGTTAAAAGTTACAGGCATTTTAAGAGGTTATGATGGCTTAATTAATGCAGATTTTTTCCCGATGGATGGCAAATCTGTGGCCAATATCATTCAAAGAGGTGGAACCATTTTGAAAACTGCCCGTTGCGATGAGTTTAGAACGCCAGAAGGAAGAGCAAAAGCCTACAAAAATCTAGTAGAAAGCAATATTGATGCTTTGGTGGTAATTGGTGGCGATGGAACTTTTACGGGAGCGGATATTTTCTCTCAAGAATACGATTTCCCGATTATTGGCTTGCCAGGAACCATTGATAATGACTTAGAAGGAACGGATTTAACCATAGGGTACGATACAGCCATCAACACTGTTGTAAATGCTGTAGATAAAATTAGAGATACCGCAGAATCTCATGATCGACTTTTTATTGTAGAAGTAATGGGCCGTGATTCGGGCTTAATTGCTTTGAGAAGTGGTATTGGTGTTGGCGCCGAGGCTATTTTAATTCCCGAAGCTAAAATGACTACCGAAGATTTGATTGAAAGGGTAGAGCACGGGCGTAAAGACAAAGCATCGAAAATTATTGTAGTAGCCGAGGGCGATGAAGCTGGTGGTGCCTACAATGTTGGCGAGGTTTTGAAAGAAAAATTTCCTCATCACGATATCCGTGTTTCTGTTTTAGGTCATATCCAGCGTGGCGGTAGCCCTTCTTGTGCCGATAGGGTATTGGCAAGCCGTTTAGGTGTAGCTGCGGTAGAAGGTTTGTTGGCGGGTAAATCTAAAGTAATGGCGGGGCAAATTAATAAGGAGATTGTGTTTACGCCTTTCTCTAAAGCTATTAAACATATTGATGCCGCTCAAGTTACGCCAGCATGGTTGCAATTAGCAGAAATTTTGTCATTGTAATAGATGTAAACCAAGACTAGGCTGCTTTGCTAACAGCTGCTTTAGCTAAAATGGCTGAAGATTACTAACGGTAAAATACAGTTTGTAAATATTTAAAGGGATAGGTTTAAACACCGTCCCTTTTTTGTTTCACTAAAATTTTCTATCTTGATGTTGAAAAACATCTTCATCTATGCTTGTAAAAACCTATGGAAGTGCCGTTTATGGCGTAGACGCCATTACTATTACCATCGAAGTAAATATTGGTGCCGGTAGCAGTTACTATATGGTAGGCTTGCCAGACAATGCCGTTAAAGAAAGCCAGTATCGTGTAGAAAGCGCCATCCGCATTGCGGGATACCACATGCCACGCCAAAAAATACTAGTTAATTTGGCGCCTGCCGATATTAGAAAGGAAGGGTCTGCTTATGATTTAACGATTGCCATTGGCATTTTAGCTGCGTCTGGGCAAATTGATGCCGAAAAGCTGGGTAGTTATGTCATTATGGGGGAGCTATCATTAGATGGAGGCCTGCAAAGTATTAAAGGAGCCTTGCCCATTGCCATACAAGCCAGAAAAGAAGGATTTAAAGGTTTAATTGTACCCAAGGTAAATGCAAATGAAGCCGCCATTGTGAATGATTTGGATGTTTATGGCATGGATAGTTTGCTAGATGTTGTTAATTTTTTTACGGGTAAGGAACAACCACAGCCTGTTCAAATAGATACCCGAAAAGAGTTTTACAAACAAATTAACAGCTACGAGCAAGATTTTTCTGATGTAAAAGGACAAGAAAATATCAAAAGAGCCTTGGAAATTGCGGCAGCTGGAGGTCACAATGTAATTTTAATTGGTCCGCCGGGAGCCGGAAAAACCATGCTGGCAAAAAGGTTGCCCACCATTTTACCGCCCTTAAATTTGCCCGAAGCGCTAGAAAGTACCAAGATATATTCTGTAGCTGGACGTTTGCCTGCCGCTAATGCGCTAATGACCGAGAGGCCATACCGCTCGCCCCACCATACCATTTCTGATGTTGCCCTAGTAGGCGGCGGCATGAACCCACAACCGGGTGAAATTTCTTTGGCGCACAACGGGGTTTTGTTTTTAGATGAGCTGCCCGAATTTAAACGAACGGTTTTGGAGGTAATGCGCCAGCCGTTAGAAGATCGGAAAGTGACCATTTCTAGAGCTCGTTTTTCGGTAGAGTATCCGGCTAGCTTTATGTTGGTAGCTTCTATGAATCCTTGTCCTTGCGGTTTTTACAACCACCCCGAAAAAGAATGTGTTTGCGGGCCGGGCGTAGTGCAAAAGTATTTGAGTAAAATTTCTGGGCCTTTGTTAGATCGCATTGATTTGCATGTAGAAGTAACGCCGGTTAACTTTTCGGAGTTGTCTTCTTCCCGCCCTGCAGAAAAAAGCAGCTTAATTAGAGAACGAGTAATTAAGGCAAGAGAGGTGCAAGATACCCGTTTTGCAGAGCTAGATGGGGTGCATTCTAATGCGCAAATGAGCGCAAACATGGTAAGAAAAATCTGTGAGATTGATGACGTAGGTAGGGGACTGATTAAGCAGGCCATGGAGAAATTAGGCCTATCTGCCCGTGCTTATGATCGTATTTTGAAGGTTGCCCGCACCATTGCCGATTTAGCGGGTAGCGAGAAAATAGCAATTGAGCATTTGGCAGAGGCGATACATTACAGAAGTTTGGATAGGGAAAGTTGGGCTGGGTAATTAGGACATGGTTAAAGCCTTTGTATTCTGCAAATACTTCAAAAAACTTTGTATTAAAATTCTACCGCAAAGAAAAACAGGAGGTTCGATAAGTATGCAAAGGTTTTCTTAAAATTTGTCAATCTTGAATTGGAGTTTTGTTTATAAGATTGACAAATTTTCCTGCATTGCCCTTGTTCTTCAAACCCGATTGTACGAAAAGCCCGCAAGCGAGTGTAACGAGTGCGGACTTGAAGTAAAAGCGGGACTATCGCAGCCTAAGAACCGCTGTAAATGCTTTTCAAATATGCTTAAACAGTTCAGAACAACAATCCAAGCTTCTGCCACTTTGACTTATATTTTGTTTTGGAACAAGGCTTGATAAACAAGCGTATAAGCAAAATTTAAGTTTAAGATATGACAACAGAAAAAGGAAGTATTTCCATACACACAGAAAACATTTTCCCAATCATCAAGAAATTCCTGTATTCGGATAATGAGATCTTTTTACGGGAATTAGTTTCTAATGGGGTTGACGCAGTGCAAAAGATTAAACGCTTAGGCGCTCTTGGTCAGTTTAACGGCGAGGTTGGCCAACCTTTGGTTGAAGTGAAGTTAGATGAAAAGGCAAAAACCATTACCATTAGCGATAATGGTTTGGGTATGACTGCCGAAGAAATCAAAAAATACATTAACCAAGTGGCTTTCTCTGGTGCTAGCGAGTTTGTAGAGAAATTTAAAGATGCAAAAGACGCTAATGAGATCATCGGTAAGTTTGGTTTAGGTTTTTACTCTGCCTTTATGGTAGCAGATTTAGTGGAGATCAACACTTTATCGTATCAAGATGGTGCTGAGGCTGCAAAATGGACTTGCGATGGTAGTAGCTTCTTTCGAAATTTCGGAAGGTTCTAGAACTACCCGTGGTACCGACATTGTGTTGCACATTAACGCAGAAAGCGAAGAGTTTTTAAGCCAACATAAACTACAAGAGATTTTAGATAAATATGCTAAATTCTTACCTGTGCCTATTAAATTTGGTACTAAAACAGATAGCGTAGAAGATGGTGTTGATGAAGAAGGCAAACCGAAATATACCTCGGTTGAAGTGGATAATATTGTAAATACCACCAACCCAATTTGGACCAAAGCGCCTGCAGATTTGTCAGATGCAGATTACTTGGATTTTTACAAGCAATTGTATCCTTTCTCTGATGATCCTTTATTCTGGATCCACTTAAATGTTGACTATCCTTTTAATCTAACGGGCGTATTGTATTTCCCGAAAGTGAAGGAAGATTTCGATATGCAGCGCAACAAAATCAAGTTGTTCTCTCGTCAGGTGTTTATTACGGATGAAGTAAAAGATATTGTTCCTGAGTTCTTGATGTTGTTACACGGGGTAATTGATAGTCCAGATATTCCGTTGAACGTTTCTAGAAGTTTCTTACAGGCTGATGGAAATGTGAAGAAAATTAACAACTACATCACTAAAAAAGTAGCTGATAAGTTGAGCGAACTGTTTAAAGCAGATCGTAAAGGTTTTGAAGAGAAATGGGGCGATATTGGCTTGTTCGTTAAATACGGTATGATTAGCGAAGAGAAATTTTACGATAAGGCGAAAGATTTTGCTTTGTTAACCAATACCAAAAAAGAGGCTTTCACTTTTGAAGAATACAAGGAGAAAGTAAGCGCTGTACAGACTGATAAAAATGGCAATGTAGTTTATTTATACGCTACTGATTTAGATAAACAAGACGGTTTTATCCAAGCGGCAGAGAAAAAAGGTTACGATGTTTTAGTGATGAACTCGGCTATCGATAATCACTTTGTGAGCAGTTTAGAGCAAAAATTAGAGAAAACATTATTGAAACGTGTAGATGCTTCTGTTGCTAACCAATTGATCGAGAAAGACGAGAAATTGGAATCGGTGCTGAGCGAAGAACAATCTACTACGGTTAAAGGTATTTTCGAAAAAGCAATCACTAAACCAGGTTATACGGTAGAAGTTGTTGGTTTAAACCCAGATGATGCTCCTGTTACCATCACCATGGATGAGTTTATGCGAAGAATGAAAGACATGGCTAAAATGGGCGGTGGAATGAGTTTCTATGGTAGCATGCCAGATAGTTACAAAGTGGCCATCAACGGAAACCATAAGTTGGTAAGCAAAATTTTAGCATCGGCTGATGAAGCAGAGCAAAGCAAATTCGCTAAGCAAGCGGTTGATTTAGCATTGCTTTCTCAAGGCATGCTAACTGGTGCAGAACTTACTGCATTTGTGAGCCGCAGCGTTGAGTTGATATAATTTACAAAAGCAATAACGCAACATATAGCGTCATTTCGACTAAAGCGTAGCGAAAGGGAGAAATCTTTTTAAAAGACCTCTCGGCTATGGTCGAGGTGACGCTTTTTTGATCTATCATGAGAAGAAAATTTCCATTTGTACCGATTTTAATATTCGCATTGATATTTCTGTTGATTAACGGATATGCTTTGAATGCCTTAGCTACAATTGTAGCTGCTCCGTTATTGGTTTGGTTTTGGGTTTTGCCGATCGTACTGCTCATTTCATTTGCCTATGGTGTCGCAAGACTAAGGGTAGATGGGCAAAGTCCATTTTTTAAAATCAGTGCTCACGCCCTTCTGGTATACTTTGTGTCTCTGTTGGTATTTGTACTGGCGGAAGTAATAACAGACATTTATAGATTGGGTTTAGCAGGAATTAACTACATCGCTAAAGGTAACTTTACTTATCCCGAAAGGCCAATAATTGGAGTTTATATTGGGATTTTAATCGCTTCATTAATCATTATTGCCTTCGTTTACGGAATTTTAAAAGGCAAATATGCCTACCGGGTAATTAAGCATACTTTGTATTTCGATGATCTTCCCGACGCTTTTGAGGGCTTTAAATTGGTGCAAATTTCTGACGTACATGCTGGGAGTTTAAATAATCCCAAAGCGGTACAAAAAGGTATTGATTTGATTAATCGGCAACAGGCAGATTTGTTTGTTTTTACGGGAGATTTAGTGAATAACAAGGCCGAAGAAGTAAAGCCTTACATTGCTCATTTTTCGCAAATTAAAGCTCCTTTTGGTCAGTTTTCGGTGCTGGGTAACCACGATTATGGCGATTACGTAAAGTGGGAAAGTGATGCTGCAAAACGAGAAAATTTGCAGCAACTAAAAAAATACCACGCCGAAATTGGTTTTAGGTTATTGTTGGATGAGCATGTCAATCTTGAAAAGAATGGTCAAAAAATTACCTTAGTGGGGATAGAAAACTGGGGCTTAGGGTTTGGCGAACGGGGAGATTTAGCAAAAGCACTACAAGGCACTACAAAAGATGAGTTCAAAATCTTACTTTCTCACGATCCTAGCCATTGGGAAGCTCAAGTAAAAAATCATCCTTCAAAAATACATTTAACATTAGCCGGCCATACCCATGGGATGCAGTTTGGTATCGAAGCTTTTGGCTTAAAATGGAGCCCAGTTCAGTTTCGATACAAACATTGGGCGGGAGTAAAAAAGGAAAACGACAGGTTTTTAAATGTAAACAGAGGCTTTGGTTTCATTGGCTTTTCTGGAAGAGTAGGTATTTGGCCCGAAATTACCGTGATAGAGCTGAAGAAGAAGAAGTAATTGATGGAAGAACATCTAAAAAGATCTTTTAATTAAGAATAATTATCGTTTATTGAGAGCGTAACCCTAAAATATTATAACTTATTGAGAGTGTAATCCTAAAATATTATATACTTATAGTCTCTAAAACCATTAAAATCAATCATAAATAAAAAATATTCATAAAACTGTAGCGTTCTTAATTCAGCCTACGTAAAGGTGGTGTGAGTTAATGGCAATGTGCCTTATTATTTAATATATTTTTTATATCATCATGAGATTTTTTTAAAACACAAAGCTATCGCTGCGGCGTTAACGTTCTCAGTGTTTTCTTTAGGTTTGGTTTCTTGTTCAAAAATGGATAGTAACTATGAGCCAATTCAAGTATCTGGTTTAAATGTAATCCAAGCATCGCCAACTACAGAACTATTAGATGTTTACGTAGACAATAGCAGAGCGAACCAAAATGTAGATTTCGAGTTTGGAAATAAAATTGGGTATCTAAGCGCCTATTCTGGAAACCGAGTTTTTAACGTAACCAAGAAAAATAACCTAACCTCTTTAAAGAGTTTACAATATACGCTTAAACCTCAATTAGGTTATTCGCTTTTTGTGGCTAACACCTTAGAAAATATCGAGTTACTAATGCTAGAAGATAACTTAGAGAAACCGGCTGCCGGAAAAGCAAAAATTCGTTTTGTGAATTTAAGTCCAGATGGTGGCGCTTTAAGTTTAAACGTAAATGGTGCAGCTACCGACTTGGCTACCAATAAAGCTTTTAAAGAATTTAGCGCTTTTGAGGCAGTAGATGCGGCAGAGAGCACAACACTTAACATTAAAAATGCTACCAGTGGTGCCGTTGAGACTACACTTACAGGTGTGAAGTTAGAAGACGGAAAAATTTATACCGTTTATGCCAAAGGTTTAAAAGCCAATACTGGCGTTACCGGCTTTGCGGCTAAGATGTTTGTACACAGCAACGCAAATTAATACTCAAACACACCAATAAACCTCATCGCCATTGCGGTTTGGAGAAAATAACCTGTCTAAGCAACAGTTTTCTTCAATTGCAATGGCGATTTTTTTTGCATCGGTTTTATGGAATTTTTAGAAGTAAGCATCTAAACTTAAAGTTTGGCTGTTAAAGTTTTGTTAAAAAGAAAAAGCTTAATAACTAAATATTAAGTTTGTTGTAGCAACGCAAAAACCATTGAAGATTTTATCTATTTTGCTGCTCTCTCTGTCTATCATACTAGCCAGTCTGGATGGGTTTTCACAAGCCAATAGAAAGGTTGTGGGCAAAGTTGCCGATACGAGCGGCGTAGCTATATCTGATGTGACAGTTCTTCTCATTAACCAAAAAGATACCCTAAAAACCAAAACAGACGATGATGGCCATTTCAGCTTTTCGAAGATAAAAAGCGAAAGCTTTGTGCTACATATAGCCATAATGGGCTATTACGACTTCAAACAAGATTATACTTTTGGGAAGAAGCGGGAACTAGAGATTGAAAATATCAAATTAAAAATGGCTAGCAACATGCTAAAGGAAGTGGTAATTAAGGCAAAACCCAACCCTATTAGAGTAATGCAAGATACCGTAGAATATAATGCAGCAGCCTACCAGGTTTTTGACGGTGATAATGTAGCCGACCTCATTAAGCAGTTCTCTGGAATAGAAGTTGATGATGAATACAATGTCAAGTCGATGGGGAAAAATGTGGTTAAACTTCGGGTAAATGGTAAAGATTTTTTTACCAATGATGTGAAGGAATTTATAGCCACTTTGCCAGCGGGAATTGTTTCTAAGATCCAACTTATTGATGATTATGGTGATCAGGCTAATTTTACTGGTTTAAAAATCGGTGAGCCGCAAAAGCTCATCAACATTGTCACCAAACCGGGAATGAACCGCGGAAAGTTTGGCAACCTAGCGATTAATGCTGGTTCTAATGACCAAATTGGCTCGAAAAATAGAATGAATATTTGGAACGGCGATAAACAAACTGGGTTTGGTTTAAATTATACTACCCAAAATAATGGTGCAGGTGATAGTCAAAATGGATCATTCTCCATTAATCACCGGGATAAGGTTGGAAAGACAGGTAATTACAGTATAAACTATGGCTCAAACCAAGGTAAAAACGCCTTTACAAATGAACAGGCAGTTGAGACCTTAAGTGATTTAGGAACGTACTACAATTTGTCGCAAAGTAATGGTAAATCTAAGAACGCTGCACATAACTTAAGTTCTGACATTAACCTTATGAACAAAGTGCTGTATTTGAACGGCTATATCAATGTTAGTCTCAATAATAACAGCAATAATAGTGCATCGCTCAACAACCAAAGTGGAGTTAACAGACAAGATTTTAAAAACATCAACCAAACCGAGGGAAGTTCTCCAAATGTTAGCGGTAACATGAGTTTTTCGAAGCGACTTAAGAATAAAAGAAATCACTTATCTGGCAACTTCTCTTTCAATGCTTCAAGCCAAAAATCCAATCAATTGGTAAACACCAATACTTTATATTATAATCAACAAGATCAATCGCTCTTAAAAGATTCGGTACTCAACCGAAATATTAATAATAGAAACAACTCGCAGGGTTTTGCATTCAATACCAGTTATTCTTTGGCAATCAGTAAACCTACAGATAGTTTTAATATTAAGCATTTTAGCATAAATTATGCGCTATCTTTAACTAATTCTTTTAACCGCTCGGCTACTGAGGTGCTGAGTAATTTAACTAACGATTATCGTTTTATTGATTCGCTTAGTTCGGAGATGAAATCTTTGTTTATTACACAAAATATAGGGCTTAATTATAACCAAAGTAATAAGAAAGTTCGTTTTACTATTGGGTTTAACGCTCGGCCTACGCTGTTGAGAAACAATTACATCAATCTTGATCAAAAAATCAATAATAATAATTTTAATTACTCGCCAACATTAAATTATAGTAAAACTCTTGAAAAAGGAAAAACGTTAAGTGTAGGCTATTCAGGTAATAACAATAGTCCTTCTGCCAGTCAACTACAGCCCATACGTAATACCCAAAACTTGCAAAATATCGTTATTGGCAACCCAAATTTAAAACCATCGTTTAACCATCGATTAAATGCCAATTATAACTATGTAGAGGAGAAATCTGGAGCGTCCTTGTTCGCATCCGCTAATTTTTCCACTACGCAAAATGAAATTGTAAACAACGTGATCGTAATACCTGACACGCTGGGTAGCTATAAGCAGGAAACTCGATATGAAAATACCAATGGCACTTATAATCTGAGCGGCAATTATAATATCAGTATCCCAATTAAAAAAAACATTTTTTCGGCGGGTTACAATGGAACTGTAGGTGTTTCCAATAGGGCGCTATTCATCAATAATACTCGTTACTTTAACAGCGGTTTAAACTTTTCGCAGAATATTTCTGGAAACCTGAATTTTAAAAAAGGTAATTTGACTATTGGAGCTGGTTACAATCAAGTAAATAACAACAACGTACAGAGCTTACAAAACAGCTTTGACTATGGTAGTTTTTCTTCGGAAGTTATTATTAACACTGGAGGTATGGGAATGCCTGGAATTATGCTGCCAACTTTTAACCCGGGTCAGTTAACCACTACCCAATTCTTTATTACCAGAACATTTAGTTCAAATTTCAGTGGTCGTTTAAGGTTAAAAGATTTTAATTTAAACGGTTCTGCTAACTATTCGCAAAGTTCAAACTCGAACAATGCATTGCAAAATGCAAATAGGGATTTACAAACTTTATCTCTTTCACTTAACGGAAATGGTACCATAAAAAAGACCTACCGTATTGGGGTTTCGGTGGCTAAACGTATCAACACTGGCTATACTGTAGCCAATCAAAATCCATTGCTTATCGGTGCTAATTTGAGTAAACATTTTCTTAAAAATAAATCGCTTAGTTTAACTGCCAGTGCAAGCGATTTATTAAATCAAGGAAATATGGTATTTCGTCAGGTATCTGGTAATTCAGTTATCGACTCTAAAAACAATGTAATCACTAGGGTTTTCTCTTTTGGCTTAACCTACAACCTCTCTAAATTTGGTGCTAGAGGCACTACTTACCGCGTAGATCCAGATTAATATGATAAAAATTTCAACCTTTTTATGGCTGACTCTTTTTAGCTTTTGCTGCTCGGCAAATACGGATACCGTTGCTGTCAAAAAGCATCTTAAAAACATTACCAAGACAGCCTCGTATCGAAACCCCGAAAATCTAGCACAGCTAAATTCCATTGCCTACTATATAAAAACTGATTTCCTAAAGTATAGCGATAAAGTTTCTTATCAAGAGTATAAAGTGGATGGCAAGATTTACAAAAATGTGATTTGTTCTTTCGGAACTGAAAATCAGCAACGCATTATTGTTGGGGCGCATTATGATGTTTGTGGCGATCAGGAAGGTGCAGACGATAATGCCAGTGGCGTGGTCGGTTTATTAGAACTAGCTCGGCAGTTAAAAGGTCGGAAGTTGAATAAACGCATTGATTTGGTAGCTTATACCTTAGAAGAACCTCCTTATTTCAGAACTGAACAAATGGGGAGTTATGTGCATGCCAAATCCTTAAAAGATAACAAGGTTGATGTGCTGGGAATGATTTCTCTGGAGATGATTGGTTATTTTAGTGATAAAGAGAATAGCCAGAACTATCCGCTAGCAGCCATGTCTAAAGTGTATGGCAATAAAGGAGATTACATCACGCTAGTCAATACTACAGAAAAAGGTAAGTTTGTGGAAGACTTTAGCCAGCATTTTAAACAAGCTAAAACGATAAAAACAGAAGAGTTTAACGCACCGAGATCATTGCCTGGTATCGACTTTTCTGATCATCTCAATTATTGGAATTTTGGTTACAGCGCAATGATGATTACGGATACTTCGTTCTATAGAAATAAAAACTATCATAGAAAGACTGATAAAATGGAAACCTTAGATATCCGTCGAATGGCAAAAGTAATTGACGGTGTTTATTTAGCTTTGTTGAAGTTAACTAAATAACATGGAAAAAAAGAGCATTAAAAAATATATCTCCAACGGGATTTTCATCCTAATTTTAGCATTAATTCTATTTGTGCCTTCCGCCAAAGCTTTAGTAATTCAAGGTTTAATGCAAATAGGTTTGTTCAATCCCGATGTTCAACCTGAAAAAACGTTAGTAGCCCCAGTTTTAGAATTGAGGTTTAAGGATCAAGATGGGAAGATAGTAACGTTAAATGAATTGAAAGGGAAGGTGGTATTTCTTAATTTTTGGGCTACTTGGTGCCCACCCTGTTTAGCCGAAATGCCATCTATCAACAAATTATATGAGCAGTATAAAAATAGTGCGGATGTTGTTTTCATCCTTTTAGATGCTGATAGTAACTTTGAAAAAGCAAATGGTTACATGAAAGCTAGAAAGTATACTATGCCTAGGTTTACCAAATGGCTAGCAGTGTGCCAGAACAGATATTTGCAGGTTCGTTACCCACTACAGTGGTTTTCGATAAAAAAGGTAGGTTGTCTTTTAAGCACGAAGGAGTAGCAAATTATAACGGCAAAAAGTTTGTAGCGTTTATAGAGAAACTGCGGAATAGTGTTCAATAGCCACTAGTTCATTTTAGTTTGGATGTAGGGTTTGAAAATTGAAATTTGATTATTGGTTATTTAACGTGAGTTCGGGATAAGAAAATTATGTTATTTGCTAGCGATAGCGCTTCAAATCTTCGTTCAGCTAATTTTCGGTCTCTTATTTTTCGGGACGCACCAATAAGCCAAAGCACTTTCTTTAAAAGAAAAATAAGCAACCGAGAGTTTTTGTTGCTTTTTGCGGTCAAAAAGTAAGAGCCCAGCGGCGGCGAGCTAAAAAAAAGTTCAATGCGAATTTCTCAAGAATTGTAAAGATACTTAACCCGAACTCACGTTATTTAGCAAACTCATGTAGGTTTGCCTGTCAATCATCTCGGCACCCAAACTGAGCAAATGATCATTTGGCAACTGGCAATCTATCAATTCAAAGTTGGTTTGCTGGCAGAGAAAAATCAAGGCAACTTTTGAAGCATTGCTTACCAAACTAAACATACTTTCGCCACAAAATACTTTGTTGATTGCAATACCGTAAAGCCCGCCTACTAGTTCGCCATCTTTCCAAACTTCTACGCTGTGTGCCCAACCTAATTGATGTAAATTGATATAAGCACTTTGCATTTCCTTTGTAATCCAAGTGCCGGGCTGGTCTTTACGAGCTACTTTGGCACAGTTTGCAATTACCTTTTCGAAAGCTAGGTTGGCAGTTACCTTAAAGCTGCCTTTTTTTAAGGTCTGCTTCATGCTTTTGCTAACCTTAATCCTGTCGGGATATATTACACAGCGCTCATGAGGCGAGTACCAACAAATAGGGTCATCATCGCTAAACCACGGAAATATGCCGTGCTGGTAAGCAAGAATTAATCGCTCGGCACTTAAATCTCCGCCAATAGCGAGCAATCCATCTTCATCGGCCAGCTCAGGGTTAGGGAATACAATTTCATCTCCGGGCAAACTAAAAACCATCCTCAAAAATACGGAACTGTTTTTTAGATTGCTGCAAAATCAATCCTTACGTTTTAGTATATAAAATTTATGAATGGTGTCGTCGCGATAAGTTACCGCATAAGCATTAAACAATTCATAGCCGTAAATTTTCATTTTATTGATGAAATCTAATGCTGAGTTGAACTCCATGTTTTTGCCATTGTAGTCTTTTACAAGAGAAGCTTGCCTATCATTTACCACTTTTGGCCATACTCTAGCTGTACGAGCATTTTTACTTCCAAATTCTTGCTTAAAAGCACGAATTTCTAGATATGGTTCCTTTAACTCTACTAATTTTATACCGTTGATGGTTTGAGCCGATGCGATGCCTACAAAACCTGCAAGCATCACTGTAAATAAGAGGGTTCTTTTCATTGTTTAAGGTTTTTTGTGTGTAGAAAAACATAAACACTAATAATGCCAAACAATCAAAAAGAATGTAAAGAAATTGAGGGTAAAAAATCTTATTCAGCTTTCACAAAAACCATCAGCAGGTTTTCGTTTTGGTACAGATAAAGTCTGTTGCCCGAAACTTTGCCGGCAGTTACTTTTTCTAAATCTGCATAATACTTATTTTCGGCATAGCCTACGGCCTCACAGTACATTTTAGTGCCAAAAATTTTGCTGAACTGGATAGCATTGCCGTTAATTACTGCACTACCACCATAAGTATTACAGAAAGATTTTCCACCAATCTTATTTCCACCGCTTATGTTTAAGGTTGCTTTCGCCGCTGTTGGTAAAGTTTTTCCTGGCCAGCGGGTTAACTCCCATTTAGAGTCTTGTTGTTTAATTGAACTAAGGTCTTTGGTGCAGGCTTGTAATGTAAAAACTACAAACAATGCGAAAATTATTTTTTTCATTATGCGTAAATTTTTTTTCGATGGTTATGGAGCTATCATGATTTTTTCACAAGTTTCTATCATACTTTGGTGTTCAAAAACTCGCAAGCTCGGTTCACTTATTATTGTTTGTGATTGGCAAAATCATGATGGTTTCATGCTTATCAATTAATTAAGCCTATTTTTTTGGAGTGAGCAATGGCATCTTCGCTATGCACAAAAAGACAGGTGCTAATATTTTTGTCCTCTAATTTATTCAATATTTCTTGTGTTTCTAATAATTTAGATTTTCTTACGTTTCTAATATAAACAGCAATTACATTTTTGCCATATTTTTCTGCGATTTTATAGTAGATTTCTGGATCTTTCTGAGAATTATCACCCAAGAAAATAAACTTCTGATTAGGGAAAGCATCGATAATCCGCATGATCCGCAACAACTTTCCTTCGTGTCCAGTTTTGCCAGTTTTCAACAAATCTTTCCAGCGTTTCAATTGGTTTAATAAAAAAGTCCCTTCCGGAAATCCGTTGAAACGAAAAGTTTCTACCAAATAATCGTATAAGTTCCATTCACTGCTAGATACGTAAAAGAAAGGATTGGGCTGCTGCGGTTCGGTATGTGCCTGTGCCAACAGTTCGTAGTGGTATTTTGTAGATTGAAATGTTTTTCGAGTTCTTGGATTTTTCAGCAATAATTCTTTCAGTCTTTTGCCGATGGTTTTAGAATGAGAAACCATAATGGTGTCATCAATATCAGAAATAAAAGCGTACTGCGTAATATGCGGAACGTAGAAAGAACCGGTAGATTTTGCCAATTGTTTGCCATCTTCGGTAAAAGCAGTTACCTCAACCTCGTGCCAGCCGGCCGTTACATTTTCATTAGCTTCCCACTCAAATTTAAAAAAGCCATCGTAAGCAGCGGTAGTAACTACAGTTTGGCCGTTAAAATTTAGTTGAACTTTAGCAAAGGGATAGGGTTTTAGTACAAAAAGCTTAAATACATGCTTTAAGTTTACAAAAAAGCCGTTTTTAAAACGCTGTTTGGCATTGGCTCTGTGCTTAAAAACATGGCCGTAAATTACCAAATTATGAGTGTGGCCGTAGCCGTGATATACCTTTACTTCTGCATTTTTTTTGACATATTTATTTAAAACAGACTAGCACAAATGTTGTTTTATATCATATTATTTATATGACCAATACACAAACCAAATTACGTTTACTTTTTGTAGTAAATCAAGGTTCTGGCAACAAAGACGTAAGTTTAAGTGAACAGATTATCAATTTTTTTAGCAATAGCGAAATAGCTATTGAGATTTTTGAGCTGCCACGCAAATGTAGCATAGCGCAGATAAAAAAAACAATAGAAAAGGTTAAAGCTGATAGGGTTGTTGCTGTAGGTGGCGATGGTACGTTAAAATTAGTGGCCGAGTGCTTGTTGAATACCGAAACTCCCATTGGTATTATACCGGCAGGCTCAGCAAATGGAATGGCTAAGGAACTGGGTATTCCATTAGATATTGAAGAAGCACTTGAGGTAGTAGTAAACGGAATGCCGAAAAAAATCCATGCTACTATGGTTAACCAAGAGCTCTGCATTCATTTATCAGACATAGGGTTTAATGCCTATCTAGTTAAAAAATTTGACGAACTTTCAACCAGAGGAATGTTAACTTATGCAAAATCGGCATGGCATGCCTTTTGGAATCACAGAAAAATGCAAGTGCAATTTAAAGTTGCCGACCGTCAAATTAAGACTAAAGCAGCGATGGTGGTTATTGCCAATGCCACCAAGTACGGAACAGGTTTTAACATCAACCCAAATGGTAAATTAGATGACGATGTTTTTGAAATTATCTTAATTAAGGAGTATGCCGTAATGGAAATTCTTAAGATATGGGTAAGTAGACTTCCTTGGAACCCCAAAAAAATAGAAAGCTTTCAAGCCTCAGAGGTACAAATTACCACTAAATATAAAGCCCATTTTCAGGTAGACGGCGAGTATTTGGGGAAAACCAACAAGGTAGAGGCAAAGTTACTGCCCAATGCCATTAATTTGATTGTGCCTTTAGTTGATAATGAAACTTGACGGTTAAAAATAGCCTAACGAATTCTCCAACAAAACATACTTTAAATAATATCGAAAACCATTTATCATCGTAATTACCCAACGCCTCTGGAAATAAGGTAATAAAACCTAAACTAAAAACCCAAAGGTAAAGCCTAAAAGGAAATTGAATATAATAGCTGATGAACCCAATTTTCTTGATAAAAAACAAACCATAAGTTCCCACTAAAACCAAGATAAACATAGGAAACATAAGTACGCCTTGTACTTTTTCAGAAAGTAAAGAGAAGTTACCGTAGTTTTTCAATATCGCCCATAATTGCATCGACATAAAAACAAGTGATATTAAATCTAAAAAGGCAAAAGAACGAAGAAGTTTACGCATGTTTATTTACAATATTTGGCAAGCAGTTTGTCTGCTTTTGTAGAGCCCATATATTTCACAAACTTAAAGTCTTCGCAGGCGCTTTGCAAATCTCCCTGACTAATTTTTTTCTCTGCAATAGCTATTTTCTTAGTCAAATAATCATCATCAACTCCCATTTCATTTTTTAAGGCAATTATTTTCTCTTCTTCAATAAAATTCTCGATGCCTTTTTCAATATTTCTGTAGTAGTTGGCAATTTTACTGAACGAAGCCATATCATCGTTATATTGCTTAATGGCCAAACCTACACTGCCTGGGTTTATTTGTTCGCAACCAAAATCTTGTAGCGAAAATTTCATGGGCGAACGAATAAGAAACGTAGTGTCGTAGCCTGCTGGCACGGTCCATTTTCCGCTAGTAAGTTTAATTAGCCGAAGCGCCTCGGCGTCTAAATCTGCACCAATGCCTTCGGTAATGCCTGCGTAGGTTATTTTTCCCTCTTTATTTATTTTAAACGCAACTTCAATGTTTCCTTGTATGCAGTTTTCTTTCGCGTACATAGGGTAAATGGTATTGGCTCTCACAAAAGATTCCAATCCGTTTTTAATGGTTGGGCGCTGCTGTGCATTTATTTGTAACGACAAGCCCAATAAGAAAATCAAAATCAATTTGCTCATACCTAAATTTACGAATTATTTGTAAAAGCTTAGCTTTGCATTGCCTTTGTTACTTTTAACCTTTGGTTTTAGAAAAGCAAAAATGGGTAGCTCTTTTGTTTCGAAAGCCCCGTTTTTTGCTTTACTTCGGGGCAAAACATAAGTTTGCCCCTACGTGCCCGCTACAACCGGGTTTATTTAACTAAAGGCTTTGCAATTATTTAAGAAAGCCCCCTCAAAAGCCTAATATTTATCGCTGATTTTCGCAGATATTTATTTTATCTTAGTTTGAGCAATGAGATTTACATCCCCTTATATCTGCGGAGAAATCAGCGAAAATCTGCGGGACACAACTGAGCTAACTTTTAAACACGTAAAAGTAGTTGTAGAAAAAATGTGACAACGCACCAAAATTTACAAACAAATGCCAAAGCTCGTGGCTATGTAAATACCTGTACAGAGGTTTGTCTTTCGCGTAATAATAAGTACCTCCAACATAAAACACTCCACCTAAAAACAACCAAAATAATCCCATAGCAGGTACACTTTCAATCATTTTTGCCATAAACGGAATAATTAAACAGCCCATGGCAATGTAGAGAGCAGTAGAAAGGTTTCCTTTTTTTAGCTTGTTCAAGATTTTGAGTAAGCAACCAATAATTGCTACCAGCCATACCAAACCAAAAGCTAGCCATCTTACCCAACCATCAAATAAAATTAAAGTTGTTGGCGTAAACGAACCGGCAATCATTAAATAAATACAGCAGTGGTCAAACTTTTGCCAAAGCCTAATGCCGTATGCTGTTTTAGGTGCGCTGTGGTAAATGGCACTTACGCTAAAAAGCAATAAGATACCACCGCCATAAACCCATGCAGCTACATTTTCAAAAACAGTAGAAGATTTCTCTAACAGTAGATACAATCCTGGTAATGCTAACACTGCAGGTAAAAAATGAGTAATAAAGTTTCCGGGCTCCCGAATGTATTTATTCATTCTCTGGTAAGTCGGTGTCTTTACGTTCTTTCGCTATTTTATCGAAAATTTGGTCCATTCTTTCTACGTACTCATTGGTGTCATCTACAAAGAAAGTTAAAGTGGGCACCACCCTAGCCTGATGGCGAATACGTGAGCCCAATTTGTACCTAATTTCGCCAGCATGCGAGTTAACTGTAGCTACAGATAAACTGGTATTGTTTGTATTTAAAAAACTAAGGTAAACTTTAGCCACCGCCAAATCTGGCGATACACGAACCTTAGTAATAGTTACCAATGTATTTGGCAAGTAAGCAGCGCCCTCACGTTGAAAAATTGACGCCAATTCTTCCTGTAATAATCCTGCAAACTTCTTTTGTCTGTTACTTTCCATAATTTGTTCTTTTCGTCATTGCGAGGCACGAAGCAATCTTACAACTAAAATTCAATCGCTTTAGGATTGCTTCGTGCCTCGCAATGACGGTGTTACTTTCTAATACAACAACTTATCATACGGATACCGTGTAGTATGAATATCTTTCACTTTATCGTATAATAATGTCCTAAATTCTTCTAAATTTTCTTTTTGCGTGGCCGAGATAAAAATAGCCGGAGCATTGTTGTGCGCCATCCAAGTTTTCTTGAAATCTGCCAAGGTTACGGGTTCTCGTTGTTCATCTACATCTACCAAATTATCAAACTCAGGTGCCACGTAAGCATCAATTTTATTAAAAACCATAATGGTTTCTTTATCCCGAGCTCCTAAATCTTTTAGGGTTTCGTTAACCGTGTGTATCTGATCTTCAAAATTTGGATGTGAAACATCTACCACATGTACCAAAATATCAGCTTCACGCACTTCATCTAACGTAGATTTAAAGCACTCTACCAAATGATGAGGAAGTTTACGAATAAAACCAACCGTGTCTGAGAGCAAGAATGGCAAGTTTTCGATTACTACTTTGCGAACGGTAGTATCTAAAGTTGCAAAAAGTTTATTCTCGGCAAACACTTCAGATTTAGATAGCATGTTCATGATGGTTGATTTACCCACGTTGGTGTAACCCACCAAAGCCACACGAATTAACTGTCCGCGGTTTTTGCGCTGTGTTTCGTTTTGCCTATCAATCAATTTCAAGCGATCTTTTAACAAAGTGATCTTTTCTAAAATCATCCTTCTATCGCTCTCGATCTGGCTCTCACCCGGTCCACGCATACCAATACCCCCTTTTTGGCGCTCCAAGTGTGTCCACATACGGGTTAAACGAGGTAAAAGATATTGCAACTGCGCTAACTCAACCTGCGTTTTGGCTTGTGCGGTTTGCGCCCTTCCGGCAAAAATATCTAAGATTAAATTACTTCTATCTAATATTTTAACCTTCAGTTCTTTCTCAATGTTACGTAACTGCGATGGCGAAAGTTCATCATCGAACACCACCAAATCAATTTCTTCTGCTTTAACGTAAGCCTGTATTTCTTCCAACTTACCAGGTGCCCACAAAAGTAGCACGGTCTGGCTTTTGCATACGCTGTGTAAAAGTTTTCTCTACCACGCCACCAGCTGTATTTACTAAAAAGGCCAGCTCATCCAAATACTCCTTGGTTTGCTCGGCTTTTTCGCCCGGCAAAGCAACCCCTACCAAAACCGCCCGTTCTTGTTTGGGCGCTGTGTCATAAAATTTCTGTTTTCCCATTAATTATTACAAAGATACAAACCGATTTACGAATTACGATTTTTTACCGTACGATTTGATTGTTATATGTTATAACACGCTATTGTAAGGTATGTTTTAGTTGTTTGTTGCCACAGATGCACAGATAAAATTTTGTATTATTTGATATTTTAAAATCTGTGCATCTGCGGCTGAAATAATTTTGCGAGCATAGCTGGCTTTAAACCGCTGACTAGGAAAAAATGCAGCCTTGCCAAGAGATACTAAGCTTTCGGATATAAACCTTATTGCAGCGTAAATCCTTTTTGTTGGGTGTCATCCTGAGCTTGTCGAAGGATTTTGAGTTAAAGAGCAGATGTTTCGACAAGCTAAACATGACAACTAGGATTAGCAATGTCAACAAAAGATTGAAGCGGAAAGAAGGATTGCAAAAGCCAAGCACTTTTTGCTTTTGTTTTCCAAATCAATTTAATTAGGTTAATTTTAGCCTCTTTTAAAATTGACTATGAGTAACCATATCCAACATATTTCTACAGTATTAAACATCAACAGCAAGCAAGTTAGCGCCACTTTAACGCTTTTAGAGGAAGGCGCTACAGTTCCATTCATTTCTCGTTACAGAAAAGAAGTGACTGGTAGTTTAGATGAAGTACAGATTGCGGCTATAAGAGATTTAGCACAACAATTAAAGGAACTAGATAAACGCAGGGAGGCCATTTTAAAATCAATTGCCGAGCAGGGTAAATTAACATCAGAATTAGAAAAGAAAATTAATGCTGCCGAAACCTTAACCATTTTAGAGGATATTTATCTTCCATACAAGCAAAAAAGGAAAACCAGGGCATCGGTAGCGAGAGAAAAAGGCCTAGAACCTTTGGCATTACGCATTTTAGCACAAAGTAGAATTGATGTAGAAAGCGAAGCTTCGGCCTATATTGATAGCGAAAAAGGCGTTGGCAATGTAGAAGATGCCTTGGCTGGTGCAAGAGATATCATTGCAGAAATGATTAATGAAGATGCGGAAACCAGAACTAAAATGCGTAAGTATTTTGAACAAAAGGCAACCTACAAAGCGGTGGTGGCAAAAGGTAAAGAAGTTGAAGCAATTAAATATAAAGATTACTTTGAATGGGAAGAAAGCGCTAAAAATGCGCCTTCGCACAGGGTTTTGGCCATGTTGCGTGGCGAAGAAGAAGGCATGTTGAAACTAGATGTGCTGCCGCCAGATGAAGATGCGATACAATTATTAGAAAAACAGTTCATCACTGGAAATAACAGCGCAAGCCAACAGGTAGAATTAGCTATTTACGATGGTTACAAACGCTTGTTGCGCCCTGCAATGGAAACCGAATTGAGAGCTGCGATTAAACAAAAGGCAGATGAAGAAGCCATACGGGTTTTTGCTTCCAATGCTCGTCAGTTGTTAATGGCAGCACCTTTGGGGCAAAAAAATGTAATGGCTATTGATCCTGGTTTTAGAACTGGTTGCAAAGTGGTTTGCTTAGATAGACAGGGGAATTTGCTAGAAAACACCACCATTTATCCGCATACGGGGCAAGGAAATGTGAAGGATGCGGAGTGGAAAATTCAGCAGCTTTGCGAGAAATATGAGATTGAAGCCATTGCCATTGGCAACGGAACAGCAGGTAGAGAAACAGAAACTTTTGTGCGTGGATTAAAACTAGCTAATCTGACTATTGTGATGGTAAACGAAAGTGGTGCTTCTATCTATTCGGCATCGCCTTTGGCTAGAGAAGAATTTCCAGAGCATGATGTAACGGTGCGTGGGGCGGTTTCTATTGGCCGCAGGTTAATGGACCCCCTGGCAGAGCTGGTAAAAATTGACCCAAAATCTATTGGCGTTGGGCAGTACCAGCACGATGTGGATCAAAACAAATTGCAACAGAGTTTAGATGATACGGTAATGAGTTGTGTGAATGCGGTTGGTGTAGAGTTAAACACGGCTTCGAAACAAATTTTGGCCTACGTTTCTGGTTTGGGCGAAAGCTTAGCGCAAAACATCATCAATTACAGAACAGCAAATGGCGCTTTTAAAAACAGGGCAAGTTTAAAGAAAGTGCCTCGCTTGGGCGATAAAGCTTTTGAACAAGCGGCTGGTTTCTTACGCATTCGAAATGCTGAGCAGCCTTTAGACAGTAGCGGCGTACACCCAGAACGTTACGATTTGGTAAAGCAAATGGCGAAAGATTTGGGCGTATCTGTAGCAGAGCTGATGAAAAATACGGAACTACAAAAACAGCTAAACCTACAAAAATATGTAAGCGCAGAAGTTGGATTGCCTACGTTACAAGATATCATGAAAGAATTGGCTAAACCTGGTCGAGACCCACGTGAGCAGTTCGAAGCCTTTAGCTTTGCCGAGGGCGTAAACAGCATTGCTGATTTGAAGAAAGGCATGAAACTAAAAGGTATCGTGACGAACATTACCAACTTTGGCGCTTTTGTAGATATTGGCGTACATCAAGATGGTTTGGTGCATACCAGTCAGCTGGCCAACCGCTTTGTGGCCAACCCTAACGAAGTGGTAAAGGTAAGCCAAATAGTACAAGTTACAGTAACAGATGTTGATGTAGAGCGTAAACGAATTTCTTTATCGATGAAGGAACCCCAAACCCCTAAAGGGGCTCAACTGGCTCAAACAAATAAATCACAAAATAAGGAGTCTAAATATTGGAAACCTAGTGGTCAAAAAGCCCCTTTAGGGGATGGGGGTAAAGAAGTTGATGGCGATTTGCAGGCTAAGTTGGCCAAATTAAAGGGAATGTTTAAATAATGAGAAAAATGAGAATAGCCATAGATATGGACGAGGTTTTGGCTGATCCTATCCATAAATTTATACAGCTTTACAACCGAGACCATCAAGTTCCATTAGATTTAATCATTAAGCCCGGTACAGAGATTTTCCAAAACGTACCAGAAGAGGTTAACGATAAGTGGTTTGATTACATTAACGAAAAAGGGTTTTTTAGAGATTTGCCAGTTATCGAGGGTGCGGTAGCGGCTGTGCAGCAATTGCAAACAAAATATGATGTTTATATTGTGTCTGCTGCCATGGAGTTCAGAAATTCTTTAGAAGATAAGTTCGATTGGCTAGCGGAACATTTTCCATTCATCAGTTGGAAGAATGTGGTTTTTTGTGGAGAAAAAATTGTTGATGTAGACATCATGATTGATGATCGGATCAAGAATTTCGTAGGTTTTAAAGGCAGGCCACTACTTTTTACTTCGCCACATAACTTGCTCATTACAGAATACGAACGGGTAGATAACTGGCAGCAGGTTTTAGACAAGTTGTTGTAATTAAAAATGTTTAACCTTACTGGCGTAATTTCTAAAAGAGAGAGATTTTGGGGTTTAGTTACAAGCCCAAACCTTAGTAAACAAAACCTTTAGCTAATTGTTTGGTATTCCTAAATTGTTTTGTTAATAACACAGAGTCGCATAAATTGCGTGACATTAATTCAATAAAAATGCTAATTTTGGGGCGCTAAATATCTACGACATTTTTGTGACACAAAACACAGTCTCGTGCTTTTAGTTGATAATCTTAAGGAATTTTAATAAATGAAAGTTGCACTAATTACGGGGGTGACCGGCCAGGATGGCGCCTATTTGACAGAGTTTTTGTTAAAAAAAGGATATTTTGTTCATGGCATTAAAAGAAGATCGTCTCTTTTTAATACAGACAGGATAGATCATTTATATCAAGACCAGCATGAGAATGATGTAAGGTTCAAAATGCACTATGGAGATTTAACCGACTCTACCAATCTAATTAGAATTGTTCAAGAGACACAGCCTGATGAGATTTATAACCTAGGTGCAATGTCACATGTAAAAGTTTCCTTTGATTCGCCAGAATATGTAGCTAATGTGGATGGAATTGGAACATTAAGAATTCTCGAGGCGGTGCGTATTTTAGGATTGGAAAAGAAAACAAGAATTTATCAGGCTTCTACCTCAGAGTTGTACGGCGGTTTGCCCGAAAATAAAAATGCAGCAGGCTTTTATGACGAAAATTCCCCGTTTTATCCACGTTCGCCTTATGGCGTTGCAAAAATCTACGGTTTCTGGATCACTAAAAACTATCGCGAAGCTTATGATATGTTTGCCTGCAACGGTATTTTGTTTAACCACGAGAGCCCATTGAGGGGAGAAACATTTGTAACACGTAAAATTACCAGGGCAGCCTCAAAAATAGGTCTTGGTTTGCAAAGCTGCTTGTACTTAGGTAACCTTTCTGCACAACGCGACTGGGGCCATGCCAAAGATTATATCGAAGCTATGTGGTTAATTCTTCAGCAAGAAAAGCCAGAAGATTATGTGATTGCTACTGGTGTTACCACTACTGTTCGTGATTTTGTACGTATGGCTTTTGCCGAGTTGGGCATTACCGTTGAGTTCTCTGGTAAAGATGAACAAGAAAGAGGCGTTATCATTGATATAGACACAGAAAAAGCTGCTCAATTAGGTTTAAATTTAGAAACGCTAAAATTGGGCGAAACGGTGGTAAAGGTAGATCCTAAATATTTTAGACCAACAGAGGTTGATTTATTGTTGGGAGATCCAACCAAATCTAAAACTAAATTAGGTTGGAAACCAAAATATGATTTACAAGGCCTAGTAGAAGATATGATGCAATCTGATTTAAACTTGATGAAGAAAGACGAATATCTGAAGCAAGGAAATTACAAAACGTTAAACTATTTCGAATAACAAACATTCGATCAAAAATTAAAGTTGATTAGCCTCGGCTCATGAAAAAAATATTTCTTTTTATACTGCTTGTTGTTACAGCAATATCAAGTTTTGGCCAAGTTGGTTCAAATATTAAAGTAGACGAACTGTCTGATGCGCAAATTTTGCAGATGGTAAAACAGGCAGAGTCTATGGGCTATACTTCCGAAGCTCAGTTAGAGCAAATGGCTATTTCTAGAGGCATCAAGCAAGATGAAATTGTTAAGTTTAGAGCAAGGGTAGAGAAATTAAAAAAGCAAGGTTCGGGGCAAACTACAGATAAATCTACAGCCGCAGCTGGTAGAGAATACAGCGAAACTACAGATGGAGGTTCTATTTCTAACCAGAAAAAGGAAGACGATGACGAGATCAAAACTAAAGTATTTGGTGCGGAGTTGTTCAAAAATGGAAATATCACTTTCGAGCCTAATTTAAGGATAGCTACCCCAAAAAGCTATATTGTAGGCCCAGATGATAAATTGATTATTGACCTTACTGGAGATAACGAACGTAGCTATAACCTCCAAGTAAGTACAGAAGGCGCCATTAATTTAGAGTATGTAGGCAGAATCATGGTAGGGGGCTTAACCATAGAGCAAGCTACTGCTAAAATTAAAGCGGCAATGGCAAAAACCTATCCGTCCCTTAGAACAGGCAGAACCTCTGTAGCCATTAATTTGGGTAATATTAGAAGTATACAAGTAACCGTTACTGGTCAGGCAGTTAAAACAGGAAGTTACACACTGCCTTCGTTGGCAAACGTTTATAGAGCTTTATATGTTTCGGGTGGTCCATCTCAAAACGGATCTTTTAGAAATATCCAAGTCATTAGAAACAATAAAGTTATCGCTACCATTGATGTTTACGATTTCTTGCTTAAAGGAATACAGACCGGTAACGTGCGGCTGCAAGATCAAGATGTCATTAATATCCCTACGTATGATAAAAGGGTAGAAATTTCTGGCGAGGTAAAAGATGCTGCCATATTTGAAATTAAACCTAACGAAACGTTACAAGACGTGATTGGCTTTGCACAAGGTTTTACCGCAGAAGCTTATACCGCAAAAATCAAGACTTTTCAAAATACCAATAAGGAAAGAAAAATTAGGGATATCTCAGCTTCGCAATACGCCGTTTATCAACCGAAAAATGGCGATAAATTTGTGGTAGAGGCGATACTGGAAAGGTTTGAAAATAGGGTAGAGATTATAGGAGCCGTGTTTAGACCAGGTATCTATGCGCTCGACAAAGGATTAACACTTTCTGGCTTAATTAAAAAAGCGGATGGTATTACTGAAGATGCCTTTTTAAATAGAGGATATATCAATCGTTTAAACCCTGATAAAACACAGTTTTTTGTTTCATTTGATGTAGCGAAAATTTTATCTGGAGAAGAAAAAGATATTTTATTGACTAGAGAAGATAAGGTAACCATTAACTCCATCTTCGATTTAAGAGAAGAATATACGGTAACCATACAAGGCGAAGTTAGAGCACCGGGAACTTTTGAATATGCAGAAAATATCAAATTAGAAGATGTTATTCAAATGGCAGGTGGTTTAAAAGAAGGTGCCAGCCCAAATAGAATAGAGGTTTCTAGAAGAATAAAAAACAGTGACCCAAATTCTACTTCTTCAAAAACCGCAGATCTTTTTGTAGTTAATGTAGATGAAGATTTAAAGGTATTGGGCGATAAATTCAAAATCCAACCTTTTGATATCATTTCGGTAAGAAGTTCAGAAGGTTACGCTATTCAAAAACAAGTAAAGATTGAAGGAGAGGTATTGTACCCAGGTATGTATACCATTACCTCAAAAGATTACCGCATTTCTGATTTGATTAAAAGGGCTGGCGGCTTAACTACCTTTGCTTATGCCGAAGGCGCTTCCTTGAAAAGACCAGGAGCCGAAAAGGTAAATCCAGCAGATAAGAACGCCATCAACAATAAAGAGGAAGAAGAGAAGAAGTTTCTTAACCTAGAACGTGTTAAAGAAAAGAATTTAAATGCTCCTGATACCGCAAAGAAGATAGATGAAAAACTAGCTCAATCTGATTTAGTGGGTATCAACTTAGAACGAATTTTGCAGAAACCATTATCTAGGCAAGATCTAATCTTAGAAGAGGGAGATATTGTCAGAGTGCCTAAGCAATTACAAACGGTAAAGGTAACTGGCGAGGTTTTAAATCCTAATAGTATCGTTTATGTGCCCGGTAAAAGCTTTAAGCAATATGTAAATGGAGCTGGTGGCTTTACCAGTTCTGCGCTAAAAAATAGGGCATACATCAAGTATGCCAATGGTTCTGCCGAAGCAGCAAAGAAATTTTTGTTCTTCAACAATTATCCAAAAGTTAAACCAGGTGCCGAAATTATGGTGCCAGTTAAAGCCGAACGAGAGAAAATCACAGCTCAGGGTTGGATAGGGATAGGTACTGGAATAGCTTCTGTAGCAGCTATCATTGTAAGCTTGTTGAGGTAATTGGTTCCCAATCATTGTTTTTAACTATATAAATGAGTAATTACCATATTGGTGTTATTGGCTTAGGATACGTTGGCTTACCGCTAGCTATAGCATTTGCCAAAAAATATAAGGTAGTTGGTTTTGATATTGATGTAGAGCGGGCTGCCGAACTTCAAAAAGGATACGATAGAACCAAAGAAGCCGATATGAACTTGCTTCAAGAAGTATTGTCTACCGGAAGTTTGGTATTTTCTTCTACGGTAAATGATATTTCGAAATGTAATGTTTTCATTGTAACGGTACCCACGCCAATAGATCAATTCAAATCTCCAGATTTGTTGCCTTTGCTAAAAGCATCCCAAATGTTGGGAACTGTGCTTAAAAAAGGCGATATCGTAATTTACGAATCTACTGTATATCCAGGTTGTACAGAAGAAGATTGTGTGCCGGTATTGGAGAAATATGCTGGATTAAAGTATAACATTGATTTCTTTTGTGGTTACTCTCCAGAACGGATCAACCCAGGAGATAAAGTAAATACACTTACTAAAATAAGGAAAGTAACCTCGGGTTCTACTCCTGCCATTGCAGATGTTGTAGATGGCTTGTACGCTAGCATTATTACTGCTGGTACGCACAAGGCGCCCAGTATCAAAGTAGCAGAAGCTTCTAAAGCCATTGAAAATGCCCAACGTGATATCAACATCTCTTTCGTAAACGAATTGGCTTTAATTTTCGATCGTGTAGGTATAGATACCAATGATGTAATTGAAGCGGCAGGCACCAAATGGAACTTTTTAAAATTTAAGCCAGGTTTGGTTGGTGGTCATTGTATCGGTGTAGATCCGTATTATTTGGCACATAAGGCGCAGCTGCTAGGCTACCATCCTCAGGTAATTTTATCTGGTCGTCGTGTAAATGATGATATGGGCATGTTTGTCGCTAATAAAGTGGTAAAACTGCTTATCAAAAAAGGGAATGCCATTAAAGGCTCTAAAGCTTTAATCTTAGGGATTACTTTCAAAGAAAACTGTCCAGATATTAGAAACTCTAGGGTAATTGATATCTATCACGAATTACTACAGTTTGGTATAAATGTAGCTGTTTACGATCCTTATGCTGATAAGGCGCAAGTGCACGAAGAATACGGTATTACACTTTTATCAAATTTAGAAGACAAATACGATAGCATTATTTTGGCTGTAAGTCATCAAGAGTTTCTTACGTTAGATTTTGGGGCATTGAAAAATGGAGAGCAAGCCGTAATTTTTGATACCAAAGCTTTTTTAGACCGTAGAATTATTGATGCCCGACTTTAAGGTGAAAGTGCCATTTTTTGATGCTGCGCAACTCTATAGCGCTAATAAAGCAGAACTTGACGGAATTGTTCTAAAAGTGTTAAGTGATGGCGCTTATATTAATGGTCCAGAAGTTGGACGATTTGCAAATCAACTGGCCGACTATCTCAATGTTAACCACGTTATCCCTTGTGGAAACGGTACAGATGCACTTTGTTTAGCGCTGATGGCTTTAGGCTTAAACCAAGGCGACGAAGTGATTGTTCCTACTTTTAATTTCATTGCAGCAGCCGAAGCTGTAGCTTTTTTAGGATTGACCCCCGTATTTGCAGATGTATCTCCTGAAGATTTTAATATCACGGCAAAAAACATCGAGGAAAAGATAAGCAATAAAACCAAAGCGATAATTGTGGTTCATCTGTTTGGTGCTGCAGCAGACATGGAGCCCATTTTGACACTAGCCAATCAACATCAAATATTTGTAATTGAAGATGTGGCGCAGGCTTTAGGAAGCGAGTATAATGGAGAAAAGCTAGGTACTTTTGGAGCCATAGGCTGTACCTCTTTCTTCCCGACTAAAAATCTAGCCTGTTTTGGCGATGGCGGTGCCACTTTTACACGAGACCAATTTTTGGCAAACAAGCTAAAAATGTTGGCCAACCACGGGCAACAAAAGAAATATGACCACCAATATGTTGGTGTTAATTCTAGATTAGATACTTTGCAGGCGGCCATTTTATCTCATCAGCTTGCACAGCTAGACGTTAATATTGAGAAAAGGATAGCTTTAGCCCAGCGCTATAACGAAGGATTAAAATCGCTTGATATCGGTATTTCCGTTAAAAGAGAATATACAAAACATAGTTTCAACCAGTATTGTATCGTTTTAAAAAGTTCCAGACAGCGAGACCAACTCAAAGCGTATTTAGCAGATCAAGATATTGCCACAATGATTTATTATTCGCAACCTAATCATTTGCAGCAGGCTTTTTCTTCATTGGGCTATAAAGTTGGCGATTTTCCTGTTGCAGAAGACCTTTGCGGTACAGTATTAGCCTTGCCTATCGCTCATCTGTCGATAACACAACAAGATGATGTCATTGCTCACATCAATGCTTTTTTTGCAAATGCCTAATTATTTTGTACATGAAACAGCAGTGGTAGATGAGGGCGCAAAAATAGGTGCTGGGACTAAAATTTGGCATTTTTGCCATATCATGCCTCACGCAAAAATAGGAAGTAACTGTAGTCTGGGCCAAAATGTAATGATAGCCGACCAAGTAGAGATTGGCAATGGCGTTAAAATCCAAAACAACGTATCAGTTTACGAGGGAGTAATGCTCGAAGACGATGTTTTTATTGGTCCTTCGGTGGTATTTACCAATGTTAAAAACCCTAGGAGCTTTATTAACCGTAAAGCGGAATTTAAAAAAACAGTTGTTAAAAAAGGAGCATCCATTGGCGCCAATGCAACTATTGTTTGTGGTAATACCATTGGCTCTTATGCCTTTGTTGCTGCGGGTACGGTAATCACTAAAGACGTGAAACCTTACTCTTTGGTAATGGGCAATCCCGCAGTACATGTGGGGTGGGTAAGCGAACATGGACACACCTTGAATTTTAACGTAAGTAATGTTACTCAATGTCCAGAAAGTGGAGAGAAATATCAATTGGTAGATAATCAGATTACTAAATTAGCACAAATTGGCATTGAGGAAAATTAGGTTTGCTGTTTTAGGTTGTGGGCATATCGGTAAAAGACATGCCGAACTGGTGGCTAAACATCCAAACGCCGAATTGGTAGCTACTATAGATTTGCGGGAACCTAAAGAACTACAGATTTCCAATTACCATGTGCCACATTTTTTCAATATAGACACTTTTTTAGAGTCTGGTATGAATGCCGATGTGATCAATATCTGTACACCAAACGGATTGCATGCCGAGCAAGCAGTTAAGTGTATTGACGAAGGATATCATGTAGTGATCGAAAAACCGATAGCCTTACAAATCGAGGAAGCCTACGCAATTTTAGCAGCAGCGAATAAAAATGATAGGCACGCTTTCCCAGTAGTACAAAATAGATATTCTGCTACAGTAAAGTGGTTGAAACAATTGGTTGAAAGCGGCGCTTTGGGTAAAATCTTTATGATCCAAATGAACTGCTTTTGGAATAGAGACGAGCATTATTATACCAAAGGAAGTTGGCATGGCACATTAGCACTTGATGGTGGTCCTTTGTTTACCCAGTTTTCGCATTTTATTGATGTGTTGAACTGGACTTTCGGCAAAATCACAAATATCAACGCCGACTTTTATAATTTCAACCACCAAGAAACTACAGCATTTGAAGACAGTGGTTTAATCAAATTTGAATTGGCAAATGGAGCGGCGGGTACAATTTCCTATTCTACATCAATCTTCCAAAGTAATTTTGAAAGTAGCATTACGGTAATTGCCGAAAAAGGCACGGTAAAAATTGGTGGTCAGTATATGAATGTGTTAGAATATTGCCAAATTGATGGTGCCGAAAGGCCGGTTTTGGATGAGCACCAATTGGTAAATCATTATGGCGCTTATAAAGGCTCGGCATCTAACCATCAACAGGTCATAGAAAATGTGGTAAATACGTTAAATGGTTTAGAAAAACCTCACGTATCTTTACCAGAAGGTATAGAAGTAGTCGAAATCATTTCAAGCATTTACCAGCAGCGTAAAATAGAAAAAACAACACTACAAGATAAAAAACATTTAGTTTAGCATTGATCGAATAATGACAAACGATTTAGAAAAAAATAAAAACATACAAGAAGATGAGATTTCTTTAAAGGAACTCATCTTAAAAATAAGAGAGTGGTGGCAATACCTGTGGAGTAAGAAATGGATCATTATTGCCGCGGGGTTGGTAGGTGCTTTACTTGGCTTGGGCTATTCTTTTACTAAAAAACCGATATATACTGCTACTACTACGTTTGTTTTAGAGAGCGGAGAAAAGAGTGGGGGAGGCTTAGGTGCTTATGCAGGTGTAGCCTCAATGATGGGTATTGACTTAGGCGGTGGTGGAGGAGACATGTTCCAAGGGGATAATATTTTGGATTTCTATAAATCTAGAAAGATGATAGAAAAAGCGTTGTTTAGCCCTGTTGATACAGGTTCTAACCAACCGCTTATCGAAAAATACATTGAGATCAATGAATTAAGAAAAGTTTGGGGCGAAAATGAGCAGTTGATCAAGCTAAAATTTAAAGTCGGCGATTTTGAGTTGGTGAAAAGAGACCGCTTGCGTGATAGCGTGGTCGGAAGTATTGTAGAAGATATAGGTAAAAATTATCTTTCGGTGGCCAAGCCAGATAAAAAGCTGAGTAAAATCCAAGTCGATGTGAAATCAACAAATGAGGTTTTTGCGAAAAGATTTAATGAGGAAATCGTTGAAAATGTAAATGATTTTTACGTGGAGACTAAAACTAAAAAATCTCTAGCTAACGTAGCTATTTTACAACGCAAAACAGATTCGGTTAGAGCAGTGATGAATGGAGCAATTTATAATGCTGCGGCAGTTTCTGATGCCACACCAAATATGAACCCAACTAGGCAGGTGCAACGTGTAGCCCCAATTCAAAGGGCACAAGCATCGGCCGAAACCAATAAAGCAATCTTAAGCTCTTTAATTCAAAATCTAGAAATGTCTAAAATGGCTTTGATGAAAGAAGCGCCTTTACTGCAAATTGTGGATGGGCCAATTTATCCTTTGCAGAAAGAGAAATTTGGTAAGGCTAAAGGTATTGTGTTGGGTGGGATTTTTGTTGTTTTCATAACATTGTTAATATTAACTGGTAGGTACTTTATTAATAAAATTTTAAATTAAAAATTTATGTATAAAAATAAAACGCTTTTGATAACTGGAGGAACAGGGTCTTTTGGTAATGCGATGTTGAAAGGGTTTTTAAATTCTGAATTAAAAGAAATTAGGATTTTTAGCCGTGATGAAAAAAAGCAAGAGGATATGCGTATCCAGTATAAAAATGACAAGTTAAATTTCGTGATAGGTGACGTTCGTGATTTCAATTCTATAAATCAAGCAATGCAAGGAGTAGATTACGTGTTTCATGCAGCGGCCTTAAAACAAGTGCCTTCCTGCGAGTTTTATCCAGAACAAGCAGTCAAAACCAATATTATAGGTTCCGAAAATGTCTTGGAAGCTGCCGCTAGAAATGACGTTAAACGCGTAGTTGTTTTGAGTACAGATAAAGCAGTGTATCCAATTAATGCTATGGGAATTTCGAAAGCAATGATGGAAAAAATAGCAGTTTCTAAAGCTAGAGATTCCAGAGTTAAAAATATTGATGCAATTTATACGGCAACTAGATATGGTAATGTGATGTGCTCTAGAGGATCTATTATCCCGTTGTTTATTCAACAAATAAAGCAAGGCAAACCATTAACTATAACGAATCCAGATATGACAAGATTTATGATGTCACTGGATGATTCGGTAGAATTGGTAAAATTCGCTTTTGAGAATGGAACCCCAGGCGATATTTTTGTACAAAAATCGCCAGGAGCTTCAATCAAAACATTGGCACAAGCATTAAAGGAGCTTTTTAATGCTGAAAATGAAATTCACATCATTGGAGAGAGGCATTCAGAAAAAAAATACGAAACATTGTGTTCTAAAGAAGAAATGTCGAAAGCCGAAGATTTGGGACGATTCTATAGAGTACCAGCTGATTTTAGAGATTTGAACTATACAAAATATGTTCAAGAAGATGGACCTAAACTTTTTGATAGCGAGTATAACTCTGATAATACTAAAAGATTAACAACAGAAGAGCTAAAAGCACTTCTATTGACATTAGATTACGTAAGAGAAGAACTATCTTCACACGACAAAAAGTAATAAAAAGATGTTACCTTTAGTAAAAACGAGTATTCCGTCCCGAGAAATTTTAATGCCGTTACTTGAAGAAGTACTATACAGTGGCTATGTCGCCCAAGGTGATACAGTGGACGAGTTTGAAAGAAAATTTGAGAATTATATTGGTGGAGGTTATACTCTGTCACTAAACTCTGGCACGGCAGCTTTACATATTGCCTTAATTTTAGCAGGCGTTAAAGAAGGAGATGAAGTAATAACTACTGCGTTAACGGCCGAGCCGACAAATGTAGCAATTAAAATGGTTGGTGCAAAAGTCAGATGGGCAGATGTAGACTATGAAACAGGAAACATAAGCGCAGAGTCGGTAGAAAAAGCAATCAATCCTAGAACTAAAGCTATAATCGTGGTAGATTATGCAGGCATACCTGTGGACGTAAAACGTGTTCAGGAAATTTCTGAAAAATATAATATCCCGGTAATTGAAGATGCGGCTCACGCTCTGGGTGCTAAATATAAAGGTAAGAAGACTGGAAATCACTTTCCTTTCACAGTCTATTCTTTTCAAGCGATAAAACACTTAACAACTATTGACGGTGGTGCGTTACAAATTTTAGATAAAGACTTATATGAAAAAGGGAAAATAATAAGATGGTTTGGACTTGATAAAAAATTAACTAGGATGGATAATAATATTCAAATTCAAGGTTATAAATATCACATGAACAACGTCAATGCGACAATAGGCATTGCGCAGCTCGCCCAAATAGAGAATTTAGTACACCGCTATATTGATAATGGTAAGTTTTTCGACGAGCACCTAAAAGGTGTTAAAGCCGTAGAACTAATAAACTATTACCCAGATACAGAGCCGTCATATTGGTTATACACACTCAAAGTAGATAACAGAGCTAGGTTTATTCAAATGATGGCAGAAAATGGAGTTATGGCTTCTGAGCTTCATAAACGTAACGATTTGCATGATTATTTAAATGATTTTCCCGCTGAGCTACCAAATTTGGACTTATTTTACCGTAAGATGGTTCATATTCCTTGTGGTTGGTGGGTCACTGATACAGATAGAGAGAAAATCGTTGCTTTAATAAAGAAAGGTTGGTAATGATACCTATTTATAAACCGTATATGCCGAAAGATATCGGCAATGAGATAAATGAAATACTTTATTCAGGACAGTTAGGATATGGGAAATATGGAAAGATTTTTGAAAATAAATTAGGAAAGTTTTTGGGATGCGAGAATGTCCTATCTGTAAATACTTTTAACATAGCGATGCTTGTAGTGTTATCGACTTTAGGCTTGAAAGCCGAGGACGAGGTAATAGCAAGTCCAGTAAGTTGTTTAGCCTCTAACCAACCATTTGCCATTAAAGGTATTAAAGTAGTTTGGGCCGATATAGACCCTAAATTTGGCGGTCTCTGTCCAGACAGTGTAAAAAGCAAAATTACTAAAAAGACCAAAGCGATTTTTCACAATCATTTTTGTGGTTACTTAGGTAACATCACGGCGATAAATGCCATCGGAAGAGAATATGGCATACCTGTTGTAGATGATGGCATAGAGGCATTTGGTTCAAAGTATAAGGGTAATAGACTAGGGAATATTGGAACAGACATTACTGTGTTTTCTTTTCAAACAGTGCGATTGCCGAATACAATTGATGGCGGCGCCATTGTCTTTAATAACAAAGAATTATATGAAAAAGCTTTACTAGTGAGAGACTATGGAATTGACAGAGGAAAGTTTAGAAATGAAAATGGCGAAATAAGCTCTTCATGCGATATCAAGCTAGAAGGGTACGGTGGTCTAATGAGCGACTTAAATTCTTGTATTGGGATTAGGCAAATGGATGATATAGAAGAACTACTCCAAATTCAAAGTAAAAATTCCAACTATTGGAAGAATAAATTTTATAGCCATCCCGAAATTCAACCCTTACCGGAAGTGGATTTTTGTGAGCCTAACTTCTGGGTTTTTGGAACTTTATGTGAAAATAAGGAAAAATCGATAAAAGAATTTAGGGAAAATGGTTTTTACGCTACTGGTGTGCATATAAACAATAATATTTACACAGTATTTAAAGATAAAACTAAATTAAAAGGTGTAAATGAATTTATGAATCGCTTTGTCGCAATTCCAAGCGGATGGTGGGTTAAAAATAGGTAGTATGGAATTAGTTTTAATTAAGCATAGTCAGTTGACAGATTTAGATTTAGAGAAAATCATTGATATAAAGAAGATACATTGGGATTATAGCCGTGAAGAGCATAAAGAATGGATTGATAAGAATTTAGGAGAGGCAGACATTCATGCTCTAATATTTAATAATGAGGAATTAGTTTCATATTTAAATCTAATCAGAACAGAAGTAAGAATAAACGGGGTAAGACAAAGTTTTATGGGTGTTGGAAATGTTTGTTCGCTCACAAAAGGATTTGGCTTCGGTAAAAAGTTAATGATTGAAATTCAAAATTATTTATTGAAGAATAACCTAAGAGGAATTTTGCTTTGCAAAGAAGAGTTAGTTCATTTCTACAAAAAACACCGTTGGGAGTTAATTGAGCCTGATAAAATCATTTCTGAACAATACAAGAATATCAATATTATGTTATTTAATATCAATTCAGTGATAGATAAATTAGACTATGACGGAAGAAATTTTTAAGATTTAGGATGAAGAAAAAACTTTAGAGCGAATTACAATTACAAAACGATAATATAGCTCAATGTTTAAAAATATTATTGCCAATTATATTGGCAAAATTTGGGGAATCTTTTCCGTATTTATATTTGTTCCTTTTTATATTAAAATTTTAGGGATAGAGGCTTACGCAATTATCAATTTTTATGGAATAATACTAACTATAATGTATTTTGCAGATGGAGGTCTTTCGGCTACTCTAAACAGAGAATTTGCAAGAAATACAGATAAAGCGATAATGGGCAATATACTCTTTACAATAGAAAGGGTATATATTTGTATATGCATTTTTATTGCTCTCTTCATAGCATCATTTTCAAGCATAATCGCAAATAATTGGCTAAATACTCAGTCCATATCTCCACATAGCCTACAAACTTTTATCATATTAATGGGGCTAAGTGTAGCATTTCAATTATTTTCTACCTTAGAAAACAGTGGTTTACTCGGTCTAGAAAAGCAAGTGTTGGCAAATGGTATTCAGGTTTTAAGTAGCTTTTTTAGATCAGCTGTAGTTTTAATTCCTCTATATTTTTATCCCTCTCTTTTAACTTTTTTCGTTTGGCAAGTAGTTGTAAATGTTTTATTTTTCTTTATTACACGGTACAACTTGTGGAAATATATTAAAACGGATACTAAGCACTCTTTTGATAAAGAATTTCTAAAGACAGTAGGTAAATTTGCGGGAGGCATGATGTTAATGGCTATCATCTCATCTTTGAACACACAGATAGATAAGCTAGTAATTAGTAAAACGTTATCCTTGAAAGAGTTTGGATATTACTCTTTAGCTGGTGTACTTTCGCAATCTCCTATACTTCTTGTTTCTCCGATAGCTGTTGCTATATTGCCTAGGCTTGTAAAGTATTCTGAAAACATAAATAAAACTCGTTTAAAAAGAATATTTCATATTAACTCCTCTATTTTATCGGCCCTTGCAACTTCGGCGGGATTAGTTCTTTTTCTGTTTACTTATGATTTTATTTTAATATGGACTCACAATAAAGAAATTGCTACTACAATAGATAATGTTGCCAAGGTTTTAATTCTAGGTTCTGTGTTTTTATCTTTTCAATTCATGCCATACCATTTAGCTATTGCAAACGGACACACAAAGACCAACATTAAGCTTAGTGTCGTGTCTTTAATTCTAATTATCCCAACTTTGTATTATTCTGTAAATAGATATGGCCTAATTGGAGCTACGTTTACTTGGCTAGCATTAAATGTTATTGCATATCTTTATTTAGGTTATTTCCTACTAGGTAAATTCTTAAAAAATGAATTTAAAAATTGGTTGTTTTTTGACACTATTTTGCCTCTAATAATTGCGTGTATTGTTGGATGCGTAAGCTACTTTTTAGTCTATAATTTACCCAAAGGGTTATATGTTTTACTATACTCTGTTGTAATAGGTATAATTTGCCTAGGAATTAATTTATTTGCTTTAGGGAAAATATACCCTAACTATAAATACTTGTATATCAATATTTTTAAAAAAAATATAACAAAATGAGCAGCAATATTAGGCCTCTGCTAACAATAGTTATTGCAACAAAAAATAGAGAAATTTATTGTATCGAAGCTATCAAGTCAATTTTATCTATAAATTCTGATAAAATAGAAATAGCAATTGCTGATAATAGTGACAGCAGCAAAGTTAAGATTTTTGTGGAAAGCCTAAATAACGAGCATTTAAAATATATTTATGATAGTTCTCCAACAAGCTCAATAGCTAATTTTAATAGAGCGATGAGTTTGGCTACAGGTACCTACGTTTGCATGATTGGCGATGATGATGGTATTAATCCAGATATAATAGAAGTTACAGCATGGGCATTAGATAATGATGTAGATGCAGTTTTCGGAAGTATGTCTGCGAATTATCGTTGGGAGGGTACGGGTGCGCCCGATACGCTTTTTACCAAAATGACAGGGAGTACATTAACAATTACACCATTTAACGGAAAAGCAGAAATTGTAGATATAAATCAATCTTTAGAAAGGTTTATGAAGAACGGATGCACTAATTATGCAGACTATAAACTGCCTAGGTTGTACCATGGACTCGTGAAAAGAAAATTCTTCGATATATTAAAATCTGAAACTGGGGATTATTTAAAGGGTTTAAGTCCAGATATATATTCTTCATTAGCATTGGCTTTCAAAATTAAAAAACTTGTTTTTTTAGATTATCCTATCACAATACCAGGCGTATGTGGAGTAAGTACATCTGTTATTGAAGGTCAAAAGAAATCAAATTCGAAAAAGATAGAGCATATCCCTCATCTGAAAAATAGAGGAGATTATTCTTGGAGCAAATATGTGCCCCGATTTTATTGTGTACAAACTATTTGGGCTGATTCTGGCTTTGCAGCTATAAAAGAATTTGGCCGCGAAGATTTAATTCAAAGATTTAATAGGCGCAGCTTGTACGCAAAAATATTGAATGCAGATTTAAGCCTAATAAGCTATCTTTATAAACACATTGTTGACGACTGCAAGTCTAATAGTCGATTTGTTTCTATTGAAATTATGTTAACATTTTTAAGTTACATCAAAGTTTTCGTAAAAAGAAATATATTCTTTAGAGCGTATAATAGATTTTGCACGAAGCTTAGATTAAAAAGAATGGATACTTTGACGGGTTTAGTGGAAATTACCCAAGCGATGAACGCATTAACTGACAATATTAGCCAGAGGCAAATAGATTACAGGCATAACTTAGCGAAAGTCGAAAATAAAATATAATTTGGGAGAGTTGTCAGCAAGCGACAAGATCATACTTTCAAAGAAGTTTATAGGATGATTTATTTAATAATCGGACTTCTTATTATAGCGCTTACTTATGTAGATGCGATAACTAAAGATAGAAAGTTTTCTAAATATACTTCTTTGTTCGTATTGGCTGTAATGCTTTTACTCGTATCATTACGCTACCAAGTAGGCACAGACTGGGATGCTTATTATGATTTTTATAAAGGAAATAGATCTACAGATAACGTAGAAATTGGATATGCTTTATTAAACGACCTTTTTTCAGGACTAGGTTTCCACTATAACTTTTTTATTTTAGTGCTCAACATATTTGCACTAACGCTGATGTTTTCCTATCTAAACAAAAATGGTTTTTTGCTATGTGTCGGTCTACTAATTTTTTTTTCAGATTTATTCTTGTATTTAAACCTAAGTGGAATTAGGCAGGGTATAGCCATAGCTATAACATGTTTTAGTATTAACTTTGCAATAAATAGAAATTTTCTTCCGTTTTTGGGGTGCATATTATTTGCCGCTTGTTTCCATGGTACCGCTCTTGCTTTCTTGGTAGTATATTTTTTGCCTAGAACGAAAATGAAATTTTATGTAATAATTTGTTGCGCTATCGGCTTCCTACTCTGTAATTTATTCTTAGAGTCTATTTCCGAGTTTATTACGTTATACACTATTAAGAGCGCCGATTTTTATACAAGTCAGCAAGAGAAAATTGATAATGTCATGAATCTCTTTTATGTCGGTATTGCCAAGCGCTCAGTTATTATATGCGTTATATTGTTTTTTGGACGAAAAATGTTCGACTTGCCGAACAGTCATTTTTTTTTTAATATATACTTGTTTGGATTCGGAGTTTATCTAAGCTCTTATCTCATATCGCCAGACATTGGTGCTCGTTTAAGTAGTTATTTCACAATATTTGAGATGTTATTAGCTGGGAAATTACTTTATGCAATGAATAATATAAATAACAGAGTAGTCGTTGTTACGTTATTTTCATTAATGGCCATATATAAGTTGTTAGGTTATATGAGTTTTGAAACATACGTTTATCAAACAATCTTTAGCACACTATAAAAGCTACAACAGGATTGCATTTAAATTTGATTGTTAGTTCGTGTATAATTAGGTCATTAACATTGTAATAAACAATACTTAGATAAGTTTTTTATTCTAAATTAAAAAAATAGTTTCATGAAAAGTGCAGTTTTATATTTAATCTTTAATCGTGTAGACGAAACGTTAAAATCTTTTGAAAGAATTCGGAATGCTAAGCCTTCGCGTTTGTACATTTCGGCGGACGGTCCAAGAAAATCAGTGCCTAGGGAAGAAGATGTTTGTAAGTCTGTACAAGAAATAGCTACCAATGTAGATTGGCAATGTGAAGTTTTTACACTTTTTAGAGATGAAAATTTAGGCTGTAAAAAAGCTATCGTAGAAGCTATAAATTGGTTTTTCGAAAATGAGAACGAAGGAATAATTATTGAAGACGATGTAATACCCAACGAAGAGTTTTTCCCTTTTTGCGACGCAATGCTAAATAGATATAGAGACAATGCTAAAATTAAGGCAATAAATGGATTTAATCAGTTTGGACAAGAGGTAAAAAGTAATTCATATTTTTATTCCCGAGGGTTTTACCCATGGGGTTGGGCAACTTGGAAAGATAGATGGACAAATTATCAAGCTGATGGTATCAATTTATCGAGATTAGATGATAAAGATATACGAAAAGTATATCATAAGGCAGCAATCGAAGGAGTGAAGTTTAACTTAAATATTATCAATAAAGGTGTTCTGGATACCTGGGATTACCAAATGGTGTACATGATCATGAGTGAACGAGGATTTGTTGTAACACCGTATGCAAATCTAACCTCGAATATCGGCGTAAATGGAGCCCACTCAACTAACAATCAAAATATTTTCTTTAAATATGGCCAGTTGTATATGGATAATTTAGCCTACCCAGAAAAGATTGAAGATAATGAAGGTATGAACGCCAAATTATGGGAAGAATATAAGCAAGCTTACTTTTCTGTAAAAGTTAAAAATATTTTATTTAAAACTAATGTCTACAAGCCTCTTAGGGGACTGTACAAAAGAGCTATGAAGCTTTATCTCTCTTTTTCTAAGTAGAGTTTCCTTTCATTATTATGAAGAATAAGAAAATTCTGTTCTATTTTAATAGCATGATGCCCGCTGGAGGGATTGAAAGAGTGATTGCTACTTTAGCAAACGAGTTTTCTAAATTTTTAGATGTGACTATTCTTGTAAAGGATGCCCCAGTTACCCATTATCCGCTTAATCAATGTGTGAAAATAGAGAGTTTAGGCAACGAAATTAAGCTTGACTTAAATAGCAAGATCAATAGGATATTTCAGGTTGGCAAGAATTTAATAGGTAGCAAAAGAAAGCTTAAAAAGTACCTCGCAAATAATGATTTTGATTACTACTATATTGCCCATCCGCTTAATGTTTTAGAGTTCTATTTAGCAAAAGGTATTAATAAACAAGTAATAATTACCGAGCATGGCGGTATAGATGCTTATAATAAGATATACAAAGGTCTAAAAAAATGGTTATATCCTAAGGCAAAAACCTATGTAGTTCCAACAAAAACAGATACAAGATTATATACAGACTTAGGTTTTCCATCAGTATATATTCCACACTTTAAATCGGCATTAACTTACTCTAAGAGTTTGCAAGATAAAAAAATCGCCATTACTATTGGCCGAATGACAGAAGCTAAAAGACAATGGATTTTAATAGACTTGTGGAACAAAATTGTACATACTCATAAGATATTAGATTGGCAATTGCATATTGTTGGAGATGGAAATCTTAAAGAAGAGTATTTAAAAAAAATTGAAAAATTTCAATTGAAGGAATACGTTACCATCCTTCCGCCCATAAAAGATGTAGAAAACTATTATAAGGAAGCGTCTTTTTTTTTACTTACCTCCCAATCAGAAGGTTTTGGAATGGTAATTTTAGAAGCCATGTCATTTGGGTTGCCTTGTGTAAGCTACGATTGTCCAGCTGGGCCTCGAGATATGATTACTAACAACACTGATGGTTTTTTAGTAGAGATGGATAATTTTGAAGCATTAGAAAAATCTACTTTAGAGATGATTACCAATCGTGAAAAGATGCTGGAGTTTGGTAAGCAAGCTTATTTGGTAAGTAAGAAATGGGATGATAATAGCATATTAAACGAATGGAAAAAGCTATTGAATTGAAAAAGATATCTGTAGTTATACCTATGTATAACTCGTCAAAAACTATAGAAAGGGCCCTGCTATCTGTTGTTTCACAACTCTATAAAGGAACGATAGAAATAATTATAGTAAACGACGGCTCCAAAGATAATTCGGCAGAGGTGGTAAATAACTTTATCCTTAGATATCCTGATTTTAATATCAAATTAATTAATCAGCAAAATGGGGGAGTTTCTAAAGCAAGAAATATCGGTCTAAAGAATGTTACAGGAAATTATATTGCATTTTTAGATTCTGACGATGCATGGTTTCCGGAAAAATTAGAAATTCAGATAAGCCATTTGACATCTGATATGTCAATCGATTTTTTAGGCACCTCATTTGATGGGTTTGGTTTAGAAAATAAGCATATAGGAGAATTAATAAAGATAGAATTTAAAGATCTATTGTTTAAAAATTATTTTCAGCCATCTACCGTTTTCTTTAAAAAAGCAATTATAGATAAAATAGGTTTTTTTGACGAAACTCAGAAATACGCAGAAGAAGGAAACTATTTTATGAGAATTGCAAGGGAATTTAATTGTTTCTTTCTAAACAAAAGTCTTATAACTTTTGGAGACGGTAAGGCAGGGTTTGGCGAAAGTGGGTTAAGTGCCAATTTGAAAGAAATGGAAAAGGGAGAATTGAAAAACCTAAAATTTGTGTACAAACAAGGCTGGATTAGCCCAGTATTATATGTTTTTGCAGTTTGTTATTCCTTATTAAAATATTTTAGAAGAATTCTAATCGTTAAGTTTAGATAAATGTCGGTCTTTAAAAGATATACGTTTTTGCAGCTATTGTCTCTTGTTTTTTGTAAAATAAGGACAAGATTTATATTTAAAAATGCTCGTATCATTCGTTTTCCAATTGATATAAGAGGTAAAAAATTTATTAAAGTGTCAAAAGGATTTACCACAGGGGTGGGTTGCAGAATCGAGGCTTATCCAGACGATAACCAAACAACTTTATTTTTTGGAGAAAATTTCCAGATGAACGATTATGTTCATATTACTTCAATGAAAAAAGTGCATATTGGAAATAATGTGCTTATTGCAAGCAAAGTATACATATCAGATTGTTCGCATGGTAGTTATGCCGGAAACCAAGATGATTCCAATCCAAATTCAAAACCTAAAGATAGGCCATTATATTCAAAACCTGTAATTATAGACGATAATGTGTGGATAGGAGAATTTGTATCTATCTTGCCTGGTGTTACCATTGGTAAGGGGTCCATTATTGGTGCAAACTCGGTAGTAAGCAAAAGTTTACCGGAGAATGTAATAGCAGTGGGCTCTCCGGCAAAGGCAATTAAGAAATTTAATTTTGAAATCCAACAATGGGTAAAAATATAAAGATGAAAAATATACTAATTACCGGCGGAGCCGGATTTATAGGAAGTAATTTAGCTCTAAGATTAGCCAGTAAGGGCTATGTTATAACGGTGCTTGATAATTTGTCAGTACAAATTCACGGGAACGATGCTAAAAACACATCGCCTCTTTACTTAAGCATAAAAGATAAAGTTAAATTTATTAAAGGAACTGTTACCTCAAAAGCTGATTGGCAAGAGGCTATAAAAGGGCAAGATGTAATTGTGCACTATGCCGCCGAAACAGGTACTGGCCAATCTATGTATGAGATACAAAAATATGTTGACGTAAATATAAATGGAACGGCCATACTTTTGGATTTGCTAGCTAACGAGCCAAATCAAGTTAAAAAGTTAGTAGTAGCTTCTTCTAGGTCTATTTACGGGGAAGGAAAGTACAAAAGCAAGGAGTTAGGGTTTGTTTATCCGAGGCATCGAACGGCCGATTATATGGATAATGGCGATTTTGAAGTTAAATATCAAGGTTCAAGTGCTCTAGAACTGGTAGCTACCGATGAAGAGTCAAAAATTCATCCATCATCCGTATACGGCATCACAAAACAAAATCAAGAGCAAATGATTATGACCGTTTGTCCCACTCTTGGTATTGCGCCCGTAGCGTTTCGTTATCAGAACGTTTATGGGCCTGGGCAATCTTTGAAAAATCCATATACAGGAATACTTTCTATCTTTTCAACACAGATAAAAAATGGAAATGGCATCAATATTTTTGAAGACGGGAGGGAAACTAGAGACTTTGTTTTTATAGATGACGTTGTGGATGCAACCATTCTTGGGATTGAAAAAAACGAAGCAAATGGTGAGGTATTCAATGTAGGAACTGGCGTACCTACAGATGTAGTTACGGTAGCTAATGGATTGTTAGAAAATTATGGGGTCGAGGTTCCTTTAACAGTTAGTGGTAATTACCGACTGGGAGATATTAGACATAATTATGCGGACCTAACTAAAATCAAAAATAAATTAGGTTTTGAGCCTAAATTCACTTTTGAGCAAGGGCTTAAGCAGTTTACCAATTGGGTAAATACGCAAGAAGTTGCGGAGGATAGATATACAAAATCTATCGAAGAAATGAAAGCTAAAGGGCTTTATAAATAAAAATGACGTTAGAAGATAAGCTTTCTGGTAAAAATATAATTTTCTTTTCGGTCCAAACTTTTAATTTAGAAAAGGAGATTAAAAACAAGTTAGAACAATTTGGTGCAAAAGTGTATTACTATGATGAAAGGCCATCGAATAGTAATTTTACAAAGGGTATTATTAGGTTAAAAAGAAGTGTTTATCAAACCAAAATCGATAATTATTATAAGTCAATACTCAATGACACAAAAGACTTGAAGCTCGATTTTTTATTTGTTAATAGAGGAGAGGTAGTACCGGCTTTTTTCCTCTTTAAGTTTAGGGAATTGCATCCAGAGTGTGAATTTATTTTTTACACTTGGGATTCTTTTACGAACCACACTCACCCAACTACAATTTTGAGTTATTTCGATCGAAAATTAACTTTTGATCCAGAAGATGCTACAAGATACAAAATTGATTTTAGACCTCTGTTTTATCTCGACGCATTTAAAGATTTGCAGGCAGACAAGATAGAAAACGACATCCTATTCTTAGGAACTGCACACTCAGATCGCTATAGAATTAGTACGCAAATATTTAATTGGGCAAACACCCAAAAAATGACCATGTTTTGTTATTATTACATGCATGGGCGTTTGGTATACCTATACAAAAGATTGTTTGATGCTACGTTTAAAGAGTTTGATTATAAAAAGTTAAGTTTTAGGTCTTTGAGACTAGTAGATATCATAAAGCTATACAAAAAATCGAATGTTATTTTGGATATCAATCATCCTCATCAAAAAGGATTAACTATGCGTACATTCGAGGCGATTGGCGCAAGAAAAAAAATAATAACAACAAATAAAGAGGTTTCTAAATTTCCATTTTACTCTAAAGAAAATGTTCATATTATAGAGCGGGAAAACATAAAACTTGAAAAAGGTTTTTTTAAAAGTAGTTATGTAAATATTGATGATGATTTATATAAAAAATTATCTTTAGAAGGGTGGTTGTATAATGTCTTTGTTGATAGCGAAGGAGAGTTTTGGAGGCAGTGTAAATAAATTAGAAATGAACTTAACCATTACAGGCTCCTCAGGCTTTATAGGCCAAAATCTCCTCCAATACTTAAAAAATTATCAGGTCACAGAGTTAACTAGGCAGCAATTAAACAATCCAACAATTGAACAATTAAGCAATTCCGAAGCCATCATCCACCTTGCCGGCAAGGCACATGATCTAAAAAAAACATCCAACCTAGACGAATATTACCAAGTTAACTTCGAGCTGACCAAAAAGCTGTACGATGCTTTTTTAAAGTCAGATGCCAAAAAATTCATTTTTATAAGCTCAGTTAAAGCCTCCGCGGATAGCGTAAATGGAATATTGACAGAAGAGAACGAACCCAACCCACAAACAGATTATGGCAAGTCTAAGTTAATGGCCGAACAATATATTCAAGCTCAAGAGCTTCCGGTAGGCAAAAGCTACTATATTTTAAGACCCTGCATGATCCACGGTCCAGGTAATAAAGGTAATTTGAATTTACTGTATCAATTCGTGCAAAAAGGCATCCCGTATCCTTTAGCTACTTTTGAAAATAAACGTTCTTTCCTGAGCATCGAGAACCTATGTTTTGTGATACAACAATTGTTAAAAAAAGATATTAAATCTGGGGTGTACAATGTGGCAGACGATGAAGTGCTCTCAACTAATGACGTAGTAAAAATTTTAGCGCAAGCATCCCATAAAAAAGCCAAACTCTGGAAAATCCCTTCAACATTTATAAAAAAGCTAGCAAATGTAGGGGATGTTTTAAGGCTACCTTTAAATTCCGAGCGTTTACAGAAACTAACAGAGAGTTATGTGGTAAGCAATGCTAAAATCAAAGCTGCACTACAAATATCGCTTCCCGTAAATACCGCCGAGGGATTAATGATTACTGCCAAATCTTTCAGCACCCCAACCCTAGGTCCCAAGTAGGGTTCAAGTAGGGATAGAGTACTAGTAGAGTACTCATCTATGCTTACATAATAAAAATCCATTTCTAACACAATGTCAATTCCCATACTCATTTTATACTTCGTAATTTTCATAGCGCTAGAGCTCGTCTATTTCAAAATCGCAGATCGCTACAACATCATCGATAAACCTAACCATCGCAGTTCGCATAGCAGCATTACCATTCGCGGTGGAGGCATTATTTTTCCTTTGGCTGTTCTGGCATATTCGTTAACCAACGGATTTCAAAACTTCTATTTCGTAATTGGTCTATTGGCCATATCCACCATTAGTTTTTTGGATGATATTTTGACACTCAACAACAAAGTGCGTTTAAGCATACACCTTACCTCGGTTTTACTATTGTTTTTTCAGTGGGATCTGTTCAGTTTAAGTTGGTATTGGGTACTGATAGCGCTCATTTTTGTTATTGCTACCATCAACGCCTATAATTTTATGGATGGCATTAATGGCATTACTGGCGGCTACAGCTTGCTTACCATAGCTACGCTATACTACATCAATACACAGGTCGTAGCGTTTACTTCCAATGAGCTTTTGATCGTTGTTGGACTTTCATTAATTGTATTCAATTTCTTTAACTTTAGAACCAAAGCTAAGTGTTTTGCCGGAGATGTCGGCAGTGTAAGTGTGGCTTTTATCATTGTCTTCTTTATCGGTCAGTTGATATTAACCACACAAAATCTGTCCTATATTCTATTGCTTCTGGTGTACGGTACCGATACCGCCTTTACCGTTTTATTCAGAAAAATTAGGAAAGAAAATATTTTCGAAGCCCATCGCAGCCATTTCTATCAATTCCTTTCCAATCAATTGAAGTACGCACATATTTTTGTGTCTTTCATTTACATCATGGCGCAGTTACTGATAAATATTGCGTTAATTTTGTTGATTAACGCAAATATGCTGTATGTTACAGGGATGTTTTTAACATTTGTGTTCATTTACCTTGTACTACGTTTTGTTTTCGAAGGCAAGGAAAAGTTGCTGGTATCCTATCATCACTAAGATGGTAAAATTTTTGATGGAATATAATTATTGTCGTACCTTAGTTCAAATTAGTTGCTTTGTTTGGTAAAATAAATATTGTCCCTCGGTGGATTATCTTCCTGCTCGATTTAGGTATTTGCGCAATATCTTTAACTATTGCCTATGCTGTTAAGCTTAATCTTGCACTTTCTGCAATAGATCCTGTAGAGTTTAGTAGAAACATACTCATTACTACTGCTATCAGTATTGTTGTTTTCTTTAACGTCAAAACTTATTCTGGTATTATTCGCTATACCAGTGCTCAAGATACCTTTAGGATTCTTTTTGCAGTAATTATTAGTAATGGTATATTTTCGGTACTCAACTTTTTAATTACTGCATTCGGTTACCACCCTTATATATCCAATACGGTTTTAATTGTAAATTTACTTACCTCTTTTCTGTTGTTGATTACCTACAGGGTACTGATCAAGTATTTCTTTATGTATATCAAAAACTTAAACCTCGATAAACGTAAAGTAATAGTTTATGGCGCAGGCGAAGCGGGTTTGGCTACCAAAAGAACCTTTGATCACGATGGCAAGGTAAATAAAACCATCATGGCCTTTGTTGATGATGATGAGCGTAAGGTAGGCAAAGCAATTGATGGAATTAAGATATTAAGTGCGCAACGTTTAGAAGAACTCATTAAAGAGCACGAAGTGGATGAAGTTATTTTTGCATCTTACACCATTCCAATAGAAAGAAAAAATAAGATTGTGGATGTTTGTCTGGAGCATGAAGTAACTGTGCTAAACATTCCACCACCAGATGCTTGGCAGGGAGGTAAACTCAACAAATCGCAGATACAGAATATCAATATCGAAGACTTGCTTAATCGTAAACCAATAGAGATCGATGTGCAAGAACTTCAAAATCAGTTAAAGGACAAACGCATCTTAATTACTGGTGCTGCAGGTTCTATAGGCAGTGAAATTGTTAGGCAACTAATTAAATTTGAAGTAGGCTTGATTATCCTTTGCGATCAATCGGAAACTGCCTTGCATGATATTTACCTAGAACTAGAAGAGAATCATAAAAACAATAACTTTCATGCTTTTATTGGCGATGTAAAGGACGAGCGAAGGATGATCCATCTTTTTGAGATGTACAAGCCTCATTATGTGTACCATGCTGCTGCTTACAAGCACGTGCCTATGATGGAAGATAACCCATCTGAAGCCATTAAAAACAATGTAATGGGTACCAAGATGATTGCCGATCTTTCGGTAAAATACGGGGTGCAAAAGTTTGTAATGGTATCTACCGATAAAGCAGTAAATCCTACCAACATTATGGGAGCTTCAAAGCGGATTGCTGAAATTTATGTACAATCACTCAATAATTCGTTAAGCCAAAATAATTACATTTTCAGTAACGGTTTAAGCTACATCAACAGCTTAGAAGTAAAGCCCATAACTAAGTTTATTACTACCAGATTTGGCAATGTGCTCGGTTCTAACGGTTCGGTTATTCCTCGCTTTAAACAACAGATAGAAAAAGGTGGCCCTGTTACGGTAACACATCCAGAAATTACCCGTTATTTTATGACCATTCCCGAAGCTTGCAGATTGGTTTTAGAGGCCGGCTGCATGGGTAATGGTGGAGAGATTTTTGTGTTTGATATGGGCAAATCGGTAAAAATTGTTGAGCTTGCCAGAAAAATGATTCGTTTGGCGGGCTTAGTCCCTAATCAGGATATTAAAATACAATACTCTGGTTTAAGGCCAGGAGAAAAACTTTTTGAAGAGCTGCTAAACGATAATGAAAATACGATGCCTACACATCATGAAAAAATCATGATAGGAAAAGTTAGAGAATACTTATTTACCGAAGTAGAGGAACAAATTTATTCACTACTAAAGTATGCCCAAGCAAATGATGATAGGCAAGTGGTAATGGGCATGAAAAAAATGGTAACAGAATTTAAAAGTAAAAACTCGGTATTTGAAGAGCTGGACGGCATAGTAAACGAGTAATTTAACAAAACCTTATCGAGCAGAGCTAAAAGCTAGATAAACTTTCTGGATAAAGGCTTAAACGTCTAAAAGGATTTTATATTCCAATAAAACCATCATCATTTTGCTAATCACAAAAACACTAACGAGTAAACCGAGCTTGCGAGTTCTTGAACACTAAAGCATGATAGCAACTTGTGAAAAAATCGTGATAGCTTCATAACCATTGAAAACAAATTTACATTTATGAAAAAATGTCTACTAACGGCCGTATTCATGGCCTTTTTTATATTTGGAGCAAAAGCCCAAGAAGCTAATACCGCTAATCAGCATATCTTACATGATTACCAGCTGTATCAAAAGCTTAATCGCTCGGTGTACGATACTCAAAGCAAATTTCACTCTTCTATTAGAGGTTTTTATGCTGACGATGCGAAATTAAAAACGGCTTATGATTCGTTAATGAATTATGGCGTAGATACCTTAAACAGAAGAAGCTGGGTGCACCGCAAACTTTTTCAAGAGCACTTGTTAGAGTTTAAAACTAATGAATACCACGTCTATGCAGACTTTCTGGCCGATTTTCAGATTGGGAGGGAGTTTGAAGGCGAGCGAACCACTTGGCTAAACACACGTGGTTTTCAAATTGGTGGAAACATTGGCGAAAAGTTCTCCTTTTATCTCAATGGATTTGAAAACCAAGGTAAGTTTCCGGGCTATGTAGATGATTTTATTATAGCCAATCAGGTAGTGCCAGGGCAAAGCTTTGGTAAGTTAGAGAAAGATACCAAAGATTGGAGTTACGCTTCAGCACTATTATCTTACACGCCCAATAAATACTTAAATTTTGCCTTAGGTTACGATAAGAATTTCATAGGTGATGGCTATCGTTCTATGTTGCTTTCTGACGTGTCTTCAAACTATTCTTTTTTTAGGTTAAGGGCCACATTGGGCAGTTTTCAGTATCAAACCATTTATGCCTATATGCTAGATCCAGGAGCGCCTAAGTTAACTACGGACAGACGCTTGGGAGATAGGGCCAAATGGATGGCAGCGCATTATTTGGATTGGAATGCAACCAATAAATTGTCGATAGGATTTTTTCAGGCCGTAACTTGGGCTGATGCAGAAGTGGAAGGCAAACGAGGCTTCGATTTTAACTACATCCACCCATTTATATTTTTAAGACCGGTAGAGAGTTCGCATTTCTACTCTCCAGATAAAATGCGCTTAGGACTTAATGTGAAGTACGAGTTGTTAGAGAAAACTGCGTTATACGGACAGTTTATGTTTGATGAGTTTACCGCCAAGGAATTTTTTGCGGGAAATGGTTATTGGGCAAATAAGTGGGCCATTCAGTTAGGATTTAGAGGTTCAGATCTTTTCAAAGTGAAGCGTTTAAATTACTTGGCAGAGTTTAATACTGCACGCCCTTATACCTATGCTCACTTTGATAGGCTATCTAATTACTCTAATTTTAATCAACCTTTGGCGCATCCATTTGGTGCCAACTTTAAAGAGTTTTTAGGTATTTTAAATTATAGCGTAAAACGATTTGATTTTCAGGGACAGGCACTGTATGCAAACTATGGCCTAGATGCTGATGGAACCAACTACGGTAAAGATATCTTTAAAAGCTACGATACCCGCTCCGTTAACTATGGTAGCCACATAGGGCAGGGTATTGCTACCGATTTATTTTTGATGCAAGGGAAAGTGGCTTATTTGTTAAATCCGAAATACAATGTAAGGCTAGAACTGGGCGGTTTAGTTAGACAAGAGAAAAACAGCTTGTACAACAATAAAACAGCTATGGTTACTTTTGGGTTAAAAACCAGCTTTAGAAACTTGTATTACGATTTTTAATATTTACGATTTAGGAAATTTTATAAAGGCGAAGCTTTCACTTTGTCCCGGAACAGAAACAAATAAAAAAATAATCACTTTGCGTCGATTTTTTTGTGTTATAGCCTATTAGCTTGTAAAACTGACCCTGAAATAAATTCAGGGTGACGCTAAATCGACGCGTCGTCATGCTGAATTTATTTCAGCATCTGCTTGCAAATTTAATAAGCCTTCTGCATGAAAAGTCCCGATTGATAAAATCGGGACTTTTCTTATTTCTTGCTCAAATAATCTTGATAGGCTAAATTTAAACCCTCTTCCAATTCTATCTGATGTTTCCAGCCTAGGTTGTGGAGCTTGGTCACATCCATCAATTTTCTTGGTGTACCGTCTGGCTTAGAAGTGTCAAACACTAACTCTCCCTCAAATCCTACAGTTTTCTTTACGGCCAAAGCTAAATCTTTAATGGTTAAATCTTCTCCGGTACCAATGTTAATTAAGTTGGGCTCGTTGTAATTCTCCATCAAGTAATAACAAGCGTCTGCTAAGTCATCTGCAAACAGAAACTCCCTCATTGGCGATCCAGTGCCCCAAATCACCACTTCCTTACTACCATTGCTCTTGGCTTCATCAAACTTTCTAATTAGCGCTGGTAATACGTGCGAATTTTCTGGGTGGTAGTTGTCATTCAGTCCATATAAATTGGTTGGCATTACCGAAATAAAATTACATCCGTATTGGTCTCTATAAGCATCACACATTTTAATACCCGCTATTTTAGCAATGGCATAAGGCTCGTTAGTTGGCTCTAAAGTTCCAGTCAATAAATAATCTTCTTTTAATGGCTGAGGAGCCATTTTAGGATAAATACAGCTAGAACCCAAGAACATCAATTTCTCTATGCCATTCAAATAAGATTGATGGATGACATTGTTCTGTATTGCTAAATTCTCATACAAAAAATCGGCCCGGTAAGTGTTGTTTGCTACAATGCCCCCTACTTTAGCCGCTGCTAAGAAAACATAATCAGGTTTTTCTGCTGCGAAAAAATCAGCAACTGCTTGTTGGTCTCTTAAATCAAGTTCTGAAGAAGTTTTGGTAACAATATTTTGGTAACCTTCTTTTTGAAGCTTACGGTAAATAGCCGAACCCACCATACCGCGGTGGCCTGCTACGAAAATTTTAGAATTCTTTTCCAATGTAATTTTTTTAAAAGCCCTTCCCTTTGGGGAGGGTTGGGTGGGGCTTAAGAAGCCATTATTTTAGTTGGCCTGCTAACTGCTATTTTCTTTACTGCTTTGATAATTGCCTGGGTATCGTACCCACAAAGTGCCCAAAGTTCTGGCTGTTCGCCGTGCTCTACAATTTCATCTGGAATACCAAGCCTTGTTACATCAGCCTTATAACCGTGATCTGCCATAAATTCCAATACAGCGCTACCCATTCCACCTTGCAAACATCCATCTTCTACCGTAATTACATTTTTGAAACGAGTAAATACATCGTGAAGCAATTCCTCATCTAAAGGTTTTACAAAGCGTAAATCGTAATGAGCAGGGTTAATGCCATCGCTATTTAATTCTTTACAAGCTTCTACAGCAAAATTACCTACGTGGCCAATAGTTAAAATGGCTACATCCTCTCCATCACATATTTTTCGGCCTTTGCCAACCTGCAATTCGGCTAATGGACGTTTCCAATCTGGTAGCATACCATTACCTCTTGGGTAACGGATGGTAAACGGACCCTTATTTTCAAGCTGTGCAGTATACATCATATTGCGCAGTTCCTCTTCATTCATTGGAGCTGCTACCGTCATATTAGGAATGCAACGCATAAAAGCTAAATCGTAAGCACCATGGTGGGTTGCCCCATCAGCGCCAGCTAAACCAGCCCTGTCTAAGCAAAATACAACATTTAGGTTTTGTATGGCCACATCGTGGATTACTTGGTCATAAGCCCTTTGCATAAAGCTAGAGTAAATGTTACAGAAAGGTACCAAGCCTTGCGTTGCTAAACCCGCAGAAAAGGTTACGGCATGTTGCTCGGCAATGCCCACATCAAAAGCTCTATCTGGCATGGCTTTCATCATGATATTAAGCGAACATCCTGATGGCATGGCAGGTGTAATCCCTACAATTTTTTTATTTGCCTCTGCAAGCTCAACCATGGTATGCCCAAAAACATCTTGGTACTTTGGAGGTTGAGGTTTATCTGGAGCAGATTTTTTAATCTCGCCAGTAATTTTATCAAACAAACCTGGTGCATGCCATTTGGTTTGATCTTTTTCGGCCAAGGCAAAACCTTTACCTTTTACGGTAACGCAGTGCAATAATTTAGGACCAGGAATAGCAGATAAATCTTTGATGATGGCAGCTAGACGCTTTACATCATGACCATCTACCGGGCCAAAATATCTAAAATTTAAAGCTTCGAAAAGGTTACTCTGTTTTAATAAAGTGCCTTTAATGCTTTTCTGAATTTTCTTTACATATTTCTGTGCATTAGGGCCAAGCTCAGAAAGTTTGGTCAACACATTGAAAACATCATCCCTAAAACGGTTATAAGATTTAGAAGTAGTGATGCTAGTTAAGTATTCTTTCAATGCCCCAACGTTAGGGTCTATCGACATACAGTTGTCGTTTAATATTACCAAAACGTTAGATTTTTCTATCCCTGCATGATTTAAACCTTCAAAAGCCAAACCTGCAGTCATCGCTCCGTCGCCAATTACAGCAACATGTTGTCTGTCTTTTTCGCCTTTATAATGCGAAGCAACGGCCATACCTAAAGCAGCAGAAATAGATGTAGATGAGTGCCCTACACCAAAAGTATCGTATTCGCTTTCGCTGATTTTTGGGAAGCCGCTAATGCCGTTAATAATGCGGTTGGTATGAAACTGGTCTTTTCTTCCTGTTAAGATTTTATGACCATAAGCTTGGTGGCCAACGTCCCAAACCAGTTTATCATAAGGGGTATTTAGCGCATAATGCAAAGCAACAGTTAGCTCTACTACGCCTAAGCTAGCTCCAAAATGTCCTCCGTTAACACTCACTACATCAATGATATACTGGCGTAACTCCTGGCAAATCTGCTCTAAATCGCTCTCACTGTATTTTTTCAAATCAGTAGGGTAATTTATTGTAGACAACAAAGTTCCTGTTTTAACTTCCATGCAATGTTATAAAAGCACAAATTACGGTATTTTGTTTAACAAATTTATCAATAAAAGTTCCAAATTGACAGAAGCCTATTGCTAAGGTTAATGAGAGTGACTTAGTTATGCGCATTACATCATTGTATAACCTAAAATTTTGGTTATTTTTACCGAAACAAATACACATTTCCAATTTCAAGAATGAACAGAGACACATTAGTTTTCGATTTAATTGACAAAGAACTAGACAGACAAGAACACGGATTAGAGCTTATCGCTTCAGAAAACTTCGTTAGCAAGCAAGTAATGGAAGCTGCGGGCTCGGTATTAACCAACAAATATGCCGAAGGTTTACCGGGAAAACGTTACTATGGCGGTTGCCAAGTGGTAGATGAGATAGAAAATATCGCTATCGAAAGAGCTAAAAAACTTTTTGGTGCTGCTTGGGTAAATGTACAACCACACTCTGGCGCTCAGGCTAATGCTGCGGTAATGCTGGCGGTAATACAACCTGGAGATAAAATTTTAGGTTTCGATTTGTCTCACGGTGGTCACTTAACACACGGCTCTCCTGTTAATTTCTCTGGAAAACTATATCAACCTTTGTTCTACGGTGTAAAAAAAGAAGATGGCTTAATTGACTATGCAAAATTGGAAGAAGTTGCCTTGGCCGAAAAACCAAAGTTAATTATCTGTGGCGCTTCTGCTTATTCGAGAGAGTGGGATTATGCCTTTATCCGTAAGGTTGCAGATCAAATTGGTGCTTTGGTATTGGCAGATATTTCACATCCGGCAGGTTTTATTGCTAAAGGTTTGTTAACTAACCCGCTTCCTCATTGCCATATTGTTACCACAACTACACATAAAACGTTGCGTGGTCCACGTGGTGGAATGATCATGATGGGTAAAGATTTCGAAAACCCATGGGGTTTAAAAACACCAAAAGGCGAAACCAGAATGATGTCTAACTTGCTAGATATGGCTGTTTTTCCTGGCACACAGGGTGGCCCTTTAGAGCATATTATTGCTGCCAAAGCCATTGCTTTTGGCGAAGCTTTAACAGATGAGTATGGTGATTATATCAAGCAAGTAGGTGCTAATGCGCAAGCTATGGCCAAAGCATTTGTAGCTAAAGGATACGGAATTATTTCTGGCGGTACAGATAACCACTTGATGTTAATTGACTTGAGAAACAAAAATATCACAGGTAAAGCTGCCGAAGAAGCTTTAGGCAAAGCTGATATTACTGTTAATAAAAACATGGTTCCGTTTGACGATAAATCTCCGTTTGTAACATCAGGATTTAGGGTAGGTACTGCTGCAATTACTTCTAGAGGTTTTAAAGAAGAGCAAATGGCAGAAATTGTTGAATTAATTGATGAAGCCTTAACGAATTCAGGAGATGATCAAATACTAGCTGGCGTGAAAAATAAAGTTCAGGCCTTGGTAAGTCGTTTTCCATTATATAAATAGCTATATTAGATAGTTATTGCTAACTATTATGCTTAATGTCCCTTCTCCAAATTTGCAGGTTGAGGAACAGCGCTTAGCGGCACTGTACGCTTATGATGTGCTTGGAGAAGGGCTTAACAATGAGTTAGACAATCTGGTAAAATTAGCAGCGCAAATTGCGGCTACCCCAAAAGCCTATATTACCTTTGTTGATCAAGAAAACATTGTGTTTAAGGCTTCGTATGGGCTGGTTACCAAAGAACGTGTCTTCAACAGAGACGGTAGCATCTGTCAGTTTGCAATGTATGCCAACGAGGTTTACATTACACCTAATATTCACGAAAGCCCAGATTTTAAAGGCAGTCTATTGTTATATTCTGAGGATAAAATCGTTTTTTATGCCAGTGTGCCTTTGGTTGATACTGAGGGTTTCCCTTTAGGCTGTCTTTGTGTAGTAGATGATATTGAGAGAAGCCTAAACTCTTCACAAATCGAAGCCTTACAGACACTTTCGCAACAAATTATAACGCATTTATCTTTAAGGCGAAAAAATTTGCAACTGGCAAAGCAAACGCAACGCTCCGAAGAATTTATCAATGTCTTTGAAGCCTCGCCAGAAATTCACTGTATTTTAAATAGAAATGGCGATATCGTATTTACCAACCAAGCAGCTTACAGATTGTTGGGCTACAAAAGAGAAGAAGTGCTTGGCAGAAGTATGTGGAGCTTTTGTTACCCAGAAGATGTTTTAAAAATCATTAACCACATAGAAGAAGGTTTAAAGTTAGGAGAAAAAGAGTTTACATTAGATTTTCGTGTGGTAGATAAAGCTGGCCAAGTAAAATGGTTAAGCTGGAGCATGGTGTCTAAAGAAGATCGCTGGTACAGTTATGGAAGAGACATAACCGAACGTAAACGCTTAATTGCCGAGCTAACAAATTTATCTTTTGTAGCAAGTAAGGTAAACAATGGCGTGGTAATTAGCGATAATTATAACCGGGTAAGCTGGGCAAACGATGCTTTTACCGAAATTACCGGTTTTACTTTGCAAGATATTCAGGGCAAACCACTCGGCGATTTAATTAGGGGGCCAGAAACAGATTGGTCTGTAGTTGAGGAAGCCCGAAAGCTTACCAACGAGAAAAAATCTTTTACCGTAGATATCCTAGCCTACCGAAAGGACAAAAAGAAGATTTGGCTCTCTATTTACAGTACCATTATTCTCAGTGCCGATGGCGAAGTAGAAACCGAGATTGAGATCATCATCGATATAACCGAGAAGAAAAAAGCAGCGCAAGAGTTAGAAATACTTTCTACGGTGGCCAGCAAAACAAATACTGGAGTAGCCATTTGTAATGAGGAGGGGGCAATTACTTGGGTTAACACCGCTTTGGAGCTACTTATCGGGTATGCTTCTGCCGAACTTTCGGGTAAAATGCTGGGCGATGTGCTTTCTACTGATGAAACCGATAGGCAGGTAATTTTAAGTGCAAGGGCAGCATCTGAGAACCAAAAATCATTTTCTATTGAAGTTTTAGCGCAAAAAAAAGACGGCACTTCTATTTGGTTGTCTGTAGCTAATACACCCATTATTAACAGTAAGGGCAAGGTAGAGCGGTATATCGAATTAATTACCGATATCACCGAACGCAAACAAGTAGAAAGAGATATCATACAAGCCAAAGAACAGGCCTTGCAGCTTAGCGAAGCAAAGGAAATGTTTTTGTCGGTAATGAGCCACGAAATACGCACGCCGCTAAATGCCATTATTGGTATGACGCACCTGCTCATCGAAAATGAACCTAAAACATCTCAAATAGAAGATCTTAATATCTTAAAATTTTCTGGAGAGAACTTGTTGAATATCATTAACGATGTGCTTGATTTTACCAAAATAGAAACTGGCAATCTTCACTTAGAATTTCTGCCGGTCAATCTTCAGGTTTTATGTACCGATATCATTAGCTCGTTACAAATTAATGCTAACAAACAGCAAAATGTCCTGGGCCTAAATTTCGACAAGCAAATTCCAAGTTTGGTATTGGCAGATCAAACAAGACTTTATCAGGTATTGATGAACTTATTGGGCAATGCCATCAAGTTTACTACTAAGGGCAAGGTAGAATTGTCGGTAAAAGCTCAACATCAGAACGATAGTAGCATAGCTATTTATTTTGAAGTGAAGGATAACGGTATAGGTATTCCTTCTGATAAGAAAGACTACATATTTGAAACTTTTACGCAGGCCAGAGCAGATATCTCTGCGAAATATGGCGGTACTGGTTTGGGTTTAGCTATTACCAAAAAGCTCTTGAAATTATACCAATCTGAAATTAAGGTAGATAGTTTAGAAGGAGAGGGAACCTCGTTTTCTTTTGTGATTAAGTTTGATAAGATTTGGCAAGTAGACTCACAAAAGAGCATAAAACCTGTAGCTTTTGAAGGAAAACGTATTTTGATTGTGGATGATAACGAAATCAATATCCTGATAGCTAAACGTATTTTAATGAAATGGGGATTGAATATCGATTTCGCATCAGATGGCTATAAAGCTATAGCATCTATTACCAAAAACAAGTACGATTTAGTTTTTATGGATATTAAAATGCCTGGTATTACTGGTTTCGAAACCACTACCATTATACGAGGTATGGAAGAGGAATACTACAAAAACCTGCCTATTGTAGCTCTTACGGCATCAACCCTGCATAACGAGGAAAGCAAGTTCAAAGAAAGCGGAATGAATGGGCACGTGCTGAAACCTTTTAGCCCTACAGAGATTAAAAAGGTTTTATCCCGATTTTTGATTTAAAGTAAAGGGCCGATATTCCGAGTGGAACTATCGACCCTTACCATCTAAATTAACGCTCTCGGTATAATAAACGAATAGCGTGGGTAAAAGTTTTTAAAAAGTTAATATTTTTTAATTATCCTCGTAACAGCCTAATTCAGAAGGGAATATTCTTTCTTTTTCTAAGATGTCTTTACTTAGGTAGGTAGAGAAATAAGGATGCTGACTTAAGTTGATGCCTTTATTTTTCGCGGGGCTGTTTTCGCTAATCTTAAAGTTTCCTTGCCGTGGGTTGATAAACAGCGGGTCTGCATTGATTAAATTTCCATTTCCGCTAAACTCTGCCTTAGTGGTTTTAATTAAGTTGTTTTTAAGCTCAATTAACGATGTGGCCGCAGATTTCTTTTCGATGGTTAGCTCGTCTTCTAAGCTGCCCCAAATGATGTTATTGCTTAGCGTTGCTTTTAATGCTCCAAACTCTGTACTGCTAATGAAGTCTGATAAATGAACGGCCGAGGTTCTACGGGCAAAACTATAGTTGTAAGCACCAAAGGTATTCTGTGCCAAATCGTAATTACCACCGCCAATGCCATAAATTAAGTATTGTCCACAGTTATGAAAAAGGTTATTGTAAGCTGCCAAATCGGTATGATAGCCTAAAAGGCCTACTACCTGCATATTTTTTACTACCGTGTTAGCCAATACCAGTTTAGGGTTGGTGTTAGAAGAAAGTGAATCTACGGTAATACCAGCAATGCCGTTTTTGATGGTGGCGTGGTTAATGATGGAGTTTTTGCTGCTGCCATAAAAATGGATACCATTCCACTGGCCGGGCTCCTCTTCATAAATACGCTCTGTTCTGTCGCTGGCAAACAAAATACTGTCTTTTTTGGTGCCTATTGCCGTCAAGGTTCCTTTTACATTCATGGTAGAGCCGTTATGAAACAGCACTCTTGTACCAGCAGCAATGGTAAGGGTGGTGTTTTCTGCTACGGTAACCGAGTTGTAGATAATGTAAGGCAATTGGCTATCCCAAGTAGTATTACTATTAATGGTGGCGTTGTTCACAAAAACTGCATTTTGCCCATAAGCTACCAATGGGATTTTCTCTTTCTTTCCGTTAAAAAACAAAAGGATAGAGTCTTCTACAATAAAGGGCTGGTTGGCTAGTGTGGGGTTAATGTTTACACGCACCAAAACGTTAATCGAATCTTTTCCATTAATTTTAACGTTTTTACCATTTGCCATTTGCTGGCCATTTACGTTTACGAGGAAAGGAGAGTTGGCACCGCCACCTAGTTTGATTTCATCAAGATTGATGGCTTTTTCGTTATAGTTAAATACTTTAAATCTTCGTACGGTAGAGCCTATAGAAGTAAATACGGTATCGAACAAAACACTGTCTGTAGAAAAACTAAGCTTTACATTGGGGTCAAAAGTAATGTCCTCATCTTTATTGCAAGCAGCAAAAGATAAGGTAAGCAAGGCAAGTAAAACTAGGATTGTATATTTCATTATTCTGCAAATGCTACGGCAGCTATACTTAATTTTTTAATTCCGTGGTTAAGCAAAGTATTTCCGCAAGCTTCTAAAGTAGCGCCAGTGGTAATTACGTCGTCTACTAAAAGAATGTGCTTGTTTAACAACTCAGTTTCGTTTTTAACGCTAAAAACATCCTGCATATTTTCATAGCGGGTATATCTTGCTTTTTTGGTTTGTGTTTCTGTAGCCTTGTTTCTCAATAAATGTGTTGTACTTACTGATAGATCAAGTGCTGTAGCCAAACCAGTTGCAATATACTCACTTTGGTTGTAACCTCTTTGTCTTAATTTTTTTTGATGCAGGGGTACAGGAACAATCATGTCAATATCTGCATAAAATTCGCTTTGCGAGAGTTTTTGGGCAAGCAGCTTTCCTAAAGTAATACCCACCTCTGTTTTGCCTTTATACTTTAAGCTGTGCATAAGGTTTTGCACTTTGGTGCCTTTCTTAAAATATAGCATAGCCATGGCCGCATTTAAGGGTAGGCGCCCCCAAAGCTGCTTGGCTACCAAATTGTCTTCATACAAATGAAAATCTGTATAGGGCAAATCGTAAAGACATTTGGTACAGATATCTTTTTCGCCACGATACAACAGTTTTCCGCAACCGTTACATAGGTCGGGGAAAAGTAAATTGATTAAATCTTCTGTATAACGTTTTAAGGCAAACATGATACAAGTTAGTGAAATTTAACGGATTGGGGAAACTACGTTTGTTGGTGTGTCAGCCTGAGCCTGTCGAAGACTAAGCTTTTTGACTTAGCAGAAGTTTAAGTTCTTTTATTTCTGTAGCTTGTAAAGCGATAATTTCTTTTAAAGCGTCTATATCACTTTTATCTATGGTGTTTTTTCTACTATTGGGCAAAAAATCTTCCATTTCTTTTCCTAAGATATTTGCTATTTCTATCAAACGCTCTTTAGTTACATTAACTCTACCCGTTTCTATTTTTTGATAAGTGCTTTGGCTAATGCCTAACTTCGAAGCCATGTATTCTTGGCTTAGGCATCGTTCATCTCTATAGCGGCGAATGTATTATTCTTCGCAACCGCCATAAATGGTTCTCATTTCCTTACGGTTTAATTTATTGAGTATGTTCATAAGCGATAGGTTTTCTATTAAGGTAGCTATAAATTTTCAACCAATAGGAATAATTTTATTCATTAAAAATTTTTGCTGAGAAAATGAGTTGTTTAGTTTTATAAAAAGCTTTTAAAAAATAAGGCAGCACGATTGCAAGCGAAACTGCCTTAAAACGAATGCCAACGTTTTTGGTATCGCCGTAAGCAGACCAGCGTGGAAGGTCTACAAAACTTAAAACTAAAGTTATAAAAAAATGAACAAATTAAATCAATTGAGTAGAGCAGAAATGAAGAAAGTGATGGGGGGCCTCACTGGGTAATGGAAATTATACGGGAGACTGGTGTAATGGAATGACATCATTTGAATGCTACGTACATTATTCATCGCAGACTGGGCAAGCTGGACATACTGATCAAGAATACCAAGTAGTATTTGATGGGCTAGCGGATTTTTGCAATTATATTTGTTCAGAAACGAGGCCTGTCTAATGGTTAAAGTGATAGGGTACACCCCTGTCACAAATTTTATTTATCAAAAAATAAGAGTATGCTTAGGAAAATATGTATTATCGTTTTATTTCTGCTATCCGTGATATGCGCTAAAGCGGATGAGTTAACTTTTCGAATTAAAGGTGCTTTGATAGGTAATACTAATTACCAATATGCTTATTTATACCAAAGTGATACAAAAAAATTATTAAGAGTTAAATTGGAAAATCGGCGATTTGAATTTACTGGGGAAATTATTTTATATAAAAAGGATTTTAATGTAGGGTTTATATTCCTTAGTAATGATTCTGCGGCTAAGTTCATTAACCAAAGAGAAATCATAGAGAAGCAGATAGATCGACAATATCGGATGATTATACTAGGGAGGCACACAATAAATGTCACTACTGATGCTGATATTAAAAATGCAAAAGTGGAGGGCTGTGAGTTAAATAAAGACTATGATGAGATGAACTTAGCTGGTCATGAATTGAAATATGAGCAGTTTATAGACTCTCATCGTGATTCTCCAATTTCATTATTGCTTATTAGAGGGATATTGCCACTAAAACATCTGCCGATTTTCGATCAATTAAATTTTCAAGGGCTATATGATAAATTATCGAATAAAATTAAGCAATCGGAATATGGACTTGAAACACTAAAGAGAATAAAAAACCTCTAGAGTTTGTTGTCTAACCTGTCTGGCTTAAGGTGTGCCGTGAATGAATAATAAGGTTGTATTTATTCTTCAATGTTGGATAGAAGATGATGGTAGGTCCATCACAGTCGTTGTGCAAGCGGAGGCTGTAAACCGCCCCTCGGTGCTAAAGGAGTAATTCGATGGTATTGAACGGAAAGGGGAAAAGGCCAGCAGGACTGGTCAGGTACGGATAAGGGAGATGAATGCAAATGAACCATCGATGAAGTAATGAGATAGAGATACCCATTGCCAAAAGTCGGTTTTCTTAAGGGCTGATGAGGATTGTAGCGGCTACTTGCCTACTGGCTACAAGGCAATCGTTATAGAGGTGGCATGACCCTTATCCAGGCTTTTATCCGGAACACGGGAAGTCCATATTGGATATAAAGCGAAATGCACAAGCAGGCAATACCTGTAAGGCTGAAAAGCGATGCCGTTATGGATGGCGGATGATGCCGTAGTAGTGATGAATTTTCTGTAATGGAGATGGAGCGAAGGGCATCAATTATACAGGTTAATAATGTTATAACAACTCTGCAAAGAGGAGGATTAAATGTTTGAGACAAAATCAACAACAGTACCCATAACAATGGAAATGGTACGGGAAGCCTATCGCAAGGTAAAATCGAACAGGGGTTCGGCGGGAGTAGATAAAGAAAGTTTGGAAGAATTTGAGACTGATTTATCGAACAACCTATATGTAATCTGGAACCGATTATCCTCAGGTAGCTACTTTCCCAAGCCTGTCCGTTCTGTCGCAATACCGAAAGCTAATGGTAAGAAGCGATTTTTGGGCATTCCAACAGTATCCGACCGTATTGCCCAACAGGTTTTAAAGACTTACCTTGAGCCCCGTTTGGAGGCTGTCTTTGCCAAAGAATCGTATGGTTACCGTCCGCTGAGGGGTGCCCATCAGGCAGTGTCTGCCGTGCAGAAAAACGTACGGCAATACCCTTGGGCAATCGATATGGATATCAGTAATTTCTTTGATGAGGTAGACCACAGTTTACTGATGAAATCGATAGATGTTCATGTAGAAGAGCGTTGGGCCAAGATGTACATCAAACGCTGGCTTGAAAGTCCAGTGCAGCAGGCAGATGGTTCATTAAGCCCAAAGGCTGGAAAAGGTACACCACAAGGCGGTGTGATAAGTCCTCTGCTTGCCAATCTGTTTCTGCATTATGTTTTAGATAAATGGTTGGGCAAGTATTATCCACAAGTTGCTTTTGTACGCTACGCGGATGATATTATAATCCACTGTTCTTCAGAAACAGAAGGGAAACAAGTATTGGATGGTGTACGCAGTAGGCTAAGGGAGTGCAAACTAGGGTTAAATGAGGAAAAGACGAAAATGGTTTACTGCCAAGATTATCGAAGAAAGCGGCGAAAAGATTATGCAAAGAAATTTGATTTTCTAGGCTTTACATTCAAACCAAGAACTGTAGTTTCCAAGAGGGAAGGTCTATTTTTGGGCTATGGGTGTGCTATTAGCCAAACATCACAGACACGTATTGTGGAGGGGTGGAGGCGTTTGAAATGGCATAACAGGAGCGATCTGGATATTCAAGATATCGCAGGTCATTTAAATGTCCAAATGGCGGGCATTATCCGATATTATGGCAAGTTCAATCTTATGGCTCTACGGAAATTGATGTGGCACTTCGAATTCAGGTTGGCAAAATGGGTGTTGAACAAATACAAAAGCTTTAGGAATAGTTATACCAGGGCATACAGATGGATAAAGGAGCTAAAGCGAAGCTATCCAGCAATGTTTTATTATTGGACTGTTTTTAAGCATGTATAATGATTTGTATAATAAGAGCCGTATGAATTGAGAGGTTCACGTACGGTTCTGTGAGAGGTTTGGGCTGAAATGCCCTTGCCTACTCGACCATTTCGTATAGCGCAAGCATTAGCGTAGCGGTGCTTGTGCTTTTGTATATAGTCTGAATAGGCCCAAGCAAATGCTTGCGCCAGAGTGTGCCTACTCATTGCTATTAAGCTAAAAAAACAACTATCTTGTAGCGTGGGTAGCAAATACAAGATACGGGACCAAAGCCTGCCATACTTTGTAAGCTTTGCCACGGTATATTGGCTAGATTTGTTTATACGGAACGAATATAGAGAAGTTCTGCTAGACAGTATTAGGTACTGCCAAAAAGAAAAAGGCTTGGAGGTTTATGCTTGGTGCATCATGACCAGTCACGTGCATTTAATAATTGGCACAAGCGGTAACAAGATGGAGGATATATTAAGAGATTTTAAGAGTCACACCTCCAGAATGCTGAGGAAATCGATTGCGGAACATCCACAGGAGAGCAGAAGAGAATGGTTGTTATGGATGATGGAACGGGCAGGCAAGAAGAACGGGAACAATAAGGGCTTTCAGCTATGGCAGCAAGACAACCATCCAATAGAGCTTTGGGAAAATTATATGAGAAATCAGAAATTGGAATATCTCCATCAAAACCCTGTAGTTTCTGGCTTTGTTTCTCTGGCGCAAGATTATGTTTATAGTAGTGCAAGAGACTATGCCGGAGAAAAGGGACTGTTGGAAATAAAGTTTCTGGAGTAGGCACAAGCACCGCTGCGCTAATGCTTGCGCCAGACAAAAACGCTTAAGCCAGACAGGGCCAGAGGTGCGCTAGACAAAAGCTTAAGCCAGATTGGGTATCGATGCTAGTAAAGCTATATCAAAAGACGGCAAGGCAAAGTTAGTTCAAATTAAAAATATTAATATATTATGAATAAATTGATTATCATTTCTTTATTGATATTTAATGTCATTCTCGCAAATGCTCAAAAGCAAAAATCTGCAAATTATTATTTCCAAGAGGGAAATAATTGTATGAATGCAATGCCGGGGATGCTTAGGGCAGAGAGAATTAACCAAAGTGTTCAGTATTTCTCTAAAGCCATAAATATCAATGATAAGTTTTGGCAGGCTTACCGAAATAGAGGGCGGGCATATTATTTTTTGCATCAATATCAGAAAGCTTTGCTGGATTTTAACAAAACATTGCAACTGACCGATGAAAAGATAAATCCAGATCTGTTGTTATGGAGAGGTAGATGTCTGTACGAGCTGAAGTTGTATGACAAAGCGATAAGAGATTTTGATCGTTCGATCCAATTATCAGGAAATGCTGACTATATTTATTTTTGCAGGGCTAAAGCTCATTGGAAATTGGGAAATTTTAAGAAGGCCTGCTTAGACTACAATAAGGCTGTAAACGGCTCGCCAGAATATAGTAAAGAGATAGATTTTATTAAATGTAACTAAAGATACTAACATAAGGCAAAATTACAAGTAGTCGGGCTTTTGCTCGTTCTCTAGCGTTAAGACTAGCGCTAAAGTGGGATGTATCGTCCTAAAATAAGTTTACAGGTTAATTGATTAGTCCTACTGGTTTACAATGCAAAATTCGAAAAAGGTAGAGAAATCTAGAATATGTGCAAGCAATTAAAAATGTAAATATCTAAGCCTTCTCTTTCACTGCCAACTGCCCACAAGCGGCATCAATATCTTTACCACGGCTGCGTCTGATATTAGTAGTAATACCTTGCTTTTTCAAATAATTTGCAAAAGCGTCAATTTTATCGCCTTCGGCATTAATGAAATCTGCAAATTGGATGGGGTTGTATTCGATTAAGTTAACCTTACAAGGAACGTGCTTACAGAATTTGGCCAATTCCATCGCATCCTGTATTTCATCATTAAAGTTATTGAAAACGATGTACTCGTAAGTAACTGGATTTTTGGTTTTTTGGAAATAATACTTTAGTGCTTCGGCCAATGCTTTTAACGAATTATGCTCGGTAATGGGCATAATCTCGTGGCGTTTTTGGTCGTTAGCGGCATGAAGCGAAAGTGCCAAGTTAAATTTTGCACCATCATCGCCCAGTTTTTTAATCATTTTGGCAATACCGGCGGTAGAAACGGTAATTCGTTTGTACGACATGTTTAAACCATCTGGTGCGGTAATACGTTCGATAGATTTTAGTACATTGGCGTAGTTGAGCAAAGGTTCGCCCATACCCATGTACACAATATTGGTTAGCGGAATGTTATAGTTCTTCTTCGCCTGTTGGTCAATTAAAACGACTTGATCGTAAATTTCATCTGCATTCAAATTACGAACGCGATCCATGTAGCCAGTTGCGCAGAATTTGCAGGTTAAGCTGCAGCCTACTTGCGAACTTACGCAGGCGGTCATGCGCTCTTCTGTAGGAATCAAAACGCCTTCTACAATATTACCATCGTGCAAACGGAAAGCATTTTTAATGGTATGGTCGTTACTGAATTGGGCATTGCTAATTTCAACGGTGTTGATGGTATAGCCTTCGCTCAGCTTTTTACGTAAATCTTTAGAAAGATTGCTCATCTCCTCGAAATTACGAGCAGATTTTTCCCAAAGCCATTGATAGACCTGTTTTGCCCTAAATGCAGGTTCGCCCATGTCTTTAAAATGTTGGGCTAATTGTTCTGGGCTTAATGAACGGATGTCTATCTTTTTTGTGCTTTGCATTATTATTATTTATCGTTGTAATGGCCCATGGCTGAGATGATGAAGACAAAAACAATATTTTCATCAACTCTATAAATTAGCCTGTCCTTCTTATTTATTCGTCTTGACCAAAATCCAGAAAGTTCGTTGCGTAAAGCTTCCGGTTTGCCGGTGCCGATGTAAGGATGTTCTGAAAGTTCAGCAACTATTTGCTTGATTTTTTTGATTGAAGCCTTGTCCCCTGATTTGAAGTGTTTTCGGAAATGTTCATCCGCTAACTTCTCTATTTTAACCCTAAACTTTCCCATATATCATTAGGGTCTACCTCATTAAACTGCCCTCTTTCTTCGGCATCCTTAATCATCTTTACAAAGGCAGGATCATATTGCTCCTCTTCTTTTTTCTCAAAAGGAATTTTCAAAGCTTTGGCTATTGCCTTTAAGGCCGCTAATTGCTCTTTGTTGGCAGGGTGCATGACTAGAGTTTCCATCTTCAAGTTGATATTTGATAACGAATTTGAATGCACAAAGTTACTTAAAAACATTGAGGCTTCGAAAACCTAATTCCGAAGCCTCAAAAATTATAAAATCTAATTAAAATTAAGCTTTAGGATTGGTGTCATTTGCATCAATTGTAGGTGTGGCTTCTGGATCTTCTCCTTTTAAATAAGTAGGTAAGTTTAATCCAGCCATATTAAACAAATCGTTTAAAGGAGGTACGGTTTTCATCATGCCAGAGACGAAGTTTGCGGTAGAACCAGCACCATTTTCTCCTGCACCGTTGCCAGAGTCCCAAACGGTAATTTTATCAATTTTGATATTTTTAACGGCTTCAACCTGTGTTTTAACCAATTCTGGCAGTTTCTCAATTAACAACAATTGGAAGGCTTTGGTTGGGTCGCCACCTGCTGCGGCAACTACATCACGATAACCTTCGGCTTGTTTGGTCAAGATTTCGAACAAACCTTTCGCTTCTGCTTCCATTTTGGCGTAAATCGCATCAGCTTCTCCTTTTGCGTTTTCTCTAATGGTTTCTGCATCGGCCTGTGCTTGGATGATGGCTTTTTGCTTGGCAATTTCGGCGGGTACTACAATGTTAGCTATTTGTGTGGCTCTTTCTCTTTCAGAACGAGCTTCTTCTGCTTTTTGCTCTGCTAAGTAGGATGCTTCTAACGCTTTTGCTTGTTGCACTTTCTCGGCCGCTACAGCAATTTTTAAGGCTTCTGCTTCCTTTTCACGGCGCAAAGCATCTGAGGCTGCAATTTCAATCTTCGCCTCGTTTTCTCCTTTCACAGCAATGGCGTTGGCTTCCGAAGTTTTGATACGTGTATCTCTTTCGGCTTCGGCTTTACCAATGGCCTCATCTTTAAAAGCAGAGGCAATACTAATTTCCCTGTCTTTTTGGGTAATGGCGATTTTTACATCACGCTCACGCTGCGTTTCTGCAATCTGCACATCTTTCTCTCTATCGGCAATGGCTTTACCAGTTTCTCCGATTTTAGTTTGTTCGGCAACGCTGATGATGGCCTCGTTAATGGCTTTTGCAGCAGCTTCCTTACCCAAAGCTTCAATGTAACCAGACTCATCCTTAATATCTGTTACGTTTACGTTGATAAGTTTTAAACCGATTTTCTTTAACTCGGTATCTACGTTTTTAGAAATGTTATCTAAAAACTTATCACGGTCTGAGTTAATTTCTTCGATAGTCATGGTAGCAATAACTAAACGTAACTGACCAAATAGGATGTCTTTTGATAGTTCTTGGATATCTGCAGGTGCCAAACCTAGCAAACGTTCGGCAGCATTATTCATGCTGTCTGCTTCGGTAGAAATAGCAATGGTAAATCGGCAAGGCACATCCACACGGATATTTTGTCTACTCAAAGCATTTACCAAATTGGCTTCTATAGAAATGGGTTTCAAATCTAAATAGGCAAAATCTTGAATTACTGGCCAAATAAAAGCACCACCACCGTGGATACATTTGGCTGAAGTGCCGCCTGTTTTTCCATAAATGACTAAAATTTTATCTGAAGGGCAGCGCTTGTAGCGTGCCAATAAGGCCGAGAGGGTAACGAAAATTACGATAACAGCAATTAAAATGACTGTAATAGGCGATTGTAAGAGGTTTTCCATATTATATTTTTTCTACTAATACGAGGTTGTTACTTTCTATTTTAATGATTTTTACGGCTGCACCACTGGGAATTTGTTCGTTATCGGTAATGGCATCTACTTCTTTGTAAGAACCATTTATACTTACTTGGATTTTGCCCATGCCAGTTCTTTTTTCGGGAATACGTAAATACGCCGAGCCACTTTTGTGCAATAGCGAAGTAATTTTAAAGGAATTGTCTTCTGCTAGTTTTTGGATTTGCTTGATGATGGCAAAAAAAATCAGAATAAAAAGAATGCCTATTACTACTGAGAAGAGAATAAGTATGGCTCTGTTAGTGATTAAGCCATAAAAAGAAATGCCTGTCCAGCTAAAGCCTAACAGAAAGTTAATCAGATTTCGGAAAGAGAAAAGCTGAAAGGGGACATTGCCTCCGTCTAAATCGCCATCAAAGTCTGCATCAATACCATCGCCAGAGTCGGCTCCGATAAAGGTCATTACCGTTTGAACGATGAAGATGAAACTGATGGGTATAGCCAAATACCAAAATATCCTTAATAAAGGTTCGAGATTGTTTAGTGCGTCCATAGATTATTGTTTGTTCAGTCTCGCTAATATAAAGAAATTAGGAGATTTTAGCAATGAATCTGCAGGAAAAGAAGATATAAAAGGAGTAAGTACTGCTCTTCTTCTTGGTTAGGTTGATCAAGTCGGTTTTTTACCAGTGTGTTTGAGCTTTTGCATAAATCTTTGGCTTAAAATTCTGATGCTTAAGGGTAAGCGCATTAAAATGTTTTGTCTTGCCAAACGGGCTTTTCCACTTTTTCTTGATAAAAAGTGGAGTAAAAATCAAGGCTTGCATCTATTTTGGTAAAAATTAGTCAAACCACTCTTGAAAATAATTTAAGGTCTTGCCCTTCTCATTTTCCATTGCACGACTGAAAATTATTTTGCGCAATGCAATTAGATCGGAACTACTGGTGGTTTCAAACTATTTTTCCTCAAAATATCCGCTAGGCCAATACGTTCTTGGGTAAGTTGCTGCTCTTAATAAGGTTTTAACAAGCATAATGCTTAATTTTAATGCGTTGGTCCTGACTGATGCTTAAGGTTAGTATCGCTTATTTCCTTTTAGGGCTACGTGTTTTTACTTTAGCAACTCCAGATTTACCGTTTGATGGGCGAGCGGTTCTTTTGTTAGGTCCGTTAGCTTTAAACCAATCATTGGCGGCTGCGCTACTGTTTTTTGATGCTCCGCCGCTAGCTCTTTTGTCGGGGTTTGCTTTAGAAGAGTCCGTTTTACCTTTAGCTTTTGCAAAACGTTGAGCAGGTTTTTCGGGCTTGTTAGCACTAACTTTTTTGTTCACTTGCTTAGGCGCAGCAGGTTTCTCTGAACTAGATTTTGCCACCATTTTAAAAATTTCGGCTTGTTCTTTTTCATCCAGTTCACGCCAATCGCCAAGGCCTAAACCTTTTAAAGTAATGTTCATGATACGTACACGCTCTAGTTTGGTTACCTCGTAGCCAAAATATTCGCACATGCGGCGAATTTGTCTATTTAAACCCTGAATTAAAGTGATGCGGAATACGTTGCTTCCTTCTTGTTTTACCTTACATTTTTTGCTCATTACACCTAAAACCGGAACGCCTTTGCTCATGTTCTCTACAAAAGTTTCGTTAATAGGCTTGTTAACCGTAACTACATATTCTTTTTCGTGGTTGTTGCCGGCACGTAGAATTTTATTAACCAAATCTCCGTTGTTGGTTAAAAATATTAAGCCTTGCGAATCTTTATCTAAACGACCAATTGGGAAAACACGTTCGCTATGGTTTACGTGGTCAACAATGTTGTCTTTAACGCCAGCTTCGGTAGTACTGGTAATGCCAACAGGTTTGTTGTAGGCAATAAGAATAGAGTTTTCTGCTTGGCGGGGCTCTATATTTTGGCCATTTACACTCACTACATCGCCAAATAATACTTTGTCGCCAACCTTAGCTCGCTTGCCGTTAATAAATACTTGACCAAGTTCAATGTATCTATCTGCTGCTCTTCTTGAGCAAAGTCCGCTTTCGCTGATGTATTTATTTAAACGTGTGGTATGATCCATGATTAGAATTAGTTATTAATTTACAAAGTAACCAATTCTAATTCGAATATCACTTTAAAAGGTTTTAAAAAATGGAACCACATAGGCACATAGAATAGGAATTGGTTAAATGATACATAAATATCGTTTATGCGAAACTAAAACCTTTTGAAAACTATGTGTCTATGTGGTTTAATAATGTTAGAAATTTAACTCATCTGCACTTGGTCCATAAGAACCAGGTATCGGGATGTTTAGTAAACGAAGATAAACACCCAACTGTGCACGATGGTGCGTGATCTGGTTTAAAGAAACTCTGATCAATCCGTATTTGGTGGTTGCTATATGAATTTGGTTGCCTGTGCGCAACACCCAAGGTTTTTCTAGAAATGCTTCTTCTACTTCTGCTAAGCTGGTTAAACTTTCTGCTATACCTTTGTCGAACAGTGCAATTAACTGTTCGTTATCGTGAACTTGGGCTGGATTATATGGTGCTGTAGCAAAGTCAAGTTCATCTGTTTCTACTCCTAGTTTTGGCCAGCTAGCTAAATCTGCAATGTGTGTGGCCAAAGCTATTAGCTTCATGCTTTTTTCGTGTGGTGCATAATCTGGTTTATCGAAAGGCACTAAGGCTAAAAATTTACGGGTAGTTACTGCTTCTTGGTTGAGCTCGTTTTGTAGTAATTTAATGATATCCATGATGTTTATTTTTTTGTTGAAACAAAGTTGAGAGGACAGAGTGACAACCCTATGGCAGCGGGAAAATTGATGCGAGAATTTTATGAATTTTTCTTAGCGTTCTTTGCGATTACTTAATTAAATCTTTTCGTTTTTACGCCAAAAAATTCATCGCAAAGAAATTAGGAGTATTGCAAAGAGCGCAAAGCAGGAAAGGTTGATTTGTTGAATAATTCCGGGCCTATAGCTATCGGTAGGAGTAAACACTTCGATGAGGAACGAAGAGAAATCTGTTAAATAGAAGTGTTGTACCGTGAGATTTCTCATATACGTTCGAAATTACGGGAGCAGTATACAAAAAGATTAAAGCGAAAAGTTACGAAGGTAATTCGGGATAAACTAAGGCTGCAGTTGCCGATGTTGGATGGCGATTGCTTTCTAAAACTAATAATCTACAGGTAATTGCTTCATATAATCGTTAATACTGATGTGCTCGGTAAGCGTAAACGGCAGCGAAGAACAGTTGAGCTGTAAAATGTTGTTGACCTTGAAATCACGATATGAACTGCGCAGGTGGCAGTAGCCTATCAAGTGCCAAGAAAATGCATAAAAAATTAATCCGATAGGTTCTAAACGACGTTCGCTAACTTCTTCTTTATAGTTTTTGTACTTAATCGACACTATTTGTTTGTCGGCAATGGCATTTTGAAGTAGCGATAAATACTCAACATCGCTACGCAAACGCTTGGGCAATTGTAGCCGGATGTTGGCATTAAGGTTTTCGACTACTTTCTTTTGGTTGCTTTTTAGTACATTTTTAACCTTGTCTAATGCACTTTGGTAATGTTGTTTGATGGATTTATCTGCAAAACCTTCGATAAAACGTTCCATCATGAGCAGTGCACTTGCCTCATCTGTATTAAAAGACACTGGAGGCAAAAAATAGCCCTGAACAATAAAATACCCTTTGTTAGGTTCGAAGCTTAAAGGTATGCCTTGTTCTGAAAGCGCTTTTACATCTCGATAAACGGTACGAACACTAATCTCGAAACGACTGGCAATGCTTTCGGCACTTACGTGTTTTTTCGATTGGAGTAAAATTAAAATGCCAAATAGCCTGTCTATCCTGTTCATGATACAAATATATAATAGGCGGTTGTTGCTACAACTATTTGCAAAGGTTTAATTAACCACAATTGTTACAAATTTTTAAGTAATTAAAACTATTTCGGTGCGTATTTTGTGGTTATTTAAATATGTCTAGCAAATCTACAGCTCAATCTCAAAAGCATTTCTTTAGGGCCACAAAAGGTAAAGTGGTACTTGGCTTTTTATTTGCTGGCTTGGCACTTTTTTTAGCTTGGGGCGTAAGTAAATTTGTATTTGGCGAAATTTTAGGTACAGTAGAGAAAATATCTGCTCCTAACGATAAATTGAGATTGGTAAACAAGCTTTCGCATCAAATAGCCTCGCTAGATCAGTTGCAGAGAGAGCAGAAAAACAATGTGAGTTTTTTTGCTGCCACCCAAAAGTTGCGCAGAACCTTAGATACGTTAAACACGCTTTATACCACAGATCAGGAGCAAACTAAGCGCATTAACAAACTAAAAAAATTGCTTAAAGATAGAGATAAGCAGTTTCTACTATACTTAGAAGTTAAAGAAAATTTGGTAAATACGCAGTCTTTTTCTGAAGAAGTAGAGAAGCTAAACGAGCTGTTTGCACAACGTACCAGAGAGGCCGATAGTGCGGTTTTTACTACGCAAACTTCTACTTCTACCACTACGGTGGCTCCCGAAGAAGACCAGAAACCTCGTGGGTTTTTAAGTAGACTTTTTGGAAAGAAAAAGGCAGAGGTTTATAAAATCATTAACGAAGAATATAAGGTAAAAAAGGATACGCTTAACCCACAGGTAGAAGATAGCATTATGCGAAATGTAGCAACTTCGCTTAAAACAATTGAAACCGAGCAGCGCCAAAAGAGTAACCGTTTTTTAAAAAAGGAAGCAGAATTGGCGAGTTCTAGCAGTGCGTTAACCAAGCAAATGTTAAATGTGCTGCGTGAGGTAGAAGCAGAAGCTTTGATGCAGATTGATTTGAACGGAGAACAGGCCAAAAGTATGGTTAGCGAAGGGGTACATCAAATTAAGATTATCATTATCGCTTTTTTTATAATCACCATGATTTTGGGCTCGCTCATTTTGGTAGATATCACCAAAAATAACAAGTACCTTGGCCTTAGAAAAAGCTAAAGAAGAGGCCGAATATCACGGAAGGGCAAAACAACGCTTTTTATCTAACATGAGCCACGAAATTAGAACACCTTTACAGGCCATTTTAGGTTATTCGGAGTTTATAGCTAAACAAGAAAATCCCAATAAAAAGCACGTGGAAGCCATTCATCGGTCGTCGGTACATTTATTGCAGATTGTAAACGAAGTGCTAGATTACAACAGAATTACATCGGGCGAATTTAGCTTTAAACAGGAAGATTTTGATCTTCAGAAATTACTCGATGAGGTAATGGATGCGGTAAAGCCCTTGGCAGAGAAGAAAGACATCAGCCTGGTGGCTAATTTTGATTTACCAGAGCAACATTGGATAAAAGGAGATGCTTTTAGGTTAAAGCAAGTGCTTTATAATCTGTTGGGAAATGCCATTAAGTTTACGGTAAAAGGGCACGTGAAATTGATTGTAGATTGTAAAGAGCAAGATGAAAACGTTTATTGTTATTTTACGGTAGAGGACACTGGAATTGGTTTTTCGAAGGAAGATCAGGGGAAGATTTTTAAAGAGTTTGAGCAAGGGGATAACTCAAATCATCAGTCGATGAACCAAAACGGTACGGGCCTAGGGCTGGCTATTGTGAAAACTTTGGTAGATGCGCAGGGCGGAAGAATTAATGCCAAAAGTAAGTTAGGAAAGGGTACTTCATTTGTGGTGCATTTACAGTATCAAAAAGGTAATGCGCCTGCTGAAACTATACGGTTAGAAAATACAAAAACGGTTACCAAGGCTAAAGGTGTTTGGGTAATTGACGATGATAATTTAATCCTCAATTTGTGTGAACTCATATTCTCTGCCCACCAAATTCCGTATAAAACTTTTAGGACAGCTAATGCCATTTTGAATGAGCCAATAGACGATGAGCTGGAATATGTTTTTATAGATATGCGCTTGGAAGGCGGAATGACTGGAATTGAAGTACACAAACAGCTTAAACAGCGCCTGGCCAATGGTGTAAAATATTACGCAATTACTGCCCAAAAGCTGCCCGATGAGCAGCAGGCGGTGTTAGACCAGGGTTTTGAAGGTGTGATTATTAAACCTTTTAAAGCAGAAGATTTGCTGGCACTATTTGAAATTTCGGCAGTAGCGGAGGTTGGTTTTGATGATAACGCTTTGCAGAAAATGACCATGGGCGATGAAGAAATGATGGCTAAGATTTTAGCAAGTTTTATACGAGATTGCGAAGAAGACCAAGCCTTGTTACAGGAAAGTATCGCCAACCAAAACCAACCGGAAGTGAGATTGGTAATACATCGCTTAGCTGGAAGAGTTGCGCAAATTGGTGCTAAAGAATTAGGTGCTGAATTTAGACAGTTAGAACAAGAAGTTGCGGCGGTAGGGATATTGGATGAAGCTATTCGTAATCAAATAAATGCGTTACTAGGTAAATTGAAATCACTATTGAAAGCTGTGGAAATACGTAAAAATAAATTTTCTTAAAAAAAGCCACAGATACACAGATTTAAAAAGAAAATAGAAATCATTTAAAAATTAACCTGTTGTTATTTGATCTGTGCATCTGTGGCAAAAAAATACTTTTAACTTTGTTTCATGCAAAATCCATCCGTAAAAGCTGTTTTTTTCGATATTGACGGTACCTTGTTAAGTTTCAAAACACACAAAGTTTCGGCATCTACCGAGCAGGCAATCGCCGATTTACAAGCCAAGGGCATCAAAACCATTTTATCTACAGGTCGTTCAATTAATAGCATTGATCATATAAAATACTTAAATTTTGATGGCTACATTACTTTTAATGGTGGTTATTGTGTTACAAAAGATGAAGAGCTACTTTTTAAGCAGTGTATAGCCGCAGAAGATATTAGAGGTATTTTATCCTATGCCAAAGAAAATACGTTGAGTTTTTCATTTATGTCTGAGAAGGAAATCGGTATACATGATGTTACCCCCGAAATTGCTGGAATGTACGCTCATGTAAATTTACCTGTGCCGCCACCAATAGATCCAGAAAGAGTAGATGTTTCTTCCATTTTGCAAACCAATATTTTTTTAGGTCCCGAGCAGGAAGCCGCTTTTATGGCTACGGTAATGCCTAATTCTACAGCTTCGAGATGGACACCTTTATTTGCTGATGTGAATGCAAAAAATCAAAGTAAAAAAATAGGTATCGATGTCTTCTGTAAACATTTTGGTATTGATTTAGCTGAAACCATGGCATTTGGCGATGGTGGTAATGATATTGAAATGCTAAAGCATGTAAATGTTGGTGTAGCCATGGGCAATGCTAATCCAGAAGTTAAGGCGATTGCAGATTACGTTACTGATGATGTAGATAGTGATGGCATTTGGAATGCGCTAAAGCATTTTGAGGTGCTTTAATATTTAAGTTGGGGCGAAAAATTTTTCGCCCGTACATGACCTTATTAATCTATTCCATAGCGCTCCATTTTCGAATAAAGCGTTTTTCTATCAATATTTAGCAGTTTTGCAGCTTTAGATTTGTTGTATTTTACCTTAATCAGCGCTTCGGTAATCAACGCTTTCTCATTGCTTTCGTTTACAGCTTTCAAATCTGAAGGGTTATCCAAAGGTGTTTCATTAGCCACAGCTATCTTCATCTCGTCAGGTAAGCTATCTGCTGTTGCAATACTGCCGGCAGTTAGTAAAACCATTCTTTTGATTACATTTCTTAGCTCCCGCAAGTTTCCTGGCCAATCATATTTAAGTAGTAAGTGTTTAGTTTCTTTGTCTAGTTCTTGTACATTTCTATTCAGTTCTTCGTTAGATAATTTAATGAAAAGCGCTATGAAAAGCTCCAAGTCTACACCCCTTTCTCTTAGCGGTGGCAACTGAATTTTAAACTCGTTTAACCTATGGTAAAGGTCTTCACGAAATTCGCCGTTTTTCATGCTGTTCGCTAAGTCATCATTGGTAGCGGTAATAATGCGCACATCAACCGGAATTTGCTTGTTGCTGCCCAATGGCTGTATCACTCTCTCTTGTAAAGCTCTGAGTAGTTTAACCTGTACTTCGTAGCTAAGGTTGCCAATTTCATCTAAAAAAATAGTACCTCCATTGGCGGCTTCAAACGAGCCTTTTTTATCTGTAACGGCACCTGTAAAAGCTCCTTTAACATGGCCAAACAATTCGCTTGCTGCTAAATCTTTAGATAAAGCGCCACAGTCTATCGCTATAAATGGTTTGTTTTTGCGCTTGCTTTGCTGATGTAAGGTTCTTGCAGCAAACTCCTTTCCGGTACCGCTTTCGCCTTGTATCACTACAGACATATCGGTTTCGGCTACCAAATCAATATGCTGATATAATCTATTAGCAACATCGCTGCTACCCCTAATAAAATTGCCTTCGTTAGTTTTTTGAGGTGCTTTTTTCTGTAACGCATTGTCAATTACCATCAGTAACTCATCGGGGTTAATGGGTTTGGTAATGTAATCACTCGCCCCGAGCTGTATAGATTTTACCGCGGTACGCACATCGTTAAAAGAAGTCATGATAATTGCCGGAACAGCTAAGCCAATTTCGCGGCGGTGGTTCAATACCTCTATGCCAGTTCCGTCTGGTAGGCGATAATCAATCAATAACAACTGGAAATCTTCATGAGCAATTAATTTAAGAGCTTTGGCAACATTACTAACGGTAGTTACTTCAAAATTTTTCTTTGTTAAAAAACCTTCAATAATTTGAGCGAAAGTGCTGTCGTCTTCAATAATTAAAACAGATGCCATATATACAAAAATAGGAAAAGCCAGTATCATATAACTGGCTTTTCCCTTATTTAGTTTTAAGAAATGATGATTTTTGACTATTCTACTGGCTTGCCTTCAGCATCAAATTTTAACGAAGCTGTTTCTTCCTCTTTTTTCACATCAACTTGGAAGTAAGCTTTATCGCCATCTTTTACGCTAAATGCTGCTGTTGGTGTCCAAGCTTTGTATGGTTCGGTTGCCAATACTGTTTTAATTGCATCTGGCAAAGCCGACATTTCAATTGGAGTTTTAATCACACTATCTTGTACAGCAACCATTTCGTTAATCGAAGCTTGTGCTGCTGCTACCGAAGCTCCTGAAAATTCTACTGGTTTGCCTTCCGCATCAAATTTCAACGAAGCCATTTCCTCTGCTTTTTTCACATCAACTTGGAAGTAAGCTTTATCGCCATCTTTCACGCTAAAAGCTGCTGTTGGTGTCCAATCTTTGTAAGGGTCTGTTTGTAAAACTGTTTTAATTGCATCTGGCAAAGCCGATACTTCAATTGGAGTTTTTACCACACTATCTTGAACTGAAACCATTTCTAACTTATTAACTGAAGCTTGAGCTTGAGTTGCTGTAAAACCTGCGAATGCTACGATAGCTGCTACAAATAACTTTTTCATAATATCTATTTTTAAGTTTAATATATTTTGTGAATTATACTAACCTAAGGCTTCATAATAGTGCCAAGCCATAATTTGTACTGTGCCAAACTGTTAATTGATTGTAAATCAATTATTTTTGTGTTTTTCGCTGAAATCTAGGTTGTGGAGTTTCTCTACAACTTGTTGCTATAAGCACCAAAAAAGTTTTAAATTTCGATATTAAACCCAATTCAGTTTAATTTGTAGTATGCAAAGATACTTGTCGGCAAACAGAATTTACCCAGTAACCAGCGAGCCAATTGATAACGGTGTGATGCAGATTTCGGATACCGGAGAAATCATTTCTATATTAACAGCAGCAGAAGCCGCAGCTCGAAACATTGAAAATATAGAGCAATATGAGGGGGTTTTGGTGCCAGGTTTTGTAAATACGCACTGCCACTTAGAACTGTCGCACCTGTTTAATAAAATACCAGAGCAAACCGGATTGCCAGCTTTTGTTAGGGAAATTGTAGCCCAACGAGCCGCAGCAGATGAAGTGATAATTGCCGCTATGAATGCTGCAGATAAGCAGATGTTCGAAAATGGAATTGTTGCCGTGGGCGATATTTCCAATCAGTTAATTTCTAAAGAAATAAAACAACATAGCCCTTTGCATTATCATACCTTTGTAGAGGTTTTTGGCTTTAATCATCCATCGCAACCAATTATTGATGAGGCTGTTAAAATAAGAGATAGTTACTGGCCATTAAAAGCATCTATTGTACCACACGCACCATATTCTGTGGCCACCGAATTATTTCAATACATCGAAAAAAACACTCGGCCACAAGATATTTTAAGTATTCATAATCAAGAAACACTAGCCGAGAACGAGTTTTTTGAGAAAGGCACCGGAGATTTTGAAGCGATGTATAATAGAATGGGCGTACCAAAAAGCGAAGCACACGGTACAGGAGAAAATGCCATTCGTTACCATTTGTCGCAAATGCCAAGAAATAGAACTTTACTGGTGCATAATACCTTTACCAGCAAAGCCGATATTGATTTTGCGGTAGCGCAACACAAGGATTTGTATTGGTGCTTTTGCCCAAACGCTAATGTTTACATAGAAAATGACCTGCCTAACGTTAATCTGTTTTTCGATACTAGCGTAAGAATTACACTTGGTACAGATAGTTTGGCCAGTAACCACCAGTTGTCTATTTTGGCAGAGATGGAAACTTTACAACAGAAAAAGCGAGTTCCTTTTGACGAATTGTTAAAATGGGCCACAATAAACGGTGCAGAATTTTTAGGTATTGCTAATCAATTTGGAAGTTTTGAAGTTGGTAAAACGCCTGGAGTTAATTTGATTGAAGTGAGTGAAGCAAAAATCATCAAATCTCACGAGGTAAAAAGATTAGTTTAATTGGTAGGTAGTTTTGGTGGTTTTTCTTTCCGATATTTAAGGAATATCTATCCGCAAATATTATAAATCAATTATCCTATGGCAAGCATTAAACTGTTCGAAAGCAATCAAATACGTTCCGTATGGAATGAGAACAAACAGAAATGGTATTTTTCTGTTCAAGATGTTGTTGAAATACTTACAGACAGTACAGATGTAAAGCAGTATATCAAAAGAATGTTAAGCCGTGACGAGCAGCTTAAGAGCAACTGGGGTACAATTTGTACCCTAGTTGAAATGGTAGCAGCCGATGGGAAAAAACGTAAAATACAAGCTGCCAATTCAAAAGGTCTTCTCCGTATCATCCAATCCATTCCTTCGCCCAAGGCAGAACCTTTTAAACTTTGGCTGGCACAAGTAGGTTCCGATCGTTTAGAGGAGATAGAGAATCCAGAGTTGGCTACGCAACGAGCAAGGGAGCTGTATAAACTTAAAGGCTATAATGAGGATTGGATTGAAAAGCGTATGCGCAGCATCGCCATTCGTGAAGAACTTACCGACGAGTGGAAAAATAGAGAGGTAAACGAACAAAAAGAATATGCTATTTTAACAGCCGAAATATCTAGAGCTACTTTTGGGCTTACACCATCAGAATACAAAAAAGTTAAAGGTTTAAAAAGCCAAAATCTGCGTGATCACATGACTGACTTGGAACTGATTTTCTCGATGTTGGGCGAAGCATCTACCACAGCCATTGTTAAAACCCAAAACCCCATAGGCTTTAAAGAAAACCAAAAAGTGGCTAAACAAGGTGGGGCAGTTGCAGGAAATGCTAGGAAAGAATTGGAAAGCAAAACGGGTCAAAAAGTAGTTTCTAATCAGAATTATTTACCCGAAACAAAGAGAATTAGAAAAAAGGACAAATGAAAAACTCAATTACCTCTTTATTCAATATCAAATATCCAATTATTCAAGCCGGTATGGTTTGGTGTAGCGGCTGGCGGCTGGCCTCTGCTGTTTCTAATGCTGGTGGTTTGGGTATTATTGGTGCTGGTTCTATGTATCCAGAGGTTTTGCGAGAGCATATCCAAAAGTGTAAACAGGCAACAGAACAGCCTTTTGCGGTTAATGTGCCTTTGCTTTATCCTAACATTCAAGAGATCATGGATGTTTTGGCGGAGGAAAAAGTCAAAATTGTGGTTACTTCGGCAGGTAACCCAGCAACTTGGACTAGCTTTTTGAAAGAGAAAGGAATGACCGTTGTTCATGTAATTGCCAACACTAAATTCGCGTTAAAAGCACAACAAAGTGGAGTAGATGCGGTTGTTGCCGAAGGTTTTGAAGCTGGTGGTCACAACGGAAGAGAGGAAACTACAACCTTGTGTCTAATCCCGATGATTAAAGCGGCTGTGAATATTCCAGTAATTGCTGCTGGAGGTATAGCAAGCGGCAAAGCTATGTTGGCGGCCTTTGCCTTAGGTGCTGATGCCGTACAAATAGGTTCGGCCTTTGCTGTAGCCGAAGAGTCTTCTGCCCACCCAAACTTTAAGGAAAAAATCTTATCCTCTACCGAAGGCGATACCAAATTAAGGATGAAAAAACTGGTGCCCGTTAGATTGCTTAAAAATGAATTTGCTGATGCCGTTGCACAAGCAGAAGCTAATGGCGCAAGTACAGAGGAGTTAGCTGCATTGCTAGGAAGGGCAAGAGCCAAACTCGGTATGTTCGAAGGCGATATGCAAGAAGGAGAGTTGGAAATAGGGCAAGTGTCAGCAATGCTCAGTGATGTTAAGCCAGCTGCGATTATTTTTAATGAAATTTGGGAAGAGTTTTTAGTTGAAAAGGAAAAGCTCGAAAAACTAAAATTTTAGATTTGTACGGACGAAATATTTTTCGCCCCGACATAGCTTTATGTACACCTTAGAAAACTTAAGCTAATTGTTTAAGAATAATGGTAGCTAATTGACCGTGTAATTTCTATTTCTAATCTAAAATGTTCTTAGGCGTCTTAGGTGGTTCAAAATAATTACTTTTGTATAAATTTTAAATTTTGTCTCATATCTCACATCTCAATACGCATATCTAGTCATGAAACACATCAATATAAAAGTAATAGGTAAAGTGCAGGGCGTGTTTTTTAGGGCAAGCACCAAAGCCGTAGCCGACCAAATGGGCGTAAAAGGAAAAGTGAAAAACGAAAAGGATGGCTCCGTTATTATTGAAGCAGAAGCAAGTAACGTAATTTTAGATATGTTTGTAGAGTGGTGCCATAAAGGCCCAGAGAAAGCAATTGTAGAGCAAGTAGTTGTAGAAGAAAGCGAGTTACAGCATTACACCAACTTTGTGGTAATTAAGAAAAATTTATTGTGGTAATGTGATTTACGATTGTAGATTGACGAATTACGATTTAGCCATCTACAATCTCAAAAATGAGTGAATAAGAATATTGATTTTAGAAAATCGTAAATCTAAAATCGCAAATCTAAAATCAACTTGTCTGTAGCAAAGAAATTTTTAGGGCAAACCATGGTTTATGGCATTAGCACCATATTAACTAGGATGCTTAATTTTATTTTAACACCAATATTTACGCGTACCTACGCTGCGGCGGTTTACGGTGTTTTTACTAAAATGTACAGCTGGGCTTCTATCATTAACGCCATTTTGGCCTTCGGTATGGAAACTACCTATTTTAGGTATTTGAATAAGTTTGAAGACAGAAAGCAGCAAGTCTACAATAATTCTTTTTTGGTTGTTGCTTTTATTTCAACACTATTTCTAGTTACAGGATTGGTATTTACAGATCCAATTACGAAATGGTTGGTAAACAATGATACTGCGAACCTGAACGACCAAAGACGGTATGTACAATATTTTATATGGTTGCTATTTTCTGATGCCATTTGTATCATCCCTTTTGCCAAGTTACGTGCCGACGGTAAACCATTTAGATACAGTTTGATTAAATTTCTGAATATCTTAACCTATGTTTCTTTGTGCCTGTTTTTCATTTACGGTATACCGGCAATAATTAAACATAATTTGCCAACTGCTAGTTTCTTTGCCAGTTGGTTTAGAGAGAAGTGGGTAGGCTATGTATTTATTGCAAATTTAGTTGCAAGCGTAATTACTTTTGTGTTGTTAATACCAGAGTTTTTAAAGCTTCAATTAAAGTTCGATAAAGCGATGTTCATGAAAATGCTATCGTATAGTTGGCCAATATTGGTAGCAAATCTATCGTTTATAGTTAACGAAAATTTAGATAAAATTCTTTTAGATAAGTACGCTACAGAAACACAAGTAGGAATTTACGGAGCAGTTTGTAAAATAGCTATTTTCATGAGCATATTTAACACCGCTTTTAGGCTAGGTGCCGAGCCTTTTTTCTTTAGCCATGCTAAACAAGAAAATGCCAAACATACCTATGCCAACATTCTTAAATATTTTGTAATTGCTTTGGCTGTTTTGTTTGTGGCCTTGGTAGCCAATATCGAAATTTTAAAATATTTTATCAGTAGAGATAGTGCGCACATTGCCGAGTATTGGGTTGGTTTGCCAGCTGTTCCTTACCTGTTGTTGGGTTACGTTTGTTTAGGCATTTACATGAATCTTTCTATTTGGTATCGTCTATCGGATCAAACTCGCTTTGGTTTATATATTTCGGTAAGTGGTGCAATTATTACTGTTGTACTAAATGTGGTGTTAATTCCTAAATACAGTTACATGGGCTCGGCTTGGGTAAGCATGATCGCTTATTTCGTGATGATGGTTTTATCGTATGTTTTAGGCCAGAAATACTATCCAATACCCTACAATTTTAAAAAAATATCAGCTTATTTGCTAAGCTCAACCATCATCGTATTTTCTTCGTTTTTTATTTTCGATAGAAATATTTACATCGGCAATGCACTTTTGTTAATTTTTATAGCTGTAGTATTTTATTTTGAAAAAAATGAATTAACTAAAATTCTGAAACGAGGCTAGTCTCAATACTCACATCTCAATACTCATATCTAACATGCAAATCAAAGTCATCAATAAATCTACACACCAATTACCAGCCTACGAAACCGCTAATGCAGCAGGCATGGATTTAAGAGCAAATATCGAAGAGCAAATCATAATTAAACCATTGCAGCGTTGTTTAATTGCAACGGGTTTGTTTATAGAATTGCCAGTAGGTTACGAAGCACAAATAAGACCTCGAAGCGGTTTGGCTTACAAGCATGGCGTAACGGTGCTAAATTCGCCAGGAACTATTGATGCAGATTATCGTGGCGAGTTAAAGGTATTGTTGGTAAATTTGTCGGATACCGATTTTGTGGTTAACAACGGCGAACGCATAGCGCAAATGGTAGTAGCAAAACACGAAACTGTAGTTTGGGAACAAACTGAAGAGCTAAGCGATACCAATAGAGGCGCTGGCGGCTACGGTCATACAGGTAAATAAGCCCATCTAACTCTTCCCAAAGGGAAGAGTTTTGTATGGCACAATTAAATGAGGCAATTAAAGATTAGCAAAGTGCAGCTAGATTTTTAAGCCTTTTGTGGTAAAGAAATTTGAAACTTAATAATAAAATATTGGATTTAGGATTGCTTTCTCCCCTCTTTTGGAGGGGTTGGGGGAGGCCATTTTTTACAGCAAGTTTAATGTTGTTGTGCTTATCTATCAAGGCGCAGCAAACACCCGTTGCCGTAAAAGATAGCAATGCCATAAAAGAACTTTTTTTCGCAGGCTTAAAAGAAAAATTGAGCGAAAACTACGTTAATGCTGGTAATAGTTTTTCCAAAATTCTGATTATCGATCCAAACAATAGCGCAGCACATTTTGAAATTGCTAATATTCAATTGCGTCAAAATAAATTGCTAGATGCCGAAGTTTCAATCAAAAAAGCCCTTTCTGCTCAGCCAAATAATGTTTGGTATTTAAAATTACTATCCGAAATCTACAAACGCAATGGCAACATGGAAGCGCTGGTGCAAACTTTCGATAAGTTAATTACACTAGAACCTAACGTAGAAAGCTATTACTTTGATAGAGCAAACGCCTTATACATCGCAGGTAAAACGGAAGAGTCTAAAAAGGCTTTCGATTTGTTTGAGGAGAAATTTGGAGTAACAAAATCGTCTACAGTGGCCAAGCAACGGTTTAAGAAGCCAGGAGAAGCTGATGGCAACGCTTTGCAAAAATTGATTACTGATCATCCGGGGGATGTTAAAAATTACCTAGAATTAAGCGGATCGCTTTTAGAGAAAAACCAAAACAGCGAGGCTTTGGCATTACTGTTAAAAGCAAAAGATATTGATGCTGATCATTACGAAATACAGTTGGCTTTAGCCGATGTTTACCATGCGTTAAAAAAGCCAGACGAAGCTTTTGCGTCGCTTAAAGTAGCTTTTACTAATCCAGAAATGCCTTTGCCAAACAAGGTTAAGATTTTGAGCCAAATGTTACTTCGTTTTAGCAAGCCAGAAGTGGTAAAAAATGCTACCGAGTTGGGCTTAATTGTGTTAAACGATTACAAAGATGATGCAAAAGTAATGTTGCTTTATGGCGATATTTTATACCAACAGGGAAATTTAAGCGGAGCCAAAGCGCAATATTTGGCGGCAATACAGCGGTCGGAGCAATTGTACATTGCTTGGGAAAAAGTACTTGGTGTACAAACCTTGATGGGCAATTATACCGAAGCCATTAAAACAGGCGAAGAAGCACTGACCATTTATCCTAACCAAGCAATTTTATACTATTACAGAGCGTTTGCGTTACACAGAAATGGGCAAAATGCCGAAGCTAGTTTTGAGCTTAAAAATGCCTTGCAGCTAGAGCCAGAAGATGCCAATTTAAAAGCTATGATTTTAGCTTTACAGGCCGAGGTTTTGATAGATCAAGGAAAGCTAAAAGAGGCAGATGCCGCCTTTGATAAAGCAGTAGTTTTGGCTCCTAATAATTACCTTACTATGAGTAACTATGCCTATTATCTCGCCTTGCGTAATCATGATTTACCAAAGGCAGAGTTATTGGCGGCTAAGGCAGCATCGGCTTTGCCCAAAAACTCATCTATTTTAGATACCTACGCAATTGTGCTGCTTAAATTAAATAGAATTGATGATGCTCTTAACTACATACAAAAGGCTTTACAAAACAACGAGGCTAACCATCCTGTTTATTTAGAACATTATGGCGATATTCTTTTCCTAAAAGGAGATAAAGAAAATGCAGTTGTGCAATGGCAAAAGGCAAAAAGTGTAGGCAACCAATCAGAAAAACTAACTAGAAAGATCAATGAAAAAAAATATATTAAATAGCGCTTTAATTGCGGCTTGTGCCTTAATGGTGGTAAGCTGTAGACCCAAAAAAGAAATTGTTAAAGCTCCGCCGGTAGCAGAGGCTGCCCCAGTTAACGACAAAAAATCTGAAAATTTAGCAGTGCTTTTTGGGAAAGAGCTTCAGTACAATACACTGGTATTAAAAGGTAAAGCAGATTTAGATATCGATGGCAATGCAAATAATGTAACACTTAATATCCGTATCAAAAAAGATGAAACGATCTGGTTCAGTGTTACGGCATTGGGTGGTGCCTTAGAAGCAGCCCGCGGTGTAATTACACCTGATAGCTTGTTGTTGATGAACAGGCTTCAAAAAACTGTGCTTAGAAAACCACTATCCTATATCCACAGCTATACCAACAAACAGGTAAATTTTGGTTGGCTGCAATCTATCTTAACGGGCAATACCATTAAAGAGTTTATGACAGAAAAATCTGACCTGAACCTAGAAAATGGCGTGTGGGTTTTAAATGGAACCAATCAAAGTTTAGCTTACAGAACATTATTCAACACTTTGTTGAAATCTACAGAACTTACTTTAAACGATGCAGCAGCGGCACAAGGACTTAAAGTGGTTTACGATAAGTATACACCTGTAAATAATGGCCTTTTCCCATCGGTAGTAAAAATAAACTCGGCGGTAGGCAATAAAAAAATAAGCGTAGCCGTTGATTTTGTTAAAATAGATGCCAATGTAGCCGTAGAGTTCCCTTTTTCGGTTCCAAAGAACTACGAAGTTATCAATTAATTTTTTATACTTTTGGTTAATGAAGTTACATAAAGTTCTGCTTTTAATTATTGCCCTATGTTTTTGCGCCAGTGCTTTTGCGCAATCAAGTAAAGAGCTAAAGCGTAAAAAAGAAGCCTTACAGAGAGAAATAGAGCTAGCTCAGAAAAATTTGAATAAAGCGGCAAGTGGTAAAAAACTAACGCTGGGGCAAATTAATGCCATTAAAGCTCAAATTAGGTTAAGACAAGACAAAATTTCTACCATTAACTCAGAGATCAAAAACATCGATCATCAAATTCATGAGAATGCCAATAAGGTACAAAATTTAAAAGGTCGTTTGGCAGATTTAAAAAAGGAATATGCCGGCATGATTCGCTTTGCGCAACGCAACCGCAATTCTTATGATAAAATGATGTTTATTTTTGCCGCAAGCGATTTTAACCAAGCCTACAAACGCATTAAATATTTGCAACAATTTGGACAGTACCGTAAAAAACAGGCGGCGTACATTCAGGGTACCGAAAAGCAATTGAGTAACCAGATTGTGGTATTGGACAAGAGCCTAAAAAGCAAGAGTAGTTTATTAAAGGAAGAAGAAACCGAGAAAAGTAAGCTCGACAAAAATAGAAGTGAGCAAACAGTGGTGTTGAACAAATTAAGCAAGCAAGAGAAACAATACCAAGCAGATATTAAAAGGAAAAGACAGCAACAGGCCGCGGTAGATAGAGAGATTAGAGCAGCTATTAATAGAGAGATTGCTGCCGCCCGTAAAAAGGCCGAGGAAGAAGCGAGAGAAAGAGAGAGGATTGCTGCAGCAAAAGCGAAGGCAGAAAATAAACCTGTGCCAACTACCACAGCGTCGAAACCTAAAACTGCTAATGAGGCTTTAAGAGCGACACCAGAAGCAGCGAAATTGTCTGATGCTTTCGAAGCCAATCGTGGCAGCTTGCCATCGCCAGTTTCGAACGGATATATTACAGGCAAATTTGGAGCATATAAGGTCGACCAAGCGTCGGGGAGAAATGACGGAGTTACCTTTCAAACCTCAGAAGGTGCTAGTGTTAGAGCCGTGTTTAATGGAAAGGTTACGAAAGTGCGAAGTATATTTGGACGTTATTTTGTCATCATAAATCACGGTGAGTATTTTACTGTGTATCAGAATTTGAAAAGTGTTTCTGTTTCGGAAGATAGTAACGTTTCTACAAAGCAGACTATAGGTATAGCGGGCGAGACAGATGGGGTGCCTGAAGTTACATTCCAAGTGCTTAGAAGCTCTGTTGCACAAAACCCAGAAAGTTGGCTGGCTAGATAAAACAAGCAATTTACCTAATTAAACCCTATATTTGTATAAAATAAGCTTAAAATGTACAGCACGCCGTTATTAGAGTTTTTAAATATGGGAGGCGGTGAGATGATGCTCATCGTAATTGCAATACTTTTGTTATTTGGAGGTAAAAAATTGCCAGAATTAGCAAGAGGATTAGGGAAAGGAATTCGCGAGTTTAAAGATGCTTCTGAAGGAGTAAAAAGAGAAATCCATCGCAACATTAACTCTTTTGATACTGATGAAGAAGACAGGAAAGCAGATGAAAATCGTAGGTATCGCGAACCAGAAGTAGACAACTCACATTCTATCCATGATGAGCCTACGGTTAGCACAGAAAACCAAAACGCAACAGCTTTCGTAGATAATAAAGAAGACAAAGAACCAAAAAGTTCTATTTAAAAAAATTGAATACATAAAACAACAGTCATGTTACAAACACCACTATTAGCTGCGCTAGGCACAACCGAAATCATTTTAATTATTGTGGCAATTTTATTGCTTTTTGGGGGTAAAAAAATTCCAGAATTAATGCGTGGTTTAGGTAAGGGGATGAAAGAATTTAAAGACGGTAAAGACGGTGTAGATTCTACTACTACCGATAACACCAACAAACCTCAATAAACCGTATTTACAAACGCTTTAAGTTTATATTTTGAAGAAATACAGCTCTTTAACAGAGATACAGGGAGAACTTGCGCAAAAGCAGCTAACTTTAAAAGAACTTATTGCTTACTATTTTAAGCAAATAGAAAAGCATCAACACCTCAATGCGTTTAATGAGGTGTTTTTTGATTCTGCGACAAAACAAGCCGAAGAAATCCAAGCTAAACTTGATCAAGGTTCGGCAGGTAAATTGGCGGGCATGGTTATCGGTATTAAAGACAACATCTGTTACGAGGGGCATATAGTAACTGCTTCTTCTAAGATGTTAGATGGGTTTGTTTCCCCTTATTCTTCAACGGTAGTTAAGCGGTTGTTGTCAGAAGATGCCATCATTATTGGCCGTTTAAACTGCGATGAGTTTGCTATGGGCGGTTCTAATGAAACGTCGTACTTCGGTACAGTAAAAAATGCAGCCGATGAAGAACGGGTAGCTGGTGGTTCATCTGGTGGCTCTGCGGTTGCTGTGCAAGCAGATTTATGCTTAGCGGCTTTGGGTACCGATACTGGTGGTTCTGTGCGCCAGCCTGCAGCTTTTTGTGGTAACATTGGCTTTAAGCCCACTTATGGCCGTATTTCTCGTTATGGCGTAATTGCCTACGCTTCATCTTTTGATCAGGTGGGCACACTCACTTCTTCAGTTACTGATGCCGCTTTGTTGTTAGAAGTTTTGGCCGGTGCCGATGAAAATGATAGTACAGTTTCGCAACAACCAGTGCCGTCTTACAGCTCAAATCTCAAATCTCAAACCTCAAATCTCAGAATAGCAGTACTAAAAGAAACCATAGAAAGTAATGCTTTAGATGTAGAAACAAAAGAAGCGATACTTGCAGCAATCGAAAAATTTAAGGCAGATGGCCATGAAGTAACCTATGTATCTTTCGATTTGCTGGAGTATTTAGTGCCAACCTACTATATTCTAACTACAGCAGAGGCCTCATCCAACCTTTCGCGTTACGATGGTGTACATTATGGCTATCGTAATACACAAGCACAAAGCCTAAACCAACTGTACAAAAGCTCAAGAGCCGAAGGTTTTGGCGAGGAAGTTAAGCGACGTATCTTATTGGGTACTTTTGTTTTAAGCGCCGGATATTATGATGCTTATTATCAAAAAGCACAAAAAGTACGTCAATTAATTAGAGAAAGGGTAGAAGCTTTGTTAAAGGACAATGATGTTTTAATTAGTCCAGTGGCACCCACCCCAGCTTTTAAAATTGGCGAAAATGTGCAAGACCCCTTGGTAATGTACATGGCAGATATTTATACCGTATTGGCATCTTTAGCAGGTATTCCGGCAGTAGCATTGCCTTTGGGCAATAACAAAGCAGGTTTGCCGTTAAGTATCCAATTAATGGCCAAGCATTTTAACGAGCAAGCTTTGCTCAACTTATCATATAGTTTTTTAAACGCTAGCGTCATTTCGAACGAAGTATAACGTAGAGAGAATTGAAAATCAACGAGGTTAAATCTGTTTTCTAAGTGGTTTGGCTCTAGATTTCTCCTCCTGCGTTGTCGAAATGACGAGAAATTTTAGCCTATGAGGAAATTGATACTTACTGTCTTGAGTTTTGTGATTGCTTTTAGCACTTTAGCACAAGTTCCGAGTAAAATTCAAGTAGATACCATTTTAAAAAGGCTTACTACAGCGCCGCCAACAGATACAGTAGCCGTTCCTGTAATTGAGCAACCAATGTTGTTTGGCCAGAGTTTGTTGTACAAAATGCGTTTAGATTCTATACAACAAACGGTTCCTTTAGATTATAACGAATACGTACAAAGCTATATTGATATTTACACCAAACGTAAGGCCATGTATGGCGATATGCTCGGACTATCTAGCTACTACTTCCCGATTTTCGAAAAAGCGCTGAAATCTTACAACATTCCAACAGAAATTAAATATTTAGCCATTGTAGAGTCTTCCTTAAACCCTCATGCGGTTTCTAGGGTTGGCGCTACGGGTTTGTGGCAGTTTATGTTTGGCACGGCAAAAGCTTACGGTTTAACCATGGATAACTTTGTAGATGAACGCAAAGACCCTATACAAGCCAGTTACGCAGCTGCAGCGTATTTTCGCGACGCTTACGAAGAACTGGGCGACTGGCTTTTGGCTATAGCTGCCTACAATTGTGGCAAAGGCAATGTGCAAAGAGCCATCGACAAAGCTGGCTCCCGTAATTTTTGGGAGATTAGAAAGTTTTTACCCAAAGAAACCAGTAATTATGTGCCGGCTTTTATAGCTGCGGTATATGTAATGAAATACGCACCAAAACATCAAATTATTACCAAACCTAACGCATTTGCTTTTAAAACAGATACCGTACAGGTTAAAAATTTTGTGGCACTGGCCGATGTAGCAAATGCCATTAACCATAAAGAAGAAACATTAATAGCCTTAAACCCTAGCTATAAAAAGAAGATTGTTAACGGTACAGACATTATACCGAAACGTATCGTAATACCTAGGCCAGACCACCAGTTTTACGAACCGCTTTTCACTGTTTTAAATAACGACATTGAAGTTGATAGAGAAATTATTTTGGCATCAACCGATGATGTGAGGGATTTAAGAAAGAAAGCTTTGCCTAAAAAGGAAGCCGCCCAACCCAAAATATTAGTGCATAAAGTAACGCCCGGACAAAGTTTAACAGCCATTGCCAATAAATACGGCGTTGAGGTACAAGATTTAAAAGTTTGGAACAAATTAGAGGTTACAACCATTATTCCGGGGCAGAAACTAAAAATTTACAGAGACACTGTTCCAACTAAGCTTACACCAAAATCCAAAGCTAGTTTCGCGAGTTATAAAGTGAAATCAGGAGATACTTTATCTAGCATAGCCGAAAAATTTGATGGTATTACCGTGGCCAGCTTAAAAGCTGCCAATGGTTTAAAATCGGCAAAGATTACCGAGGGCATGGTGTTAAAGGTGATGTAGGTTTTTGTTAAATTTTTTTATTAATTAAACTTGCCACTACATCAGGGCTACTAACGTAACCATCCAATATCATTTTAGTAAGTGCATTTGGCCCTAAACCATAAAAGGCGGCTATTTGCGTAATTTGCGAAAGCGCTAAATCTTTCTCTTTATTTTCCCATTTGGTATAGGTACTGCGTTCAATTTTTAGCGCATTGGCAATTTCTTGCTGGCCAAAGCCACTCATCGCACGCAATTGTTTGAGCACGGTTAACTTTTTCATACATGTTTTTTGATAGGTAGCCTTAAAGTTAACTAATTTATTAGGCATTTAAAAATGTGACGAGATTTCACAAAATGTGACGAGATTTCACATAAAATGTCAATTGGGGGGGTAAATTAGCTCATACAAAAACCGAATATACCTATGAAGCTGTTTACCACTCCCAAAGCAAGCGCTATTGAAGTGCCTAGGCTACTGTTAAATGAGCTAGGTGTTAAAGTAAGTGAGGCGTCCTTAACAGAAAAACTGGAAAATCATCCAGATTTTCCGAGCCTAATGGCTGTAAGCGACTGTTTTAATGGTTGGCACCTCCCTAACGCAGGTTATCTTATCAAAAAAGAGAATTACAAAGTAGAAGAATTAAAGTTTCCATTTATTGCGCAATTGCCCGCTAACGGCGGTATATTCATATTGGTACATCAGATAACCAAAGGAAAAGTAATTTATAGCGATGAAAAAGTTAAACGTAAAGAAATTACCGAGCATGAATTTTTAGATACATGGAGTGGTATATTATTATACGCCAAAGCAACCGAAAAAAGCGGAGAAGAAGGCTACTTTACAAAGCAGCTAATTGGAATAGCTAATGCCTTAATTGTGCCCTGCTTTATTTTGATTGTGATGCTAGCTACAGCGTTATTTATCAACTTTAGTGCTGCTCCTTTAGCATTTAGCTTATTGTTGGCCATCAAGTTTATTGGGGTAGGTATTTCAGTATTGTTGTTAGCACATGGTGTAAACGCCAATAATCCTTTGGTGCAAAACCTATGCAGTTTAGGCAAAAAGAACAATTGCAATGCCATCCTAAAGTCAGACGCAGCAAAAGCAACTTCATGGCTAAGCTGGAGCGAAGTAGGCTTCTTTTATTTTGCTGGTAGTTTGCTATCCTTAATCTTTGTTCCTTCATCCTTGTACTTCTTAGTTTGGTTCAATATCTTAGCTTTGCCCTATACACTGTGGTCAATTTACTACCAATACAGCCACAAAAGCTGGTGTGTGTTATGTTGTGCCGTACAAATAATTTTATGGCTAGAGTTTGCAATTGCTTTAGTCTTTGGTCTCTTACCTTTTAGCTTTTCTTCTTTCTCCTTACAACTTTTACCTTCTGCCTTCTACCTACTTTTAAGCTTTATCGCTCCGGTATTGCTGTGGTATATTTTAAAACCAGTATTGCAAAAATCATCAGAGTATCGCCTCTTGAAACAGCAGTTAAACAAATTCAAATATAATGCTGAATTATTTGGACATGCCCTTACCAAGCAACCACGTTATGCGGTGCCTAATGAAATAGCGCCAATCACGCTAGGAAACCCCGAAGCGCAAACAATTATTACCATGGTAAGCAATCCTTTTTGTGGCCCATGCGCCAAGGCTCACGAAACTTTAGATAAATGGTTAAAGACAAGAAGCGATATTCAACTGGAAATTGTATTTACCACAGCAGATCATGATGATGACCAGCGCACCAAGGTAGCTCGCCATGTAACCGCCCTTAGTTTAACCAACGATGTGGCTTTGGTTGAGAAAGCCTTGAACCACTGGTACGAACTACGTGAAAAAAAATATGAAAATTGGGCGAAAGATTTCCAGATTGAGATTGGAGAAGAGGTAAACGTGGCTACCAAAAAACAAAAGCAATGGTGCAAAATGGCGGAAATCACCTTTACACCAACCATTTTAGTTAACGGCTATAAATTGCCAGAGCCCTATCAATTAGATGATTTACCCTATTTGATCAACTAAAGATATTCCTTGTCTAGACACTTAGGAAAAAAGGGACGGCCCAATTGCAAGTGTACCGCCCCAGCAACGAGTAAAGGCGTTTACCTTTACCGCCGTAAGAAAGCCAGCGTGGAGGGCCTGCAAAGTTTTAAGTATCCAAATCTATAAAAATCATGAACAAGGAGAATTTACTCAGCAGAGCTGAGATGAAAAAAGTAATGGGAGGGTATGATGTTAGTGTCCAATGCACCTATCATTTTTGGAATGGTACAACCGAGTCTGGTAATGTGACTGTTCCGGGAGGTTATGGAGGTAATTCTCAGTATGCATTTGCACATCTGTACGCCGAAGATTTTTGTGCGAATGATCCAAGTTGCGCATTTGTTGATTGTGGACATTAGTATTCAATTAAAATGTGGCCTATTAATTCTTAGACCACATTTTTAACAAAAATAAAATGAGATTATTTCTTGCGCTATTATTAATATTTACATCAAAAGTCTTACTTGCGCAGCATTTTGAGATGAGTATACAAATTATTGATCCAGAAAATAAAGTGGATGATAGTTGTGTTTGGGACCTGAAGACTTTTGAAAGGTTACCTTTAGCAGCACCAAAACATATTTACAAAGCGACTGTTACCAATAAATATGCTAAGTTTAATGATATAATTACAACCGCAGAAGTGGCTATGTTAAGCTTAACATGGGGCTCAAGATTTATTTCGTATAAAATTGTTATTGAACCTAATGCAACGTATAACTTAATTTACGATTTGCCAAACAAGAAATTTAGTATTTCAAGCAACTCAACATCAGATAACTTATTAAGATTTTTCTTTAATGGTTTAGATAGTCTCGCCAAAATAAAAGACGTAAGGCTAGAGCTACATAAAAGATTTGTCTCGTCTGAAAATGAAAAATCTGCCGATAGTGTGTTCAGATTAATAAAGTCTTACGAAGACGCAGTTGAGAAGTTTAAAAGGCAAATTGCTGCTGAAAATCGAAATAGTATTGTATCGCCTTACATTTTAAGTAAAAACTCACAATTTGATTTAGAAGAGCAAAAAATTTATGAAAATTTAACTAACGAAATAAAGAATACTAGCTATGGTATTGCATTAAAAGAAAATATATATAAAAATGTAAGTAATTTATTGTACGAGCAAGGTGTTAAATTAATTAGTGAAGATTTGGTTCCAATTAGAGCTAGTGATTTATCTGGTAGCGAACTCTTAATTGATGAAGAATATTTTAAAAATAAAGGCAATAAATTAACTTTAATAGAATTTTGGGCTAGTTGGTGCGCTCCTTGTACGCAATCTCTTAAAGAATTGTACACATTTTATTATTCAAATAGATCGAAAAGATTTAACGTTATTCTAGTTTCTTTAGACGATGACATAAGCAATTGGAGAAAAGTAAGTATGCATGATAACTATCCGTGGCTTAATGTTTCTGATGGTAGAGGACATTTATCTGTTATACCTAAAGATTATAGAATAAATGCAATTCCTGCGAATATTCTAGTGAACGAAAACGGGAAGATAATTTCAAAAAATGTAAGCAACCTAAAGATGATTGAAAATTTGCTAGAAAAATGAAGTGGAACTTAATTTTTTACCATAAAAGGTCTGCTTGATAAAAGCGAGTTAAAATTTTGATAGTTAAAAAACTAATATTTTTTATTCTTTAATGTCAGTTTTAATTTAAAATATTACGCTCAAAAAACTTCATGTCATATAGGTAATTCGCTCACATAAATTAGAAGATATACAGTTTTAAACCTAATGAAAATATTCCTTGTAGTCTAGACCTGCAAGGTAAAAAGGGGCGGCCCAATTGCAAGTGTACCGCCCCAGCAACGAGTAAAGGCGTTTACCTTTACCGCCGTAAGCAAGCCAGCGTGGAAGGCTTGCAAAGTTTTAAGTATCCAAATCTATAAAAATTATGAACAAGGAGAATTTACTCAGCAGAGCTGAGATGAAAAAAGTAATGGGGGGAACTAGGCAGAGCGCTACAGGCTGTTTGCAAGAATGTGAACTAGAAGATGTTGGTAAGCAATGTGGAGGTGACAAGGGAGTTTGTACTTTCTACGCTGCATCAGACGGTTGTCCTGGAGGAGAACGTCTTTGTGTTAAATAAAAGATGTCTAAGGTATGAGGTTTTACAACCTTATACCTTAGATAATTAGATAATGAAAATAAATCTATTGTATGCAACAAATTTTTAGGCAAATACTAGCTACCTTATTTTTAATAAAATTGTTACCCTGCGCAATTTATGCACAAGATACTTTAATTGTAACATTTGTTTTTCCAAAACAAATGGAACAAAAAGAAATAATCTTTAAGCAGCATTTATTCTCTACCCCTTTGATAAAAATGGATAATTTTAGTGAGGAGGCTCAAGTAAAAAGCCAAGTTTGTGTTATTAAGGTGCCTACAAAAGGTTTCGAGAGATATTCTATTGCCTTAAAAGAACGGCCGAACAAACAGGTTTTTTTTGAACTTGGGCCTGGTATTGCTGAAGTGAAATTTTTAGACACACTCCTCAATTCTTATAAAGTAATGGGTAATAAAGCTAACGCAGAGTATACAGAGTCAATGAAGCTAAGTGATAGGAGTAAGTACATTCAGAGCGAAGTTAATGAAGCTTTAAAGAAACTAATCAAGAATAATCCAAGCTCTATTCTCAATTTCGATTACCTACTTGAGCTAGAGAACAAGATACCTGATAGTGAGTTGCTGGAAATTTATAACTCAATTAAGGACAGTATAGTGAAAAACTCGAAAGGTGTTTTATTAAACTACATTATCGAAAATCTTTACGAAGGTAGAATTGCCCCTAATTTTATTCAACCAGACACTAATGGAGTTGATATACAGCTCTCAGATTTTAGGGGTAAATACGTTCTGTTAGATTTTTGGGCAAGTTGGTGCGTTCCTTGTAGACAGGAACATCCCCAATATAGAGAATTAAACAAAAACTACGCAACATATCCGTTTGAAATTGTTAGTGTTTCATTTGATGATGATAAAAATAAATGGATGAAAGCAATTAGGGAAGATAAAATACAAGCTTGGAGTCATCTTAGCGATTTACATGGAATAGGAAATTCAGTATATTATAAGTATAGAATTCGTTATGTGCCAGTTAGTTATCTGTTAGATCCTGATGGGAGAATTATTGGAAAAAATTTAAGAGGAAAAGAATTAGTTAGTACACTTAATAAAATCTTTCCGAACAAATAATAATTTAGATGAAAAAGGGGCAGCCCAATTGCAAGTGTACTGCCCCAACAACGAGTAAGGGCGTTTACCTTTACCGCCGTAAGCAGACCAGCGTGGAAGGCCTGCAAAAACTTAAACATTCAAAATTAATTAAATTATGAAAATTGAGAAAATTAGCTTTGGCGCAATTGCAACTAAATTGTCGAGAGCAGAGATGAAAAAGATTATGGCGGGAAGTGGTGAAGCGGAGGGGATTCTCCAAAAATAAAGGCGTGTGCAGGAAAAAGTGCAAATAGTGAATGTCATTATACAGATAACACAGGATATGAACAATCAGGAAAGTGTACTTCTTACATAGCAGGCCCACTATTTTGCTCAACATTGCTTTAACAAAACCTGTATTCTAGCGAATTTCTTTGTATTCGCTAGAATATAAAGAAATTAATATAACATGATAAAAATCTTAAAACTTAATTTTTATTACATTTTTGTACTTATTTGCTCTATTACTTACAAACCTTCCTACGCAATAACGATCGATACTCCCGTAATTAATGCAGGTACTGCGATGTTGAAAGGAGAAATTCATGCAGTAAATAAGGAAATCGAAGGAATTTCGGTACTCGTTGTAGTTCCTAACCCAATCTCTGGAGAATATGAAAAATACACAACGTTTACAGATGTAAACGGTAACTTTTCAGTTGATCTACATATTGAAACCTCTGTATCGCTTGTAAGTCTCAATATTGGGCTAAATAGCGACAAATTTTTAATAACAAAGATCGAAAACTCTAAGACAACAGTCATTAAGATCTTTTATGATACCAACCAAAAAATTGAAAGCATTTCGACAAATGACAGATGGAGCTCGAGCAATATGATAAATGGTATGGATGTGATGGTAAAGGTGTTAAGCTACAAGCCCAATAGAATGCCCGTCCCATTGTACAATAGAAGTACGAACTATTTTCTTGACTATGCAAAGTCTATAGTTGCGGAGCGCTTAAAAATCGTTGATAACGATACCCTCGTATCTGAAAATTTAAAAGATGTGATTTCTAGGGAGGTGCAATTAAATTTGTACACCGCACATGTTTTTGATTATAAAGAAGAAATGCTGCGGAATTTCAAAAATACGAGTAGTGATAAGAGTATCGAGCCCACCATTAGGCAGGTTGATAGGCTATATTTTCGTTTCTTAAAAGAACTCAAATTTAACAATCCACGACATTTACTAGGTTTTAGCTTTTATGAAATCCAAAAAAATATTGCAAAACGAAATACTTAATCTACCCAAAATTAAAGACACACCCATCCCTACATGGTTAGCTGAGGCCAAGCTAAGATTAGCTGACCTGTTAGGTTTTAATAATGGCTATTATTACGATGTGTTGGCTGCGAATGCCTATAGCTTACAGCTGAATGAAGAATTGAGACCTTTGAGCGAAAAACAAATAAAAAACATAGAGAGTTATTGGAAAAATGGAGAGATCGCTAAAATTTTATTAAGGAAGAACAACAAAGTGGCTGAACTAGCTAAACTTAAATTACCGACTACTGTAAATGATATCTCATCTGTAGCTAAAGATAAAGTTATTGAAACAATTCTTGCCAAATATAAAAATAGAGTTGTTTTTATAGACTTGTGGGCCACATGGTGTGCGCCGTGTTTAGATGCCATGCAGGAGTTTAGAAGCACAAAAGATGAATTTCACGATAAGAACATTGCATTTGTGTACCTTACAAATGGCTCTTCGCCTAAGAAGTTGTGGGAAGAAAAGATCAATGGAATAGGGGGTGAACATTATTACTTAGATCCCGATCAATGGGAGTTTATGATGGACCAGTTTAAATTTGAGGCTATTCCGTCTTATCTATTGTATGACAAAAGTGGACTTCTTAAAAACAAATTCACAGCATTTCCTGGCAGTAAGGTAGTGAAGGATATGATAAGTGAATTACTATAGAAAAATCCAAATTTCTTTAGAAATATAAAAAATGAGTACCATTATCTTTATTGTATGCTACATGGGCAAACTGCCTTGGTACGTTCATCATTTTTTGCACAGTTGTAATTATAACTTAACTATAGATTTTCTTTTGGTAACAGATGATAGGATCACACCATTGAAAATACCAAATAATGTTACTGTTACCTACAAAGATTTGAGCAAAATAAATGAATTAGGGACTAAAAAGCTGAATTTACCAATCAGCATAAAAAATGGTTATAAGCTTTGCGATTTTAAACCAGCCTACGGTAAAATTTTTGAAGAAGATATAGCTAAATATGACTATTGGGGTTACGGAGACCTCGATGTAATATTTGGAGACATCAGAGCTTTTATCACAGATCACGTTTTGCAAAGCCATGATATTATTAGTGTAAGACATGATTTTTTAACTGGCTATTTTCAATTGTTTAAAAATAATGAATTTACACGTTCTTTATACAAAGAGAGTAGAGATTATAAAAAGGTTTTTACTAACGATAAACACTATTGCTTTGATGAAACAAATTTCACGCACAAACAATTTACAGATGGCCTTTTAGCAGAACAGATTGATTGCGAAATAGATAGTATGATGCATGTGGTAAAACGTTTAGAAAAAGAAGGAAGGATTAAAGCCTACTTCGATTTTCATGTAATTGAAGGCTTACCTGGAAAGCTTAAGTGGCAAAATGGAAAACTTTATTATAGAAACAAATATGAAGTGATGCTTTATCATTTGATCATGTTTAAACTAGAAGGAAAATCAAATATTAAGATTGGTAAATATCGTAGTAAGTTTCATATCAGTCCAACAACAATCTACTAAATGGGCTTTACTCTCTATAGACAGTTAGATGGTATGGACTGCGGTCCTACTTGCCTACGTATGGTCGCCAAACACTATGGTAAAAATTTTAGCCTACAAAAGCTAAGGGACATTTCTGGTATAAATAGAGAAGGTATTTCATTATTAGGTTTAAGCGAGGCTGCCGAAAAAATAGGCTTCCGTACCATGGGTAGCAGGCTAACCCTACAACAATTAAAAGAAACAGAGCTGCCTGTTATTTTACATTGGAGGCAGAACCATTTTGTAATACTGTTTAAGGTAAAAGGTAGAGGGCGTAAGGTAAAAGGTAATGAAGCACAAATTAGCACCAATGGCTCCCCTTTCCTTGGGAGAGGGGTTGGGGGAGAGGCCGTTTATCACATCGCCGACCCAGCTAAAGGCTTAATTCAATACACAGAAGCCGAATTTTTAAAATATTGGCTAAGTACACATCACAATGGACATAGCCAAGGTATAGCTTTAATGCTTTCGCCAACACCAGCTTTCTATGAGCAAGATGGAGATCAAACCGAAGCTTTGAGTTTTAGGTTTCTGTTGCGCTATCTATATCAATATAAACAACTAATTGTACAACTGTTTGTAGGTTTGGGTGTGGGCAGTTTACTGCAACTCATTGTGCCTTTTCTTACGCAGTCGGTGGTAGATATCGGTATCAATACCCGTAACCTTAACTTTATTTACATTGTGCTTATAGCACAAACTATGTTGTTTGTTGGTCGCATGAGTGTAGATTTCATTCGTTCGTGGATCTTACTGCACATCAGTACCCGTATCAACATCTCAATACTTACCGATTTTCTCATCAAATTGATGAAACTCCCCATGAGCTTCTTCGATACCAAGATGACCGGAGATATCATGCAGCGCATGAACGACCAAAAACGTATTGAAAGTTTTCTAACTGGAACCACGCTAAGCACCGTTTTCTCGCTTTTCAACTTATTAGTGTTTACACTGGTACTGGCCTATTACAATGTCAATATCTTCTTTATTTTTCTAGTCAGCAGCGTGCTTTACTCGCTTTGGGTGGTTGCCTTTTTGAAAAGACGTAGAGAACTGGATTTCAAGAGGTTTGACCTATCTTCTAAAAATCAAAGTAGCATTGTGCAGTTGATAGGTGGTATGCAAGAAATTAAGCTTAACAATTGCGAGCAGCAAAAACGTTGGGAGTGGGAACATCTGCAAGCTGGCTTGTTTAGGTTCAGTATCAAAAGCCTTTCACTGGGGCAAGTACAACAGGCAGGAGCCTTTTTCATCAATGAAGGAAAAAATATACTCATTACTTTTTTGGTAGCCAAAGCAGTAATAGATGGTCAATTGACACTGGGAGGTATGATGGCGGTACAGTATATTGTTGGGCAAGTAAACAGCCCTATCGAACAGTTGTTGGGGTTTATCCAACAAATGCAAGATGCCAAGATTAGCTTAGAACGGCTAAACGAAATCCACCAAATGGAGGAAGAAGAACCTGCGGATAAGGTATTTGTTAAAACCCTTCCCATAGACCAGTCAATCCGTTTGGAGAACATTAGTTTTACCTATCCCGGAGCAGGTAACGAGCCTGTGCTCAATCAAATCAATTTGAATATTCCGCAAGGTAAAACTACGGCCATTGTGGGTATGAGCGGTAGTGGCAAAACTACCATTTTAAAATTGTTGCTGAGATTTTATGGTCCTCAGAAAGGTGAAATTAAAGTGGGTGCCAGTCATTTAGACCAAATTGGCTATGGTTTTTGGCGTAGCCAATGTGGTACGGTAATGCAAGATGGCTTTATTTTTTCTGATACCATTGCCAAAAACATTGCTGTGGCAGATGAATATCCAAATATGGACAAATTGAGACATGCCATTAAAGTTGCCAACATCAATGACTTGATAGAAAGCTTGCCATTAGGTTTAAACACTAAAATTGGCGCTGAGGGTAATGGGATTAGTCAGGGACAGAAACAACGCATATTGATTGCCAGAGCGGTTTATAAAGATCCAGCATATATCTTTTTTGATGAGGCTACCAATGCTTTAGATGCCAACAATGAAAGTGTGATTATGCAAAATTTGGAAAATTTTTTTGAAGGAAGAACGGTAATAGTGGTAGCCCATCGATTAAGTACGGTAAAAAATGCAGACAATATTGTAGTGTTGGATAAGGGCAAAATTGTAGAACAAGGTACTCACGAAGAACTCACGAGGCAAAAAGGCGAGTATTACCATTTGGTTAAAAACCAGTTGGAGTTAGGGAATTAAAAAGCTCGTCTTCTATTGAAATAAAAAGCAAGAATTCAAAAAAATCGAATGCCGGTACAAGAAGAAGAAATATTATTGTCGCCAAGAAACAGCGAAGAGGTAAATGACATTATTACCGCTGTGCCCCCGTGGATATTGCGCTGGGGCATTACTTTGGTTTTTTCTGTATTGCTGGCTATTGTTCTGGGGGCAGCTTTTATCCGCTACCCCGATGTAGTAAAAACTCCCTTAAAAATCAATTCTATTAATGCACCAAAAACCATTATTGCCTACCAGCCGGGCAAGTTGGTTAAAATTTTGGTAAACGATAACCAGCAGGTAAATGCCAACCAAACATTGGCGTATATAGAAAGCACAGCAAAGCATGAAGATGTAATTAAATTGAGAAAATACCTTGCTATTTTAAACCAACAAATGGGTAAACAAGAATTGAGCTTGCAACAACTGCCACAAAGTTTAAATTTGGGCGAGCTTCAAGGTGCCTATCAAAATTTTTATCAAGAATTTTTAAGGTTTTTAGGTACACAAAGGGGAGGTTTTTATCTCTCACAAAAGAGCTATCTGCAAAAAGATTTGAATGAAATAAGCAAACTACAACAACAGATATTAAAACAAAAAGAAATACAGCTTCAAGAATTTGCCAATATAGAAGAAGAGTATGGCAACTATAAGAAGCTGAAAAGTAAAAATGTAATTTCTAACAGCGAATTTAAGGCGCAAGAGAACAAATACCTATCCGCAAAATATCCGTTAGAGCAAACCACTACCGCATTAATTAATAACAACTCCAGTTATTTGGCAAAGCAAAAAGAACTGGCCACTTTAGAAAATACCATTAGAGAAGAGCAAAGTAAATTTGTACAGGCTTTAAATAGCATGGTTACAGAAACCGAAACTTGGTTGCGCAACTATGTGATAAGTGCAACCATTGCGGGCAAGGTAAGTTATGTAGGCATATTGCAGGAGAACCAAAATGTAACAACTAATCAAGAGTTGTTTATGGTAAACCCAGGCAATGCTAATTTCTTCGGCGAAGTGCAAATTCCGCAATACAATATGGGCAAAGTAGGCATGGGCCAAAGGGTGCTAGTTAAACTACGCAGCTACCCATTTGAAGAATATGGCGCCATTGAGGGAAAGATAGCTTACCTCACAGATGCAGCTTTAAAAGACAGTGTGTTTTTTGCAAAAATAGATTTTAAAGGCTTAACACAGAAAGACGGCAACAATACCATTGTTTTAAAACAAGGAATGATGGCTGATGCAGAAATTATTACCAAAGAAAGCTCGCTACTGCAACGCTTCTTGAGAAATGTTACTAAAATGTTTAATTAGGTAAAATGTGGAGTGAATATGCTTAGTTCTATTTAACCGTAATTTGTTGTGCAAAACCTTTGTATCATAAACCCTATTGCAGCGGCAGCCCGCAGTGAGCGTAGCGAGCGAGGACTACAGCGGAAAGAGGGGCTAACTATTGAATAGTAGCAGTAATTTGCTTTTCAAAAAATCTTTAGCGGTCCTTTTGGTTGTTTTTACAGACTATTTTCTAAACATTCATAACCTATTGCCAATCAATACAGATTGATAAAAACAACCACATCCTTAAAAAAAGATTGTAACTTTGGCCGTTACAAATAATTTGAAAAATGAGCAAGATTAACAGAAAACAAGATGCCTTGGATTACCACTCGCAGGGTAGACCTGGAAAAATTGAAGTAATCCCAACCAAACCATACTCTTCACAACGTGATTTAACATTAGCCTATTCGCCAGGTGTGGCAGAGCCTTGTTTAAAAATTGCAGATAATAAAGACGACGTATATAAATACACCGCAAAAGGAAACTTAGTAGCCGTTATTAGTAACGGTACAGCGGTTTTAGGTTTAGGCGATATTGGCCCCGAAGCTGGTAAACCAGTAATGGAAGGTAAAGGCCTTTTATTTAAGATTTTTGCTGACATTGATGTGTTTGACTTAGAGCTTGATACCAAAAATGTAGATGAGTTTGTAAACATCGTTAAAGCTTTAGAACCCACTTTTGGCGGTGTAAACTTAGAAGATATTAAAGCACCAGAATGTTTCGAAATTGAGCGTAGGCTCAAAGAAGAGATGAACATTCCGGTAATGCACGATGACCAACACGGTACGGCCATTATCTCTGCAGCAGCATTAATTAACGCTTGCGAATTGCAGAAAAAGAAACTAGATAAAATCAAGATTGTAGTGAACGGTGCAGGTGCAGCTGCTATTTCTTGCTCTAGACTTTATATGGCCATTGGTGCTAAAAAGGAAAACATTGTAATGTGCGATAGAAATGGTGTGATACGTGCAGATAGAGAGAAGTTAGATCCTATCAAAGCGGAGTTTGCTACCAGTCGCAACTTAACTACTTTGGAAGAAGCCATGAAAGACTCTGATGTATTCATTGGACTTTCTTCAGCAGATTGTGTATCGGTAGATATGCTCAAATCGATGGCGAAAAACCCGATTGTAATGGCCATGGCTAATCCAAACCCAGAAATTGCTTACGATTTGGCCATCAGTTCACGTAAGGACATCATTATGGCCACTGGTCGTTCTGATTATCCTAACCAAGTAAATAACGTTTTAGGTTTCCCTTATATTTTTAGAGGTGCTTTAGACGTAAGAGCTACCGCAATTAACGAAGAAATGAAAATTGCAGCGGTTCGTGCTATTGCCGAGCTCACTAAAAAGCCAGTGCCAGAAGCAGTAAATATGGCTTACAATGCCAAAAACATCAAATTTGGTAAAGATTATATCATTCCAAAACCAATGGATTTTCGCTTAATGACCAACGTTTCTATGGCGGTGGCAAAAGCGGCAATAGAAAGTGGTGTGGCACGTAAGATCATTACCGATTGGGATGCTTATGCAGAAGAATTGAGGAAGCGTTTAGGTACAGATGATGCCATTATGCGTGCCATTACCAACAAAGCAAAATCAGATCCTAAGCGTGTGGTTTTTGCAGAAGCAGATAACTACAAAATCTTGAAGGCTGCCCAGATTGTGAAAGACGATAACATCGCCATTCCAATTTTATTGGGTAACAAAGAGAAAATACAGCAAATTATTGAAGAAAGTGCCTTAGAATTAGATGGCGTTGAAATTATTGATCCGGCTTTAGAACCAGCCAGAACGCAAAAATATGCACAATCTTTATATCAAAAAAGACAGAGACGTGGTGTTACATCCGTAGCCGAAGCTGCAAAAATGATGCGTGACAGAAACTATTTCGGCTCATCGATGGTAGAGTTTGGCGAAGCTGATGCCATGATCTCGGGGCTGACCAAAAACTATGCAACTACCATTAAACCTGCTTTGCAAATTATTGGTACAGAAGAAGGTGTAAGTCGTGTAGCAGGTATGTATATGATGATGACCGAAAAAGGTCCGGTTTTCTTTGGCGATACCACTGTAAATGTAGACCCAACGGCAGAAGAGCTGGTAGATTTAACCTTGTTGCTAGAGAAATCAGTAAGAAAATTCAACATTACGCCACGTATTGCTATGCTTTCTTACTCTAACTTTGGTTCTAACGAGGGCGTTATTCCAGAAAAGACTAGGAAGGCTGTTAAAATTCTTCACGAAAAATATCCTGAAGTAATTGTGGACGGAGAGATGCAAGGAAACTTTGCCATTAATAATGCGATGTTAAAAGACAATTTCCCTTTCAGTAGCTTAGCAGATGCGCCAGCAAACACCCTGGTGTTCCCTAACTTAGAGTCGGGCAATATTGCTTACAAACTTTTACAAGAACTTGGTGGTGCAGAGGCCGTAGGTCCAATTTTGTTGGGATTAAAAAAACCTGTTCATATTGTGCAGCTGGGTAGCTCGGTAAGAGAAATTGTAAACATGGTAACCATTGCAGTGCTAGATGTGCAAGCAAAAGAAGAAGAGGCAAGTCCTAAAAAAAGAGGGTTATTTAAAAAGAAATAAGCTTAAAAATAAAAATCTAGTTAATTTAGCGTTAAACGCTATGTTTACTGTAGCTTTAGGCGAGTGTAATGCACTCGCCTAAAGTGTTTTATTAATGCTGGTGTTTAAAAACTGAAAATCTTTTTTTGACTTTTGATTTTTTACTTATAACTTAAATTTATGTACGCTTATATTGATGGTAAACTTACGTTTAAATGCCCAACTTATATTGTTGTAGAAGCAGCTGGAGTGGGCTATCACATCAATATATCGCTTAATACTTATGCTGCTTTAGGTAGCGCAGAGCGATGCAAAATCTACACTTGGTTGCATGTAAAAGAAGATGCGCATACGCTTTACGGCTTTGCCGATGAAGGAGAACGCAAGTTGTTCCTGCATTTAATTTCGGTTTCGGGCATTGGCCCAACCACTTGCCGTATGATGCTCTCTTCTATTACGCCAGCAGAAATACAACAGGCAATTGTAAATGCAGATGTAGCATTGATACAAAAAATAAAAGGAATAGGAGCTAAATCTGCGCAGCGTATAGTATTAGAGCTGCAAGATAAATTGAAAAAAGAAGGCATAGAATCATTAATTTTAATGCCTGTTCACAATACAATTAAAGATGAAGCGTTATCTGCTTTGATCATGCTTGGCTTTGGCAAACAGGTAGCAGATAAAGCATTAGAAAATGTGATTAAAAAAGCTGACGGTGAACTTACTGTTGAGCAAATGATCAAACAAGCTTTGAAGAATTTATAAATAAACCAGATTGACAAACAAACTTACCTATTTTGTTTTATTGGTAGGCCTATGCATAGGCAAAAAAGCGTTCTCACAAGTACACAGTGCTAGTTCTAGGATAGACTCTGCGAAGAACACATTTAACCTACAAGAAAAACAATGGATGGGGTTGCGCAACTACAGCAATCCTTTTTTTAAACTTCCCGAAAATATAAAACGTGAGGTAGCGTATGATGCCATTAATAACCGTTATGTAATTACCGAACGTATTGGCGATAAGCTCTATACACCACCTCAATACCTTACCGTAGAGCAATACTTGCGCATGGTTAATAGCGATATTAAGCGTGAGAATTGGCGCTTGTTTTCTAACCAAGAAATTGATGATATCCGTAAAACGGGTGTTATTCCGGAAGTAAAAATTAACAGTCGTGTTTTTGAAAAAGATTTTTGGTGGTACCACCATTGATATACAGCCGAGCGGCGAGGCAGAGCTTACCTTTTTAGGGCGCATCAATAAGAACGAAAACCCTTTGTTTAACGAACGGCAACGGGTGCAAAGTAATTTTGATTTTACACAACGTATCCAAATGGATGTGGTAGGTAACATTGGTACCAAAATGAAAATCAAGATGAACTACAATACCGAAGCGCAGTTTGATTTTGAGAACCAAATTAAGTTAGACTACACTGGCGGTCCTGACGATATCATCAGAAGAATTGAGGCAGGTAACGTGAGTTTGCCTTTAAATACTTCGTTAATTACTGGTACACAAGCCTTGTTCGGTATTAAAACGCAGTTGCAATTTGGTAAACTGGGTTTAACTACAGTTTTTACGCAGCAAAAATCTCAATCTAAGCAAATAGAAATTAGCAACGGTGCACAGCAAAGCGAGTACCGTGTAAGTGGTAGCGAGTACGAAGCTAACAAACACTATTTCTTGGCGCAGTATTTTAGAGACCAATACAACAGAGCGCAAAGAACCCCGCCAACAGTGTTATCGCCAGTAAATATTACCAAAGTAGAGGTTTGGATTACCAACAAGACTGGTAACACTACAGACTCTAGAGACGTGATCGGTTTTGCAGACTTGGCCGAGTACGCACCTCATAACCCAAATTTTACCCGTACCAGAACGGATAGTTTACCTTCTGGTTTTAACAACAGTACCTTCCCAACGCAATCAAATAATTTATTGGCAACCATCCCACCAGGCGCAAGGTTGTCTAATAGTAACGATTTACTTCAATTTTTTCAGGGCTCTGGTTCTACAGATAACTTTGCTAAAATTACCTATGCCCGTAAACTTACCGATAGGGAGTTTACCATGCACCCACAGTTAGGGTATATCTCTTTAAATGTTCAGTTAAATACAGACGAGTTGTTGGCGGTAGCTTATCGTTACACTTACAATGGCCAGGAGTTTCAGGTGGGCGAGTTTTCTACCGATGTACCTTTTGACCAAGCAACCCCAAATGTTTTATTCGCAAAGCTATTAAAGAACGAAACTACCAAACCCAACTTGCCAATTTGGGATTTGATGATGAAAAACATTTATAACATTGGCGGTTATCAAATCAGTAATCAGAACTTTAAACTAGATATTTTTAGGGTAGACGAAACTGCTGGCGTAGAGCGTGCCGTAATTACAGAAGGAGCTAGAACTACCAATAAGATTTGGCTACAAGCGGTAGCTTTAGATAGGTTAAATCAGCAGAAAGAGCGCAAGCCCGATGGTGTTTTTGATTTTGAAGCCCAAAGTAGCCCCTTTGCTTCGTCGCAAAGTAATGTAGGAACTACCAATAATCCAACTTTTGGTACAGGTACTTCGGCTACCTCGTTAACCAATACCATCAGCGGTTATGTAACTATAGACCCACAAAACGGTCGTATTATTTTTCCAGTAATAGAGCCGTTTGGTAAAGATTTGGCTGGTCAGTTTGTTTCTACAGAAACCAATTTGATAGATAAGTATACCTATCCGCAATTGTACGACTCTACTAAAGTGGTGGCCCAACAAAATTTCCCTGGTAAAGATAGATATATCATTAAAGGACACTACCAATCAGAGATTTCTTCAGAATTTAGCTTAAACGCCATCAATGTGCCAGAAGGTTCGGTAAAGGTGTTTATGGGCAGTATTCCTTTGGTAGAGGGTAACGATTATACGGTAGATTACATGAGCGGTCGTGTAAAAATCTTAAATACAGCACTATTGAGCTCTGGCCAGTCTATCCGTATTTCTACAGAAAACAATGAGCTTTTTGGCTTGCAGCAGCGTTCTTTATTTGGTATTCGCGGAGATTATCGCGTAAATAACAAATTAAATATCGGTGGTACTTTTATGAACCTTACCGAGCGGCCAATTACGCCGAAAGTAAACTTTGGGGAAGAACCTATTTCCAACTCTATTTGGGGAATGGATGTAAACTATACCTCTTCGTCTAGGTTTTTAACTAAACTGGTAGATAAACTTCCTTTAATTTCTACTAAGGAGAAATCTAACATTACCTTTTATGGCGAATTTGCACAGTTAGTTCCGGGCCATCCGTCTGCATTAAACATGGGAGGCAGCAAAGGAGGTACCAGTTACATTGATGATTTTGAGGCCTCTCGCTCGGTAATAGATTTAAAAAGTGCCATTGCTTGGCAAATTTCTGGTACACCGCAATTATTTTCCGAAGGTTCGCCTAGTTTAACACCAAGCTTATCTTATGGTTACAATAGGGCTAAAATAGCTTTCTATAACATCGATCCGCTTTTTTACGGTAGGGGCGGACAAGGACAAATACCAGCCGGTTTGCGTAACGATAAGAACGAACTTTCTAACCACTATGTGAGAGAAGTTTTAGAAACTGAAGTTTTCCCGTTTAAACAAATCAGTACAGGGCAGGCCATTACACTACAAACTTTAGATTTGGCTTATTACCCAATGCTAAGAGGCCCTTATAACTTTGCCACTACAGGTTTTAATGCAGACGGAACTTTGCAAAACCCGAGAAGCAGATGGGGAGGTTTAATGCGCAGGGTAGACGTAAACGATTTTGAAGCCAACAACATTGAGTATGTAGAGCTTTGGATGATGGATCCGTTTATGTACAAGCCAGGCTCACAAGGTGGAGATCTATATTTTAACATCGGTAATATTTCTGAAGATATTCTAAAAGATGGGCGTAAATCTATTGAAAATGGTTTGCCAGCTGGAGACGATCCAACCAAATACGACGAAACCATTTGGGGTAGGGTAGCCAAGCTACAGCCGGTGGTACAGGTTTTTGATAACGATCCAAATGTAAGGCGTGCACAAGATGTGGGTTTAGATGGTTTGTCTAATGCCAACGAAAGAGCCAAGTTCCAAAGCGAAATTAATCAGATTAAAGCGTTGTTAAATCCTGGTGCGGCTGCGGCTTTCGAGAACGATCCATCATCAGACGATTATGCTTATTTTAGAGGTGGTGCACTAGATCAAGAAAATGCAGGTATCTTAAAGCGCTACATGAATTTTAATGGTTTAGAAGGAAACTCTAAAACCTCGCAACAATCGCAACAAGAGTTAGGATTGGAAAACTCGGCTTCTACGGCCTTGCCAGATGGCGAAGATGTGAACCGTGATAACAACATGACCCAGTCAGACGAATATTTCCAGTATAAGGTTTCTATTCGTCCGGGAGATTTACAGGTAGGGCAAGGTTTTGTTACCGATAAAGTAGTTTCTTCTGTAAAGTTGGCAAACGGGCAAACGCAAAACGCTACTTGGTACCAAATCCGTATTCCTTTGGCTCAGTATGAAAGAGCCATGGGTGGCATTCAAGATTTTAAATCTATCCGCTTTGTAAGAATGTTTATGACCGAGTTTGCGGATACGGCGGTTTTAAGGTTCGCGAAAATACAGTTTGTACGTGGCGAGTGGAGACAGTACAACACCAAAAATGAAAGCAATAAAGTAATTGCCGATCCGGCCTTAGGTTTAACCCCACCAGCAGATAATTCGATTTTAGAACTAGGAACGGTAAATATTGAAGAAAACGGCAGGAGAACACCAATTCCTTATGTGGTGCCTCCAGGTATAGAAAGAGAACGTGATTTTAGTAATTACAGAGGAGATACTCGCCAAAACGAGCAATCGCTATCGCTAATTGTAAAAGATTTACGAGATGGTTATGGTAGGGCGGCTTTTAAAACGGGTATCAACGATTTTAGATCTTATAAACGGTTAGAAATGTATGTCCATTTAGAAGCTGATGGCGTACACAACCTAGAGAACAACGATTTAAGTGCCTTTTTACGGATTGGTACCGATAACGATGATAACTATTACGAGTACAACAAACCTTTGCGAGTAACGCAGCCGGGCACTAGCGATCCGTACGCCATTTGGCCAGAAGATAATAAGTTAGATATTGCACTAGAGTTGTTTCAAAAAGCAAAAGTTGCCCGTAACAATGCTCGCTTGGGTGCTGGTCCGTGGCCAATTAACCAGCCTTTTCGCTATAGCGATGGGGTAAACACCATTATTGTAAAAGGCCAGCCAGACATGAGCAAGGTGCGGGTGTATATGCTTGGGGTTAAAAACCCATTGCAGGGAGCTGTTGGCTCTCCTACCAATGACGATGGTTTAGCCAAATACGCCCAAGTTTGGTTTAACGAATTGCGCTTAACCGAGTTTGATGAGCGTGGCGGCTGGGCAGCAACTGCAAGAATGAGCATGAAACTTGCCGATTTTGCTGATGTGAATGTTTCGGGAACAAAATCTACCGTTGGTTTTGGCTCTATAGATAGCAAAGTGAGCGAACGTAGCAGGGCAGATCATACCGCTTTTGATATTTCTTCGAATATGGAATTGGGCAAGTTTTTGCCTAAAAACAGCGGCGTTAAAGTACCTATGTTTGTGAGCTATTCTAAGCAGGTGGCCACCCCTCAGTTTGATCCTCGTACACCAGATATAGAGTTGTCTAAAGCTTTGGATGCTTCTAACAAAGCACAAAGAGATTCGATACTAAACTTTGCACAAGATTACACCACCCGTAGTAGTTTGGCCTTTACCAATGTGCGTAAAGATAGAGTGAAAGAAGATGCAAAAGTAAGGCTTTGGGATATAGAAAACTTCAATGTTTCTTATGCGCAAAGTAAGTTGTCGCATCGCGATTTTATTAATCAGTCTACCATACAAAATACTTACAAAGCTTCATTAGCTTATAATTATAGCTATAACTCCAAAAGCTATCAGCCATTTGATAAACTAATTAAATCTAATACCTTAAAGTTATTGAAGGATTTCAATTTTTCTTTATTGCCAAATGCCATTAATTTTAGGATAGATTTCGACCGTTTCTACTCAGAAAACACGCTGAGAAACAACGACCCTAACAACTACATTCCAATAAACACCACCTTTAACAAGAATTTTCAGGTAACTAGGGTGTACGGTATTGCTTGGGATTTAACCAAATCACTAAGCTTAGATTTTGATGCCACCAACTACTCTATTATTGATGAACCAGAAGGCCGTATAAATGGCTTGAAAAGCGATACACTTTGGAACAACCTTAAAAGTTTAGGAAGAACCACAGATTATAACCATAGCTTAAATGTAAGATACAACTGGCCAATCAATAAAATTCCGGGTATGGACTGGATGACCGTGGCCACTACTTACGGAACTACCTTTACTTGGCAAACAGAGGCATTGTCTACACTAAATGATCCAACCATTGATTTAGGTAATACCATTCAAAATTCGAGAACTATACAAGTTAACCCAACCTTAAATATGGCTTCGCTATATAATAAGTTTGGCTTTATTAGACGAACACTTAATAATCGAGATACGGTATTTAAGTTTTCGAACTTTATGGTTGGCTTGCTAACCAGTATCAAAAATGTGAACGTTGCTTATACCCAAACAAAAGGAACTTTCTTGCCGGGATATTTGCCTAAAACAAAGTTCTTTGGTATAGACGATGTTAGCGGAGCGCCTGGCTTAGGCTTTGTGTTTGGCAGCCAAAGAGATATCAGGTTAATGGCAGTTAACAACGGCTGGATTACTACCGACGAAAATCAAATGCAATTGTATGTAAATACGCTTCGCGAAGATTTTCAGTTAACGAGCACGATAGAACCGCTAAAAGACTTAAAGGTAACTTTAACAGCGAGTAAAAACCGTACCTTAAACTATTCTACCAACTTTAAATACGACGTGCCTTCTGGCGGATTTACCAATTTAAGTCCAAATACAACGGGCGACTATAGTATCTCTACCATTACTTTTGGTACGGCATTTAAAGATAAAAGCGGCAGCACGCTGTCTGGAGTGTTTAACGAGTTCATGAACAACAGGTCTGTAATTTCACGTAGGTTGGGTGCACGAAATCCCAACTCGGGAGGTGTTACAGCAGGCTATGCAAATGGTTACGATAAGAGCTCGCAAGATGTGGTGGTGCTTTCGTTCTTGGCTGCTTATACAGGTAAAGATGCTAATTCATCTAGCTTAAATGCCTTGCCTAAAATACCGTTGCCAAACTGGCGGTTAACCTATTCTGGCCTAACAAAGTATCCTTTCATTGCCGATCGTTTTTCTGAAATGAGCTTAAGACACGGCTATCGTTCGGTGTATAGCGTAAACGGCTTTAACAGCTTGTTAAGGTACGAAGAGGTTGATGGTTTCGCCAGCAGTAAGGATGTAAATGGTAACTTCTTGCCATTGTATCAATTTGCACAGGTAAGTATTGCCGAGCAGTTTGCGCCTTTGGTTGGTATAGATACGCGTTTAAAAAACAACATGACACTTAACTTCGAGATCAATAAAACCAGATTGCTGGGATTGAGCTTGTCAAATAGTCAATTGGCTCATCTTTCAGAAAATAATGTAGTCTTCGGGTTGGGCTATCGTACTACAAAATTCCGTTTCCCGTTTGGTTTATTTAAGCAGTTAAAAATGGATAACAACATGGACTTTAAGTTGGATATATCAGTTCGTGATAACAAAACGGTAATTTACAGAGCCGATATTGTGGAGGCCGAAGTATCTTCTGGAGCTAAAAATATTACCTTACGTCCAAGTGTAGATTATGTGCTAAACCAACGTTTTAATGTGCGTTTGTTCTACGATTCGAATATTACCAAGCCTTACACTTCGCAATCGTTTAATACCTCGTTCAGTAATTTTGGTTTTAGCTTAAGGGCAACATTAAATTAAAAATACACGCACATTTTTTTACAACAGTAATAAAGATTTTTCTATTATGGGCGAAAGATTTTTCGCCCCAACAAAAATTACTAACTTCGCATTAATAATTCAAACACAACAAAACTTAATCGTATAAAAATGAACTTTCCATCAGAGTTAAAATACACAAAAGACCACGAGTGGGTTTCGGTATCAGGTAACGAAGCAACCATTGGTATTACTGATTTTGCGCAGAGAGAACTAGGAGATATTGTTTACATCGATATCAATACTGTAGGTGCAGAAGTTGCAGCAGAAGAAGTGTTTGGTACTGTAGAAGCAGTAAAAACAGTTTCAGATCTTTTTATGCCAGTTGCTGGTACAGTTAGCGAGTTTAATGCGGCATTAAATGATAATCCAGAGCTGGTAAACTCAGATCCTTATGGACAAGGATGGATGGTTAAAGTAACTTTAACTAATGCTACTGATGTAGATGGTTTACTTAGTGCAGACGAATATAAAGCGTTAATTGGCGCTTAATATGTCAAGTATTAAAGCACTAAAGTACCAACGTTGGGCCATACTTTGGGCAGTTGTAACTTTAGTGCTTTGTAATATAGATTTATCTAAAGCAAGCCACACATCTGGTTTTTTCTTTACCGGTTTCGATAAGCTTGCCCACCTCGGCTTCTTTTATGTACTTACCATTTTACTATTCTACGGAAAAATAAAATACCAGCACAATTATAGCTTCCGCTCGCTCACTATCTTCAAAATCATCATGATATCTGTAGTTATTGGCGGAGGCATAGAATTGCTACAATGGAAAATGTTTACCTATCGTTCTGCAGAGTGGTGGGATTTTGCTTGTGATATGATAGGCTGTTTAATGGGCGTGTTTAGTTATGTACTTTTGCATCGATCAAATTACAATGAAGACAAGGTTTAATCTCTTTTTAATTTTTTTTCTGTTAGTGTTATTGCAATCTTGTAGTATTTTTAAACCTAGTTGCAAGTGCCCAAAAGTAGCTCACTCACGTCAAAAAAGCTTATAATTCCTTAATATACTTCAACATTATTTAATTGCAAATTAGCTTTTGTAACGAAAAAATTTTTGTATTTAAAATGTTACCACGCTTTTTTCAATCCTCAACAAACTTTTAGGGCTTTTAGTAGTCTGATAGTTAATTCAAAAAATAAATATTCAAACATCGAATGAACAAACATTTACAACGATTTTTATTATTGGCCATTTTTTGCCTTGCCAATATTGCTTTTGCACAAGCGCAGGGTACTGTTAGTGGAAAAGTATTAAATCAAAAAGACAAGCAACCAATAGACTATGCTTCTATTGCTATCAAAAAATTAAGCGCAGATTCTGCCGTAGTAGGCTCTACCTCTACAGGCGCTACCGGATCTTTCTCGGTTGGTAACATTGCAACTGGTAAATACAGGTTATATGTAGTTTACTTAGGTTTAAAAAGCATCAATAAAGATTTCGAATTAACAGCAGCTAAGCCTAGCATTAACTTTGGCGAGCTTTTAATGGAAGATACCGGGGTTACCTTACAAGGCGTAGAAATTAAAGGAGAAACGCCACCTGTAGTAGTTAAAAAAGATACTTTGGAGATCAATGCATCTACTTTAAAAGTTAAAGAGAACTCGGTAGTAGAAGATTTATTGAAAAAAGTACCAGGAGTTGAAGTAGCTAAGGATGGTACAGTAACAACCCAAGGAGAAACCATTAAAAGAGTAAGGGTAGATGGTAAAGATTTTATGGGTAACGATCCGTTGTTGGCCACCAGAAATTTACCTGCTGATATGGTAGATAAAATCCAGATCATCGATGACATGTCTGAGCAATCCAAATTCTCCGGTGTTGATGATGGTAACCGTGAAAAGATTTTGAACATCGTGACTAAAAATGGGGTTAAAAATAAAGGTTACATTGGTAACACTACCGTAGGTTATGGTACAGACGAACGTCATGATGTTAACATTAACCTTAACCGTTTTGATGGTTCGCAAAGGATTACCCTTTTAGGTCAGTTCAATAACGTGAACAAACAGAACTTTGGTGGCGGTGTTGGAGGCGGCGGTGGTGGCCGTGGTCAAATGTTTGGCGGTGGTGGTGGCCAACAGCAACAAGGCATTACCACAACCAGTGCGGGTGGTATAGACTTTGCCGATACTTTTGACGATGGTATGCAATTTAACGGTAGTTATTTCTTTAACAAAACTTCATTGTTTAATACCAATGTTTCTAGCACGCAAAGGTTTTTAAGCAATAATAGAACAACTACCAGTTTAGAAAATTCAGAAAGTACTACCGAGCGGTTAAATCATCGTTTAAACTTTATGATTGACACTAAATTAGACTCGGCAACTTCAATTAGGATACAGCCAAATATTTCTTATACGGATAATAGTGCCAATAGTTTCAGTAGTTACGACAGGATGAATACTGCAGGAAATGCGGTGGGTACGCAGAATTTAATTACTGGTTCTAAGGCTCCATCAATTAGTAACAACTTGTTGCTAAGAAGAAAGTTTCTTCGCCGCGGACGTACACTTTCCTTAAATGTAAACACGAATATCAACGATAGCGAAGCAGATAATTTCAATAAAAATCCGGAAACGCTAGATGGCCTTCCAAACAGAAATTTAGATCAACTAACTAACAACAATGTAAACTCCTTTAGTAATACCGCTAGATTGGTGTATACAGAGCCTTTATCTAAAACTTTAAGTTTAGAGTTTAACTTGCAAAATGTTTATATGCACGATAATAGACAGCGCTTAGTTTACGATTTCAATAACGGAACTCAGCAGTATGACGTGGTAAATATAGATTATAGCAATGAGTTCGAAAACACAACCTGGACCAATGCCCTAGGTTTTAGTTTAAACAAAAACGAGAAGAAATACAATTGGAATGTAGGCGTAGCCGGACAGCTAACCAACAGAACAAACGATAACCTAACCACGGGCTTTTTATTCAAACAGGATTTTTTTAATATTACTCCTTCGGCACAGTTTAGGTATAACTTTAGTAACTCTAAACGTTTAAATGTGCGTTACGATGGTAGAACTAACCAGCCAAGTATTGATCAAATACAACCGGTAAGAGATAACACCAACACGCAAACGGTACCATTAGGTAATCCAAACTTGAAACCTTCATTCTCTAATAATTTAAGAATTTTCTATAATAATTTTGATTTCGCCAGTTACCGTACTTTGTTTTTAGGCGCATTTATTACGCAAACATTTAATGATTTTGGTAATGCACAAAGAGAAATTACCGAGGCAGGAGAAGATTTAGGAAAGATTGAAAATGGCTACGTAAATGTTAAAGGAAATTACAGCGCAAACTTATTTGGTAGCTTAGGTTTGCCAATTATTAAAGGCAATAAATTAAACTTTCAAATGAACGGTGGTTTGTCTGCAAGTCAGGGCACCAACGTTACCGAAGGTTTAGAAAATGTAACCAAATCTATTGGCTTAAGAAATGGCTATAAATTGGTTTCTAACATGGATAAATTAGATTTAATTGCAGGTGTTTCTGGTAGATGGGATCGTAGCAATTATACCATTGGCCAAACTACCAACTTTTATACCTTATCGCCAAATATCGACATCAGTTATATGTTCCCTGGAAATATCCGTTTGCAAACAGATGTTACTTACAATAGCTTAACTGGAAGAGGTGCAGCAAATGCAGATTACACGCAGGTAAATGCATACATTAGCCGTCAGTTTTTCAAAAACAAAGGCACATTTAAGCTTTCGGTAAACGATTTGTTTAACGAAAATACGGGCGTTATTCGTAATGCAAATGCCAACGCTATTGTTGATCAGAACTTTAACGTGTTGAAACGTTATTTCATGTTCTCATTCACTTATGCGTTAAGTACCATTGCAGGTATGAGCCCGCAACAGCAACAAGGCAGAGGCCCAGGCAATTTTAGAATGGGTGGCCCGGGTAGAATGTAGTTGTAGAAATTTTATATACTTTAAAGGGAGCTAAAGCAAGATTAGCTCCCTTTCTTTTTGGAGTAATCTCTAACCTGTATAGCATGGCATTCCTTTTACTTTTTTTTACATATTCTTATTTGGATTTGATATAAATAAGGGTTAACTTGCAGGCGTTTTAACGAGTACAAAAATGTTGTTTTTGGCTTGTAAATAAAGATTTTTCTATGAAACTTTCGCAATTAGATCCAGGTCAAAAAGGTACCATTATCTCATTCACAGATTCTGAAATGGCTGTAAAACTGATGGAAATGGGATGCCTTCCGGGAGAAGAGGTAGAGGTAGAGCGTTGTGCTCCATTGGGTTGTCCAATAGCCATCCGCATTGCGGGATATCAACTTTGTTTACGTAAAGCCGAAGCTGCTGTAATTATAATTCAATAGTATTTTGGCCGATTTAAAAGTAGCATTAGTTGGAAATCCGAATACAGGAAAGTCTACCTTATTTAACCTCCTAACCGGATTAAATCAAAAAATTGGGAACTTTCCGGGCATAACTGTTGATAAAAAAACGGGTTACTGTAAGCTTCCATCGGGTAAAACTGCCGAGATTATCGACTTGCCAGGTACTTACAGCCTGTACCCAAAAAGTAAAGACGAAAGTATTGTTTTTCAAGTGCTTGCGGATAAAAGCAATGCCAGTCATCCAGATATGATTGTATTGGTGGCAGATTCTACCAATTTGCGCCGTAATCTTTTACTGTTTTCTCAAGTTGCCGATTTGGGTATACCCATGATGTTGGTGCTTAACATGGCCGATATGGCCAAGAAAGAAGGCATCAATATAGATATAGATAAACTGGCTGAGCGTTTAGGCGTACAGGTGGTAAATATCTCGGCAAGAAAGGGAGAAGGATTAACCGAACTGAAGCAGGCTATTGCGCAAACTACTACCATTGCTACGCAAAATAGCAGCATTGCAGCTAAAGAATTTGCGCCACAAGCCATAGAAGCAGTTAAGCAAAAAATAGCTACAACAAACGATTATTTTGCGCTGCAGGTGCTGCATCAGCACGAGCATCTCAATTTTTTTACTGAAAAAGAGCAACAAGAAATTGAAGCCATTGAAGTAAGCACTGGTTTTGACACCACCAAGTTACAAGGCGAAGAAACTGTTGCCAGATACAAGCATTTAAGTAAAGTATTGGCAGATGTAGTTACAGATACCGGAGCGGCAAAGAAATTTACGGTTACAGATAAACTCGATTCTATTTTAACCCACAAAGTTTGGGGCTTCGTTATTTTCATCTTCATCCTTTTCTTCATCTTTAATGCCATTTTCTCTTGGTCTTCGTTGCCGATGGATTTAATAGAAGGATCTTTTGCCACCTTAACAGCATGGGGGCACGAGTACCTGCCAGCGGGTGTGCTTACTGATTTGCTATTGGATGGTGTAGTGGCAGGTTTAGGTGGTATTGTGATTTTCATCCCTCAAATTGCTATTCTGTTCGCTTTGATTTCTATTTTGGAAGATACGGGTTACATGGCCCGTGTTACTTTCATGATGGATAAAATTATGCGTAAGTTCGGCTTAAGTGGCAAATCTGTAGTGCCTATGATTGGCGGTATTGCCTGTGCAGTGCCTTCTATTATGAGTGCTCGTAATATTGAAAGCTGGAAAGACCGCATTATTACCATTATGGTTACTCCCTTGGTAAGCTGCTCGGCCAGGTTGCCTGTTTACACCTTATTAATTTCATTAGTAGTACCAGATGAAAAAGTTTGGGGCTTCTTTAGTCTTCAAGGGTTAACTTTAATGGCGATGTATTTGATCAGTATTATTGCCGCTATTTTGGTGGCTTTGATATTCAAATTTATTATTAAGGCCAAAGAACGCTCGTATTTTATTATGGAACTGCCGGTGTATCGTATGCCACGTTGGAGCAATGTTTTGTATACGATGTACGAGAAGTCTAAGACTTTTGTAATCGAGGCTGGTAAGGTCATTATTGCTATCTCAATTATTTTATGGGTAATGTCTACTTATGGTCCAAGCTCACGTTTCGAAGCCATTGATGCCAAATACGATCAAATAGAAGCTACCTCAATAGATACTGTGCAGTTGGCTTCGTTAGAAAGAGATAGATCGGCAGAAAAGTTAGAAAACTCTTATGCTGGTATTCTTGGCAAAACTATAGAACCAGCTATTAAACCTTTAGGTTACGATTGGAAAATAGGTATTGCCTTAATTACTTCATTTGCTGCCCGTGAGGCTTTTGTGGGTACCATGGCCACTATTTATAGCGTAGAAGGGGTAGACGATGAAAATGGCGAATTGCGGTTACGTGATAAAATTGCTGCTGCAAAAAATCCAGAAACGGGCTTACCTATATTTACCTTTGCAACAGCTTTATCGTTAATGTTGTTTTATGCTTTTGCCATGCAGTGTATGAGTACGGTTGCTGTGGTGTATAGAGAAACCAAATCATGGAAATGGCCAATCATCCAATTGGTTTATATGACGTTGATGGCTTATGTGGCGGCGCTGATTGCTTATCAGTTGTTGAAGTAAATTGCTATATTGCTTAATTGTTGAATTGCTGTAAGGATATTCAATCATTCAAAATTTAGTCATTCATTGGATAAAAAAGAAGTTTTAGCGAATTATATGCCACCAGCTGCGGCACCTATTATTGCTAAGTGGATAGATTATTTCCAGTGTGAGTTTAAGATTTCTAAAACTAGGAATACTAAATTAGGCGATTACCGACATCCATTTAAAGGAAAAGGCCATAAAATTTCTGTAAACAACAACCTAAATCAATACGCTTTTTTAGTGACTACCGTGCACGAATTTGCTCATTTACTTACATGGAACGACCATAAGAATAAAGTAAAACCCCACGGCACAGAGTGGAAGGTTAATTTTAAACGAATGATGAAGCCTTTCTTTGATCTTAATGTTTTTCCTCCAGATGTTAACCAAAGTATTATTGCTTATTTGAATAATCCAGCGGCATCTAGCTGCACCGATTTACATTTGGCGAGAGCCTTAAAGAAATATGACCAAAAAACAGAAACCCATCATGTTGAACAATTACCCGCTGGTACTATTTTCACATTAAAAGACGGTCGCAGATTTCAAAAAGGCGAGCGAATTAGAAAGCGTTACCGTTGTGTTTGTTTAGATAACAACAAAGTTTATCTTTTTAATCCGCTAGCAGAGGTTTATGCCGAATAGGCTGTCTGCTTTTTATACAGCGCTTCCCTTTCTTTTTGAGCTTTAATTAGCCTAATGGTGGTAGGGTTGTTAACATAGTTGTCGTACTCCATACATAAAATTAGATAGTGTAGCTCAAAGCCATAAAAAATAGCAATTAGCTTGGCCGTATCTAATCGTAGCATAGTTTTATCCTTTTCTAATTTGGCGTAGCTAGTTCGTTCCAAATTTAAAAAGTTGGCTATGTTTTCTTGTGTAACTCCTTTGTATTTTCTAAGCTTCTTTAAGACTTTACCAACATTCATAAAAGCGTATTTGTAGTAAATTAACTAAAGATACGACTTCATTAATAGACAAAATGGGAAAAAAAGTCACATTTTCTCGTTAAGTGCTGTAAATGAATATTTTTACGGCATAGAATAAAATCCGTCATTTAAATAAACGCTCAATTACTCACTTCAGTAAGCCCCATCATTTAATTAACGCTCTTTTTGTTTTAAATGTTGTGGGCTCTACTGAGCGGATTTTTACTAGCAAATAAAAATTTATTGGGTTTTAGGTTAGTATGCTAACAATTTAGTTACAAACTCTGGCAGTTTAGCCTTTGCCAAAAAATCGTTCTCTAATACCTTGCTCATGGGAATGGCGGTATCTAGGCTGGCGCATCGCATTACTGGAGCATCAAGATACTCGAAACAATTTTCACTAATCCAAGCAGAAATTTCGGCGCCAAAGCCGTTAGTTAAAGTATCTTCATGAAGTACCAAAACTCTTCCGGTAGCTTTTACTGCAGCTTTTACTGCTTCTTTATCCCAAGGTTGTAAACTTACCAAGTCTACTAATATTGCAGAAATTTCTGGATTAGATTTAAGATAGTCTAATGCCCAATGTACGCCAAGGCCATAGGTAATAATGCTGAGCTGTTCGCCTTTTTGTAAAGTATTTGCTTTCCCGATTTCAAGGGTGTAAAAACCCTCGGGTACTAAACCTGTTAAGCTTCTATATAAATATTTATGTTCGAAATAAATGACTGGATTAGGATCTTCGATAGCGGCAAGCAGTAAACCTTTAGCATCAGAGGGAAAAGCCGGATAAACGATTTTTAGCCCAGGTGTTTTGGTAAACCAGGCCTCGTTGCTTTGCGAGTGAAATGGCCCTGCTCCAGTTCCAGCGCCTGTTGGCATACGCACTACCACATCTGCTTTTTCGCCCCAACGGTAATGCGTTTTGGCTAAATTGTTAACGATTTGGTTGAAACCTACACTTACAAAATCAGCGAACTGCATTTCTACTACCGACTTAAAGCCATTAATAGAAAGGCCTAAGCCAGCGCCAACAATAGCAGATTCGCAGATGGGCGTGTTACGCACCCTGGCTTTGCCAAACTCGGCAACAAAACCATCTGTTATTTTAAATGCGCCACCATATTCGGCAATATCTTGCCCCATTAACACCAAGTTGCTGTGGCGTTGCATGGCAATTTTTAAACCATCTGTAATGGCATCTAAATATCTTTTTTCGCTATTTGTTGTAGTTGGGTTAATAGCATTTGCATGATAAGGATAATACATATCTGCCAATTCTTGGTCGGCATTGGCTTGTGGCTCAGGCTCAGCAAAGGCTAATTCCACCTCGCTGTCAATTTGTTTTTTGAACGTATTCCTAATTTCGGTAATTAGTTGCTCGGTTAAAATGTTTTCTTCTAAAAGATAATCTTCGAAATTCTTTACTGGGTCTTTCTGCGCCCATACGTTAAACAAATGTTGAGGAACATATTTAGTGCCCGAAGCTTCTTCGTGTCCACGCATTCGAAAGGTTAAACACTCTACCAAAACTGGTCTTGGGTTCTGGCGAATATCTTCGGCTATTTCATTTAATTTGTCGTAAACTTCTAAGATGTTATTGCCATCTAATTGCACTCCTTGAATGCCGTAACCAATGGCCCTGTCTACTAAATGTTTGCATTTGTATTGTTCGTTAATAGGGGTAGAGAGGCCATATCCGTTGTTCTCGATTAGGAAAATTACGGGTAAGTTCCAAACTGAAGCTACATTAATGGCTTCGTGGAAATCGCCTTCACTGGTAGCTCCTTCGCCTGTAAAAACTAAGGTCGCTTTTGGCTTTTCGGCAATTAAATCTGCTAAAGCAATACCATCTGCCAAGGCCATTTGTGGGCCTAGGTGCGAAATCATCCCGATAATTTTATATTCCTGAGTTCCAAAGTGGAAAGATCTGTCTCTGCCTTTGGTAAAGCCTGTTACTTTGCCCTGCCATTGTGCCATTAACTTTCTAAGTGGAATATCGCGGGCGGTAAATACGCCCAAGTTGCGATGCATGGGCAAAATGTATTCATCGCTCTGCATGGCAAGTGTGCTGCCCACGGCAATGGCTTCTTGCCCAATGCCCGAAAACCATTTGCCAATTCTACCTTGTCGTAACAAAATCAGCATTTTTTCTTCTACCAAACGAGGGAAAAGTAAACGCTTATAAATTTCCAATAACTCTGAATCGCTTTTTTGTTTACGGTCGAATTGCATAAAGGTTGATATTGGTTTACCGTAAATATAGTAATTAAGTCATCAGTCGTCAGAAATCAGGAGACAGTTTTTATTTTGAATCTTTAGATCTGTTTAAGGTTCGTTTAGCTAAACTAATAGCCGTTCGCTACAGTTTCGCCGCTTAGACTAATACCTGATCCCTAACACCTAGTACCTGCTTACTCTATCTCTTTCTTCTTCTGGTGTTCTTCCCAGCGTTTTGCGAAAGATTTCTCTGCTACTTCTGGCATTTCACGGTATTTGCCCCAGCCTTTTTTAAAGAATGTTTTAAGGAAGAAGTTCTTCATTTTTCCACCAAAGAAATCCATCAATGAGCGTTTTTTCATTCCTTTTTTCCAAAGGTTCCAGCCCATGTTTTCTTTAGCGGTATTTTCGTTGGCTACAGCCGCATCTCTACGGTTTAGTAACAGCATTTTATGAATGTCGATTTTAACCGGGCAAACTTCCGAACATTTTCCGCACAAGCTCGAGGCGTAGCTTAAATGTTTAAATTCTTGCATGCCTTTAAAGTGAGGCGTAATGATGGAGCCAATTGGCCCGCTGTACGTGGTGTTGTAAGTGTGGCCTCCAATGTTTTTATAAACTGGGCAAGCATTTAAACAAGCGCCACAACGAATGCAATATAAAGCCTGGCGTTGATCTTTTTGAGCTAGCAAATTCGTACGTCCATTGTCTAGCAATATCACATACATTTCTTCTGGCCCGTCTGTTTCATGTGCTTTGCGTGGTCCACTCAAAATGGTATTGTAAACCGTTAAATTCTGTCCCGTACCGTGGCTAGACAACAAAGGCCAAAATAAATCTAAGTCTGCAATAGACGGAACTAATTTCTCTATACCAACCACCGCAATATGGATTTTAGGAAAAGTGGTGGTTAACCTCGCATTGCCCTCATTTTCTGTCAATGCAATACTTCCGCTATCTGCAATTAAAAAGTTGCCGCCAGTAATGCCAATATCTGCTTTTAGGTATTTATCACGCAGTAATTCACGAGCTTTTTGGGTCAATTGCTCGGGAGTGGCGTCTATTGGGGTACCGAATTTCTCATTAAAAAGCTTGGCGATATCTTCCTTGCTCAAGTGCATGGCTGGCGTAACAATATGATAAGGCGCTTGGCCCAACAACTGTACAATGTATTCGCCCAGATCGCTCTCTAAAGATTCGATATTGTTTTTATCTAAAAACTCATTCAAATGAATTTCTTCGGTAGTCATTGATTTAGACTTGATGACCGACTTGCCTCCGTTTCTTTGAATAATTTGCAGGATTTCTTTTTGAGCCTCTTCGGCATCATTTGCCCAAATTACTTTACCGCCACGTTTCTGGAAATTAGATTCAAACTCTGGCAACAGCTTGTCCAGATTTTCCATCACACGCCATTTAATAACGTGTGCTTTGCGTTTAGATGCTTCCAGATTTTCAAATTTAGACAAACCACGAGACACCGCTGTATCATACTTACCAATATTGTAATTGATGGTATTGCGATGCGGCATATCGAAAGCCTTTTGGTCGGCTTTGGCTAAAAAATCTTCGGCAATGGTCATAGCTGTCAAATATAGGTAAATAGGCTAGGGCTTTAAAATTTAACGGCCAGATGTTGATATAATTACATTGATATCCACATCTGGCCGTTAATGATGACTAATCTTTGATTAATTTTTATTGATTAACCAGTTTTTAAATCCTTCGAATGCTACATCTAATTCATCAGCTTGTTTGGCTCTACCTTCCAATTCTTTTACCGAAGCGGGGATTTCAATTTTAGCAGCTAACTCGGCAGGGAAAATATCGGGGAATTTACAAGCGTGGGCAGTAGATAAAAATACAGCAGCTCCATCGTAACCAGTTTCGTTTCTGTATTTTTCTACTGCTAAATAAGCAATTGCCGTATGCGGACAAGCGATGTAATCGTATTTTGTATCAATTGCTTTAATGGCAGCTAAAGTTTCTTCATCAGTGAAACGAGCAGCACTTACTACTTTTTTCAAAGCATCTGCATCATCAGCAAACAAATCCATGATACGCACCCAGTTGCTAGGAGCGCCAACATCCATCGCGTTAGCATAAGTTTGTACAGATGGTTTGGTTTCATAAACACCAGTCTCCAAGAAACGAGGAACGGTATCATTCACATTCGTAGCAGCGATAAACTGTTTCACTGGTAAACCCATTTTATAAGCTAATAAACCAGCGCCAATGTTTCCCAAATTCCCGCTAGGTACAGAAAATACCACCTCCTTAAAACCTTTTCTTTTCAATTGCACATAAGCATTAAAATAATAGAAAGTCTGCGGAATTAAACGAGAAATATTGATAGAATTGGCCGAAGTTAAACGGAATTTTTTGTTCAGTTCTTCATCAGCGAATGCTTGTTTTACCAAAGCTTGGCAATCATCAAAAGTGCCGTCTATTTCAATGGCTCTAATGTTTTGCCCTAAGGTGGTTAATTGTTGCTCTTGTATTGGGCTTACTTTTCCCTTTGGATAAAGTATGGTTACTCTTGTATTCGCTACGCCTAAAAACCCTAAAGCTACAGCACCGCCAGTATCGCCCGATGTAGCTACCAAAACATCCAGTAATTGTTCGCCATCTTTAAGGTAATAACCCATTACGCGACTCATGAAACGGGCACCAAAATCTTTAAAAGCTAACGATGGTCCGTGAAAAAGCTCTAAAACAAAAGTGTTCTCGTTTAAAGGAACTGTAGGCGCATCAAAATTAGCCGCTTCCTCTACCAAAGCTTTCAAATCGTTGGCAGGTATTTCGTCTTTCAGCAAAGCTGATGCTACTTCGTAAGCAATTTCTGTAAGCGAATATTGCTCAATGTTATCGATAAATGCAGCAGGTAATTGAGGAATTACCTCGGGCATGTATAAACCTTTGTCTAAAGGCATGCTATTAAAAACAGCCTCTTTAAAGGAAACACGTAAATCTTTATTGTTGGTTGAGTAGAATTGCATTGGGTTTTGGGTTTTGGGTTACGAGTTGTGTGTTGCGAGTTGCAGGTTTAGACATCTAGACCCATAACATTCAACTCGTAACTCGTAACAATTTTACAACGTTCTCGGTCCTTCTGTATTTACTTCAGAAACGTAAGCTTGACTATTAATATTAATTTGATGCAGGTGCATTTGTTGTGCTTTTGTAATTTTCTTGGCACTTTCTTCATCCTTAGTTAAGGCAAAAACAGATGGGCCAGAGCCAGAAATCCCGAAGCCAACAGCACCGTTCTCCATCGCTAGTTTGCGTAGCACCTCAAAATCTGGGATAAGGATAGAACGCGTTGGCTCGACTAAAACATCTTTCATGCTGCGGCCAACTAAATCCATATCGTTTAAGAACAAGCCACTTACCAAGCCAGCTACATTTCCCCATTGGGTAACGGCATCTTTTAAGGCCACCTTAGCACGGATCATTTGGCGGGCATCTTTGGTAGGTACATCTACTTCTGGATAAACAATTGCCGCAAACATGCCATCGGGAACTGGAAGAGAAATTACATCTAAAGGTTCGTAACTGCGTACTAATACAAAGCCACCCATAATTGCTGGCGCTACATTATCCGCATGACCATAACCACAAGCAATTTCTTCCCCTTTCATGGCAAAAGGAACCAGTTCTTTAGCGGTTAGTAGGTTGCCCATCAATTGATTGATGGCATACAAACCTGCAACGGTACTTGCCGAACTAGAACCCAAACCGCTGCCAATTGGCATTTTTTTGTGCAGTTCAATTTCTACACCTACATCCTCACGGTTGATGTGACTTAAATAGTGCTTAACTGAAGCGCTCACGGTATTTTTATCGCTGTTTAGCGGAAGTTTGCCATCATCGCCAGTGATTTTTAATAGGCGAACACCAGGTTCTTCCACCAAACGCATCACTGCCTCGTCGCCTGGAGCATTTACCGCAAAGCCAAGTACATCGAAGCCGCATACCACGTTGGCTACCGTTGCAGGGGCGAAAACTTTGATTTCTTTTAAATCCACTTTCTGTTTTTTAGGTTCCACAAGTGTATCTGTATTATTTGACATTTTGTTTCTTTTAATAGTCTTGTCGTCATTGCGAGCCTGCGAAGCAATCCTAAAGCATCTTGTTAAACGTTGAAGAGATTGCTTCGTGCCTCGCAATGACGGGTTAGTTAAGGAGTAGCCACATTAATAATATCTGCAAACACACCTGCTGCGGTAACTTCGGCACCAGCACCTGGGCCTTTTACTACCATTGGGCGAAATTTATATCTATCGGTTACGAAAGAAATAATGTTGTCGGCTCCAGAAAGTGCATAGAAAGGATGGTCTTCGCCAACCATTTGTAAGCTGATTTCTACCTTGCCATTTTCTAATTTGCCAATGTAACGCAATACTTTTTTCTCGCTTTCAGCCGTATTTTTTAGGTTTTCGAAATAGGCACTGTTGTTTTTAAGTTCTTGATAAAACTCTTCTACCGTTGCTGCTTTTAAGCAAGCTTCGGGCAAAATGTTATCTATTTTTACATCACTTGATTCTAAAGGATAGCCTGCATCCCTAGCTAAAATCAGCATTTTGCGCATAAAGTCCATGCCGTTGAGGTCGTCACGTGGATCTGGTTCTGTGTAGCCTAAATCTTGTGCTTCTTTTACAATGTCGTAAAATTCCTTGTCGCCTTTAAAGCTGTTGAAGATAAACGAGATTGTTCCCGATAAAATCGCTTCGATTCTATCGATTCGGTCTCCGCTCATCATCAGGTTTTTCAATGTGCCAATAATAGGCAAACCTGCACCCACGTTGGTTTCGTAATAAAAATCTACACCGTGTTTACTGGCCGTATCCTTAAATAATTTGTATTGGGCAAACTCTGCCGAGTTACCTTTTTTATTACAGGCAACAATAGAAACGCTGCTTTCGAAAACTTGCTTATAAAATGGAATTGGAGCTTCACTAGCGGTATTGTCCACAAATACACTATTCGCCAAGTTTAACGATTGCATCTTGCCTACAAAATCCGAAAGGTTTGCTTGTTCGCCGTTTGCTTCTAAAGTATTTTCCCAGTTATCTAAATCAATTCCGTTGGCATCAAAAACCATTTTGCGGGTATTGGCAATACCTACAACTTTTACTTGCAAATCGTTTTTCTCTGCTAAAAATTGGCTTTGCTCTTTAATCTGTTTAAACATCGTTTTACCGATATTTCCAGTTCCTAAGCAATAAACATTTAGGGTGCGTTTCAAATCGGTGTAGAAAGCATCGTGTACTGCATTGAGAGATTTTGCCAAATCATCTTTGCCGATGATTACCGAAATGTTATATTCTGAAGAACCCTGCGCAATGGCTCTAACATTAACACCGTTTCTCCCTAAAGCATTGAACAAACGGCCGCTCATGCCAGGTGTACGTTTCATGTTTTCGCCAACGATGGCCAGTACCGCAAGTTCGCCTTCAACTTCTGGATAAGCTAATTTGCCTGCAGCTAGCTCTAATTCAAACTCTTTGTTGATGATGGTTACCGCTCTAGCGGCGTCTGCAGGATTTACCGCAAAAGTAATGCTATGTTCAGAAGAGGATTGCGTAATTAAAATTACGTTGATTTGTTCTCTGGATAGTAGAGAGAACAAACGGCCACTAAAACCAGCTTTACCTACCATACCACTACCGCTCAAGTTAATGATGCTGATTTGGTTGATAGAAGAAATGCCTTTAATTGGTAAATCGGAAGGTTTGATGTTGCTACGGATGAAAGTTCCAGCAAATTCTGGCTCGAAAGTGTTTTTAATGACCAAGGGGATTTTTTTTGCAAAAGCCGGAACCATGGTTGGTGGATAAATCACTTTAGCCCCAAAATAACTCAATTCCATTGCCTCAATGTAACTCAGTTCATCTAATGAAAAAGCTTTTTTAACGATGCGTGGATCGGCAGTCATCATGCCATTTACGTCTGTCCAAATTTCAATCTCCGAAACATCTAAAGCGGCACCCCAAATGGCTGCGGTATAATCAGAGCCGCCTCTACCAAGTGTAGTAATTTGATTTGCGGCGTTGCTGGCGATGAAACCCGTAACGAACAAAACTTTGTCGCTGTTTGCTTCGTAAAATTCTTTGATTAGCGTATCCGTCAGTTCAAAATTAACTCGGGCATTTCCAAACTCACTATCGGTTTTAATGAGTTTAGAGCCATCCACATACAATGAATTGTCGAAATACTGTGTAGCAATGTGCGCTACCATACTATTTGAGCACCTTTCGCCAAAACTAACAATAAAATCTCTAGTGCGTAAGCTGAGTTCTTGCAAACTAGAAACTGCTTGCAAAGCATCTTCCAGCTCGTTAAAATGAATTTTAAGCTTGGTTAAAATAGGGTTTTGAGCTGCTGCTGGCAATAATGTTTTTACTACATCGAAGTGTTTTTGCTCAATGCTTTTCAGTTGGTCTTGATAGCTTTCTCCTTTTTCGGCTAGCTCCGCCATTTCTAGAAGAAGATTGGTTACACCGCTCATCGCCGATAATACAACCACCGGATTTGCGTTCTTTCTTTCTTCTTGCACTAGCTTAAGAAGGGTTTTAATGTTTTCGGTGGTACCTACGGATGTACCGCCAAATTTGAGGACTTTCATCGTTTTATTTATTTGTTTTTAATGGTAATGAAGCTGTCTTGATTATGCTCTGATTTGATTTTGTCAATCAAGACGGTTTCATCTATTTATTTTTTATTAGGTTTTAACGTTTTAAAAAAAAAAGCGTCCCGATTTTTATCGGGACGCTTTTTGTGTTTTTATGTTTTTCTCAATGTTACACAAGGTTGCTCCCGATAGCTTTGCCGCCGGTAATAATAATTGTGGTAATAATTGAAGAGTTAAAAATCATTTTCTGTTAGTGTTTTATTTACACTTCAAAAGAGCGTAATAATTTTGATATATGCAAATGTTTCTGTTGAAATTTTTAATTTTTTCTATAAAGATTTATGAAGTTGGTTGATTTGGTGTTTTTATTTTGCAAAATTTTCAAAATGTAGGTATGGGTTATATTGTTTTTTCAAAACAGATGCTGTTTGCTATGCCAATGTATTGCCCGTAATTTGGAATGACTTCATATCCATTTTTGCTATAAAGCGCTAATGCGTCGGGTTGACGTTTACTTGTTTCTAACACACATTTTTCGTAGCCCATTTCCTTTGCCCATCTTTCAAGTTCTTCTAAAAGAATACTGGCTGCGCCTTGTCCTCTGTTGTTTGGCAAAGTGAACATCCGTTTTACTTCCATTGCAGCTGAAGAAAATTGTTTGATGGCTCCGCAAGCTATTGGTTTATTATTATCGCACACTAAAACTACGTGGTTAATTTGATCAATTTTATTGAATTGTGCGTAAAATGCATCTTCATTGCCATTAACTTTTGATAATTCGGCATTTAAATAGCCTACTAATTTAACGAAATCAGGATCAGTAGAAGTGGTTCTTTTTAGTGAAAAAGTCATGTTTGAAATTTATGATCCAAATATAGCTTTAAAAGGCTTTAAAGATTTAGGCTAAAGCCAACTTAATTTAACTGTAACCGTCGGTTGAAACCGACGGCAATGAAGCATACATTATTTCATAATCTTGATGGCTCTTGTTTGGTTCTAATATGGGCTTGGTTTCATAGCCCTTGGCTTTAGCCAAGGGGCAAAAATGAAATATAAAGGCTTTAGCCAAATAAAAAATTCGGCTTTTTCTTAGTACTTTTGCGCCAAATAAAACCAATGTAACCCTGATTATAACTTATTATAAAAATGAAGAATACCGCGTTAACACAAAAACATATCTCACTTGGAGCTAAGATGGTTCCTTTTGCTGGCTACAATATGCCGGTACAATACGAAGGAATTAATGCAGAACATGCTACGGTACGTAATGCAGTAGGTGTTTTCGATGTAAGTCACATGGGCGAATTTATCCTTAAAGGAGAAAATGCTTTAGACTTAATTCAACGGGTAACCAGTAACGATGCTTCAAAGCTTTACGACGGTAAAATTCAGTATTCATGCTTGCCAAACGAAACCGGCGGTATTGTAGATGATTTGCTGGTTTATCGTATCGATGAAAAGTCTTATATGCTGGTGGTTAACGCTTCGAATATCGAAAAGGATTGGAACTGGATCCAAAAGTTCAACGATAAAGATGTAGAGATGCACAACATTTCTGATCAAACTTCTTTATTAGCGGTTCAAGGTCCGAAAGCAGCAGATGCTTTACAATCTTTAACTGATATAGATTTGGCTTCGATGGAATATTATACTTTCAAGAAAGGCAAATTTGCAGGTGTAGATAATGTATTGGTTTCTGCTACAGGTTACACTGGCGCTGGTGGTTTCGAGGTTTATTTCGAAAACCAATATGCTGATCAAATTTGGGATGCCATTTTTAAAGCCGGCGCAGAGTTTGGCATCAAGCCAATTGGTTTAGGTGCTCGTGATACCTTGCGTTTAGAAATGGGTTTCTGTTTATATGGAAATGACATTGACGATACTACTTCTCCAATTGAAGCTGGTTTAGGTTGGGTAACTAAATTCACTAAAGAATTTACCAATTCGGCAGCTTTATTAGCACAAAAAGAAGCTGGTGTTACCCGTAAATTGGTAGGTTTCGAAATGGTTGATAGAGGCATTCCTCGTCACGATTACATTGTAGTTGATACTGACGGAAATCAGATCGGTAAAGTGACTTCTGGTACGCAATCTCCATCACTGCAAAAAGCCATTGGTATGGCTTACGTGGCTAAAGAATTTGCTAAAGAAGGTACAGAAATCTTCATCGACATAAGAAATAACAAAGTAAAAGCTAAGATAGTAAAGTTCCCTTTTTTGAAAAAATAAGGTTACGAGTTACGGGTTTTGAGTTGCGAGGCTAAGCTTCATATCTCATAACCTGTAACTCATAACTCATAACCCACTCCGATGCCTAAAATAGAAGTTTGTTTAACGCCCGCTCTGTTAGATTTATATGCTATCGAAAATAGTATAGTTGTTGTGATTGATATTTTGAGAGCAACTTCTTCTATCACTTACGGTATCGAAAATGGTGCAGAGGCCATTATTCCGGTAATGAACGTGGAAGATTGTTTGAACTATGCTGATAAAGGCTATTTGCTAGCTGCAGAGCGTAATGGAGAAGTGGTGGAAGGTTACGATTTCGGTAATTCGCCTTTTTCTTATACCGCCGAAAAAGTAGCGGGTAAAACCATTGTGTTAACTACCACAAATGGCACTAAAGCTATGCACTTGGCTCAAGAAAGAGCACATCAGGTAATTGTAGGCTCATTTCTTAATCTTAGCTCAGTTTGCGATTATTTGAAGAAACAAGATAAAGATGTACTCTTACTTTGTGCAGGCTGGAAAGATAACTTCAATTTAGAAGATACTTTGTTTGCAGGTGCCGTAGTTGAACAACTACAAAATGATTTTACCGTAGGCGATGATTCTAGCGTAGCTGCTTTAGATATGTATCAATTGGCCAAAGGCGATTTACGCAAATACCTCAAGAAGTCTTCTCACAACCATCGTCTTGTGAAATTGAATATCGAAGAAGATGTGCAGTTTTGTTTAAAAGTTGATGTTTGTACAATTATTCCTGTTTTGGAAGGCGAGTATTTAGTGAAACTGTCTATTTGATTACCATCAACTACTGTCTGTAAAATTTATCCGTTCTCCACTTTATTGGATTTTCTTGGATGTACCTTGCGATGTTCTGATAAGCTCTTTCATTGCGAATAATGTGTTCGTAATAATTTCGGTGCCAGATTTTTTTGTCGAAAGGTTTCCATCCCAAAGTTTTCACACCCTTTATGTAAGAATTTGTGGTCGTCGTTTTAAGCCATTGAACAACGTGGTGTAGGGGCGAACCTCTGTGTTTGCCCTCTGCTTGGCGTTTAATTTGCATATTAGGGTCGGTTGAAGGGTCGACACATAGGTCGACCCGTACGACGCCTGCATTATGCAATCCCATATTTTAAATAATAATGTGTAGATGATTAGGCATAATCACATATTCATCAGTTCGAATGTCAGGAAATTTGTTTTCGAGTTCTTTAATCCACTTGTCAACCATCAGCCCTGCTGCGTTTAGCTTCATTTGTCCGTTAAGCACTTTGCCAAACAAATGAGCCATATTTTGACAACAGATGGTTACAAAATATAATCCTTCTTTTGAGTAATCATACCCTTTCAGTCTGATACTTCGCCTATCAAATTTATTTGGCATAGGTTTTACATTAAGATGTAGTCCTAAAATACCAAATTCAAAAGAAGAATTAAAATCGCTGCTGTTTTTTAATTAACTCCTTAAAGCTCTCGCTATTTTTAATCGTTTTCAAAGCTTCTTCATAAGCCAGCCAATAAATAGTTTCGGCTTTTTTGGTGTCAAAAGTATTGATCTCGCCCATCCCTTTTGGTTCGATCATCAAATCACAAAATTTAGATTTTCGTTCCATGTCATGGTTGATAGACATGATTGCGGCTCGCTGCATTAACCTATGAATGCCTACAATTTTATCTACGGGTTTTAGGTGGTTACAGGTAGAGCCGATAATGTAATCGCAGTTATTTAATAGCGGCTCTGCAGGGAAATTGTTCAAAACACCGCCATCTACATACATCTGCTCATGAATCATGATGGGTTTAAAAACGCCGGGGATACAACAAGAAGCGTGGATGGCTCTAACTAATGGGCCTTTGGTAAAATAGGCTACCTTGCCCTCGCTAAAGTTGGTCGTGCAAATCGTCGTCTGAATTTTTAAATCCTCAATATGTGCAGGCAAGTATTCTTTGAAAATATCGCCAGTTCGTTCGATGTTAATCAAGCCTAAAGAACCCAAAGCCGGACGAACAAATTTCATCAATTTCGTTTTCATGAAAATATTGAAAGCATCTTCTGGGTCTACACCAGCAGCGTAAAAAGAGCCTGCAATAGAGCCAGCACTGGTGCCCACAATCTGATCAATCTTTACACCACTATTTTTTAGGGCTTTTAAAATGCCCAAATGCGCAATCCCTCTTATTCCGCCCCCGCTTAATACGATACCAACTTTCATTGTAATAATTTGATGATTTGTTAATTTAAGAATGTGATGATTTGGAAAGGTTATTGGCTAATTATCATATTTGCCAATTATCTCATCAATTTAGGTTTATACTTCGATTTGGTTAATAATTTCTGCGTATCCGTATCTGCCATGAGCTGTTGCAAGGTAACTTCTGGGTTTTCTTCCATATATTTCCTTACAATTTGCCAGCCGGTCCAAACACCCAGTTTGGGGGGCGATTGTCGGTTTTCGCCCAAGCCAGGTGTAAATGGTCCTTCGCTTAAATACACTTGTATTTTTGGATAGTCTGTTTCATAAAGTAGGTTGCTTTCCAGATAAAATCCCCAAATTTCTGCTTCAAAAGCCTTGCACCAGTCTAGTTGTTTATCGGTATAGCCAATCTTTACGCTATCGGGCATGTTATCTGGCATAATCTGATCCATGAAATACAAAATCTTTCCGTTGTAGATCATTTTGGCCAATAAACTACGGTCTTCGTCGCGTTCTTTAAACAAGTTTTCTCTAATGTAATATTCGCTTACGCGAGGTACAATGTATGCTGGCGTAAATTTTCTGGATAAATATAGTGGTATGCTATTTACCAAGGCACCGTAAAATTTACTGTCTTTACCTAAAAACATATCTAGGCCAATGCCCACATAGTTGTCGCCAATTGGTGTTTGGTAAGAAAATCCTGATAAAAAACCGATAAAACGAGGAATTTGGACTTTTGGGTAGTAATATTTAATGTATTTAAAACTCTGGGTAAGTTCGTTTTCTACCTGCGTTAAGTTCGGGAAAACGCTGTCTACTTCGTGATTAAGATCAGTATAAGCTTTATCATTGTACAAGCCTTGCAAAACTTCTTGGCTGGTGTAGCTATCGTTGCCTACCATTTTAAAGATGAAGTCTTCGTAAAAAGCGCCATATTTTTGGTGTAGCAGACTATCAGTTAATTCGATACTTTTAGCTTTACCTTGATATAAATCTTTGTCGAACCTTTCGATTTTAATGTCTAGTTTGATGTTGCTTACATCTGGCTTTTTACTATCGCTGCACGAAAAAAATAGCACAGCACATAGAAAAAATAGATAACTTTGGCTAAATTTTGAGTTGAGTATCATTGCTAACAAATATATGAAACGAATATGAACTGTCGTTAATATGATGGTTCGATAATATTAAATAGCTGAGCTGATACTTTCGAAATAGTAAAAACATCATAAATACATCCAAAATGAAAAAAACATTATTAGTATTATTTTTATTTATCGCAGTTAATTCATTTGCACAAGATGCATCTCAAGTTAGATTAGGCCTTACTGCCCACCCAACTTTTGGTTTTCTAAAAGTTGAAAATGGTAAAGGCAATGGCCTAAGTACAGGTTTCACTTACGGTTTAATGAGCGATTTTGAATTTGCCGAAAACTACTGTTTTGGTACCGGTTTAACCATTACCAGTATCAACGGAACTGGCTCGTTACTAAACTACCAGCCCTATCATGCTGGGGTAAATGGCGATGCCGCTTATGATGTGAAGTTTAAGATGCAATACCTACAGATTCCATTAACCATAAAACTAAAAACAGATGAAGTAGACGAAATTAAGTGGTTTGGTCAGTTTGGGTTAACTACCGATTTTCGTATTAGTGCCAGGCAAGATGTTGAGCAGAACAACAACCAACTGGCAGATCATGCATCAGCAACTGATCGTACCAAGTTTTTTAGGGCCGGAATGGTTATTGGCGGCGGTGCAGAATACAGGTTAAGTGGCAAAACAAGCCTGGTTGGTGGCCTCACTTATAACAATGGTTTAACTAATATAGCTGCTAAAGGACAAGAAGTTAAAAACCACTACGTAGGATTAAATATTGGCATTTTCTTTTAAGCCCCAATAATTAAGTTTTAATAAAGCAAGTCTCAGCAAGGCTTGTTTTTTATATTTACGGCTCATATAAAATCATGAAAATAGCATTAGCACAACTCAATTACCATATCGGAAATTTTGAAAATAATACGCAAAAAATAATCTCGCATATCAACTTGGCGAAAGCCAAAGGCGCAGATATGGTGGTGTTTGCAGAATTGGCTATTTGCGGTTATCCGCCACGCGATTTTTTGGAGTTCGAAGATTTTATATCGCTCTGCGAAAATGCGGCACAAACCATTGCTAAACACTGTACAGATATTGCCTGCATTGTTGGCTTGCCGATAAAAAATACAGTTTTAGAAGGTAAAGATTTGTTTAATGCCGCTTATTTTATTGCCAATGGAGAAGTAAAACAGGTAATTAAAAAAGCTTTGCTGCCCACTTACGATGTGTTTGATGAATATCGCTATTTCGAACCTAATACCGTTTTCGATTGTGTGGAGTTTAAGGGCAAAAAAATTGCGCTAACCATTTGCGAAGATCTTTGGAACATCAACGATAATCCGTTGTACGTATCTTCTCCAATGGATGAACTGATTAAGCAGCAGCCTGATTTAATGATCAACATTGCTGCTTCACCATTTGATTATGGACATGATGAAGATCGCATTAAGGTGCTATCTGATAATGTCAAGAAATATCAACTGCCTTTATTTTATGTAAACCAAGTAGGTGCGCAAACTGAAATTATTTTTGATGGTGGTTCTTTAGTATTTGATGAAGAAGGTTCGCTAAAGGCAGAAATGAAATGCTACTTTGAGGAAGACTTGCAAGTGTTTGATTTGGATGAAGTACAAAATGTGAAGAACAAATATCCAGCAGCAGAAAGAACATCGGATATAGAGCAAATTCACGATGCACTAGTTTTGGGTATCAAAGATTATTTCGCAAAATCGGGTTTCAAAAAGGCAGTGCTTGGCTTGTCTGGAGGAATTGATTCTGCTGTGGTTTGTGCTTTGGCGTGTAAGGCCTTAGGCGCAGAAAATGTAATGGCGGTATTAATGCCCTCTAAGTACTCATCAGATCATTCGGTGCAAGATGCTTTGGATTTAGTGAACAACATTGGCTGTAAACACGAAATTATCCCTATTAAAGAAGCTGCTGATGCTTTCGATAGCATGTTGGCCAAACCATTTGCAGGTTTGCCATTTAACTTGGCCGAAGAGAATATTCAGGCCCGTAGCCGCGGTATTGTGGTAATGGCCATGTCTAACAAATTTGGGTACATTTTGCTGAACACTTCTAACAAAAGTGAGTGTGCAGTTGGTTATGGTACTTTGTATGGCGATATGTGCGGCGCTATTAGTGTTATTGGCGATGTGTACAAAACCCAAGTGTTTAACTTGGCTAAGTACATCAATAAGGATCGAGAAATTATTCCAATCAACACCATCGTTAAACCGCCATCGGCAGAGCTAAGGCCCGACCAAAAAGACTCTGATTCGCTACCAGAGTACGATGTATTAGATGCTATTTTATATCAGCACATTGAGCTTAAAAAAGGTTCGAAAGCCATTATTGCCCAAGGTTTTGATGAAGTTCTAGTAAAACGGATTTTAAGAATGGTAAACTTGGCAGAGTTTAAGCGTTATCAAACGCCACCAATTTTAAGGGTATCGCCTAAGGCTTTTGGTATGGGTAGGCGTATGCCAATTGTGGGCAAATATATGGATTAGGAGACTTACGATTTTAGATTGACGAATTACGATTGAATATTAAACTTACGAAGTTTAACTTTGTATGTTCTTGGTTTTAATGATAAAGTTGAGGGCTTTGCAGTTTCAAAACTTCGTAAGTTTTTTGCATTAGGCAGATGCCTCTTCCTGCTCAGCTTCTTGGTTTTTAATTTTTGCTGCGGTTAAATTCTGTAATAATAACAGTCCTATGCCAACCATAATAGAAACATCGGCCATGTTAAAAATTCCAGTTCTAAACAGCACAAAATCTAGGTGTAAGAAATCGGTTACTGAACCGTAAACAATCCTATCGTAAATGTTGCCAATTCCACCGCCAATTAAAAAGCAAATGCCAACTTGCATTAAGCGTGGCAAGCTTTTATTCGAATACAGAAACCATAAGCCATAGCCTAAAACTAAAATAGGAAGTACAGTTAAAAATGCAATACGAACAATATTGGGTAAGTTGCTACCTGCGCTTAAAAAAGCCCCTGTATTTTCTACTAGTGTTAATGTAAAACGATCTTTGATTACTGAAATTTGTTCATAAGGAGCAATGTTTTTTCTTGCAATTACTTTAGAGAACTGGTCGCAAACTAAATTTAAAGCTATAATAAGTAGCAGGAATACGAATTTTATGGGGGTTTTAAGCATAGATTATAGTTTAATCGTTCAAATTGGTTAACTGAAAAATATTTTCAAGCATTTTACAACTATTTAATTAACCACTTTTTTATTAGGATAAATAAAGCTGCTATTGCGGCGAAGCCAACGCAAAATTTAGCAATTAAATCGCCATAGTTTACATAAGGCGTAATTTCGTCATTCAAATTAATATCCGCTTTTAAAGCGGTGCGTGTCCACCATTTACTTTGCTGTACCACATCTCCACGTTGATTAATAAAACCCGAAATTCCCGTATTTGCCGAACGAACTACATATCTTCTGGTTTCTATAGCACGTAGTTTGGCATACATTAAGTGTTGATCTTTGCCAGAAGTATTTCCCCACCAGCCATCGTTGGTAATTACCGCAATAAATTGTGCGCCTTGTTTCACTGAGCCTGCTACCCAATCTCCCCAAATAGATTCGTAACAAATGGTAGGCGCAACTCCAATGCCACTTTGAGCATAGAAAACGCCAGGTTCGTCTTGCCAGCCCCAGCCAGATACACTACCGCCTAGTTTGCTAAATACCGGTGCAAGAAATGAAAATACTTTAGGGAAAGGCATTTTCTCTACACCAGGTACCAACTTCGATTTGTGGTAAAAAGCTACGCTTGCCGAATTTTCTACCTGCATAGCTGCATTGTAATTGTCGTAAAAACCTCCGTTCGGATTTTCTTTGGCCGATAGAGTTTTCTTATCATTATAGAAACGAACGCTTTCTATTCCTGTGATCAGCGTACCATTTTTATATTTAGACAAAAATTGTTGTGCTTGCAAATAATCAGGATTACTTCTAATTCGGTCTTCATCCGCATAATTAGGGATAGCTGTTTCTGGCCAAATAAAGTATTCGGTATTAGTTTGCGCTATAGAATCTGAAAGTTTGGTTAAAATACTTAGCTGTTCGTGTGCTGATGCACTTTCATATTTCTCATACGGATCGATATTGGGCTGTACCGTAACTACATTTACAGGAACACTTTTTTCTTTGTGGTTTTTATATTGGTAAACAGAAAATCCGATAGGTAAAAGGACGGTTAAAGGCCAAATTCCAGCTAGCCTATACTGCTTTTGATGTTTAATTTGCTGGTAAGCTTCAAAAGCTAAAATATTGCTCAATAAAATCCATAATGAACCACCGTAAACGCCAGTAAATTCATACCATTGCACAATCTGGTGCATTCCGGCAAAGCCATTTCCCAAAGTCATCCAAGGGAAAGCCAAATCCCAAGTTTGGTGCAAATATTCCATGCTGATGTAAAAGGCAATTAGCGCTGTGTAGCCTGCCCATTTATTTTTTGTGTAAGTGCTTAATCGGTAATACATCCAAAAAGCAAAAGTCATTAACAATGCGCCCAAGCCATAAGGAATAAGTGACACCAATAATGAAATGATAGTGCCAATGAAACCCGTATTTACCGCATTTATCGAATTAAAAACCCAATAAATAGAAGCGGTGTTCCAAACTAAGAAAGTTAAACCTGCGGTAAGGAATACTTTCTTTCCTGTTTTTTTATCTGATGTTTTTACGATTTGTTGTAAAGCAATTAGTAAGGGCACTAAACCGATAAAAAGTAATGGTGCAAACCAAGTATGAGGTGGCCACGCCAACCACATGATGAAAGCACTAAGGAGCGATAAGAGGGTAGTTTTTTTTGTCATTTCTAGGCTTTCGTCATTGCGAGGCACGAAGCAATCTTAAAGCGTTTAGCTAAAGTAGTAGGATTGCTTCGTGCCTCGCAATGACGATATGGATTTACATACTATCTAAAATTGCAGCTTTTTTGTGTTCATACTCTTCACGGGTAATCAACTGCTTATCGTATAAAGTTTTTAGTTTGATCAGTTTTTGCTCAATTTCATCTTCTTTGTTTACCTCTGCAACAGGTGCAATTTCTGGAATAATCACTGCTTCCTCAATTGGTAAGTCAATTACTTGCGGAGTAGAAGGTGCAGGAATGTTAAACGTAGATGCCGTTGCTCTGTTTTCTTCCAACTTTTGTTGTCTCAATAATTCTTTATACTCCTCTAGCTGTTGGTTGGCTGCTTGGTGCAGTTTACGCACCTGTGTTTTAGGAATAAAATCAGTAACAATGTTTTCTCCCGATTGTGGTACGCAAATAAATTTAGAACCTAACAAACCTTCCTTAAAAGAAACTTCTTTAATGTTTTTCCAAGAAATATCCTTAAAGTTCATGGTTAAGCCTAAGTTGCTAGGCGAGCAATAAAAAATTCTTTTGTTGCTAATGGCAATGCAATCTGGCAACAAGTTTACCGCAGGTTTTTTTTGCACGGCTAGGTATAAAATTTCTTCGCCACTGGTTAATAAATCGTTTAATTTGCCAGCTACTTTTTCTACGGCTTTCGGGTCTTGCTCGTCGGCCAAAAATCTATCTATGTTAATCATGGTTTTCTTTTTATTATTCTAATGCTAGTTAAGCGTTTCGTCATGCTGAATTTATTTCAGCATCAGTTTTGCAAGTTTAGTAATTTGTATAGCCGATCCTGAAATAAATTCAGGATGACGTACTATTTAGGTTAATGGTTCCTCGCCTAATTTGTAAAACAAATCTTCCCAATCAGGATTAAAATTATTGATTAGATTTATTTTCCATTGTCTTTTCCAGTTTTTAAGTTGCTTCTCTTTAACTATGGCTTCTTCAATATTCATAAAATGTTCAAAATAAACCAATTTATAACAGTTGTATTTTGAAGTAAACGAATTTGGATAATATTTTGCTTTATGCTCTACAATCCTTGAAAACAAATTGGAAGTTACTCCGATGTAAAATACATTATTATAGTAGTTTGTTAAAATATAAACACTTCCACCTCTTACCATTTTTATTCTTTCCGTCATGCTGAATTTATTTCAGCATCATTTTTGTAAGTTTATTATATCTATTTAGCTGATCCTAAAATAAATTCGGGATGACGACCTACTTCGCTGGTCATCTAACTTTCCATATTTATCTTTATTCTTTGCTCTTTTATCTTTGTTCTTAGCGCTCTCCTCATTTCCGCCAACACAAATTACGAATTCTCCTTTTAAAATATTGTTTTCGAAATGTGATTTTACTTCTATAACTGTGCCACGAACATTTTCTTCGTACATTTTGCTTAATTCTCTGCTTACGCAAACCCGCCTGTCCTCGCCAAAAAACTCGGCAAACTCTGTTAATGTTTTCAATAATCGGTGCGGACTTTCGTAAAAAATCATTGTTCTTTCTTCCTCGGCCAGTTGTTTCATTCGTGTTTGGCGACCTTTCTTCACAGGCAGAAATCCTTCAAAAACAAACTGATCGTTAGGTAAGCCAGAGTTGACCAAGGCAGGTACAAAAGCGGTAGCACCAGGCAAGCAAGTAATTTCAATTTCATGTTTAATCGCCTCACGAACCAAGAAAAAACCTGGGTCAGAAATAGCTGGCGTGCCTGCGTCAGAAATTAAGGCAATGTTTTGTCCTTCCTTTAAAAACTTGATGATTTCGGCTGTTGCCTTGTGTTCATTGTGTTGATGATGCGCAAAAACCCTTTTATCAATACCAAAATGCTTCAACAAAGGCGCACTAGTACGTGTATCTTCTGCCAAAATCAAATCTACCTCTTTTAAAATACGGATAGCCCTAAAAGTCATATCTTCTAAGTTGCCGATAGGTGTAGGTACAATGTAAAGTTTTCCTTGCATGCTTTGAGGTTTAAGGTATAGGGTTTAAGGTTTTGGTACAAGCGCTAAGTTTTTCCTTATGCCTTTCCGCCTTTTACCTTTCGCCTTTAAAAACTATCTTTGTCAAAAATTATAAATAATGCTGCAAGTTAACTATATCCGTGAAAATAGAGAGAAAGTTTTAGAGCGATTGAGCGTTCGTAACTTTAAACAGGTAGAATTGGTAGATGAAATCATCGCTGTAGATGAAGAACGTCGCTCTACACAATCCTCTTTGGATAATTTGCAAGCAGAAGCAAATGCTGCGGCCAAACAAATTGGCGAGCTGATGCGCAGTGGCAAAAAAGAAGAGGCCGAATCTATCAAGGCTAATACTGCAGCTCACAAAGAAAAAATCAAAGCCCAAAATGAGCAGTTAACTGCTTTAGAGGAAAAGCAACAAACCTTAATTGTGCAGTTGCCAAATTTGCCATATCACTTGGTAAAAACAGGCAGCACAGCTGATGATAATGAGATTGTTTTAACACATGGCGAGCCATCGGCTTTGCCAGAAAATGCCTTGCCACATTGGGAATTAGCTGCAAAATACGATATCATAGACTTTGAATTAGGAACGAAAATTACTGGTGCTGGTTTCCCTGTTTACAAAGGAAAAGGAGCGAGGTTACAACGTGCTTTAATCAATTTCTTTTTAGACCACGCTACTGCTGCGGGTTATAAAGAAATGCAAGTGCCACATTTGGTAAATGCTGCATCGGGTTTTGGCACGGGGCAGTTGCCAGATAAAGAAGGCCAAATGTACCATTCTACTGTAGACGATTTGTACTTGATCCCGACGGCAGAAGTACCAGTTACCAACTTGTACAGAGATGTGATTTTAAAGGAAGAAGATCTTCCAATTAAGAATACGGCGTATACACCTTGTTTCCGCAGAGAGGCTGGTTCTTATGGCGCTCACGTACGTGGTTTAAACCGTTTACATCAGTTTGATAAGGTAGAAGTAGTGCAAATTACTCATCCAGAGAAGTCTTACGAAACTTTGGAAGACATGAGCCAATATGTACAATCGTTGTTGCAAGAGCTAGAGTTGCATTACCGTGTATTGCGTTTATGTGGTGGCGATATGGGCTTTACTTCAGCCATGACTTACGATATGGAAGTTTGGAGTGCTGCGCAACAACGTTGGTTAGAAGTTTCGTCTGTATCGAACTTCGAAACCTACCAAAGTAACCGTTTAAAGTTAAGATTTAAAGGTAAGGAGGGTAAAACCCAATTAGCGCATACCTTAAATGGAAGCGCACTGGCGTTACCTCGTATTGTGGCTTCTATCCTAGAGAATTATCAAACAGATAAAGGAATTAAAATTCCAGAAGCCTTGATAAAATATACAGGTTTCGATATGATTGATTAGAAATAGCGCTAACAATCTTTAAAAAAAAATGCCAGAGACTTTTCGTTTCTGGCATTTTTTGTTTTATAAACTTGGCTTATAAAATAAGTATCAATAATAAGATGATAATAATGATGGCTCCAACCGAAAGATAAACGCCTCCGCTCATCGAATTGGCCTTTTTCTTCATCTCCCTTAGCTCTTTACGCAGTTCTTTTTTCTCTTCTCTGGTTAGCTTAGATTTATCCATGGCTTTTATTTCATCAACCCTAGATATAATTCTATTTAGCTCTACACGTTGCTCAGCAGTGAGCTCGGTTTTTGGCTTGTCGCTTGCGGCAACGGCGAAATTGAGGTTAAAGGTTAGTGTAACCAATAACAGTAAAGGATAGATAATTTTTTTCATCTTTTTAAATTTTAGTTGTTATCGTATTCGTTGAGGTTTTTAAAGCTCAATTTCTATAACAACAATTGTAAAATATTGTTCTATCCTTAACAAAAAGAAATTTGATTTAAAGAATAATGATCAATAACAATAAGATGATGATGATAGCGCCTAAAGAAAGGGTTACGTTTTGATTTAAAAAATCAGCACGCTTTTTCAGTTCCTTTACTTCTTTCCTTAAAGCTTTTCTTTCCGTTTTGGTAAGTGTAGATCTATCCATTGATCTAATTTCTTCCACTCGTTTGGTAATGCTTTGTAATTCTACTTTCTGTTCTGCTGTAAGTTCTGTTTTAGGCTTGTCGTTAATTGCAGATTTGGCATTAACAGTAGTAGAAAGCGTAAAAACTAAGATTAAGGAGTAAAGTAATTTTTTCATTTTTTAATTATTGCTTTTAGCGGTTACAAAATCTTTAAGGCTTCGCATTGCGCTAGTTATAAAATAAAAGAACCTACCAACAATACGCTGATAGGTTCGCAAAATTATTAAAATAAATTATTTAATCTCGAAAACGGTATTAACCGTGAAGCTCAATTTTATCTTTTTTAAAGTCAATTTCTGGCGCTTGGCTTGCATCCATTGCCATTTCTGCTTTCATTGCGTAGTTTCTGTATTGTGGCACCATCATACCGCCATTGTTATCGCCAAGGTCTTGTATGTCTAATACGCTACCTAATTTATCGCCCAAAGCCTCTACCATATAAGTAGCTTTCTCTTTAGCTGCCAATAAAGCTTTTACTTTTAGTTCTTTTTTCAGTATTTCAAGTTTGCTATGGTCGTAGCCATCAATATTGGTGCTTAAAATTCCTTTGGCATCAATACCTTCTAAAATCAAGTTAAATTTGTTTAAATCGCTAACTTTTAAACGGTATTGTTTGCTGGCTAAAAAGTCTGGGTCTTTTTTCTTAGTGGTGGTGTAATTCCAGCTGCTTAAGTTATTAATGGTTAAATTTTCTTTAGCTATGCCTGCTTTTTGTACGGCATTAAATAACTGTGTTTCTAAAGTAGTGATATCTACTTTTTTCTTACTGTTGCCATCTTTTAAATATTCTTTTAGGGAAATATTGATATAAATGATGTCAGGTGTAATTTCGGTTTCGGCAGTGCCGCTAACCGTAATTTTTTTCTTAAATCTACTTGTTGTGCCGAGGCATTTAAACTAGCTAATGTGGTAAGCGCTACAAGCGCAATTGTGAATAATCGTTTCATCTTGTGTGTTTTTATGTGTGTTTATAAATCAGATGTGAATATCCACACAAATCCATAAACAATTTTCATGCGATAAGCAAAAATTGCGCCAACCATCAAGTAATGAATGATTTATTTTTTTATTTTGAAAAGCAATTGCAATGCTACAGGGGTAGTTTGGACGTACTGCTGCAATCTTTTTTTGTTTTTTTCATTTCTAACGCCTGTGAGAAATCTAAGGATAAATACACCTATCCAACAGATTTAGCATTGCTTCCTTTCAGTGCGCCTCGTTCTTGGTACAAATGGGCATACCAAAACGTATTGACGCTGCTACCGATAGCTATCGGTACAGGGTTTGATCAATCAAGGCGGAATACAAAGCTTAGTGATCTTTGCGTAGTTCTTACTTTATTTGCGTCAAAAACAGCCGCAAAGGTGTGTGTTTTCGCTAAGAACGGGAAGAATTTAGGGTGACAATAAGTAAAACGAAAAATATATCCCTTCAAGCGAGTCAATTAAGCAAAGACATTGCTGCTATTATAGAAAAGAAAGAAATTTCTATCGTAAAAAGATCTGAAATAAACTCAATGCAACCTTTGAATTTATTTCAGTATATCTGAAGTTTATTTGACAGTAGAAACTCTAACCGCAGTTGGTCCTTTTTGACCTTTTTCAACCTCGAAAGTAACTTTATCGCCTTCTTTGATTTGGGTTTTTAAACCGTTAACGTGTACAAAAACACTTTCTTGAGTTTCGCTATTTCTAATGAAACCATAGCCTTTAGATTCGTTAAAAAAAGTAACAGTACCTTTTTTAACTGGGTCTTCATCAATCAAATCTTCTTGTCTGGCAGTAGAGATTTGGATATCTTCTGTATTGATTACTTTTTTCTTTCTGTTCGGATCTGGTGGAGTAGAAGTGATGTTTCCGTTTTCATCTACATAAGCCATCATGTCTTCTAGTGACATGCTTTTTTTATTAGCTTGGCGTTCTTCACGCTTTTCTTGTTTGTCGTTTCTCTTTTTTAATCGTTTTTTCTCGTTTTCTTTTTTACTAAAAGTTGCTTGAGATTTAGCCATATTTAATTATTTCGTTTTATATCCAGATAGGCACGTTGGATAGTTATTGGCATTATTGCCTTTAATGAGCGTAATTGGTAATTTTAAATCTTAAGACAGTGCCTGAACCAACAATTTACGTTGGGATGTTTTGAAGATATGCAAAGATACGAATAATTGTTGGAAGGTTGAAATGTTGGAAAGTAGTAGGGTTTGATTGGTTAGCTTACTTGCTTAATTTTTTAATTGGAGTAAGTTTTAACTCTCTAAACTCTACCTCACTACCTTCGGCCTGTAAGGCAATTTGTCCTTTGTTTGCTGTACAGTTGTAGCCGTCGTTAACTAAAGTTCCATTTACCCAAACCCTTACTTTATCCTTCAAGCACTCGATACGCATGGTATTCCACTCGCCTAAGGGTTTTTCGGAATCATCGGTTAAATTTTTAATGCGTCTTCCATTTTTTTTATCGATACTCCAATCTGCTTTTGGTCCACGTCTTTCCTCCATGTTAGGCACGGTAATGTCTTCGCCAATACACCAAAAATCGCCAGCATCTTGATGTTGCATTTGTACTTCTAAAGATTTTGGGAACATTTTGTACAAAACTCTGGGCGTAGAAACATGCACCAATACACCACAGTTTCCGGGTTTTCCCGCAAAGCGATATTCTACATCGAGGCGGTAATTTTCATAAACGGCATTGGTAATCAAGTGTCCACGTGGGTCGCCCAAGCTAACTAATTTGCCATCTCTAACTATAAACGAAGCGGCAGTATCTGGGTTTTTATCTTTTCCGGGTACATCTGCATGCCAACCTATTAAATCGTTTCCGTTAAAGAGGTTAATGGATTTTTGGGCAAATACCAAATAGTTTAAACTGATTAACAATAGGAAGATGGAAAGGAGTTTCTTGCTGAACATACGATTTGGTCTTTTATCAAATGTAAGGAAATTATCGTTGTCTTCGTTTCGACCTTTTGGAGAAATCTTTTGGCTAAAATATAATTTATAGGTTAAAGATTTCTCCATTTCGCTGCTTCTTCACTCGAAATGGCGATCATAACGAAACAAAAAACCTCACAGCGACAACTGTGAGGTTTTTATAAAACGGTATAGATTAAATCTAAAATCGTAATTCTACAATCTTCAATTCCTTAGTCTTCTACACTTTCGTTGTTAATGCCAATTTCATCGTTTACCTCTTCCTTAAAATAAGTTTTTTGGAAGATAAGAATGGTAATTACACCTACAGAAATTGCAGCGTCTGCTAGGTTAAATACAGGTCTGAAAAATTCAAATGGCTCGTTTGCCCATATCGGAAACCAACTAGGGAAAGTGCCTTTGATAATTGGGAAATACAACATGTCTACCACACGACCATGAAAAAGAGTAGCGTATTTGTAAATTACACCGTAAAAAACCGAGTCGATAATGTTGCCCAAAGCACCCGCAAATATCAAGGCTACGTTTAAAATTAAGCCACGATGGTATTTGCGCTGGATCATGTAGTGCAGGGCATAACCAATGCCTCCAACTGCCAAAATCCTAAATAACGATAAAGCTAGTTTGCCAAACTCTCCGCCAAACTCTAAGCCAAAGGCCATCCCATTATTTTCTGTAAAGTGAATAATGAACCAATCGCCCAAGATTTTAAATTCTTGGCCTAAGTACATATTGGTTTTGATCCAAGTTTTAGAAACCTGATCTGCCAATAGCACTAAGCATATTAAAAGTAAAGGTTTTGTGTAGCCTTTCATCTATGTTTAATGATGTTTTTGTTATGTCAGATGGAGCCTTTGATGATTAAAATAACCATTGCTTGTTAGCTTAATGATTATTTTAATCACGTTGGGTTCATTAACCTTGTTTCAATTTAGCTTCCATGCTTAAAGTAGCGTGAGGTACCGCACGTAAACGTTCCTTTTGGATCAATTTGCCAGTTTCCCTGCAAATGCCATAAGTTTTATTCTCGATACGCACCAATGCAGCTTCAAGGTTATCTATAAACTTTTTCTGACGGGCTGCCAATTGGTTGGTTTGTTCTTTTTCTAAAGTGGCAGAACCATCTTCTAAAGTTTTATAAGCACCAGAAGTATCTTCTGTACCGTTAGAGTTCGGGTTGCTTAGCGATGCAGTTAAGGCTTGTAATTCTTCCCTTGAGCTTTTTAATTTCTCTTGAATAAGCTCTTTAAATTCTTGTAGTTCGCTATCAGAGTAACGTGTTTTTTCAGTCTTTTCCATCTCTTAATTAATTTAGTGGTATGATGCTATATATGGTTTTACCTGATATTAAACCAAGATTAATCCATATGGTTTATAATTTGGTAATCAAAATATCCAATTCAACATCTTCTATGGTGATTTTGTTTCCGTTCGATACGCTTTCTGTTAACAAAATATCATTAGCTAAAATTTCGTTGCAAATGTAGTGTTTGTTTTGTGCCACCGCATCTGCAATTAAATTATGTTGTTGTAAACTTACCGTTATCCTATCGGTAACTTCAAAATTTAACTCTTTTCTTAAGTTTTGGATACGGTTAATCAGCTCACGAGATAAACCTTCTTGTTTAAGTTCGGTCGTTATATTGATATCCAATGCAACGGTTAAGCTGCCCATATTAGTTACCTGCCATCCTGGGATGTCTTCTGCTATAATTTCTACATCGCTCAAAAGTATTGAGTATGCAGTGTTGGGTATAGAGAAAGTGCCCTCTTTTTCAAACTGAGCAAGCTCTTCTTGGCTCATTTTATTGATGACTTCCGTTACCAATTTCATATCCTTGCCTACTTTAGCGCCCAAAGCCTTAAAGTTTGGTTTTACCTTTTTCTTGATGAAACCAGCAGTGTCGGTAATGTATGAAATTTCTTTAATATTGGTTTCAGAAAGGATCAAATCCTTCACTAATTCTACTTTATCTTTAAAGTTTTCATCCAAAACGGGGATCAGTACTTTTGCCAACGGCTGACGAACATTGATACCCATTTTCTTACGTAGTGATAGCACCATCGAAGAAATGTTTTGCGCCAATTCCATACGTTCGTTCAATTCATTATCAATTAATGATTGATCTGCATCTGGTAATATCGTTAAGTGTACCGATTCTGATTTCGCTTCGGCTGGTAAAATCTCCGTTAAGTTTTGATACAACCAATCTGAGAAGAACGGTGCCACTGGCGACATCAGCTGTGCGATATTAACCAAGCAAGTGTATAAAGTTTCGTAAGCTGCTTTTTTATCTTCGGTCATTTCGCCTTTCCAGAAACGACGACGAGATAAACGAATGTACCAGTTGCTTAAATGCTCGTCCACAAAGTTTTGGATAGCTCTTGCCGCTTTAGTTGGTTCGTAAGTATTGTAAGCTTCATCAACTTCTGCAATTAAGTTTTGCAATAACGATAAAATCCAACGGTCTAGCTCGCTACGTTGTGCAACAGGCGTTTGGTTGTTCAAGTCAATCTCGAATTTATCGATATTGGCATATAAAGCGAAGAAAGAGTAGGTATTGTACAAGGTTCCGAAGAACTTACGGCGCACTTCATCTAATCCTTCTAGGTTAAATTTCAAATTATCCCAAGGCGATGCATTCGAAATCATATACCAACGTGTAGCATCGGCACTGTAAGTATCAATAGTGCTGAAAGGATCAACCGCATTGCCTAAACGTTTAGACATTTTTGCGCCGTTTTTATCCAATACCAATCCGTTAGATACTACATTTTTAAATGCAATACCGGGATTGTTTACACGCTCGTTAATCGCTTTGATTTCGTCGCTGCTTTCGCTTAACATTACCGCAATGGCATGTAAAGTAAAGAACCAACCGCGAGTTTGATCTACACCTTCTGCAATAAAATCTGCAGGGTAAGCATTTTCAAACTCTTCCTTATTTTCAAAAGGAAAATGCCATTGTGCGTAAGGCATGGCGCCGCTATCAAACCAAACGTCAATTAGGTCGGTTTCGCGGGTCATTTTTTCGCCTTTGGATGATACTAAGAATACATCATCTACATAAGGGCGGTGCAAATCGAATTTTGAATGATTAAGTGATTGAATGATTGAATTTTGCTTTTCTGCCTCCTCTGCTGATAGTACTCCACTATTCAATCCTTTAATCATTTCATCCTTTAACTCTGCAATAGAGCCGATACATTTCTCTTCCAAACCATCGGCAGTACGCCAAATAGGCAATGGTGTGCCCCAATAACGAGAACGCGAAAGGTTCCAGTCTACCAAGTTTTCTAACCAGTTGCCAAAACGACCAGTTCCAGTTGCTTCAGGTTTCCAGTTGATGGTTTTGTTCAGATCAGCCATTTTTTCTTTAACGGCTGTAGTTTTAATGAACCAACTGTCTAACGGATAGTAAAATGCTGGTTTGTCAGTTCTCCAACAATGCGGATAACTGTGTACATATTTTTCTACCTTAAAGGCTTTGTTTTCTTCTTTTAAACGGATCGCAATTTCTACATCTACCGATTTCTCAGGAGCTGTGCCTTCTGTATAATATTCGTTTTTAACGTATTTGCCGCCAAATTCTCCTAGTGATGCTACAAATTTCCCTTGTAAATCAACCAAAGGAACAGCATTACCTTTATCATCCAATATTAACATTGGAGGAATTTCAGGGCTAGCCAATTTAGCTACACGAGCATCATCAGCGCCAAAAGTAGGTGCAGTGTGCACAATGCCTGTGCCGTCTTCCGTAGTTACGAAATCGCCAGCAATTACACGAAAAGCATCTTCTGCATTTTGGTAAGGCGTAGCTAATGGCAACAATTGCTCGTATCTGATACCCACTAAATCTTCGCCTTTGCATTCGGCTAAAATTTGGTAAGGAATTTTCTTGTCTTCGGCTTTGTAGTTGGTAAAGGCTGTTTCATCTTCCGCTAGGAAAAATTTGCCGCCAAATTGTTTGCTCACTAAAGCTTTCGCTAAAACTACATTGATTGGTTCGAAAGTGTACTGGTTAAAAGTTTTTACCAACACATAGTCGATTTTTGGACCAACTGTTAACGCAGTGTTACTTGGCAAAGTCCAAGGCGTAGTTGTCCAAGCTAAAATGTCGACAGTACCAAATCCTTGTAAAAATGAAGGTAAAGTTTCCGCTTTTGCCTTAAACTGTGCTACAATGGTCGTATCACTAACATCGCGGTAGGTACCTGGTTGGTTCAGCTCGTGCGAACTTAAACCTGTACCAGCAGCTGGCGAGTAAGGTTGGATAGTGTAGCCTTTGTATAAAAGTCCTTTGTTGTAGAGTTGTTGTAAAATCCACCAAAGGGTTTCAATGTATTCGTTTTCGTAGGTTACGTAAGGGTTTTTCAAGTCAACCCAGTAGCCCATTTTTTCGGTAAGGTCGTTCCAAACATCGGTATAACGCATTACCTCTTCTTTACAGGCTGCATTGTATTCATCTACCGAGATTTTCTTTCCGATGTCTTCCTTAACGATGCCTAATTTTTTCTCTACCGCTAATTCGATAGGTAGACCGTGGGTGTCCCATCCGCCTTTGCGTTTAACTTGATATCCTTTTAGGGTCTTATAACGACAGAAAATATCTTTAATAGCACGAGCCATTACGTGGTGGATACCAGGCATTCCGTTTGCCGATGGTGGCCCCTCGTAAAAAGTAAAAGGTTTCGATTTTGGGCGGCTGTCAATACTTTTATCAAAGATATTTTGTGCTTTCCAAAATGCTAGTATTTCTTCTCCTATTTTAGCTAGTTCTAACTGTTTAAATTCCCTATACATCAATCAAGTATCTCAAAAAATTAAGGTTGCAAAGTTAAGGTTTTAGAATGAATAATGGTAGTTTTGCCCCCGAAATAGTTTTATGGATAAATTTATTAAAAGAGGACTTTTTTGCATGTTGGCGGCAGTGTTATTGATGCCAGCTGCTTTACTGCTTAAAAGCTCGTACCAAAATATAACATTAGTAGTGCTTTTTTTAAGCATGATTTTAGAACTTATTGGGTTGGTCTTTGTTATCATAAGTATATTGAAACGAAGAAAAGGTAAAACCCAATAAAGATGATCAAACATTTAAAGCTAACTAAAGCTGTTGTAGCAATGGCTTTGGGTATTGTGGCGCTTATTGTCGCAAAAATCATGGAAAACTATAAGATGGAAGGCAACCAAGTAGCATTATTTGTTGCCGGAGTATTGTTTATTGCCAGCGCACTTGTCTTTTTATATCCAATTGTTTTCGCTAAAAAAGCGGATAAGGATGGCAAAAGCGTAGAGTTGCAGCCTGTAGAGAAAGAACCAGAAAATCAAGCTCTAAATGCAAGTTAGGCCATCGCTATACTTCTTCTAGTTCGTTTATTTTAGCTTGAGGTTAGTAGATATATTGCTTTTATTGTGCGATAGAATTTAATTAGATTTTTTTACTTTTATTTGCGAAGTAACAGCCACATGATAAGTGTTTATGGAAGCTTTGCATACCTACAAGTAACATGAGTAAATCAAACAAATCTAAAATTCACGCCGCTCCCTCAAATGTTGGCGCAAAAAGCAACGGACTATCTTACGAAGAGTTTATGGTGCTCTTGCTTGTGGCGGCTTTCCTATTGATAGATTTCTTGCCTTATTTTAAGAGCTATGAAATCATTGCTCCACAATTTTTATACTTAACGGTAATCAATCTTGTTACTGGCCTTTACATTTATTCGAACCCATTGTTGCATCAACAATCGCTCATTTCAATCTTTAAGCAAAGTTATATTTTTGGCGCTTATATAGGTTTTATAGTACTTTGTAGCATTTCTATATTTTTTGCGAAAAATGTTTCGTTGGGTGTTGTAAGTATAGCCGAGATTTTTGTTGTTCTGGCTATGTTCATCAACTTTAGCATTTTATTTTATAATAAGCTGCATTTGGTGGTTAAGGTTGCGTTTTTAGTTGGTGTCAGTGCTTTTTTTCAGGCAGGGGTGGTATTGTATAATTTTGATACTTTTGCAAAAAGTAAGTCAATAGTAGAGGCTTTACAATCCAATATTTTAAAAGGTAATGCTGGCAATATCAATATTCTCGCAGCTAGTTTAGTGTTTAAAATACCGTTTATCTACATCGGGATAGTTAATTTGCATAATTGGAAAAAATGGTTCCTTACAATAGGGCTGATTTTCGCTTCGGCTGTTATTTTCTTAATTAGCGCAAGGGCATCTATATTATCGCTGATTATCACAAGCATCGTATTTTTAATTTATTTTATTAGGGTAAACGAGAACAAAAAGCAAACCGCCATGCAACTTTTGTTTTTAGTTCTGCCTTTGGTTGTTTCCTTTTTCTGGCTAACCAAGTTTTAGAAAAAGCCCAGACAGATGAAAGGTTTGTGTCTACAGCAGATAGATTGACGAAGGTTAACGTGAACGATGGCTCTATCAATAGGCGTATTACTTTTTACAAGGCTGCCGTAGCGTTGGCAAAACAAAATCCTATTACAGGCATTGGTCTGGGAAATTATCGTGTCGAATCTATTCCTTACGACTTAACGACGAACCTTAGTGTGCCCTTGCATGCGCACAACGATTTTCTAGAATTAGCTGCTGAAACCGGGATTTTTAACAGCCTGCTTTATTTTTCGATTTTTGTGGTGCTTTTGTTTGTCAATTTAAAACGGTTGATAAGAACCAAGGATAATCAGGTTAGAAACATTGCCTTGCTTACTTTGCTATTGCTCATTGTTTATGGTGTTGATGCGCTGTTTAATTTCCCTTTTTATAGGCCAACTATGCAGCTTTGTTTTTCGTTTTTAATGGCTTTTACTTTTGTAAATACCGAAAAACAGATTGAAGATAAAACTTCATTAAATAAGAAGATCTTATTGGGTTTTGTTGTGTTGTGTGTGCTCCCGCTGTATGTTACCTATCAAGCCTACAAAACTTCTAAATTAGAGTATTTGATACAAACAGATAACATCAATTTTGCTGCTTCTGGCGTTTTAAAGGGCGATGATGTGGTAAACCTTAGCCCCAAAATCCCTAATGTTTTTCAATCTTCGGAAGCATTTGTGGAGTATGCTGGTATCTATTATTTTAGAGAAAAAGCTTATGATAAGGCAATAAAATTGCTAGATAGCGCCAATAAGATCAACCCGTATTTGGGGAGGCCAAATTTTTACAAATATTTAATTGCTGCAGAAAGAGGCCTGCCAGATAGCGCTTATTTTTATGTAAAATCGGCTTTTTATCAAAGGCCAATCAGTGATAATTTCTTTGAAACGGCAACTACACTTGCTTCGTCTCGACGTGACACCACCGAAATCTTAAAGATGTATGCGGCTTTTCCAGAAGGTGTAACAAAGCCTAAAAGTTGGTCTACGGCCTATTTTTCATTAAATAATGCAGGTTACAGTAAAGCTGGACTTGCAGACTTTAAAGCTTTGGCGCTTAAAAGCTTTCCAAAAGACACTTTAGTGCAGAAAGCCATCAGCCAGTTGGCTATTACCAACTACATTATAGAAGGACAGCGTTTGTTTGCTGCCGGTAAGCATCAAGAAGCTTTAAATACTTACGAGCGAGGCTTAAAATTAGATCCTAGTAATATTTATGTAAATCAAAATATAGGATTTTATTACTTTAACCTAAGCAAGGCAGGGGCGGCTATTCCTTATTTTAAAAAGGCTTTGGCGTTGCCGGGTTTAAATAACGGTAAAACCGAGTTTTTTTTAGGCTTATGCTATGTAAATGTTGGGGATAAAGCAAATGCTTGTAACTATTTCAAATTGGCCGGTAATTATCCCGATGCTGCGAAATTATTGGCAATTCATTGTAGGTAAAAGTTCTAACAATGCCTGGTAAGGATTGCCTTTCAGATTTAAAAGTTTAGCAAATGCGGGTTCTGTTTTGTAGCCTTCTTTTTTGAGTGCAATAATTTCAAGTCTAAAGTCTTCGCCTCGCTGTTGTAAAATTTGATGCTCAACTAACAGATGCAGATAAGCGTTTTGTTGTTTGGATGGAATGTTTTGACCGAAAATCTCTATCTCAAATTCGTCTGCTTTAAAGTTGCAAACTACAGCTTCTTGGCCATCAATGTTGGTCTGCTTAATTTGAAAAGCTTCTTTTTCTGCAAAGAATTGATAAAGCATACTTCAATAAATGTTTGCTTTTCTTTCCAACAGCAAATGATATCGAGATCACTATTTTCGATATTGATATCTATTGGAATGGTACCTGCTAAAATAGGCTCAAATGGGCTTAGTTTTTCTAAAATTTGATGCGTTACGAGGGTTTGGTAAGCAGCTCTTTGTAGTGCATTACCCTCTTTTAAATAATCAATTTTTAGAAAATCCATTTGCTAATGATCATCCAAATTCTCAAGGTTTTTTGCAACCTCTGCTTCCGATATTTTTTTGCGTTTTTTGTTTTTATCTAACCATAACATTAATGCAGGCAATAAGGTAAGGTTAAAAATTAAGGCTACAATTAAAGTAATTGAAAGCAGAAAGCCCAAAATTACCGTACCGCCAAATGTAGAAGCTGTAAAAATGCCGAAACCGAAGAACAAGATCAATGCAATGTGTGTCATGCTTACACCTGTTTCGGTAATGGTATCTGTAATTACCTTGCTTACGCTGTAATTGGTTAGGTTTAATTCTTGCTGGTATCTGGTTAAGAAATAAATGGTTTGGTCAGATGCTAAGCCAAATGCAATGGTAAAAATTAAAATGGTGGAAGGTTTTAACGGAATGCCAAAAAAGCCCATCAGCCCTGCTGTAATAATTAAAGGAACAATGTTTGGTAGCAACGAAATGAACATAATACCCAAGCTCTTAAATTGAGCTAAACGTAATAAAGAAATCAACACAATGGCTAAGCCAATGCTTTCAAATAGATGCTTTAGTAAATAATCAGTTCCTTTTGCGAAAATAATGCTAGAGCCAGTTAGGGTAACGTTAAAGCGTTTAGGAGAGAGCAAAGAATCTATCCTAGGTTTTAATTCCTCTAACAGTTGGTCTAAGCGCTTAGAGCCTACATCGGCCATTTGGAAACTCACACGAGCAGTTTGTTTCGGTTTATCTACAAAATTGGTAAGCATATCGCCATTGCCTTTACCAGAGTTGGCGGCATAGATTAAGATGAAATTCTTCTCAAAATCGCTTGGCAGTCGGTAAAAATTGGTGTCGCTATTGTAAAAAACCTGGGTGGCGTATTTTAGCCCTGTATTTAAAGAAATAGAGCGAGAAAACTCGGGATAAGCCGAAATCATCTCTTCCATTTTGTCAATTTTCTTTAATGTAGAAACGCTCATTACACCATTTTTGCGTTTAGTATCTACACTAATTTCTAGCGGTAAAATTCCTTCAAAATTCTTTTCAAAAAATTTAAGGTCGGTTAATATTTTAGAGCTTTTTGGCAGGTCATCCACCACATATCCGTTTACGTTGATGCGGTAAACGCCAATTAAAGAAACTATGGTTAAAATAATGGTAACTATATAAATTGTGGCGCTTTTATGTTGTACTAAGTGGTCGGTTTTTACTAGAATTTTATCTAGAAAGTTGGCTTTGTGTGTGCCGTTAATTTTATTCTTTGGCGCTGGTAAATAGCTAAAAATAGCTGGTATCAAACATAAACTCATTAACCAAGTAAACATTACGTTTAGGGCAGCCACACTGCCAAATTGCATCAATAATTCACTTCCTGTAAAGTATAAAACACCAAAACCTATAGCAGCGGTAACATTTGCAATTAAGGTAGTTACCGAAATTCGTTCTACGGTAATTTGCCAAGCCTTCTGCTTGTCGCCGTGTTTTTTAAGTTCGTTATGATATTTGTTTAGCAAAAGAATGCTGTTTGGAATACCGATAATTACGATAAGCGGCGGAATTAATCCCGTTAGAATGGTAATTTCATAGCCAAACAACACTAAAGTACCCACGCTCCACACTACGCCCATAATTACTACCAAAATCGGATAAAAAACGGCTGAGAAACTGCGGAAAAAGATCACTAGAATTAACGCCGAAACTAAAATGGATAAGCCTAAAAAGAGCACAAATTCGTTAGAAACCAGTTTGCTGGTAGCTGTTCTAATGTAAGGCAAGCCCGATAAGTGAACGTCTACCCCTTCGCTTTTACCAAATGCCAATGCTTTTTCTTCTATTTCTTTAAGGATTGGATTTCTAGCTGCCGAATTTAGAATTTTCTGATCGAAGGTAACCGCCATTAACGTGGCATTGCTCTCGGTATTATACAGTAGTCCTTTGTAAAATGGCAGTTCGTTCAGCTTGCTTTTCAGCGAGTCCATTTCAGCATCGGTAACTAGCATTTTGCCAGGAAGCGGTTTAACCGTAAATTTTTGATTTAAAGTATCTTTTTGGAGCTCGAAAAACTTACCGATAGAAAGCACACCTTTAATGCCATTCAGCTTTTGAAGGTCATTAGATAGCTGCACCCATTTATTATAAGTTTCTTTTTTAAAGATTTTCTCACTTTTTACGCCAATCACTACAATGCTGCCGTCTTCGCCAAATTGTTTTTTAAAAGCATTATACTTCACAAAAACCGAATCGGTTAGCGGAAGTATTTTAGCGCCAGCGTAAGAAAGTTTGATGTTTTTGGCCTGCCATCCCATGAATATGGTAAGGGCTACAAATAAAACGATAAGGAGAACGCGGTTTTTTAATATTGCATTAGATAGTTTTACCCACATATAAATCTTTAAAAAAATGTAAAGAACGCATAAAATTGACGGAATGCAAAATGCGGCAAGTTAAATATGCGTTAATATTGTCTTTATAAACAAGGTTTTTGCCTAATTGTTGTAGCTAAAATGATGTAACTTTAAACCAAATATGCAGAAGTTTTTTAGAGGATTTACATTTGCTTTGAACGGATTAATTTACGCCATTAAAACCCAGCTAAATGTTCGGGTTCAGTTGTTTGCTGCGTTGCTGGTTGTGATTGCAGGTTTTTCATTTAATATTTCGTTTTTAGAATGGTTGGCTATCGCCATTTGTGTGGGTTGTGTTTTGGCAGCAGAGCTGATGAATACCTCACTTGAAGCCTTGGTGGATTTGGTTTCTCCCGAATTTAACCCTAAAGCTGGCTTGGTAAAAGATATTGCAGCGGCTGCAGTTTTAATAATCGCGTTAATGGCTTTAACCGTAGCTTTGATTATTTTTGTGCCTAAAATTTTTTAAATGCTGCATAAAACCCGAGGTATTGTATTGCTAACCACTACATATAGCGAAAGCAGTGTGGTAGTGCAGGTGTTTACCGAAAAATTTGGTATTCAATCTTATCTCATTAATGGGGTTAAAAAGCCAAAGGCAAAAATCCCGATGAATGTGTTGCAGCCTTTACACTTGCTAGACATGGTAGTTTACCACAAACAGAACACGCAGATACAAAGAGTACAGGAAGCCAGACCAATGCCCATATTTAAGAGTATTCCTTACGATGTAATTAAGAATACCATTATTCAGTTCTTAAATGAGGTTTTGTATAAAAGTATTAGGCAGCAATATGTAGATGAGCAACTATTTTCTTATCTGTATAATGCAATTAGTTGGTTTGATGAAACGCAAGGGATAAGTGTAAATTTTCATCTGTCTTTTTTAATGAAGTTAACTCGGTTTTTAGGATTTGCCCCGCAAGCACAAATTCGGCAGGATCAAAAGTATTTCGATTTACAGGATGGTAACTTCACGTCTGTGGCTCCTGTACATCCTTATTTTGTAGCCGCTTCAGAAGGAAATGCCTTGATGCAACTACTCGACACTTCTTTTGAGAAAATTAGTACGATAAAATTTACCAATACGTATCGCCGAGATTTGTTAGATAAAATATTGATTTACTATCAGTTGCATACTGCTTCTTTCGGTAAAATAAAGTCGCATCAGATTTTAGAGGAGGTGCTTTCTTAAAAAAATGAAAAAAAGAATTGTAAAGAAATAATATAACGCTATATTTGCATTCCCAAACGAAAACGGTGGTTATGCTGAAAAGTAGTTTAAAATTGAAATACTGGAAAATTAGCTCAGCTGGTTCAGAGCACCTCGTTTACACCGAGGGGGTCGGGGGTTCGAATCCCTCATTTTCCACTCAATAAGTTTGCAGGATTGTAAACGAAGATTATCTAAAATATTGGAAAATTAGCTCAGCTGGTTCAGAGCACCTCGTTTACACCGAGGGGGTCGGGGGTTCGAATCCCTCATTTTCCACTTAAGCCTTGTTAGTTTAACTAGCAAGGCTTTTTTGTTTTTGGTAAATGTCTTAAATTTAAGAGATGTTCATTACCTACATCTTGTATTCTCCTTCCCGCAACCGCTATTACGTTGGCTCCACATCGGATATTGAAAACGTTTAGCAAAGTATAAAACCAACCACAATGGCTTTACCGGTAAAACTGGAGATTGTACAATTGTTTAAAGTGAGATTTTTGAATGTGCTGGTTTTGGTAGGGTAAAGCTAATTTCTTAGAGAGAGCTAGCCGTAATAGCTCGACATCGTATTTGTTCTATTCTCTACGTATTATCCCGTACTTCAATTCCGTGTAAAAGGGTATTCGGTTTAGTTATTCATCTCTGCAACTTAGCAATCGAAAGTGATACAGCTTCTAATAAGAAAGTACAAAGATGAAAACAAAACTACTATTTGCACTTATTACTGTTTTTTCGGTAAGTGTAAGCGCACAAACCTTGGGAGAGTTTAAACCAAAGGAGACAAAATTTGGGCTAGGTAAAGCTAAAGATGCAACTAAGATCTATATTTCAAATTTTGCAATCAACTATCAAATTTACAACGAAAAGCAAAAATTTAAGCAGGGCGGTCGTATGCTGGGCGGAGGATATAGGGGCGATGCCAAAGCCGAAGCTTCTGTTGGCTTAACAGGATTATCGGAAGCCGATGTTCAGCAAATTACGGACAAGCTATACAACGATTTCCTGTCCCAAATTAAAGCAAAAGGGTTGCAGGTTGTAAGCGCAGACGAAGCTGGTAAAACAGAAGTATATGAGGAGTATGTAAAAATGCAGGGGGGCAAAGCAAGCTTAGCACAATTTCCAGGTACTATGACAACTGCGCCAACCTATTATGAATGGTTTGTTAAGAAACTGAAACAAGACGGTAAAACCAAAAGCGGTGGTTTTTTAGGGAATGCTTCTTTCTTGTATCCGAAGTTGTCTAAAGCCTTGGGTGATGCGATAATTGCAGATGTAAATATCTACGTAATGTTTGTAGAAGATAAAACAGCTTTTCAAGGTGGTGGCGCATCAATTAAAATAAAAACAAATTTGCGCATAGCAGATACTGAAGCAATCGTGATGTCTGATAACGACTCTTTCATTAGGCTTAAAGGCCAAAATAGTATTACTGCCATTAATAGCACTGTTAATTTTGCCTACGGTAAAATGGGCTTGGGCGCTACTACCAGCTACAGCGGACAATTATCTAAGCCATTAGAAATTAATGATGTGATAGAAGATACAAAAGTAACCAGCTTTGCAAGGGGTGGAGCCGATTTTGTAGGAACAAGCAATTTATACGTAACTTATTTTACACCAGAGGATAGGTCATCGGAAACGGCAAAAATAATAAAGGTAGATAACAAGAAATATATTGAAGGTGTATACGCAGGTGCCAAAAAGTTTCTAGATTTTCATACCGAAGCTTTTTTTAGTGCATTAAAATAAACCAATTTAACTAATGGGTAACTGCGCATTAATCTTCAAAATTAATGCGCAGTTTTTTTAATTACTTAGCTTTTCTAGTGGTGCTGATGTTCGGTAAAAACATCGTAATCAATCCAATTAACGGTAAATATGCACAGATAGAAAAAACATAGTTGATGCTGGTTTTGTCTGCTAAATTGCCAATTAAAGCAGAGCCCAAACCGCCCATGCCAAAGGCAAAGCCGAAGAAAAGACCAGCTACTAGACCAACTTTGCCTGGGATCAATTCTTGTGCGTAAACTAAAATCGCTGAAAAAGCAGAAGCTAAAATCATCCCTATGGGTACAATTAAAACGCCCGTCCAAAAGAGATTTGCATGAGGTAAAAGTAAGGCAAAAGGCGCTGCGCCCAAAATAGACACCCAAATCACATATTTACGGCCAATTCTATCGCCAATTGGGCCGCCTAATAAAGTGCCTGCCGCTACCGAGAACAAGAAAACAAACAAATAAATCTGTGAGGTTTGTACCGAAACATGAAATTTATCAATTAAATAAAAAGTGAAGTAGCTGGTTAAACTTGCCATATAAAAGTGTATTTCGAAAAGATCAATACAAGTAAAATTCCGATCGCAAAAACTACCCTCCTTTTCGAAAGTTGGTGTCCTTCTGTTACTGCACTGCCTTTCTTTGCTTCGCGATTAATAATGTATCCTTTGTACCATTTACCTACATAGCTTAGCACCATAATTGCTAGTAAAGCTATCACTGAGAACCAAATTACGCCAAACTGTCCTTTTGGAACAATGATCCAAGCGGCTAAAAGTGGCCCAATTGAACTTCCAGCGTTGCCTCCCAATTGAAATACCGATTGTGCCAATCCTCGTTTCCCGCCAGATGCGGCATGTGCCATTCTCGAAGCCTCGGGATGAAAAATAGAGGAGCCAGTGCCAACTAACGCCACCGAAAATAAGATCAAATAAAAGCTGTTTGATAACGAAAGTGTAATTAAACCCATTAAAGTAAAGCCCATACCTATGGCTAAGGAGTAAGGCTGAGGTTTTTTATCAGTATATAAGCCAACAAAGGGCTGAAAAAGAGACGCAGCTAGTTGAAAAGTTAGCGTGATTAGGCCAATCTGTGAAAAAGTAAGATGGTAAGAGTTTTTAACCAACGGATAAATGGCTGGAATTAAAGATTGAATGGTGTCGTTAAGTAGGTGCGAAAAACTTAAAGCAAATAAAATAGGGAACACTGTAGCATTTGCTTTGCTAAAATCAGAGGGGTTTGAGTTCATGAATAAAGGGTTTTAGACAAATCTACGCATTTTATTAAGCTTAATCGGTTAATCGTAAAACTGCTTAACTGTAGTGCTATTTTTAGTGTTTTGCGTCAAATCGTAAATCGTAAACCTAAAATCGTAAATCAATTTGTACTTTTGCGGCGAAAACAAAATGAATATAAAATGAGTGTAAATAGAGGACCAATATCGAAATTCATGGAGACGAACTACCTCCATTTTAACGCTGCGGCAATGATGGATGCGGCTAAAGGTTACGAAACGCATTTAGATGAGGGCGGTAAAATGATGATTACCCTTGCTGGAGCGATGAGTACCGCCGAGTTGGGTATTTCGTTAGCGGAAATGATTAGACAAGATAAAGTTTCAATTATTTCTTGTACAGGAGCTAACTTAGAAGAGGATATCATGAACTTGGTTGCTCATTCACACTATAAAAGAGTGCCTAACTATCGCGATTTAAGTCCACAAGACGAGTGGGATTTGTTAGAGAACCACTACAACCGCGTTACAGATACTTGTATTCCAGAAGAAGAAGCTTTCCGTCGTTTGCAAAAACATATCCACGCCATTTGGAAAGATGCCGATGATAAAGGCGAGCGTTACTTCCCGCATGAGTTTATGTACAAAATGTTAAACAGTGGCGTGTTGGAGCAGTACTACGAAATTGACCCTAAAAATTCTTGGATGTTAGCTGCGGCAGAGAAAAACTTGCCAATTGTAGTGCCAGGATGGGAAGATAGTACCATGGGTAACATTTTCGCTTCTTATGTAATTAAGAACGAATTTAAGGCCACTACCATGAAAAGCGGTATCGAATACATGGGCTGGTTGGCAGATTGGTACGTGAAAAATTCTGAAGGTAAAGGAATTGGCTTCTTTCAAATTGGGGGAGGTATTGCAGGAGATTTTCCTATATGTGTAGTGCCAATGCTTTATCAAGATATGGAGATGGAAAACATTCCTTTCTGGAGCTATTTCTGTCAGATTTCAGATTCTACTACTTCGTATGGCTCTTATTCTGGCGCAGTTCCTAATGAGAAAATTACCTGGGGCAAATTAGATATCCACACACCAAAATTTATCGTAGAAAGCGATGCTACAATTGTAGCACCATTAATGTTTGCTTGGATTTTAAAACAATAATTTAATTTCAAAATATTGGGGTGTAAAATTAACCCTAAGTGAGTCAGCGATTTTGTGAAAAATCGCTGATTTATTTAGTTCTAGCACATAAAAATGCATTTGTTTAGAATGATTATAAATTGTATTTCACTGTCATTAATATGTCATTGGTATCTTAATAAAGCTTACTTTTGTCCAATTATTTCTGAGAGGTAAATCATCATTCATCACTTAGATTAACAATTATATTTCAAAATAAAGCATAAAATACTCATTATGAGGAATATCTCATTCGGACTTAAAAAACTTAGAAAAGCAACATTAGTAGTAGCTGCACTATCTTTTTTAACTGTAAATGTATCGAAAGCGCAAGATGTGGTAGAGGGAAGAACTTTATTTAAGTCGAAGTGTGCTTCTTGTCACGCTCTTGATGCGCCAAATGCTGGTCCTGCCTTAACTCCAAAGATGAACGAGCGAGACGAATCGTTCTTGATTCCTTGGATCAGAAACAATCAGGCTTTAATTGCATCGGGTAATGCGCAGGCTATCGAGGCTTCGAAATACTCGCCGTCAGAAATGACAGCATTCCCTACATTAACTGATGATCAAATCAAGAACATCATTGCTTATGCCAAAGAGGGCGAGCCTAAACCTGCTGTTGTGCCAGGTGCAGAAGTTAAAGACGAAGGTGTTTCTGGACTTTCTATCGCTGGTGTAATTGCTATCATTGTACTATCTATTGTGGTATTGGTAGTGTTGGGCAGAGCGGTTAAAATGTTAGAGCGCTTAATCTTAGAAAAACAAGGCATTGCTGTAGAAGAAGAAAGTGTTTCTTTTGCAACTGGTGTAAAAGGCTTGTTCAAAAACAAGAAGTTTGTATTCTTTACGGTGTTGTGTTTAGTGATTGTTTTAGGTTCATTCGGTTGGATGGGTATGTGGAACACTGGCGTTCACACTGGTTACCAGCCAACACAACCAATTAAATTCTCTCACGAGTTACACGCTGGTATCAATCAAATCGATTGTCAGTACTGCCATACTGGTGCATTCAAATCAAAAAACTCAACTATTCCTTCGTTAAACGTTTGTATGAACTGTCATAAAAACGTACAGGCAAGAACAGATGATGGTTTGATTTCTCCAGAAATTCAAAAAATCTATAACGCTTTGGGTTACAATCCAGAAACTCAAACTTACGACAAAACTAAAGAGAAGCCGATTGAGTGGGTACGTGTACACAACTTGCCAGATTTCGCTTACTTTAACCACTCTCAACACGTAGTGGTAGGCGAAGAAGCTATCCGTAAAGAGGCAGGTTTAAATCCTAAAGACCCAGTTTGTTTCGCTTGTCACGGTCCGGTTAATACCATGGAAGAGGTTTATCAATACTCTCCATTAACTATGAAATGGTGTATCAATTGCCACAGAGAAGCAGATATTTCTAATAAGAAAAACGATGCTTTCTATGCTAACGTAATTGCAGCTCACGAAAAAATCAAAAAAGGTGAGAAAATTACACCAGCATTGTTAGGCGGTTTAGAGTGTGGTAAGTGCCACTATTAATTAATAGAGTTTTTTAAGAACGTTCGATAAACAGTAATATAGCTTAAATGGAAAGCAACAAAAAATACTGGAAAGGTTTGGAGGAGTTGAACAAAACTCCCGAGTTTGTTGAAAACAACAAAAGCGAATTTGCCGAGCCGCTTCCAATAGAAGATGTTTTAAGTGAAGCAGGATTAAGTACAGTTACCCCACGCCGTGACTTTTTAAAGGCATTAGGTTTTGGTTTAGGTGCTGTAACTTTAGCTGCGTGTCAAAAAGCAACAAGTACACAAATCAATCCCTTACTTAGTTAGACCAGAAGAGGTAACTCCAGGTATTCCTAACTATTATGTTTCTAGTTTCAAAGGAAACAGTGTAATGGTAAAAACTGTGGTAGGTCGTCCAATTAAAATTGAGGTAAATCCAAATGCAGGAGCGTTTAGTCGTGGTACTGATGCACAAGCTCAAGCTTCGGTTTTAGATTTGTATGATGTATCTAAGCTTAAAACTCCGTTATTAAAAAAGGATGAAACTACTTGGGCAGATTTGGATAAATTCGTTAAAGGCGAACTGAACAAAGTACAAGCTTCGGGTAAACAAATTCGTATAGTAGCAAGTTCTTTAAACAGCCCTTCGGCTAAAGCGGTAGTAACCGAGTTTACAGCAAAATATCCTACTACTAAATTGGTTCAATACGATCCAATTTCTTACACTGGTATCATCAAAGCTAACGAGAATAGCTTTGGTAAAGCAGTGTTGCCAAAATACAACTTCGATAAAGCAGATTTAATTGTAAGCTTTGCAGCCGATTTCTTAGGAACTTGGATTAGCGGCGAAGAATTTACTGCTCAATACACTTCTAACAGAGATTACAAATCGTTAGAGAAAAAGAAAATGTCTCGTCACTTCCAGTTTGAAGCTGGTATGAGTTTAACAGGTACTAATGCTGATACTCGTATTGCTTTAAAATTATCTGAAGAAGGACCTGCGTTAATCGCTTTATACAATGCAATTACTGGTGCTAGTTTGCCAGGTGCTGGCTTGCCAGATAACGCAACTGCTGATAAAGCAATCAAATTAGTAGCTAAAGAATTATTACAGAACAAAGGTAAGGCGGTTGTAGTAGCTGGTTCTAACGATGTTTCTGTTCAAACTTTAGTAAACGCAATTAACGTGGCTATTGGTAGCTACGGTACTACTATCGATTTAGATAACCCTTGTAAACGTTACGAAGGCAATGATGCTGAATTTGCATTATTAGTTGACGAAATGAACAAAGGTGAAGTTGGTGCGGTGTTTTTCTTGAACTCAAACCCAGCTTACGATGCCATCAACGTAAAAGCCTTTACTGATGGTTTAGCTAAAGTTGCTTTGAAAGTTTCTTTCTCTGATAGAGAAGATGAAACGTCAGACCTTTCTGATGTAGTAGCAATTACGCCAAACTATTTAGAGGCTTGGGGCGATGCCAATACTTACGAAGGTTTCTATTCTATCGTTCAACCTACTATCAATCCAGTTTTCAACTCTCGTCAGGCGGAGCAAAGCTTGCTAACTTGGGCTGATGCTCCTGTACAAGATTACTACCAATATGTACGTAACTACTGGGAGAAAAATATTTTACCAGCAGCAGGTAAAACTTGGGAAGATGTTTTACAAACAGGTGTAATCGCTTCTGCGCCAAAAGCAGCAGGTAGCTATGGTTTCACTCTATCTTTAGATGCAGTAGCAGCGGCTATCGTAGCAAGCAGCAAAGCATTGAAGAAAGATATCGAGCTTCAGATTTTCGAAAGCATTCCAATGCGTGATGGTAAACAAGCGAACAATGCATTCTTGCAAGAGTTCCCTTGTCCGGTAACCAAAGTAACTTGGGATAACTATGTAGCTTTAAATCCTCGTCAGGCTGAGAAGTTAGGTTACAAGGAATTTGATGTAGTAAGCATTAAAGCTGAAAATGGTTATACGGTAGATTTGCCAGTATTGTTCCAACCAGGCCAAGCAATGGGTACTGCTTCTGTAGCTTTAGGTTACGGACGTACAAAGGCTGGTAAAGCTGGTAACAACGTAGGTAAAAATGCTTTCCCATTTGTAACGTATACCAACGGTACTTTAAAATATGCAACTACTGCAACTTTAACGGGTACTGGCCGTTGGGAAGAATTAGCACAAACACAAACTCACTACTCTTTCGAGGGTAGAAATATCGTACGTGAAGCTAGCTTCAAGGATTTCTTAAAAGATCCAGCTGCTGGTTCAGGTAACCACCACAAACACAAAGTTTATGATTTGTGGACTACCGATAAACACGAAATGTTGGGTAACAACTGGGTAATGGCAATCGATTTGAATGCTTGTACAGGTTGTGGTTCGTGTATCGTTGCTTGTAACGTAGAAAATAACATTCCAGTTGTTGGTAAAGACGAGGTTCGTCGTCGTCGTGAGATGCACTGGTTACGTATCGATCGTTACTATAGCTTTAACGATGAGCAACATGGTGCAGTAACTGAAGAGAAAGAAATTGCTCACTTAGATAACTTAGAGAATGTTTCTGTAGTGCACCAACCAATGTTGTGTCAACATTGTGATCACGCACCTTGCGAAACGGTATGTCCAGTATTGGCAACAGTACACTCATCAGACGGCTTAAACCACATGGCTTATAACCGTTGCGTAGGTACACGTTACTGTGCAAACAACTGTCCATACAAAGTTCGTCGTTTCAACTGGTTCAACTACTGGAACGATTCACGTTTCGATAACTATTTGAACAATGAATTTACACAATTAGTATTGAACCCTGATGTTACCACACGTTCACGTGGTGTAATGGAAAAATGTTCGATGTGTATCCAACGTATCCAAGCTGGTAAGTTAACTGCCAAATTAGAAAAACGTGCATTGAAAGATGGCGATATCAAAATGGCTTGTCAACAAGCTTGTTCTGCCAACGCAATTATCTTCGGTGATAAAAACGATCCTAACTCGGAAGTTTCTAAAGCCCTACGTAGCGAGCGTACTTATTACGTATTAGAAGAGATCAACGTTGAGCCAGGAATTGGTTACATGACTAAGATTAGAAATATAGATTCAACAACAAAAGAAGTACACGCTTAGGCTTTACTTACAGCAATATAAATTATGTCAGGACATAGCGAATCAATTTTAAGAGAACCATTAATTACCGGCAAGGACATTACGTATGCACAAATTACGGAAGAGATCCTATCGCCGGTAGAAAATAAGCCAAACAGGGCATGGTGGATCGGATTTATCCTAGCACTATGCGGCGCTACCCTATGGATCGTTTCTGTAGGTTACACCTTCTGGTTTGGTATTGGTGCTTGGGGATTAAATAAAACAGTAGGTTGGGCTTGGGATATCACCGGTTTCGTATGGTGGGTAGGTATTGGTCACGCTGGAACATTAATTTCAGCAGTATTATTACTCTTCCGTCAAAACTGGCGTAACTCCATCAACCGTTCGGCAGAGGCGATGACAATTTTCGCCGTTATTTGTGCCGCTACCTACGTTGTATCACACATGGGCCGTCCATGGTTAGCTTATTGGGTATTACCTTTACCAAATCAATTTGGTTCACTTTGGGTAAACTTTAACTCTCCATTGGTATGGGATATGTTTGCGATCTCAACTTATTTCTCTGTATCATTATTATTCTGGTACACAGGTTTATTGCCAGATATCGCAACAATTAGAGATAGAGCAACTGGAATGCGTAAAAAGATTTATACTATCTTTTCTTTCGGATGGACAGGAAGTGTTAAAACTTGGCAACGTTTCGAGGCGGTATCATTAATCTTAGCAGGTATTTCTACACCACTGGTACTTTCGGTACACACTATTGTATCAATGGACTTTGCAACTTCGGTAATTCCGGGATGGCACACTACCATTTTCCCTCCTTACTTCGTTGCGGGTGCGATCTTCTCAGGTTTCGCGATGGTATTAACCCTAATGTTGGTTGTACGTAAAGTATTAGGTTTAGAAAACTATATCACGATGTTCCACATCGAATCAATGAATAAGATTATCATCTTGACAGGCTCGATTGTAGGTGTGGCTTATTTAACGGAGTTCTTCATCGCTTGGTACTCTGGGTCACAATATGAGCAATATGCGTTCATTAACCGTGCAACAGGACCATACTGGTGGGCTTATTGGATGATGATGACTTGTAACGTAATCTCTCCACAGTTGTTGTGGTTCAAAAAAGTTCGTTTAAGCATCCCAGCTACTTGGATTTTATCTATTGTAGTAAACATAGGTATGTGGTTCGAGCGTTTCGTAATCATTGTAACTTCATTACACCGTGATTATATCCCATCAAGCTGGACAATGTTCTATCCATCGTGGGTAGATGTGGGCGTGTTTGTTGGCTCAATAGGTGTATTCTTTACCTTATTCCTATTGTTCTTAAGAGTGTTACCTTCTATCGCCATTGCGGAGGTTAAAATGATATTGAAAACTGCAAGTGAGCAGTCTAAAATGAAATTGATCAAAGAAGGTCATTTAGATAAAGAACACGTAGCTGAGTACGTAGAGTCTTTAGAGAAATTTGATAGTGTTAAACAAGAAGATTACGCAAAAATATAACAATGAGTAATATCAAATATATTTTAGGCAGTTTTGGTGATCCTGATGAGATGCTGCACGGCATCGAGAAATTGCAGGAAAATAACATCGCTATTTATGATGTTTATACTCCAATGCCTATTCACGGTATCGAGGCAAAATTAGGCGTTAAAAGATCTAGGCTAGATATAGCTGCTTTCTTTTTCGGAATTACAGGTACAATAACCATGCTTACTGGTGTTTATTTAGCTACAGCGGTAGATTGGCCAGTTAACATTGGTGGTAAAACGCACTTTGCTTTGCCAGATTTTATTCCAATTACTTTCGAGTTAACTATTCTATTCTGTGCATTTGGTTTAGTAGGTTCTTATTATGCCTCTACCCACTTGTTTCCAGGAAGAGCGCCGAGAGTGATGGACTTACGTGCAACTGATGATCGTTTCATCATTGCGATTGATGCAAAGCAAAATACTGAACACGATAAAATTGACGAACTTTTAAAAGGAGCAGGTGCTTTAGAAGTTAAACATAATGAAAGGAAGTATCTTAGCTATGAATAAGAATAGAATTGTTTTAGGGGCATTTAGCTTACTGGCTTCTGTAGCGATGCTTTCGGCTTGTAACGATAACAAAAGTACAGGTTTAGAGTACGCAAGAAACATGTATGATCCGATTGCTTACAATCAAGATCAGCCAAATAAGAACTTTGCTAACGGAGCGACGTCACAAACGCCACCTCCAAATACAAAGCCTGTTGATTATATCAGATATGAATATCCTAACACAAAAGAAGGATACGAAGCATCTGTTGCGTTAGTAAATCCATTGGCATTAACAGAGAAAAATTTGACTGAAGGAAAGCACTTTTATACAGTTTTCTGTGCGCCATGTCATGGTGATCAAGGTGATGGTCAAGGTCATATCGTAAAATTAGACAAAGGTATTTCAGGTGTGCCTGCTTATCATGGCGCTGATGCAAATTCATCTCGTGGTGGTTTAATGAAAGATATGCCTGCTGGAAAAATTTATCATACCATTATGTATGGTTTAAATGCAATGGGATCTCATGCTTCACAACTTAGCCCAGAAGAAAGATGGAAAGTAGTGATGTATGTTCAACAATTACAAAAAATACAATAAGAAAAGCAGATATAAATGGGAACTCATCATTATAATTTAAGTGAACAATTTGAGTTTACTGGAAAAGCAAAAACCCTGAGTATTGTTGGTATCGTAATTGGTATTTTGACAATTGCTTACGGCTTGTTTTTTAATCACGAACATGCGCATGCAATGCACGAGCGTACTTATGCCAATCTATTACTGATGGGTTATTATTTCGCTTGCGTATGTATGTCTGCTACCTTCTTCTTGGCAGTACAATTTGTTGCTCAAGCAGGATGGTCAGCGTCGATATTACGTGTACCTCAAGCAATGGCAAAAAACTTACCTTTAGCTGCTATAATTCTAATCGCAATTATTTCGGCAGGTTTGTTTACACACAATCTTTATCACCACTGGGCTGATCCAGCTTTAGTAGATAAAAGCAGTGAGAGCTACGATAAACTTATTGACGGTAAGTCAGCATTTTTGAATATTCCGTTCTTCTTAACAAGACAATTCTTGTTCTTAGGTTCATATTCAATCTTTTCATACTTTGTTACCAAATGGTCTTACAATGAGGATTTAGCTGGAGGTTTAGAATCTTACCGCAAGAGTTTCAAGTATTCATGTGTGTTCTTAGTGATCTACGGATTTACTACACCAGTTTTCGCTTTTGATACCATCATGTCATTAGAAGCGCACTGGTTCTCAACTATGTTTGGTTGGTATAACTTCGCTTCAATGTGGGTAAGTATTTAGCTATCATCGCTATTGTAATCATTCTATTGAAAAAAGCGGGTTACATGAGTTGGGTTAACAATAGCCATTTACACAACTTAGGACAGTTTATTTTTGGTTTCTCTATTTTCTGGACTTACGTATGGTTTGCTCAGTTCTTATTGATCTACTATGCAAATATGTCTGAGGAAACGGTATACTTCTACAAGCGTTTTAACAGTTACGAGTTTTGGTTCTACCTTAACTTAGTATTGAACTTCTTGTCGCCACTATTACTATTAATGGATCGTGATAACAAGAGAAGTATCAACATCTTGTTAACCGTATCTATCATCGTGGTATGTGGTCACTGGGTAGATTATTACCAAATGATTATGCCAGGTGTGTTTGAGTTTGGGCCTAAAGATGGTAGCGGTTTTGGAATTTTAGAAATCGGAATTGCAGCAGGTTTCGTAGGTTTATTTACCTACACTACATTGAGTGCATTAAGCAAAAAGCCATTGGTGGCAAAAAACCATCCGTTTTTACAAGAGAGTTTACACCATCAGTTATAATCGGTTACGATTACAATAAACATTAATATAAAACAGTACATCGTACTACTTTTAAAGAAAATGAGTTTAAGAAGATTAATAGTTAACAAAACAATGGCAATACTAGCGGTATTATTTACCGTGTTCTATAGTGCAAATGCCTTTGCTCAAGAAGCAGCAGCAGCCGCTACGGCTAAACCTGTAGATATGGGGCCAATACATAAAACCGCCGCTTTTTATGTGTTATTGTTCTTGCTTTTATGTTTATTTATTGCAATTATAGGCAAGGCATTAAAGGTATATGAACTAACTCGCGAAACGCAAGGTAAGCCTGAAGGCATTAACTGGAACACCATTAATGCGGTATTATTTGCCCTATTTTTAATAGTAGGTTTATACGGTGTTTATTGGGAATACACGGTACACGGTAGCATGATTTTGCCAGAAGCGGCATCAGAGCATGGTGTTAGGATTGACGAGATGTTTAACTTAACGTTGATTATTACTACCATTGTATTTATTCTTACTCATATTGTACTTTTTGTATTTGCTTACATCTACAGAAGTTCTAACAAGAGAAAAGCTTACTACTATCCTCACAACAATACGATTGAAAAAATCTGGACCATTGTTCCTGCTTTGGTGTTGACATTATTAGTATTAAAAGGTTTCTTAACCTGGAGATCTATTTTCTACAAAGCTGAAGACGCTAATAACAGACCTATCAACATTGAGGTAACTTCGTCTCAATTCTTATGGGATATCCGTTATCCGGGACCAGATGCTATTGTAGGTAAAAGAAACTATAAGTTAACTACAGCAATTAACGGTTTAGGTATCGATTTCAACGATAAAAACAGTTTAGATGATTTATTGGCTGATGAAATTGTACTGCCAGTTGGTAAGCCTGTACGTTTTACCTTGGCAAGTAAAGATGTGATCCATAGCTTTTATATGCCACACTTTAGGGTACAATTAAATACAGTACCGGGTATGGTTTCTTATTTTGAGTTTACTCCTACAATTACAACAGAGGAGATGAGAACTAAAACTAATGACCCTAAATTTAATTATATTTTACTGTGTGCTAAAATTTGTGGAGCCAACCACTTTAACATGCAAAAAAATGTAAGAGTAGTTAGCGAAGCAGAGTACAAAGAGTGGTTAGCAGCGCAAACCCCTTATTTAACTAACGACTTAAGAAAGGCATTTAATTTACCAATTCCAGTAGAAGCGGTTCCTGCAGCTACAGAAGAAACTCCTGCAGCTGATACAACAGCAACTGCGGCAGCGGTAAAATTAGATGTGAAAAACCAAATAGCTTTAAAAAAATAATACTGGAAAAACCTTATTATGTCAACAATATCATTACACGATACACACCACGACGATCATGGACATGGCCATCACCATGAAACGTTCTTAACTAAATACGTATTTAGTCAAGACCATAAAATGATTGCCAAGCAGTTTTTAATAACTGGTATCATTATGGCAGTTATTGCAATGCTTTTATCTATTTTATTTAGAATTCAGCTTGCATGGCCAGATAAATCTTTTCCTTTGTTAGAAACCTTTTTAGGCAAATGGGCTGAAGGAGGAAGGATAAAGCCAGACTTTTTCTTGGCCTTAGTTACCATACACGGTACTATTATGGTATTCTTTGTGTTAACAGCAGGTTTAAGTGGTACCTTTAGTAACCTTTTAATTCCTTTGCAACTTGGTGCTAGAGATATGGCTTCTCCTTTCATGAACATGCTATCTTACTGGTTTTTCTTGGTAGCTTGTATCATCATGATGAGTTCATTCTTTATCCAAACTGGTCCTGCCAGTGGTGGTTGGACGGTTTATCCTCCGCTTTCTGCTGTTCCAAAGGCAATGCCTGGCTCTGGCTTAGGTATGACTTTGTGGTTAGTAAGTATGGTAATTTTCGTGGCATCTTCATTAATGGGTAGTTTAAATTATGTAGCTACTATTTTGAACATGCGTACCAAAGGAATGGACCTTTGGAAAATGCCATTAACCATTTGGGCTATATTTTTAACAGCTGTTTTAGGTATCTTATCTTTCCCTGTATTGGTTTCGGGTGTGGTACTTTTAATCTTCGATCGTAGCTTTGGCACCAGTTTCTATTTATCAGATTTAGTATTCGGTACTGAGATTTTACCCAACGAAGGAGGTTCGCCAATTTTGTGGCAACACTTATTCTGGTTCTTAGGTCACCCAGAGGTATACATCGTAATTATGCCTGCTTTAGGTATCTCTTCAGAAATTATCTCTGTAAACTCAAGAAAACCAATTTTTGGTTACCATGCAATGGTTTACTCGCTAATCGGTATTACGGTACTATCGTTTATCGTATGGGGTCACCACATGTTTGTTACAGGTATGAACCCGCTATTAGGTGGTGTGTTTATGATCACAACCTTAATTATTGCGGTGCCATCGGCAGTAAAAACATTTAATTACTTAGCTACGCTATGGAGAGGTAATATCAGGTTTACACCAGCAATGTTATTTGCCGTTGGTTTAGTATCATTCTTTATCTCTGGTGGTTTAACTGGTATTTTCTTAGGTAATGCTTCTTTAGATATTAATTTGCACGATACTTACTTTGTAGTGGCTCACTTCCACTTGGTAATGGGTTCTGCAGCTATCTTTGGTATGCTTGCTGGTGTTTACCACTGGTTTCCAAAAATGTTCGGTAGAATGATGAACCCTAAGTTGGCTTACTTACATTTTTGGGTAACTTTCATTTGTGCTTACTTAGTATTCTTCCCATTACACTTCTTAGGTTTAGATGGTGTGCCTCGTCGTTACTATGCATTCACTGAGTTTGAGTTCATGAACAAATGGTTAACTGTAAATACCTTTGTAACTTGGTCTGCTATTGTTGCAGCTCTTGCACAGGTGGCATTCTTGTTCAACTTCTTCTATTCTATCTTTAGAGGTAAAAAAGCAACTCAAAACCCTTGGGAAGCTAATACTTTAGAGTGGACTACTCCAGTAGAACGTTTGCACGGAAACTGGCCAGGAGAAATTCCAACTGTATACCGTTGGCCTTATGATTATAGCAAGCCAGGGGCTGATCAAGATTTCATCCTTCAGACAACTCCTTTCTCTGAAACGATAAGCTCTAACTTACCTCACGACTTTGAGGGTAACGAAGAAGCTGAACGCATACAAAAAGAGTGGGAAGCAGCGAATAAGCCAGTACAAGAATAGTACTGTCGCAGACTTTGTCGAAAATATGTAATAAGGTATCTGCAATTGTTTAAACACTTACAGGTACCTTATTTTTATAAATCTATCATACATCAATGATTGCTAAATCTGAAAATAGATTTATTAGGATAAATTTAATAACCATTATTGCCACCTTAGTGGTAATTTTGGCCGGAGGCATTGTTCGCAGCACGGGTTCTGGAATGGGTTGCCCAGACTGGCCTAAATGTTTCGATCAGTACATTCCACCTACTTCCGCTAGTCAACTTCCTGCAGATTATGAAACAAAGTACATAGAAGGCAGGAAAAAGAAGAACGAGAAGTTTGCCAAATACTTGGAAAGTATGGGTAAGCACCAGTTGGCTGATAGTCTGAGAAAAGACAAGTCTATATTGGTGCATGAAGAGTTTAATGCCACAAAAACATGGGTAGAGTATGTAAATAGGCTTGCGGGAGCCATACTAGGTATATTGCTACTGCTAACTGCAATTTGGTCGTTCGCCTACAGGAAAACGGCGAAGAGAATTATTGTACTGAGCTGGTTAAATATTATTGTAGTTGGTTACCAAGCTTGGTTAGGTTCTATTGTAGTATCTACCAATTTAACGCAATGGGTAGTTACCGTACACATGCTTTTAGCATTAGTAATTTTAGGAATATCAATATACACCTATAATTACGCAAAGCAATTACATAAAGAGCCTTCGGTAATTATGTACCGAATTATGTGGCTAAAAGGTTTTCTGTTGTTTACCATCATCATCTCTATTCTGCAAATTATTTTAGGAACGGAGGTGCGGGAAGCGGTAGATAGTATTGCCAAATCGTTACAATACAATGGGCGCAATACTTGGGTTTCTAAAATAGGAAGCGTGTTTTCTTATCATAGAGATTTAGCAATTTTGGTAAGCATCAGCAATTTTATTGTTTACAAAATGGTAATTGATAGGTTTAGCGGAAAGGCTTGGCCATTAATTACTGCAAATTATTTAATGGTGGTACTTTTGGTACAAATAGCTTCAGGCTTTTTGTTATCTTATTTAGGCTTGCCACCCTATGCACAAGCAATACATATTTTGTTTTCTACAATGATGTTTAGCCTGCAATATTATTTATACCTGTTAGTTTATAGAACCAAAACCTATAAAACAACATAAAAATTAAAAATTGAAACAGTTTTTTTCTGATTTCTCGAAGCTAATTAAATTCCGCTTAACCTTTTCAGTGGTTTTTTCAGCGTCTATTGCCTTTTTGATTGGATCGAAAATTCAAATAGATCGAGCTATTATTGATGAAATTAATTGGATGAATTGGTTAATGCTAATTGTTGGAGGATTTTTGGTTACCGGAGCTGCAAATTGTTTTAACGAAATTATAGAAGTTGACTTAGACAAGTTGATGACTAGAACCAAAGACAGACCTATGCCAGCCGGTAGAATGACTACTGGACAAGGTTTGGTTTCTGGCTTGGTAATGGGCATTGCAGGTACTTGGTTATTGGGTAAACTTAATTTAGAGACTGGCTTGATCTCCGTGTTTTCTATTTTGTTATATGCTTTTGCTTATACGCCGTTAAAAAGAAAATCGCCAATAGCGGTTTTTGTGGGGGCTTTACCGGGGGCTTTTCCTCCACTTATCGGTTATATTGCAGCAATTGGACATTCTCCAGTGGGTTACGTTCCAATGGATTATCTAATTGCTATCGTTTTATTCTCTATTCAATTCGTTTGGCAATTTCCTCACTTTTGGTCAATTGCTTGGGTATTGGATGAGGATTACAGCAAAGCTGGATTTAGGTTATTGCCTACTAAGAAGAAAGATAAAACCAGTGCGGTTTTCACTTTTGTGGGTACATTAGTTTTAATTCCGGTAAGTTTATTACCTACAATTTTAGGATTTGGCGGTTATTATGTTGCGGTAACCTCATTACTGTTTGGCTTATTGTTTAGCTGGTATGCTTATCAGTTGATGGTAAAAATGGATACAGCAAGTGCTAAGAAAGTGATGTTTTGTTCATTCTTTTATATTCCATTGGTACAGTTAATTTTGTTATTTGATTTAGTAATATAGAAATGGTGAGTACATTACAACAAAAGGAAGAGTTTTCTATTGGCTTAAAGTCTAAGAAATTTTTAGTTTGGCTATTCGTAGTTTCATCAACCATTATGTTTGGGGGGTGGACTAGTTATTATCTAGTTTTTATGGCTTCTAAAGGCAAAGGTCATGGTTTGATATTGCCAGAAGTTTTTAGCTATAGTACAGGCGTATTGCTGGTAAGCAGTGTTTGTCTTTTTTTAGCGGCCAGAGCTTTAAAAAAAGGAGACAGGGGTAAACAGCGCTTATTTTTATGGATAACTTTTGTTTTAGGAATTGCATTTGGTGTAATGCAGTTTCAGGGCTGGACAAGCCTTTACCAAACTGGGGCAGTATTGGTAAATAACAATGCTGCTATTTCCATGATCTATATTGTATCGGGTTTCCACTTGTTACACATTATCGGTGGTTTGGCCTTTGTAACCAGTAGCTTAATGGGCAACTACAAAAATGTATCGCAAGAAGTTGCAGAATATCGCCAAGATATTACCTCAATATTTTGGCATTTTATAGATATCTTATGGATTTATCTATATGTTTTTTTACTTTTGAACAGTTAATTTTTTAACAAACTATTATACTAATTATTAAATGGATTCATTATCAAAATTAGACGAAGTTAAAACCACACCTTGGGCCGGTGGTCGTGAACCATGGTCGATAGAATATGGTAAAATAATGATGTGGTTTTTCCTAGTGTCAGACGCATTTACATTTTCATCATTCTTGATTTACTACGGTGCTCAAAAATTTGCGCAACCTACTTGGATTGATGCTGATAAAATATTCCAATCTATCCCAGGTATTGCAGATCATGGCCAACCTTTGGTTTTTGTAGGTATCATGACCTTTATTTTGATCATGTCTTCTGTTACCATGGTATTGGCTGTAGAGGCAGGTCATCGTAATTCTAAAAAGGAAGTAGTAAAATGGATGATTTGGACCATCTTAGGCGGTATGGCTTTTGTTGGCTGTCAGGCATTGGAGTGGAGCCACTTACACCACGTAGGCTTCTGGTTTGGTCAAAATCCTGCAACAGGTTTAACTGATCCTGCAGCGATATCAGCAGCATTACAACCGTATTTTACTAATGATATTTCTTATACAGCAGCCTTACAGTTCTCTAACCTATTCTTTACCATTACAGGTTTCCACGGTTTCCACGTAACGGTAGGTATCATTTTAAACATCATCATTTTATTTATGGTGTTGAATAATACTTTCGAGAAAAGAGGAAGTTATTTAATGATTGAAAAAGTTGGTTTGTACTGGCACTTCGTAGATTTGGTGTGGGTATTCGTATTTACCTTCTTCTATTTAATCTAATTACCTAATAAAATTTATTTAAGATAATGGCACATCACGATCATACATTAGATACTCACGACGCTCATGCACATGGCGAAGGAATGGGAGTAAAGCAAATTTGGCAAGTATTTGGTATCCTTTTAGCAATTACAGCGGTAGAGTTTTTAGTAGCTCTAGGGTTTGTACACCACTGGCATATTGTTGCAAAGGGCCCAGCTTTGTACGCTTTTTATGTTGTACTTACCTTAATTAAGGCATACTACATTGTTGCTTTCTTTATGCATTTAAAGTTCGAAAAGAAAAGCTTTATTATTTGCTGCTCAATTGTATTCATCTTTATCATTTATTTTATTGTATTGATGCTAATTGAGGGAGGTTACCTATTGAATCATTTACAGGAACACCCAGTTTATAAAAATAGCGGTACTTCTCATCATTAATAAATATAATGAACGCAAGTTCTAGCAAAAAGAAGATTTCAACCATATTAATCCTGGCAGCCATATTAGTGATGCCAGGATTTTTATATTATTTACTTCAGGATCAGGGAAAAAATAGGTACAGACCCTTGGCTATTTTTGGTCCTAAACAAGTTGCTTCTACCTTCCATTCGGTAAGGGGTAAGCAAATACCAGATACAATTTATCATTCCGTAAGTAATTTCTCTTTAACTAATCAAAATGGGGACACCGTTACCTTAGATAGTTGGAGAGGAAAGATCATGGTCTTGAACCTATTGTATAGTCATGTTCAAACGGATGGTTCAAGAGCTATTTTTACCGAATTTAAAAAGTTCAACAAAACGTATCAAAATAATAACTTGGTTCATTTTGCAAGCATTAGCGTAGACCCGTCTGATAACAAGGAGCAACTGGCAGAAACAGCAAGGTTGTTACAAGCAAAACCCAATAAATGGGATTTATTGAGCGGAGATACTACCGCTGTTTATGCCATGGTTAGGAAAGATTTGTTGCTAGATGTGATTGAAGTTAAAACACCTGTTGAGAAAGTGATATATAGCCATAAAATCGTATTGCTAGATAGTCATCATAGGATTAGAGGTTTTTACGATGCTAATAATCACGAAGCGCTTTCTAAATTAGACGATGAAATTAAAGTGCTAATTGCCGAAGAGTTGAGAAATATGAAAGACGGCAGGTAGAATTCAAAGGTAAAAGGTGTGAGATGGAAGTTGGAAGTCAAAAGTCAAAAGTCAAAAGTCAAAAGTCAAAAGTCAAAATAAGTTTTTGGGATATCAAGTTAGAGATTTAAAATGAACCACGTAGAAAAAACAGTTGAACAAAAATATAACAAGTGGATTGTAATTCTTTCGGTTGCTATTCCGTTGGTAGTGGCTTTGTTGTTTGGGGTTAACTTAAGGAAACTGGGTTATGACGTAAAGCCCTTGAGCTTCTTGCCGCCAATTTATGCCACTATAAATGGCCTCACTGCAGTTGTACTGGTTGTAGCGGTTTGGGCTATCAAAAATGGCAAACGTAAGCTGCACGAAAATTTAATGAAGTTTGCTATTCTACTATCTGTTTTGTTTTTGGGAATGTACGTAGCCTATCACATGACGTCTGATTCTACCAAGTTTGGTGGCGAAGGAGCCATCAAATATGTTTATTACTTCATTTTAATCACGCATATCTGTCTATCGGTAATCATCATTCCTTTTGTTTTAGTTACGTATGTGCGAGCCTTAGCTGAGCGTTTTGATAAGCATCGCAAAATTGCCAAAATTACTTTTCCAATTTGGTTGTATGTGGCAGTAACAGGGGTTATTGTTTATGTAATGATTTCGCCATATTATTTACATTAGTAAATAAAATGAAAGATTTTTGTTTCTTAAGCTTAACAAGCTCTTAAACTTTATCAGTACCTTTGCACTATGAAAAAAGTACTAGCTGTTTTACTTTTCTTTATGGCAACAATTGCTTTAGCTCCAAAAGCTAATGCGCAATGTGCCATGTGCACTGCCAATGCCGAAATGGGCGTTAAAAATGGCAATACCCAAACCAAGGGACTAAACTCGGGTGTTTTGTACTTGTTGGCAGCACCGTTCTTATTAGCTGGAGTAGTGGGTACAATTTGGTATACGAGCTATCGTAAAAAACCAGATGTAGCCTAATCTCTACTGTTAAAATCCATTAAATTTTACAGAAAAACATATTAATTCACTACATTGGTAGCGATTGCTAATGTGATTATTTATGCTGAAAAAAACAACTTTCGATTTTCTTCGAGAATTAGCGGAAAATAATAACCGCGAATGGTTTGCCCTAAACAAATTCCGTTATGAAGAAGCCAAGCTGGATTTATTTGCTTTTATTTCTCCATTAATCAAAGAATTAGCAGCTATAGATCCGGAGTTTTCTGCAGATACCGAACCTAAAAAGTGTTTGCTCAGAATTTATAGAGATGTGAGGTTTAGCTTAAACAAAGATCCTTATAAGAAAAACTACGGAATTGCTTTCGACGTAAAAGGTTATGGGCCAAGTACACCAGCTTATTATTTACATTTAGAACCTAGAAACTGCTTTTTTGGTGTAGGTTTTTGGATGCCCGAAAGCAAAATAGTTAAAAGTATAAGAGAAGAAATTGACTACAATGGCGATGAGTTTTTAGAAATCATCAATGACAAAGACTACCAAAAAATATTTTCTTTAAGTAAAGAGGACTCTCTAAAAAAAGCTCCAAAAGGCTATGAAATAGATCATCCTATGATTGAATACCTTAGACTTAAGAGTTTTATTTCTATTTATCCATTAAAGGAAGATGATTTTTATAAAAATAATATCGTTGATAAGTTAATAACTGCTTTCAAAACTATTCAGCCTTTCGTTTTATTTTTGCGCAAAGCAGTATCTCAATAAATAAACAGTAATGAAAAAACTAAATCTTCTATTCGCTCTATTTTTGGTAACCGCAACGCTAAGTTCTTGTGTGGTGCTTTCTACAAAAAAGTACAAGTCGTTATTGGCAAAACAAGACTCGCTAAATACCGGCTGGAACGATGCGCAGCTAAATAATGAAAGTTTAGAACAACGTATAAAGCGTTTACAGGCAGATACGGCAACCCTAAATGGTAAACTAGCAGCGCTTAACGATCGTTACCTAGAGTTGGATGCAAATTATAGTAAACTTAGAACCAACAGCTCATCGGAGATTAATAAATTAACTGGCGACTTGGCTAAGCGTGAGCAACGATTAAAAGAGGTAGAAGAAGTGTTGCGCAAGAGAGACCAAGCAACCGACCAGCTAAGAGCCAAGCTACAACAAGCTTTATTGGGCTTTACCAAAAGTGGTTTAACGGTAGAAGTTAAAAACGGCAAGGTTTACGTATCGCTAACGGATAAGCTTTTGTTTCCTTCGGGCAGCATTATAATTGATGAGAACGGTAAGAAGGCACTAACCCAATTGGCAGAGGTTTTAAAGCAGCAGCCAGAAATTAATATTGCGGTAGAAGGCCATACAGACTCGCAACGTATAAACAATCTAGGACAAATTAAAGATAACTGGGATTTGAGTGTACTGCGTGCAACTTCGGTAGTCCGTTTCTTAACCGACGAACAAAAAGTAGAAAGTGTAAGGATGACCGCTACTGGAAAAGGTCAGTTTCAGCCTTTGGCAGAAAATACAACCGCAGAGGGTAGAAGTAAAAACCGCAGAATAGAAATTGTGCTTTCTCCAAAATTGGATGAGTTGTACGATTTGATTAAACAGTAAAGCCCCTCCCAACCTCCCCAAGGGGGAGGAGTATGTATGGTCGAGAAGACTTACGAAGTTTCTAAAACTTCGTAAGTCTAATAGTTACCAGCAATAGTTAGACAATGACAGCAACAGAATTTAAAAGTAAGTGGATAGCCGTAGGTAATGACATTCTCAGCCCATTCCCATTAGAAAAGCTAGAAGGATTAAATTTCCAAAAGTCAACTATCGATTTTTTTAACGTTTCAGGTCTTCCGAATAGTTCAGCACCTTTTCTATCATTTGCAAAAGATACGAACGACCCAGAAGATGGAGTTATTTTACTTACAAAACTTTACGACTTTCTCGAGGATGACTATAATAGATTTATTTCGATAGGTTCTGACGGAAGCGGAAATCCTATTGCCTTGGACATATTGGACAATGACAAAGTTGTTTGGCTAGACCATGAGGACTATTTTAAATCTTATTATATGAATAGTTCAATTTCAACTCTTGCTCAGACTTTACTTGTCTATCGAATATTCATATCTAAGCTACTTGCAGAGAATGGCGAAAATGCCGTCATTGACTGTGATTTTACCGACGAACAATATGAGAACCTAAAACAGAAAATCATTGAGATAGATAGCAAAGCTCTCATAGAAGAAAATGGATTTTGGAAACAAGAAATGGAAATGTTATTGACAAATCGAGAATATTATTCAACTAACAAATAACTGCAGCTGGTAGCAACAAGTTTAAGTTAAGCCTCTGGCGAAGTACGAAACGAGAATTTGAAGCTATTTATTTAGATTAGTGCGAGGGGTTTTGTTGTACAAGTAATTAAGCTCAACTTAAACCTGCAAACCGATAAAGATTTCTCCACTGGCTTCGTGCCTCGCAAAGACGAAAACTGACTAAAACGGCGATGTAAAAGAATCGAAGTTGCTTAGCGCTAAATCTTTATCAGAGAATAAAAACTCGCTAGGATCTAGGTATGCGGCCCAATCAATATTCAAAGTTGGATCGTTCCACATCACACCAATTTCCGAAGCTTTATCGTAATAATTGGTTACTTTATAGGTAAAGATGGTATCGTCTTCTAAAGTTAAAAATCCGTGTAAAAAGCCCGGTGGTACCCAAAGTTGTTTGTGGTTTTCACCACTTAATTCTATTGCAAAATGTTGTCCGTAAGTAGCAGAGTTTTTTCTAATATCTACAGCTACATCTACCACGCTACCTTGTATTACCCTAACCAGTTTTCCTTGTGCAAAAGGACTAGCTTGTGCATGTAAGCCTCTTAAAGCCCCTTTTTGGGAGAACGATTGATTGTCTTGTACAAAATTTACTTTTACGCCCGCATCTTCAAAAACTTTTTGGCTATAGCTTTCGTAAAAATATCCTCTATTGTCTTTCCAAACTTTTGGCTCAAGTACAAATAGATCTTTAATCGGAGTTTCAATAATATTCATCAGTTTACAAATTCCATTAATGTTCTAAAAGCTACAAATCTATTTTCGAATTTCTGTTGCAATTCGGCTTGTAAAGCTGGTGCAAAGTTTAGCTGATAGTCTTCGTAATCTGCAAAACTCTCTGCCACGTATTGCGCACAATAGGTAACACCTTCATTTGGCGAATCTAAAACCCTAAGCAAACGGTTAGAAACAAATTTTTCGGTAGCCAGTACGGCAGGAATATGTGTTTCCTGCATCCATTTTAGCCATTCTTCAACAGCGCTTTCCTCTATAATTAGCGTAACATTGTATAATAACATGTTGCAAAGATACGTTATGTGCCTAAATTATCGCCACGTATATTTCGGTATCTTTTTCTAGCTTCTGTATTCAGCATGCTTCCCGGAAAATCAGTAATTAAGCGTTGGTATAATTTCTTAGCTTCTTCTAAATTGTTGAGGTTGTTTTCATAAAGCTCAGCAAGGGTAAAAATGGCATCGTCTATCCAAATACTGTTGGTATGGTTATCAATTAGTTGCTTTAAGTTATTTTCTGCTTTGCTAAAATCCTTTTCCTTGATAAAAATTCTTGCTTTAGCCATTAAAATATCATCAGCTAAGCTATTGTTTTTATAGGCTATGTCTATGCTGTCGAGTTTTTTTAATGCAGCAGAATTATTGTTGATAAACTGTAGCATTTCTGCATCTGCATACATCATCAAAGCTAAGCTGTCGTTTTTGTTCTGTAGGTTGTCAGAAATCAATAAGCTCAGGTTTATGGCATCGTTAGCCATGAGTTGAGAAGTAGAAGCTTTCAATACATCAGCCTGCGATTTGGCAAACTTAAAGTTACCTTGATAAAAAGATAACCTTGCCGAACGGAAACGGGCATCGCTGGCAACAGGTAAATTATCGTATTGTTTCGCTACCTGTTCATAAACCAATACTGCTTCCCAAGGCTGTTTGTTCAATACGTAAATGTCGCCTAAATCTATCTTTAGTTGTCCAATCTCTAAACCTGGCAGGCCTGGTACTTTTAATGCCTGTTCTAAAGTTTTTTCGGCCGCTGGCAAATCATTAAGGTAGTAAGCTTGTAGATATGATAGTTTTTTGAGCGCAAAAATGGTTTGGCTGTTAATGCCATATTGCGTAATGATCTGCGAAAACTCATCGGCCAGCGCCTTAATTGCTGCTGGTTCTGTTTTACCCAGCAAGGCCAGTTCATATTTGGCATTAATTAACTGAATTTTTGAGGGAAGATACAATTCATTTTCTGGGCCTTTTGTTAACAGATATTCATAAGCTTTAATTGCTGTTGCAAATGCTTTGTTAGCTACAAAAGTATTGGCCGTGTTAAACAATAAATTGGCAGAGTTTTTAGTACGTTTATCTTGAGCTATAAGCTGCCTAAGTGCCATTTCGTAGGCTTCTTGTTGTATAAATTGCCAAATCAGCAGCTCGGTATAAATTTCGTTTTGTGGGTCTTTTTGTATTTTTTTGAGCAAAGCCGATTGTAAAACCTGGTAATCGCTATTGCTCTCGAAAAGGTTGGCCAACACACTTTGTGCTTGTGGTAAAAGTTGTGGGTTGGCAGGCAGGGCATTTAAGTATTCGTTAATTAAGGCCGCTTTGTCTTTCTTAAAACGATAGATACTTAACAATTCGAAAGCAAACAACTGGTCGTCGTTTAATATTTTTCGGCCTTGTAAAAATGTATTTACGGCCATATCATAAGCTTCGAAACGGTAAAACGAATTGGCTAAATCTCTAACCTGAAATTCGTTTTTTGCTACATTTTGTATAGCGGTATAGTAAATTTTATTGGCATCGGCCGTTTTGCCGTTTTCTTGGTAAACCCTGCCCAAAGCAATTTGATAATTTAGCTTATCGGGAGCTTGCTTAATTAAGCGTTTTACCAAACTTTCTGCTTCATTGTACTTTTTTATTTTTAATAAGGAAGTGTAATAAAGGTCAAAGTAGCTATCGTTTCTGGTTCGGTTAAATAGTTTTTCTAATAAAGAAGCGGCCTTTTCGTAATCGGCCTGTTGGTAATATTGGTAGGCTAACGCTTCTTCCACATTATCTTGTGCCCACATAGTGGATGATAAGCAGCAAGCCAGTAAAAGGAGCACAAAATGTTTCATCTATTTTAAGGATTAGTGGTTGTTAGCTTTAACCCAGCATCAGCTTTGCTAAAATTAAATTTTTTAACTTATAATTACGTATTCAATTAAAAATAACGTATTACCGCAACTTGTATTTTAAATGTTACGCGTTGTATTTTTATCGAGTGCCATTTTTTGTTTTATTTGATATTAACTAAAATTTTAAGATAAGTAACAATGTTAATGCTTATGGCTTAACCGTACTTTGTTGTGTAATTTTGTGATATGATGGTTGCTGTGAAAAAATATGGATGGTTATTGGTGGTGGTGGCGCTTTTCGCCTGCAGTCGGGAGAAAAAAGTAAGGGAAATTCCTGTTAATGATTTCTTTAAAACGCAGGATAGGGCTTTGTATCGGCTATCGCCTAATGGCAAATACCTGTCTTACCTTACACTTAAAGATAAAAAACAACATTTAGTAGTACAAGATTTAGAAAAAGGAGCAACAACCGAAGTTTCTAAATTGGAAGAGCGCAATATTAATTTTTATTGCTGGGTTAGTAATGATGAGCTGATTTATTACAAGGAAAAAGACGGGACTAGGTTCCAGACCGACTTGTACATTGTAAATAAAAATGGCACCGAAGAACGGCTTTTAAATGCTGATGAAAAGAGTAAAGTGCGCCTCTTGGAAGATCAGTTAATTGACGATAAATTTTTGCTGGTAACCAGTAACAAAAGAGATTCTACCGTTTTTGATGTTTATCGTTTAAACGTGAGAAACGGGCAAATGGTTATTGCGGCGAAAAACCCGGGTAACTTTACCAATTGGCTTACCGATAGCAAGGGAAAGTTACGGATGGCCATTTCTAGCGACGGTGTAAATGAATCGTTTTGGTATAGAGAAAACGAAACTAAGGCGTTTCAAAAAATCATTACTAACAACTTTAAAACGACATTATGGCCGGTAGCTTTTTCTGAAAGTAAACCAAATATTGTTTATGCTATTTCTAACGTAAACCGTGATAAAAATGCGCTGATAGAGATTGATTGTACCAATGGCAAAGAGAAAAACGTGTTGTTTGCCAATGATACTTTGAACGTAGTTGAAGCACAATACTCTAAGCGCCGAGCTAAGATGGATTTTGTGGTGTACGAAACTTGGAAGAAAGAGAAACACTATCTTAACGAAGAAGCAAAGCAGCTATTCCAAAATCTGGAAAAGCTAATCCCCGATGCGGAGTCTAGGATTATTCATAGCGATAAAAAGGAGCAACATTTTATCGTGAGAACCTTTACAGATCGTAGCCCAGGAGCATATTATCTGTATTACGCCGAAAATAATTTCCTTAAAAAGTTAAGCGACATTAATCCTTCTATTAAGGAAGAAGAAATGTGCGAAATGAAACCAATCAGCTATCTTACCGCCGATGGCTTTAAAATAAACGGTTATTTAACGTTGCCTTTAGGGCTAGAGCCAGAGCAACTGCCTGTTGTAGTTATACCACACAATGGGCCAGGGCAGCGAAACAGTTGGGGCTTTAACTCTGATGTACAGTTTTTGGCCAACAGAGGATATGCGGTTTTGCAGGTAAATTACAGAGGTTCTACTGGTTATGGTAAAGAATTTTATGCCGCTGGTTTTAAAGAATGGGGGCAAAAAATACAACAAGATGTTGATGCTGGTGTACAATGGTTAATTGATCAGAAAATTGCAGATCCGCAGCGTGTAGCCATTTACGGCTATGGTTTTGGTGGCTTGGTTGCTATCAATAGTGCGGTTGCCAATCCTAAAATGTACAAATGTGCGGGCTCTAGTGCAGGGGTGCTTAATCTTTTCAGTTACCTTAAAACCATACCGCCATTTTTAACGGCTAACCTGCAAATGTTTTATGAGATGGTGGGTAACCCAGATAAAGATGCGGAGTACATGAGGCAAGCTTCGCCAGTTTTTCATGCAGATAAAGTTAAAATTCCAATATTCATTACTCAAAACTCTAAAGACCCAAGAATTAATGGTAATGATGCCGTACAGTTTGTAAAGGAACTTAAAAAACTGAACTCGCCAGTAACTTACCTCGAAAAAGAGGATAACAAATCGGTATTAAACAGGGAAGAAGCTAGAAAAAAATCTTACGCAGCACTGGAACTTTTTTTAAAAGATAACCTTAGAAAGCGATAAATTATGCCTAAGGAATCTGTAAAAGAAAGTGGTTATCGCAAGAATTTTTCATTGATTGTTACTTTCATTGGCCTAATTTCGGTACTATTTATTCTCTCTCTCTTTTTGGCGTTTAATTTTAGCAAGAAGAAAATAGAAGGAGATTTTGTTTCGGCAAAAACCAACGTTTTAGAAGAAAGTATAAAGCCGTACAACGATTTTTTTCTTAATAAACTGCCCGAAATTTCTTATTATAATGGTTACTTAGATTCTACTACCGCCGCAAAATTTGTAGATACCATTTTGCTGAAATATCCTTTTGTTAAAAAGGTTGTTTTTTTTGATGCAGAGGTGCGCAATGCCCGCTACGAAGAAAATGGATTGAACGTTGGCAACTTTTCTGTAGGTATGAAAAGTGTTTATCAGTTTGGTACTTATATTCCCGAAGATTCGGTAAAAATTTTTGGCACAAACTCAATTGCAAGTAACACCACGTTAGAAAATTTTAACGAACTAGCACTAAAGCTCTACACTTTTGTACATAAATTGGATACAAGTAGAGTTCCTAGTCAGGAAGATTTGTTTAGTAACTTTTCTAACATTAGACCAAACAGAATTGATTATTTCAACATACCTAGGTTTGAAGATTTAAAGGTGTACAAGCAGATGATTAACACCAAATTGCCATCAGAACCAGTGTACCAACAGGATATGCTTTCTTTTGAGCTTGATCCGTTGAAAATTAAAATTAAGAACAACCGGCCATTACTTTACCAATCTGTACGCATAGAGCCTGTAACTTACGATCCTTTAGAAACTTCTTCGGAATATGTAACTGGAGAAATTACTTTAGGTGGCCCTTTTTCGGCTTACAAACTGTATTTCATTTCCGCAAAGTCTTTCATCAAAAAAGAGATTTTTAGCTACTTTTTTCCAATAGCGGCACTCATTTTATTGTTTTATGGCTTACTACTTTTAGTGGCATTTTTAATTTATAGAAACCTAAACATTAACCATAAGATGTTTAAGCTGCAATATGATTTTATTACCAATTTAACCCACGAGTTTAAAACACCGGTATTAAGCGTAATCAAAATAGCAGGCAACAACATTAAAAGTGCGGCAAGTATTTCAGAAAGGGAGCAAAAATTGTACGGCAAAATATTAGATGAAGAGGCCGATAAGCTGAACGGATTGATGAATAAACTACTGGCCTTTACGCAAATTGAGAACAAAGCCGTTAAGCTAAATGAAGATAGGGTAAACATTACCGAATTTATAGAAAGCACCATCGATGTGCACCAGCTAAAACACCCAGATTTTAAGTTAAGCTACGAAGTAACCGACTTTACTCATTTTACTACAGATCCGGTTTTATTAGGCAGTTTATTTGATAATTTGTTAGAGAACGCCTACAAATATTCGCAGCCAGATAAAAAACAAATGCACATTACGGCACGTTTAATTAAGGATAAAATTGTGCTCCGTTTTAAAGATGCGGGTATTGGTATTCCGGCATCAGAAATAAACAATATCTTTAAGAAGTTTTACCGCATACAAAACCAATATAACCAAGCGGGCAGCGTGGGCTTAGGTTTGGCTTTTTGCAAAGAACTTGTTAATTTTATGAAAGGCGAAATCAGTGTTCGGAGCGTTGTAAATAAAGGAACAGAATTTAAGATTGTTTTACCATTTAACCAATGATTAAATGAGTAAAGGAATCAATGATTAAATAAAAGCTAATAGATTGAGGGATGTTAGTTTGAAGAATTACTCATTCAATCGTTTACTCATTCAAAATTCAAAAAATATGTCAAAAGATATTAAAATATTAATTGTAGAAGATGATGAAAACCTGCGTTTTTTAACTGCAATGCGCTTAAAAACGGAAGGCTACCAGGTTATAGAAGAGGGAGATGGTGCCAGTGCGGTGCAAACAATAGCTGCAGAAAAACCAGATATTGTATTGCTAGATTGGATGCTGCCCGGTAAAGAAGGTTCTGAGGTTTGTGAAGAAGTGCGTAAAAATGGTTTCGAAGGTTTGATCATTATGATGACTGCCAAAGCACAAGACGTAGATAAAATTGATGCCTATCAGTTTGGGGCTTCTGATTATGTAACCAAACCATTTAATATGGATGTTTTGGTAGCAATGTTAGAAAGCAAGGTAAAATTTTTGGTAAATGCAGAACGTTCAGAAATCCATCGTTTTGGAAATATGGAGCACCATCCAAATATCCATACTTTGTTTCGTGATGGTAAGAAGATTGAGTTGACCATTCTTGAAAACAGGATATTACTTTATTTCTTGCGCAACCCTAACCAAGTAATTAGTAGAGAAGATTTAATGTTGGAAGTTTGGGGTTACAACTCTGATGTAAATACCAGAACTTTGGATATGCATATTGTACGTTTACGTAAGAAAATAGAGGTAAATCCAGATAACCCGCAGTTATTGCAAACGGTTAGAGGAGTGGGTTATAAGTTTAATGTGGGGAGTTAAGTTGTATTATTTGAATTAACTTTCATCGTTGCGTCATTTCGAACCTATGTGAGAAATCTGTTTTGAGGATGTGTTTAAACTTGTAGATTTCTCACATACGTTCATCATCACGTAATTCCCGCGTAGGCGGGAATCTTAAAGCGAATAGTTATTCTATTTTTTATCGCATTACGATCCCAGACTAAATCTGGGATGACGGAGGTCTTTAAGTTAGTGCAACACTCAACCAACTACACAGAACCAATATCACATATTGCAATAACATGGTTCCGTCTAGGTATCCGAAGTAGAAATACTCATTTCTCTTGATATTGGATTTGAAGATTAACCAGCCTGTAAGTACTACTGTTAAAGTTAATCCAATTACATCTGTGTTGATGCCTTTTGTGAATAAGATCAAAAGCTACTAGATAAATACCTAACAAGGCTTGGCAAAAAATCCAGGCTTTTTTTTCGCCCAATACTACGGGTATCGTCTTTAGCTCGTACAACTTGTCCTGAAACAGGTCTCTAATATCAAAAGGAACGGTTATGGCACAAACAAATAGAAATCTTTTAGCAACCAACAACACGGTTTCGCTTAGCGGAACTTGTATCTGATGCAGACTCTCTAATTCGACAATGGGCAGTAAAACACAGCTGCTGGCCCAAACAAAAGCAATTAAAAATAATTTGATGCCCGGGATATTTCTTAGTCCGATTTTTTTGCCGTTTAAGGTTAAGAATGGAATATTATAGGCAACAGAAAGTAAACCTATAAATACCATCAGCAATTTTGCTTCGAAACTTAAATACAGCAAACCCAAAGGGATAAGGCAAAGCACCGAAATTAAAGTGGTAGATATAGTTAACCTGTGATGTGCAAAAATCCATCTCACTCTTTTAAAAGGAGATTTTTGCGGTTCTTTTGGTTTAGACAGTAAAACGGCTAAGTTGTAAATTAGTAACGTGGAGAAAAACAGGAAAGCCAATACATAGGCGCTTGGCTTAGCATTTAACAAATGATAGGTTACCAAACCTTGCGCAGCTGCACAAATGGCAATAAAAATATTGCTGAACAGTAAAAAATCAAGAATGGATGTACCTAGTTTTTTAAGCATCTATTGGGTTACGAGTTACAAGTTATTGGTTGCGGGTTTAAAGCGCCGAGACACGTAACTCTTAACTCATAACCCGCAACTTATTAAGCTCTGCTTAAAGTAAATATCGTAATTTCTGGCAACATACCAACACGCCCTGGGTAGCCTAAAAAGCCATAGCCTACATTAACATACAGCTGTTGTTGTTCTCGGTACAAACCTGCCCATTCTTTGTAAATGTATTGTACTGGGCTCCACTGTACATCTTTTAAACGTACTCCAAACTGCATACCATGGGTATGCCCGGCAAAAGCCACGTCTATATCTTTGTACTTTTCTAAAACCTCGCCACGCCAGTGCGATGGGTCATGAGATAATAAAAGTTTTACAGGCAAATCTTGGGTGTTTTGCATTGCCAATTCCATTTTTCCATACTTAGGAAAACGGCCCATGCCCCAGTTTTCTATCCCAACAATGCCAATTTCTTCGCCACCAACTTTTAATCTTCTATTTTCGTTCATTAGCAAATCCCAACCCATAATTTTATGCGTAGCTACCATATCTTGTAGGTTTTTTACCTTGGCTGGGGATGTACCTTTACCAAAATGATAATCGCCATAATCGTGGTTACCTAATACAGAATACACGCCTAGTGGAGCTGTTACTTTGCTAAAAATATCCTGATAGTCTTTTACCTCGCTCGTGAGGTTGTTTACCAAATCTCCCGTGAAAAAAACAAAATCTGGTTTTTCTGCCATTAACATTTCTACGCCGCCTTTTACCGCTGTTTTATTATAAAAACTTCCAGAGTGGATATCTGTAATTTGTGCTAAGGTAATACCATCGAAAGCTTTGGGAAGGTTGGGAAGTTTTAAAGTCACTCGTCTAATTTGGTAATCATAAGCGCCAGAAATAATGCCCCAGCTTAACGAGCTTAAGGGTACAGCACCTGCAATTAAACCTGCTTTAACTAAGAATGCAGAACGAGTGATAGGCTCGCCAGCAATTTTATTGTTGGATTGTGCTATTGCTGTATTGTTGTTTGTTATAGCCTCAGACGTCGGTCTTTGCTCTTCGGTCTTTAACTTCCTAAAGATTTTAATCGTTAATCTTCGTAAATCATCAATTAGCAAAAATGGTAGCATAACCAGCTTGCCCGTACTAATTAAAAAGAAGGCCACTAAAATAATCGCCCGTGCTGATAAGAATAGGTTAAGGTAGATAGCAGCAAAAACACCTAAAATTAAGGTAATGCTAATGCTCCACCAAGTAATTTTAAAGATCTTTTTAGTGCGATTTTTCCAGTTTTTAAAAACTGCTACAATTGCGTAATAGCAATAAAAATCTAGTAGAATTACAACGAAGCAGAGTATTGTTAAAAATATTGTTCTTCCCATTGGGGTGTAAAATTAATTTTTTAGTTAGATGATTTTGAAGATGATTTGTTTCAGCTTTTAATTTGAGACTTACGAAGTTTAACTTTGAAGTTTTTGTTATTCCTAATGGTAAAGTTGAGGGCTTCGCCGTTTAAAAACTTCGTAAGTCTTCTAGGCTTTCCGTCATTAGACTGGAGCGTAGCGAGAGAGAAATCTAACGACCTATAGCTTTTTGCTAGATTTCTCCTCGTTCCTCGTCGAAATGACGTGCTAACGACTACCCAAAATCTTCATCGTCTTCATCTATATCTGCGTTGAACAAACTATCGAACATGTCAGAAAAACCGAACCCACCGTTCAGATAATTTTTGTTCAATTGCGAATACTCAGATAAACCGTGCAACACAAATTCCATCAATAACAAAGTTTGGTTTTCACTCAATTTAGGATGAAAAGTTTTTACCATTTCTGCTAACCCAGGTACTTTGTGGAGTTCTTTTTTATAATCGGACGAAGTTAGATTGTCGTCAATATCAACGTTGTTGCCTTCGGTAAACCATTCGGTAATTTGGGTGTATGGATTAGCCGTTTTACTTTTCTTGGCTCTGGTTGGGTCTGGGAAATACCTTGCAAACAGATGTTTAATTGCCTTGCCAATTAAGGTATGAGCAACTTTTGCGGGGCCTTCCAATTCCCCTTCATAAACCAATTCAATTTTGCCGGTAACTGCTGGGATAATGCCACTAAAATCTGAGATACGCACAAACGTTGATTTCTCTTTGTTTACCAACATTCTTCGCTCTGCGTTACTAATCAAATTCTCGAAAGCAGAGATGGTTAACCGAGCAGAAACTCCTGATTTTTGATCAATGTATTCACTCTTGCGGGCTTCGAAAGCCACTTGCTCTACCAAATCTTTCACTAAGCCATCTGCTTCTATTAAGCGCTGCTCTTGGGTTAATTTAGCTTCTTGGAAAGTAATTTTTCTCGAAATCTCAACCGTTTTTGGGTAGTGCGTTAAAATCTGACTTTCAATTCTGTCTTTCAGCGGTGTTACAATGCTACCACGGTTGGTATAATCTTCGGGGTTTGCAGTAAATACAAACTGAATATCTAAAGGTAAACGCAATTTAAAACCACGAATTTGGATGTCTTTTTCTTGCAGCATGTTAAACAAAGCCACTTGAATACGAGCCTGTAAATCGGGCAATTCATTAATTACAAAAATGCTGCGGTGTGCTCTTGGGATTAGGCCAAAATGAATTACACGTTCGTCATTGTAAGTAAGTTTTAAGTTTGCAGCTTTAATAGGGTCAACATCGCCAATTAGATCGGCTACGGTAACATCAGGCGTGGCTAACTTTTCTGTATAGCGTTCGCTGCGGTGTAGCCAAGCAATTGGGGTGTTGTCGCCTTTGGTTTCAATTTCATTGCGGCCAAACCACGAAATCGGGTTCAATGGATCATCAAATATCTCGCTTCCCTCAATGTACGGAATGTATTCGTCTAACAAGTTGACCATTAAACGGGCAATACGAGTTTTCGCTTGTCCACGTAGCCCTAACAACAGCACGTTGTGACGAGCTAATATCGCAGTCTGTAATTCTGGAATTACCGTTTCATCGTAACCTAAGATACCTTCGAAACCTGCTTCCTTGTTTTGTAGTTGTATGATTAAGTTCTTCCTTAATTCGTCTTTAACGCTTAAAGATTGGTATGAGGTGGCTTTTAATTCGCCTAGTGTTTTTGCTTGCATATGTTGGAATAAGGATGAAGGAGCAAAGAACAATGATTTTAATAGCTAATCTTTATTCCTTGCTCCTTGTTCTTTTATCTTATTGTTCTTCTTCTATTTTTAATATAATCTTCAAAAATGTATTCGCCCAGGCCGTTGAGTGAGCTGTAAAATGCCCTGCCGCCATTAATTTCTGTAAACTGCCTTACAAATTGTTGCAGGTAAGGGTCTTTGGCAATCATAAATGTAGTAATAGGAATATTCAGTCTTTTACATTGCGCCGCCATGTTCAGCGTTTTGCCAATTACTTTTCTATCTAAACCTATGCTATTTTTGTAATATCTGCCATTTTCTTTTAGGCAAGTAGGTTTGCCATCGGTAATCATAAAAATTTGCTTATTGTGTGTTTTTCTTCTGCGCAGCAAATCTGTCGCTAGCTCTAAACCAGCAAACGTATTGGTGTGGTAAGGGCCAACCTGTAAATAAGGTAAATCTTTAATAGTGATGGGCCAAGCATCGTTACCAAAAACTACAATGTCTAAAGTGTCTTTTGGGTATTTCGTTTTAATCAGCTCTGCTAAAGCCATCGCCGTTTTCTTGGCAGGTGTAATTCTATCCTCGCCGTACAAAATCATAGAGTGCGAAATATCTATCATCAACACGGTGGAAGTTAAAGTTTTGTAGTCCTTTTCTTCTACTTCCAAATCACGTTCGGTAAGCCTAAAATTGCCAATACCGTGGTTAATTTGCGCATTGTGGATAGAGGCGGTCATGTCAATTTGGTCTAAACTATCGCCAAAATTGAACTCCCGTCTATCCGCATTTTTCTCCTCGCCAATGCCCGAAATATTACTGTTGTGATTTCCTTTTCCAGCTTTTTTTAGCTTGCCAAAAATCTCTTCCAAAGCCGATTTACGAATGGTTTGTTCTGTTTTTGCAGTGATTTTGGTTTCGCCATTTTCTTCGCTAATGTAACCTTTTTCCTTCAGGTCTTCCATAAAATCGCCCATGCCATAGTCTTTGTTGGTAAACTTGTACTGTTTGTCCAGTTCGTTCATCCAAGCCAAAGCTTCGCCGGCATCGCCAGCGGTGTAGTTTAAAAGCTGCGTAAATAACTTTAGCATCTCATCAAAACCACCCTTTGGCAATTCGTTTGGTACATATTTAGAAAACTGATAACCTTTCATATCTCTCTGCTAAACAATTATTTTCTTAACGTAACACTAAGGTAAAGGTTTAGCGATGGAGTATTTTAAGCTTCGTGTCATTTTTAAGCACAAGGAACAATGATAAGCCGCTTACCTGTCATCCTTATGAATTTCGCCTTTGGAATTATAGGTGTTGCCGTTGTAATTAGAATAAGTAAGGTTATCGGCGTCTTTCTTAACTGAATAGCTTCTAAAACCATCATCAAATTTCTTAATTACTTTGTTTTGATGATCGATGAGCTGATAGCCGCTATCAGTTTTTACCATGGCACTAATTTTTGAAAAGTTTTTGGCTTCGTTGTACATAAAAGGAATAACCAAAACGTTCTTGCTATTGATGTAGCCCCAATTGCCCTCCGCATTTTTAACAGGTGCCAATCCGTAAGAAAATGGCCCTATATTTTTGTATTTAGAACCATCTATTACCACTTCTCCTTTGGTGTTGATGAATAGCTTTTTGCCAGCCTTGTTTTGCACCAAAAGCAGGCTATCCATTCCAAAATAATCATAGGTATTTATCACATAATCTTCCTTATTGATTTTCTGTCCTGCTGTATTGTAAATGTCGTCAGTGTTACTCAGTATCGAGTAATCTGCGAATTTTTCTTTGGATGTGTAAGGTTTGCTTTTAAAGATGTAATCGCCATTAATTTTATAGGCGTATCCATTTACTTTTAATGCTGGTTTTAAATCTTTGTTAATGATGGTGTTTACATCGTTTTCTTCCCTTAAAACAATGTAATTGCCTTTTTCAGAAATGTTATCCAAAGTTGGCTCAATTAGCACTTTGTTGGTTTGCATATCTATTAAACCTTTAGGGCCGTTGATCCCATTTTCTATTGCATAATATTTGCCTAATATCGGTTCGTTACGATAAAAACGGTACTTAAGCGGTACCAGTTTACGATTTGCCTTGTCGAGCCATAAAATAGAACGGTAGCCATCATCTGCTACTACGCCCATAAAGTAATTACCTTTGTAATGCGATAACTGTTCTAGTGCTGGTTGTACTACCCATTTGCCCTCTTTATCTAAAATGCCTGCCAAATTACTCTTGTTGTAGGCCACGCCATAACCATCTGCAAAGGTAATGGTACTTTTCAGTACAAATGTGTAGGTGTTTAAAGCACTTTTTTCTGGTTTTAAGAATAGGTTAACTTGTGTAATGTTTCCTCTAAAGTTGAAAGTAGCATTTGTCAAGTTTTCAGGTTTGTTTTTATCTTCTTTAGGTACTTTGCTGTACAAATCGTCTATCAATTCATCTACATTTTTATAGTCGGCTTTATCAATTTTTTCTATTACGCTTTTACCGGCTTCGTAATACTGATTTAAAAATGCTACCGAATAGTTGCTGGTGCTGCTAGATGAAGAAGAGCCGTACTGTTCAATTGCTTGGCCTGCGGCGTTAATACCTTCTACTTTATAGATCTTGTCTTTTAATGCAGGCGAAATTTTTAAGCTTGCTTTGCCATCGGTAACAGAAACCAGTTGAATTTTGCCATCGGTTAATTGCTGTAAAGGTTTATCGGCGCTTAAATTAATTACAAGCATTGCCTCTGGATAATGGTAGCTGGCTTCAAGTTCAATGCTGTCAATCCATTTAGTGCCTTTAATTTCATCTACGGTTTCGTTGCTTCTGCCGTGTAACTCTTTATCGAAATTAGCAGTTTTACCATCTTGATAGTACACTTTTTTAAGCTTTAAAATTGGTTTCGGAAACTCGTAATCATCGTAATCTTTAACGCTATAAATTAAGCTTTTTACACTATAACTTATACTCAAATCTGTATTTGGGTATATTACCGTTGGACTAAAGTATAACCTGTTTAGTGTTTTTGCAAACTGTTTTGCAATGAGTTCTTTTTGTGAGTTATCGAACTTTTGGGTAGTTCTTACCTCTCTCAGATCCACATCGCCCGGCGTTATTTTTATCGAGGTAGAGGCCAGTGTAATTAGCTTTTCTATTTGTGTGTTTTGCTTTTCTAGGTAGGTTTTTATCTCTGGTAAAGATTTGTTTTTAAGCTGGGCTTGAATATCTTTTTTGGTAGTTTGCGCCATTACAGAGGAACTAATGAATAGCAGGAAAGTAATGAAGTATGAAGTAGATTTCATTTAGATAGGGTTATTTCTTTTACTAGTCTAGCAAATTAGCTCTGTTGTAATCAAAAATTTCTTGTGCGTTCTTTTCAATTAGCCTGTCTAAAAGCGCATTGTAGCCGTTGGCAATTTTGTAGTTCATTTCATCTGCATACAAAGGAAAAACGGAGTAGATATTAATCAAGTTTTCTCCAGCCTGTACCGAGGTAAATTCTTCATCAAAAGTTACGGATGGCAAAATAACTACACCCGTATAATTGGTGTTTTCTGCATAAGGTTCCATATTTGCGGTGGCTTGTAGGGTATGGCCTATGGCTAGCCAAGTATCGTAATGATGAGGGAAACGAGCAGCTTCTTTCAGCATCGAAATGAGCCAATCGTTTGGGTTATCTCCAGTTACTTTACCAAATGTGATAGCTTTTGGTAGCAATAACATCAGCTCTGCAAATTGATACGCTTGCGGATTTTCTACTGCTGTGGGAACTGTCATTTCCAAGGTGCTCATTCCCGCTGTGATTAAGAAATTGAAATTGTGTTTTTCTGACTGAACGAAATACACATCGAGATGGAAATCTGGGGAAAATATTTCATGGAAAACGGTAATTTCCTCAGTAGTGTAACGTTCGTCTAAATGTGCCGAAATTGCTTCAGCGTGATCATCGAACTGTTTCTTGTTCCTAAATTTTTCATAAAAGTCGGTCATGGTAGGTTTTTTTGTTTTTATAAAGTAGATTTCTATAAAAACAACAATAGTTATTCCAATTGTGTAGGCAATCATATCTTCCCATGCAAAATAATTTCCAATTACGATGTTGGCGAGCTTGTTATCGCCTAATCCTATCAGTTTTACAAATTGAAAATATTGTAACGTTTCTATCAAATAGGAGAACAAAAGTGTGCTAATGGCTAAAGGCCAAATGCCAATGTGTACAAAAGCCTTCACAAAATAATAGATAAGGATAACCACTAATACATCGCCAACGTAGGGACGAATAAAATTGTCTGTAATAAATAAAGCAATTAAAACTTCGATGATGAATATGGCAATTGCGATGAGTAAACTGCCTAGATGAAAGCGGAAATGAGGCTTTTTGGGTTTCATTTGTTTAGATAGGTTTAAAAACCTAATTTAAGCTAGATTTTGAATTAAACGAAGACGATGAAAAAAATATTATTGCTATTGTTGGTGGCTTTTGCAAATACTGCAATGGCACAAACGCCTCAAGACCGAGTAGCTATTTTAAAGGTGTTAGAAAACCAACGCCAAGGTTGGAACAAAGGCGATATGGACAGTTATATGCAAGGTTATTGGAAGAGTGATAGTTTGTTGTTTGTGGGTAAAAATGGCCCCACTTATGGCTGGCAAAAAACTTTGGATAATTACAAGAAGGGATATCCTGATAAGAGTGCCATGGGGTTTTTAACTTTCGGGATTAAGAAAGTGGAATTTTTAGCAAAGGATAAAGCCTTTGTTTTGGGAAGCTGGAATTTGAAAAGAGAGAAAGATGAGCCGAAAGGTTATTTTACTTTGTTGTTGAGGAAGATTGACGGGGAGTGGAAGGTGGTTGTTGACCATAGTTCTTAGTTGCAAAATGTATCTTTTATTATCTATACTTTGAGATTTACTATTTGAAGGACTTGTCTATATCATTAAGCGTATAGACCGTTTTTTCCGGGGAATCCCTTATAAAAAGACGAAAGGTAGGACGTATTTTTTGTTTGAAAAAAGCAGTAATGCAACTATAATTATCGCTGCTTTACTGTTGTTTATTACACTTTTATTTTTCTTTAATCGATAGTCTTAGTATTGATGCTGTTTGACATTACTCCTGTGGTTGGTGTTATTACCAATCCACACTAATCAATAACAATGATAAATACAAATTGGTTGGTGATAACACCAACCAAAATCGGGATGATATGGTTATCTAAATGGAATGAAAATGAACTCTGACGAACTTTTATTAATTTTTAGTTTCCTAATTTGTTGGACAACTTTAGTGTTTTTAATTGTAAAAGCTAAAAGCAAAAAACAAATAATAGCAATCAACTTTACAATCCATTTTATTTATAGCTTATATTTTCTATATGGACTTTTTTATGAATCAAAAGGAAATGGAACCGCATTGGCTTGGTGGTTTTTTCTTTTGTTATTACTTTGGACACATTGTATTATCAACTTAGGACAGCTGGTTTACCTTTATCTTAAGACAAAAAAGAACTGATAGTTTGGTTTGTAATGAAGCGAATCGTGCTATCGCACCTATGCTATCGCACCTATGCTAGCGCACGAGTGCCGCGTGTGAGTTAATTTGTTAATGTGCAGCGCACACGCCACAGGCATGCGCTAGCGAACGGGATTACAAACCCTAAAGAGCGCTTAGTTGCTAATCATCTTCCTATACTTCCTCGAAAAATAATAAAGTGAATAAAAAGTAAGCAACACCCCAACAACCCTATGCTAGCGCACGCGTGCCGCGTGTGAGTTAAATGTGCAGCACACGCCACACAGGCATGCGCTAGCGAACGGGATTACAAATCCTAAAGAGCGCTTATTTGCTAATCATCTTTCGATACTTCTTCGAAAAATAATACAAGGAATAGAAAGTAAGCAATACCCCAACAACAGATAAAATCATCACGCTACTAGAAAAGAACGTAACCCAATTCAGTTTTACTTTAAAAATCTCTTTGCTTAACAATACGCCAATACTGCCTACATAACCAAAAGCATCAGCAATGTAAATGAGGAAACCTACGTTACTGGCATACTTGAAAGTAGAAATTAATCTGTCGAAAAAGATAGCATTGAATGGAATGTAAACCATATACAAACCTAAACCTACTAAAGTCATCCAAGCAATAGGGCTTAGCTGATTGTATTTGAAAATCAAGGTTGAAACACCTGCAATCACAAAACCAATCACAATAAACCAATGTGCTGTTTTTAAAGCAAGGAAGTTGTTTTTAATCATTACCATGCTGCCAATAAGTACCAGCACAATGATGGTAATTGGGGTTTCCGTTTTAGAAAATAATGCAGGCTGATTAAAGAAACCCATTTCCTTCCACATCTCGGCACTAAAATTATCTCTGATGTCTCTAAAAATAGTGGCAAAGCAGTAAATGATGACACATGCAATAATTCCACCTAAAAAGTCTCTGATAAATTTCTTTCTATCTTCGGTAGTCATGGCTACACGTTCAGCTCTGTATTCGATGTCTTCTTCGCTCGGCTGCGGTATTTTCTCCATCAGGAAAACAAAAAACACCAGTGGAATGCAAAATACCAAACCAGTGTAAAAAGGCATCCAAAACTCAGAAATGCCAAACTCAGCCATTAACCAAGCTCCAACAGATTTTACAAAACCCGAAGCAAAAATGAAACTTACTGCTAAAGTGGCGCCAATAAAATCGGTACTTCTTCTTCCTTCTACGTAAGAAAAAACTACGCCCCAAAGCATCCCCAATGGAAAACCATTTACAAATAGAAAAACGATATTGTAAGGCATGGGGATCACCGCAAAAAGTAACCAGCTTAACCAAGAAATTCCAGTTAATAAAAGAATGATTTTTCCTCTGCCAGTTCGTTTAAGTTCTGAAATGTATTTGATGCCATAGAACTTGGCGAGTAAATAACCCAGCATTTGGCTAATCACCAAAATTGTTTTGTAGCTGTAGCCTGCCAAGGTTAAGCCATCGAAGGTGGCCACGGTAAAAGTTTTGCGATAGCCAAAAATCATGGTGTAGGCTAAAAATACTACTACGGCAGCGTAAAGCCCAGTTTTGATGGATTTGCTAGAATTGTTTTGGCTCATAAAAAGGTTAATCTTACATTGAAGATAGCCTAAATTTTTGATAAGAGTTTTGCTGATCAAAAATCTCAAGCAAACCAGTTTCTGTATCTTCCGAAAGATTGATCATATCTTGGATATGCTTTTCTGAAATTTCTCCTAGATGGTTGGTAGATTGATTTCCAGTTCTCAATAAAATTACCTTTGGCGGAAATCCATACAAATTGGAGAAGTGATAGAAGTCGTCATCATTGGTAATAATAATGGCATTTTTTGATTTTGCCCATTGCCAGATATCATTGTCAGTAGCTGGTTGCTGGATATTTATCCTTTCAACATGTTCTACTTCAGTAAAATATTTTGATAGTTTAAACTTTAGTTTGAACGAAATATTTGCATCTAGCAATATTTTCATGTTAAGCGGAAATTAAGCGAGTTCTAGTCTCACTATTGGCTGCAAATGCTAGTGCAGCTTTAATGTGTTCGATTCTAATTGAGGGAAATCGGATAAAATTTCTTCATTAGACATCCCAGAAGCCAGCCAGCCTAGGATATCTTGAATGCTTATTCGAGTACCTTTAATGCAAGGTTTACCAAATCTGATGTTTGGGTCGATATTGATATATGTTGCAAAATTTTCCATCACTGTTAATTTGTACTAAGTTATCAAAAAAAGAGTTTGGAAACAATTTTAAGCTGTCATTACCACGTTTTCGATTTCTTCTAGCGCAGCATCCCATAAAGCAATTCGCTGTTGCAACGCTTCTTTTACAACTGCTGCAGCTTCGTTCCAAGCTTCTTCGGTTTTGCACAATTCGCTAGTCATAGTTAAAGCCAAATGACTATGATGATCGCCATCTACCTCAATGTGTCTATCTAAATAATACTTGAAAATGGTTACTTGATCTGGATGTTTGCTGTTCAAATCGTTTACCATGGTATGAAACATATTTGGAATTAAATCTTCCCTCCCGAAAGTAAAAGCCGCCGCAGTTGCATGGTTTTTGCCAGCGTTGATTACCGCAAAGGTGCTATCCATAAATTGTTGAGCTGCTAACGGAACTTCGGCTTGGGCATACGCTTCTTGAAAAGTAGCTCCATTTTGCAAAGCACTAATGAAAGTGGTAATAGGTTTGGTGTTAGCGCCTACTTGCTCCATCGCATCTAAGTACAATTCGAAATGACTTTTAATACCACCATCAGCGTCTAAGTCTGATTCTTCTCCAGCTACAATCTCATTAATCAATTGGCGAGTTTTGGCATTGCCTACCGGAAACCAAGGAAGAGTAGTGCAGGTCAGATTAATTTGTAGTGCTTTTAATAACGACATGAAATCCCAAACGGCGTAGATATGATGCTCCATGAAGATGCGAAGTGCTGGCAAATCGCCAATTTGTGTATATACTTTATGGTTTACAATTTGTGCTTTTAACTGAGCCGCTTGTTGGTTTATTTTTTCTATTTGTGAGTTCATGTGTGTTTTAAAAGTACTTACGAAGTTTAACTTGAAAAGGATTGTTTTATTCGCCTAGTTTATAATTTTTGTAATAAAAATCTTTGTCGGCATCGGTAATTGCTCTAATTACTTTGCAAGGATTGCCAGCCGCAAATACATTATCAGGAATATCTTTGGTAACTACACTGCCAGAACCGATAACTACATTGCTGCCAATTGTTACGCCAGGGTTGATGACTACATTACCGCCTAGCCACACGCTATCGCCAATGGTAATAGGTTGTGCCCATTCGTGCTCTTGATCACGTAAGTGTTGGTGTAGTGGATGGCCAGCGGTGTAGATAGCCACATTTGGACCAATAAAAGCATGGCTACCAATAGTTACCTTGGCGCAGTCTAAAATAGTGAGGTTGAAATTGCTGTAGAAATGGTCGCCAATTTCAATGTTGTAACCATAATCGCAACGAAAGGGTGGTTCTACATAAAACATAGTTTCGGTTTTGCCAAAAAGTTTTTTGATGAGCTGCTTGCGCTGTTTAATTTGCTTCGGAGGCAGGTTGTTGAACTCGAAAACAATTTCACGTGCTTTTAACCTGTCGTTGGCCAGTTCGTTGTCTCCAGCTTGATAAGCTTTACCAGCTAGCATCTTTTCTTTTTCGCTCATTTTTTTCTCTTCCATCGTGCTGCGAAATTACTAAGCGATTGATAAAGGCACAATTATTTTTACGTTTATGAGATTGGAGTGTTTTTTACTTCTTCTTTGCGTTATTAGCAAATTCCTAAAAACCATTGCGTTAAAATTAGCCGTAAAGTAAAAGAAGAGGTACGCAAAGAACGCCAAGATTTGCATAAGTTTTTGTGCAATAAACCCGATTGAGCGATTATCCTTTTTTGGTGATTGTCATCCTGAGCTTGTCGAAGGATTTGTTTGTTACTTGTAGACGCTTCGATAAACTCAGCGTGACAACAGGTTGTGATGATGTCAACAAAAAAGATAGAAGTGAAAGCGGGGCTACCGTAACCGATGCCCCGCTGAATTTGCTTTTCTAATTATTTTAAAGTTTACCTTTTGCGTAAGCATTTTCGGCTCTTTGTATGGCTTTTTTCTCTCGCCAATGCGCATATTTTTCTTTAAATGCCATTTTGATTAAGCTGTCTACCGCACCATGTCTAAATAAACTCCAAACGCTGGCCACTTTACGAGTGATAGATTGGTCCCAAGCTCTTAAACTTAGCGAGAAAGAACCATCAACGTATTTCATCCAGTGCCACATGCCGGTTGGCATAAATAAAGTATCGCCATGTTCTAAATAAACCTCGTAGCCTTCAATGCCATTTAGCGAAGGAAATTTCTCGAAATCTGGATTGTCTACCTTATAATCTTCTAAGGCGTAAGTTGCATTTGGCAAGCAGTACAAACGTTTTTTCCACTTATAATCGAACAAAATAATGTGCTTACGGCCGCCAAAGTGCGTATGGAAAATATGAGGTAAATCGATATCGTAGTGTAGGAAAGTTACCGAATTTGAACCACCAAAAAACATAGCTGGCATACTTTCAATAAAACCGCCCATTAAATCTTTTGGGATTTTGATATCGTTGATTAAGCTTGGAACTTTCTTAAATAGGTTGAAAAAAATATCCTTAACTCGGTAGGCTCACGCTTAATTAAATCTAGGTAGTCGCCAAACTTCATGTGCGCAGTGGCAGCATTGATAGGTTTGCTCGGATCTGCCTTTGAGTTGTCGTAAAGAGGCACTTCCAAATCGCCGCCAATTTCCTTCAAATATTCGGTAGTCCATTTCTCTCTAGCAGGCCAGTCTTTAGTAAGGCCTTTAATCACCAAAGGACGTTTTTTCTTAAGATAGTTCTTCTTAAAGTCCTCGGGAGTGATGGTTTCTACAGTGTCTACTGGTTTTAAATTGAAGCTCATTGTTTATTTTATGTAAACTGCTGATTAATATTGCGATAAATGTAATCAGTACAAAGTTGTAATTTTAAAATGAAAACGTGTAATCAGATTAAGATAAAAAGTGAATAAAATGATTGATATCATCTTAATTAGCCACAGATGCACAGATTGAGTCTCTGAAATCAATATTGATTAAAAAAACGCATCATCTTTATTTGTGTATCTGTGGCGAATATTAGCAGTTAAGTTACTTTCGCTTTTTTAATAATTTTAGTAAAATACGAAGGAAATAGACGTTTTAATAACACACCTTTTACTTCCTTGCCGCCAATATAAACCTCATCTTTTTTCTTTTGAATAGCTTTGATGATTTGTTTAGCGCATTCTGCTGCTGGCATTCCATTTTCTTGCGCTTGGTCCATAGTGCCTTGCTTACTACCATCGGCAGTTAAGGCATTGATGGTAACGTTGGTTTTGATGAATCCAGGGCAAGCTAATAAAATGTGGATATTGGTGCTGTCCAGTTCAATTCTTAATGATTCGAAATAGCCGTGCAATGCATGTTTGGAAGCTGAATATGCCGAACGTAAACTGGTGCCAAATTTGCCGACTAAACTACTCACGCATACAATTGAGCCAGAATCTTGTCTAATCATTTGAGGCAACACGGCTTTACTTAAAATTACAGTGCCCCAAAAATTGATATCCATGAAACGTTTTTCGGTTTTTAAATCGGTTGCTAGGGCTAAAGCTCTTTGACTGATCCCGCCGCTGTTAATCAGGATGTCGATACGACCATAAATACGGATGGCTTCTTCGGCTTTTTTGGGAAGGCTTTCGCTGTCTTCTAAATCTAACGAAAGTACGTGGGTATCTATTTGGTTGCGGCATTTTTGTTTTACACGAAAAAGTTCATCGCGGTTGCGAGAAGAAATAATCAGTTTTGCACCTGCATTAGCTAGCTCGTAAACCAATGCTTCGCCAATACCCGATGAAGCGCCAGTAATCCAAATAACTTTATCTTTCATGTTTTTAAGCCTTGTTTTATAATGGTTCTGAAGCGATCATGATTTTTTTCGCGGTATGCGTGGATAAATCATGATGGTTTCATGTCTCAAAATTACGATTTTAAAAAATAGGAGCTGATAACTGTTGCGTTAGGATTAAGTAAAACTATACCAACTTGGATTAGTTAAAATCTTCCTCATCCACGAAGAATGCTGCAGCAATACCATCTGCAAATAATTTTCCTTTGTTGGTAAGTTTAATCACATTGCCCTCGTTCAGTAATTGTCCGTCGGCAACAAAGTTCTTCATAAGTTTCTGAATTTGATCTACGTAGTTCTTGCCAAAATCACTCGCAACTTTTTCTAAGTTTAAGCCCCACATCGTTCTTAAAGAGGTCATTACGTATTCATTAAATTTATCAGTGCTGCTGAGTTGCTCTACAGTTTCTAGAAGCTCTCCTTTAAACAGGCTTTCCATGTATTTGGCATTGTTGGCAATATTGATGTATCTATCGTGCCCATCAAAACCATGGGCCGAAGGGCCAATGCCTAAATACGCGACACCTCTCCAATAATTGGTATTATGTACGGCGTATTTTCCGGGTAAGCTATAATTAGAAATTTCGTAGTGCTCAAAGCCGCTTGCGGTAACCGTATCAACGAGCATCATAAACTGTTCTGCGCTTTGTTCATCACTAATATCTGGCTGTTTGCCTTTTTCAATGGCGTTTGCCAAAGCTGTTTTAGCCTCCACCGTAAGCGAATAAGCCGACAAGTGTGGCACCTGAAGTTCAATTGCAGTTTGAATGTTGGTTTTCCACTTTTCGTTAGTGAGTAGGGGATAGCCATAAATTAAATCTATAGTAAGGTTTTCAAACCCAGCATCCTGACTGCGCTTAATACAATCCGTTGCTTCTTGTGCGTTGTGGGCACGGTTCATCCAAACTAGATCTTCGTTAAAAAAAGATTGTGTGCCAATGCTGAAACGATTAACAGGTAATTTTCTCAGTTCAGCAATTTTCAAAGCTGTAAGGTCGTCGGGATTTGCTTCTAAGGTAATTTCTGCATCCGAAGAAATAGAAAAGTGATTTTCTATGGTAGCAAGGATTTGCTGCAATGCGGCCGTTGGTAATACAGAAGGTGTTCCTCCACCAAAATAGATGCTGCCAATTTGTTGTTGCGCTAGCCTATTTTTCTTAAATATGATTTCTTTGCAAATTGCTTTAACCATCTCGTTAAGGTATTTTGTTGAGGTGGTAAAGTGGAAATCGCAATAGGTGCAAGCTTTTTTACAGAAAGGGATGTGGATATAGATACCGGCCATGCTATTTTTATATATAAGATCAAATGCTGTTTCTCAAATTTATATGCTTATGGTCCCTGTAAAATTTCATTTTATGAGCTCCATCGCCAATTTTTTCAGCATCTTACAAACCTACAAGTAATTTCTCTACGAGACCGTGTCATTGTTAGATTGTATTTTTTTCAAATATTCCGTAGGCGTATAGCCGAATTGTTTTTTGAATTCCCTACTGAAATACTTGGCATCGTTGAAGCCCACTAAATAGGAGATTTCGGAGATATTGTATTGATTTGTTTCTAATAGGGAGAGCGCCTTCTTTAAGCGAATAGATTTGATGAAATCATTCACGGAAAGGTCTGTAACTGCTCTTATTTTCTTATAAAGCACTGGTTGGCTCATGCCTACCTCATTAGCTAAATCTTGTATTACAAAATGTTGGTCGGCCATTTTATCATCCACAAACTGAACTACTTTTAACATGAAGTCATGATCAGCTTTGTTTATAGTGATGTCTTGAGGTTTAAGGTTTACTTCTTCAGTAAATTTCTTTCGCATCATTTTTCTGGCCTGGAGCAAATTTCGAACGTTAAGTAAAAGCAGTTCTGTGCTAAAAGGTTTGGTAATATAGATATCTGCACCAGTTTCAAGACCATCTACCATTTGAAGATGCGAATCCATTGCTGTAAGTAAAATTACTGGAATGTGCGCTGTTCGTTCGTCTGTTTTTAAGCTGCCACACAATTCTAAACCGTTCATAACAGGCATCATGATATCGCAAATTACAAGGTCTGGAAGTAACTCTGTAGCAGTTTCCCAACCTATTTGTCCGTTTTCGGCCTCTACAACATGATAAAATGGCGATAAAAAACCACGTAGCATTTGCCTAATCTCTGGGTTATCTTCTACAATTAATATGGTCTCTTCAAATACAGCTCCAGCTCCGGTTACTTCTGTTACTGTATTTTTGGGCACATTAACTTGGTAGAGGCTGTTAGTAGGAGTGCTGTTTGTTTCTTCATAATCTGCATTGATTGCCAATTTGCCTTTTTTTAAGGTAACAGTAAACTTGGTGTCGCCAGGTTTTTCTGGTGTTTCCTGCCTACTGTCAATCGCAATTTTTCCACCATGGGCTACTACTATACTTTTAGATAATGCCAGGCCAATACCCGAACCAATATGCCCCGAGCCAGGGTGTCTATCTGGAAAAAATCACTGAAAAGTTTATCCTTACTGCTTTCTGGTATTCCTATACCATTGTCCCTAATTTCTATGCTTACCTGCTGTTCAATGTCTTTTACGGTAACGCTAATCATTCCGTTATCGCTGGTAAACTTAAAAGCGTTAGACAATAAATTGAAAAATACCTTCTCTAGCTGTACCCTATCTATCCATACCTGTATGGGCTGTGCGGGTGTTTCGATGCGGTAATTGATGTGCTTACTGGTAGCTAAATCTTTAAAAGCATTGAATATATACTGTATAAATTGTACAATATCAAGCTCTTCCAGATGTAGCTTCATGTTGCCGGTTTCTGTTTTTCTAAAGTCCATTAACTCGGTAATTAACCTAAGCAATCTATCTGCATTATTTTTAATAGGTACTACCTGTTGGTGAAGCTCTGGTAGGTGGGCTGTATTTTTAAGGAGCGATTCTAATGGGCCTAAAATGAGTGTTAAGGGAGTTCTAATTTCATGAGATACATGTGTGAAAAACTTCAGTTTCATCTGTTGAACATTTTCGGTTCTTTTTAACAAGGCACGAATAAAGAAATATCGTAACGTTAAAAATAAAATGCCCGATAATACGATGGCATAGCCTAGATAAGCCCACCAAGATAGCCACGGAGCAGGGTTGATATGGATCTTTAAAGCACGTATGGCGCTGCCCGGAATACCATCGTTGTTTATTCCTTTTACTACAAATCGATAGTTGCCAGATGGCAGGTTGGTATAAGATGCAATGGGAGTAGAATCGAACTTCCACTCCTTATCATACCCTTCTAGTTTGTAAGCATACTTGTTTTTATCGGGTTTTACGTAGTTGAGCAATGAAAATTCTAACGTAAAATTATTTTGGTCGTAACTAAAATCTAGCTCTTCGGTAAGGTTTAAATTATTTTTTAGAATACCGTTTTCTTCGTCCACGTTTACTGGTTTATTAAAAAGCCGTAAACCGGTAAATACTAAGGGAGATATATAGTTGTTAGATTGTATTTCTGTTGGATAAAACGAGGTAAGTCCGTTAATGCCTCCAAAGAAAATTTCTCCGCTACTGTCTTTAAAATAGGAGCGGTTGTTAAACTCATTGCCTGCTAAACCATCACTTTTGGTGTAGTTTCTAAATCGCTTGGTTTTGGGGTTAAACTCCGATAGTCCGTTAGCGGTACTGATCCATAAATTTCCACTATTGTCTTCAATTATGCCTAATACATTGTTGTTAACTAGTCCATCATTTTCTGTGAAGGTTTTAAAAGTATTGCGTTTGGTGTCGTAAATGCTTAGTCCTCCAGAATTGGTGCCAATGAGCAGCTCGCCATTTGCATTTTCTGTTACACAATTAATATAGTCTGATTGTAGGCTATCGGAATTGTTTGCTTCGTTAAAACTGGTAAGTTGCTTTTTGTTTAAATTATATCTATAAAGTCCTGTAGAAGTTCCAATCCAAAGGTTTTCCTTAGAGTCTGCAAAGAGATGAAGTATCCCTTTGTTTTTAAGCGCATCATTTATTGGGCTGCGAGTTGTTTGGCTGGGGTACACCCCGTCTTTGCTTTTTAAAGTGGTTATCCCGTTCATAGAACCAACCCAAAGTGTTCCGGTTGCGTCATAAGCCAAGGCAATTATTTCTGCGGAACCGATGGTGCCCTTATTGTCTTTTACATTTGCAATTCTTTGAAATTTTCCGGTAGATGTATTCAATATGTTGATGACGCCCCTATGTGTGCCGATAGTTAAATTATGGTCATCGTATCTGTTTTTCGTTAGTATTTTAACAAGGTTAGAACTGATACTGTTGTAATTGCCGGGATCGTGTTTGTAATTACTAAAGGAGTTAGAGGCTTTGTTGAACAGATTTAAACCTGCGCCTTCGGTTCCAATCCATAGTTGATTAGGTTTGCCCTCGGCAATGGCGCTTACTACATTTCCGCTAATGCTATTGGCCGATTTGCCATTACGATAAACCTTAAAGTTTGTTGATACAGGATAAATGACGTTTACACCGCCAAAATAAGTGCCAATCCAAATATTTTTATTTCTATCTTTAAATAGATGATGAATAGAATTATGGCTAATACTACCTGTTGTTTCTGGGTTATGCTGGTAGTTGTTGAATAAACCGAGTAGAAGGGTTAAAAATACTTAGGCCGTTCTGTGTCCCAATCCACAGGGTGCCATCATCACTGGGCATAAGCTCTCTAATATCATTATGAACCAGCGAATTTACAATCCCTTCGGTGTGAAAAAAAGTTCTAGAAAGCTGTCCCTTGTTGTTTAATAAATAAAGGCCATTGGTTGTGCCTACCCAAGTATGCTGATTTTTATCTTTCGCTATGGCGGTGATGTAGCCACTTATTGGCTGAGTAAGAAAGTTGATTTTTTTGAAACTGAAAATGCCCTTTCTATAGGTTGCCTGTATGAGCCCATTGCCGGTACCTACCCAAATATGGCCAGTTTTATCTTTACATATTGCAAAAACACTATTTATTGGATCTTCTGCCTTTTTACTAAAAAGAAAGGTTTTGAATTTATGCTGATTACGGTCGATTAATAGTTTTAAGCCCTTCTGCGTGCCAATCCATAAGTTTTTGTCATCATCTTGATATAGTAATTCTATAAGCTCATTGTTTAACTGTGCTAACTTTTCAAATCTATCTTTTTTGAGATTATATTTTTGTAGTCCGGTATCGGTACCCGCCCATAAGGTTCCAGTATAGTCGGTTATTAAAGAAGTGATTTCTTCTTGCTCGTTACCTTTTTTGTCAGTATTGCTTTTACTATAATTTTTAAAGTGATACCCATCATATCTGTTAATGCCCTGCCTAGTGCCCAGCCATATTACGCCGGTACTATCTTGGGTTATTGCCATTACCGAATTTTGAGACAGTCCATTTTCTACCGTTAAGTTCGAGAAATTTAAGTTACGCTGTGCCTTGGCCGAGAAAAGCACGTTGATGGAAAGCAAAAAAAAGAAAATGCCTACAGAAGAATTAAATCTCATGAGAAATAGCAAGTAAAGGTTTGTTGTAGTCCCATAAAAATAAAGAATAATAACTGAAAATTTGAGCTGCTTGCAATAAAAACGAAGTTTATGGATTTGTTTTTTTGATTTTTCTACCCTTTCTTTTAGGATTCTACCCCTTTTTTTAAACGTAAATTTTCAGTTTTGAATGGTCTTGTAAGGTAGCAATTAAACGCGTCTAAAGTTTTAATCAATCGTATAAAATAAAAAAGATTTATCCATCCCTAAGTACATAAATGACCTGTAAAATGAATATCGGAGAATTTAAAATAACCAAGGCTACTAAAAGAATAGCCTTTTATCTGTTGTTGTTTTTTACCTGTACCCATGTAAAGTCGCAAAACTCAAGCGATGATATGCGCCAGTTAATTGATAAGCAGTTTAAGTTTGCCGAAAGGCAATACCGTATACTGGCCAGTAATACTCCCATGGGCCGTATGCCAAAAACCTTTTATGCCAAAAGCAATAAGTTTGAAACCAGTGATACCAAGTGGTGGTGTAGCGGGTTTTATCCGGGTTCTTTGCTCTACATCTATGAATACACAAAAGATCAGTCGGTATTAAAGGAAGCAGAGCAGCGTTTGGCTACCCTAGAAAAGGAAAAACATTATACTGGTAACCATGATTTGGGCTTTATGATGTACTGTAGTTTTGGAAACGCCTATCGCTTAACAAAAATTCCGGAATACAAAAAAACGATAGATACTGCCGCGGCTTCTCTTGTAACACGTTACAGGCCAGATGCGAAAGTTATTCAATCTTGGAATTCTAACAAAAGCTGGAAAGGCCCTGTAATTATTGATAATTTGATGAATTTAGAGTTGTTGTTGTGGGTAGCACAAAACGGGGGAGACCAAAAATATAGGGAAATAGCTTTAAACCATGCTAATGCTACATTAGCTAACCATTTTAGGCCAGATTTTAGCTCGTACCACGTAGTTGATTACGATATGTTGAATGGCAAGGTAATTAAAAAAGGAACTGCCCAAGGCGCTGGAGATGAAACTGCTTGGAGCCGCGGACAAGGCTGGGCGCTATATGGCTACACGTTAATGTACAGGTTTACTAAAGATAAACAGTATCTTAATTTCGCCCAAAATATTGCTAAGTACATCTTAAATAATCCAACCTTGCCAGCAGATAAAATTCCGTATTGGGATTTCAATGCTAAAGAGATACCCAATACATATAGAGACGCATCTGCCGCTGCGGTCATCGCCTCTGCGTTATTAGAATTGGGGCAATATAGCTCGGCTAAAACCAAAAAATATTATGTAGCACAAGCAAAAGAAATGTTGGTGTCCTTATCTTCGGATAAATATACAGCACAAGAGGGTACAAACGGTGGGTTTTTATTGAAGCATAGCACTGGTGCATTGCCCTTAAAATCAGAAATTGACGTGCCCTTAACTTATGCCGACTATTACTATCTTGAAGCTTTAATGCGATATAAAAACTGGTATTTGTAAAAGCGAAATAAAATGAGAAGAAGAAACTTTTTAACTGCAATGTCCCTTGCTGGCTTAACGGGTTTAGTTAGACCAAAATCTGTTCTAGCCACAGAAAATGATAACGAGAAATTGCAAAAACCAGTAGATGATAGAACGTATTGGTACCAGTTGCTTTACAAAATAGCCAATCCTGTGGTGTCTAATCTGGCCGCTGGAACTTTGGTAAAAAATATGCCTTTAATTACTTCGCCAACGTTTGATAAACGCTCTCCAAAAGTGTCTTACTTAGAAGCAGTGGGTCGTACTTATGCAGGTATTGCGCCTTGGTTGGCTTTGCCCGATGATGGTACCGAAGAAGGTAAATTGAGGAAAAAAATGCGATTAGAAGCGGTTAAAGGTCTGGATAATTGCTTTTCCGATGGCAGTCCCGACCAGCTTGTTTTTAATAAAGATTATCAACCCATTGTAGATGCGGCCTATTTGGCACAAACTTTTTTGAGGGCTCCCAAAGCATTATGGGAGCCTCTAAAACTAGAAACTAAACAAGCAATCGTAAAAGCGTTTAAGTCGCTTAGAAATAGAAAGCCATTTAAAAGCAATTGGTTATTGTTTGGCTCTATAACCGAGGCTTTTCTTTTAACCATTGGCCAAGATATTGACAAGGATAGACTGAATGAGGGCATTATAAAACTTAATGAATGGTACAAAGGCGATGGCTGGTATGGCGATGGCCCTAATTTAGCATTCGATTATTATAACTCTTTCGTTATCCATCCCATGATGGTAGATACATTAGCTGTTTTGGTAGATCATCAGTTAGTAGAAGCGGCTACCTACCAATTAGCTCTTAAGCGTATGCAGCGTTATGCGGTGGGGCAAGAAAGATTGATCTCTCCAGAAGGTACATTTCCGCCCATTGGCCGTTCAATTACCTACAGAACTAGTGCTTTTCAGGCATTGGCACAGGTAGCGTTAATGAATAAGTTGCCGAAAGAAATTTTGCCAGCACAAGTGAGGTGTGCCCTAACATTGGTAAAAAAGAATATGTACGATGTAAAGGGAACCTTTGATGGCAACGGATGGCTGCAGCTTGGTTTCTGTGGTCATCAACCAGAAATTGCAGATTACTATACCTCTACAGGAAGTTTGTATATGGCTACTTTATCCTTCTTGCCTTTAGGCTTACCTGCTACAGATCCGTTTTGGTCGGCACCTTTTACAGCATGGACTGCTAAAAAAGCGTGGTCGGGTAATGGGTTTCCAAAAGACTATCACGTAGATTACTAACACGAGCTATTCGGTGGTAAACTGGTGCAGCCAGCCAATATTTGATGAGATGATGTAAAGAGGCAAAATGCCTTTTTACATCTAGCCCAGTAAATATAAAAACTGCTAACTCCCTTAAAAAAAATGATGCTGAATTAGCAAAAGCTAACTATGGGTAAGGCATTATTCAATTCCTAATTTTTATTTCAAAATATTTACAAGATAAAAAGTGGTTTACAGGCAAACATGTGGCTGTTTTGTGTTTTGGGGCGTTTTTTTGAGGATTGTCTACCTAATTGTTTTGGATTTTCATCTTTTTTAAAATGCTTAATAAACATATTTGGGGTAACAAAACCAACTTAAACTAATGATGAAACCAAACAAACAAATTCTTTTTGCTAAGGAGCAGGTGTGCTCAAGCAACCTTTCGAAATCGAAGAAGATAAGCTGAAAAAATAACCTTCTTAATACTAGAATTAGAAGACGTAGAGCGTATCATCAATTTATCGCTGTACGGCTGCAATATTCGAAATGATTAAATCAACAATTAGAAAAATGAAAAACTATTTTGCGTGTTTTACTTTTTTACTTTTCATTAACGCCTGCCTGCCAAATGCTGTGGTGGCTGGCGTTAGCTCAAAATATATAACAACAGCTGCCTTTTATCAAGAAGTAGATTCGGCAAAATCTAAGCAAGATACACTCCCTAAAAATACCAAGGTTATAGACTCGGTAGTGCTTAGAAATTATGTTTCTAAAAAAATCATCGATTCTATTGATGTAAAGAAGGCTGCATTGTATCCTTTCAACTCTTTACAGCAGGCGCTAAAGGCATCCGTTAGCGGTGTATTTGTGCAAGAGCCAAATGGCGAACCTGGGACTTCGGAACAGTGGATGCTGATTAGAGGAATAAGCCGTCCGTTTTTTACCCAAGGAGATGTGGCACTGGCACAACCAGCAATCTTTGTAAATGGTATTCCGCTAATGCAAGACAATACATTTTCGAGCCAGATACAGAAGTATGATTTTAGTCCGCTGGGGTCGGCAACTAATCTGCTTTCAACCATCGATTTAGATAATGTGGCATCAATACACGTGGTAAAAGGTTTGGAGGCTGCTGCAATTTACGGGCCACGTGCCGCCAACGGAGCCATTTTAATTACCACCAAAAACGCTCACGAAGGTAAACGCGAAATCTCTTTTAGCAGTGCCTATGGTTTTGTAGATAAGGATATGGTAACCACAACCAACGGTGTGGATGAGAGTAATTTCAGAAAAATATTTTACGATAAATTTGCTAGTGCCGAAGAAAAAGCCAACATACCAGGTTTTTTGAGCGATGCTAGTAATGAAAATTACTATGGTGCTTCTAACTGGACAGATCTTTACTACAAAAGGGCGCCCATCTATTCCATTAATGGCAGTATTACTTAGCGGCACCAGCAGATCTAATTTTAGGTTTTACGGCGCAAACAGTTCAAGCGCAGGCAATGCCGATGATACAAAGCTAGATAAGTATGTAGCCTCTTTCTTTATTAATATGTTGCCGCTAAAATGGCTAACCGTTTCTAGTATGGTAAATGCCACCAAATTAACCAGGGATAGAAACAGAAACTTGAGAGATCGCTTTGCCGAAATGCAATACGTGCCAGACTTAAGCAGTCCAATTGCGCCAAACAAACTAGTGTATAGCAACTTGCTTAACCAGTACGATCATAAATCTTTCGACAATAATTCAAACAACGCTATACAAGGTTCTTTCTCATTAAACGCAAAAGTTAAAAAAATTGATTTCCTGTCAAGAATATCATTTGATTATAATGAAAACATGAGAGATGTGTTTTATAACTCTCAATTGTTGGATGGAAATAACTACGTGTCTAACTATTTTGGTTATAACCAAAGATTAAATATTGATAACGTTTTAAGCTACGGCTATACGCTGGATAGTAAAAACGACTTTAACTTTTTAGTAGGGCATACCTTTACTAACGATATCAGTAAGTATAATTACGGACAAGGCTACAAAGGCCCTAGCGATTATGTTAGGATTAATTCCGTTGTTGGAAATTCGGCAGATGCTGATTATCTAAGATCATTATTTCTTATCGTAAACAGATTTACAGACAAGCAAAAAATTAACCTTAGCTCTTTATACAGTAAGATAGAATACAGTTATAATAAAGAGTTCTTCTTAAATGCGGTGTTGCGTACAGATGGGGCATCTAATATGCAGCCTACAGATCGGTGGTTTTTCTCGCCAATGGTAAATGCACAATGGGATCTTAAAAGAGTTGTTGCCAAAAACAATTTGCCCGTTACCAAATTGAAAATTAATGCCACTTGGGGAAGATTGGGTACACTATATACTTCTGATAGATACGCTGCCGGTCCTCAATACACTTCTGATATTGGCTGGTCTGCAAACCCTAACATGAGTTCTTATAACGGTTTTGGAACCATTACCAGGCCTTATTCTTTAGGATGGGTTGGCTATGATATACCATGGGCTTATGTACAAGAAACTAGTGTGGGTTTAGAGGTAGGTCTATTAAAAGATAGGTTACAAGCCAAGATAGATTTGTACACTAAAAATAATAACAGAATGCTGTTAGATGTGCCAACCAACGCAGAGTACGGTTATGCTAAAACCTACCAAACAGGCATGGATGTGAATAATAGAGGGGTAGAATTAGCCTTGCAAGCCGCTATTTTAGCGCCTAAAAGTGGTGCGGTTACATGGAATGTGAATTTCAATGCGGCTTATAACACCAATAAGCTAAATGCGCTTCCGGGTGGACTTAACGATATCACGGTAGGTAACCAAAAACTGGTTGTTGGTAAACCGATAGATAGGTTTTGGGTGTTGCAAAGTACAGGCGTTTACCAAAGAGATATAGATGTTCCGGTGAATCCTGCTAACTATCAAATCTTAAGCTATAAAGGATTGCCGCTACTTGCGGGCGATCCAAAATGGAAAGATCTAAATGGCGATTACATCATCAACGAAAGCGATAAAGTAGAACTGGGTAACTTTATTCCTCGTATTACAGGGAATGTAGGAACAGATATAACCTATAAAAGCTTTACCCTAGATTTAAACTTCGCCTTTGTAGGCAAGCGTAATATCTTAAACCAAGCGGCAGCAAACCGACTTGATTTTGCAGCTAGGGCGGGCAGTAACGATATCAATTCCATCAACGAAATTACTTTTTGGCAAAAAGGCTTGGATATGGCCAATTATCCTGTTTACAATCCTTGGAGTGCTGTACAAGCCTACCGTACCGATCAAGATATTTTCATCGAAAATGGGGCTTATCTAAAATTGAGAAGCATCTCATTGGGCTACGACATCACTAATGCAGGCTTTTTCAAGAAACAGAAGAACAACTTCAGAAGATTATACCTGTACGCTACAGCATTAAATGTATTTACAGTTACGCCTTATACGGGCGGAGATCCAGAATTGGTAAATTATATAGGGATAGATACCGGATATGGCATGTCTATTCCAAGAACATATTCTTTAGGTATAAAACTAGATTTATAAGAACGAAAATGTTATCAAAGCAACTACATACATTCAGATTTAATGCGTTAAAAATCCAAACCGTTGGATTTTTGATGACTGTGCTGGTTCTTATTTCTTGCAACAAGAAGTTAGAAGTTGATGCCACACACTTGGTAAACGAAAACAATAATTGGGAAACTATTTCGGATACCAGAGGTGCGCTTTTGGGATCTTATGGACTACTTAGAGCCGCTTTAGCCGATAACAATGCCCAGTGGCTATATGGCGAACTTAGGCACGGCGATTTCGTAGCCACCACTAGGTTAGACCTTAAAGCAATTATTGGTAATAACCTGAACGCTCCTTATCCAACGCTGCAATCTTTAAGCAACTGGAGAAGGTTTTACGCCGTAATTAATAGCGCCAGCTTATTTATTGAAAGGGCAGGAGAGGTACTAAAAAAAGATAGACAATATACAGAAAGAAACTACAAAGCAGATGTAGCCCAAATGAGAGCTTTAAGGGCCTTTACCTATTTTTTAATGTGCAGAATTTGGGGAGATGTGCCCTTGATTACTTCTTCTCATGATTCTTATTTTGATAAGAAGGAAAGAACTAAACAGGCTATTGTATTAAGATACGCAGAAAGCGAATTGGTACTTGCTGCTACAGATTTGCCTTATAGGTATGGTTTTCAGCTAGATGACGATTTGCCCGGTGCCTATTACGGCAAATACACTGATGGAACAGTTGCCGGCGATGTGGGTTATTGGAATGGTGTATTGCTAACCAGAACATCTGCCTATGCAATTTTGGCACACATTGCCGCTTGGGATCAACGATATTTGGAAGCCTCTGCCTATGCCGAAGTGGCCATTAGAAATTATACAAAAACTGGTGCGGCTTTTACCACAACGGCCGATTTAACACTATCAAATGGCTTCTTTTATAACAATAAGCCCGCCCACTTAGTAGCTTTTCCTTTTAGGTGGGATACCAAGGAGTTTTCGCAGGTGGGCCACATCGAAGACCTTACGTTGGCAGCACCTATAATTACCCGGGCTAGGCCACATATTTATGTTCCAGACGAAACCATTACGCAAATTTTTAATGAGCCCACCGATGGCAGGTTTAGAATTAACCCAGCAGATGGTAAACCAGTAACAGATTACTTTACCGGATACGGAAGCTCTAATACCGTGTTCAGTAAAATTAAATGCCTTAGAAATGCCCCGCAAACAGATGGCTCTTTGGCCTTGTACACTTCGGCCATGGTGTTTACCAGAATTGAGGAACTGACCTTGTTATATGCCGAGGCTCAAGCGGTTTTAGGGAATACCTCTTCTGCAATAGATGAACTAGACAGGGTACGTTTTCTACGTGGTTTAGGTGGCTACAACGGACCTGACGAAGGCGTAATAGAGGCCATTTTTTTGGAGAGAAGAAGAGAACTGATGGGCGAAGGTTGGAGATGGTTTGACCAAGTAAGGCTAAATAGAATAAAAAGAAACGATGCGGCATTTAACCAATTATTGGATAATGGGGGCATTTATTGGCCAATTAGCGAAGAGGTACTAAGAAATAACTCATTATTGGTACAAAACGAATATTGGAGGTAATAAGCAATGAATTTTAACAAGAAAAATAAGAGTAAAATTTTACTAGGCTTTTTGATATTGTGTTTGGCATTTACAGCCTGTGAGAAAGACAATGGCCGATATGATTTTGTAAATGAAGTAAACGTTTACGATGGCGATGTATATGCCTATCTAAAAAGTCAGCAGCAGTTTGATTCGCTTACCAAAGCGATTGAAAGGGTGCCCGGATTTAAAGATTGGATGGTACAAGAGCAAAATCTTACCGTTTTTGCACTTACCAACAGAAGCTTTGAGGTGGCATTTACAGGCCTTAATAAGGTTAGAAACGGGCAAAACAAATCGCCTTTGGGCATAGCAACCATAGATGTAGACCAGTTAGAAATCTTGATGGATCGCTACGTCATCAAAGGAAAGCTCACTACAGATAGTTTAAGGTTTGCCGATGGGGCATTTCTCAGAACTGCCCGCTTAGATTATGAGATGAACGCCGTAGATAAAAGCTCTAATGCCAGCGGCTTGGTAAACGGCGGTCCTAAAAGTATCATCTACAGTGATGTGAAAAACTCGCAGTACACAAAAGATTGGATTAGCACCACTACCCAAGCCGTAAATATCCACAGTAAAAATGCTATTGTACACATTATTGCCGCCTCGCATGAGTTTGGTTTTGGCGAGTTTGTAAATAGAATGAATAGATAGGATTTGAAGCAAGAATATAAAAATACAGAGATGCTTAAAAATAAAACAAACGCACTATTAATACTTCTACTCGGCACTTTGCTGTTTGGTGCCTGTAAAAAGCTTTTGCCTACCGACAAAGATGCTTTTAACGCCGATGCAGGCTTTACCCAAACCGTTTATCAACCTGTTTTGGGCAGAACTACCGTAATGAGCAATAACTTTAACTCGCAGGGCTCTTCTTTGCCTTTAACATTCAAAATTGTTGGGATTAGAAATAGTGATGGTATGTCTGCGCCTGAATTGCTAAAATCTTTTCCGGTAAGTGTTTGGAAAAAAGCTTATGATGGCAGCGAGAAAACATTGGCAGAAATTGAAGCAAAAAGAGTAATTGAAGAACATCCCTTTTTCGAAATCAGACAACATTCTGGAGAACTGATCATGTGGTCGGAAGCTACTTCAAACATTGTTAAATCATTTCCAGATTCTGGTTACGTTTTCGATGTAGAGGTAAGTAACTCTGGCGGTCGTAAATATTACAATGGCCTTAAGCTACAGCCTTACAAAGAAAGAGCCTACGAACCCAATAATATCAATCCACTTACGGGCACATCTACAGGGGGTAACCTATTCCCAACAAGAATTGATAACATTATGGGGGAAGCCAGTTCTAGCTTCCTAAATTTTGGAGATGTAAATATTTCTTTTCACAGAAAGGGAGATGGAAATTCATTGAGCTTTAAGTTCTTGGATACCTTATATAATCCAATAGACCCAGCCAAATTTAAGCTCACTAACTGGGCAAAACTGGTGCACGGGTTTAATATGAGAATGACAGCCACCGAAGTAACTTATGATGTGGCATATCCCATACCTTGTGTACTCATTCCTACGCCCTATACCACAGCAGATGGCACTAGAGCTAGCGTAGATTTTCTTTATGACAGAATGGGCTTTGGCGGGATGAGAGAAGTAGCAAAATTGGGATTTGATTTTACCATTTTCCAAAAAGGAAGCTGGGATATCATCATTTGGTTTAAGACAGACAATCCAAAATTTACAGACGACTAATGGAACATACAAGTAAAATAAAATTGGATAAGATACTTTTCACAAACAAACCTATCATGAAGCAAAAGTGTGTTCATTTCGTTTTAATGCTAATGTTTGCTGTATTAACGGCTACAAATGCTCATGCACAAAAAAATATTACCGTAAAAGGAGTTGTAGTAGAGCGTAGCAACGGTTTGGGCATACCCTCATTGGTAATTATGATTAGCGGTACGCAAAGATCAGCTGGGTATACAGATTCAGATGGAAAATTTAGTGTTAGTGTACCTGAAGATGCCGAACTAGTTTTTAGGTATATGGGTTTTAAAACGCAATCCATCAAGGTAAAAGGAAAAACAGATTTAAAGGTACAACTGGTAGAAGATAACGCCACCAGTTTAAAGCAGGTACAAGTTATTGGTTACACCCCAAAAACAAAAGAAGTAACCACTGGATCTGCCGTTACAATCAGCGGTAAAGATATTCAGGATGTACCAGAAGCCAACTTAATTTCGCTTTTACAAGGAAAGGTAGCGGGCTTAAATATTCAGAACAACACGGGTAGCCCAGGGGCGAGAGGTTCTATTTTTGTACGTGGCTTAAGCAGTATCGATGTTCAGGGATCGGGTAATAACGCCTTTTTAACACCAACTTCTCCGTTATTCGTAATAGACGGTGTACCTATTGATGCTAATACCGATTATGAATATGGCTTTTCTGGCGGAGGTCCGGGCATTAGCCCACTATCTATGATTCCCGCCGAGGATGTAGAAGAAATTACGGTACTTAGAGATGCTCAGGCAACTTCTTTATACGGTTCGCAAGGTGCTTATGGTGTAATTCTTATCACTACTAAAAGAGGAAAATCTAAAACACCTATTATCCAATACACCTCTAACGTCTTTGTAAATACGCCGCCAAATTTAAAAGAGGTGCTGGGCGGCAACGGAGAAAGAGCCTTGCGTATATGGCAAATCAATACTTTTGGTAGAGACATCTACTCGGCCCGCGAAACCATAGACAATGCTCCGTTTTTGGCCGATAGCTTAAATGCGTTTTATAACAACTCAACCAATTGGCAAGATTTATTTTATAGAACAACCTTTAACCAAACCCATAACATTTCTGCCTCTGGTGGCGATGATAATTTTAACTATAAGGTTAACATGGGCTATTACGATGAAAATGGGATTGTAGAGAACACCGGTTTCAAAAGGTATTCTTTAAATATGAATACCAGATATAGACCCAATCAGCGGATTTCTTTTAACGCCAATATTTCTACTAATTTAGGTAACAGGCAAAATGGTAGCGGAAATGGCGTTCTGCAAACAGGTATAGCCTCGGCAGCGTCTGCATCTTCTCTACTGCCCGGCCCAAGTTTGTTTAATGGCAATGCTGCATTGGGGGCGTTAATTACCGAGAATGATAACAAAACAGGAAATTTAAAAGCAGTAGTAGAAGGTAAATACGAATTTATCAAATCGCTTACGGCTACCAGTACCTTTAGTTACGATTATAATACTGGTACGGTAGAAACATTTACACCCGCCATTTTAGGGAACAACGTAGCGAAAGTGTATTCGTACAACGATAAACGTAGCACCTTGTACAATAGGAATATGATCAATTTCAGTAAAACGATGAAGAAGCATAGTCTTAACGCATTCGTTTTTAATGAAATGTATATCCGAAATTTCCAGGCTCATGCCATAAATAATGAACAAACCACCAATGATCAATATCAAGGGCCGCTAGGAAATACTGGTGCAACTTCTAGAAGCGGTATCCTAGATAATTATTTCGATTTAAGATCAGTAGCATTTGCTTCTCAGGTTTCTTACGATTTTGATAAAAAATATGTGATAGATTTATCTTACAGGTTAGATGGCTTGTCTACCAGCGGGCCAAATGCACCATGGTCAAAAAATCCATCTATTGGCTTACGTTGGAACTTTAACAAAGAAAACTTTTTAACGTTATCTAAGTGGTTAGATTACGGTTCATTACGTGCTAGTTGGGGTAAAAATATTGTGCCTACAGGTTCTGTTTTTGATGCTTTTGGTACCTATGATTATACAGGTTTCTACAACGGAAACCAATCTGTAGGGGTTGATTTTGGCACCCTGCCAAACATTAGCTTGGTGCCAACTACAACCACACAATATAACGCCGGTTTTGATATGGGTATTTTCAATGGTAGGTTATCATTATCTTTTGATACTTACTATAAAATGGTTGATAACCAGTTAAGATCTAAAGCCTTATCAAATATGACTGGTTTTACCTCTATCAAAACTAACGAAGTAAGTTTGGTTAACTATGGTTACGAACTTTCGGCAACAGTGAGGCCTTTGCCTAAAAACAGCAAAGTAGAGTGGACCTTATCTTTTAACGGAGCCATCAACAAAGATGTGCTCACTTCACTGCCTGATGGAGCCCGACAACAATTAATAGAAGGTGGGGCAACTGGTCAGGCCATTCTTTACAGACTGGGCAGAAACAGTTTAACCAACATCCTTTACAATACCAAAGGTGTTTACTCTACTACCGGTGCGGTAGCGGTAGATCCGGCTACAGGTATGCGTTATAAAACTTTTAATGGTACTACCACACCGGTATATTTCCAAGGTGGAGATCCTTATTATGCCGATATTAACGGAGATTACATTTTAGACCAAAGAGATTTGGTGCCTGTAGTAACTCATTTCCTCAAGTAACAGGAGGTGTTACTTCTTTCATCAGGTACAAAGAGTTCTCGCTTAACGTAAACATGTCTTATACCTACAAGAGAGATATTTTAAATAACTCTTTGTCTAGCATGTTTCAAAATTTTGCCAATCCCTTGGCGGAAACAAATTTGGTTCCAATAGAGCAGTTTAACTACTGGAGGAGTGCTGGCGATAATGCCACCTATCCAAACCCTTACGATTATTTAAGATTTGGTAATTACAGCCCTACATCAACCGCGGGAACGCAGTTTTTACCGTTCCGTTACAACCAAACTTTATTTCAAGAAGACGGCTCGTACCTAAAAATCAACTCCGTTACCTTTTCGTATACTTTCAATAGAAATGCACTTAAAAAAATAGGCGTAAGCTCTATGAGGGTATATGTTACGGCTAATAACGTTTACACGTTTACGAGTTACTCTGGGCCAGATCCCGAAAACGTAAGCGATTTGGGTAGGGACATGTCTGCCGGATACCCATCAAGACGTAGTTACAGTTTAGGCTTAAACGTTCAATTTTAAAAAGATCACTATGAAACGAATTAGCTATATCCTATTCATTTTTGCCTTAGTGCTAAGCATCCCAAATAGCGGGTGTAAAAAATTCCTTAACGTAGAGCCTTTAAATAAGCTCTCAGGAAATAACTTTTGGACAAGCGAAAAAGACGCCGAAAGTTTCGCTACCGATATTCATCGTTTATTTAGAAACGCCACCATGTCTAGTGTTTTGTTTGCCGTTGGCGATGAGCGTTGTGCTCCATTTACATACTTCGATGGTAATCCGGACAGATTAGATTTTCTTTATTTGGCAAAAAACAACCTAAAGCCAGCAATTGCAGCTCGTTACGATCCTAACAGAGCTTTAAATCTACCAGCTTCCCAATTACTCCTAGAATGGTTTCAAAACAATGCCAGATATGACCTCATACCCAATTGGACGCCGTTTTATAGGGTAATCCAGTCTTGCAATATCATGCAAAAAGAGATTGATCTGATACCCTCAACAGAAATCACAGAAGCCAAAAGAAATCAATACAAAGCCGAAGCAGTATTTATGCGTTGCATGGCGTACTACTTTTTAGTGAGGCTGTATGGCGATGTACCTTATTACAAAGAAGCCTATCAGCAAGATGCACTTCCAAGAACGAACATGGTTACTGTATTTAACGATTGTGTAGCAGAATTAAAAAAGATAAAAGACAATTTACCCTGGACTTACGCCGACCCAGCTAACAGAGGGGTAAGGCCTATGCGTGGAGGGGCTTTGGCTCTAATGATGCACATGAACATGTGGAATGCAGGTTTTGATGCCGGTAATTCAAAAAAATACTACGAAGAAACTGTAGCATTTGGTGATGAAATTGAAGAGATAGGCGTAATAAAAGAACGTGCTTATCGTCTGTTGCCAATTGAGCTAACGTATCAGGTTATGTTTGGCCGTTCGCAAGAAGGGCTTTACGAAATACAATTGAGCGACAACTATGGAGAAAGCACTGCTAGAAATAGGTTTAAGTTTAGCGTAGGTTTAGTAAATCAGATTTTTGCACCTGCCATTAGCGATAGAAATTATACAGAACTCATCATCAACCCTAACTATCTTAAAAAGATTTATCCAGAAACAGCACCAGATAGAAGAAAAGACGTATGGTTTGATGCAAATATGTATAAAGTGGATGGTTCTGCCGTATTCTATAAAATGTTTAATAAGAGCGCTACTACCCAAAGTAGTGATGACAACCCTATTGTTTTTAGATTGGCAGATACGTATTTGCTACAGGCAGAAGCATTGGCCGAGTTAGGTACTGATGATGCCAAAGCTGCAGATTTATTGAATAAAATTAGGGCTAGGGCAGGTGCAGATCTTTATCCGGCAGAGCCAGGAGAAGGAAAATTAAAGGATGCTATTTTTTGGGAGAGATGTAAAGAATTAATGGGCGAGGGGCATTACTTCTACGATTTAGTACGTACAAAAAAAATCTTAAATCCAGATTACTGCTACAATCCGCTTACCTATTCTGCATTTATTGCTGGCGCCTGGACATGGCCTATAGACAGGGCTGCCTTAACAAACAATCCATACATGACATTAAATAACTATTGGCAATAAAACGAATGAAAACAACTATAAAAATGAGTTTTACTGGAAAAATAGGCATGGGTTTATTGCTGCTGGTTATGGCCATGTTAACCATCACTTCTTGTAAAAAAGACTATTATAAAGATACAGGTTTGGCTAAGGCCCAATTTGATGGAACGATATTGCAATACTTGGAATCTAAGCCCCTACATTTTGATACCCTAGCTAAAATTATAAAGCTGGCAGGTATGGAAAACACTTTCAACAATGAAGAGGTTACCTTTTTTGCACCACCAGATCCAACCATACAGGTGTCAATTACGGCGCTAAACCAGCGTTTGCTTTCTATAGGTAGAGATACAGTAAGCAAATTGGAGGATATCAAACCTCAAGCATGGAAAACGCTGCTCTCAGCGTATATCTTTAAAGGGACAAACCGCTTAAAAGATTATAAGCAAGTAGACACATTGGCTTTAGATACCTATGCTGGGCAAGGTTATTTAGCTTATAACAATGTACCCTACAATATTGGGGTGGTATTTAACGATGCCAAAAATGATAATATCGTTATCAAATACGCAGGCTATCGCCAATTAATGATATCGTACATTCCAGATTGGACAAATCCCAAAAAATATTGGATAAACGCTTTGGTTTCGTCTTCAGATATCAATCCTAAAAATGGGATTGTACATGCGCTAAAAATAGATCGCCACGCATTTGGTTTCAACACCGGAATATTTTCAGAAATAGCGCTACAGTTTGGCATTGGCAATTAATAAAAAATAGACATGAAAAGATTTAAAGATATAAAGCATCCAGTTCATTTTTTATTCGTATTAATGTTTGCTGCGGTGGGTTTTACTGCTTGTAAAAAAACAGAGCCCTTGCCGCAAGATCCATACGCAGGTGGTAAAGAAGCATTAGGTATTAGGTTTTTAACTACTGCGGCAGTAATTGATGGCAACAGTATGACCTTTAGCGCTACAGGTTTGGTTCCTTATAAGGATAAGGTGCATTTGCTCATTAACAATGTAGAGGCAACAATTACGGCAGTTACCGCAAATTCTGTAACGGTTACAGTGCCCAATAATTTAAGTTCTGGACCGGCGGTAATTATTGTAGACGACCAGATATTTTTTGGTCCAATGGTAAACATAGCTGGTAAAACCGAGGTTGATGCTACTTTCTCGAGTTTGGGCGCAAATAATACAATTAGCCAGGTGTTGCCTTTGCCAAACGGAAACCTGATGATGGTGGGTAGTTTTTCCAACTACGCCCAGGCAGCTTCCGAAAAACAGCCTATTAATGGTATCGTGTTAACTAATCAAAACGGAACTTACCTTAGTACTTTAAGTGCCGGAAAAGGTGCCAATGGTTCTATCACATCTATTGCTCGTTTAAGCAGCGGCCAGTTTATGATAGGTGGATGGCTTAGCAGCTTTAACGATAGAAAAGGCATTAGCGGTGTTACCAGGTTAAACGCCAATGGTTCGCTAGATACTACACGTGTAGAAGTGGTAAATTTAACACCGCTTATCCCAAACAATAGTTATGATACCGTAGCCAGGTTTAATGGCGGAATTAGTGGTATTGCCAGTAAACTTTTTATCCATAATGATCAAATTATTGTACAGGGTAATTTCAATAATTATGCAGAACATTTTTATGAAAGATCTACCCGCGATAGGAAAGTAGTAGGCTACACCAAAATAAATAATGTGTTACGGATGAGTTTAGAGGGTAAAATGGACTCTACTTATAATTTTGATAAGGTTGCCGGTACTCCATTAGAAGCAGGTAATGGTAGCGTTTACGATGCCGCCATACAGCCCGATGGTAAACTGATGATGGTAGGTAGTTTTACAAGATACCAAGCGCAAACCGCTAACTACATCTTAAGGTTAGATAACAACGGTAGGGTGGACCTATCATTTACAGCAGCGGCAAACGGACCCGTTCACAGCGTACGGTATAATGCTACTAGCGGTAAATACATGTTGGCTGGCGCTTTTACCACCTATAATGGTGTGCCGGTAAATGGCTTGGTGCGTATCAATGCAGATGGAAGCCTTGACCCTTCGTTTACCGCTCAAAATATGGTAGGTGGTTTTCCAACTTTTGCAGCGCAGCTTTCTGGCGGAAAGATCATCGTTTCGGGAAGTTTTACAAGCTATAACAACATCATCAGGCAAGGCTTTATGATCTTGAATTCAGATGGAACACTGGCCGAAGGTTATAATAATACAGGCAGATTTGTCGGTTCAATTTCAGACATCTATGAAAGAACAAATAGCCTAGGGTATCCAACAGTAATTATAGCTGGGTTTATCTCAACGTTTGATGCAAGACCTGTTAACAACATCGTTAGAATAGTCCTTAAACCATAAATTATTTACCTCTTGATTAAAATAGCAATGGAAAGAGTACAAGAAAATAAATCGAATAAATATGGTGCATGGTATTACACCTTATTTGTTTTAGTCATATTAGGCCTATCGGCGTGTAATAAAGATTTTGAAGGTAAGCATGATTTTGCCAAAACAAAAGATACGGTTTTAGATGTTCGCACCTCAAAAATTTTGTACGTAATTATAGATGGTGCCAGGGGCAAATCTATAGAAACCAGTATGGCTCCCAACCTAACCCAGATTAAGGTAAATGCAAATTATGCTTACGAATCGGTTAGTGATGATAGTGGTTTAGATGCAACCACTTGGACAGATATGCTTACAGGCGTAAACAAAGTTAAACATGGTGTAACTACCTCCAATTTTGCAGGTAATCAGTTAGCAAACTATCCTATGTTCTTTAAACGAATTAAAGAGAACTTTGCGTTACGTACGGCCGCTTTTTGTGCATCGGCACGTTTAAGCCAAAATTTAATTAGCAATGCTGATGTAAACCAATCTTTTAATGATGATGATTTGGCGGTAAAAACGGCCACTGTAGATGAACTGAAAAGAGACGATGCCGCCGTGGTGCTTACAGAGTTTAGCAGCGTAGATAAAGCGGGTGCGCAATACGGTTACGATAATTCGGTGGCACAGTACCAAAGTGCTATTCTTAAAATAGATGGTTACATAGGCGAAATTATGGCCCAACTAAAAAGCCGTAAAAATTATACCAATGAGAATTGGTTAGTGGTTATAGCTTCTAACCAAGGAGGTGCTTACCCTGTTAACCCGGCAGATAATGATGGTACTTTTTTTAGCAGACCATTGTTAAACAGCTACATTATGTTCTATAATCCGGCTTTTAATACTAGCGTTTACGAGAAGCCAAGTACGGGTGCTATTCCTTACAGTGGTAGTAACATTAAACTAAATGGTACAGCTTTAAGAGGTACATTGAGTGCTACAGATGCCTCCATCTTTAACTTTGGTACAGGAGCCGCAGCACCAGAGTACACCGTAGAATTAAAATTGAAAGTACATGCTTTTGGGACATTAAACGCACCAATTTTCTCTAAAAGTAGTAGCCCAGCAAATTCATCTACTGGTTGGTGGATTATCCACAACGGATCTAACGGGACATGGCGTTTTGCGGGCTTATCTTCATCAACAATTACTAGTGCTTCGGCTCCTTTGCTAACAGTTGGCAAATGGTTTACGCTTGGCTTTAAGATATACAATGAAAATGCCAAAAGATGGGTGGTGCTTTATCAAGATGGCGAGCGAATTTCAGATCCAGTAGATATTACCAGCAGGAACGTTGACAACGCTGTGCCGCTAATAGCCGGACAAATAGATGGCTATGGAGCCACGGCAACCCAAAGCATAACTGATATCAGGTTATTTAAGGCAGCCGTTCCAGACAACATCATTAAAGAATATGCTTGTCAGGTAAATGTACCCACAACGCATCCTTATTACAGTTCTTTAATAGGTTATTGGCCGGCAACAGATGCCGTTGGGGTTGCTTTTAAAGACAAAATATCGGGCACAAGAAATTTTGCACTAGGTGGAAGCCCAGTTTGGGAGTCTTTTGAAGATACAGATCCAAAATTCTGCATTCCATTTTCTAGTGAAATATACAAGGAACTACCACGTGGGGTAGATATTCCAAGATACATCTACTCTTGGTTAAAAATAAAGACCGATAGCTACGGGCTCGATGGAAAAGTTTGGTTGCCAGTTTATAACATCACTCAATAATTATGATGAATATGAAAAGATATAGTTTTAGTGTCGCAGGCATTTTAATGATAGTTTTATGTTTGGCGGCATGTAAAAAGAAATATGGCTATTCTTTTGAAGATGGCTATAATCCAAATGGTGTCACAGATACGCTCAAAGATCTGGTTTTAGATACTTCTATTTATAAAGTAGACCGTTCGCAGTTTAATTCGGCTAGGGCATTTCCGGGGCTGGTAGGTATCGAAGAACCGCGATTGAAAGGCATAGAAGTTACGCTAGATTTAGATTACGTAGTAAGCAATAATGATCATTTAAGAGTTTCTGTGCCTCCCGGTGGGTATTTCAGTACTGGAATGTATGCGCCTGCTGGCGAATTAATTGAGATTGTAGTGCCGGTAGGTGTTTATGGCTTAACGGCTCAAATTGGGGCTTGGACAGATAATTTGACAGGCAAAGATCCATTGAGTAGGGCTCCGATAATTTATAGCCGCCAAGAATTGTTTCCGGGTAAAAACTTGCTGCGCAACCTGTATGGTGGCCATGTTTGGATTATTCCTCCTCGTCCGCTAGGTAAAAAAATAACTTTTCAGTTTACCGGCGTAGTAAAATCCCCAGATTTTGTACTAGGCGAAACAACTACAGCCGAGTGGAAGCAAATGATTGCCAACACCAAGGTACCTTGGTTTGAGCTAAGGGGCAAGCGCATTATTTTCACTTTGCCAGTAAATAAACTGGCTGATTATCCTATCAACGATCCTCAATTACTAATGGAAACTTGGGACAGACAAGTAGAAGATGGTGTTTGGAAATGGTACGGCTTGTCTCCTGATGCAGCGGATGTGAGAGATAGAAATGCCATGTTGCCTTGGCGTATTGTGCATGATATTCAGCCATCGGTTGGTGCTCAGCATAGCGGCTACCCTATTGTGGCCACAGCCAACGAAAACTATTTTAAGCAAGCGGTTACCCAAACCGAGGTAGTTGGGCTTAACTGGGGTACTTACCACGAAATTGGACACAATATGCAAATGGGCTCTACCTGGAACTTTGAAGGCAATGGCGAGGTAACCTGTAACCTATTCAGTTTAAAAGTAGCCAAGCAAAATGGCTTTAAGCACACCAATTATAAAAGAATGCTCGATGCTGGTTTGGCTTATGTATCATCAACAGGTACAAAAAATTACAACGCTACAACCACCTCGCTCGATGCTAGATTGGGGATGTATATCCAAATATTTGAAAGATATGGATACGAATTTATGACTTATCTAGCAACAGAAGCTAGACACGCCAGGTTTGGGGCAAACAATAACCAAGATAAAATAGATTTTTTCTACGAAAAGTTATCTGCTTACGCCAATACCGATATGCAACCTTTTTTAACAGCTTGGGGCATTACCGTAAGTAGCGTTTCCAAAAACAAAATATCAGCACAATATCCATTGTTAACAGAGCAAGTTTGGCTTTCAAATCCAATTTAAAAAAGATGAAGACGTTTAAAAATACTCAACAAATTTTAATCAAAGGGTTTTTACTCTTAATGCTTTGCTTTGCTTTTTTGGGATGTAAAAAGTATTTCGATCCACCAGATGTGTTTGAAGAGCAGACCATAGTAAATGTTAAAAGAAAAAAGGTGATGCTTATTGTAATTGATGGTGTTACCGGAAGTGACTTACAAGCTATTGCACCACCTAAAATTACAGCAATGCTAAACAACAGCAAATATTCATGGAGTGGTTATAGCGATTATGTAGTGTCTGACGGTACTGCATGGAAGAATATCATGACTGGGGTTGCTGTTGGCAAGCATGGTGTCTCTGATAATACGTTTGACCCAAAAGTAGGAGGGACTGGAAATGAACATGATGCACAGACAGCTTGGCCAACTTTTATTGAACGCTTACAAGCTTCGGGGAAAATGAGAAGATCTGCTACGGTTACGCCTTGGAAGCAACTTAGTGACAAACTTTTGATCTATGCAGATCAGCCTATAGTTGCAAATAATGATCAAGCGGTAAAAGATACAGTACTTAAAAAGCTCAACACGGGAAATGAAGATCTGCTAGTGGTAAACTTTAATGAGGTAAGCAAAGCAGGTGTTACTTATGGATTTTCTCCAAGTATTACAGAATATTCAAATGCGATAAAAACGGTAGATGAATATATTGGTGCACTTTTGGATGCCATGAAAGCCCGCAAAACGTATAAACAGGAAGATTGGTTAGTTATTGTAACTTCTAGTCATGGAGGAACTGGTAACAGTTATGGAGAAGTAGCTAATAGAGATAGGGAGAGAAACGTATTTAACTTATATTATTCGGATGACTTTAAAAGCCATGAATTTAAGAGCCAGCCTTTTATGGATGGATTAAAATTCTCGGCAAATGCTATTACTGCTAGATTGGCGGCGGCAGATGCTGCTACGTATAATTTAGGTCTTACGGGAGAATATACTATTGAATTTAAGCTAAGAATAAATGCCTTTGGTACTTTAAACTCTACCATTTTCTTTAAAGCAAATAGCCCAGCTAACAGTAGTTCTGGCTGGTGGTTTATTCATAATGGTTCAGATGGCTCATGGCGTTTCGTAGTTCGTAGAGGACCAAGTGGAGGCGCTAACAAAACGCTAACGTCTAAAGATTTAACTGTTGGCCGCCCGCCGTTAATGGTAACTGATAAATGGTATCACTTAGCAGCTAAAATTTATGAAGAAGCAGGTAAACGTTACATGATTATTTATCAGGATGGTGTTAAAGCTTCAAATGCTTTAGAAATTACGGGTGAAAATATCATTAATAACGAAGATCTATGGGCTGGTTTTAAATCTGGTTATGGAAACGTGACCAATCAAACCATTGCTGATATCAGATTTTGGAATACAGCTTTACCAGATGCAAAGATTTTGGAAAACGCTTGTCTAAACAGTATCACATCATCAGATCAATATTATAGTAATTTGATAGGTTATTGGCCAGGTAATGATGGATTGTCTGCTTTTAAAAATTATAGTCCACTAGCGGTTGATAAAGATTTGAAGCTTGCTGGAAGCTATAGTTGGGAGCCACACGTAATGCCAACTTGTGGTAATGAGATACCTATCCCAGCAGATCAAGTATTGCTTAGAAATAGTGATATCGCCGCACAAATTTATTATTGGTACGGTGTTCCTATTGACGACAAGTGGAACGTTGATGGAAAGATATTCTTAAGTAAGTTCGAATCTGAGTTTATAAAATAGAAAGCGTTAAAGATTGCAACATGAAAGCATCAAAAATCAAAATATTCAAATACATCGTTCCAGTAATAACCACTGCCACTATTTTATCTTGTAGCAAATTAGAAAATGATGCACTTAATACCGATGAAAATTTACCAAGTACATCATTAAATATTAAAGTGATTAATGCTAAAAAGAATTTGCCAGAGCCTGGGGTAAAAGTTTTTGTTGGGCGAAGAATTAGTGCGCAGGGACAATACCAGATTGTAGATACCATTAGAACCAATGCCAGCGGCGAGTTTAATTATGATGCTCGTTATCCAAACCAGTATAGGGTGTTTGTAGATACCACGTTTTACACTGCCGATACGGTTAACTTGGTAATGGGTACAGCTGCACCAAATAGCATATTGCTACATACAAATCCAAAATTTGGAATGTCGTAGGTAGAAATTAATGTGATAGATAGTGCTGCATTGCAACCTATCGCAAATTTCGATGTAGCTGTAAGTTACAGGGGTTCTGGCAAGAATGATTTTACCTCAGTTGGTACAGAAAAAACAGATGCGTCGGGTAGAATCTTGATGTCTTTGCCATGGCCATCTACAGTGAAGGCAAAAGTGGCAAAAGAAGATGTTTACAAAACAGATTCGGCTTTTGTGCTTCATAAAGATGATGTCGGTTCAGCTATCACTCTAAAAATATCTACGTTAGTTGGTTTAGATGTAAATGTTTTCGATTTTCTCGACAAGCAGTATATACAAGGTGCCAATGTTAAATTCAGTATAAAAAAGCAAGGAGAGAGTGCTTTTTCCCTATTGGAAACAAAAACAGTTTCGGCAGCAGGTAAAGCAAGTGTCTTGGTCGCTTTCCCATCAGAGGTAAAAGTAGAAATATCGGGGCTTAAATTTTTTAAGGATACTGTAATTAACATCAACGTACCCAAGTTTGCTACCCAGTCATTAAGTGCGCCGCTATATTTAAAACCTGCTGCCTATACCGAACCCGTGATGACCAATTTGCAGGTAACTACCCTTGCATTAAATAACGGTATTACCCTCGCAGACCCGCAAGATGTAACTACCGATAGAAAAGGTAATATCTACATTACGGAAGGTAATACGCACAGAGTTATAAAGGTTGATGCCAATGGAAATACCTCTGTTTTGGCAGGTACTGGTACCGCAGGAAAAACTGATGGCGCTGGGGCTACGGCAACTTTCGCTTTTCCTTACGGAATTAAAGTAGCTAACAACGGAGCAATTTATGTAGCTAACAATAATGGCTCTGGAAGTACCGCTTTTCATGCCATACGCCGTATAGATATTGCGCCAAATGGGGCGGCAACGGTAACTACTATTGCAGGTTCTGGCACCTCTGGCACTGCAGATGGCGTAGGCACAGCGGCTACATTTAACAGACCGGCGGGTTTGGCCATAGATAAGGCAAATAGATATCTGTATGCAGCAGAATGGGGTAGTGCACGTGTAAGAAGAATTGATTTAACCAATAATCAGGTAAGTTTTATTGCCACTACCGGAGCTAACCCATGGGGAGTAGCCATAGACGAGGATAGCCAAAACCTCTATGTAGCCGCTTGGAACGGAAATTCAATCAGTAAAATTAACTTGGCAAATAACAGTATAACGGCCATTAGAAGTGGGGCTACCACCAATTTTAAATCGCCTCGTGGTATTTATGTAAGCTCGCAAGGTAAAATTGTGGTTTCTAATTTCGATAACCCTGGTACTGGTCAAGGTCATTACCTATCTATGGTAAATTCTCTTAACGAAACGGGTACATCAACCTTTAGTTTGGTGGCCGGGGCAACAGCCAGCGGAGATGCCTTGGGGGCAGCCAATTCGGCAAGATTTAATGGCCCAATTGGTATTTGGTATGATAAATATACAGGCAATTGGTATGTGGCAGATGTAGGTAACAAGAAAATAAAAGTAATTAGGTCAAGTGATCTATAAAATTACATCACACGCCGGCTTGGTAAAATCGGCGTGTGATGATGTGATCATCTTAAAGATATGTTAAACCTAAATTTAAAAATTATGAAAAAAAACTACTTAAAAAAAATTTAAGAACCATATCCAAAGTTGTAACGCTGTGCTTTGGCATTTTTACATTTGGGAGTGTTAATGCGCAATTAACAGATTTAAATTATTCCGCAACAGGTGGCCTTTTTAATAACGTAGCAATAAACCAAGTAATTTTTGGCAACGTAGATCCAAATGCTACCATTAAGAGTAAAGATATGCTCGTAGTGGGGTATACAACTTCAAATATTAGTACTGGAGCCTACGTTTCTGGACCTTATGTTAAAATATACAAAAATACAGGTACAGCACCTTATTATAATGAAACAGATGTAATTACGAATATACCCGCTTGGGTTAATACCAATTGGGCAGCAAGTAATGCGGTTAGACAATACACTGGAAATTTTGCGGCTTGGAGCAAAAAAGATAGCAAGATTTTGGTAACCGGATCTGACGGAACAAATAAATACAGCAAGTTATTTAAACCAGATGGTTTAGGCGGGTATGCGGAGATAGTGAATCCAGTTGGAGGAACAACTCCTTTTGAAGGCGTTATTGGATATTGCGGTTTTGGAGACTTTGATGCGGACGGCGACGATGATATCTTGCTTTATGATACGGGTTTGAATACTTCGACCCGTGCTTTGGGATATGCAAGGGTTTATAGAAATGATGGTGCCGATAACTATACATTGATGACGTTGAATATGCCGTATACAGTACAAAATTTTTACAGCATTGCAATTTCTGATACCAATGGCGATGGTAGAGATGATATTGCAATTAATGGAGTTTATAACCTTACATCCAATACTGCTGCAAACTACAGAACGGCATTGTACACACCCGATGCTAGTATGGCATTTACAGAGGTTATTCCAAAGGTAGCGGCAGCAAATATTCGTCAAATTGCCTACGGGGCTGTAGCATTTATAGATACCGATGGTGATGGTGTCGCTTCCGATATTGTTATGGCAGGAGGTCAAGGAAATACGACTAGTGCAAGAAGATTTACACTATATAAAAGAAATGCTGCAGTTCCCTTAACTGACGATAATGCTTATACAGTAGAGTTCGACTACGCCACAACGGATGGAGCTTTCAATGCAGTTGGTTTTCAGTACGGAATGATTGCTGTAGGTGATTTGAGTGGAACTGGCAAAATGAAGGATTTTGTATCGATAGGTCAAAGAAATAGCAATAGTAACAGACCGTATGTAGGTATTAAACGTACTTCAGGCTATACAATATATAACAACTTAGAGGTTACTACTAATGCTGCAATTAGTTCATATAACGGAAACACAGCTCCCAACACTTCGTTTTTTGGTAATATTATAAACGGTGGTGGTAGTAGTGTGTTAAGGGCTTATGCTATTGGAGATGTAGATGCCGATGGTAAAGCGGATGATTTGGCTACTTTTGCTCTAGAATATTTTGGTGCAGCTTCATTAAAAGTTTCATCTACACTTTATGTCAATGATGAAACAGTAAACTCCGATAACAGGCCTAGAGTTTACCGTAAAAGCAGTAAGTAATGGTGCGAAACTAAATTGGTCTACTGCTACCGAAAAAGACAATAGTCATTTTATCATTAGTCGCAGTACAGATGGCAGCAAATTTACACCAATAGCAACAATAACTGGTTCAAGTACATCAAACGTAACCAACAAATATCAATTTGTAGATCTTACACCGGCAAAAGGTGTAAATTACTACAAACTACAACAAGTAGATTTTAATGGAACTACCACAGATTTAGGTGTAAAATCGGTTCGTTTTGATCTATCGGCTAGTAAGCTTTGGTGGTTTACCCTAATCCCACCAAGGGTGTCGCTACTGTAACATTAGCTGCTGTTGCTTACACAAATTACACCGTGGTTGGTGTACAAGGTAACACGGTAGCAACAGGTAAAATTGGTAATGGCGCAACTACGGTTAATATAGAACTTTCTTCAGCACCAAAAGGTACTTATATCGTTAAGTTATTTGGCACAAGCGGAAGCAGCGCAGCCAGAGTAATTAAATTGTAATGACAAGGGAAGCCATATTTGGTATCCCTTTTTTGCTTTATATATTCTTAAAAATGTTTGCAATTATGTTTTTAGAATAGGAATATAAAGTAAACCCCAGTAACCTCTTTTTAATAGTAAAAGACATGAAAAAAATCTACAAAGCTAGTTTGCCATTATTGCTAATACTTACGCAATTAGCTAATACAGCATACGCTCAATATCCTTTTTGGCGATGGATAGCCGGTCCAAAAACGACTAATGGAACCGGTATTTATCCTACAGCTGTGGGTGTAGGTGATAACAATGCCTACCCTGGTGCACGTATAGGTGGTACGGCACAGTTTAAGGATAATAAACTTTATATTTTTGGTGGCCATAACAGTACATCAAATAGGTTTGCAGATCTCTGGAGTTATGACATTAATAGCCAAGTATGGACTTTGCTTAATGCCGCTAGTAATACTTACGCTAACACAACAGTACCTTATGGAGTAAGTAAAACTCCAAATACGAATATTCGTCCAGGTGGCCGCTCTGGCATAAACTCTGTAGTCATAGGCGATGATATTTATACTTTCGGAGGGCAGGGATATGGTACCGACGGTACGAGTTTAGGTAGTGGCAAGTTAAACGATTTTTGGAAATATAATATCACAAGTAATACCTGGACGCTTTTAAGAGGGGTTTTAACGAATGCTGGAGCTACAGTTATTGGCTCAAAAGGGAGTGTTGATGATGGTAGTTTTGCACCTCGTTCTCGCTCTAATGCTTGTTTGGCCGCAGTGGGTACAGATATTTATTTATTTGGCGGCGAAGGTACAGGTGTTACAGGCGATTTGTGGAAATGGGATACGCTTACTTCTAAATGGCTTTGGCTAACGGGCGAAAATGGTGCCACCACAGCAGTTAATGTAGGTTTAAATGACCCTACAAATACGCCCAGCGCTAGGCAAGGAAGTGCTTTTGTTGCTATAGGTACTAAAATATATTTATTTGGTGGTACTACCAATGCAAATACCGAAACAAACATGCAAAATGATTTGTGGGTTTATGATACTGCTACAGGATTTTGGAATTTAATAACTCCGTCTAATGCAGCACCTCCTATTCGCAAAGATGTGCAAGGTTGGGCTGCAGGTGGCAACCTTTATATCTTTGGGGGTGTTTCTAGGGCAGACGGTACTACTAGTAAGGTGGTTAACGATTTATGGAAGTACGATCCTGTTGCCAACAGCTGGACAAAATTGAAAGGAGAAGCTGCACCTGCCGGAACGTATGCTGTAGAAGATTATACCGCGGCAACAGTAGCTCCGGCGGCTTCGAATACGAGTATTCCAGCTGGACGTGTTGGCATTTTGGCCGCTAGCAACGGAAATAAGCTATACCTATTTGGGGGAGATAGAACTACGGCTTGGACACAAAGGTATAGCGATTTATGGACAACAGATTTAGATGAAACGGTGCTACTATGGTAAACTTCATCAGCTTTGCTGCAAAAGCAACTACTACTGGTGTGCAGTTAAATTGGAAGATAGCTTCAGAAACCAACCATAAACAATATATTGTTAGTCGCAGCACTAACGGTAAAGATTATACAATTGTTACAACCACTACTGCTTACAGCACAACAGATAATAACGTAGCTTCAGGTACTTATTATTATAAATTAGAGCAACAAGATAACGATGGAACAATTAACCAGTTAGCTGTTCAGGTGGTTAAGGTAGGTTTGGCTACTAATTATCTTACTGTTTACCCTAACCCTACTAAGGATATCGCTACTGTAACATTGGCTGTTGGCGCTTACACAAATTACACGGTGGTTGGGGTACAAGGTAACACGGTAGCAACAGGTAACATCAATAATACCGACACTATGTTAAAGGTTAACCTTTCATCGGTAGCTGCGGGCACCTATATCATTAAATTGCTTGGTGTAAACGGAAACACTGCTGCCAGAGTAATAAAATTATAAGGATTATACCGTAGAGAGAATAGGCGAAATGTCTCCTCTTTTTTTTGCATCTATTCTCATCATGTTTAAGAATTTAATACCAACGCAATTTTGATACGTAGAAATTGCTAAAATTAACCTATCCACACACAAATGAAAAAAACAATCTTAACCACTTTGTTAATTGGCCTAGCAAGTTTAGCTGTTAATGCCCAATCTTCCCTTACAAAAACCGATACCATACCTCTAAAATATGGCGCACATAGAACAGGCAACCGTACCGATGCCGAAATGGAGCGTTGGCGTAGTTATGGCTTAGGGCAGTTTATCCATTGGGGAGTTTATGCCATACCTGGTGGCCAATGGCAAGGTAAAACCTATGGTGGCGCAGCAGAATGGATACGCTCATGGAGCAAATCATCGGCACCAGAAAACTGGACCAGTATTTACGATAATCTATACAAGCAATTTAATCCAGTTAATTTCGATGCAAAAGCATGGGCAAGGCAGGCTAAGCAAATGGGGGCAAAATATGTGATATTTACCACTAAACATCATGATGGTTTTTGTCTTTGGCCAAGTAAATACACTAATTACACCATCAAAAACAGCCCTTACAAAAAAGATATTGTTAAAGAAGTGGTTGATGCCTACAATGCCGAAGGTATAGATGTGTATTTGTATTTTTCGATTATCGATTGGAACCACAAGGGCTACAGAAGTGCAGCTCCAAAAACCGCTGATGAAATTGCTAGCTACGAAACCTTCAAGAAATTTACCCGCAATCAGTTAATAGAGTTGGTTAAAAATTATCCAACCCTTAGGGGACTTTGGTTTGATGGTACATGGGATCAGGCTTGGACCAAAGAAGCGGCCTATGTTGATGCCTTAGACAAAGAATTACGTAAACTTAGCCCTGGTATTATCATTGGTAGTCGCTTTAGGCCAGATGATTATGGAAAGAGAGGCCAAGACTCAAATGGTAATTTAATTGGCGACTACGAGCAAGGTTGGGAACGTAAATTACCAGCTAGTATCGAAGTAACTAAAGGCCGCGATTGGGATTGCGTAATGACCATACCACCCAACCAATGGGGCTATAATGCAGATTGGAAATCATCATACATTAAAACAGATTACGATTTGATACAAATGTTGTTGCACTCGGTATCGTTAAATGGCAATTTGGTCATCAATTTTGGCCCAGATGGCAAAGGTGCCATCCGTACAGAAGAAGGCGCCATTGCAACGGGTATTGGTCAATGGATGCAACAAAACTCTGAAGCAATTTACGGAGCCAAATATGCAGGGTTGCCTAAACCAGAATATGGTTATTATACCCTAAAAGGAGATAAGCTGTATTTAACGGTATTCAACCGACCTGTGAATAATCAATTACGTTTGGCTATTCCTCAATCTTACAAAAAATCTTTACAAAAAGCGGCTCTTCTAGTGGGCAACCAATCATTAGAGATTAAAAAAACCAACATTGGCATAGATAGGGATAGCAATACTTATTTTGATGTTACCCTGCCAGCAAACTTAACGATAGATAAGCCATTTGTTGTGGTGTTTGATTTAGGAGAAAGTAACGGAAACAATAAAAATTATGGCGATGCGAAGACCTAAGCTAATAGGCTTACAGATTATTTTTTTCTGGAGATAGCTTTAAATGGCTACGCCCAAGAAAAAAACTACATCACAAAGAAATTTAGTGAGATATACAGCCACCAAGCATTTGATAATGATGTAAGCCAATGGCGTATTACCGAATTAGCCAATTTGTGGCATAAAATCAACAGTCTATCTGCCACGCAAAAAGCCTATTATATTAATTTGGCCAATAAGGCAAACGAGTATGAATGGCCCAGTATTACCGCATCTTTATATTTAGATTATAAACACACGGGCCGTCGTGTAGATTTCGAAAATTTGCATAACAAGCGCCAAGAGATGATTTCGCTCTTGGCCATAGGTGCAATGATTACTAACGATGATACCTATATTCCGCAATTGGTAAACGGATTATGGCTGCTGCTAGAAGAGAGTACATGGGTGGCTCCGGCTCATATTGTAGTACAAAAGCAAGGGGCAGATTTGCCAGCGGTATCTACTTCTTATATCGATTTACATGCTTCCCGAACGGGTTACCGTGTGGCATTAATCCACTTTCTTTTGAAAGATAAGTTAGAGAAATATTCTAAAGTTATCAACCAAAGAATAGCAGCAGAGCTAGATAGGCGAATAATTAAACCCTATTTAGAGAACAACAGGTTTTTTTGGATGGGGCTAAATGGCGGAGTAGTTAATAACTGGAATGCTTTTAATAATGCCAATTGCTTCAATGCTTTGATCTATTCGCAAGTATCTGCCGATACGTTAAAGCAATTGGCACAGAAAATTATCCTCAGTTCCGATGCTTTTTTAAATCATTATCCAGCTGATGGCGGCTGCGATGAAGGACCGTCTTATTGGGATATGGCAGGCGGTCGTTTAATTAATTTGCTAGGTCAGCTAAAAGCTATTTCGGCAAATAAAATTGATTTCGCAGAGAACAAATTGTTGCATAATATGGGAACCTATACCTATAAAATGCACATCAGCGATAAGTTCTATACCAATTTTGCCGATGCTCACGCTGTTTATACGCAAAACCCAGTCAGCATATTTCAGTATGGGCAAATGTTTAACGACGAGAAACTAAAAGAATATGCTGCTTTCGTTTTTGGTCAGCGAAATAAAGAATGGGGTAACGACGTAATTGATTTTGTAGATTTGTTGAAAGTGCATCAAGATTTGGCTGCTACAACAGCAAGAGCACCATACCCCAAGTATACGTCGCTACCAAATTTGCAAGTTTACACGGGGCGTGAGCAAGAGGGAGCTAACAAAGGCTTGTTTTTCGCTATCAAGGGCGGGCACAACAACGAAAGCCACAACCATAACGATATTGGAAATTTCATTGTCTATGCAGATGGAAATCCGTTGTTGATAGATGTTGGCGTTGGAACTTATACATCTAAAACATTTAGTAAACAACGCTATGAAATTTGGAATGTACAATCTAACTGGCATAACTGTCCTACCATCAATGGGTTTGAGCAGAAAGAAGGTAGAAAATACGCCGCTTCAAACCTAAAGGAAACTCATAACAATAATGTTGAGCAAATATCAATGGATATTTCAAAATCTTACCCCGTAGAAGCAGCAATAGCCTATTGGAACCGTGAGATTTTATTGAACAGATCAAAAAAGCAAATTACCATTACCGATAAATTTGGATTGAATAAAGTGATAAAAAACAATGAGCTTAATTTTATTTCTGCCATTAAGCCCTCTTTAACCAAAGGTAAATTAAACTTTGCCGATAAGGCAAGTTTGCATTTTGACGCTACCAAATTCGATGTGGTAATCAATCCAAAAATAATGGATGATGATAGGTTGATAAACGCTTGGGGAAGTCAAATTTTTCAAATCAAACTTATCGCTAGAAATAAACTCCTGAAAGATAATTATCAAATCATTATCAGGTAATATAAAGGTGCCTTTACCTAACTATATAAAATATATATTAACAAATATGCTGGTAAATAAAATGAATATATACCCTAGAGCCAAGTACAAAAAATGGTGTGTTTCTCTGCTAACGATGATAATGTTTTTTGGCGGGTCTCAGCCGTGTGTAGCCAAAGTTGCAGATGTTGAAACTAATGAAGAAAAAGCCATTAAATCTGCCAAAAAAATTAATGCCACCACTATAGAGGTGCTATATGCCAATGGTAAAAAAATGCTGATAGACTTCTATGGAGAAAACATTTTTAGGTTGTTTCAGGATAATACTGGAGGTGCAATGAGAGCGCCTCAAGCTAAACCAGACGCTCAGATTTTGGTGGACAATCCAAGAAAACCGCTGAGCAAGTTGGATGTGGACAATGGAGAAAGCCTGATCACCATAACAACCGCAAATACTGTGGTTAGTATTGATAAGCAAACACAGTTGTTTAAGGCACTTAATAAAGCTAAAAATACAATAGCCTTCGAATTTGCAAATCCTATTTTATTTGAAACAGAGAAGGTAAGTATTAGCTTGAAAGAAAGTATAAGTGAGTAAGCTTTTATGGTGGAGGTGTACAGAACGGTCGTTTTTCGCATAAAGGAAAAACTATTGCTATTGAAAACCAAAACAGTTGGACCGATGGCGGAGTAGCTTCTCCAACACCATTTTATTGGTCTACCAATGGTTATGGCGTAATGTGGTATACCTTTAAGAAAGGAAAGTATGATTTCGGTTCTAAAGAAAAAGGTTTGGTAAAATTATATCACGAAACCGATTATCTAGATGTGTTTTTTATGATTGCTGATGGCGCTGTGCCGCTATTAAACAGTTTCTATCAGCTAACAGGCAACCCTGTTCTCCTCCCAAAATTTGGATTTTATCAAGGTCATTTAAACGCATATAACAGAGATTATTGGCTAGCCGACGAAAAGGGCATTCTGTTTGAAGATGGTAAACGTTACAAGGAAAGCCAAAAAGATAACGGTGGAACTAAAGAGTCGCTAAATGGCGAAAGAAACAACTATCAGTTTTCGGCAAGAGCGGTAATAGATCGATACAAAAATAATGATATGCCTTTGGGGTGGATATTGCCAAATGATGGCTATGGCGCAGGTTATGGGCAAACATCAACGTTAGACAGCAATATTGCCAATCTAAAAAGTTTCGGCGAATATGCTCGAAAAAATGGTGTTGAAATAGGTTTATGGACACAATCTGATTTGCACCCAAAAGAAGGTGTATCGGCATTATTGCAACGTGATATTGTAAAAGAAGTAAAAGACGCAGGTGTAAGGGTATTAAAAACCGATGTGGCTTGGGTAGGAGCAGGCTACTCGTTTGGTTTAAATGGCGTAGCCGATGTAGGCCAAATTATGCCTAAATACGGTAGTAATGCCCGTCCATTTATCATTTCTTTAGATGGTTGGGCTGGTACACAACGCTATGCAGGTATTTGGTCTGGGGATCAAACAGGCGGGCAATGGGAGTATATTCGTTTTCACATCCCAACTTATTTAGGCTCGGGCTTATCGGGACAGCCTAATATTTCTTCAGATATGGATGGAATTTTTGGGGGTAAAAACCCGGTGGTAAACACTCGTGATTTCCAGTGGAAAACTTTTACCCCTATGCAATTAAACATGGACGGTTGGGGAAGCAATGAGAAATATCCACAAGCATTAGGCGAACCAGCAACGTCTATCAACCGTAATTATTTGAAGCTAAAATCAGAGTTAATGCCTTATGCTTATAGCATTGCAAAAGAAGCCGTAAATGGTTTACCGATGATCAGGGCAATGTTTTTGGAAAATCCTAACGCATACACTTACGGCACAGCTACGCAATATCAGTTTTTGTACGGGCCAAATTTCTTAGTTGCGCCCATTTATCAAGCCACCAATAGCGACGAAAACGGAAACGACATCCGCAACGGTATTTATCTGCCTAACGGAACTTGGATTGATTATTTTACTGGCGAAAAATATGAAGGTAACCGGGTAATCAACAATATTGATGCGCCGATTTGGAAATTGCCTGTATTTGTTAAGGCAGGAGCCGTTATTCCATTAAACAACCCAAACAATAATCCACTACAGGTAAACAAAAAACTGCGCATTTTCGAGCTATACCCAGCAGGAACAACCAGTTTCACATTGTACGATGATGATGGTTTGACAGAAGCTTACAAGGACAAAAAAAGTGCATCAACTCTAATACAGAGCACTGTTGATAAACAAACTGCCATAATTACCATTAAACCAACCCAGGGAAGTTTCGACGGATTTGAAAAACTGCAAGCCACCGAATTTAAAGTTAACGTAACTGCTAAGCCTAAGCAGATTACTGCTAAAGTTGGCAAGCAAAAAATAACCTTAAAAGAGGTGCTGTCATACGGCGATTTTGCAAAAACAGATAATGTCTATTTTTACGATTCTGCGCCTAATATCAATAAATTTGCAACTAATAGTAGCGAATTTGAACGCGTTACTATGACCAAAAATCCACAGTTATTGGTTAAACTGGCAGCTGTCGATGTTACTGCTAACGAAACAGTATTACTTACTATAAATGGCTACGAGTTTGAACCAATAAACCATCATTTAAAAAGTAAAGGAGTGCTAGCGCCGCCAATTACCGTAAAAGTAACTGATGAGAATACTGGCCCATACACCTTAAAACCTAGCTGGGACAAAGTAGCAAATGCAGATTATTATGAAATCATTTTTAATGATGTCCTGTTCTCTACCATTAAAGAAAATAACTTGTTGTTTGATGGGTTGATCCCTGAAACTAACTATAAATTCCAGATCAGAGCGCTCAACAAGGATGGGCAATCGAAATGGGTAGATTTTTCAGCAAAGACCAAAAACGACCCTCTGGAGTTTGCCATTAAAGGCATAGTAGCAGAAACCTCCGTGCCAAACCAAGGTGGCAATGAAATTCGCAAACTTTTTGATTTTGACGAAGGTAACCTATGGCACACCAAATGGGGAACTGCTGCGGTACCATTTAATATGGTTATAGATTTAAAAACAGTAAATCAACTAGAGAAAATTCAATATTTACCGCGTAACGGTAGAGGAAATGGAATTGTCCAAGAAGGCACGTTTTATTATAGTAACGATAAGCAGCACTGGACTAAATCAGCAGATTTTACATGGACTAACGATGATAAAACTAAAGAATTTGTTTTTAAAGAAAAACCAGCTGCCCGTTACCTAAAATTAGAAGTTGCAAAAGCAACGGGAAATTTCGGTTCAGGTAGGGAAATGTACGTTTTTAAAGTGCCAGGTACCGATAGTTATTTGCAGGGAGATATCAACAACGATAAAAAACTGGATAGAAATGACCTTACTTCATACATGAACTATACAGGTTTGCGCAGAGGTGATGGGGATTTTGAGGGTTATATCAGTAATGGCGATATTAATAAGAATGGCCTAATAGACGCTTATGATATCTCAGTTGCAGCAACGCAAATAGAAGGCCTGGCCAAGGCTAAAAAAGATGAAAAGTTGCTCGGTAAATTAATTTTAGCAACAGCTAAACAAAGCTATGCCAAAGGTGAAACCATTGAAATAGAAGTTAAAAGCGAGGGCTTTTCTTCGGTTAATGCCTTAAGTTTTGCCTTGCCTTATCATACGGAAGATTACGATTTTGTAAGTGTACAACCGCTAAACGTGGAGAAAGCAGAAAACTTTACTTATGACAGGCTACACTCAGACAGGAGCAAGGTACTTTATCCAACCTTTTTGAATGTCGGTAATCAAGAAACGCTAAATGGTTCCAAAACGTTATTTTTAATTAAGCTAAAAGCGAAACGTAATGTGAAATTTAACCTAAAAACATCAGAAGGTTTCTTGGTAGATAAAAACTTAAATACCATTCGTTTTTAATTTTAAGAGCATATTGTCCTGTTCTTTGTTTAAGGCAGGACAATTTTATTTATGCCGTAAACTGGAATTGCAATCCCTATTTCCTCAAAAAAATATGGAATTACTACTAAATTAGACACATCGTTCACGTTAAATTAACATCGGGGTCAAAAACATCCATAGTCTCTACTGTAATCTGTAATGATACTGGAAACCAAAGTTTAAAGAGCTTACGTATCAGAAAAGGCGCTGAGTGCTACTTTACACATGCCAAAGGCAGACACGACACGCCTGGGAAATCAAAGAGAAGAAATGCAATAAGTTAAAGTTAATTTGGTATAGTCGTGTTTTTAACCATTACCTTAACTTTGCTAACATCAAGCGCTTTTTGGTAGCCATTTAGAATTAAAAGATACTTGCCAGCTGGTTTTGCATGTCCTGGCTTTTATTAGTTAATTTTCTTACGCCTGTTAATCTTTGAACGCCAACAAAACTACACTGCTGTCCTACCGCAATTTTTTTAGTTAAATCTTTTCCCCAAATGTGTAATATGGTATCTCCTAAATACACCCAGTTAAGCTTTTTCTTAGCATAATTAGAACAAGTTATTTTAGTAATGGTTCCAGTAATGGTTCTATTATTGATACCGGGGGTATATTGGAAAGTTTTTACCTTGTTTTGTGCTGATAATTCTGCGCTAACTAGTAAAATAAGTAGTATGGCTAAATAAATTGTACGCATAAGTTTTTTTATTGCTGTTTCTTTAGCTCTGCTAGAAAATTGATGCCAAAAAATAAATCCTCATTTTAGCGTTAAAAACAACGAATTGTACATGGTTTGCGGATGGAAATACGGGAAACAGGGGAATTTTTATACATGGCTATGTTCATGTTGTTTATTTACAGTTGCTTAGCTTGTTTGGTGGTCTTCTAGCATTAATGGCTTATTCGGTTTTTAAAAAGGGTAAGCCTTATTAGCGATGCTTATTGTTTTATTGGCAAGTTTTTTCCCTCTATTTAATTTCAAAAAATAGCTATAGATTATTCGTTATATGTTATTTTAGCAATATGATTACTGTAAACGAATATTTTGATGGAGCGGTAAAATCGCTAGGCTATGAGCACAATGGGAAATCTACCGTAGGTGTAATTGATGCGGGCGAGTATGAGTTTGGAACTTCTACCCACGAAATTATGATTGTTGTAGAAGGACAGATGGAAGTTTTATTGGCTGGAGAAACGATATGGAAAACCTTTAGTGCGGGAGAGAAATTTGAGATAGCAGCAAACTCGTCTTTTAAAGTGAAAATAGCAGGCCAAGTTTCGTATTTGTGTAAATACAAATAGCCTTTGCCATAAACCTAATGCTTTTAATTACTTTTGATAAAGTATATGAGGTTTGCAATTTTGCTTTTATTCTGTTGTTGTAGTGCAGTTGTTTTTGGCCAACAGGGCTATAGGCTAACCGTTTCTTTTCCTGATCATTCCAAATCGCTATCAAAAGTAATCACGTATCCTAAAGAAATTAAAGATAGTGTAGCCGTTTATAAAGAAGCAGACAAATTACTTTCGCAATTACAATTTAGGGGCTATTTGCTAGCAGAAATTACAGCATTAGCATTTAAAGAAAAACAAGTTGCTGTAGCAATTGAACCAAACCAGCTGTACCAATGGGTTAGGCTCAATAGCGGAAATTTACCATCGGCAATTAAACAAAGTGTAGGTTTTAAGGAAAAAAATTATGAGCGGGTGGATTTTAATATTGCCCATCTTACCAAGCTTTTTGAAGCCCTACTCGCTTACTACGAAAATAGTGGTTATCCGTTTGCCAGCGTCAGTTTGCAGCAAATTAGCATAGAGGGAAATACAATAAGCGCAAGTGTAGATACGAAACCTCATCAGAAGGTTTTATTTGATACCTTGCAAATTGTGGGTAATGCACAAATTTCGCAGAAATATTTACAGTCTTATCTTAATGCCAAAAACGGAATGCCTTATGCCGAAAAATCGGTAGCACAAGTAGAAAATCGGCTACGCGAACTCCCTTTTTTAGAAGTGGTAAAACCAACCGAGGTAAGTTTTTCTAATGAGAAAGCTTCGATTTGCGTTTTCGTTAACAAAAAAAATGCGAACCAATTTGATGGTATTGTTGGCCTACAACAAAATGGAAGCAGCAGCAAAACTCAATTAGTTGGTAACCTAAAACTTAATTTGCAAAATGCTTTTAAAAGAGCCGAACAGTTAAATTTCAACTATCAAGGCCTAGCACAAAAAAGCCAGCTATTAGATATTAAGGCCATTTTTCCGCATGTGCTTAATACAGATTTTGGATTAAGCCCAAGCTTGTCCCTTTACAAACAAGACTCGGCCTTTTTAAATGTAGATACCAAACTGGGGTTCAACTATCTGTTAAAAGGCAATAGCAATTTTCAATTTTTTATCGAAAATAGATCTACAAGTTTAGCTGCAGTAGAGGCTTACCAAAACGCAACCGCTTTGCCCTCTATTTTAGATGCTAGCACCACTTTTTATGGTTTGGGTTTAAATATCGAAAACCTAGATTACAGATACAATCCACAAAAAGGTTATAGTGTTGCGTTTGATGCAGCTGTAGGAAGCAAAAAAATAAAGCGAAATGCCGCTATTCCAGCAAACCTTTATCAGGGTATTCCGCTAAGTAGCACTTCTTACAAATGGTTTAGCCAAATTAATTACTATTTGCCTTTGGCTAAACAATTGGTTTTTGCGGTAGCTAACCAAACTGCATTTATAAATGGCAAATACCTGTTAGATAATGAGGTTTTTCGCTTAGGCGGACAAAGAAGCTTACGAGGTTTTAACGAGCTTTCTATATTGGCCACAAGCTATACACTTGGCAATGCCGAAGTTAGGTATTTGCTAGAGCAAAACTCCTTTTTGTTTGCCTTTTACAACCAAGCCTACCTGCAGTATAAAACAGATAAGTTAAATTATTCAGATTTTCCTTTGGGTTTTGGAGCTGGAGCAAACCTAGAAACCAACCTCGGAATTCTTTCTGTGAGTTATGCATTGGGGAAACAAAGAAATAATCCCTTAAATTTGCGCCAAGGTAAAATACACTTCGGTATAACCGCACTATTTTAAAATGGCTAAGAAAAACCTATTGCTTCTTGTTTTTTCAGTATTGATAACCCTGGCTAGCCATGCGCAAATTGCTCCTATAGTAGATACGCTAAAAAATACTGTGCTGCCCCAAGACAGTATAGCCATTGATAGTGCAAAAATTACAGCGATTGATACACTAACGCCCAACATTTTAAAAATTAGAGATTCGCTAACCAATGCAAAGTGGATCGATAGTTTAAATAATGGATACGGTTTTGAAGTTTTTTCATTAAAAAAGTGGATTGATCTAGCCAGTCAGACTTATGAAAAAGTAGATTATCAGCATGGTAATTTGTTGCCCAAAGGCGATGTTTGGGTGCTGGCAATTATTGGTTTTTTACTGGTGTTGTTTGCTATTTTAAAAAATACCTTTGCCAAGCAATTAAGTGCAGTGGTGCAATCTTTTTACAGTAACCGAGCATTAATTAACCTCAACAAAGAAGATAACTTGGTTACGTCTTGGTCTTTTTTATTGCTGTTTATACAATTTGGTTTTACCATTGGGATGTTTTTTTACCTAGCTGCACAGTACCAGGAACTGCCACAAGTACAGCAAGGCGGTTTTACCTTTTTTATTACTATATCTGTAGTAGTTATTCTATTGTATTTATTAAAAATAGTTTGTTTGCGCTTCATTGGTTTCGTGTTCGATGTGCAAAAAGCCCTTCATCAATACATATCTATATTATATTTAAGTTATTTTAATACTTCTTTATTGTTTGTTCCAATCATCATCGCTTTTGCACTTTCTGCCAAAAAATATGGTGCTGGTTATGTTTATTTAGGGGTTTTTGCCTTGGTGCTTATCTTTGTGTTTCAGTTTATAAGGGCTGCTGTAAATATTTTATCACAGTATCGGTTTCCTAAATTGTATTTATTTTTGTACTTTTGCACCCTCGAAATTTGTCCTATATTGATATTAATCAAGGCAATAGGTTTATAAGTGCTAATTAGAAAAATGCAAGAAAATAACGACGAAAGATTACGCAAGGTAAAAAGCATATTGGTAACCTTGCCTAAGCCAGAAACTGAAAAATCCCCATATTTTGATTTAGCAAAGAAGTATAATCTTCGAATAGATTTTCGCTCTTTTATTCACGTAGAAGGTGTGCCAGCTAAAGACTTTAGAAAGGAAAAAATTAACCTGGCCGATTTTACCGCCGTGGTTTTTACCAGCAGAAATGCGGTAGATCATTTCTTTAGGATATGTGAAGAGATGAGGTTTGAAGTGTCTGTTAATTTGAAATATTTCTGCATTTCTGAATCTACTGCGCTTTATCTTCAAAAATACATCCAGTACAGAAAACGTAAAATTTTCTTTGGCAAAGCTACTGCATCTGATTTGGCAGAGGTGTTAAAGAAACATGCTACCGAAAAATTCCTGTATCCGTGTTCTGATGTGGCTACCGAAGATACCATGAACTTTCTACAGAAAAACGGTTACGATGTAACCCCAGCTGTGTTATTTAGAACGGTAGTGAGTGACTTATCTGATCTGGCTGATGTGTTCTATGATGTGTTGGCGTTCTTCAGTCCTTCGAGTATTCAGTCACTGTATACAAATTTCCCCAATTTTCTACAGAACAATACGCGAATAGCTACTTTTGGGTTAAATACACAGAAAGCGGTAGCCGATAAAGGTTTAATTGTGGATATCGCGGCTCCAAATCCAGAGGCTCCTTCTATGATCATGGCTTTAGAAAATTACATCAAGAAATCTAATAAGTAATTTGGTAAATACCTATTTTTAGGTATTGATGTGCAACTTGTTATCTCTTAACTTGCATAAAATAACCAATGTTTTAGCTAAGGGCGTAATAAAGCAATATTATTTGCGTTTATCTGTACCGATTACATGGTAAGCAAGGAGGTAATCTTGTTTTTTGTGTCGTTTGGATGGGTTTTTAAAATTAATTGTTGGATTAGATCTGCAACATTTATACTTTTAAAACCTATAGTTTTGAGATAAACTGAATGTTAATAAATTATTTTGCAGTTAAAAGTGTGGATTTTTTTGTGCGAATAGTTGTTAATCTCAATGTTAATTGATAAAATTGCTATAAAATTGCTTAGACAAACTATGAAGAAATTATACTTTCTTGCAATAACCTTACTGTCATTAATGTTATCTAGCTGCGGAAAAGGCGGTCAAGGAGAGTTAGTGGGAGCCTATAACAGAAAATTCAAAAATACAGCTATTCCATTAGGAATGGTTTATGTACCTGGTGGTAGAAACCTTTTGGGGATGACTGATGAAGATATTACATTTTATCAGGGTAAACAGAGCAAAATGGTTTCTATTAGTCCTTTTTATATGGACCAAACAGAAATTACCAATGCAGAGTATAGGCAATTTGTGAATTGGGTAAGAGATTCTATAGCCGTTACCAAAGGTAATATCGAAGAGTATTTTATCAAACCAAAAGGAAATGCTGCTGCCGGCCCCGCTAAGTTTAAGGTTATAGATTGGAAAAAGGTGGGTAATGGCTCTAACCTTTGGCGTAATAAGAAACCAGATGTGCAAACCAAATTAAAGGCAATGTACATTAACGATAACCTTTCTAATTTTACCCATGGCAAAAATGATAAGGATATTGATATTAAGTTGTTGCGCTATGCGTATGTAGAGAAAAACATGGATATGGCGTTAGAAAATGCAGCATTGGCTGATAGACAACGTATCGATGATTATGATATCTATACAGATAATCCAACACCTGGTAAAGTTAACGAACACCCTTCGGTAATGGTTTATCCAGATACTTTAGTTTGGCGAAAAGATTATACGTATGAGTATAACGACCCAATGGTTGAAGCTTATTTTAACCACCCATCTTATGATAAATACCCCGTAGTTGGCGTAACTTGGGATCAAGCTAGAGCTTTTAGTAATTGGCGTACACAGTTTTACGAAAATGTTGCTCGCCAACGTAAACTACCTGTAAACTCTAGGCTGAAATATGACTTGCCTACCGAATCGGAATTTGAATATGCAGCTCGTGGAGGCAGAACGCAAACAAAATATCCTTGGGGTGGCCCTTACATTATGAATGCCAAAGGTTGTTTGCAAGCTAACTTTAAAGTAGGTAGAGGTAATTATGCCGATGATGGTGCCTTGTACACGGTAGAAGCCAGGGCTTACTTGCCTAACGATTATGGTTTGTATAACATGGCTGGCAACGTAGCAGAGTGGACATTGAATTCTTACAATACAGCTCTTCCAGAAGATAAAAACCCCATTTTTAGAAAAGGCAGACGTAAAACTGTAAAAGGCGGATCTTGGAAAGATGTTGGATTTTTCCTTCAAAATTCAGTTGCCCAACACGAGTATCAAAATGTACCGAGGTCGTATATCGGTTTCAGGTGCGTATCCCATTTCGCTGGAAATAGCTTAATGTAGCATCAAAAAATAAAACATAAACATAAAACCACAAACTAAAATTAACTATTAAGAACTATGGCTGGAAAATATGCTACTAATGAGGCAAAATTACACCTTGCAACTTCTGTTGGTGCTGCAATCGTAATTGTAGGTGCATTATTTAAAATTCTTCACTTGGGAGGAATTTGGGGAAGTATAATGATTGGTGTTGGATTAGGTGTAGAAGCATTCTTGTTCTTAATTGGAGGTCTTTTCCCTCCACATCCGGATGTAGAATGGGATAAAGTTTATCCGCAGTTGCGTAAAGATGGAAAACCAACTCCTCAAGACGCCATTCCACAAGCGGCAGTTGGCGTGGGTGCTACAGGCGCTTTAGATAAGTTAGTAAACGAAAAAATTGGTCCAGAATTGATTGAAAGCCTAGGTAACGGTTTACGTACCTTTTCAGATAAAGTTGCGGGCATTTCTAACGTAGCCGATGCTTCTTTAGCCACAACTGAATTTACTTCGAAAGTTAAAGGTGCTTCTGACAGCCTTGGCAATATGAATACCGCTTTTGATAAAGCAACCGCACAACTGGCAGAACTAGGTGCTAGCAATGCAGATTCTAAAGCTTATCACGAACAAGTAAATAACTTGGCAAAAAACTTATCTGCGTTAAACGCGGTATACGAATTAGAATTACAAGACTCTAGCGCTCATTTAAAATCAATGAACAAATTTTACCAAAATCTTTCTTTAACCATGGGCAACTTTAACGACTCTATGGAAGACTCTAAACAGTTTAAAGAAGAAGTTGGTAAACTAGCAAAAAACCTATCGTCGTTAAATGCTATTTATGGCAACATGCTAACGGCAATGAACCAACCTCGTGCTTAATCGGTCATATTATTAACTATTAAATATTGATATAATATGGCAGGAGGCAAGGAAACGGCAAGGCAGAAGATGATCGGTATCATGTATTTGGTACTGTTAGCTATGCTTGCCCTTAACGTTTCAGATTTGGTGTTAAAAGCATTTAAAAATATTAATGATAGCTTAAACACCTCTAAAGAAAACGTGGGTAATAACATTACTCAACTTTTAAGAAATTACGAAAGTACCAAAGCCAAAGAAAGTGGCGATAACCTATTAAAATTAAATAGAGCTAAAGAGGCACAAAAGGTAGGCGAAGACTTGATCAAATACATTGATGGGCTTCATGCTAAAATAGCGGCCGATGGTTTTGATGAAAATGGAGATTTGGTACAAAAAAATAACCTAGATATTGGTCAAAATATCATGGGTAACGACGCAACTCCAAAGGCAGGTAAAGAATTACAAGCTAAAATTAATGAGGCAGGTAAAAAATTAGCTTCTTTATTACAGCCTGATGAAGGTAAGCCGACATTTATGCTACAGGCTTTAGACCCTGCCAAACCTAAGGCAGGCGAGCCCAAAAGTTGGACTGGAAGTATGTTTGGAGAGGGCGTGCCATTGGCGGCTTTTAGAACCATCTTAACCATGATTCAGAATGATGCTAAAAACATGGAAGCTGATATCATCAATAAAATTTTAGCTGATAAGCCGATTGTAACCTTAGATCATTTCGAGGCGGTAGCAGTAGCTCCTTCTTCTTACGTAATACAAGGCCAGCCATACAAAGCAGAGATTTATCTTACTGCAAGTGATACCAAATCTAGTCCAGATGTGAGTGTAAATGGCTCTAAAGTGCCCACCGTGAATGGTAAAGGTGTTTATACAGGTGGCACAGGAAGCGTAGGTACATTTACTTGGAGAGGTACAATTAGGGTTAAGAATAATAAAACGGGAAAATTTGACTCTTTCGAGACTCCTCCGATGACTTATCAAGTAGCTGCCCCATCGGCAACAGTTTCTTCAGATAAGCTGAATGTGATTTATGCAGGTATTCCGAACCCGTTTACAATTTCTGCACCAGGATTTCCAAATGTGAATGCCACAATTACTGGTGGTTCATTAAGTGGAAGTGGTGGTAAGTACATGATTAACGTTCCGGGATCTTTAGTAGGAAAAGAAGTATCTATTAACGTGAGCGGTACTAACGATGGAAAAACAGTAAACCTAGGCGCACCTAAGTTTAGGGTAAAAGCTATTCCGGCACCAATTGCAAAAGTTGGTGGCTACGGTGGTGGCGATATTGCTTCGGTACAGTTGAAAAGCGAAAGTGAAATTGAAGCCGATTTAGATGATTTTCCTTTTGATGTGAAGTTTAAGATCTTGCGTTTCGAACTTACGGTAATTAAACCTCGTTCAGATGCAATTACGATTTCTGGACAAGGTGGCAATTTTACTGGAGCGGTTAGAAATGCAATTAATGCAGTATCTCCTGGTACTACGGTAATCTTTAGTGATATTGTATCGCAAGGTCCAGATGGTAGACAAAAAGTATTGCCACAATTGGTATTTAAAGTAAAATAATTGAAGATGAAAAAGGGTACGTTGTTGTTTGTTGTAGCGATTTTATTCGCAGCTGTAAGTTTCGCTCAGAAAGGCAATGCCAGACAAACCAATGCGAAGCAGAACAATGCTGGTAAAACTACCACTCCTGTTAGCACTCCAGTGGTGCAAAAAGCAGATTCTACAAAAAAGGTGGTGGCTAAGAAAACTCCAAAGGTAAAACCAAAAGATGGTTATGCCATGGAAAGAGAGCTTAGAGATACCGCATCTGAGAAAGCATTTTTGCCTGTAATTAAAGATGAAGATGTGGTATATACCAAAAGGGTATGGAGAGATATAGACTTGCGTGATACCATTAACGGCGTACTTAACTATCCTAAATCGAGATTAATTGAGGTGTTGATTACTCATGTAAAAAATGAGGAACTAACCGCATATAATCCTAAAAATCCAACAACTTTAGATGACGTAGACGGATTTGATTTTCCTTTAGATACCGCCGATGCATTGAGATTGGCAAATGGTGTGGTAAATGTAACCAACAATAAAACGGGTACAGTTACACAAGTGCCAGGCGAATTTAATCCGGAGTTGTTTAAGAAATATAGAATTAAAGAAGACTGGGTTTTTGATGGTAAAAGAGGTGTTTTTGAACCTCGTATTGTGGCGCTAGCTCCTTTAAAGCTGAACGACCAGACTAAAGAATGGCAACCAGTATTTTGGATCGCTTACGAAGAGGCAAGAGATATTCTGGCTACCAAAAGGCTTTTCAATTCGTTAAACGATTCTTCTCCATTAAGTATGGACGATTTCTTTATCCATCGTTTGTTCTCTAGTCACATTGTGAAAGAAACCAATGCTGGAGATTATAAAGTAAAAGACTTAATTGGCGATCCAAGACAGCGTTTGTTAGAAAGCGAGCGCATCAAAAAGAAAATGGCCGATATGGAACAGGCACTTTGGGAGTATTAAAAGCCCCACCCAACCCTCCCCAAAGGGAAGGGCTAACATTAAGTATAAAAAAGAGCAAATCGATAAGGTTTGCTCTTTTTTTATTTCGGTCGTCATTGCGAGGAACGAAGCAATCCTAGAGCATAATGTTACCTTTAATAGTAGTAAGATTGCTTTGTGCCTCGCAATGACGATTTTACAATAGCTTTTTAAACTTCTTCTATATTATTGAAATAGTTTAAAAGCGTAACCACTTGCTTTTTGTTAAGTAGTTTAGCCAATTCTTCTGCGCTTGCTTCTTTAATTTTTTTCACAGATTTAAAATGAGTGAGCAACTTATCTGCCGTAGCTTTACCAATACCTTCAATTTCTTCAAGCTCCGTTTTTAAAGTGCCTTGGTCACGTTTTTTGCGGTGAAAGGTAATACCAAAGCGATGTGCTTCGTCTCTTAAATGCTGAATAATTTTTAAAGTCTCCGATTTTTTATCCAAATACATCGGTAAGCTATCGCCAGGATAAAATAGTTCTTCTAATCTTTTGGCAATGCCAATAATCGTCACTTTTTTATCAATACCCAGTTTCTTTAAGCTGCTTACCGCCGATGATAGCTGGCCTTTACCACCATCAATAATGATGAGTTGCGGTAAGCTTTGGTTTTCATCCAGCATACGCTTATAACGCCTATAAACAGCTTCTTGCATGGTGGCAAAATCGTTTGGGCCTTCCACGGTTTTCACATTAAAATGGCGATAGTCTTTTTTACTTGGTTTGGCATCCTTAAATACCACAATGGCCGAAACTGGATATTTTCCCTGAAAGTTCGAGTTATCAAAACATTCGATATGGTAAGGTAATTGTGTTAACCTCAAATCGTTTTTCATTTGTGTTAACACCCGATCTGTTTTGAGCTCTGGATTTAACTTCTCGTATTGGTTTAATTTTTCTTTTTTAAAGAACAGCACATTCTTTTGCGAAAGCTCCAAAAGCGCTTTTTTCTCGCCTAACTTAGGCACGGTAAGTTTTAAATTAGTGTCATCCAAAGGAATTTCAAAAGGAACTACAATCTCTTTAGAGGTGCTTTTAAATCTACTTCTAAACTCCGCAATGGCAATAGAAAGTAGTTCTTCATCACTTTCGTCCAACCGTTTTTTAATTTCTATGGTTTGCGTTTGGATGATGGCACCGTTCATCACTTTCAGGTAGTTCACAAAGGCATAACGCTCATCGCTGGCAATGCTTACCACATCTATATTGGTAATGGCGCTGCTAACCACTGTAGATTTGCTTTGGTATTTTTCTAGCACACTCAGCTTTTTCTGATAATCGTGTGCCAGTTCAAAATTGAGTTCTTCTGCAGCGGTTTTAACCACTTGCTTTACGTCTTTTATCACATTGCCAATTTTACCGTTTAAAATGTCTTTAATTTCGGCAATGTTATTTTCGTAGTCTTCTTTAGATTGATAGTTTTGGCAAGGCCCTTTACAATTACCGATCTGATATTCCAAACATACTTTAAATTTTCCCGCGTTAATGTTTTCAGGTGTTAAAGCCAGATTGCAAGTACGCAAAGTATAGGTCTCTTTAATAAGGTCTAAAATAGTGTGCATCATACCTACAGAAGCGTAAGGGCCTAAATAGGTAGAACCATCTTTGATCATTCTTCTCGTAGAAAAAACTCTTGGAAACGGTTCTTTTTTAATGACAATCCATGGGTAGGTCTTGTCATCTTTAAGCATAATGTTATAGCGGGGCTGATGCTTCTTGATTAAGCTATTTTCCAGTAGCCAAGCATCAATTTCGGTGTCTACAATGGTAAACTGAATGCGCCTAATTTTAGAAACCAGTGCTCGTGTTTTACCATTAAGCTGTTTGTCTTGCACAAAGTAAGAGCTCACCCGATTACGTAGGTCTTTAGCTTTGCCAATATAAATAAGCTTATCATCCGCATCAAAATATTGGTAAACGCCAGGTTTATGCGGGATATCTTTTAAGGCCTTTTTATAATCGAAACTGCTCATATTGGATTGCAAATTTACATAAAAAACAAGAGGCTCTCTCAAATTCGCTCGTCATCTCGAACGTTAGAGAGAGATCTGCTTCAGAAATGCTTCTGAAAGAGATTTAACTTCGTTGATTTTCAATTTACTTCGTAGACCTTCGGTTCTTCTCCTTTGATTGTCGAAATGACGGCATTATTTTACTTTTGAGACAGCCTCTTGTTTTAGATTACTTATTAAAACCCTAATTTCTTATCTAATTCCGACGTAGTGGTTTGCTCCAGTTGTTGTTGCTGGTATTGGTTACAATCGTAAACAATATTTACGCCGCTGGTAGGTGGTTCAAAATCGTTTTTGCCCATTTTTAAGTTAGGATTGGCGTAAACCCGTTTCATGAAACCTGCGTAAATTGGCAGTGCCGAATTTGCACCTTCGCCGTAGCTGGTGCTGGTAAAGTGAAAAGCACGGTCTTCGCAACCTGTCCAAACACCTGCAACTAAATCTGGTGTAATGGCCATAAACCAACCATCAGAGTTATTTTGCGTGGTGCCCGTTTTGCCACCAATTGGGCCATTTACTTTGTACTTATAGCTTAATCGAGAACCTGTTCCGCCAGTAACTACGCCGCGTAGCATGCGGGTCATTACGTAAGCCACTTCTTCGTTCATGGCTACTTTAATAATCGGTTTACTTTCGTAAAGTACCACGCCATTTTTATCTTCTATTTTAGTGATAAAGTTAGGCTGCGTCCAGGCGCCTTTATTGGCAAACACACCGTAAGCGCCAACCATATCGTAAATTGAGGCATCAAAAGTCCCTAGTGCAATGGATGGAACCGCCGGCACATCGCTACTAATTCCCATTTTTTTGATCTCGTTCATTACCGCTGTTGGGCCAACTTGTTTCATTAAATAAGCCACAATATAGTTTTGCGAATAGGCCAAGCCTTTTTGCAAGGTAATTTTGCCCGGCAATGGCGTTCCAGAGTTTCTCGGCGTCCAATCTGGACTACCGGGGTTAGAAATAGTTACCGGCTCGTTTAATACCTCATAACAAGGCGAATATCCATTTTCTATTGCTACTGCGTAAGTAAATGGCTTGGCGGTAGACCCTACTTGGCGCTTGCCCATTTTTACTTGGTCGTATTTAAAGTGCTCAAAATTAATACCGCCTACCCAAGCTTTAATGTTTCCACTTTTAGGATCCATGGCCATCATCGCATTGCGTAAAAGCAATTTATAGTATTTAACCGAATCGATAGGTTTCATTAAGGTATCAATATTGCCTTTCCAAGTAAAAATGGTAAGTTTTGTAGGCGTATTAAAGTCTGCGGTAATTTCTTCGTCAGATTTGCCTTCGGCTTTTAATGCTTTGTAGCGGTCTGATCTTTTTACACCTTGTTCTATCAGCGCTTCTTTTCCCCTAAAAGGATTTCTACCTTTCCAGCTTTTGGTAAATTGTGCTTGCAAGGTTTTCATGTATTCTTTTTGTGCTTCTTCGGCATACACTTGCATTTGATAGTTGATGGTAGTGTACACTTTTAATCCATCTCTGTCTAAATCATAAGGTGTACCATCAGCTTTATTGATAGAACGTTCCTCTAATATTTTTTTTACTTCGTTTTTTAGCACAGCTCTAAAATATGGCGCTATGCCATCGTTAGTAGTTGCCGCATTAAAATGTAGGTTTAAAGGTTTTTCTCTTTCGCCAGCAAATTGGTCTTCAGTAATATAGCCTTGCTTAACCATCAAAGCCATTACCGTATTTCTTCTATCTAAAGAGCGTTCGGGGTTTTTGGTAGGCGAGTAGCGGGTAATTCCTTTTTGTAAACCAATTAACACGGCAGCTTGCGGTACGGTTAATTTATCTGGAGTAGTGTTAAAATACACACGAGCAGCAGATTTAATACCATAAGCCTGGTTTCCAAAATCAACCGTGTTTAAATACATGGTAATGATTTCTTCTTTGGTATAGTTGCGTTCTAATTTAATGGCAATAACCCATTCCTGAAATTTTTGGATAATACGTTTTGCAAAGTTTTTCGCCCTACCTTCTTCGGAGAAAAGGTTAAGTGCCAACTGCTGTGTAATGGTACTTCCACCTTGCTTTTTACCTACAAGTGCGTAAAGGAAAATGGTAAAGGTACGCCTAAAATCTATACCAGAGTGCGAGCGGAAGCGGATGTCTTCTGTGGCAATTAGCGCATTAATTACATTCGGAGAAATTTCGCTGTAGTTAACGTTTGAACGGTTTTTAACGAAATAGGTGCCCAAAACTTTGCCTTCCTCAGAAATTACCTCTGTGGCTTCGTTGCTTTTAGGATGTTCTATTGCTCTAAACGACGGTATCTCTCCAAAAATGCCAAAGCTAATCATGACAATGAAAATTGCAAAAGCAATGATGCCCGCAATAAGTACTTTCCAAATACGCCAGTTGTATTTTTTGATTAATTCTGGAGGTAGTGAATTGTTGTTCTTATTTCTATAATTCATTGTTATTGATATATCTGATATACCGCTCTAAAGTATCGCGATTGGTAATTTTTTCTAAGTTCTCTTTACTTATTGCAAAAGTAGTATAATTAGCGGCAGGTATTTTGATAATTCTACCTAATTTTGATTTTATGGTTTGTTGATATTGCTGCACATCAGAAATACTTGTAAAATCGCCTACTATAATTAACTGATCTTGTTCTAGTTCTTTAAGTTGATGGCGAAGGTTGGTGCCCGAGTAATTACCTCTATTAAATTGCCCGATGCCGAAACGAGAAGTGCTCACATTAGCGCTTGCCGAGTTAACCGCTACTACATAATAGTAATTGCTAGACGATGCTGGGTTAAATAAAGTCTCTTTTGGAGGTTCTGGAACAGCAATTGGTTGGGCAACTGTATCTGCTGGTTTTGTAATTACAATTGGATTTGCAATGGTGTCTTTCTTTTCTGTAGCAATAACAGGAGGTATAGCCACAGTATCTTTCTTAGTTTCTACAACTGGTGCTTTAGCAATTACCGTATCCTTTTTAATTTCTTTTACTGTTGGTTTTACCTCTGGTTTTTTCTCTGTTATAGGCTTTTCAATTGGTTTTTCCGCAATTGGCTGTTTCACTACTGGTGGTGCTGGCTGTACGAATTTTTTCTTGCCTGTTGGATCTAGAACATTGGCAATAATAGGCTCGTTTAACCTAATTCCAGTTTTGTTTTCTGCAAAAGGAATTTCGTAAGGGTCGTAGCCAACCAATGCTATTTTCCTTTTCTTAAACTCGCTTAAATGTGCATTGATGTATAATAAGTGCTGGTCTACCAATGGTTTTATCAGCACATCTTTTTGGTGCCTTTCCGAAATGTCTTTAAAGGCCGCAATTAGGTGGTCTACATTTTCTGTACGTCCAATAGCTATGGCCTTAAGGTAATCGTACTGCGGTTCCATGGTATTACCTGGAAAACGTTTACTTATATCACTAGCGCTAGTAATTACTGTGCTAAAATCTTTCTCTTGCAGTTTGTTAAATAAGCCCTCGTATTCTTTATTTAACATTGCTTCTAATTGGTTTTGCTTTAGAGAAAAATTAGGGTCTAAAATAGTTTTTGCAAAAGCCGAATTCGGAAATTTGCTTAATACCAGATTTTTATACTCGTTAGATTTTGCATTATCTGTGCCTTTATACGCCAAGTACAAGCTATAGTAAACCATATCTAGCTTGTTGTTGTTAGGAAACCGTTTCAGTAAAGCTTCGTAAGTTTTTATCGCCTCTGGCTTATCATTTAAAACCTGCTGATAAAAACTGCCTATATCTAAATAGGCATTGATGATTTTTTGGTTAGAGGCTTCTAAAGCTGCCGGAGTAAGCGGAATAGAATCTAAATATAGTGCAGATTGATTTGCAGATTTTGGAGCCGAAGTGGCAGGTGCATCTGGGTTTTGTGGCATTGCTCCAAATCCATCATCAACGGCAGCAAGCGCATCTGCTTGGCTTTGCGAAGACTTTACACTTTGGCGCCAATTTGGAGTTAACTTTCTATTACCCCAGCGCTTTTTAAATTCGTTGAAACCCCTGCTAATTGCATTGGTGTTAGCAAAATAAAAGGTACTGCCCGTTGGCGAAGTGTAGTTTACGTTTGCTCTTCCTGTAGTAGTTTGTTGTGCGTTGTTGCTACTACCTGTAGTAGTTTTGTTTTCTAAAGCCGCAAAATAATTAGCTAAGGCAATTTCTCTGTCTGCTGCTGGCAACTTAGCAAATTTTTGAAGTGTATCTTGTAGGCTAATGGTCTCGTACCTTTGCTGTAGATAAGCTAGGTTCTGTGCTTTTTTAGCTATGGCATTATACAGCGGATGCGTTTTGGGCAAAGTTAATGCCGTACTATCATAATACAGCTTAGCGGTTACGTAATCGCTATAATGTTTAAAGTTTAAATCGGCAATTTTTAAGTACGATAGAGCCTTTTGCACATTATTAGTGGTGCTGCTTTTTACCGAAAGGTTGTAATATGCTTCGGCTTTGCCATAGTCATTGCTACCATAGTAATCCTCGGCAATTTCATAATAGATTTGGTCTTTAAAATCTTCGTTCTTATCATCTTTCAGCATTTTAGTAAGCGCTAGCTTTCTATCGAAGCTATTGCCGCTTAATTGTTCGGTTACTCTAATTCGGCTTAGCTTAGCGTTAAAGTACATATCAAAAGCTGCATTGCTTTTTTCTACTTTGCGATAAGCACTTAAACTTTTTTCAAATTCTTTTTCGCTTTCATAAAGCTGGGCTAAAGTGTAAGTCCATCTGGTTTTATTTAAAGACGTTGGTCCAGCTTTTAAAGCTTTTTCTAAATAGGTGATGGCTTGTTTGTCATTTTCTTTAATGATACTAATTTGGGCTAAAGTTGCCAAAGGCTCCGATTTTTGACCTTTTACCGAATCTAATTCTGTAACTACAGTATCTAATACCCTCTCTGCATTGTCTAAATCATCTAATTCAATTAAGCTTCGGGCTTTCCAGTTTAGGGCATTCAAATATACTTTGTGGTTTTTATGATAGGCACTTGCCACATAGTCGAAATATGCTTGGGCATTATAATATTTGCCTTGGTAAAAATTTGTTTTGCCTAAAAGGATGTAAGCATCATCTATATAATTACTGATGTTTTTTTCTGCAATAATGGTCCTTGCTTTCTGATCAACTTCGTCAAGTTCTTTAATTTTTGTGCCTGCAGTGGTGGCATCTGCTGTTGCGGGAGCATGGTAGAGCGGCAAAAAATTATCGAAATTATCTTTTCTACTTTGATTTACACTTTCTAAATATTCATCTAACAAAACATTAGAATTGTAGATAAGGTTATATCTTGCCGAAAGGTTTTGTAGCTTTCTGTTTACAACGGTATCTTTTTGAGAAGAGCAGCCAAAAGTTAATGCAAGCAATAGGCTGCATAAAATGGCGCTAATGAGATGTTTTCTGTAGGTGTTCAATGATTTTTGTTTATTTATTACTATAACAAAATATCTGCAAAAATATTTTATTCGGCAATACAATCTTAATAATTAATCGCAATTTACTAAACTATTAATATATAAAATGATTGACCCAAAAAATAAACCTACACCTAATTATATCAAATATAGTGGGATGGCCTTTCAAATGTTGGCAACTATTGGCGTTTTTGCATTTGTGGGTTATAAGATTGATGAGCATCAACAAATATCAAATTTTCTTTTTACTGCTCTTTTAGGGATTGTTGGTGTAGCCGCCTCGCTTTATCAGGTGGTAAGATCTTTAAATAAAGATAAGTAATTATAGGATTGCCATGCTTTAATTACCTTTGCGTAAAATTTTAAACATTTTGGTTTTAAGAAAGTTTGTTCCCGCTTATTTGGTTTACACGGCTTTGCTTGCTGGTGTAGCTACGCTATTGAAACATTTTTTTCCTCAGGCAATTGCTAGCCAATTTTGGTTGGTATTTGGATTTTTGGCAGGTTTAACCTTTATAGCTTATTTATTAGCTTATTTGGGTATTCAGAAAAAACCGGAGATTGGTGTTTTTGCCATTTTGGGAGCAGTAATTATCAAAATGTTATTCGCTATGTCTTTTGTGCTGATTTACAGCTTAAAACAAACTAAAGGGGATATGGCATTTGCGCTTAATTTTTTTCTTTATATTTATTGTTTACCCTCTTTGAAATATTAGGTTTGTTGCGTAACTTGCGCCACCAAAATAAATAGTAAAAATCTGCGAGTAAATGGATTATAACCGAGTTTTTGTGTCAAAAGTTAGAAGAGTAATTGTTGTTTTTGCGCTTTTTTCTGCGTTTTTAGGATTTAGAACTACTGCTTTTGCGCAAACTGATAGCGTGAGTGCTCATGGTCATGAAGTGGCTGCTCCAGCTACACATGCTGAGGAACATGCGAAAGAAGAAAAAGGTTTCGATATTACCTCTTTTATTTTTCATCACATTAGCGATAGCCACTACTTCACTTTGTTTGGTCATGGAGATCATGGTGTGCATTTGCATTTGCCAATTATCTTGTGGACCGACAATGGTTTGGTAACTTTCAGCTCGTCGGCTTTTCAGTTTGATGATGCGGGTAAAGTTGTGGTAGAGAAAAACGGTCAACGTTTTGCTATTGCTCATAATAAAATCTATTACGCTAACGCAACTGCAGATGCGCATGGTTCTTACGTTTCGCATGTAACTAACCAAAAAGGCGAAGAAACGATTACTAACGTTCGTCCCCTAGATTTTTCAATCACTAAAAACGTATTCAGTATGTTGTTGTCAATTATCGTTTTGGTAATTGTATTTACAACGGTTGCTGCTGGTTATAAAAAGAGAGTTGGCAAGGCGCCAAAAGGAATTCAATCTTTCTTAGAGCCGATTATTCTTTTTGTGCGTGATGATATTGCTAGACCAAACTTGGGTCATAAATATGCTGCTTTTATGCCTTATTTGTTATCTGTGTTTTTCTTCATCTGGTTAAACAATATGTTGGGTTTGGTTCCTTTCTTTCCGGGAGGTGCTAACGTAACTGGTAACATTGCTTTAACTGTCGTTTTGGCCGCTTGTACTTTCTTGATTACAACTTTTAAAGCAAATAAATATTACTGGGGGCATATTTTAAACCCTCCTGTGCCTTGGTGGTTAAAACCATTAATGATCCCTGTGGAGATTTTCGGTATGTTTACTAAGCCTATCGCCCTAGCTATCCGTTTGTTCGCAAACATTACGGCAGGTCACATCTTGGTGATGTCTCTACTATGCTTAATCTTTATTTTTAACTCTTATGCTGTAGCTCCAGCTTCAATTTTCTTTGCGGTATTTATCGGATTAATTGAATTTTTGGTAGCCTTTATACAAGCATTTATATTTACTATTCTATCAGCCTTATTTATTGGTATGGCGGTAGAAGAACACCATTAATTAGAACATAATTGTTAAACAATAATAAATAAATCAGAAAAATGACTGGAACATTAGCTGCAATCGGCGCAGGCTTAGCTGCAATTGGCGCTGGATTAGGTATCGGTAAAATCGGTGGATCTGCAATGGAATCTATTGCTCGTCAACCAGAAGCCGCTTCAAAAATTCAAACTGCTATGCTTATCGCTGCTGCCTTTATTGAGGCTGTTGCGTTATTCGCAGTAGTAGTTTCTTTGATCGCAAAATAATCAAAGAGAAATTTTAAGATAAGCACCTTCTCGGGGTTGCCGTTAAGGTGCTTATTTAAAACGTTTAACATTAAAAAATATTAAATATATACAATGGATTTATTAATTCCTGAAGTTGGTTTATTAGTTTGGAATACGATTGCATTCTTAGTATTGGTGTTTTTATTGGGCAAGTTTGCTTGGAAACCAATCATGAAAGGCATTAGCGACCGTGAGCAAAGCATTGATGAGGCTTTAAACAAAGCTGAGTTGGCTAGACAAGAGATGGCTCGCTTAAGCGCTCAGAACGAAGAGTTAATGAAACAAGCTCGTGAAGAACGTGATCAAATCTTGAAAGAAGCGAAAGCTTTAAAAGATGGTATTGTGAACGAAGCTAAAACTCAAGCGCAAGCAGAAGGAGCTAAGTTAATTGAGAAAGCTCGTATCGAAATTGAGAACCAAAAGAAAGCTGCTTTGGCAGAATTAAAAGGTCAAGTTTCGGCTTTGTCTTTAGATATCGCAGAGCGTGTTTTACGTACGCAATTAGACGATAAAGCTAAGCAACAAGAGTTGGTTAACAATTTGTTAAAAGACGTTGAATTAAACTAAATAGGTTATGGGTTGTGAGTTATGGGTTATGAGTGCCCGCAACTAACAATAGGTAACTCGTAACACAAAGATATGTCAAGTAAAGCAGGAGCTAGGTACGCAAAATCATTGTTAGATCTTTCTAAAGAGCAAAACGCTGTAGAAGAAGTGAAGAATGATATGGTGTTTTTTGAGCAAATAGTTGATGGTAATTCTGAGTTAGAGGCTATCCTTAAAAACCCTATTGTGCCTTTAGATAAAAAGCAAGGGATTTTGGAAGGCGTTTTTGGCGGTAAAGTACATGCCATTACCAATAGCTTTTTCCAATTGGTGGTTAAAAAGGGCCGTTCGGCAATATTGTTTGATACTGCTAAACAATTTGTGCAACAGTACAATGCCATTAAAGGTATTGTAACTGCAGAAGTAACTTCGGCAAGTGCTTTAACTGATGCTAACAGAACTGAAGTAGTTAACTTGGTTAAAAAAGAATTAGGTGCTAGCGAAGTGGTGGTAGTGGAAAAAGTTAATCCAGATTTAATTGGCGGTTTTATCTTGAAAGTTGGCGATAGACAATTTGATGCCAGCATTGCCAGCGGTTTAAATAAACTGAAAAAGGAATTTGCTAACTAGTAGTGAGATTTGAGTATTGTGTATTGAGACTTTGAAGGTACTACAATGACAAAAGAACTACAGCAATAACAATTATAAACCCGATTGAAACGTAAATCCTGTTTGTCATCCTGAGCTTGTCGAAGGATAAAACAGATTGAAGTGTAAAGCGGGACTGAAATAACAAAAGAGTAAGAGATTACATTTTACAAAAAGATATCAAAATAACATAAAATTATGGTAGAGGTAAGACCAGACGAAGTTTCGGCAATTATCAGACAGCAATTGGCCGGCTTCAAATCAGAAGCTGAACTAGAGGAAGTTGGTACTGTATTGCAAGTGGGCGATGGTATTGCTCGTGTTTACGGCTTAACTAAAGTTCAAAGTGGTGAGCTTGTTGAGTTTGCTAACGGTTTGCAAGGAATTGTATTGAACCTTGAAGAAGATAACGTAGGTGTGGTATTGTTAGGCCCATCAGACGAGATCAAAGAAGGTGATACCATTAAACGTACTAAGAAAATCGCTTCGATCAAGGTTGGAGAAGGAATGCTTGGTCGTGTGGTAAACACTTTAGGCGAGCCAATTGATGGTAAAGGACCTATCGCTGGTGCTACTTACGAAATGCCTTTGGAGCGTAAAGCGCCTGGGGTAATCTATCGTCAGCCAGTAAACGAGCCCCTACAAACTGGTATCAAAGCTATTGATGCAATGATTCCAATTGGTCGTGGTCAACGCGAGTTGGTTATTGGTGACCGTCAAATTGGTAAAACTGCGGTTTGTATCGATACGATTATCAACCAAAAAGAATTTTACGAAGCAGGTAACCCTGTATTCTGTATCTATGTAGCTTGTGGTCAAAAAGCAAGTACAGTAGCAAACGTTGTACGTACTTTAGAAGAAAACGGTGCAATGGCTTATACTGTGGTTGTAGCTGCTTCTGCTGCTGAACCTGCTCCATTACAATTCTATTCTCCATTTGCAGGTGCTGCAATTGGCGAGTTTTTCCGTGATACTGGTCGCCCGGCTTTAATTGTTTATGATGATTTATCTAAACAAGCTGTGGCTTACCGTGAGGTTTCTTTATTATTGAAACGTCCTCCAGGTCGTGAGGCTTATCCAGGTGACGTATTCTACTTACACAGTCGTTTGTTAGAAAGAGCTGCGAAAATCAACGCTAACGATGATATCGCTAAAAACATGAACGATTTACCAGAGTCAATCAAAGGTATCGTTAAAGGTGGTGGTTCATTAACTGCATTGCCAATTATCGAAACTCAAGCTGGTGACGTTTCTGCATATATCCCTACTAACGTAATTTCTATTACTGATGGTCAGATCTTCTTAGAGTCTAACTTGTTTAACTCAGGTATCCGTCCGGCAATTAACGTAGGTATCTCTGTATCACGTGTAGGTGGTAACGCACAAATTAAATCAATGAAAAAAGTGGCTGGTACTTTAAAATTAGACCAAGCACAATACCGTGAGCTAGAGGCTTTCTCTAAATTCGGTTCTGATTTAGATGCGGCTACAAAATCTGTACTAGATAAAGGTGCTCGTAACGTAGAGATGTTGAAACAAGCGCAGTTCTCTCCATTTACGGTAGAGAAACAAGTAGCTATTGTTTACGCAGGTACTAAAAACTTAATGCGTAGCGTACCAGTAAACAAGGTAAAAGAATTTGAAACAGATTACTTACAAGCATTAGAATTGCGTCATCCAGAAACTTTAGCAGCTTTAAAAGCAGGTAAGTTTGATGATACCATTACTGGCGTATTGGAAACTGTAGCAAAAGAAATTTCAAGTAAATACTAATTTAGTTATGAGTTGCGGGTAATGAGTTATGGGTTTTTGCCCGAAACTCGTAACTCGTAACCCGAAACTTTAAATAAAAAATGGCCAATTTAAAAGAAGTAAGAAATCGTATTGCCTCGGTGCAGTCAACTCAGCAAATTACCAAAGCTATGAAAATGGTTTCGGCAGCGAAGTTGAAGCGTGCTACTAATGCGATTGTTCAATTACGTCCTTACGCAACCAAGTTGAAAGAGATTTTAGGAAATCTTTCGGCTAGCTTAGAAGGTTCTACCTCTCCTTTTACCGAAGAGCGAGTGCCTAACAAGGTGCTAATCGTTACTGTATCTTCAAATAGAGGTTTAGCAGGTGCGTTTAATATGAACGTAATTAAGGCTACAAATAACTTAATTGCGGAGAAATATAGTGAGCAGCTTAAAAAAGGAAATGTAAGTATCGTTGCTATTGGTAAGAAGACACAAGATTTTTACGAGAAACGTGGTTACAACGTAATTGGTAATAATAACGACATTTACCAAGCGCTTACTTTCGAAAACGTAACTAAAATTACCGAAGCTATTATGGCTGGTTTCGCAAAAGGAGAGTTTGATAAAGTGGAGTTAGTGTACAATCAGTTTAAAAATGCGGCTGTACAAATTATTACTACAGAACAGTTATTGCCTTTGCCTAAGGCAGAAGGTGTAGTAGAGGTTAAAGCTTCTAACGTTGATTATATTTTAGAGCCAAACCAAGAAGAGATTGTTTCTCAATTGATCCCTAAATCAATCAAAATTCAGTTATACAAAGCAGTGTTAGATTCTCATGCTTCTGAGCACGGTGCACGTATGACTTCGATGGATAAAGCAACTGAAAATGCAGGAGACTTGTTGAAAGCATTGAAATTGTCTTACAACCAAGCACGCCAAGCGGCTATTACAACTGAGTTAACTGAAATTGTAAGTGGTGCGGCTGCGTTGAATGGATAATTAGTTCATTTGTTCAGTAGTTCATTCGGTATTAACTAACTTAAGAGATATAAACCCTTATCGTTTTCGGTAAGGGTTTTTTGTTGTTGTATTTTTAAATTCTTCTTAATTCATTACACGAAGGTTATAGGTTTTAGCTTTTAACTTTATACTTTTGACTTTTAACTTATCTGATATGAGATTTAGAATATTAATTATTGCTTTGCTGGCTATCCCAACTTTAGCTTCAGCACAAAAGGCTGGCCCAGAAAGAGATTGGACAAATGCAGTGCTATGGCAGCAATATAGTGGTGAGTATAGAGCGTTAGCCTTTCAGGCTTATAACTTTGCCAGATTATCTTTAAAAGAGGCTTTATGGGAAAATCAAAATGGTAAACCTAACTGCGTTATTGTAGATGCTGATGAAACGATTATCGATAACTCACGTTTTCAAGGCTACGAAATTCAACATGGGGTAAGTTATGTTCCTGCAGATTGGACCGCATGGACCGCCAAGGCAATGGCAGATACGGTACCTGGTGCATTGTCATTCTTAAAATTTGCCGCTAGTAAAAACGTAGAGACATTTTACGTAACCAACAGGGATGAAGCAGATCGAAAAGGCACTATTGAAAACTTAAAGAAGCTAGGCTTCCCTTATGTTGATGAGGCTCATATTTTATTGAAAAGTACCACCTCTGATAAGCAAGAGCGAAGAAATAAAGTATTGGAGAAATACAATGTGCTTTTGCTTTGTGGAGATAATTTAAGCGATTTTTCTAATGTTTTTTATCGCGAAGGAAAAGATACAAAGGAACAAGTTGATGCAAATCAGCACCTGTTTGGTACAAAGTTTATTGTGTTGCCTAACCCAATGTATGGCGATTGGGAGAAACTGCTTTACAAAGAAGGAAAATTTACTGAACAAGAGAAAGCAAAGCAGCGCTTAGAAAAGCTTAAAAGTTATTAATTTCTAGTGTTTTTATTCTAGAAATGTTATTTTTGCGCTAAACAAAATTAAAACGATTAAATCATGGATGCTAAAGAAAGAGAAAACAGCATTGATACGGCAAATCAGCCATCTATCTATATGACAATTGCAGTTGGAGTAGTAATCTGCGTAGTAGGTACCTTCTTACGTTTCGCTTTCGATGCACTTTGGCTTTCGCTTTTATCTTGGGCAATTTTAACAATTGGTACAATAATTTGCTGTAAAGGTGTTTTCCAAATCTTGGGTTCAAGTAATTCTAAACGCTAAGCCGAATAATAAGATCTATCATTTTTTGCTAGATTTTTTACAATAAAATTTTTGATTTAAAATCCCTTCATGGTTAGCCTTGAAGGGATTTTTTATGCTTTTAGGTTTCAAAACTGCCAATTGATAACTGCCAATTGAAAACTGATTTGGGTTACCTAAATCAATTTTCAGCATTAAGCATTAAACCCCTATACAAATTGTCTGCCTTAAGGAAATAGCATGCTTAAGCAATTTTGTTAAGGATGTGTTTACGACTTAAAAACGATCACAAGATGAAACCAGAAATGGAACATCTTATAGTTGAAAACAAAATCTAAAACAAGATGAAAAGACATTTTGCCGTTGTAGCATTGGCTACAATCCTATTTGCGGGCTGTAGTTCCGAACATAAAGGAGAAGCAACTGACTATGCTTCTACCGACACTATCGCTGCTGAAGCAGTTTCTAATGGTGAGTTAGTTGAAAAATTGACCAAAACTGCGGATATGCGGTTTAGGGTTAAAGATGTGCAACGCACTAAGGAAAATTTAAGTGCTACCATCAAAAAACAAGGTGGCTTAGTGATGGAGTTTAACATCAATAGTGCCATCCAAAATTCGGAGAAAGTTAAATTTAGCTCAGATTCTTTAAAAGAGATTACTTCGTACAGAACCGACGGCTATGTGGTTGCCCGTGTACCATCAGATAAATTGGATGACTTGACCAATCAGATTGCAGGCATGGCTGTTTTTGTTGATAATCAATCGCTAAAGATGGAAGACAAGAGTTTCGATTATTTAGAGAATAAACTCAAATCTGAAAATAGACAAGAAGCGGTAGCGCAAATAAAAAAGGTGGCTACTAAAAAAAGTGCAAACGTTACAAGTTCGATGCTGATCAAGGATGATTACGTAAATAAAAAAATCGAAAATCTAAATATCGACAAGCAAGTTCGTTACAGTACTATCACATTGAGTTTTTACCAAGATAATACCATTAAAACCATGATTGTGGCTAATGATAACATCTACGATTACAAACCAGATTTCTTTAGGAGATTAGGATTAAACCTAATGGATGGTTGGATGTATTTTAAAGAGTTTATTCTGTTCTTATCAAGGTTGTGGATGTTTGTTTTGGTGGGAGTGGTTGCTTTCTTTGTAATCAGGTATTACACAAGGAGACAAAGTAACAAGACATTTTTGCCGCCGCCAAGTAACTAACCTCTTCGTTATTTCGAACGAGGAACGAGGAGAAATCTTAAAGCTATTCTCAAATTGTAGAACCATTCAAAGTTTAAAGATTTCTCCTATTGTCGAAATTGACGTGCGAAAGTTAATTGTAAAATTTAAACGATACAACTTACTTCTGCTGTTAAAATCCTAACTTCATTCAACTAAACTATCATCGTTAAATGAAGAAACTTATTCTTTCCGTTGCTTTTGTTGTCTTGCTACTGCAAGCAAATGCTCAAGACAACTTTTCGTCTGTTTTTAAGCAGATCAATACCGAAGTTCAAAGTAATTCGCAGGCTTATCAAAACTTAAAAAATGCCACAGAAAAAATTGGGCATCGTTTAACGGGTTCCGCTAATGGGGCGAAAGCCGAAGAGTTTGCTTACAATCTGTTCAAATCTTATGGTTTTGAAGTAAGATATCAACCATTTGAAGTAGAAAGCTGGGATAGAAAAACATTGGCGGTAAAAGTTGGTAACGACAAGAACAGTTTATCAGCCGTTAAAGCGGTAACCTTAGCACATTCTCCTGTAAAAGCAAATGTAACAGCCGAGCTAATTGATGTTGGTAATGGTTTAGAAGCCGATTATCAACCAATAAAAGAAAAAGTTAAAGGCAAAATTGCGCTGATTTATTTGGGTGTGCTACCTGGTTCTCCAGCTGGTACCGCATCTTTGCACCGTTCAGAAAAAACGGCCATTGCTACAAAATATGGTGCGGTTGGTGTGGTCATTATTAACAAAGTTGAAAATGGGGTTTTGCTAACTGGAACGGCCTCGGTAACTGGAAAATTAATTCCAATTCCTGCGGTTTGTATTGGTTTAGAAGATGGTATGGCCTTGAAGGCAAAGTTGAAAGCTGCACCGCAATTTGCGCAAATAGACATGACCAACTTTTCGGGAATGATTAAAGCTAGAAATGTAATTGCAACTTTGAAGGGAACTAGTTTACCGAATGAGAAAATTGTAGTGGGCGGTCATTTAGATAGCTGGGATTTAGCCACTGGAGCTATAGATAATGGTATCGGTTCATTTGCTATTATTGACATGGCCAGAACCTTCAAAAAACTGAAACTACAAACTAAACGTACTATAGAATTTGTAATGTTTATGGGCGAAGAGCAAGGTTTATTGGGCTCAAAAGCTTATGTAGCCCAAGCATTAAAAGATAAAAATTTAGGTCAGGTTCGTTTCATGTTAAACTATGATATGACTAACGACCCAAAGGGATTTTCGACTACAAGAAAAGAAATGGAACCTTTGTTTAAAGGATGGGGAGCAGAAGTGGCAAAGATTGATACTGGATTTAAAAACTTATTTCAAGCAGGTGCGGGTTTACATAGCGATCATCAGCCGTTTATGTTAGAGGGCGTACCAACAGGTGGTGGTGCCGGTGGCAAATTACCAAACAATTCAGGCCCATTTTATCACTCAGATGGCGATGGTTTCCATTTGGTAGACGAGCAAGGATTGAAAAATACAGTGCGTTATTCGTCAATGCTAACTTACGCTTTGGCAAATACTGCTCAAATTCCGGTAAAAAGATTTACCAATGCAGAGTTGAAAATATTTTTGGAAAGTCAAAAGTTAAAAGAGCCACTAAAAATAGCTGGCGAATGGAAATGGGGAGATTAAGACTCCCTGTTTTTAGTTAGCAATTATCATTAACTATTAATATAACTTTCCAAAGCTGAAATAGTATGTTTCTGATCGGCAATGATAAATTTTACCACATCGCCAATAGATACCATGCCCACAGCTTTGTTTTCAGCTACCACCGGTAAATGCCTAATGTGCTTGTCGGTCATAATTTGCATACATAAATCAATGCTGTCAGTTAGCGTTACCGTAATAGGATTAGCGGTCATGGCTTCGCCAATTGGGGTATCTTTAGAAGCTTTGCCTTGTAGAACGATTTTACGAGCATAATCACGTTCCGTAAAAATACCTAGCAGTTGTTCATTTTCCATAATCAGCAATGCGCTGATATTTTTTTCTGTCATTAACTTTAGCGATTCAAGAACCGAGGTGCTTGCCGTTACGCTAAAAGTTTCTAAAGGTTTTGTACCGAAAATCTGTTGAACTGTTTTCATATCTGGCTGTGTTTGATTAATTAAATTTACTCAAAATAAATTAAAACCAAATGGTTATAGCAAATACTAGATATGTATAATTTTATCGACTTTTTCTTCCGAGGCATCTAATGTTTTCCATGCTTGGTATTTTTCTAATTCTTGGCCTACTTTTTTAAAAACAAAGCCCAAAATTACAGCATCGTCCAAAAATCCTAAACCCACTAAAAAATCTGGCACTAAATCTAATGGAGAGATAAAATAAAGTAGCGCAGCTAAAACGGAGATCATTGTGGTTTTAGGGATGGCTGTGTAAGCTCCGCTAGTGTAATCTTTAGCTAAAGAGAAAAGCAATTGCAACTGCTCCCATACACTTTTAAGTGCTCCTTTGTTCCCCTCTGCTTTTGCAAAACCCTCTTGAATTTTGTTTAAGGTTTTGCCTTTATCTTTGATTAAGGTTGCTGCAATTTTATTGAAAACAGCGTATCGCAACATTAGATTTTTGAAATTCATACAACATGTTTTTCACTAAACTATCAATAAGCATACCTAAATTATTTTACTATATGAGATAAATAGGAAAACACATAGGAACATAGGGAATATAGAAATGTGCTTAGGCGGTTGTGTAGGAAGATAAATCTGCCCTTAGGTATCTTATAGGAGGATTAAAAAACTATGTGCCTATGTGTTTAGAAAAAAATGTCATATACTTAAACTACAGCAACCTCAAAATATCATCTACATACTCCCGGTTATTCGCTAAACGAGGAACTTTATGCTGCCCACCAAGTTTTCCTTTTTCTTTTAGCCATTTGTAAAAAGTGTCTTTTGGTGCATTATGAACTTTTGGTCTGCGTAATGCCATGTCTTTGAAACGTTTGGCATCGTAATCAGAATTTACCTCACGTAAGGTGTCGTCCATTACATCAATAAATTTTTCAAAATCTGTAGGCTGCTGCTCAAACTCAATGATCCATTCGTGGCCACCAGCTTCTTCGCCACTAAAGTAAATAGGGCAGGCGGTGTAATCTTTAATTTTTGCATTCGTAATTGCGCAAGCTTTGGTTAGTGCGTTTTCGGCGTTGTCTATAATTACCTCTTCGCCAAAAGCATTGATAAAATGTTTGGTTCTGCCAGTAATTTTTACCCTAAAAGGAGATAAAGACGTAAAATGAACGGTATCGCCAATCATATAACGCCATAAGCCGCCGTTAGTGCTGATAATGAGGGCATAGTTTTTATTCAGTTCTACTTGGTCTAATGATAACGTTTTAGGATTTTCATCTTCCAGGTTCTCTAACGGTAAGAACTCGTAATAAATACCGTAATCCAACATCAACAATAATTCGTCTGAATGAGATTGATCTTGAATACCGAAGAAACCTTCCGATGCGTTGTAAGTTTCCAGATAATACATATCTGAAGAGGGGATAAGCTCCTTAAACTGTGCTCTGTAAGGGGAGAAATTTACCGCTCCGTGGAAATAAGCTTCTAGGTTTGGCCAAACTTCTAAGAGGTTTTTTGTTCCTGTCATTTCCATCACTTTTTTGGCCAAAACAATAGTCCAAGTGGGTACGCCAGAAATGCTAGTTACATTTTCTTTGATGGTTGCTTCGGCCATACGGTCTATCTTTTCCTCGTAGTTGTCCATCAAGGCAATAGACATATCTGGCGTTCGGTAATATTCTGCCCAAACGGGTAAGTTTTTAATCAGTACGGCAGATAAATCTCCAAAATGGATATCTTCGCAAAGCTGATTAATTTGATGGCTGCCGCCTAAAACCAAGCCTTTGCCAGTAAACATCTGCGCATTTGGCCTATTATTGCAGTAAATGGAAAGCATGTCTTTTCCACCTTTAAAGTGGCATTCTTCCAAAGCTTCTTCAGATACTGGAATAAATTTACTTCTATCGCTAGTGGTACCCGATGATTTGGCAAACCACTTAATTTCTGAAGGCCAAAGGATATTTTGTTCGCCCTGCAACATCCGTTCTATGTAAGGCTTTAGCGTGTCATAATTTTGTATCGGTACCCGTTCTTTAAACTGCTGAACGGTTAAAATAGACTTATAGTCGTAAAGTTTTCCCCATTCGGTATTTTCTGCACTAGAAATTAAGGTGTGCAACCATTCATCCTGAACATCTAATGGGTATTTCATAAAAAGCTCAATCTGATGGATCCGCTTTTTCATATACCAGGTAAAAATTGAATTTACTATCGCCATCAGATTTCCTTTTATAGATTTTTCTTACGTAGAACGAAGTTCGAACCTAAATAAACCTTTCGTACCATTTCGTTGGCTGCCAATACTTCTGGCGTTCCCGATTCTAGTATTTTTCCTTCAAAAAGTAAGTAAGCTCTATCGGTAATAGATAAGGTTTCTTGTACGTTATGGTCGGTAATTAAAATACCAATATTCTTCTTTTTAAGTTTAGCAACAATGCTCTGTATTTCTTCTACCGCAATAGGATCTACACCAGCAAAAGGTTCATCCAATAGTATAAAATTAGGGTTTGCTGCTAACGCCCTGGCAATTTCCGTACGTCTACGCTCGCCTCCAGAAAGTAAATCTCCACGGTTTTTTCTCACTTTGTGCAAGCTAAACTCATTAATCAGTTCTTCCAGTTTTTCCTTGCGTTCTTCTTTGTTCAGTTTGGTCATTTCTAAAATGGCCATAATGTTGTCTTCTACGGTTAACTTACGGAAAACACTAGCTTCTTGCGCCAAATAGCCAATCCCTTTTTGCGCTCGGCGATACATGGGATCTTTGGTAATATCTTCGCCATCTAAAAATATATTGCCCTCATTTGGCTTAATTAAGCCTACAATCATGTAGAACGATGTAGTTTTACCCGCTCCATTTGGCCCCAGTAAGCCCACAATTTCTCCCTGGCTAACTTCAAATGAAACATCGTTAACAACGGTACGCTGTTTATATTTTTTTATGAGATGCTCGGCTTTTAGAATCATTTATATTTACGATTTACGATTTACGATTTACGATTTGGCAAAGTTAAGTCGATGATGACCTTAAACCTTTAGCTTTTTACCTTAAACCTCCATCTTAATTCCCTTTATATTTAGTTGTAAACGTTTTTTGTCTTTCCAGTTATTTTCTTCTATGGTATAACAAATAGAAAAAGGCTGGTTTGGTTTTAACAATTTTTCAAATTCGCCAAGGTTAAAGCCAATAGCTTCAAAAATAGCTGAATTTTGTTGTTTTACATTTATTTTTAGATGATTTGTACCTACAATTTGTGGTGTACCTACAAATGTGATATTCTTGGTGCAAAATACCGGTGCCATATTTTGTGGTCCAAAGGGGGCCATTTGCGAAAGTACCCTAAAAAACTTACCGTTGATTTGGGCCAAATCTATCTCTGTATCGATGTTTATTTCTGGGATTAATAAAGCTGGATCGATGCTTTTAGACACAACTTCTTCAAATCTATCTGCAAAAATGGAAAGGTTTTCTGGTGCAATGGTTAAGCCTGCGGCATATTTATGCCCGCCAAACTGGATCAGCAAATCACTGCATTCTACCAAAGCTTCATACAAATCGTAACCAATCACAGACCGAGCGGAACCAGTATAATTGCCGTTAGAATGGGTAAGTACAATGGTTGGTCGGTAGTATTTTTCTGTCAGTCGAGAAGCCACAATTCCAATCACACCTTTGTTCCAACTTTCGTGAAATACCACGGTAGTTTTGCGGTTAATCAACACTTCATCTTGTTCAATAATGGCTAGGGCTTCTAAAGTAATATCCTTATCAAAACTTTTGCGTTCGGTATTTTGCAAATTAATAAGTGCACTTTGCTCGTCGGCAATAAATTCCTCTTGGCTCAGTAGCATTTTTACGGCTTCGTTAGCGTGCCCCATTCGCCCTGCGGCATTAATGCGTGGTGCTAACATAAACACCACGTCCATAATCGAATAGTTTTCTGTTTTGCCAGAAATTTGCATCAAAGCTTTTAAGCCTGTAGATGGATTTTCGTTCAGTTTCAACAAGCCATAGTAGGCCATTACACGATTTTCATCTACAATTGGAACAATATCGGCAGCAATGCTTACCATGCACAAATCCAAGTATCTTTCGTAAAGTTCATCGGGTAAATCTTTGGCCATACAATAAGCTTGTGCTAGTTTAAAGCCAATGCCACAGCCAGAAAGTTCCTTAAACGGATATTCGCAATCTTCACGTTTGGGGTCTAAAACCGCCACGGCATCGGGTATGTCTACGTCTGGCAAATGGTGGTCGCAAATAATGAAATCGATACCTAAAGAATTTGCATAGGCAACTTTATCATTAGAGCGAATGCCGCAATCTAGCGCAATAATTAAATGGAACCCGTTGGCCTTTGCGTAGTCAATGCCTTGGGTCGAAATTCCGTAACCTTCGCTATGCCTATCTGGTATGTAATAGGCAATATTTTTGGTAAATTGATGAAAAAACTGATAAGCCAAGGCTACGGCAGTAGTTCCATCCACATCATAATCGCCATAAATTAAAATGCGTTGTCCTTGGGTAATTGCTACATCAATTCTGTTAATAGCAGTTTCCATATCCTTCATTAAAAAAGGATCGTGTAGGTGGGCTATTTGAGGCCTAAAAAAATGTCTAGCTTCTTCAAAAGTGGTAATTCCCCTGTTCGCTAAAATTTCAGCCAAACTTTTGTCTATGGTTAACTGATGGGCCAATTCGTCAATTACCTCACGATTTGCATTTTCATTATGTACCCACCTTTTCTCCATATTTTATTTGTCTTTATTAGTTGGGGCAAATTATCATTTGCCCTATTGAGACGTATGATGATACGTCTTTACTGTAAATTTTTATAGTTTGGCGACATATAATCATGTGTAGCTGCCTATATTTGTAACCCGTAAATATATCATTAAATTTTCTACGTAAAAAGAGATGGCCATACAAGTTTTTACCTTATCAGAGGGTTCGTATTCTGTAGATGCAAGCAAAAAATTCCTACCTTTTGATCCTGCTAAAGACAATCCGAAAGACAGGCCAGCTTCGTTATTTATTCACGTTCAGCCTTTTCTGGTAAAGTTAGAAAATAGCTTAATCTTGTTAGATACTGGTTTAGGATATAGCAACGAAGAGGGGAAATTACATCTACACGAGAACATCAAAAAAGTAGGTTTCGATCCAGATGATGTAGAACTGGTGCTGATGTCGCACTTACATTTTGACCACTCTGGCGGAATGGTACACCATTACAATGGCAAAATGGAATTGAGTTTCCCTAATGCCACTTATGTAATGCAACGTGGCGAGTGGGAAACCGCTTTTTCTAGCAAATCGTCTTCGTACCATACCGAAATTTTTGATTTTGTACAGCGAAATGCACAAATTCATTTGATAGAAGACAGTGGAATATTGACTAACGAAATCAGTTACGAATTTACTGGAGCTCACTGTCCTAACCATCAAGTATTTTTAATTGATGATGGAGACGATAAAGTATTTTTTGGTGGCGATGTATTGCCAGAACCCGAAGAGCTGATTAGAAAGTTTGTAGCTAAATATGATTACGATGGCCGTAAAGCGATGGAACTGAGAGATGAATTTGGCCGCAGGGCAGCTGCAGAGCAATGGAAATGTCTATTTTATCATTCTAAATCAAAAACGCAGGCTTTTGTAAAGTTAGATGACGATAAATTTATCATTGTTTAACTCTTAATTACAAAGGTTTGTTTTTTTAATGAATTGCCGCAAGCAACTCTTTGAGCCTATCTATTGATAGTGGTTTAGAGATAAATCCTTTAACCGATTTGTAGCTTTTCGCTTTCTCTATGTCATTTTCATAAACAGACGACGATAGCATGTACATGTCATTCGTTACTTCTATGTTCAATGCTTCAAATGCCTCAATAAATTCCCATCCATTAAGAATAGGCATATTGATGTCTATTAAAACCAAGTGTGGTAAGGGTTGGTTGTTTAACAGCAAATCCTTAATATAGTCAATAGCGAGCTGGCCATTATGCTTGGCGCATATTTCAACATTGTACCCCGTCTTCTCAACAATTTTACTGATGATAAAAATGTTAATATCATCATCGTCGATGACCAAGAGGTTGATTTTAGAAGGAGGTGTACTTTGCATTTTGCTTTTATGAAATACGTGTTAACCGTTTGCGAATGTATATTATTTCATAAGTGGATTACTAAAGATACATTAAATTATCTAACAAAAAAAAATCCGAGTTTAACTCGGATTTGTAAAGCCCTATTTAATAGGATATTATTTTTTTGCTACCAGTTTAACAGCGAAAGTAAACTCATCGTAAATAAAATTATCTCCAATGCTGCTGAAGATAGATTTTGATTTGTACTCGATACCATATTTGGTTCTATCTACAGTTACTTTCTCTGCTACAGCGGTTACTGTTTTATCTGCGTTCCAAGTAATTTTTGCCGGAAAAGTAACCGAATTGGTTTTGCCCTTAATGGTTAAATCGCCAGTAATTTTTACATCAGCACCATTACCTTCAACTTTTTTAATTACGAAATTAGCAGCTGGAAATTTATCTACACCAAAAAAATCATCGTTTTTTAAGTGCTTATCTAAATTCGGACTTGGTTTTTCGCCATCCATCGTTTTAATAGTGGTCATATCGGCAATAAAGCCACCTTGTACCAGTTTTTTGCCATTAAATTGCAAATTGCCAGAAGTTAAATTAACAGTGCCCGTGTGTGCACCAGAGAACTTTTTACCTTCCCAGTTGATAGTAGATTTAGCAACATCTACAGTATAGATATCAGCCTTTGGCTTAAAAGCCGAAAAAGAAAAGATAGCCACAAGAGCTAACATTAAAATAGAAGTGATTTTTAATTTCATTGTTGAATAAGTTATTTTCTTGTAAAGGTATTTAATTTTGAAATGAGTTTGTATTGACCTATGTTAAGATTTTACAAAACGGTGTTGATATGTTGAAGCATTCACTTGCGATGTTGCTAAATTGTTGAAAGGTTATAAGTTGATATTGTAAGGCAACTGTTACTGCCACTTGTTGATATGCTTTTGTGCCTTTTTTGCTAAAGATTAATTGTTGTATTGTTGTAAAGTTGCCAACTGAAAACCGAAAACTGCCAACTGTTTTTGTTAAATTAGCGGCTTTACAAAACAAATAAATGTCTGATATCATCCAACTTTTACCCGATAGTGTAGCCAACCAGATTGCGGCAGGAGAAGTAGTGCAGCGGCCAGCTTCGGCAGTAAAAGAATTGCTTGAGAATGCCCTAGATGCCGGTGCCGATAAAATTCAACTTATTGTTAAAGATGCTGGCAAGGCGCTTATTCAAGTAATAGATAACGGCTGCGGTATGAGCGTTACTGATGCCCGCATGTGCTTTGAACGCCATGCAACGTCTAAAGTTCGCAAAGCGGATGATTTGTTCGCTATTAGAACTATGGGTTTTAGGGGCGAGGCCATGGCTTCTATTGCCGCTATTGCCCAAGTAGAGATGAAAACCAAGCGCTATGAAGACGAAGTAGGAACTTTGGTAGAAATTGAGGGTTCTTCTATTGTAAAACAAGAACCAACGGGAGCGCCCAACGGTACCAGTATCTCGGTTAAAAACTTGTTCTACAATACCCCGGCTAGGCGTAATTTCTTAAAGAGCAATCCAACAGAGATGCGTTATATTATCGACGAGTTTCAACGGGTAGCTTTAGCAAAACCGCACATTGCTTTTAGTTTGCACCACGATGGTAACGAGATTTTTCGTTTGCCAGCGGCCACAATAAAACAACGTATCGTACATTTATTTGGCAACAATTATAACGAACGTTTAATACCTGTTGAGGAAGAAACTACCATCATTAACCTAAAAGGATACATCGGTAAGCCAGAGTTTGCAAAGAAAACCCGTGGCGAGCAATTCTTTTTTGTTAACGATAGATTTATCAAGGATAATTACCTAAATCACGCCGTAAACAAAGCCTATGCCGAGTTATTGCCAGATGATAATTTCCCATTGTATGTGTTGTTTATAGAGATTGATCCTTCAAAGATTGATGTGAATGTACATCCAACAAAAACGGAAATCAAGCATTAGATGAGAAGTCTATTTATGCCATTATCCACTCGGCAGTAAAAAGAAGTTTGGGTAGGTTTAACATCAGCCCTACTTTAGATTTTAATCAGGAAACAGCTTTTAGTAACATGATTACACCTAAAGCTCCCGAAGATATTGTACCACCAAGTATTGCTTTTAATCCAGATTTTAATCCGTTTAGTACACCTAAATCGCCTTCGGCACCTAGAGATCATTCTACTTATTTCAAAGATCAGTATCAGCCAAAGCAGCCTAGCCAAAATTGGGGTTCGCTTTATGAAATTGCCAACTACAGCCAGGCAGAGCAAACTACAATTGAGCTAGATGGCGAGAAAGAAGCCGAAGAGACACCAGCGGTAATGAACAAGCTGTACATGCAAATTCATAATCGCTATATCGTTTCGCAAATCAAATCTGGGGTAATGGTAATAGACCAGCAAGCGGCTCACGAACGTATTTTGTACGAACGTTTCTTGCTGCACTTAGAAGACAGAAAAGGAGCTTCGCAACAAAGTTTATTCCCGCAAACGGTTACTTTAAACCCGGGCGATTTCGAATTGGCAAAGAGCTTGCTAGACGATATCAAGAGTTTGGGTTTTGATGTTCGAGAATTTGGTAAAAACACCTTAGTAATAGAAGGTATTCCGGTTGATTTGGGAAGTGCAAATATTAATGAAACGCAGCTTTTCGAGCACTTAATAGAAGGTTTTAAAAACTCTCAGCAAGAATTAAAGTTAACTAAACGTGATGCTTTGGCCAGGAGCATGGCCAGAAATAGTGCCATAAAAGGCGGGACAGCTTTAAGTCAGCAAGAAATGAATACCTTAATTGAAGAACTTTTTGCCTGCAAAACTCCAAATTTTAGTATCAATGGTAAGCCTGCCATACAAACCATTAGTTTGGCAGAGTTGGCACAAAAATTTGAAAAATAAATGGAATAAGGTTAAGAGGTTAAGGGACAAGGAGTAAGGAACAAAGATAAAAGATGGAGGGTTGGAAAGTCTAAAAAAAGCTAAGCAACCAAAAAACGAAACGGCGACAATAAATGAATAACATTAACATACCACCAGTAGTAAAGAACCTGTTAATTATCAATGCAATCTTCTTTTTAGCATCATTTGTATTTGAGCAGCAGGGGAAAGATTTAGCAGATATTTTGGGAGCGCATTATTTCGATTCGCCTAAGTTTCGTATTTGGCAACCCATTACCTATATGTTCATGCACGGAAACTTTCAGCACATATTTTTTAATATGTTCGGTCTTTTCATGTTCGGTGGAATTTTGGAGCAAAAGTGGGGTGCTAAAAAGTTTCTTAATTTCTATTTAATTACCGGTTTAGGCGCTTTGGCTTTACAATGGGTGGTGCAGGGTGTAGAACTTTACCAAATTACGGGTTCAGTAATTAACCAGGGCAATTTACCGCTAGATTTATTGGCCGAAGGAAAATACAACCCAGCGGTGTATACAGATAGCCAAGCCTCTACCTTACATGCGGTTTATTTTGGCGGTATGGTGGGCGCTTCTGGAGCCATATTTGGCATCATGACTGCCTTTGCGGTAATTTATCCAAACATGGAAATGATGTTGTTGTTTATTCCATTTCCAATAAAAGCTAAATATTTTATCCCAATTTATATCGTTATAGAATTGTTTTTGGGCGTAGCTCGTATACCTGGAGATACCATTGCGCACTTTGCTCATTTAGGCGGCGCATTAATAGGTTTTATTTTGGCCAAAATTTGGAAAGACAAAGATAGATTTTACAAATACTATGAATAACAACGGCTTTAACGATATCATCAATAGGCTTTTCAGATCTGGAAATCCAGCAATGCTGTACATTGGAATCAATGTAATTGTATTTTTGGTATTTGGGGTGGGTAGCTTGTTTTTGCCAAAAGGATTGGGCGACGAAATTGTGTATCAATATTTGGCATTTCCTGCCGATATAGCAAAATGGCCTGTTCGGTTTTATACCTTGGTAACCTATGCTTTTTTACACAAAGGCTTGTTTCACATTCTCTTTAATTTGCTTTGGTTGTATTGGATGGGAAATTTGTTCTTAGATTTCTTAAAGCCTAGGCAGTTTCAAGTAGTATATTGGGGCGGAGCAATTATTGGTGCGTTAACATTTGCGCTAATCTATAATTTAAGTCCGCAGTTAAATGCTGATGGCGCAACTTTAATTGGTGCCTCGGCTGCAGTAATGGCTGTTTTTAGTGCTATAGCAACACTTGTGCCTAACTACAGCATACGTTTGTTGCTATTTGGCGATGTAAGGCTAAAATACTTGCTGTTGGTTTATGTGTTGATTGATGTTGTTGGCGTTTCGCCTGGTTCGGCAAATATTGGTGGAAATTTAGCCCATTTGGGCGGGGCATTATTTGGTTTTGCGTACATTAAGTTACTTCAAAACGGAACAGATTTAAGCAGCTTTTTAATTAAAAAACCTAAATTAAAAGTAGTAAAAAACAGTACGCCACCTAAAAAAACAGAAGTGACCAATCAAGCTGAAATAGATGCCATTTTAGATAAAATTTCGAAGAGTGGTTACGATCAATTAACTACAAAAGAAAAACAAATTTTATTCGACGCAAGTAAGAACTGATGAGCAGTAAAAAAGTAAAACTTTCTTTATTTGATAAAATCATGCTTTTTCTGGCTGTGCTTGCAGCTGTTGGATTAGGCGTGGGTATGCTTGCCGGGCAAACAGATCCTAGAGATAACATTTGGATAGCATTTGCTGGTTTAGCTTATCCGTTTCTTCTGCTAGCAAATATCCTGTTTGTTTTGTTTTGGTTGCTTCGCCGTAGGTTTGTATTTGGCCTGTTAACGCTTGCTTTTATTGCGCTGGGCTGGAAAACACTAACCGCCACTTATCAGTTTTTTGGAGACGAAGGTAATCAGGCAAAAGATAGCGAGCATTACGTGAGAATGATGACCTATAATGTTCATCAGTTTAAAAAATACGGCGAAAACAACGATATTTCTACCAGAGATCAAATCATCAAAGTAATTGAAGATCAAAATCCAGATATCATCTGTTTTCAAGAATTTTTTACCCGCCGAAAAGGAGAATATGACTTAATTGATAGCGTAAAAAAACGATTAAAACTGAAACATTACTATTTCGTACCTTCGGTAGATAACAATTATGAAGCAGCAGGTTTAGCTATTTTTTCTCGGTATCCTATTAAAGATAAAGGCAAAGTGTCTTTCGGAGAGTTTGCCGGTAATGGCAGTATTTACGCCGATGTTGATGTAAAAGGGGAAGTTTTTCGTATTTACAATGTGCACCTACAATCTATTTCTTTCCAAAAAGAGGACTATGATTATATAGATAAAGTTGCAAAAAAAATGGGGCCAGAAATGAAATCCTCAAAAAGAATTGCAGGCATGCTGAAAGCCGCTTTTGAGCGAAGAAGTGCGCAGGTAAATTTGATGAAAAGTGAAATGCAACATTGCAATATTCCTTTTGTTATTGCCGGAGATTTTAACGATACGCCAGCTTCTTACTGCGTAACACAAATTACCAATTCGCTAAAAAATACCTTTAAAGAAAAAGGTAGTGGTTTTGGTAAAACTTACAACGGTGCTTTTCCAAATTTTCAGATCGATTATATTGCAGCTACAAAAGATTTTGATGTCATCAACCATCATGTCTCAAAAGACAAACTTTCCGATCATTTTCCTGTAAGAAGCGATTTGCGATTAAATTTTTCTGGAGAAAAGGATGAGGATTATTAGCGTAGACTTAGATAGTTATGCTGCACAATCGGTTTGTGGTTCTTAGTACTAAATTTAGACATTCTCTTAACATCTTTTCCTCTCTAAAAAACTATACATTTGCAAAATGATACAAGAATTACAGTTATACAACACATTAACACGTAAAAAGGAAGTTTTTGAACCCTTAAATGCGCCACATGTTGGTATGTACGTGTGCGGTCCAACCGTTTACAGCGATGTGCATTTGGGTAACTGTCGTACTTTTATCTCGTTCGATTTAATTTTTCGCTACCTAAAATATAGTGGTTATAAGGTGCGCTATGTGCGTAATATTACCGATGCTGGTCACTTAGAGGGCGATAGGGATGAGGGCGATGATAAGTTTGCAAAACGTGCAAAGTTGGAACAATTGGAGCCCATGGAAATTGTACAAAAATACACTTTGGGTTTTCACGATGTGCTGCGGATGTTCAACACACTTCCGCCTAGCATTGAACCAACGGCAACTGGTCATATTATTGAGCAGATCGAAATGGTAAAAAAAATCATAGATAACGGCTATGGTTATGAGGTAGATGGAACCATTTATTTTGATGTAGAAAAATATAGTAAGGAATATAATTATACCATTTTAACCAATCGGAAGCTAGAAGATTTATTAGAAAATACTCGTGAACTCAGCGGGCAAGACGATAAAAAAGGCCGCTTAGATTTTGCGCTTTGGATTAAAGCAAAACCAGAAACTTTGATGCAATGGCAATCGCCGTGGGGTATGGGTTTCCCAGGTTGGCATATTGAATGTTCTGCCATGAGTGCAAAATATCTGGGCAGCGAATTTGATATTCACGGCGGTGGAATGGATTTGGCAGCAACGCACCATACCAACGAAATTGCACAATCTGAAGCTTGTTCTAGTCATCAGCCAGCAAAATATTGGATGCATACCAATATGTTGACGGTAAATGGTACACGTATGTCTAAATCTGCCGGTAATGGATTTTTACCGGGAGAATTGTTTACTGGAGATCATCCGCTGTTGCGCAAAGGTTATAGCCCAATGACGGTAAAGTTCTTTATGTTGCAGGCGCATTACCGCAGCATTTTAGATTTTAGTAACGATGCTTTAGATGCTTCGGAAAAAGGTTTTAGAAGGTTAATGAATGCTGTTGCCTTATTGCCAAAATTGGTAGCATCGGCTGATGGAAATATTTCCATTAATCCTATCAGAGAGAATTGCGTAAACGCCATGAACGATGATTTTAACAGTCCGGTGGCTATTGCCGAATTGTTCGAAGCAGCTAGGATTATCAATACTGTTTACGATGGTACAGCTAAAATTACGGCAGAAGAGCTAGAGAAATTAAAAGCTTTGATCAACGATTTTGTATTCGAAATTTTTGGCTTAAAGGATGAAGAAAGTTCAAATTTAGAACTGAACGAGATCTTAGAAATGGTAATTGATTTGCGCAAAGAGGCCAAAGAAAATAAAGACTACGCAACATCAGATTCTATTCGCTTAGGCCTGCAAAAAATTGGCATCCAATTAAAAGATAGCAAAGAGGGCACTACTTGGAGTAAGATGTAGGAAACATCGTCGTTATTGAACTAAACTAGTTCCCCCTTTGAAGGGGTAGGGGGATGAATAATGAATAACAGCTATAACAAAAACCTGAAACAATTTGCTAGGAGTAACAGAAAGGGTGGTTAAGAGCTGAAATTAAGTTGTGGGTCGAGCTTTTAAGAAATAAGCAGATGATGGGATACCCTTTTTTAAGACAGAGGCCCATTGTGAACTATATTGCAGATTTCTTTAGCAAAGAACTAAACTTAATTATTGAAGTAGATGGGCTTACTCATTCTTGGGAAGGACGAGCAGAAAGTGACATAAAGAGAGATAAGACACTTTTGGAATTAGGATATCATACATTGAGGTTTAATGATGGTGAGGTAATAAATGATATTAATAACGTTAAAAAAGCAATAGAAAATTTTATAATTGACTTTGAAAAAATCATCTCCCAACCCCCTTCGAAGGGGCACATATAGCGTTCAAAATAAACAAATGAAACTAAACCACATATTAACTTTATCGTTTTTGGCATTGTTTAGTCTGCAAGCTTGCCAACAAAATAAACCAGCAGAAACGGAAACTGCTACCGAGGTAAAATTGCAATCTCCAGATTTCAATGCCGATAGTGCTTACGCTTACACTAAAGCTCAGGTAGATTTTGGTCCACGTATTCCATCTACTCCAGCACATGCAAAAACTGCAGACTATTTGGTAGCAAAGTTAAAGTCATTTGGTGGCGAAGTTTCAATTCAGCAAGCGCCGGCAAAAACCTACGATGGTAAAACACATCAGTTAAAAAATATCATTGCAGCTTTTTATCCAGAAAAGAAACAACGAGTTTTAATTACTGCCCATTGGGATGCTCGCCCTTTTTCTGATGAAGACCCAAACATGGGAATGAGAGATAAACAATTTGATGCGGCAAATGATGGTGCTAGCGGTGTGGCGGTAATTTTAGAAATGGCTCGTCAAATTCAACAAAAACAGCCAGAAGTGGGAGTAGATTTTATTTTATGGGATTTGGAAGATTATGGCAGTGCAAATGATGAAACTTCTCACGAAACCACTTGGTGTTTAGGCTCGCAATACTGGGCTAAAAATCCAACTTTTAATAATGGAAAGCCACTTTATGCAATTAATTTAGATATGGTTGGCGGCGCTAATGCACAGTTTACGCAAGACGATGTTTCTAGAAAGTACGCACCAAGCATAGTAAGTAAAGTTTGGAGTATTGCTGCCGAAATTGGTTATGGTAATTACTTTATCAACGTAACTTCTGGCCAACTCATTGACGACCATTACTGGATTAACCAAGCCGGAGTGCCGGCAATTGATGTCATCCACTACTCGGATGCGGCAGGTTTTTATAGCAATTGGCACACGCAACTAGATAATTTAAATAACATAGATAGAAACACTTTAAAAGCTGTTGGACAAACCGTTTTGGAAACCATTTACAGAGAAAAAACAGTCAATAATTGATGCTGCATAGTTCAGCAATGATTAGCCAAAAGCCAACCAAATGTGCAATTGTTAATTACTTTTTACACATCATAACACTTCAAATTTTAATTTCGTAACACAAAAAATGAACATGAACAAAATATATCTTTCCATATTAGCCGTGTCTTTAACTGCAAATGTATATGCACAAAAGTCAGACGGTACGGTAAAATCTCTAGTTAGCACCGAAAAAGCATTTGCACAGAAGGTTGCAAAAGACGGTCAAAATGCAGCTTTTACAGCGTTTGCAGCACCAGATGGTATTGTATTTCGTCCAAATCCGGTTAATGCAAAGAAGTTTTTTGCAACAGCGCCAGATACTAAAGATTTAACTTGGGAGCCTAATTATGCTCGCTTATCTAAAAGCAGAGATTGGGGCTTTACCTCGGGTAGTTATGTGGCTGGTGGTAAAACTTATGGTCATTATTTATCGGTATGGAGAGGCAAAGATGGCGATTGGCAGTTAGTGATGGATCTAGGAACTGATGCCATAAAACCAATAAAAGGCAAAGAGCCTAAAAATACTTTTGTAGAGCCTACAGGTACCTACAAGCCTAAATTTGCTTCGGCAAAAGATTTAAAAGTAGCAACCGATATCATTTACAGTACCGAAAAAACTTTGAATACCATGCTTAAAACCCATGGCGTGCAGGCTTTCTCTGGATTTATTAACCCAGATGCTCGTTTGCTATTTCCTGGAACGGAAGCTATTATTGGTAAAGATGGAATTTTGGCTTTCAACAACCGCGTAATAGATAAAATTAACCTAAAAACTACGCAAGCAGATAAAGCTTTGGGTGGCGATTTTGCTTACACTTATGGTATAGCAACTATTGACTACAAAGCAGATTTACGCGAAAGTTTTAATTATGTGTTTATTTGGGAGCGCCAGGCTGATGCTACTTGGAACATCATAGCGCAGATATTTACTGTTGCAGAAAGATAAGCAATAAAGCAAGTTTCTCAGAAACCAAATATCAAATATAAACTAAGGATTTCGACAGCAGTTGAAGTCCTTTTTTAGTTTTAAGAGCGGTCTATTTCCCTATTTTTGAGTAAAACTATTATACTTGTAAGTATCCTTCATATTAAGTGTTGCTAATCCAGATGTCATGAGAAAAATTATCCTTTCTTTTTTATTACTAGGTCTAACTGTTTCCGCTTCTTTTGCCCAAAAAAAGGTAACGTCGGTTTTCGAAGTACAAGGCAATCGTGGAGCAAGAGGCTTAATGCCAGAAAACACCATTCCAAGCATGATTAAAGCTTTGGAGAATGGTGCAACAACACTAAAAATGGAGGTTGTAATTTCGAAAGACAAGCAGGTGGTAGTATCGCAAGAACCCTATTTTAATTATGTTATTAGCACTGCGCCAAATGGCAAAGAAATCACGCTTAAAAACCAAAAAAGTTTTAATATTTACCAAATGAACTACGATGAAATTAAACAGTTTGATGTAGGTTCTAAGCCCAATCCCCGTTTTCCATACCAAGAGAAGTTTAGGGTAGAAAAACCATTGCTTACTGATTTAATTGATAAAGTTGAATTTTTTGCCGCAAAGCGAAAGAAAATGACTAAACCTCATTATAATATCGAAACCAAATTAATCCGTAATGGCGATGGAGAGTTTCAGCCTAGTCCCGAAGAATTTGTTGAGCTAATTATGGCAATCGTAAAAGCGAAGAAATTAGAAAAACGGGTAACCATTCACTCGTTCGATATCCGGAGTCTACAATATCTACACGAAAAATATCCCGAAATTGCGACATCTTTAGGAATTGATGAAAAAGAAGATTTTGAAAATAACATTAAAGCTTTAGGTTTTAACCCAACAATTTACAGCCCATATATGCCTTTGGTAGGTAAAGGGCTAGTAGATAAGTGCCACGCTGCGGGCATTAAAATTATTCCGTGGACGGTTAATACGGTTAAAGATATCGTTTATCTTAAAAACTTAGGCGTAGATGGTATTGTAACCGATTATCCTAATTTAATGGCAGAGATAAAATAGCACAAACTTTAAATAGTTAGTCATTTCGAACGAGTTTTTCACGAGGAGAACCGAAGTTCTACGAAGTAAAATCTAACGACTTAGAACTGCATTATGCTAGATTTCTCCTCATTCTTCGTTCGAAATGACGAAAATCTAAACCCTCTCAGCTTTATAGCCAATCTTAGATAAAGATTTCACTAAATCAGCTTCGTCTATATTTTCGCCCTCGACAGCTAATACCTTATCGGGGTTTTCAGTATCTACCGTCCAGTTGCTTACGTTTTCTTGTTCGTTGAGTACAGGTGTAACTTTGGCAACACATGCGCCGCAGTTTATTGTTGTTTTAAATTTTAAAGTATCCATTTGTTAAGTAAAAATTTTAAAGTGAAAATTAAAAAGTGTTGTTAACAGTTAACCAGTTCAAGCAATTAACCAGTTAACCTTTATGTTTCAATCTCAAGCTATTTGCTACCACGCTAACCGAACTAAACGCCATTGCTGCTCCGGCCCACATAGGGTCTAATAAAAATCCATTAATTGGAAATAATATACCAGCCGCAATGGGTATGCCGATAATGTTGTAAATAAATGCCCAAAATAAGTTTTGTTTAATAGCCTGCACTGTATCTTTTGATAGTTGTATAGCCTTAGGAATTTTAGCTAAGTCAGAAGAAATAATGGTCATTTTTGCTACGTCCATGGCTATGTCACTTCCTTTGCCCATGGCAATGCTTACATCTGCTTGTGCAAGTGCAGTGCTGTCGTTAATGCCGTCGCCAACCATGGCAACAACTTTACCATTCTGCTGTAGGTTTTTAACAAAAGTGGCTTTGTGGGCAGGTAATACGTTTGCGCTAAATTCTGTAATACCAACTTGGCTCGCTACTGCTTTGGCAGTTTGTTCATTGTCGCCAGTAAGCATATATACTGTAATGCCTTCTTTTTGCAATTGCTGTACGGCTAGCTTCGAAGTCGGTTTAATTTGATCGGCAATTGCAATGGCTGCCAATACTTTTTTATCGTCAGAGAAAAGAACTACCGTTTGTGCTGCTTCAAGTTGCTGGTTAATCCAATTTTTAGCTACTGCAGATATTTCAATGTTTCTTTCTGCGGCTAAAAGTTCATTTCCTATAATGTAAGTCTTTTGCTCATATTTTCCTTCAATGCCTTGGCCGCTGATGTTTTCTATAGCAATGCCGTTTAAGAATTGCGCATCATCTTTTAGATATTCTGTAATGGCATCTGCCAAGGGGTGCTCAGATGATTTCTCGATGCTGTAAAGAATGTTTTGATGTTGCTCGCTAAAATTTTCGAACCATTTTACAGCGGTTACTTTTGGTTTGCCTTCGGTAATAGTTCCTGTTTTATCTAAGATAATCGCATTTATTTTTTTGGCCAGTTCTAAACTTTCGGCATCCTTAATCAAGATGCCTTTTTCGGCTCCTTTGCCTACACCAACCATAATTGCAGTGGGCGTTGCCAGGCCCAAAGCACAAGGGCAGGCAATAACCAACACGGTTACAAAAGCAACGATGCCCTGGCTAAAACCGTTATCTCCGCCTAAAAATACCCAAAGTAGCAAGCTTAAAACAGCAATACCCATTACCACAGGAACAAATACAGCCGCAATTTTGTCTACTAATTTTTGTACGGGCGCTTTGCTGCCTTGCGCATCTTCCACCATTTTAATAATGTGGGCCAATATAGTATCGCTGCCAACCTTTTCGGCTTTAAATTGGAAACTGCCTTTTTGGTTAATGGTGCCAGCAAATACCTCAGCACCTTCGGTTTTTGATATTGGAATAGGTTCTCCACTAATCATGCTTTCGTCAACGTAAGAACTACCACTAACTACAGCGCCGTCTACAGCAATGCGCTCTCCTGGTTTCACTAAAAGGATGTCGCCAACCTTAACTGAACTAATAGCAACTTGCATTTGGTGGCCGTTATCATGAACTATAGTAAAATGTTTTGGTTGTAAACCAATCAGTTTTTTAATTGCCGACGAGGTATTTCCTTTTGCTTTTTCTTCAAGAAGTTTACCCAAAAGGATAAAGGCAATCACAATCCCGGCCGCCTCAAAATAAACATGAGAATGGATGCCCATTCGATGCATAAATTCTGGAAAGAGTGTGATGAATACGCTGTAGGAATAGGCTGTTCCGGTACTGATGGCAACTAAGGTATCCATATTCGCAGAACGATGTTTGGCCTGTTTCCAAGCACCGATAAAAAACTGCTTGCCGTAAATAAAAACCATAGGGGTAGATAAAAACCACATGATGTAATCTGCGTAAGGCATATCCATGAAAAACATTCCGATTACGAAGAGTGGAACCGCTAGAATTAAAGCTCCAATCACTTTTTTTCGTAATGCTTGATATTGATTGGCTTTAATATTAGCTAATGATTCTTTGGCTTCGTTACTATCATTGATTAGTAAATCGTAACCTGCGGCTTGTACCGCCTCCTTTAATTGCTGTGCCGTAACCAAACTCGGAATGTATTCTACTTTCGCTGAAGTATTGGCATAATTTACTTCAGCTTTTACTACACCAACCTGATTATTCAATGTAGCTTCTGTGTTTGCCGCACAAGAAGCACAAGACATATTGGTAACTGGAAATGTTTGTTTTACGGTGGTAACGTTATAGCCTAAGTCTCTAATCTGTTTCACTGCCATTTGCACTGCTTCTTCAGGATACTTCTTTGCAGTAACAACGGCTCTATGGTTATTCAGTTCGACGCTGTGGGAATTGATCTCTTTAATTTCTGCCAAACCTTTATCAACAATAAGCGCACAATGTTCGCTATCTACATTTTCTAACGGAATATATATTAGGCCTTCGTTTTCCATAATCTTTATTTGATGATACAAAATTACTTTGAGGCGGTTCTAAGTACGTTACATCATTTCTAAGAATATTTATATGTTTTTAGGCACAGATATATTTTATTAGATTTCATACTATCGTAAAAAAGTAATCTGTGTATCTGTAGCTAATTTTAATTAACATAAAAATAACATTATACCGATTTGGTTTTTGGTTCAAATTTGTTAGATTTGCGGCGGTAGCATTATAATTATGAGTCAAGAAGTGTTAGAGATTTCTGTAAGAGTAGACGAACAGTTCGACGTAAATTTTAATCTTGCTGATGGTGTTTTAGGATTAATTCTAAGCATTTTTGAAGGTTAACTTACATCGCTGATTTTCACTTTGCGCTCCAGGTTTCCTGCCTGATTGCTATCGCTATGCTTATACTTTTATCTGCTTTCGCTGCTATTTATTCATTAATCATTCAAAACTCAATCATTAAATAATCGTCGTATATTTGCGGCAATGAGCAGAAAAAGAAAAAATACTGAGCCTATCAGAATTTCTGGTTTAAGTATTATTGATATTGCCGAAGAGGGCAAAGGTTTGGGCAAAGCCGATCAATTGGTGGTTTTTGTTGATAAGGCCGTTCCTGGCGATGTAGTTGATGTACGTTTGGTAAAGAAGAAGAAAAATTTTGCAGAAGCGGTTATTGAAACTTTGCATACCCCATCCGCTTTGCGACAAGAACCATTTTGCAAGCATTTTGGTGCCTGTGGCGGTTGCAAGTGGCAACACATGCAGTATAGTGCACAATTAACTTACAAGCAAAAAAGTGTCGAGTCTGCTTTGCAACGTTTGGGTAAAGTAGATGTAAGCAATATTGAGCTCATTTTAGGCTCAGATCAAAATCAATATTACAGGAATAAATTAGAATATACTTTTTCTAACAAACGTTGGTTGGATGCTACAGATATGGCCGAAGAAGCCGAAGGTAGGCAGATGAATGCGCTGGGTTTTCACGTTCCAGGCAGATTTGATAAAATTTTGGACATAGAACATTGCTATTTACAGGCTGATCCAAGTAACCAAATTCGTCTAAAAGTTCGTGATTATGCGTTGATGAACAATTTAAGCTTTTACGATTTGCGTAACCACGAAGGCGAAATGCGTAACCTAATTATCCGTACTTCGAGTACTGGAGAAGTTATGGTGGGCGTTGTTTTTGCTTATGCCAAGCAAGCGCAAATAGATGGTTTAATGGATTTTCTGAAAACCACCTTTCCTGAAATTACTTCGTTGCAGTACATCGTAAATCATAAAAAGAACGATACTATTTTTGATCAAGAGGTAATTACCTATGCAGGTCGCGATCATATTTTTGAGGAAATGCCTTTAGGTAATGGCAAAACTGTGAAATACAAAATCGGTATCAAATCATTCTATCAAACTAACTCTGAACAAGCTTACGAACTGTATCGCATCACTAAAGAATTTGCAGATTTAAAAGGCGATGAGCTGGTTTATGATTTATATACCGGAGCAGGAACCATCGCTAATTTTGTAGCTCATAGTGCAAAGCAAGTGGTTGGTGTAGAGTATGTGCCATCAGCTATTGAAGATGCGAAATTCAATTCGCAACTGAACGGAATTGATAATACCATCTTTTATGCTGGCGATATGAAAGATATCCTAACCAGAGAATTTATTGCAGAACATGGCAAACCAGATGTGGTAATTACCGACCCACCAAGAGCCGGTATGCACCAAGATGTAGTAGACCGATTGCTAGAAATGGAAGCCGAAAAGATTGTTTACGTAAGTTGCAATGCTGCAACACAGGCTAGAGATTTGGCTTTATTAACCGAAAAATATGAAGTGGTTCGTATTAAAGCTGGTAGATATGTTTCCGCATACACAACACGTAGAAAATGTGGTTCTACTAAAACTTAAATAAGTTCTTTCTGTTTCAGCGTAAATTAATATCCAGAGCGTTATGGTAAAGATGAAACGATATTGTTTTTTGTTGCTTGTAGCTGTGACAGCCTTAGCCTGTAGAAACAAGCAAGCGCAAAGCGATATAAAAAATGTAGACGTGCAAACCAGAACTTTTATGGTTAATTCGGATAGTGTTTTGGTAGACACTTTGCTGGTTAGCGAAAAAGATACCGCATTTGTAATTAAACCGAAAGTAGCGCAAAATCCTACATTGCAAGAAAATAGCATGTTCGAAATCAATGTGCTGTTCAGCAATAAAAAATGGCCAGCTTTAAACTTTAAACAAGCTATCGGAGCAGATTTGTTTCTTGTTGATGATTTAGATGGCGACAACATGCCAGAATTATTATTGCGACCAGAGTGGTTTAGCAGTTGTTGGTCGAGCATTAATCTCTTTAGCCTTAAGGACAATGCTTGGAAACTAGTAAAAAAAGGCAGCATGTACTATTGTGCTGATGAGTATCCTTTAGCTAAACGGTTAGAGGAAAAAGAAAATAAATATTACCTGCTTACAGATAGTTTAGCAGATGATAAATTTATAATTAATAAAAGCGAGATTAAGTTTTAAGATATGGAATCTGAAGAATTGTTAGGCGGATTAAATTCGAATGGGGGCGAGCAAAAAGAAGAGAAAAAGCAAAGCCCTTTGTTGAGCTTGGAAAAAGACTTGGAGTTTTACACAGAGTCTATTAAAGAAGTAGCAGTAGAAATTATGGTAGAAGGCATTTCGGCTACCCCAATATTTATTGCACACCAACACGAAGTAAAGTTGGGAGAAATTATCTTGAACAGAGAAGAGTTGAACACCAATTGGACCATACAGGCTTCTACTTTAGAAGAGTTTGTAGAAAAAGGCATTATCAAGCCCGAAAAAAAGAACATTTCCTTAAAAATTATAAGAAACCAGAAGATTATATGTGCGTTTTTGTAATTGTACCAGAGGGAGCGAATTTCATCTTCTATCCTTATTCTAAGAAATAAAAATATCAAAATAACTTCATTCTAATTTAAGAAGTGATGTAATAAAAAGGCCAATACTGCATCCGCGGTATTGGCACTTAACTATTAACTAAACTAAGTTTTTCTTTATAATATGAGCTCGAAATAAGCTGCTTGCTAGCGATAGCCTCCCAAATCTCCGTTCCGCTAACTTTGGTTCTCAGATTGTATTATTCTAAATAAAGCCTTCCCTTTGGATAGGTTGGTGGCTTAATTTACGTGTGTAATATCTGCACTTTTAGAGTTCGATACTTTCTTTAAAGCAGCGCTTCCTTTGTAAGTGATATCACTTCCGCCGGTTGCGTTGGCCGTTAATCCTTTCAATACATAAAGATGTGCATCTGCTCCGCCGCTGGTATTCGCTTGTGCGTAGTCCACTTTAAAATCATAAGCGTCTAAATCGCTTCCTCCACTAGCATTTAGCATCATGTTTTCTGCTGATCCTTTTAAGGAAATATCCGCTCCACCGCTAATGCTAATAGTTACATCTTTGCAAGTAAGGTTCAAGCTCATGTCCGAACCGCCACTTGCTTCCAAAATAATGTTGGCAGCTTTAATTGGGCCTTGTGTTTCTACATCGCTGCCGCCACTTGCCGAAATCACTGTCAAATTCTTGAAGCTAACATACGCTTCAATTTTCCGGCCCCTAAACATTTTCGACCAGCTAATTCCTTGTTTGTATTTGATGTAAATACTGCCGTTCTTTTGTTCAACTACTACATCTTTAATTACGTCTTCATCTCCTTTAATCACTACACTTTCTTTTCCGCTTTGCGTTAAATAAAGATCGATGCCACTACTCACGCCAATTCCGCTGAAGCTGCTCACGGCTACAGTTTTGCTCGATTGCGCAAACAAAGGCATGTATGTTAAATTGAAAATTGAAAATAGAATGATAACGAATAACTTGCTGATGGTTGATATTGGTGTCATTTGATTATGGTTTTTATATTAGACGTCTGCAACTATAAAAACGTTGCACCAGCAACAAAAAAAAATCTATGTTTGATATTGAGGCTTAAAGTCGTTCTTTTGTATAATAAATCTCAGAAAGATGCCCCAAAATCAAGTAATTTATTTTAGACAGCAAGCAAATCCAGCAAAAGATCAATAGAATTGCCTATCAGATATTAGAAGATAATATTGAAGAGAAAGAAATTATACTTGCCGGAATTTGGGATAGAGGCTACAAACTGGCTGTACGCTTGCAAAAAACGTTGCAAGAAATTTCAGATTTTAAAATTACCTTGCTGCGCATTGACCTAGAGAAGCAAAGCAGCAAATTAGTGGCAAAAACCGATTTGCCAGAAAACAACTGGAAAAATAAAGTCATTATTTTGGTAGATGATGTTTTAAACAGCGGCAAAACCCTGGCTTATGGTTTAGGAGTATTTTTAAACACACCTCACAAGAAAATTAGAACCGTAGTTTTAGTAGATCGAAGCCATAAAATATTTCCAATTGCCACAGATTTTGTAGGCCTAGAATTGGCCACCGTACTTAAAGAACACGTAGATGTAATTATGGATGTAGAGGGCGAAGAAGATAGGGTTTACTTAAGCTAGTAAAGTATAATGTAAAGGTAGCCTATAAAAAAGCTACCTTTTTCTTTTCCTTTTTGCTACATATTCTTTAATGGCTTCTTTGGTGGTTACCCAATTTTTGCCTTCTTTATAAGCATCAATTTTTCCTTTTCTAGCCAACAGGCTGATGTATTCTTGCCCGTAAGGAAAATCAAGTTCAGAAACAATAGTAGAAATAGGTTCGTAATCATCGTAACTGTTGCCCGGCATGGCATTAATGTACATATTTAACGAACGTTCTGCCGCTTGTAGCGTCATTAAACAAAGCTTATGATAATTGCCATTGTTCGCCTGGTTCAATGCATCGTAATACTTTTTTCTATCATTTTTAAGGATGATAGCTGGAGGAAATCCTTTCCGCATTAAAAGTAAATTCATGGCTAAGCGAACCGTACGCCCATTGCCATCAAAAAATGGTTGTATCCAAACTAATTTATGATGAAACAATGTGGCTAATACTAGATCGTCCACCTTAAGCTCATTTTCATTTACGAAAAGAATAAGCTCATCAATCAAATCTGGAACTTTCTTGGCGCTTGGCGGTGTAAAATTGGCACCTACAATACGTACGCCTCCATTTCTAAGCCTACCTGCATATTCGTCTTCAATGTTTTTTAAGATATAGCTATGCAGATTTAAAATATCAATGCTTCTTAAAGTATAATCAGGATTTACCAAGCTGTAAAGGTAATCTATTGCTTTTTCATGATTTATCACTTCAAAATGCTCTCGTAAAGATTTACCGCCTACCGTAATGCCTTCTTCTAAGATAAGCTGCGTTTCGTGAAGATTGAGGGTATTGCCCTCAATGCTGTTAGAATTATAGGTCCATTCTAAGCTAAGTTGATCCTTAATTTTGTGCAATACAGAGTTGGGCAAAGGTCTCGATTGGTCAATCTTTGCTTTTTTTTCGTACAGCCTGTCTATGTGTGGCTGTAATTCTAATAAATCATCTAAATTAAAATCCCACATCTTGTTAATATCGTTAACAAATTTATTAATTTTTTCCGATATTAAAAATTTTTCTCAATTTAAACTTCTTCTGTGTACCTTTGTTAGGTAATCATCATGAGCTATAATTTAAAAGTTACTATCGATAAGTCTTCAGGTTTTTGTTTTGGGGTAGTTTACGCCATCGATATGGCCGAAGATATCTTAGACCAAGAAGAATATTTATATTGTTTGGGCGATATTGTGCATAACGATGAGGAGGTAGAACGGTTAAAAGCCAAAGGCCTCAGGATTATCGACCATGATCAACTCAAAGGACTACACAACGAGAAAGTGCTAATTAGGGCTCACGGCGAAGCGCCTTCTACTTATGAGCTGGCCTTAGCCAATAACCTTACCTTAATTGATGCCTCTTGCCCTGTAGTGCTGAAATTGCAAAACCGCATTAAAGCTACACATGATGATGGCGAACAGATCCTGATTTTTGGCAAACATGGCCATGCCGAAGTAATTGGTTTGCAGGGGCAGACTGATGGCAAAGCAACGGTATTTATGGATATTGCCGAATTGGATAATGTTGATTTGCCTAGTAAATTCACATTGTATAGCCAAACTACCAAAAGCGTAGATAAATTCTATCAAATAAAAGAAGAGCTAATTAACAGAGGATACGAAGTAAAAGCAAATGACACCATTTGTAGGCAAGTTTCTAATCGTTATGATGAGTTGGAAAGATTTGTAAAAGACTTTGATAAAATTGTTTTCGTATCGGGTAAAAAATCATCAAACGGTAAGGTACTTTATGATGTGTGCAAAAAATATAATAACAATGCTTACTTCATCTCTAACTTAGAAGAACTTGATCAAACTTGGTTTGAACCTGAAGATAAGATTGGTATTTGCGGTGCAACATCAACACCGATGTGGTTAATGGAACAAGTGAAAACTCAACTGGAAAGCTTATAATTGTTGGGCGTTTAATTGCTCTTGAACTGAAACTGAGAACTGTTCTGTCTGCTTTCTGTCTTAATCTCTAAAATCGTACCTCTAAAATCGTAAATCACATTATATTTGCGACAAAACACAAATAATGGCTAAAAAAGGTATATTGCTAGTTAATCTGGGAACTCCAGATAGTCCAGAAGTTAAAGATGTAAGAAAATATCTTGATCAGTTTTTGATGGATGAACGAGTAATTGATATCCCCAAGCTAAATAGAACGTTATTGGTAAAAGGCATTATCGTGCCCTTTCGTAGTCCAAAAACAGCCAAGCTGTACAAGGAAATTTGGGACGAAAACGGTTCTCCGTTGTTGTACTACAGCAAGCTTCAAGCTCAAATGCTTCAAGAAAAATTAGGTAACGAGTACCAAGTAGAATTGGCTATGCGCTATCAAAATCCATCTATTGAAAATGCCTTAGAGAAGTTGAAAAAAGGGTTGGTAAGCAGCATTAAGGTGATACCTCTTTTTCCTCAATACGCTTCTGCAAGTACAGGTTCTGTGCTACAATTGGTAATGGAATTGATTAGCAAATGGCCAACAGTACCGCCAATATCTTTCGTAAATTCTTTTCATGATAATGAATTGATGTTGGAGATTTTTGCAGATAACGCAAGAAAGCATGGCGTGGAGAACTTCGATCATGTGCTGTTCAGCTTTCACGGTTTGCCCCAAAGGCAAATGACCAAATCCGATCACACAGGAAAATACTGTTTAAAAGTAAACAACTGCTGCGATAATTATAATGATGCAAATAAGTTTTGTTACTCTGCTCAATGTCATCATACGGCTAAGCTGCTTGCGGCAAAGTTAGGTTTGGCTCGCGAAGATTACTCGGTTTGCTACCAATCTCGTTTAGGAAAGGAACCTTGGATACAACCATATACCACCGATGCCTTAAAAAAGTTAGCAGCGGAAGGTAAAAAACGATTGCTTGTTTTTAGTCCGGCGTTTGTAGCTGATTGTTTAGAGACACTTTACGAAATTACCGTAGAGTATCAAGAAGAATTTAAAGAATTGGGTGGCGAGCATGTACAATTAGTAGAAAGCTTAAATGATGATCCAAGATTTATAGAAGCTTTAGCGGAGATGTCGAGATAATGGAACAAAAAGACTTAGAAAAATTAGAAGCATTAACCTTAAGAACTGGAAGCGATTACGAAGCATTTTTGTACGATTGTGATGGTACACTAGCCGATAATATGCTGGCGCATAAGTTGGCCTACCAAGAAGTTACAGCTAACTACGGCATCGGTTTAGATTTAAACATGGTTGATGAATTTGCAGGAATGCCAACCGCAATTTTTGCCAATGAAATTACAAAACGATACGGTATTACGCTACCAGAAACCTTTGCTAGTGAGAAATCTCAAATTTTTATCGATAAGTATATAGAAAAAACACAGCCCATTGCTTACGTAGCCGAACATTTAAAAAATCATGTTGGTAAAGTGAAAATAGCGGTAGTTTCTGGTGGTAGCCGAAAAACAGTGACCAAAACGCTAACCGTTTTGGGTTTAATTGATTTGATAGATGTGATGGTTTGTGCTGGCGAAACTCCAAAAGGAAAGCCTGCTCCAGACCCATTTTTAGCTGCAGCCGAAGCTTTGGGTGTGGCACCCGAGAAATGTATGGTGTTTGAGGATGCAGATTTGGGTGTACAAGGTGCTATTGCTGCAGGCATGGATTGGGTAAGGATAGATAAACTGTAAAGGTTTATTCTTCAGTTATATCATTTAGATCAAGCCAGTCGAAATAACCCAGATCGCGTTGTTCTAGTGCTCTAGCCCTTCCGCGAGAACGCTTCTGTAGAAATTCTTCGTAAGATTTTACAGCGTAATGATTTATTCTAATGACGTCTTGCTGTGGTTCGCGATCTCTGAAGTGTTGCGTTACCACATTGCCATGCGGATCTGCTGTTTTTCCCGAAGATCTTGCTACTTCGTGACATCCAATAAAAGAAAATACCCGGCGAGGATCAACAATGCTTTTTACATGTCTGTTAGCCCACTCCTCTGGCCTCGAGTGTTTCTTAAATCGTTCCATCACCTTGCCTTTTTCTTTGTATTTGGCACCGCCACTACCATATACCAGCCAATTGATTTCTACTGCCGCAAATTCTTCAAAACGTTTTAGAAAATCCGGTATGGACTTATCTTTTATAGGGACGATAAACTCATCAAGATCAATCACGGCAATCCATCTCGTATGCAAACGATGCTTTTCCAAACAATGGTCGTAGGTCATCAATTGCTGCTTCATTCCTGGCCAAAAGGTGTACTCCACAAGTCCAGCCTTAATGTAGGGTTCCAAAACTTCTTTCGTATTATCGGTGCTCTCGTTGTCGTAGATATAAAATTTTTCTACTCCTAAATTTCGATGCCAAGTTATCCATTCTTCAAAATACGGCCCTTCGTTTTTTGCAATGGCACAAATTGATAGGTAGTGTTCTGGTGTAATGTATTTGTGCTTTTTTAAGAAATATCGTAACCTCAAGCCTTTAAAAACTCCGTATCGCAAAATTCCCCGCCATTGGTTTCTAGTCATTTTATGAGGGATCACACCCGCAATAAGTTCGGCAATACCTTTGTTAACCATGCTGCCAAGATCAATTTTAGTCAATTTATGTTTCCACGCTTCCTTACTTTTTTTATTGGGGATAAATGCGGTTAATATGGCTACAATTGTCTTGTTCATTTTGCTACGAAGTTACGGTATCTTGGCCCTGTAAATCTTTTCTCCAAAGATAACGAAACTTTAGAAGCATATATGTTAGGCGTATAGCTTTAAACAAATATTACATCGCTAGGATATTAACAAAGTTTGGCCGTTTAGCATCTTTCAAACGATTTTCATTACCTTTATCCTTTGTATGGAAATAGACTTTGTAATTACTTGGGTAGACATGAACGACCCAAAATGGAAGCAGGATTTCGCAAAGTATTCTGGTAAGATAGACAATACGAAAAACGAAGTTTCTGAAGCCAGATTTCGCGACCATGGTCTGTTGAAATATTGGTTTAGGGGCGTGGAGAAATTCGCTCCCTGGGTGCGTAAAATTCATTTTGTAACCTGTGGACAACGTCCGGAATGGTTAAATACGGCACATCCGAAATTAGTACTAGTAAACCACGAAGACTATATTCCAAAAGAATACCTTCCTGTATTTAATTCTAGCTTAATAGAAATTTATCTGCATAAAATTCCAAACTTAGTAGAGCATTTTGTGTACTTTAATGATGATTTTTTTATTACCAACCACATTACAGAAGAGCGTTTCTTTAAAAATGGATTGCCAAATGATATTGCAGCCTTTAGGTTGAATTTTGGCTTATCGCTATGGAGTAAATGCTTGAAGAACAACATTCGTTTGATTAACAAACATTTCGATAAAAAAGAGGTGTTGAAACGAGACAGAGATAAGTGGTATGATGAGAGTTATGGAAGTAGGGGCAAGCTAACCAAACGACTGTCTTTTTACGATAAATTCGTCACCCTTAGAACGCCTCATAATGCACAACCCTATTTAAAAGCAACTTTTGAGGAAGTTTGGGATAAAGAAGGTGATGAATTGAAAGCGATGTCTGTGCATAAGTTCCGCAGTCCGAAAGATTATACACAAGAGCTTTTCAGGACTTGGCAGATTTGTAAATCGAACTTCAATGCTTACAATACTTACCAAAATACAAAGATGTTTCCTTTATTATTCAAAACCGAAAAAGCCATAAAAGCCATCAAAGAACAGGCGTATTCTTTGGTTTGTATTAACGATAATGAGCACATGAGAAATTACGAGCAAACCATGGCTAGGGTAGAAGATGCTTTTAATAGTATACTGCCAGAAAAATCTAATTTTGAATTATAAAATCAAACTTTGGTAAATGAAAGAAGACGCTTTGGTTTCTGTAATTATTCCAGTTTATAATGGCGGACAGTACGTTAAAGCCTGTATCAATATGATGCTCAATCAATCTTACAAGAACTTGGAAATTATAGTGGTTGATGATGGATCTGTTGATAATTCGGCGGCAATTGCGCAAGAATTTCCTGTAAAGTTAATTCGCCATGATCAAAACCGCGGATTGTCTGCTGCCAGAAACACGGGAATAGATGCGGCTCAAGGCAAATACATCCATTTTATGGACGTAGATGATGAAATTAATTTGGATTACTATAAAGCGTTAGTTGAGGCTATTACAGAAATGAGAGCTGACATTGCTTGTGGTGGAATGATAAATGAAACTAAAAATTACAAGACTTGGCTTTTTAAAAAACGTGAAGTTTTTACTGACACCAATGATAAATTAAAAGCTACCTTTGTAGGTAAATGGGGTTACGTTTGGCGTTACCTATTTAGCTTGGATTTCTTGAAGCAACACAAGCTGCGCTTTGAAGAAGGGCGGTTTATTGAAGACTTGATGTTTTCTTTACCTGCAGTTTTTTATGCTGAAAGGGTTGTGGTTGTTCCTGGTGCAGAATATCTGTACTATCAACGAGAAAATTCTATCATGACCAGAAAAGATGAAGCCCATCGCAAAAAACGTCGTGAAGATCATAATCATACCAAGGCTTACAGGGCTGCATTTTGTAAGGAGCACAATATTAAAATTCCGGGTTTAGATACTGGACGTACTGCTTATGTTTTGCGAAAAGTGGTAAAATGGATATGGAAATAGATGCAACACCTTTAGTGTCGGTAATTGTTCCTGTTTATAATGGAGACCAATACGTGAAATCTTGTTTGGAGATGCTATTGGATCAGTCGTACAAGAAGCTCGAAATCATAGTAGTTGATGATGGGTCTAAAGATCAATCTGGAATTATTGCTAAAAAATACCCTGTTAAAGTTATTTGTTTAGAACAAAATAGAGGTCTTTCTGCTGCCAGAAACTTGGGTGTTAAAACTGCTACTGGAAAGTATATTCATTTTATGGATGTAGATGATATGATTAATAATGATTATTACCAAGAGATGGTTCAAGCGATGGTGTTAACCAATGCTGATCTAGCTTGTGGAGGAATGGTTAATCAAAAGTTTCGCCATAAAACTATTCGATTTAAACAATGCAAAGTCTATTCTGATACTGAAGAAAAGCTAAGGGTTACTTATGTAGGCAGGTGGGGTTATGTTTGGAGGTATTTGTTTCGTGCAGGGTTTCTGCAAAAGCATAATCTGCATTTCGAAGAGGGACGGTTTATAGAGGATTTAGTGTTTTCTTTGCCAGCAGTTTACTTTGCAGAAAAGATGGTAGTAGTACCAAAAGCTGATTACACATATTACGAGCGTGAAAATTCTATTATGACTAAAGCTAATAAGGCGCATCGCGAAAAGGTGCATCAAGATTGGCTTCATGCAAAAGCAAGCATGCTCGATTTTGCTCGTAAACACAATTTCACTATACCAGGAGTAAACTCGGGCATGTTAGCTTATAAATGGTGGAAAGTTAAAAATCTTTGGAATAATCGTTAAAATTTTGCTTTTGCAGCAGCTCGCCTAGCCAAGAATGTTTTTTGTAAAACTTTCGTTCAATATAGTAATCTAGTCGTCGTCTGTCAAAACGAATTAATTTGACAACGTTGGGAAGAAAATCAGCTTTTTTATTGAATAATAATACATCTGCCATGGCAACCTCATCCCACTTTTTCTTAAAGCCTAGCCCATAATTAAATGCATCGTCTTCTGCTCTAAGTAAACTAAGTCTATATTGCTGGCTTCTACGCATTACAATTTGTCCTGCCATATACGATGTATAATATGTAGCATCTAAAGGGAAATTGCTTAGTGGTAATATGTCGTTGTTATCGTAATATGTATCTGAATTAGCGCTCAGCATACAGTTTTGATACTCTTCTCGCCATGCTTTAATAAATGTTGATTGCGGCAACGCGGCGATGAACCAAGTTTCTACCATAGGGAATTTTTCATCGCGAGTATTCTCATCTGCATAATACAACACCGCTTCAGAACAGTCTTTTTGCTGAAGCTCCAAAGCCCAGTTAAGTGGTTTGGAAAGTAGCACGGTAGCATCAAGATAAATTCCTCCGTGTTGTTCTAAGAGCATCAATCGAACCATGTCCGAAACGAAGTTAGACGGTTTTCCAAATAGCTCTGTAGGAAAGTTAGGTAGGAAAGCTAAAAGATTTGTTCTATGAAGCAAATGAACTTCGTGGTCTGTATGTAAGTTTTTGATGATATTTATACACAACTGAACAGTTGCCGAGTTTACCTTCTCCTCATTCCAGTAAAGCCAGATTACTTTAGGGATGCTGTCATTAGCATCAGATTTTTTTCCATATCCCCAAATAAAATGTTTTACCCTTCCATCAAAACGTGGTGTGCTATGCCTCAAGAAGTCGAAGTAAAGCCTTAGGCGATGGCTAAGTTTAAATTTCATTATCAGCTTGTTTTTACTATCAGTTTTTTATAGTTTTTCAGGGAAATGTATAGGTATATGAGGATTAACATCCATTACATATTTTAACCAGTTTGTAAAGCTGTACTTTTTGTAAATTTCTTCTGGCAAATCTTTGTACGGCGTAGATATAAATTGTTCTAAGCCATCTAGGTTGTTGTCTTGTATGACAAAAATGTTCTCTGGTCTGTAAAAATCGTATTCTTTAATCAATGCATTATTGGTAATTAGCTTTTTCTTGTAGCCCAAGGCTTCAAAAGGCCTCATCGAAAGCCCAGAGTGAACTATATTTGCAACATCCAGTAATATTTTAGAGCGTGCGATATTTGTAATATTTTCATTGAAGGTAAGCTGTTTATATAATATCTTAACAGGCTCATTTTTCAGTAAAGAAATTTGTTTAGATGAATTTACGCAAATGTTTATTGATGTATTTAGGCCTAAATTTTTAAATTTTCTAGCTAATAACAGCAAGCTTTCAATTCTATCTTCTTTGTAATATCCAACAAAATAGGCATCGATATCAATATTACTTATTTCAATATTGTCAAAGTAAAAGTTTGTTATTGGCAGTACGTTTTGATATTTTATCAAATCATTTACATCAAAAACGAAAAATCTTTCAAATAACTCAATTCTTTTATATACTTCCGGATAAACATCTAATCCATCCCATTGGTATGCAACTAACTTATCTGCCTTTCTTTTAACAAGGTTAATCAGTTCTATTGAGAAAAGGTCTGGTCTAATAAATAGGGCGAAATCAAAATGGTCAATTGTTGATTTTGCAAAATTTGCAAGCTGTTTAGCATAATCAAGTTGCCTCCTCTTTTCTTTCTTGAAGTTTTTTTTCCTAAGGGCAAATTTATTGTATAAGTGTATTAATGTATTCTTGAACCCTATTTTTGAGTATTCGTAATTCAGCAAAATATGTGCTTCGAAACCTAAAGCTTCCAAGCCCAGCTTAAATCCTTCGGGGAAGCCCACGAAGTCTGGAACCGCGATGAGAATAGTTTTGCCCTTAAATTCGTTTCTTAACATGACGTAGTATCTCTCTTATTTCTGCTTTTTAAAGCGATAAAACTACATAAATACCTACTGTTTCGGTACAAATAAAAGAAAATTATCTACGTTTGTGGCAACATAACCGTTGTATAGTTGGTGTTGCGCAATTGGCGCAATGTTAAAAAAGGAAAACATGGGTAAACAGCAGCGCTATTTCGATCTTAAATCAATACCTAATAAAATTTGGTGGTTAATCAGAGATCAAATTGTAGCACGCAAACATCAGCGTGTAGCTAACTTTTGGCATCCCATCGTTACTGCCTATTTTAATGGCCAAATCGAAAAAAATGCTTTAGTGCCTAAAAAACAAATTAGTGGCAAAGTCATTTGGCAGTATTGGGGGCAACTAGACAACGGAGAACCTTTGCCAGCTGTTGTGCAACGTTGTTTTGATTCTGTAGATAAATATAAGGGCGACTATCGAGTTATCCGCTTGAACGATGACAATATCAGAGAATACTTAGATTTTCCAGGCTTTGTTTGGCAAGAAAATGGTGAGCCTAAGTTCGGTAGAGTTTTCTTTTCAGATTTACTTAGGCTCGCCTTGCTACATGTTTACGGAGGGGTTTGGCTAGACGCCACAATTTTACTTACGGCTCCTCTGAAAGAAGAGTTTACAGAGCAAGACTACTTCGTTTTTCAACGCAGTGACGACGAGCCTAATCAATCGTTTTGGGCGGGGCCTCATACCAGTTATTGGAGCTGGAACCCTCGTTACAAAGTGAAAATGCTGAACAGTATCATTTTTGCAAAAAAAGGTAATATTGTAATAGCTGCCATGCTTGATCTCATCTTACATTATTGGAAAACGCAAGATAAAATCATCAACTACTTTTTCTTTCAAATCTTATACAACGAATTGATAAATGGCGAGTTGAAAAATTTAAAATGTTCAGTCGTGTCAGATACTTTGCCTCATATTTTGAGGGTTTTGGTAGACAGAAACGATTACATGCCGTTGCCAGAACTTTTGAGGAGGGTAAATATTCACAAATTGACTTATTTTGACGATAAGAAAATAGCTAGGCTTGATAGCTTGGTAGCAGTGGCAGACCAGCTCCAGCAAGGAAATAAGAGTTAATTTGTTAAATATAGCTTAGCCCTGCACATTCATGCCTGCATTTTTATCTGCTTTTTTGCTTCACTTTCCTGTAGCAGTTCCCACTTCATTTACGCTTTAGTGTATATCATTTAATTATTGTTATATTTTCTCAAAAACTGTAACTCATAGTTTAAACACTCTGCTCAACTTTTGGTATATTCGCTCCAAAATAAAAAATTGATAACGATATGAAAATAGCTGTAATTGGCACTGGTTACGTTGGATTGGTAACCGGAACCTGCTTGGCGGAAACCGGAAACAACGTCATCTGTGTTGATATTGTGGAAGAAAAAGTAAACAAAATGAAGGCTGGGCAATTGCCAATTTACGAGCCGGGTTTAGATGTGCTTTTCCACCGTAACATTGCACAGGGCAGATTGTCGTTTACCACCAATTTGGCAGAAGGTATAAAAGATGCCCAAATTATTTTTATGGCATTGCCCACTCCTCCAGGTGGTGATGGCGCTGCAGATCTTTCTTACATTTTAGGTGCAGCTAAAGACATCTCAAAGCTAATTACAGAATATAAGGTTATCGTAAATAAATCTACCGTACCAGTTGGCACAGCCGATAAAGTAGCTGCGGTTTTCAAAGAACATACAAATGTGGAGGTTGATGTAGTTTCTAATCCAGAGTTTTTGCGTGAAGGTGTAGCTGTGGAAGATTTTATGAAGCCAGATCGCGTAGTGATTGGAACCAGAAGTGAGAAAGCACAAAAGTTGATGGGAGAGTTGTATGCACCTTACGTACGTCAGGGAAACCCAATCTATTACATGGACGAGCGTTCTTCTGAACTTACAAAATATGCTGCCAACTCTTTCTTAGCAACTAAAATTACTTTCATGAACGAAGTAGCCAACCTTTGCGAAATTGTAGGTGCAGATGTAGATATGGTGCGTAAAGGAATTGGTTCTGACGACAGGATTGGTAAGAGATTTTTGTTCCCGGGTATTGGTTACGGAGGAAGCTGTTTCCCTAAAGATGTACAAGCTTTAGAAAAAGCTGCCGTTGAGCATAAATACGATTTCAAGATTTTGAAAGCGGTAATGGACGTAAACGAAAAGCAAAAAACGATTTTAACGGATAAAGCATTTCAATATTTTAAAGGTGATGTAAAAGGCAAGAAATTTGCCCTTTGGGGTTTGGCCTTTAAACCAGAAACCGACGACATTAGAGAAGCTCCAGCTTTGTATATCATTAATGATTTATTGGCGGCAGGCGCAGAAGTAACTGTTTTTGACCCAGAAGCAATGGCAAATGTAAAGGCTTTGCTTGGCGATAAAATCAATTATGCCAATGACCAATATGAAGCACTCGAAGGAGCAGATGCATTGCTGATAGCAACGGAATGGTCGGTGTTCCGTAATCCAGATTTCGATAAAATGGAAGAGGTGCTGAAAAACAAAGTAGTTTTTGATGGACGTAACCTTTTCGATCTGCAGAAAATGATTGATTTAGGATATTACTACAACAGTATCGGCCGCAAAATTGTAAGCTAATATGGAACGTAAAGAGCGTAAAAGAGTATTAATAACAGGGGCCGCTGGGTTTTTAGGTTCACACCTTTGCGATAGGTTCATTAAAGAAGATTACCACGTAATCGCTATGGATAACCTAATTACTGGTGATTTGGCCAACATCGAACACCTTTTTAAGTTAGAAAATTTCGAGTTTTATAACCACGATGTTTCTAAGTTTGTTCACGTTCCTGGAAAGCTAGATTATATTTTGCACTTCGCTTCGCCCGCAAGCCCAATTGATTACCTAAAAATCCCAATCCAAACCTTAAAAGTAGGTTCTTTAGGTACGCATAATTTACTGGGGTTAGCTAGGGCAAAGGGTGCTAGGATGTTGATTGCATCTACTTCCGAAGTTTATGGCGATCCTAATATCAATCCACAACCAGAAGAATACTGGGGTAACGTAAATCCGGTTGGCCCACGTGGTGTTTACGATGAAGCAAAGCGTTTTCAGGAAGCGATTACGATGGCTTACCACACCTTTCACGGTGTAGAAACACGTATTGTGCGTATCTTTAACACTTACGGCCCGCGTATGCGACTGAATGATGGAAGGGTATTGCCCGCATTTATTGGTCAGGCTTTAAGAGGTGAGGATTTAACCGTTTTTGGCGATGGTAGCCAAACCCGTTCTTTCTGTTATGTAGATGATCTGATAGAAGGTATTTATCGTTTGCTACAATCTGATTATGCTAGTCCGGTAAACATTGGCAATCCAGACGAAATTACCATTAAACAGTTTTGCGAAGAAATTATCAAGTTAACGGGCACAAACCAAAAAATTGTGTACAAGCCATTGCCGCAAGATGATCCTAAGCAACGCAGACCAGACATTACTAAGGCCAAACAGCTATTAAATTGGGAACCAAAGGTAAATAGGGCAGAGGGTTTAAAAATTACTTACGAATATTTCAAGTCGTTATCCCCAAAAGCCTTAGCGAAAATAGAACATAAAGATTTCACTACGTATAATAAATAAGATGTCGAAGATTTTAGTTACAGGCGGAACAGGCTATATCGGTTCGCATACCGTTGTTGAGTTACATAATGCAGGTTACGAAGTTATCATTGTAGATAACCTTTCTAATTCTAACATCAAGATTTTAGATCAGTTAGAAAAAATTACAGGTAAACGTTTTGACTTTGTAGAGCTTGATTTGCAAGACGCAACGGCAGTAGATACTTTCGCCAAACAAAATCAAGATCTTTCTGGTATTATCCATTTTGCAGCCTACAAAGCAGTGGGCGAATCGGTAGAGCAACCCTTAAAATACTATAAGAACAACTTTTATAGTCTGATTAATTTGCTTACTGCTTATCCTAAAAGCAACTTTGTATTTTCTTCTTCTTGTACAGTGTATGGTCAGCCAGATCAATTGCCTGTAACAGAAGATAGCCCCGTTAAAAAGGCTGAATCTCCTTATGGAAATACCAAACAAATTGCAGAGGAAATTTTAATGGAGACTGCCAAGGTAACTCCTGGACTAAATGTAATCGCTTTGCGTTATTTTAATCCGGTAGGGGCGCACAAAACAGCTTTAATTGGAGAGTTGCCAAATGGAGTTCCTCAAAATCTGATACCTTTCATCACGCAATCGGCTATCGGTAAACGCGGTCCAATACAAGTTTTTGGAAACGATTATGATACGCCAGATGGTTCTGCCGTTCGTGATTATATTCACGTGGTAGATTTGGCCAAAGCACACGTAGCTGCGGTTAAAAGATTGGAGGATGGAAAAGTAGACGGTTACGATGTTTTTAACTTGGGTACAGGAAAGGGTTCTTCGGTTTTAGAAATCATCAATGCATTTGAACAATCTACAGGAGAGAAATTGAACTACAAAATTGCACCCAGAAGAGAGGGCGATGTAGAAAAAACCTATGGCGATGTAACCAAATCTAAAAATGTTTTAGGTTGGCAAACAGAACTAGATTTAAACGAAATGATGCGCTCTGCTTGGGAGTGGGAGAAATATATTAAAGACAATCCGTTTTAGATGAACCGTGTGTATTTAAGTTAATTATAGGTTTATTGCTTTACAAACAATAACCAGCATCTGACAAATAAAATCAATCTGATAACAGATGAAACTGAGTGAGCATAAAGAGCTGAAAAAGGAAATCTTGGCACTGCCAGTAAAAGAAAAAGACAAATTACTTTTACGCTTGGTGGCAAAAGATAAAGTGCTTACCGAACATTTACATTTTTTATTACTGGAAGATGAAAGCAACCTTAACGATAAGGTTGCTTTTATTAAAAATGAGATTGTAGATGTGTTTGATGATCTAAATACTACTCCAAAAACAAGTTCCAAAGATACACTGCTGCTTTTACGTAAACTTACCAAGCAAATCAACCATTTTTATAAAGTTACCAAGGCCGATTTTGAGGAAATAGAATTGAAACTCTTAATGTTTAATGCTGCGCCAATGAAATTTAGGTTTAAAGTACATTCTCTAACTAAAAATCATGAGCAGTTGTTGGCTAATTATGTAGTAAAGGCAATATTAATGGTATTACGTAAGTTCGAAAAGCTACATGAAGATTTACAGTTCGATCTAAAAGAAGAAGTAAATCAACTATTGGCAAAAGTTTACGATAGCTATATCGAAAAAACAGCCGTTAGTTTAGGCTTGCCCAAAAGCATCATCTGATAGCTAACCAATAGCAATACTTTTTACTTTTTGTCTTTTTACTTTTAACTTAGCAAAGTGTTTGGTCTATTCAAAAAACGTAGTAAAGAACCTAGTATTGATTTTTCATCGATAGCTACAGATATGCACTCGCATATTATACCAGGTATTGATGATGGCGCCCCAAACCTAGAGGCATCATTGGCAATGGCAAAACGTTACGTTTCGTTAGGTTTTAAAAAAGTGATTGCCACACCTCACGTAATGGCCGATTTTTACAGAAATACTCCCGATACCATCAATAAAGGATTGGACATTTTAAGAGAAAGCTTGTCGCAAAACGAAATTGATTTAGAAGTAGAAGCAGCTGCAGAGTATTATTTTGATGAAACTTTCATCAACAAATTGAACCGTAAAGAAGTGTTGGGCTTTGGTAACAATTATCTATTGTTTGAGCTTTCATATATTAACCAACCGCCCAATTTGCTAGATGTGTTGTTTAAAATACAAGATGCAGGTTTTTATCCGGTATTAGCCCATCCAGAGCGTTATCCTTATTATCACGGTAGTATAGAAAACTATCAGCAAATTAAAGAATATGGCTGCTTTTTGCAATTAAACACCATTTCGTTAACGGGCTACTATGGTAAAGGTGTAAAAAATGCTGCCGAAAGTTTGGTAGATTACAACTGTATTTCTTTTTTAGGAAGCGATATGCATCATTTGCGTCACGCTCAAGCTTTAAAAGATAGTTTAAATCTTTCTAGGGTAGAAAAATTAATGGCTCAAGGCCAATTGAACAACTTGCTGCTGTAGATGTTTAACTTAACACTTACTAAGTTTTTAAAACTTCGTAAATCTAATTTATGCGTTTTACAAGGATGCTTAGCCGGCAGCTCATTACTTTAATCATTAAACCTTATTGCAGCGAAAATACTTTTTGTTGCGTCATTTCGAACGCAGAGAGAAATCTCAAATTAACGGCACTTATGGAACAGTCTATCTACGTTCAAAGTGACGTTAGCAGTACACAAAAAGATTATAGCGGAAAGAAGGGCTTCAGTTGCCAAGGACTACCAGCTTAATTTTCTCAAAATAACTTTTGTGTCAAGATTACTCGTATCGCAAAGCCTCTACCGGGTCAAGTTTCGAAGCTTTTTGTGCAGGATAATAGCCAGAAAGAATGCCAACGGCAATACACAAAGCTAAACCGCCACCAATAAACACCCAAGGGATAATGAACCCACCACTCATAGCCATGGAGATAATGTTTCCGATAGCCACACCTAAAAATATCCCCAAAATACCTCCAAGTAAACAAATTACAATGGCTTCTATTAAAAATTGTTTACGTATAACCGATGGGTTTGCGCCAATTGCTTTTCTAATTCCAATTTCACGTGTACGTTCGGTTACCGATACCAACATGATGTTCATTAAAGCAATAGAAGCACCCAGCAAGGTAATGATACCAATGGCCATGCCTCCAATTTTTACCACTTTTAAGTTTTCAATTAAGGTTTGTGCTACTGCATCACTCTTGGTAATTTCAAAATTATTGGCTTCTCCAATCTTTATTTTTCTAATGCTCCTAAACGTGGAGGTAGATTCTCCAATAATATTGTCTACCACATCGCCGCTTGGTACCATAACCGTAATGGTGTAAGAAGGGTTGGCATTAGCGTTAATTAATTTAGCCTTAAATAAAGGTACATAAACCGCTCTATCTATACTTGCCCCCATGCTAGAGCCTTTTGCAGCAAGTACGCCTATCACTCTAAGTCTATTGTTGCCGGCAGTAATCACTTTGTCTAATGGTTCGGCGCCTTTAAATAAACTCTTTGCAATTTCCGAGCCTATTACACAAATGTTTGGAGCGCTTAGTGCTTCGGCACTATTAAAACTTCGGCCTTGTGCAAGTTCCAAGCCCTGTGCGGCCAAGCCATTTTCGTCTATACCTCTAATGTTAATATTGGGATTGGTTTTCTCTTGTCCATATTTTACGGTAGAGCCTCCGCTGGCAAAAACACTAATAGATACCGGTGCAGGTGTGTTTAAGCGTTCTTTAAATTTGATGGCATCTTCGTATCTAATGGGCTTATAGCTCTTGGGTCTTTCGCCAGAACCTCCAATTCTAATACCTGTGCCTCTATTTCTAATGGTAAACGAGTTGGCACCCATACTAGAAAAGGCATCTGTCATTTTTTTCTCAATGGCATCAATGGTGGTTAAAATCCCAACCAAAGCCGAAATTCCTATGGCTATAATGAGTGCAGTAAGAAAAGTACGCAAGCGGTTACTTTTGATAGATTGCATGGCTAATCGTACATTTTCGCTGTAGTTCATTAGAGGTATTTAAAAATTAATTTTTTGTTTTGATGCCTTAAATCTTATCCTGTAAAGGTAAAAATAAAAAGTCCCGCTGTTAAGACAACGAGACCTCTTAAAATGTTACAATATTTTTTTGCTTAGGTGTAAGCACTGATGTAGTTACACTGAAAAGCTTGTTCCGCAACCGCAACTGCTGGCGGCATTAGGATTATTAAAGGTAAAACCTCTAGAGTTAAGTCCATTTTGCCAGTCTATTTCCATCCCCAATAGGTACATTTGGTGTGCTTTGTGCATAAATACCTTAATGCCATCTATCACAAATTCTTGATCGCCTTCTTTCTTTTGATCAAAACCCAGTACATAATTCATGCCCGAGCAGCCGCCACCTTCTACACCAACACGTAAGCCGAAATCTTCAGCAATTTCTTGTTGGTCTTTAAGTTTTATCAATTCGCTAACAGCACCAGGCGTAAAGCTTACAGGTGCAAAAGTTGTCTCAACAGAATTACTCATCTTTATTTTAAAATTATGATAAACAAATATAAATATTTATGTACATTTTTGCCTTTAGTAATACCTAATATTACGGTTTATAAACAAAACTGAAAATGGATTTAACCAAATTTCTTTTAAATACGGCTACTTTGGCGTTGGGAGGTACCATCATTGTTATTATAGCTTATTATATGGTAAGAAATGATCTCATGAGTTATCTAAATGCTAAAAAAGGTATTGCAGTTGCGGATGATAAAAGTGGTTTGTTGGCTTTACGTTTACAGGCGCACGAGCGTATGATCATTTTTGTAGATAGAATTAATCCCTCAAATTTATTGTTACGTTTGCACCAACAAGGTATTGAGGTTGGCGCTTTGCAGTTGATGGCCGTTAACGAAATTAAGAACGAATTTCAGCACAATATTACCCAACAGCTCTATTTAGATGCAGCCACTTGGAAAGTGATAAGAAAATTGAAAGATGATACCATTGCAATGATTAACAATGCAGTTAAAAATTTGCCAGCCGATGCCTCGGGAATAGAATTGAGTAAAAAGGTGCTTAACCACATGAGCGATATTGAGGAAAATCCTTATGAGCTAACCATTGGATTGGTAAAGCAAGATATACATAAACTATTTTGAGGTTAACTGTTTGAATTGTTTATTTGGTCAATAGATGCGGTTTTCAGTTTGCAATTATCTTTGTAGCTTGCCAGTTAACCGATTAAACAATTAATCAATTTCAGGAGTTAACTAAATCCACAATTAACCAAATAAACTAATGGACGATAAGAAGTTTACTAACACATCTGGAATAGAAATCAAAAATGTGTATACCACTGCGACCCAAAATCTGGAGTTGCCAGGTCAGTTTCCATTTACCAGAGGCATACAAAAAGACATGTACCGTGGTCGTTTATGGACCATGCGCCAATATGCTGGTTTTTCTACCGCCGAAGAATCGAACAAGCGTTACCATTATCTGTTGGCGCAAGGTACCATGGGTTTATCGGTAGCGTTTGATTTGCCCACTCAAATTGGTTACGATTCTGATGACGATATGGCCGAAGGCGAAGTGGGTAAGGTTGGTGTAGCTATCGATTCGTTAAAAGATATAGAAACGTTGTTTGATGGTATAGAATTGCAAAAGATTACCACTTCAATGACCATTAATGCTACGGCATCTATTTTATTGGCCATGTACATTGCTTTAGCCAAAAAGCAAGGAGCAGATTTGCATCAAATTTCGGGAACTATACAGAATGATATCTTAAAGGAATATGCGGCAAGAGGTACCTATATCTACCCTCCAAAACCATCTATGCGTATCATTACCGATATTTTTGAATATTGTAGTAAAGAATTGCCTAAATGGAATACCATCTCTATTTCGGGCTACCATATTCGCGAAGCCGGATCTACAGCAGTGCAAGAGCTGGCATTTACCCTTGCCAATGGTAAAGCTTACTTAAATGCGGCGCTACAAAAAGGTTTAGACATCAATGTTTTCGCTAAGCGCTTGTCTTTCTTTTTCAATTGCCACAATAATTTCTTCGAAGAAATAGCAAAGTTTAGAGCCGCAAGGCGGATGTGGGCAAATATGGTTAAAGGTTTAGGAGCTACAGACGAAAAGGCAATGATGTTGCGCTTCCATACGCAAACGGGCGGTTCTACGCTTACAGCTCAACAGCCATTAAATAATGTGATGCGGGTTTCTAACCAGGCTTTGGCAGCTGTTTTAGGCGGAACACAATCTTTGCATACCAACGGCTATGATGAGGCCTTGTCTTTGCCTACAGAGGCTGCGGCTAAAATCGCTCTACGTACACAACAAGTAATTGCATTTGAGAGTGGTGTTACCGATACGGTTGACCCTTTGGCTGGTTCTTATTTTGTAGAGTCGCTTACTAATGAAATTGAAGCCGCCGCAACTATATATATAGATAAGATAGAGGTAATGGGTGGCTCGGTAAATGCTATTGAGAGCGGCTACATTCAACAAGAAATAGCCAATGCCGCTTACCAATACCAAAAAGAGGTAGAAAGCGGGGAGCGTGTAATTGTGGGTGTAAACAAATTTGTCCAAAAAGAAGAGGGTTTTGATGAGGTATTTAATATCGATGAATCGATTAGAACAATACAAATAGAAAAGCTAAAAAAGTTAAAGACCGAAAGAGATAATAAGGCCGTAGAAGCTGCATTAAGCGATTTGAAAAAAGCCGCCCAAGGAAGTGAAAATTTAATGCCTTTTATATTGCTTGCTGTAGAAGAATATGCTACCTTAGGAGAAATAGCAAACTGTTTAAGAGAAGTGTTTGGAGAGTACTAAAACAGTGTGGAAAAATAGTTATTAACATCAATTATTGAGGTGGGCTTGTTTATGCTGTTGCTGTTTAAGTAGTTACGAAATAATTCAAAAAAATATTCGAAATGTTGATAATTTTTTGAATATTCGAAGTCCCAAATGAGCGGTACCTGATCGCACATTTTAGAACTGAAAATCAATAAATTATAGAAAACGATATGGAAAAAACTTGTACAGAAGTGTGGAATAGCTGTCTTCAAATCATTAAGGATAATATCCCGAATCAAAGTTTCAAAACTTGGTTCGAACCGATATCTGCTCTTAAGTTAGAAGGCAAAGTTTTAACCATACAGGTACCTAGTTTATTTTTCTACGAGTGGCTTGAGGAGCACTATGTTGGTTTACTTAGAAAAACAGTAAAAAAGCAGTTAGGAGATGAGGGTAGATTAGAATACAATATCGTTGTAGATAAGTCGTCTAGTACAGGCTCTCCATACACTACTAACATGCCATCTAATGGAAACGGTGCTGAGGCAAAAACACAGTCAATGCCTATCCCTGTTTCTATCAACAAGGATATTAAAAACCCGTTCATTATACCGGGCTTAAAAAAGCTTAATGTTGATCCACAATTAAATCCTAATTATACATTTGATAATTACATTGAGGGAGATTGCAACCGTTTGGCTCGTTCTGCAGGTTATGCGGTAGCGGCAAAACCCGGAGGTACCTCATTTAATCCATTAATGATTTATGGCGGCGTAGGTTTAGGTAAAACCCACTTGGCCCAAGCTATTGGTAACGAAATTAAACGTAGTGTACCAGATAAATTGGTAATTTATGTTTCTTGCGAAAAATTCTGCCAGCAATTTGTAGACTCGCTAAAAAACAATACCATCAATGATTTTGTAAACTTTTACCAAGCAATGGATGTCATCATTATGGATGATGTGCACAATTTTGCAGGAAAAGAAAAAACTCAGGATATTTTCTTTCACATCTTTAACCACTTGCACCAATCAGGAAAGCAAGTGATCTTAACATCAGATAAAGCTCCTAAAGATTTAGCTGGTTTAGAAGAAAGATTGTTGAGCCGTTTCAAATGGGGCTTATCTGCAGATTTGCAGGTGCCAGATTTAGAAACTCGTGTAGCTATCCTTAAAAAGAAAATGTACGCAGACGGTATCGAATTGCCAGGAGAGGTGGTAGAATATGTAGCGCATAACATTGATAATAACGTTCGTGAGCTGGAAGGAGCCATGGTTTCGTTGTTGGCTCAGTCTACCTTGAATAAGAAAGACATTGATTTAGCGTTAGCTAAACAGATGTTGAAGAACTTTATTAAAAATACCTCGAAAGAAATTTCGATGGAATATATCCAAAAATTGGTTTGCGAATATTTTGAAGTACCGGTAGATATGGTAAAATCGCAAACACGTAAACGTGAAATTGTACAGGCTCGCCAAATCTCTATGTATTTGTCTAAGAGCCACACTAAATCTTCATTAAAAACCATTGGCGCTTTCTTCGGTGGTAGAGATCACTCTACGGTAATTTATGCTTGCCAAACAGTAGAAGATTTAATTGAAACAGACAAGAAGTTTAAAGCTTACGTTAACGATATTCAGAAAAAACTGAAAATGAGTTAATAGTTACTTTAAAGCATAAAAAAAGCTGAGCAATTTTGCTCAGCTTTTTTTATGTATCCCTCGCCCGTCATTTCGAAGAGAAATCTGGAAAGATATCAGAAAATCATAATTAACGTGAGTTCGGGATAATAAGATTATGCTATTTGCTAGCGATAGCGCTTCAAATCTTCGTTCAGCTAATTTTTGGTCTCTTATTTTTCGGGCCGCACCAATAAGCCAAAGCACTTTCTTTGAAAGAAACCTGCGGAGCAAGCATGAAGACAATTAAAAACAAAAGCTACACTGAATAAATAAGCAACCGAGAGTTTTTGTTACTTTTTGCGGTCAAAAAGTAAGAGCCCAGCGGCGGCGAGCTAAAAAAATACGTTCAATGTCAATTTCTCAAGAATTGTAAAGATACTTAAGCCGAACTCACGTTAATTAATGTGAATTATGGATGTTTTTATCTGTTTATCAACAAGTTAGGTGTTTATTTCGAAAATGTGATTTTAAAAAATGGACCTAAAAGCTAGTCCCGAATTAATTTCGGGAGACGAACCGCCCATACCGTCACCCTGACCACGTAGTAGCTGCGAAGCAAATTTATTTCAGGGTCGGTTAGCAAAGATTAAGACTCATAACTCACGTTAATTACTTACAACTTCCCTAAACCATAAAACAAACCAGCAACATGTAGTGCTTGGTCAATCTTATTATCCTTTAGCAATTGTTTCACTTCATCAATACTATAAAGTTCAACATTTAAAATCTCGTGTTCATCTAAATGTTGTTCGTGGGTTTTTACACCGCCTTTTAAAAGGTAAGTAAAGGTTTTGTTGGTAGAGGTAGCTGGGTTAGGGTATAAAGTAGCAATGAGTTCGCAGCTCTCAAAGCTATAACCTGTCTCTTCTAAAAGTTCTCTTTTAACAGCCAATTCTGGCAATTCATCGCCATCAATTACACCGCCCGGTATTTCTAACGATATAATATCTCCCGCAAAGCGATACTGGCGTACCATAATAATTTGGTTATCTTTAGTTAAGGCCACAGCATTTACCCAGTTTGGATATTCAAGCACGTAATAATCGTCTTTAATGGAGCCATTTTGAAGTTCGCAGGTATCAACTCTTAAAGTTGCCCATTTTTCTTGAACTAAATATTTTGAGGCAAGTTTCTGCCATTTTTTAATTTCCATTGCTATCATTAAAAGTTAAAAGTAAAATTCAAAATCAGCCAGTATTTTAATGCAAACTTTTGGTGTGTTTTTTGATTTTTTACTTTTGGATTTTACCTTATTAAAGGTATTGCTGTATAATTTCCTGTCTGTGAAAGTTTACCAGATGTACGATTTTATGTTTCTCTGCTAAAACTTTATAGATCAAATTTAATCTAGGAGCAATTAGTTTATTCCGTTGAACACTAATTCCTAGTTCATAATAAAGAAACTCGCTTAGCGTGTCAAGTTTTTCTGCAGGTAAATCGGTCTCCGAGAGCCATTTTTCGAAGATGTCGATATCATTATTTTCTAAGATATCCGTAGGCAGTTTAAAAGAATTAGCGATTGTTTCATTGAAAAGTAAGCCGGCCTGTGCCAAATCACCCTCCAATTTCAATCCCATAATTCTAGCTAAAACCTGTGCAAGCCTTTCAATTTCTGCCGTAAGTAAATCTCTTCTGTACATTTTTTATGGTTTCGTGTTTAGCGTATTGTTTTTGTTGCCAAATCGTAATTCGTAAATCTAAAATCGTCAATCCGCCTACCAACTTCCGCTACTACCGCCGCCACCAAAACTACCACCACCAAATCCGCCGAAGCCACCGCCTCCACTTCCTCCGCCAAATCCACCACCAAAGCCTCCGCCAGAATTGCCACGACCGCTACCAAATAACATTCCCCAGAAAAGTGCATCAGAAACCCCACGACTGCCGATTACTTCGCCACCACCGCCGCCGCCACCTCTTTTTATGATTAGGATAATCACAATAATCATAATTAATACGATTAAACCCGAACCTGCGCCGCCAACACCTTTTTTAGCTCTAGGCTTATCGTTTTTGTATTCGCCCTTAACTAACGAAATGATGGAATTGGTTCCTGCATCTATACCTGCGTAATAATTTCCGTCCTTGAAAAAGGGCTTGATGTCGTTTTCTATAATTCTTTTGGTATAGATGTCTGGTAAAGCACCTTCTAATCCATAGCCAGTTTGTATAGACAATTTTCTATCGCCAAGGGCAACCAATAAAATTACACCGTTATTTTTTTCTTTGCCTCCAACTCCCCAAGCTCTCCCTAACTTGTAGGCATATTCGTTAATGTCGTAATCGTCAACAGATTTTATAATTACTACCGCAATTTGATTTGAGGTAGAATCGTCAAAAGCAACAAGCTTACTCTCTAAATTAGCAACTTGCGCTGCAGATAAAGTATTGGTATAGTCGTTAACTAATTTGTTCGATTTTTCAGGAAAATTCTGTCCAAAGCCGAAGAGAGACGAAAGCAGTATGGTAATTAAAAGAAATATTCTTTTCATGTAACTGATGTTAAAAGGCTATGCTGGTTTATATGATATAGCCACGGTCTAAAGCTCGCATACAAATGCGGATAGGATTTACTTTTGATCAATAAAAACGATATCGTTAGGCAATTCGTTTACATCATCATTTAGATTAGGGAAAAACGTAGAAAGTTTTTCGCCCGCTAAGGCAATTCCGGCAATAATGCCATCGCATAAATTGCCTGCCATAAAATGGGCCTTCATTGCGGTTTTGGTAGTTTCCCAAAAATCAGGAGGTACTAAATTGTTAATGCCCTTATCGCCAATAATGGCGAACTTGTGGTCTTCGGTAGCCAAATAAATGAGCACGCCATTATGTTGTGAGGTTTGATCCATTCCCAGCTCGTGGAAATAAACAGTAGCTCTTTCGTACGCATTCTCTTTGCAATGTTTCTCTACTGCAATACGGATTTCGCCAGAAGTAGCTTTTTCGGCTGCGGTAATAGCTTGGGCAATAAGTTCTTGTTCTTGTACACTGAAAATAGACATGCCAATTAATTTAAATAGTAAAGGGTAATGTATGCTTAAACATTCGTAAGATATACATTACCCAGTAAAAAAGGCTTTTTATAACTAAAATTCTACTTTAGGAGCATTCTGAGCCCCAGCATCTGCTTTAAATGCGGCTTTTTGCGAAAAGCCAAACATTCCAGCGGTTAAGTTGTTGGGGAACGACCTCACTTTGGTGTTGTAAGCCTGCACAGATGTATTGTAATCTGTACGAGCTACCGTAATTCTATTCTCAGTTCCCTCCAATTGTGCCGACAAATCTCTAAATTGATCTGTAGCTTTTAATTGTGGGTAATTTTCTGTCAGCACCATTAAACGACCTAAAGCCTGTGTAATTTGACCTTGAGCCTGTTGGTATTTCTGCATATTTTCTTCAGTAAGCTTATTAGGGTCTACAGTAATTTGGCTTGCTTTACTACGTGCTTCAATTACGGCAGTTAAAGTAGATTGCTCAAATTTTGCAGCGCCTTTAACAGTGCTCACTAAGTTAGGGATCAAATCTGATCTACGTTGGTATTGAGCCTCAACAGCTCCCCATTTTGTTTTAACATCCTCATCTAGCTTTACCATGCTGTTATATCCACAGCCACTAAACAAAGCTACTATTGCCACAATCGCAACAATTCCAATTAAAACTTTTTTCATGTGATTTTCTTTTTAGGTTTTATTATTTGATCATTAGATATCAATATTCGTTCCTTGTTACTAAAACGGATAAAAAACTGACAAGTTGCCATATCCAATACAAGATAAACAAATAAAATAATAGCATCTGATATATCTATCAAAAGTAATCAGACAATTTAACAATAAAATAATCCTAATTTTGTAGTGTTCGAGATAAAAACTTGACAAACACTATGCAAAAAGACATCGAAATAACTATTGTTCCTCATCATGTAGGTAATCAGGCAGCAATTACAGAAAGTTTAGCCAAAGCTCTGAATGTAAGTCCAGCTCAAATCAGACACTTTAAAATCTTAAAAAGATCAATAGATGCCCGCTCTAGAAAAGTGGTTTATCGTATGCAGGTTCGTGCTTTTATAGATGAAGAATATACAGCAGAGGAAAATAGGCTTACATATACTAAAGTAAACGACGATAAAAAGGTAATCATTGTTGGTGCTGGTCCCGCTGGCTTATTTGCGGCTTTACAATGTATCGAAAACGGATTAAAGCCAATTGTAGTAGAACGAGGTAAGGATGTAAAGCAACGCCGTAGAGATTTGGCCGCCATCAATAAACAAGGATTGGTAAATACAGAGTCCAACTATTGCTATGGCGAAGGTGGTGCGGGTACCTATTCAGACGGTAAGTTATACACTAGATCTAACAAACGTGGCGATATCAATAAAGTATTGCAAATTTTTGTGCAACACGGGGCCGAAGAAGATATCATGATTGATGCCCGACCGCATATCGGTACCAATAAGCTGCCACACATCATCACAGCCATTCGCGAAACCATTATCGAAGCAGGAGGAGAGGTGCTTTTTGATACAAAGCTTACCGATTTAATCATCAAAGATGGAGCTGTGCAGGGAATTATCGTTAATCACGAACAAGAGATACATGCCAAGTCTGTAATTCTAGCAACAGGCCACTCCGCTAGAGATATTTACGAATTGTTACATCGTAAGAATATTCTGATCGAAGCAAAACCTTTCGCATTAGGTGTGCGTATAGAGCATCCTCAAGATATTATAGACCAAGCGCAATATCATTGTGATATTAGGAGCGAATATCTGCCGCCGGCCTATTACAGTTTGGTAGAACAAGTGAAAAATAGAGGCGTTTTCTCTTTTTGTATGTGTCCTGGCGGTATCATTGCCCCTTGCGCTACAGGTTTAGACGAAATTGTGGTTAACGGGTGGTCGCCATCTAAGCGAAATAACCCCTATGCTAATTCAGGTACGGTGGTTCAAGTTACTTTAGATGATGTTCAAGGTTACGATCCGCTACGGATGTTACATTTTCAGGCAGAAATAGAACAAAAGGCATTTGAAGCAGGCGGTGGTAATCTGGTAGCTCCAGCACAACGCATGATAGATTTTGTAGAAAACCGACTATCAATAGATCTGCCAAAGAACTCGTACTTGCCAGGCACTAAGAGTTCAATGTTGGATAACATACTTCCAGAATTTGTTTCCGAAAGCCTGCGTGGTGCACTTCCATTGTTTGGTCGCAAAATGAAAGGTTACTACACCAACGAAGCTATTTTAGTCGGCGTAGAAAGTAGAACATCATCGCCAGTGCGTATTCCGAGAGATAAGGAGACTTTTCAGCATCCTCAAATCAAAGGTTTGTATCCTTGTGCAGAGGGGGCTGGCTATGCACGGGAATTGTGTCGGCGGCAATAGATGGTGTTAACTGCGCAAACGCAATTCTAAATCAGCATAAACATTAATATCTAAAATGCGTTTTAATAAACAAATCGGTGCAATCCCAAAAACTGTGAAATCAAAGAAGTTGAAATGAAAAAGACATTAATTATAGGTGCAAGCCCAGATGCTAATAGATACTCTTATAAAGCCGCACACATGTTAACTAGTCGTGGCCACGAAATTGTGAACGTTGGTGTCAAAACAGGCGAAGTTGCAGGTGTGCCAATTGAAAAACCAGCACATGTATATAAAGACATAGATACCGTCACACTTTATATAGGGCCAGCCACACAGCCAGAGTATTTCGATTATATTATAGCTACTAAGCCCCAGCGTGTAATCTTTAATCCTGGTACCGAAAACATGGAACTGCAACGAGTTTTAGATGCAAACAATATAGAATACACCGAAGCTTGTACTTTGGTTTTATTAAGTACAGGTCAGTATTAATCTTTATTAAATTATTAGAAAACATTATTTCTGGGGTGCTATCATAAGCTAGTCCCGCCTGTCCCGAATTCGCTTCGGGGCTGTTCATTCCAAGTCCGTACTCGTACCTCGCTTGCGGGCTTTCCATTTCCATCGGGTTTATCCAGCAAAAGTGTTTTCTGCTATTATCTGTCTTCCTGCCAATCCTAAACATCCAATTATCCCTAGTTGGTATAACTATATTATATAGGAAGTGGCAAATTCTATTATCGCATTTCGCTTAAACATCTTAACATTCTTTCGTCCCGAGTTTCGAGGGGCTGTTATCCTACCTGGGCAACAATCCATGCCTTGATAATCAATATCCGTCCCGATCTTCCCGCATTTTTCTTTCTTTAGCCTTGCGCCTTTGCGTTTCTCCGTTTTCTTAGCGGTTTAAAAAGCACAATAGATGCTCTTATATGTACTTCAAAAGCCATCCCTTATCCTACCATATATATAAGGTTATCTTAAGCAGTGGGCCAGTATGATTTTTTTCTTCTTGTTTGTCAGCAGTTTATATAGCTATTTGTAATAAAAAGTGCTGTTTGTATTGCGCAGGGATAATTTTTTTCTACCTTTGCACTCCGCTTCGGAGGAAGAGGGGACTGGATGAAAAGCACTAACAAACGGGAAAGAAAAAAGTTTTATTTTTTTCTTGGAAAAGGGAAAAGTTTTTCTACCTTTGCACTCCGCTTCGGAGGAAGAGGTTGAGGTTTTGAAAGAGGGAGAAGAGAGGGGTTGGTAAGATGAAGAAGAGCAAATAAAAAATATTTCATTTTTTATTTGGAAAGAAGAAAAAGTTTCCTACCTTTGCAGTCCCAAACGAAACGGGAGCTGACGAACGGAGTTCGCAGCTAAACAAAACAAGATTGAAACAATGAGCTACCAAACAGATGCGGAACATTAAGACCGCTGAAACACAAGTAGGGAATTGCAGGATATATAGACCACCGCGAGGTAAGGTCGATAAGTTCATTAAAGAGATATCATTTACAAAAGCGCAGCGAGGCGAAAATGTTTACTGTAAAGTACATACAGCCGAACTGTTTTCTTTAGGTCGGTTCTTACAGACAATACAAATCAAGAACAGACAATCAATTTTAGTTAATAGATAGTCAGAGTTCGAATTCACATTTTACAATGGAGAGTTTGATCCTGGCTCAGGATGAACGCTAGCGGCAGGCCTAATACATGCAAGTCGAGGGGTAGAGCAAGCTTGCTTGCTTGAGACCGGCGCACGGGTGCGTAACGCGTATGCAACCTACCCTTTTCTGGGGGATAGCCCGAAGAAATTCGGATTAATACCGCATAAGACCACGACACGGCATCGTGACGGGGTCAAACATTTATGGGAGAAGGATGGGCATGCGTGCCATTAGCTAGTTGGCGGGGTAACGGCCCACCAAGGCGACGATGGCTAGGGGATCTGAGAGGATGGCCCCCCACACTGGTACTGAGACACGGACCAGACTCCTACGGGAGGCAGCAGTAAGGAATATTGGTCAATGGAGGCAACTCTGAACCAGCCATGCCGCGTGCAGGAAGACGGCCCTCTGGGTTGTAAACTGCTTTTATTCGGGAATAAACCTACTTACGTGTAAGTAGCTGAATGTACCGAAGGAATAAGGATCGGCTAACTCCGTGCCAGCAGCCGCGGTAATACGGAGGATCCAAGCGTTATCCGGATTTATTGGGTTTAAAGGGTGCGTAGGCGGCCTGTTAAGTCAGGGGCGAAAGACGGTAGCTCAACTATCGCAGTGCCCTTGATACTGATGGGCTTGAATGGACTAGAGGTAGGCGGAATGAGACAAGTAGCGGTGAAAATGCATAGATATGTCTCAGAACACCGATTGCGAAGGCAGCTTACTATGGTCCTATTGACGCTGAGGCACGAAAGCGTGGGGATCAAACAGGATTAGATACCCTGGTAGTCCACGCCCTAAACGATGAATACTCGCTGTTGGCGATACACAGTCAGCGGCTAAGCGAAAGCGTTAAGTATTCCACCTGGGGAGTACGCCCGCAAGGGTGAAACTCAAAGGAATTGACGGGGGCCCGCACAAGCGGAGGAGCATGTGGTTTAATTCGATGATACGCGAGGAACCTTACCCGGGCTTGAAAGTTAGTGAACTATCCAGAGATGGATGGGTCCTTCGGGACACGAAACTAGGTGCTGCATGGCTGTCGTCAGCTCGTGCCGTGAGGTGTTGGGTTAAGTCCCGCAACGAGCGCAACCCCTATGTTTAGTTGCCAGCACGTCATGGTGGGGACTCTAGACAGACTGCCTGTGCAAACAGAGAGGAAGGAGGGGACGACGTCAAGTCATCATGGCCCTTACGTCCGGGGCTACACACGTGCTACAATGGACGGTACAGAGGGCAGCTAGGCAGCAATGTCGTGCGAATCTCAAAAAGCCGTTCACAGTTCGGATTGGGGTCTGCAACTCGACCCCATGAAGTTGGATTCGCTAGTAATCGCGTATCAGCAATGACGCGGCGAATACGTTCCCGGGCCTTGTACACACCGCCCGTCAAGCCATGGAAGTTGGGGGTACCTAAAGTACGTAACCGCAAGGAGCGTCCTAGGGTAAAACCGATAACTGGGGCTAAGTCGTAACAAGGTAGCCGTACCGGAAGGTGCGGCTGGAATACCTCCTTTCTGGAGTGGAACTGTCCACTCGCTGCGCCCAAATGATACTATATGATATAGTATAGGATGTAAATGATGATATATCTCTAAACAGGAAAAAAGAAACACCAAGAAGATGAAGCCATTCTAGCTTAGCTAGCGGCGAGATTGATTGTTAATTACGATTTACGAATTACGAGTTACGATTTAAGAAGGAAACGGAACAAATCTAAAATCGTCAATCTAGAATCTAAGATCAAATAGTCCCGTAGCTCAGCCTGGTTAGAGCACTACACTGATAATGTAGGGGTCTCCAGTTCAAATCTGGACGGGACTACGGATAGTTTTTTTGGGGGATTAGCTCAGCTGGCTAGAGCGCCTGCCTTGCACGCAGGAGGTCAACGGTTCGACTCCGTTATTCTCCACCACTCGGTGAACAAAGATGAAAGAACAAAGATAAAAGACATGGTCTTTATTCCTTGCTCATTAATCCTTGCTCCACCTTGAGAAAGTTCTTTGACATATTGGAAGAAGTTAAAAAAGAAGAGCAAACAACAATAGGCGACTGTTGTGTTTGTGCTCTCCCGATGCAAATCGGGGATGAGACATCATGACAAGAGCAAAAAAGCATACCATGCGGCGCAAAAGGCGCATGAGTAGAAGAAAGTAATAAAGAGTACACGGGGGATGCCTTGGCTCTCGGAGGCGATGAAGGACGTGATAAGCTGCGATAAGCATCGGGGATCTGCAAATGAGAATTGATCCGGTGATTTCCGAATGGGGCAACCCGGCATGTTGAAGACATGTCACAATAAGAGCGAACCTGCCGAACTGAAACATCTAAGTAAGCAGAGGAATAGAAAATAACAATGATTTCCTAAGTAGTGGCGAGCGAAAGGGAAAGAGCCCAAACCAATATTGTTACGGCAATGTTGGGGTTGTAGGACTGTGATGTGGTTATAATGCAGCGAAGTGGAACGGGATGGGAAGCCCGGCAATATAGCGTGAGAGCCGCGTACACGTAAGCACCATTAGCCTAACAGTATCCTGAGTACCGCGAGGTCGGAGACGCCTTGTGGGAATCTGCCGGCACCATCCGGTAAGGCTAAATACTCCCGAGAGACCGATAGTGAACCAGTACCGTGAGGGAAAGGTGAAAAGAACCCCGAACAGGGGAGTGAAATAGAACCTGAAACCGTGTACTTACAAGCGGTCGGAGCACCTTCGTGGTGTGACGGCGTGCCTTTTGCATAATGAGCCTACGAGTTACTCTTCACTGGCAAGGTTAAGTGCTTTAGGCACGGATCCGAAGCGAAAGCGAGTCTGAACAGGGCGCATAGTCAGTGGAGGTAGACGCGAAACCTTGTGATCTACCCTTGGGCAGGTTGAAGGTGCGGTAACACGTACTGGAGGACCGAACCGATAAACGTTGAAAAGTTTCCGGATGACCTGAGGGTAGGGGTGAAAGGCTAATCAAACTGGGAAATAGCTCGTACTCCCCGAAATGTTTTTAGGAACAGCGTCGGTGTTGAGTTATATAGAGGTAGAGCTACTGATTGGGTGCGGGGGAGTCAAATCCTACCAAATCCAGACAAACTCCGAATGCTATATAATATAACCGGCAGTGAGGCTCAGGGTGCTAAGGTCCTGGGCCGAGAGGGAAAGAACCCAGACCATCAGCTAAGGTCCCTAAATTATAGTTAAGTTGAACTAACGAGGTGCGGTTGCATAGACAGCTAGGATGTTGGCTTGGAAGCAGCCATTCATTTAAAGAGTGCGTAACAGCTCACTAGTCGAGCGGCCGTGCATGGATAATAAACGGGCATCAAACTATATACCGAAGCTATGGGATTGAAATATATCGGTAGGGGAGCATTCTGGCGGCAGTGAAGTTGCAGCGTGAGCTGTGGTGGAGCTTCCAGAAAAGCAAATGTAGGCATAAGTAACGATAAGGCGGGAGAGAAACCCGCCCACCGAAAGGATAAGGTTTCCTGATCAACGCTAATCGGATCAGGGTTAGTCGGGGCCTAAGGCGAACCCGAAGGGGGTAGTCGATGGACAACGGTTTAATATTACCGTACCTTTTATAGATGCGATGTGGGGACGGAGTAGTGGAACTGCCGCGATCTGACGGAATAGATCGTTGAAGGCTGTAGGTATAGGACTGGTAGGCAAATCCGCCGGTCCTGCTGAACGCTGATAGTACCGCGAGCCTTCGGGCAAGTGGATAGCGCAGGTAATCAGACTTCCAAGAAAAACCGCTAAGCTCCAGTCTATAAAAGCCCGTACCGCAAACCGACACAGGTATCCGGGAAGAGGATTCTAAGGTGCTCGAGTGAATCATGGCTAAGGAACTCGGCAAAATGGCCCTGTAACTTCGGGAGAAGGGGCGCTGGCAGCAATGTCAGCCGCAGTGAAAAGGCCCAGGCGACTGTTTAACAAAAACACATGGCTTTGCAAAATCGAAAGATGAGGTATAAGGCCTGACACCTGCCCGGTGCTGGAAGGTTAAGAGGGGATGTCAGCCGCAAGGCGAAGCATTGAATCGAAGCCCCAGTAAACGGCGGCCGTAACTATAACGGTCCTAAGGTAGCGAAATTCCTTGTCGGGTAAGTTCCGACCTGCACGAATGGTGTAACGATCTGGGCGCTGTCTCAGCCATGAGCTCGGTGAAATTGTGGTCCCGGGAAGACGCCGGGTACCCGCAACGGGACGGAAAGACCCCATGCACCTTCACTACAGTTTAACATTGACATTGGGTACAGGATGTGTAGGATAGGTGGGAGGCTTTGAAGCGGCGTCGCCAGGCGTCGTGGAGCCAACGTTGAAATACCACCCTTTCTGTATTCGGTGTCTAACCCCGCTGAGCGGGGGACATTGTTTGATGGGTAGTTTGACTGGGGTGGTCGCCTCCAAAAAGGTAACGGAGGCTTTCAAAGGTAAGCTCAGTACGCTTGGTAACCGTACGGGGAGTGCAATAGCATAAGCTTGCTTGACTGTGAGGCATACAGGCCGATCAGGGTCGAAAGACGGATATAGTGATCCGGTGGTTCTGCATGGAAGGGCCATCGCTCAAAGGATAAAAGGTACGCTGGGGATAACAGGCTGATCTCCCCCAAGAGCTCATATCGACGGGGAGGTTTGGCACCTCGATGTCGGCTCGTCACATCCTGGGGCTGGAGAAGGTCCCAAGGGTTCGGCTGTTCGCCGATTAAAGTGGCACGCGAGCTGGGTTCAGAACGTCGCGAGACAGTTCGGTCCCTATCTGTTGTGGGCGTTGGAATCTTGAGTGGGGCTGACCTTAGTACGAGAGGACCGGGTTGGACCAGCCTCTAGTGAACCTGTTGTTCCGCCAGGGGCATTGCAGGGTAGCTACGCTGGGAATAGATAAGCGCTGAAAGCATCTAAGTGCGAAACTAGCCACGAGATGAGGATTCCATATAGGGCCGTAGCAGACTACTACGTTGATAGGATACAGATGTAAAGGTGGCGACACCACAGTCGAGTATTACTAATAGCCCGAGGCTTTCATCAAAGCAGACGTTGTTTGCTCTTCGAAACTTAACTTCTTTCAATAATATGTCATTTATTATCACTGAATAATAACAAAGATATTCAGGTGCCTATATCGGCGGTGTCCACCTCTTCCCATTCCGAACAGAGAAGTTAAGCCCGCCCGAGCCGATGGTACTGCGGTAACACGTGGGAGAGTAGGTCGGTGCCTAAACTTAAACGGCCCCTTGCAGAAATGTCAAGGGGCTTTTTTGTGTAATATAAAATTCCTGCGGTACTCGGCACTTCTGGCGTTTTATGCGACCATGATTTATGGAAGAGTCAGAAAAAACCTTCGAAGGAAACAACTTCTTATAAATCTCCTTACTTTTCTGTGTAAATACTTAAAACTTGTCTAGCAGTGTCAGTGGTTAGTCTTAGTTACGAATTATAATTCTGAAATAGTTTCTTTGTTAATTTTTGTTAAAGTTGCTTCGCTATCTCATCGATACTTTTTAAATGGTTATTTTTGTATATTATCGTATATCATATAAAAGTTAAGATGAGAGTTTACAGAATAGTTATATCTTTTTTAATATTATTAGCTACTGTTGGTATCAGCAAAGCTCAAGATAAGAATGTTAAGTTACCTCCTAATTGGTTTAATTTAGATTTGGTATCAGACGGTTATTTTGGTATAAGCACAGAAAAGGCTTACAACGAGCTACTAAAGAATAGAAAACCTAAGCAAAAGATTGTTGTTGCAGTAATAGATGGTGGAACGGATATTAATCATGAAGATTTAAAGGATGTATTGTGGACTAACAAAAAGGAAATTCCTGGAAATGGAATAGATGACGATGGCAACGGTTATGTAGATGATATTCATGGATGGAACTTTATAGGTTCGAAGAATGGTAATTTAGCTCATGACAACCTAGAGCTGGTTCGTATCAAAAGAAAGTTGGAGCCAAAATATCGCTCTGTAATTAGAACGACAGTTTTAGACAGCGCAGAGAAAGAAGAGTATAATCTGTACAGACGTGTAGTTTCTGATTTTGGCAAAAAGTATGATGAAGCAAGTTCGGCTTTTCCAATATATATTGCTATTAAAAAAGTGATGGATTCGGTAGCTTTTATCAATCAGAAGAAAATCCCTTCGTTAGAGGATATGGAGAAATATAAGGCTGATGACGAAATGCAAGAGTACATCAAAAAGATCGTTCGTAAAGGTTCTAAAGATGAAGGGAGTATAGAAAAGTTCTACGAGTCAATTGGAAAGGGGCACAAGGAACTTGAGCAAATGCTTAAATACAACTTGAACGAAAAATATGATGAAAGAGCTGCGTTAGTTGGCGATGATTATTCAAATTCGAACGAGCGCATTTACGGAAATAATGACGTAACTGGGCCAGATGCAGACCATGGCACTCACGTATCAGGTATTATTGGTGCAAACAGAAGTAATGATATTGGTATTAAAGGGGTGGCAAACAGCGTTAGTATCATGACGATTAGAGTTGTTCCGCAAGGAGATGAGCGGGATAAAGACGTAGCTAATGGCATTAGATATGCAGTAGATAACGGCGCCAGAATTATTAATATGAGTTTTGGGAAAGGCTACAAATGGGATAAGAAGGTGGTAGACGAAGCCATCAAATATGCAGAAAGCAAAGGTGTGTTATTGGTGCATGCAGCTGGAAATGATAATCAGAATAATGATGTAACAGATAATTTTCCAACTAAATACTACGATAGCCCCGAAGCCGAAGCTTATGCTAAGAAAAATAAGAAACCAGAAGTTAAACCTTTTGTAGCACTAGCTCCTAATACAATGAACGGTGGACCTACAGGATCTCCTAGAAGAGATACATTTGCAAAGCCAATACCTTTAGATACAGCAAAATATCAACTGCCACATGCAAAGAACTGGATAGAAGTAGGCGCTAGTGCCTATAAAGATGATGATGACCTAAAAGCTTCGTTTTCTAATTATGGAAAATATAATGTAGATGTTTTTGCACCTGGATTTATGATTAATTCGACCACACCGAACTCGAAGTATGAAGAGTTTGATGGAACAAGTATGGCAGCACCAGTAGTTTCGGGTTTGGCCGCATTGATTTTGAGCTATCATCCAGAACTAACGGCGATTGATGTGAAAGACATCATCATGAAATCGGTTACTAAGGTTAATAGGAAAGTGAAATATAAAAATGAGAAGGATGAAACGGTAAGGGTTAACTTTTCAGAGTTATGTGTAAGCGGAGGTATTGTAAATGCTTATAATGCATTACAATTGGCAGAGACTTATAAGTCATCGAAATAAAAAAAGGAAAATTTTAGATCCTCAGATTAATTCTGGGGATTTTTTTATCCTAATGTTTTTAATCCTTTTTCAATATTTGAAGTCCAAACTGGTACACACAATTGTAAACCACAACAAATGAAACTATTTTACGCTTTTTTAATGTCCTATTGCATAGGTTATCAGGCCTATGCACAAAAGCTGCCAGATGTACAGACTACAAAGCTTGCAGCGCCTACATCAGTGCGTATAGATGGAAAAAATCAGGAATGGGAGGGATTTGCAGCAAATAATAAAAGAACAGATTTGCTACATACCCTAGCCAACGACGATAAGAATTTCTATTTGCTGATTAAAGCTGCGAACAACGAAACCATAACAAAAATTATGGCTGGCGGAATTTCTTTTACCATCAACACCAAAGGAAAGAAAAAAGCTGATGAGGGCTTTACGGTTACTTATCCGTTTTTAACTAGAACTAATACTGCAAATAGATTGGGAGGCACAGGCGCACAGAACAGACAACGAATGGGCCAGAATAGAACAGAGCAAACTCCAGCTCAAAGAGATTCTATTGCCTTAGCGCAAAGAAAAGTACAATTGGCCGCAATTAAAGAAATCAAGGTTTCGGGATTTAAAAGCATTTCAGATTCTTTGGTTTCTATTTACAACGAATATGGAATTAAAGCGGTAGGGAAAATGGACGAGCAAGGGGCTTATGTTTATGAATTGGCGGTTCCATTTGCTTTGATGGATATTAATGTGAACGAGATAAAAGAGTTTGCCTACCAAATTAAATTAAATGGCAGACCAGAGATGGGCAATTTTGCAATGAGAGCTAATGCAGGTGGAGGCGGTTTTGGAGGCGGTAATGCTAGAGGTAGTTTTGGTGGGGGAAATGCAAATTTGGCTCGTCAGGATTTAATGGTAGCTACAGATTTTTGGGGTAAATATGTTTTTCAAAAGTAGTAGCTAAACCTCATGAAATTTAAAAATATCACCTTATTTAGCTTGGCTACGCTAGGCTTGTTTCTACTTTTGGCATCTACAGTTTATGCCCAAACTCCACAACAACGGCCAAAAAATGTGCCGCTTCCTGTAGCCACTAGAGAAATTAGTGGAATTGTAAAAGATACAACCGATTTAGGCGTGCCAGGGGTAACAGTTAGGTTAACTTCCGAAAAAGATACTTTGGTAACCAGTACCAATCCGGATGGGATTTTTGTATTTAAAAACGTGAAATACGCTACGTATACCATGAGTTTTACTATGATGGGCTACAAACAGCAAATCAATAAATACAGACAGAATGATGCCGTCCCGAGAATTGTGATGGATCCTATTGTGCTGCAAACCATGGCCAATACCTTAAACGAAGTAGTCATTAACGGAACACCATCAATTACTTATAAAACCGACACGGTAGAGTATAAAGCTAGCGATTACATTGTTCGGGAAAATGCTACGGTTGATGAACTATTGAAAAAGATGGAAGGCATGGAGGTGGGTAATGATGGTAGTTTGATTCATCAAGGAAATAACGTTACCAAAGCTAAGATTAACGGAAAAGTTTATTCTGGAGGCGAGGTAAATACTGCTATACAAAATTTGCCTGCCGAGATTGTAGATAAGATACAGATTGTAGATGATTATGGCGACCAAGCTGCTAGAACAGGGATAAAAGACGGAGATCCGGAGAAAATATTAAACATTGTAACACGTACAGATAAGTCGGTAGGTAATTCGGTAAATATGAATGCCGGTGCAGGTAATAATGAAAGGTATGAAAGTTCGTTGTTTGGCACTAGACTTAACGGAAATCAAAATCTTTCTGTAAATCTGCGTTTAAATAATACCGTTAATGGCGTAGCTAATAATATGGTTGGAGATACCGGCAATAATGGCGATGGAGGTGGAGGCCGTGGAAACGGTGGTAATAACGGCGGCGGCGGCAACCGAGGTGGCAATGGAGGCGGAGGGAATAGCGGGAACTCATCTAGCGGCAGTGGGGGAACCACCAATAGTGGTGGCTCAGCTTTTTCATACCGAGATCAAATTGGTAAAAAAGTGCGTATCAATACCAATTATCGCTATAACTTTAATAATGTTAATTCCCTTAATAGTAGCGTTTCCGAGTTATACACTACCAATGGAACCATTTTTTCTACCAACGAAAGCGAGAGGGATAACAATACTAAAAATCATAATTTTAACTTCGAGTTAGAGGCAGACTTAGACAGCAACAATTTTTTAAGGATAACGCCCGAAATCACTTTTGCTTCAACGTATAGCAATAGTATGTCTAGCATTGGGCAATCGGGCCAGCTAATTACCCAAAACCAGCTAGGCAATAGCCTAGGTAAAAACACTCGGCCAAATGTAGGGGCTACCGTTTTTTACCAACATATTTTCAGTAAACCCAGAAGAAATGTTTCATTTCAGTTTAGTTTCAATACTTCCGATCAAGATTCAGAGCAGGAGCGAAATACCAAATTTTATAAAGATGACATCAATGTACTCGATTCGCTAGTCCATCGATTAATTGAGCGTAAAAACTTGACCACCAATTACCGGGGGAGCATGACTTACGTGGAGCCACTAAGTGCCAATAGCCAGTTCGAATTTAATGGGCAGGTAACGTATAACGGTTACGATAATAGAGCAATTACAAGTAATATCGATGCTTTTGAAAATCGCACATTGGTAGATTCATTGAGCAATATTTACGATTACTCATTTACCCAAGCCAGGTTAGCACTAAACTATCGCTATGGCTTATCTAATGCCTCTAAATTTAGATTTTCGGTAGGGGTTACCGGGGTGCCGGCAGTTTTAAGTGGCACCAAAGTGAGTTTGGGTACAAGCACCCATCGTAGTAGCTTTAACCTAATCCCAATTGCAAGGTTGCAGTACCAATTTTCTAGAACGCATAGCTTACAGCTAAATTATTCTGGTAATGCTACCGAACCAACTTTCGATCAAATTCAGCCAGTAAGAGATGTTTCGAACCCGCAAAATACCATAGTGGGTAATCCCAATTTGAAGGTAACTTTTAATCACTCCATTAATACCAGTTACAACAATTACCTAGCTAACCAAAAGTTAAATTATTCTATCAATCTTAATGCAACCATTATAGAAGATGCGGTGGTAAGAAACGTGGTACAGGTTTTTAATAGCAGCAATCAGTTATTGCGTAACGAAACCCTGTTTGCAAACATGGATGGCGGCTATCGTGTAAACGGAAACCACTCGATAAGCAAACAGCTCAACAACAGGAAATATAATCTGGCGCTTAGCGGAAATACCAGCTATAGCCATGGGGTTTCTATGAGTAATAACATAGAAAGTATTACCAGAACTTGGAATATTACCGAACGTTTCGGGCCACGTATCAATCCAAACGAGTGGTTAGAGGTTAATCCAAACGTGTCGTACAATATTACCAAATCTAAAAACACCATTAGTCCTAACGAGATCAATACCAAAACGCTAGCTCTAAATATTGATGGTAAGTTTTATATGTGGAAAACCTTGATTTTTGGTTACAACGCCAGCAAGAATTTTGTGAGCGGCATTGATGCCAACATTACCAGCAATCCATTGGTAATTAACGCTTATGTGCAGAAGGAGTTTTGGAAACGCCGGGCATCGGTTACTTTCCAAGCTTTCGATATTTTAGAGCAAAACAATTTTGTTAACCTTAACGTAACCGATTTGGTAAAGACCGAAACCCGTACCAATGCCTTGAGTAGGTATTTTATGTTGCGGGCTAATGTACGGTTGCAAAAATGGACCGGAGCCAGAGGTCGTAATGGCCGGCAAATTATGCGTAGGGGCGACGGTAGTTTTTATTAACAAAGTGCTCGTCATTGCGATCCCGATATTTCATCGGCGAGAAGCAATCTCTAGTTATGTTGTATAGCTTTATTTGAAGAGCAATAACAGTAGCTTCGAAACTTCCGATAGTCCTGCTTTCACTTGCAAGTCCGCACTCGTTTCACTCGCTTGCGGGCTTTCCGTTCAATCAGGTCTATTTGGTAAATTGAGGGGTGCTATCTGTGGTTTGCTTGCAATTGCCTAAGTAAACTAAACCCGATTAAAGTGAAAATCTTTTTGGGTTACTGTTTTCACTTCAGCGGTAATGCTGAGTTTATCGAAGCATCTGCAAACAATGAAAATCCTTCGACAGACTTAGGATGACAGAAGTTCCAAAAAGATTGCAACGTAAAGCGGGACTATCGGGAGATAGGAGCAATGGTTTTGCTTTACAAAGACCCTAAAGATATATTCATTGTGAGGCACGTAGCAACCGCACCATTTATAAAGCCATTTTTGTTTGCATTAGGATTGCTTTCCCGAATGGTCGGGATAAACTGTGCCTCGCAATGACGACCAGATAAAAAAACAGGTCCGAGAAATTAATCCCGAACCTTTCTTTGTTCCTTGCTCTTTTATCTTTGTTCCTATTTGAATTCTCTGAAATCTTGCCCGTCTTTAATGGCTAACAAGCTTTCGTAAATTAAGCTAATTACGTTGTCTACATCTTCTTTATGGATCATTTCTACCGTAGTGTGCATGTAACGCAAAGGCAACGAAATTAATGCCGAAGGTACGCCGCCGTTTGAATAAGCAAACGCGTCAGTATCTGTTCCGGTAGAGCGAGAAGAAGCTTGGCGTTGGAACGGAATGCCTGCTTTCTCAGCCGCTTTAATTAACAATTTGTTCAAATTGGTTTGTACCGCAGGTGCGTAAGAAACCACTGGTCCTTTACCTGCCGACAAATCGCCTTGCGTAATTTTGTTAATCATTGGCGTGGTCGTATCGTGTGTTACGTCTGTAACGATAGCTACATTTGGCTTAATGCGATGCGCAATCATTTCTGCGCCGCGTAAACCAATTTCTTCCTGCACAGAGTTTACAATATATAAGGCGAAAGGTAATTTCTTTTTGTTTTCTTTCAACAAACGAGCTACTTCGGCAATCATAAATCCACCAGCACGGTTGTCTAAAGCACGGCCAACATAGTAGCGGTCGTTTAAAACCATAAATTCATCTTCGTAAGTAATTACACAGCCTACATGAATGCCTAAAGCCTCAACTTCTTCTTTAGAAGTACAACCGCAGTCTAAGAAAATGTTTTTCAATTCTGGCGCTTGTTCTTTCTCGCCATGGCGGGTGTGAATGGCTGGCCATCCGAAAACTGCTTTTACAAAACCGTTTTCTGTGTGGATGTTTACGCGTTTTGAAGGTGCAATCTGATGATCTGAACCACCATTACGGATCACATAGATTAAGCCATCATTAGTGATATAGTTTACATACCATGAAATTTCATCCGCATGTGCTTCAATAACTACCTTGTATTCGGCTTTTGGGTTAATTACACCAACCGCAGTGCCATAATTGTCTACAAAAGTTTCATCTACGTAAGGCTTTAAATAATCTAACCAAAGTTTTTGTCCTTCCCACTCGTAACCTGTAGGCGCAGCATTGTTAATATATTTCTCGAAAAACTGTAGTGATTTTTTGGTAACTACAGGCACATGCTTTTTGCTTTCGTCTTTCTTTTTTGCCATAGTTTTTAATTTATGTATAGTGGTAAATGTACAATTTAAAGGCAATTAATAAAACTTGTTTCTTGATTTTTGACATGAAAATCATTATATTAAACAAACTCTAAAATTTATTATTTATGAACGTAATCAAAATTTTTATTCCTACAGCACTTTTTGTTTTATTGGTTATTGTAGCCTTAATGTGGGGCTTACCAAGGTACAATGTTTGGCAGCAAGAAATGGCTGGTAAGGCCGAAATGGCTAAAGCCGAGCAAAACCGTAGAATTTTGGTAGAAGAAGCCAAGGCTAGGTTAGAAGCCGAAAAGTTAAACGCAGCGGCAGAAATTGAACGTGCAAAAGGTATGGCATCGGCAATGAAAGTTGAAAACGGAACTTTATCGGCTACCTATAATCAATATTTGTTCATCAGAACTTTGGAGAAATTGGCAGATAAAGGAAGTTTGCCGCAAATTATTTATGTGCCGTCTGAAGGTTTAACACCCGTAATGGATTTGAATAAAGCCTTGCCTAAAAAGTAAGCTCCATTTTAATGTATGAGATTTGGTTTCGCTCGTAAGGTTCGCCTAAGTTGGCAAAACCAAGTTTTTGATAAAAGCCTGTGGCTGTTACTCTGGCGTTGCACCACAGGTTTTTAATGCCTTGACTTTTACAATAATCAACCAGGTATTGCAAAAGTTGTAGCCCAAACCCTTTACCTTGATCGTTGGGAAGTACCGCCATTTTTCTGAATTGCGCAGTTTCGCCATCAATAAATAGGGAAACTACTCCAGTAAGTTCATATTGATAGTAAAGCCCAAAATGCATTCCATCCCAATCTTCGGGCAATTCCATGTCCGTAATTTCCTTTTCGGGATACATGGCCAGTTGCCTAATGCGCCAAGTGAGTGCGGGAAAAATTTGCTCTACAACTGCTTCCATTTATATCGTAGCTTTTTTTGAGTATAGTTGATAAATGAGCATATTTAAAATGATGATGGCTGTTACTCCGGCACAGAAGATTGTCCAGCCTCCCAATGCCCATAGCCACAAACCTAATGCAGAACCACAGGCCGCACCAACAAAACTTACCGACATAAAAATGGTATTCAACCGGTTTCTAGCTTCTGGAACCAAGGTGTAAATTCTGGTTTGATTGGTTACATGAATAGCCTGCTGGCCAATATCTATTAAGATGATACCAATTACAAAAAGGAAAACGTTGTGGCCTGTAAAGTAAAATAAGCCTACGCTAATGAGTTCTAAGATAAAACCGATCATTAAGTTTTTACGAGGATTACTGCCGCCGCTTAGTTTGCCAACCAATGGTGCAGCTAAAGCGCCAGCAGCTCCGGCAATACCAAATAGGCCAATTTGGTAGGTGCTAAAATTGTGTGGCGGATTGGCGAGGTACAATACCATGGTAGTCCAAAAACCCATGATTACAATAAAGGCAAAGAAATTGATTAACGAAGCTTCTCTTAATGCTGGTTGCGTTTTAATGTAGCCAAACATGGAGCGCATTAATTCTTTATAAGTTCCTTTAAAAGTTGGCAAATTTTTAGGAAAACGGATGGACATTAATGCGATTAGCAGCGTACAAATCGCTGCAGCAATTAAGAACATGGCTCGCCAACCCAGTAAATCGCCAATAATTCCACTAACTGCTCTTGAAGCCAAAATCCCGACCAACAAGCCGCTCATCACGATGCCAATGTTGGCACCTCTATTTTCGTCATTACTTAACGATGCGGTTAGCGGCAAAATAAGTTGTGGAACGATAGAACAAGCACCAATTAATACACTGGCAATTTCTAAAATCAGGAAGCTTTTTGAAAAACCTGCAATAACTAGCGCAACAACAGCTAAAGCCGAGGTAAATAAAATCTGCTTTTTCTTTTCGAACATATCGCCCAAAGGCACTAAAAGAAATAAACCAATGGCATAACCAGCTTGCGTTAAAAAGGTAATGCTGCCAGCATCGCTTTCGTTTAGGTTAAAATCTTTGGCAATAAGGATTACCAAAGGTTGGCAGTAATAAATATTGGCAACAATAAGGCCTGTACAGAAAGCCATTAAAATTACGTCGCTTCGTTTTAGCATTAGCAGGGAATTGGTGCTGCAAATTTAATACTTATCGCTAGTAAAGCTTTTTTTTTAGTAGATATGTCTTTAGGTTTATTTTTAAGGTTTAAGTGCCCGCTGAAATAGCGAGCAATAAACTAGGTGGGATTATATCCTTAGCAAATAACTACCTTACTTGATGTTGGCAATATACACGATGTAGGGTTCCATAATTATTGCGCTTCTAAATATTTTAGACTGTTTAGAGGCCTTTTGAAATTCTGGTGATTCATAAGAGCTTCTAGAGTTGTCATATTTTTTATTGGATATCAAAGCTAAGGCTGCATTAACCGACGCATTAAAGTTAATTAATGGTTGTCCGTTTTCATCTTTGTGTTTCATTTTTTCAGGTGAACCACCATATATTAAAACGGGTATCATCACGTCAAGTTTTGTATTTGTACCCAAAATGGGAGAGAAATCAATATCGGCTAGTTTCTTGTAATTTGGAAATAGCCGATATGCCAAACTGTCGTTGGCTACAACTCTGGATGGAAGAAGCTTATTCGCTGTTTTTTCGATTTTTAATGTGAAGTTGAGAGAATATATTAACAAACTGTCTTTTGGGTAATTAAAATCTGAAAGTACGTTATGTACTTGTTTCCAAATCTTGTTTTCAGCAGAAGTGTTTTGCTGTGCACTTACATTCGAAACGTGAAAAGTAAGAATAACTAATATCGTGAATAATTTTCGCATCTTAATGACATTTAGTGCCGGTGTATCATGGATTATTAATTGGGTCATTTAGTATTACCCCTTTCTGGCGCCAGCATTTGCTTGTGGTTATTTCCAACAAAAGCACAAGCATCGCTGCGCTAATTCTTGCGCTAGAAATGCTTAAGCCAGAATGGGGTTTACCATTAGCGGTTATACCATCATATATATTTAAATCCTTACTTTGGTCAAAATTTTTGATAATTTCTGAGATTTTGCCTTCAATATTTTTATTTGCACCTCTCTGGCGCCAGCATTTGCTGGTGACTACTATTTCCAACAAAAGCACAAGCACTGCTGCGCTAACGCTAGAAATGCTTAAGCCAGAATGGGTTGTGAAGTTCTTTAAAATAAGAATGAGGATAGTTCTTTTGACAAAATCCATTGTCCATTTTTGAACTCAAAGTAATAAACGGTAAGATCTAACACTTCAGTTTTAGACGATGCCCTCATGACCATTATTGCTTCGTTTTGTTCTTTTGAGAAAATTACATTGCTTACTTCAAGAGACCAATCGCTACCTTTATAAATTACAGGCTCATTTTTAAGATAGGGTAATATCTTTTTTGCTTTAATCAACTTCGTTTTTTTAAAATTATCATCTTGATTTTTATTGCTTGATAAATTCCAGTTGAATTTTTTAAGTACTGAGTTCAATTTTTGAATAGCTAGCAGTTTGTAATTCGTTGAGGCTGTTGAAAATAGCATTGTTTATAACTATTGATTTAGGAAGCCTATTATCTCCATTATTTATACGAGCGTCTATAGATTGCACACAAAAATAGATTGGGTCTTGTTTTTTCAATACTTGCGCATATATATTGGAAGTAAACAAGATAGATACAATTATCAAGATAGTTCTCATATTAACATTTCTTTTTCTTCGTTGAATTATAGGTGTTCTTATATTCCCTTTCTCCGTTACTACCCTCTCTGGCGCCAGCATTTGCTGGTGACTACTATTTCCAACAAAAGCACAAGCACCGCTGCGCTAGAAATGCTTAAGCCAGAATGGGGGTTAAAAACCGCTTAAGCCAGAATTTGACTTTCTTTAACATATATAAAAACTATTAATTAATGGTTGAAAAAATCTGCATGTCTTTCACTTTCCAAACATTGTTATCTCTTTCAAAAAACCAAGCCATTCCCGAACCTGTCTGACTTGTATAAGAATAAAATTTAGCAATAGCTAACGCCTTTGCTCCATCTTTTGAGAAAAAGATAGGAGCAAAAATTAGTTCTTTTCTTTTTTCTCTATTACAATTAAGATAAATAGGATAGTCGCTAATTGAAGAAGTATCTATGTTTTTTACAAAAGAAATCCATTCTTTATTATTCCAGGCACGATTAGAATTAGTATCTAATCCTCTTCCTCCACCTGCAAAATCAAAACTAGAAAGGCTGGCTTTATTTGTAGAAGGATATATATAAAATTTTTCTCCTTCTTTTTTTAGATTATTAACGATCTTTTTGTGAAGCTTAATTCTTTCATTATCAGTCTTAGTTTGGCAATTGCCATTTGTGATTGTCAAGCTTAAAAAAATCACAAATAAATTTAATTTCAGCATCCCTTTTTCTTTGTTGAATTTACATCTCTTTTTGCTTCGCTTTTAAATGAACCTCTCTGGCGCCAGCATTTGCTGGTGACAAGACAAGGACAATTTTTTTCATGTTTAACATTTTTTACCTTTATAATTATTCAAATCTATTTTTGAAACCAAGGTCTCCAGACCGAAATATACCGTCGTATTTCTTGCATTTATCTCCAGAACAAGTCTTCGGTTATTTTAAAGGTTTAAGTGCCCGCTGAAAAAGCGAACAATTAAACCAGTTAGTGATGGTCAATTTTTAATGTGTTTTCATAAATGGGTTTATTACAGGATCGAAGATAACCCAGGATTTGCCCCAAAGTTTGGGTTCATCTTTTGGAAGAAGGTTTTGGATGGCTTTTATAAAGCCCGTACCATAATCAATTCCCGTATCTGTTCTTCTGAAAAAGAATATGGGGACAACTGCCACCTTTGAGGCATAGGTTCTGTATGTAACATCCTGCTCCTTTATTTTTCTAATAAGACTGGCATTCAGACCCATAACAGCTTCTACCTTCTTGTCCAGATTTTTGGAATAGAAGCCAGTATCAACCTTGCCTTCAGAATTGAACACTAGTGTAATCGTAAAAAAATATGCCATTCCCTCGGGGCTTGCCATCAAGGCATCCCTGTTCATATTCTTGGATATTACATAGTTGACCATTGCGTCAACATTACCCTGTCTTTTTTCCTGTGCCGAGCAAATTTGGCATATTATGAGAAGAACTAATAAAAATCTAATCATCATCATTATTTTAAGGTGTACATCGAGTGCCCAATTTGTTAGGAGCTGTATTACGTGGCTGTTGCACAACTAAGTTTTTGTTTAATTTTGATTAGTTTTTATAAAAAGTTAATTCATAAAACATTGTAAATCAATTAAATATTATTTGTAGATTTTGCATTTTTTGATCAATATAACTTGTTTTTGAGCTGTGCAACAGCCACATTTGCTGGTGCCTATTTCCAACAAAAGCACAAGCATCGCTGCGCTAATTCTTGCGCTAGAAATGCTTAAGCCAGAATGGGGCTAACTTATTTGATATTTTTTACACTCTATTATTGAACACTAGGAAGATGAGCATTTACTATTGGCTTAAGAATAATTACCTCCTTGCTATATACCGCTTCTGGTATCAGGTTTTCTAAAATGTTTAAAAAGCCACTATTATAATCATTATACTCATTAAGTACTTTATAATGGTAGAAAAGGGCAAAGCATTATTTTGTCATGATACATTTTATATTTAAAATTGTATGATTTGATCCTATTCAAAAGCGAGTTATTTAACCCAAATAATTCTTTCGTTTCTGGGCGTATTTTGCCAGAGTAATAAAGCGAGTCTACCCGCCCTTCTTTATCAAACGAAATGGCAATTGCATAAAAATGACTATAGTTCTCCTTAGTCTTGGTATATATGTCTTTAGAGCCTTTGGTAATGCATCCGATTAAAAAACTTTCCAGTTTAGGGGGGTATTTTGTCCGTAAACCATACTGGTTATAAAAACAAATGTGATAGTAAAATATTTCATAACTAATTGCAATATGTCCCTTGTTTGTCTGCAGCAGGTTTATTGGTATGTCTTCTATTTATGTCGGCTATTATCTCCTTCTGTGTCTGCGTAAGTTTAGTTGAGTATAAATTTGTTTTTTCTAAACCTCCCCAACTCAGAGCCCACGCTTCTTGGTTACTTATATTTGGAAAAGCAATCTTCAATGCTCCAATCATTAGTATTAAATAATTGTCGGCCATATCTTCATGCTGAGTTGAAATATTATATTTTCCATCTAAACCTTTAGTCAATTTACTATATAAATAAGCGTGTAAAATCTCATGATAAATGGTGCTTAGAGTATACTCATTTGAATAAGTTGGCAACTTATTTTTATTCAACCTTATCTCAAATTCAATTGAAGTTGCACTCCACCGTTTTGCGTCTCCCGAAATACTATCAGGCAAATTAGTAACATCTTTAAAAGTCAACGATAAATCTTCAAACTCAACGGTGCCGCCAAAAGTATTGTTGAGCATGTTTAAGATAGTTGTTTTGGCAGTTAATGCTAGATTCAGTTGAGCTTTTATACAAGGGTTTTGCACACTGTCCCTTATTTCTCTTGTTGGGCAAGCGGTCAATCCCGTATTACCTTCAATGCATCCACAATCTGCTTCATACGCGGTTCCTTCGGCATCTCCATTGCAATCATACCTAGTCCAGCCCGATGGTCCTGCTCCGGTATAGTCGATTTCGGATATTGGCGGTATGACCTCATCTGGCTGATATGTCCATCTGCAGTATCGTACTGCCGTTACGACCACTTCACCCTGGGCGTTTATGTAATTTTGTCCCTGCCTCCATTGGCACTCCTCTTGCCAGGCCTGTGTTTTATTAGGTATCTGGTAATTGGTTGTACTCATTATTCTGCCTTGCCCATATTTTCCTTCTCCGTTGGTTGCAGTGTTGTTTACAGCCAATGTTTCAATTTTTAGTTCACCTATAATTTGCCCATCTTTTAAAACACGGCCTCTTATAAAATTTTTGTCTAAAGTGTAAAGTAATATATCTCCAGTAAAATTTTTTAAATTTGTTTGTCCTTCTATGGATTTTATACTTCCTTTTTCCGGGCGCATAACCATAATTGAAGATATGATATTCCCCAAGGAGTCTCTGTATGCCACCAAATGGGTTTTAGTTTGGTTATGCAATTCGTAATAGGTTTCTTTTAGTGGCACATGTATAATGTTGGTTCCATTTTTTAGTCCGATGGTGTAGGCTTTGTGCCACAGCGCAATACGCCTTCCCGTATCAAGTGGGTGTTGTTTGGTGAAATAATGCTGTGTCTGTTGCTTTAGTTGAGCGAAGGTTACTATTTTGCTTCTATTATTTCTTTATCTACACTGTATCCTTCCTTTTTACAGGAATCTATAATTAGCAGTAGTATTGCAAAGCCAAAAATTAAGCAAAGGTTTAATTTCCTAACAGGGGGGTAAAATGTTTATACATAGGTTTTTATATTTGGTTTTTCTAAGGTAAGGTTTTATCAGCGAATTACAAATTTTTTTAAAGCGGAATATTGCCATGTTTTTTCCTTGGCATATTCCCTTGCTAGCGCACGCCTTTGGCGTGTGAATATGTTCAATGATATCGTTTAATTAATTAAAACACACGCCACAGGCGTGCGCTAGCAGGGTCTTTTTTTAGTAGATATGTCTTTAGGTTTATTTTTAAGGTTTAAGTGCCTGCTGAAATAGCGAGCACTTAAACTAGCCACATGCGTAATAATACTATCCAAAAAGAATTATTCAACTTTGGATTTGATTTTATCTTTATCCGATGGTAATATGAGTATTTCTTCGAGATAGGCTTTCATTGTATCTGCTGAGTTTTTTGAGAGAAAAGCGTCAAATGAGCCAGCCACTATACCGATATTTGGCACAAATAAAAACCTGTCAATACCTCGATAATAGTTAATTCCGTGGTTGATGTGCCAATCTGTAAATTGCCAAAATTTATAGGCTTTGAAGCCGAAAATTTCAATCTCTTCAGATCTAAAAAGTAGTGGCTTTTCTAAAGGTCTCAGTAAGTTTGTAGTTCCTGTAGAACTCCGTTCTGTAATTGCATTAGGAGAATAATGCCCATAAGCGTTATAATACTTGCTCTCAAAGTCTTTTACAGCTATTGTAGGGGAGCTAATGTTAATTATAGCGTTAGCCATCAAATTAGGAAAAACAAGGCTTTGTGTAACTATACTGAAATACTCTGATAAGCAAAAGCTACTAACAAAAAACTTTCCATTTTTATTGATGACCAGGGAGATATCCTGTCGTTTAATGAAATCGCAGTCATAGAAGTTCGATTTCTGATAACTGTTGAATGCTTCAGAAAAAATCTGTTTTAGAACTGGAAAATCTATAATTTGCCCTTTGATTTTAGAAACTTCAATTTCACTCCACATCATATCCCCTTTTACAGGGAGTACCGAAAATAGTATCAAATTTGATTGATCATACAATAAGTTATATAATTCTATTTGCTTTCCTTTATTACTTAATTTAATGGTATGAAATTGGTAAGAATTTGAATTTTCATCCAATATAAAATATTTTTGCGACAGATTTGAATTGGCACTTAGCTTAAATGAGCTAGTGGATAGCAATAAGAATAAAAGGACAATTTTTTTCATGTTTAACATTTTTTACCTTTAAAATTATTCTGCCTAGTGTCTCTTTCTGCGCTATTCAAGAGTCTTTGCGCATTACTTTGATTTAATATACCAGCGGAGAATATGTTCAATGATATCGTTTAATTAATTAAAACACACGCCACAGGCGTGCGCTAGCAGGGTTACCAAAGGTTGGCAATAGTAAATGTTTGCAACAATTAAGCCCGTACAAAAGGCCATTAAAATTACGTCGCTTCGTTTTAGCATTAGCAGGGAATTGGTGTCACAAATTTAATACTTATCGCTAGTAACGCTTGTTTTTTTGTAGGTATTCTTTCGGTTTTATTTTAAGGTTTAATTGTCCGCTATAATAGCGAGCAATTAAACCAGTTTGTGGATGGGAACTGCCATTTATGGTGTGTTAATAGCCAATTATTTGTTGCTTCGGTTGTTAATAGAACGAGTTGGCATCGGCCTGTAAACTTTATGTGTTGCGTACTTTCCGTTTGGTAACTTCTCGGTAATATAAAGTTGATAATTGTCATCAAAAGGCTTATCTCGATTTGTCAAGAGTTCAAATAATGATTTCCAGCTCCTATAGTGGTATCTTGGCAATGTATCTACAATTTTCGCTTGCATCTCTGGATGAGGTTCCTCATATATATATGTCAAGTTACTATTCTCATTAGGATGTAATTTCATATAAAACTCATAGGCGCCTACGAACCATAAAGGGCCTCTACTTATTTCGAGTATTCTTTGGTTTTTAGGAACATCAATAGTATCTGCCAAAAAATAAATTTTAGTTCTTTCGTCTTGAGCTTTGATTATTCCAGAATGGAATGAAAGAGCTAGGGTCAAAATTATAGTTCCAAGCTTCATATTAAGGGCAATTTGTCGGTAGTTTTTTGTTAACAGGTACATTAATAAGATTACTGTTATAAAATGTATTGATCATAGCAGGTGTTATGCCATTTTGTGTAAGTATATTATTATAGCTGGTATTAAGTTGATTTTTTAAATTAGTAAAATACGTTTGCCCTGTAGAAGTGGTAGCTAATGACGGCGGAATTGTACCAGCATTGTTCATTCCATAGATAGCCGCCATTATATACTCTTGATTAGTATAGGCCCCTCCATTTACAGATCTTAAAATGTTAACTGTTTCGTTAAGATAATGATTAATGAAAATCGAGTGATCTGTATAGTTGCCAGTCATATACTGTCCTGTGGCAATTACACCATAATTAGCCATTTTCAATGCCCAAGGAAAATCTCCACCTTCTTGAATGGTTTGTCCCCAAGTTCCCATTTTTATGTAGTACGTTAGGTAGGCATGTGCCGTCTCATGTATGGTTGCAACTTGTAGAAATAGCTGAGAGGCATTCTGTATCGCTTGTGTATTCAAATAAATTGTGGAGTTAGCCGCAGTAGTATTTTCTGTCTCCCCTAAGTTGTACTGATTATTAGTGCCCCAAATTTGAGAAGAGAAATTATAGGTGATTTTAGGGAGACCAGCAAAGCTGACTTGACCGGCTCCTGGAATATAAATATTCTGAAAAGGCTTAATTAATTTCGAGTACAATGTATCGTTCTCCAGTTTTTTCAAAACCAGTTTATCCATACAAGGATAATACTTTTTCAAGCTATCTTTTTTAATATCTGCTATAGGTGGGCAAGCGGTCAGTCCTGTAGTACCACCAATGCAGGTGTTACATTCATTACTCCAGATAGCGGTTCCTCCGGCTACTCCGGCACAATCCGTATATTCCGGGGGAAAATATCCTCCGCCGCTCTCATTTTCATTTCCTAGATAGTCTTTATCCTCTTCCTCATAGCTGCAGTAGGTCACATATTCTTGGCCTACATAGGTAAATCCGCAATTTTCGTAGCCTGGTACGCCAACGCAAGTCCACTGATACTTGTCTGCAAAACCAGACTGACATACTGTGGCTTCTGTGCGAATGTCTCCCTGCGTTTGTGTCTGCAATTGATCAAACTGCTTCTCCGTTATAACAGCTATCTTTTCGGCAATCCTGCCGTTTGCATAGTTCCATCCGTTTGCTAATTGTCCCGTAAAATGGTAGTATAAAACCGTACCTGTAAAGTTGCCAAGGTTTTTGTAGTGCAGTTTCTCAAATTCGCCTGTGCTGTGTTTTTCTAATGACATATAGGAGGCGTAAAGTATTTTTTTGGTCTTTTCGTCTTCAAATAACAATAGTTTAATCGTATGTTTTTTGGCTTCTTGTTCCAAGTTGCTTCGGTTTGCCTTTTGCCCAAGTACCATTAGGTTTTCTGGGTTGGTGAGCTCTACTTCGTACACAATTTTATTGTCCTTTTTACCGATATACACCTTTTCCCAATTTGGTACTAGTTTACTAAATGGGTTTTCATCTGAAATTTTTAGATTGGCTTTATACCACTCGGCTAGTTTGTTGTTTTGTTCGCTGGTTAGTCCAACATCTTCGCTATAGTTTTTTTTACAGGCGGTAATAATTAAAAGTACACCAAAAGCAACACAAGCAAGCGCTTTTAATGTGCCAAAAATAGGGGGGTAAAATGTTTATACATAGGTTTTTATATTTGTTTTTCTAAGATAGGCTATGTCAAAGCAAATTGCAAATTTATTACAATGGAATATTCCCATGTTTTTTCCTTGGCATATTCACTACTTTGTTCTCCAGCATTTTAAATGCTTTGATGAGTTTTTCTCTGGTTTTAGCTGGTTCAATTTCTTTCTGGCGCCAGCATTTGCTGGTGACTACTATTTTCAACAAAAGCACAAGCACCGCTACGCTAATGCTTGCGCTAGAAATTGGTCGAGTAGGTAAGGGCATTTCAGCCCAAACCTCTCACAGAACCGTACGTGAACCTCTCAATTCATACGGCTCTTCTAACCTATCTCTGCATTAGGTTCCTCCCTATTATGGTTGACCATGAGCATTAATAAATTAGCTAACCCCTTCGCTCCATTTCCATTACAGAAACTTCATCACTACTATGAGTTAGTCCGCCATCCATAACGGCATCGCTTTTCAGCCTTACAGGTATTGCCTGCTTGTGCATTTCGCTTTATATCCGATATGGACTTCCCGTGTTCCGGATAAAAGCCTGAATAAGGGTCATGCCACCTCTATAACGATTGCCTTGTAGCCAGTAAGCAAGTAGCCGCTACAATCTTCATCAGTCCTTAAGAAAACCAACTTTTGACAATAGGTGTCTCTATCTCATTACTTCATCGATGGTTCATTTGCATTCATCTCCCTTATCCGCACCTGACCAGTCCTGCTGGCCTTTTCCCCTTTCCGTTCAATACCATCGAATTACTCCTTTAGCACCGAGAGGCGGTTTACAGCCTCTGCTTGCACAACGACTGTGATGGACCTACCATCATCTTTTATCCAACATTGAAGAATAAATACAACCTTATTATTCATTCACGGCACACCTTAAGCCAGAATGGGAGTCATATTATTCAACTTTTTTAAAAGCATAGGTCGTTCCATCTTTGGTTAGCACTAATTTTTCACTGGAGAACTCTAAAATTTGATATTTTTTAATGCCAGCTTCTATATAATAATTTTCCTGAGGTCGTAAGTAAGCTTTTAGAGTTGCTGATCTACCCATTATTTTCTTTATCGGTATTAAGATTCTATGGTAGCCAATACGGTCAATAGTGAAGAAGCCAATGTTTTTATTCTTGAAAATTGTCATATTTCCCTTGCCATTCTTATCTGTGCCGATCAGGTTCAATATGTTATTTTCAACATCTCGACATCCGTACATTCCCCACATGGGTACAGATTGCGAATCAAAAATAGCGATGTCTAAATTTGAATGAGCTAAGGGACCCTGGTCTATAAGTTCATAACGGGAGCTGTCCTGCTGAGGGTAGTCTCTATAAATAAAAATTAATTTATCTTTTTTTAAATGATAGCTGCCAAAGCCTTTTTTTGTTGTTAGGTCATTTCCGTGTTCCTCTTTGAAAACTCCCTTTTCAAAGCTAATGATGTGTGTTGGCTGACCAATAGCACGATAGGTACCAAGTAATTCTTGAGCTTCACAAGTGTATATGCCAAAAATTAAAACCAACCATGCCTTGTATAATATAGCTTTCATTGGCATCCTCCCACTTGACCTTTGTGTATTTTACTCTGTCCTAAAAGATTTTCTCCTTTTTGCTCAACTGAAATGGTAGTTTTTATTCTATTTTGTTCATTAGATGACATCGCCTTAAATGCTTTCGTTTCAAATAATCCTCCCCAAGCAAGGTCTCCATAAAATTGCTTTTTTTCCAACGAAGATGTAAAGGAATAACCTTTTAAATCTCCATACAGTTCAAGAGAAATTGCTATTTGATCTACGAATATTCTGGCCATTTCATTATGATGGATTTCATTTAAGTCAGGCCTTTTTATGCTAAAATAATTATCAAATAGTACACTATATTCTTTGTTGGCATTAATTGGGTCATTAGCAAAATAAGCTATAAGGTATGCGTGTATACCTTCATGCAGTATAGTTTTTACGATTGCTAGATCAGAAGCATTTGTGAATTTTGTATCATCAATATTAGTAGTAACGTTTCTATTAACCCTGTCCCAATTTCCTGTTGTGGCTAAGTCAGTTTCAGACACTGTTCCGTTTTTTAGTATCCATGTGTAATTTGGACTGAAAGAACTGTCATTTGTGAAATTTCTTAACAAAGCGTTGACCCAACCATTTTGCGTTATGATAATGTTTTTTGCATTTTTCATGCAGTTGTTCAACAGACTATCAATAATTTCTCTTGGTGGGCAAGCCGTCAACCCTGTAGTACCACCAATGCAGGTGTTACATTCATTATTCCAGATAGCGGTTCCTCCGGCTACTCCGGCACAATCCGTATATTCCGGGGGAAAATATCCTCCGCCGCTCTCATTTTCATTTCCTAGATAGTCTTTATCCTCTTCCTCATAGCTGCAGTAGGTCACATATTCTTGGCCTACATAGGTAAATCCGCAATTTTCGTAGCCTGGTACGCCAACGCAAGTCCACTGATACTTGTCTGCAAAACCAGATTGACATACTATGGCTTCTGTGCGAATGTCTCCCTGCGTTTGTGTCTGCAATTGATCAAACTGCTTTTCCGTTATAACAGTTATCTTTTCGGCAATCCTGCCGTTTGTATAGTTCCATCCGTTTGCTAATTGTCCCGTAAAATGGTAGTATAAAACCGTACCTGTAAAATTGCCAAGGTTTTTGTAGTGCAGTTTCTCAAATTCGCCTTTGCTGTGTTTTTCTAATGACATATAGGAGGCGTAAAGTATTTTTTTTGTCTTTTCGTCTTCAAATAACAATAGTTTTATCGTATGTTTTTTTACTTCTTGTTCCAAGTTACTTCGGTTTGCCTTTTGCCCAAGTACCATTAGGTTTTCTGGGTTGGTGAGCTCTACTTCGTACACAATTTTATTGTCCTTTTTACCGATATACACCTTTTCCCAATTTGGTACTAGTTTACTAAATGGGTTTTCATCTGAAATTTTTAGATTGGCTTTATACCACTCGGCTAGTTTGTTGTTTTGTTCGCTGGTTAGTCCAACATCTTCGCTGTAGTTTTTTTTACAGGCGGTAATAATTAACAGGACACTAAAAGCGATATAAGCAAGCGCTTTTAATGTTCTAAAAATGGGGGGTAAAATGTTTATACATAGGTTTTTATATTTGTTTTTCTAAGGTAGGCTATGTCAAAGCAAATTGCAAATTTATTTTACAACGGAATATTGCCATGTTTTTTCCTGGGGTTGTTCCCTTTATGGCGCCAGCATTTGCTGGTGACTATTTCCAACAAAAGCACAAGCACCGCTGCGCTAATGCTTGCGCTAGAAATGCTTAAGCCAGAATGGGTACAATATTTTATGATAGATTGTAACCAATAATCCCTTTCTAGCATTTTGCAGTCTTACCCAATGATATTTAACTTGTTGTATTAAAAGGGTCATTTTATCTGTGAAAATGGATTTACTTCAGGTTTTAATAAGATTACGTTTTTTTTATTTAGGAATTGGTGCGGAAATAAATTAACAAATTCTTCGAGAATTTTATTTTCTAAATTAATACTTGTTTCATCCATTCTTATATATAAAATTGGTAAAATAACTGTACTGTTGGCATATTCTAAGATGGGTTTAAAACACTTTAGTTCGGCTGTTGGGTTTTTCTTAAGTTCAAAGTTTTCATTTAGCTTACTGGTAACTATTGATGTATCTACAATACCTTTGTTATTAAAGACTACACTAACCGAAGCCAACTGAGCAAATCCCTTAGGGGCTTTAATAAGTTTGTCAAAGTCGATTGCATTTATCATCGATTTTACGATAAAAAGTCTAAAATACTCTTTATTGTTCAATCTAGATTTGTCCGTAGATATGTGTTGCAAAGCGCTATCAATAATGTGCTGCGCCCTAATTTGGTTTGCACCAACACATAGAAATAATAAAAGCAAATATTTTTTCATAATCAATTGCAATAAGTTCCTGAACGGTCTAAAGGATTACTTTTATTTTTATGTTTTCGATTAATTTCAGCAATTTCAAGACGTTGGTTGGCAGTAAGTTTAGTATTATCCTTGTAAAATGGGGTATTTTCTAAACCTCCCCAAGCCAAACCCCAAGCATCTTTATCAGATAAGCTCGGATAATTTATTTTTAATGCTCCTACCATCAAAGTGAGATATTTTTCTGCCATGTCTTGATGTTCGTTATGTGGTATTAAAAACATTCCTGTAGCATCTTTAGGATAAGTTGCTTCCAAATATGCGTGTAAGATTTCGTGATATACTGTGGCTAGAATATCTTCTTTAGAAGAAGTATTTGGCAAATTCTGATTAATGGTTATTACCCATGATATATTTCCATTTTTTCTACACCAGCCATCATCTGTTCCTGTGATACCTTCAGCGAACTCGAGGTCTAATCCTCCATATTCATTTGAAGGCCCGAATGTTTTATTTAACATCGTACCTATTGTAGTATTCGCCAGTGAGCCTAAACTTACACCAGACTTTATACAAGGGTTTGTTGTATTATCTGTTACTGTTCTCTTCAGCGGGCAAGCCGTCAACCCCGTAGTGCCTCCAATGCAGGTGTTGCAATCGGGATCAACATAGGCTGTTCCTCCTGCTTTACCTGCACAATCCGTATCCGTATATTCTGGCGGAAAATATCCTCCTCCGCTTTCATCTTCATTTCCTAGATAGTCTTTATCCTCTTCCTCATAGCTGCAGTAGGTCACATATTCTTGGCCTATATAGGTAAATCCGCAATTTTCGTAGCCCGGTACGCCTAGACATTGCCATTGGTATTTATCGGCGTATCCCGAAGTGCACACCATTGCTTCAGTCTTTTTATCGCCGTGCAATTGCCTCTGCGACTGATTGAACTGTTGCTCGGTAATGGCAGTAATCTTTTCAGTTATTTTGCCTTCGCTGTAGTTCCACCCGTTACTTAACTTTCCGTTAAAATGATGGTAGTAAATGGTTCCGGAGAAGTTCTTTAAATTTTTATAATGCAATTTATCAAAACCAGTAGTTTTCTCGTTTTCGATACTCATGTATGCAGCATAAAGAATTTTACCCGATATTTTGTTTTGAAAGATTAAGAGCTTAATGATATGCTTTTTCTCTTCCTGATCTAAATTACGCTTTGTTCCTTTTTCGCTAATTACCATGAGTTTTTTAGGATTTCGCAAGCCAATTTCGTGAATTATTTGTCCCTGTTGTTCGCTTAGAAATACCTCGTTCCAGTTGGGTACCAGTTGGCTAAATGTATTTTCTTCGGAAACTTTGATGTTTTCACGGTACCAATCAGATAGCTTGCTTTTTTGTTCGCTGGTTAGTCCAACATCTTCGCTGTAGTTTTTCTTACAGGCGGTAATAATTAACAGGACACTAAAAGCGATATAAGCAAGCGCTTTTAATGTTCTAAAAATGGGGGGTAAAATGTTTATACATAGGTTTTTATATTTGTTTTTCTAAGGTAGGCTATGTCAAAGCAAATTGCAAATTTATTTTACAACGGAATATTGCCATGTTTTTTCCTGGGGTTGTTCCCTTTCTGGCGCCAGCATTTGCTGGTGACTATTTCCAACAAAAGCACAAGCACCGCTGCGCTAATGCTTGCGCTAGAAATGCTTAAGCCAGAAAGGGGACTACTATTTCCAATAAAAGCACAAGCACCGCTATGCTAATGCTTGCGCTAAAAACCGCTTAAGCCAGAATGTGACTTTCTTTAACATATATAAAAACTATTAATTAATGGTTGAAAAAATCTGCATGTCTTTCACTTTCCAAACATTGTTATCTCTTTCAAAAAACCAAGCCATTCCCGAACCTGTCTGACTTGTATAAGAATAAAATTTAGCAATAGCTAACGCCTTTGTTCCATCTTTTGAGAAAAAGATAGGAGCAAAAATTAGTTCTTTTCTTTTTTCTCTATTACTATTAAGATAAATAGGATAGTCGCTAATTGAAGAAGTATCTATGTTCTTTACAAAAGAAATCCATTCTTTATTATTCCAGGCACGATTAGAATTAGTATCTAACCCTCTTCCCCCTCCCGTAAAATCAAAACTAGAAAGACTGGCTTTTCTTGTAGAAGGATATATGTGAAATTTTTCTCCTTCTTTTTTTAGTTTAGTAATGACACTTTGGTGAATCTTAATTTTTTCACTATCAGTTTTAGTTTGGCAATTGCCACTTGCGATTGTCAAGCTTAAAAACATCACAAGTAAATTTAATTTCAGCATCCCTTTTTATCATCTAAAGTATAGCAGTTACCAATGTTTGGGTTGATGGTTGGTTGTAATATGAACCATGGTATAAATGACTATAATTTAACCCAATTTAGTTATAAATTTTCGTGCTAACTATAACAAAGTATGTATTTAAAAAAACAGCTTTATATCGCTCTAAATCATCATTAGCCATCATTTGTGGTAGTATATTTCTTAACCCCCAAATATCTAATTTTTCATTTGGTTTCATATTTTGATGTTCATATATCAGGATAGTAACAGGCACAATAACATGCTTTTGCTTTGTGCCTTTTAAAAATATATTAAAATCTACTTTTTTAAATAAAGAATCTATATTGCCAAAATATTTCTTGCCTAAATCATTGCTTATAAAAATGCTTTTTATTCCATTTTTTTTTGGCGTAATCTTGATATAAAAACTGTAAAGTGCAATACTATCAGGAAAAGAGATAGGGGCGTAGTTTGAATTTAATAGAGAATGAATTTTTTCATTTTCATTAAATAAGTCAACTTTTTTTTGGGCATATGCTGATTGAACCCAAATAGCAATAAATACAATCAATAATTTTTTCATATCAATTTGGACAGGTTTTAGTTCCTTTTTTTCCTTCATCAGCATAGTTTGTATTACCATTATAAGCACTGGCACGGTTCATTATCTCTTGTTTAGAGACTGAAATAGTGTGATTAACTCCATTTTCTGTGTAGGTGTATTCAAATAATTTTTCCGAATTAGCCATTTCAAAAACATCAGAATCAATAACACCATTCCAAGTTAACGAAAATGCATCTTTACGTGAAATCCCAAATGCACTAGTTAGATAATTACTCATTGGTTCTATGTAATTCTGGACCATCATGTTATGATGAACGTTATTAGTGTCTAAAATATTAGGGTTCTGACTTTTAATGTAGCTATGTAAAACTTCGTGTATCAATACAGCAGCTAAACTCTCTTTAGATGCTCCATCCTCACCTTTAAAATAGGAGGTTTGTAATCTGATATCTGCGGTAAATTCTGAACCCCTTAATTGCGAACGAAACATATTTCCGGGTTTACCATTAGCGGTTATACCGTCATATATATTTAAGTTTAAGTCCTTACTCTGGTCAAATTTTTTGATGATTTCTGAAATTTTACCTTCAATATTTTTATTTGCGCCTACTAATTCATTAACCACAGTAGAAATACATGGGTCTTCTGCCTTATTTCTGATGTCTTTCGGGCAAGCCGTCAACCCCGTAGTACCACCAATACATGTGTTGCACTCATTATTCCAGGTGGCTGTTCCTCCGGCTACTCCGGCACAATCCGTATATTCCGGGGGAAAATATCCTCTGCCGCTCTCATTTTCATTTCCTAGATAGTCTTTATCCTCTTCCTCATAGCTGCAGTAGGTCACATATTCTTGGCCTACATAGGTAAATCCGCAATTTTCGTAGCCTGGTACGCCAACGCAAGTCCACTGATACTTGTCTGCAAAACCAGACTGACATACTGTGGCTTCTGTGCGAATGTCTCCCTGCGTTTGTGTCTGCAATTGATCAAACTGCTTCTCCGTTATAACAGCTATCTTTTCGGCAATCCTGCCGTTTGCATAGTTCCATCCGTTTGCTAATTGTCCCGTAAAATGGTAGTATAAAACCGTACCTGTAAAGTTGCCAAGGTTTTTGTAGTGCAGTTTCTCAAATTCGCCTGTGCTGTGTTTTTCTAATAACATATAGGAGGCGTAAAGTATTTTTTTGGTCTTTTCGTCTTCAAATAACAATAGTTTAATCGTATGTTTTTTGGCTTCTTGTTCCAAGTTGCTTCGGTTTGCCTTTTGCCCAAGTACCATTAGGTTTTCTGGGTTGGTGAGCTCTACTTCGTACACAATTTTATTGTCCTTTTTACCGATATACACCTTTTCCCAATTTGGTACTAGTTTACTAAATGGGTTTTCATCTGAAATTTTTAGATTGGCTTTATACCACTCGGCTAGTTTGTTGTTTTGTTCGCTGGTTAGTCCAACATCTTCGCTATAGTTTTTTTTACAGGCGGTAATAATTAAAAGTACACCAAAAGCAACACAAGCAAGCGCTTTTAATGTGCCAAAAATAGGGGGGTAAAATGTTTATACATAGGTTTTTATATTTGTTTTTCTAAGGTAGGCTATGTCAAAGCAAATTGCAAATTTATTACAATGGAATATTCCCATGTTTTTTCCTTGGCATATTCACTACTTTGTTCTCCAGCATTTTAAATGCTTTGATGAGTTTTTCTCTGGTTTTAGCTGGTTCAATTACCTCGTCTACAAAACCACGTTCGGCAGCACGGTAGGGGTTGGCAAAAATATCAGAATATAATTTCTCTTTCTCCAACCATTTTTCTTCTGGATTTTCGGCAGCGCTGATTTCCTTTTTAAATATGATTTCTGCAGCACCTTTAGCCCCCATTACAGCAATTTCGGCACTTGGCCAAGCGTAGTTCATATCCGCACCGATGTGCTTAGAGTTCATCACATCGTAAGCACCACCGTAAGCTTTACGGGTAATTACGGTAATACGTGGCACGGTTGCTTCGCTAAAGGCGTACAATAATTTTGCCCCATTGGTGATGATGCCGTTCCACTCTTGGTCGGTGCCGGGCAAAAATCCTGGAACATCTTCAAAAACCAACAACGGAATGTTAAAGCAATCGCAAAACCTAACAAAACGTGCCGCTTTAACCGAAGCGTTATTATCTAAAACCCCTGCTAAATATGCTGGTTGGTTAGCCACCACACCAATGCTTCTTCCAGCTAAGCGGGCAAAACCAACCACAATATTTTCGGCATAAGCTGCATGAACTTCTAGAAAACTTTCTTCATCAGCAACTTGTGTAATTACTTCACGGATATCGTAAGGTTGGTTGGCGTTGGCAGGTAAAATATCATTTAACGAAAGTCGTTCTTCGTTACCAACTTCGTAAGCTAGAGCAGGAGCAGTGTCTTCGCAGTTTTGTGGTACGTAGCTTAAAATTTTCTTTAATTGGTTAATGGCTTCAATTTCATTGGCACAGGCAAAATGTGTAACACCAGATTTGGTAGCGTGTGTACTGGCGCCGCCCAACTCTTCAGAACTTACTTCTTCGTGCGTCACAGTTTTTACCACGTTAGGGCCAGTTACAAACATATAAGAGGTGTTCTCAACCATTAAAATGAAATCGGTAATGGCTGGAGAGTACACTGCACCACCAGCACAAGGCCCCATAATTGCAGATAATTGCGGAATTACGCCAGAGGCTTGTACGTTGCGGTAAAAAATATCGGCGTAACCACCTAAAGAAACCACACCTTCTTGTATGCGGGCACCACCGCTATCATTTAAACCAATAATTGGCGCACCGTTTTTCATGGCCATTTCCATGATTTTGCAGATTTTTTCGGCATGAGTTTCGGATAGTGAACCACCAAAAACCGTAAAATCTTGAGAGAATACGTAGGTTAACCTGCCGTTTATGGTGCCATAGCCAGTAATTACGCCATCGCCTAGATATTTCTCGTTTTCCATTCCAAAATCGGTACTGCGATGGGTTACCAGCATCCCTATTTCTTCAAAACTGCCTTCATCCATTAAGAAATGAATACGCTCGCGAGCGGTAAGTTTGCCTTTTTTGTGCTGGCTATCAATACGTGTCTGTCCGCCGCCTAAGTGGGCTTTTTGTATTTTGTCTTTTAAGATTTCAATTTTATTTTTCATACGTTTTGGTTCATTGGTTCATTGGTTCATTGGTTCAGTCCGAAAGTCCGAAAGTCCGAAAGTCCGAAAGTCCGAAAGTCCGAAAGTCCGAAAGTCCGAAAGAAATTGGCTAAACAAGTTAGCAACAATAGCACAATTCAGCAATTAAACAATTAATTTTCAAATTTGCGCCAATCGCACTTCGTCAATCATCCTACCATCTGTACTGCAAGCGAGTAGTAAATACGTTATCTTTAATATCGTTTTGGTAGTCTGGCAAAGCCGTGCCATCATTTTTTACATGTTCATTGTAAATGGTAAGTTTTAAACGGCCGTTTAATGCATAGGTTAATCCATAACCTAAAGTGCTAAACTTAATATCGCCTGCAGTGGTGTTATTTCCTGTTTTTCCAATTTCGGCCTCATCAACATCCGTATTTGGATCATAAACATCGTAACCTACTATGGCAGTTAATTTACTGTTGGCAATTTGTTGGGTTAGCCAAAAGAAATAGCCGTTAAAATTACGCAGATACAGATTTCCGGTAGGTTGTGTTGCAAAACTTGTGCTGGCCGCTAAACCCGAAAGACTTGCCGTTGCGGCTACGCCCGGCTGTGTGCCTTCAATGTATTCTGTTTTAAAGGTAGTTTCTCCAAAGGTGTTTTTGTATCCAACCTGAAGGTTTGCCCCATAATAATCTCTTCTAAAGTTATAGCCTTCGTTAGCCGCATCAGTTGAGTTAGAAAAGCCATTGTTCAAAGGTTTAAAAACGGTGGTGGTATTGCTTCTAACCGTTCCTTTATAAATAGAGGCGCCAAAGCCAAGTTGTAGCTTTTTATTGGCTAGGCTATCAAAATGAAAATTGAAGTTTCCAATGATGTCTTTATTTGAATCGTAGTCTTTTGCATTTAAGCCACTTCCGTTTACTACCGCCAAATCAGCTACAATAAATGGAACAATTTTGTTAGGCTTATATGAAATCATTGCGCCTAAATCTCTTTCTCTAGGCATTAAGGTTTGAAAAACACGAGCCCTTTCTGGAAAATCGCGATAGCCCGAAGAATAAGCTATTGAATAGCCAAACGGCCTGTTGAATAGGCCTGCCGTAAATTTTAAAGATCTGTTTTCTGGACTATAGAACTGTATAAAAGCATCCATAATTCTAACACCATCTTGCGTACCATCGAGTTGGAAAACGATAGACGAAAATTTATCAACCCTGTCTACTTTTAAACGGCCTCGACGTAACATGAAGCGGCTAGCAGAATTTTCGCTAAAATCTCCGCCCGACCATGAGTTAATGCCTGGAGATTGTGCCACTTGAAACTGCGTTTGCAGGTAGCCGGTTATTTTAATATCGTGCGGGTCATAAGAAGAAGGTGCATTATTGTTTTGTCCTAATGCAGCAAAAGGTAATAAGTAGAATAAGAAAACTAAATAATTTCTCATTTGTTTTAACGGTTTATGCTTTAGTGGGTTAAAATTAATTAAAGGGTCGAAATTGCCTAAATATTTTGAATTGACCGGTACAATATCCTTATATTACAAATATATTACTTAATTTATTTTGGATTTAAAGGCTCTGGCGACTAAATTAGCGGAATTAGAATTGCATTAGAAATTTATGAATCTAAAGAAATATCGGTTAACCATCATGATCATGTTCATGAGCATCTTTGTATCAAAGATGATTATTTCTGGTGCGCCTGTATTTTTATCGCATTGCGATGATGAATTTATGGTTTCGGTAATTATGCAATTGGAAAATGAGAATACTTCGGAAGATAAAGGAAAGGCAGGGGCTAAGTTTGTAGATTATAAGCTGATTTTTCCGAAGTACGATTTAAACAATGTATATTTCGATTTAGATTGCGGCGTTCCGAATAGTTTTATTGAACATTCTCGGAGATACGTAGATCCACACCACCCTTCGGTGCCCACACCGCCCCCAAATTTTTCATAAGTTAATATCATGCTTGCTGCCATACTTTTTGCAGCATATTCTATAATAAACTTAGAAATTAATATAATTCTTTATGAAAAATTCAAATTCGGCCCAAATGGGAGGCGGATTAGGTAAATATTTGCAAAAAAGGAACTTAAAAGCCGATTTGCCCGCAAGTATTGTAGTGTTTTTGGTGGCATTGCCATTGTGTTTGGGTATTGCGCTAGCTTCTGGCGCCCCTTTGTTTGCAGGTTTGCTTACTGGTATCATTGGAGGCGTAGTAACAGCTTCTATTAGTGGTTCTCAGTTAAGTGTTAGTGGTCCGGCGGCGGGTTTAACCACCATTGTATTGGCGGCTATTACTAGTTTGGGCAGCTATCAGGTATTTTTGATGGCAGTAGTTCTGGCAGGGGTTTTCCAACTTATTTTAGGATTAATCAAAGCCGGTACAATAGGTAATTACTTTCCTTCTAGTGTAATAGAGGGTATGTTGGCAGGTATAGGTATCTTGTTAATTATGAAGCAACTGCCTCATGCTTTGGGTGTAGATAGCGATTTTTTTGGCGATGAGAGCTTCTTCCAAATGGATGGCGAAAATACTTTCTCAGCGTTGGGTAACGCATTTCAGCATTTCAGCATTGCTGCTATTGCAATTAGTGCGGTTTCTATATTGCTTCTTGTATTATGGCCTAAATTTAAAAAAATAAATGTAGTGCCTGCTCCATTAGTAGTAGTTGCTATTGGTATCATTGGGGCAATTGTGTTCAATGGTTCATCAAACGCTTTAAAGGAAAGCCAAATGGTTAAAATTCCGGAAGTTAACAGTGCGTCTGAATTTTTTAACCTGTTTACCATGCCAGATTTTTCTATGATTTTCGATGCTAAAGTGTTGGTAGTGGCTGTAACTATTGCCGTGGTTGCGAGTTTAGAAACATTGTTGAGCTTGGAGGCTGTAGATAAAATCGATCCTTTGAAAAGAGTATCGCCAACCAATAGAGAGTTACTAGCGCAAGGTGTAGGTAACATTGCCAGCGGTATGTTGGGCGGCTTACCTATGACAGCAGTAATTGTGCGTAGCTCGGCCAATGTAAATGCTGGGGGGCGTACAAAAGTATCGGCAATTACCCATGGTTTATTGCTGCTATTATCGCTACTGTTTATTCCTTCATTAATTAACATGATTCCACTATCGTGTTTGGCGGCTATTTTATTGGTAACCGGATATAAGTTGGCAAGAATAGGCTTGTTTAAGCACATGTACCATAAAGGTTGGGATCAGTTTATACCGTTTGTGGTTACCATTGTTGGTGTAGTAGGCATAGATTTATTAAAAGGAGTTGGTATTGGTATGGCTGTATCTATTTTCTATCTATTAAGAACCAATATGCGCAACCCCTTCTTTTACCGAGTACAAGAAGAAGGAAACAAAAAGAACATCCGCATTAAGCTTGCCGAAGAAGTATCGTTCTTAAACAAAGCTTCTATTCAGGTGTTATTGATGGATATTCCTAATGAAACGAATGTAATTATTGATGGCTCGGGCTCTAGATACATAGATCCAGATGTGTTAGAGGCAATTCATAATTTTAAGCATAATGCTTATACCAAAGGTATTATAGTTACCTTAGAGCATATCAAAAAAAGTTACTCGGTACCAAAAGTTAATATAAAAATTGTTGAACAAAATTAAAAAAAGATAATGAAAGCACATACCTCAGAAACTCAGGCTACTATTACCCCTGAAAAAGCGCTACAGATACTAAAAGAAGGTAATGATAGGTTTGTACAAAATTTGAAAGCCAACAGAGATTTATTGGCACAAGTAAATGACACCCGTGCTGGGCAATGGCCATTTGCCGTGATATTGAGCTGTATCGACAGTCGTACTTCTGCAGAGTTGATTTTTGACCAAGGTTTAGGGGATATTTTTAGCGTAAGAATAGCCGGAAATTTTGCAAACCAAGATATTTTGGGCTCTATGGAATTTGGTTGTAATGTTGCTGGCTCTAAACTGGTTGTTGTTTTGGGGCACTCTAAATGCGGTGCTTTAAAAGGTGGACTAGATGCTGCTGCAATTAGAGGAATGGGAATGGACAACCTTACTCATTTAGTAGACCATTTTAATCCAATTATAGAGGAGATTATTAAAGAGGGAGAAGAACGTTCTTCTAAAAATGATGATTTGTTGGAAAGGCTGAATGTGCACAATGTAAAGCAAACCATAGCAGATATTCGCAAGCAAAGTACCACCTTAAGCCAAATGGAAAAAGATGGGAAAATTAAAATAGTAGGTGCTAACTACAATGTAGAAACTGGTGTGGTAAGCTGGTTATAGCGTTTTGTGATAAAATAATATGTCATCATATCAAGATAAAATCACTTACGAAAGTTTATTAGATGGGAACAAAACGTGGGTTGCTGAAACATTAAAAGTAGATCCCGCATTTTTTGATGAGCTGGCTGCAGGTCAAACCCCACCAATTTTATGGATTGGCTGTTCTGATAGCCGTGTGCCAGCTAACCAGATTACCAATACCATGCCTGGCGATATTTTTGTACACCGTAACATTGCCAACGTGGTAACACATACCGATATGAGCTTGTTAAGTGTGCTAGATTATTCGGTAAATGTGTTGAAAGTTAAGCACGTTATTGTATGCGGCCATTATGGCTGCGGAGGTGTAAATGCGGCTATGGGCAATAAGCAGGTTGGTTTAATTGATAACTGGCTAAGAAATATTAAGGATGTTTACCATGCCAACGAGCAAGAAGTTGCAGCTATTGAAGACCCTCAGCAAAAATTTAACAGAATGGTAGAATTAAATGCTATTCATGGGGCTAAGAACGTAATGAGTAAACTTCGATTGTACAAAATGCTTGGGCTAACGGACAAGAATTGGCCGTACATGCTTGGGTTTATAGTTTAAAAACCGGATTAATCAAAGATTTAAAAGTTAGTGCATCAAGCGCAGCAAATGTTTCTCCTTTGTTTAAAATGGATATTGCATAGTTGTTTGGTTTAGTAGTATATAATGTTGAAGAGGGTGCCTAGCGTTTGGGCATCCTCTTTTTTATGGCAAAAAAAGACGCCGTTATGGCGTCTTCCTTTATTTAAGCTATCCTAATTAGTCGTTTGCTAAAAACGGATAAGTGTAATCTTTTGGTGGATCGAAAGTTTCTTTAATGGTACGAGGAGAAACCCAACGTAATAAATTAATCATTGATCCAGCCTTATCGTTAGTACCGCTACCTCTGGCGCCGCCAAAAGGCTGTTGGCCAACCACAGCACCAGTACATTTATCGTTAATGTAAAAATTACCAGCAGCATTGCGTAAACGGGTAGTCGCTTTATCTAATGCGTAACGGTCTTGAGCAATTACAGCTCCAGTTAGCGCATAAATAGAGGTGTTGTCTATAATTTCCAAAGTTTCATCAAAGTCTTTATCCTCATAAATGTATACCGTTAATACAGGTCCAAAAAGTTCTTCGCTCATGGTGGTGTATTTCGGGTCGTCAACTACTAAAACCGTAGGTTCAATAAAATAACCTTTGCTCTTGTCGTAGTTTCCGCCAGCAATAATTTCTACCCCTTTATCTTTTTTAGCTTGATCAATGTATTTTGCCAACTTATCAAAAGATTTTTCGTCGATTACGGCATTGATAAAATTGCTAAAATCTTCGGTAGGACCCATTTTTAAAGTTGCCAGATCTCTCAGCAACAATTCTTTAATTTCTGCCCATTTGCTTTTGGCAATATACACCCTAGAAGCAGCCGAGCATTTTTGCCCTTGATATTCAAAAGCCCCTCTTAAAATTGCTGTGCTAGAAACTTGCGCATCTGCAGAACCGTGCACCAAGATAAAATCTTTACCACCAGTTTCGCCAACAATGCGAGGGTAGGTTTTGTACTTGTGTATATTGTTTCCAATGGTTTTCCATATATCTTGAAATACGCCAGTAGAGCCAGTAAAATGGATGCCAGCAAAATCAGCATGTGAGAATATGACATCACCAATATCTGGTCCGTTACCATAAATTAAGTTAATTACGCCATTAGGTAAGCCAGCCTCCTTAAAAATTTGCATAATTACGTTTGCTGCATAAATTTGCGTATCAGCAGGTTTCCAAACTACTACGTTGCCCATCATGGCTACGCAAGAAGGCAAGTTTCCAGCAATTGCAGTAAAGTTGAAAGGCGTTAGTGCAAATACAAAACCTTCTAATGGTCGTTGCTCTACTCTGTTCCAGCTACCTCTTGGAGAAACAGGAGGTTGTTGCTTGTAGATTTCCGTCATGTAACTCACGTTAAAACGCAAAAAATCTATCAGCTCGCAAGCAGAGTCAATTTCTGCTTGATAAGCGTTTTTGCTTTGGCCAAGCATGGTGGCCGCATTTAGTTTATATCTGTAAGGGCCAGCAATAAGATCTGCAGCTTTTAAGAAAATTGCGGCTCTTTGTTCCCAAGCTAAACTTTCCCAGTTTGCTTTTGCCGCTAAAGCAGCATCTATGGCTTGGCTTACATGGGTTTTGGTGCCTTTACTGTAGGTGGCCAATAAATGCTTATGGTCGTGTGGTGGGGTAACTTTACCTTTGTCTTCGGTAAAAACTTGTTCATTTCCAATATACATCGGGATATCAATTACCTTAGATCTCCCTTCGGCTAAAGCCGCTTTTAGTAGTTCTCTTTCCTTACTTCCAGGGGCATAACCATAAATGGGCTCGTTAACTGGGGCGGGAACATTAAAAAATCCTTTAAGCATAATAAGTAGTTAAGGATGCAAATATAGGGCTTTAATTTTATCGCTTAACAAAGCATTGGTTCTTAATTTTAAAACCTATGCTATGAAAACATAAATAATGTGAGTTTGGGTTAAGTGTCTTTACAATTCTTGAGAAATTTGCATTGAACGTATTTTTAAGCTCGCCGCCGCTGGGCTCTTACTTTTTGACCGCAAAAAGTAACAAAAACTCTCGGTTGCTTATTTATTCAGTATAGTTTTTTGTTTTTATTGTCTTCATGCTTGCTACGCAGGTTTCTTTCAAAGAAAGTGCCTTGGCTTATTGGTGCGTCCCGAAAAATAAGAGACCGAAAATTAGCTGAACGAAGATTTGAAGCGCTATCGCTAGCAAATAGCATAATTTTCTTATCCCGAACTCACGTTAAATACCAACATCTAGGTATATCAAATTAATTGTGACTAGCTATATTGCACTAGCTAAAAATCTAGTTTTTTATTTGCTAAACCCTTGAAAGGCTTTTGTATACCATGTAGATATGTTTGTATACTGGGCTGATGATGGTAATATATTTTACGGATATTAGCTAACCTATTAATTTTAAGAAGATATAAAAACGTAGTTATTGCTTTTTTATTATAAAAGTTTATATATTTATATACTCCTTTTTGGAGTATAAGTTCTTTAAAACCAAATTCAGTTATGAAAAAAACTCTACACAAAGCACTACCTATGCTATTTGTTAGTCTGTTATTTGCAGTGCAATCTGCGTTTACTAAACAAATGCGGTTAGTTTTGTTGGCTGTTTTGCTGTTGTGCTCTTCTGCAAGTATGGCGCAGATATATGTGTCTCCATCGGGAGATGACACTAATAACGGTACTTCGGGTAATCCTAAAAAAACCATACAAGCTGGAGTAGATGCTGCAGCTAGCGGGCAAACCGTTTTTATAGACCCAGGTAATTACGCAGAAAATGTTACCATTGCTAAAGATAACATTACGCTACAGGGTGCAGGTTCTGGTGCTAAAGGGAATTTGGAGCCCGATGTACCTATCGCAGCATCTCATACCATTATTTCTGGCGGTGTTGGCTCAAGAGGTATTCAGTTAAGTGGAGCGAGAACCAATGTTGCTATATTGGGCATTGCCATTCTTGGTCATAGCATGGAGGGTTTTTTTGCTCCAGCAAACTCAAGTAATTTAATTCTTCAAGATTTACAGGTAAACGGAAACTGTACAGGTGCTACCGGTAGAGGAGGAATATTTGTATCTGGAAATGTTACCAATGTTGCCATAACAGGTTGTGCGGTACAGAATAATGGTCCAGGCGCATCTGCAAGAGGTATTGCCATTTGGGATAACTACAAAGCTGGGGTTACTATTGCCAATAACTATGTGCTATTTACCGCTTGTTGCGGTATTGACTTAAACGATGGAACTTCTTCTGGCGTAAATATCTCTAATAACACCTTAATTGCTGCTTCAATTGGTAGCGATAGTGCTATTGGTGTTTTGGGTATGAAAGGTGGCGCCGGCCCAAATATCATTGCCAACAATAACATTACCATCGCAAAAAGATATGGTATCGAAATCAAAAACCCAGCAGGTAGTGGTATAGATGATGAAGCTGCCGACGGCAGTATTATTGTGAAAGATAATGTGATTACTAGAGTTGATGACATTACCAGCGGCCCGCTTTTAGAGCGCCGAGATATAGCTGGCATTGCTATTTTTAGAAGGTCTTTTACTTCTGGAAATCCGGCTGGATATATTGATGTGCCGTCTGGCGTGGTAGTAAAAGGAAATACGATTTCTGGTTTTGAGCAACCAGATGCAATTGGAGAGGGTTATGGGGTGGTTGCCGAAGGCGTAAGGATGACGATAAAAAACAATACCATCAGTAATTGTGACGTAGGTGTTCAAAGGCAGGCCGGTAACTCATCAAACTACATGAAGAATAACAATGGAGATGCTGATCAGGTAGCTTCTGGAAGTAATTACTTCAACAGGGGTAATTCGCCTTTTTCTAGTGCAATCATCGTTGAGAACAATACCTTTTCTACAAATACGGTAGATACTAGGGATGAATTTGCTGCAAACACTTACTTTAATGATGCGCAATATGTTTTCAATAGTACCAACAATACAAATTATGCCACACTTAATTTGGCGGTAGAATACGCAAGTGCTGGAAATACACTTCAGCCATCGGCGCATACTTTTGATGAATTGGTAGTTGTAGACAAGTCGTTAACTATTGACGGTGTAGATAAAGCAACTAGGATAATTAAGTATACTGGTGTGGCTATTTCTTCTGGTTCGGTTACACCGGCACTCTTTAAAGTAGCAGCGCCAAATGTTGCCATTAAAAACTTAACGATGGATGTTGACCTCACTAAAATTTGGTCAGCCATTATTAGTCATGGAGATGTAGCGGGCTTGTCTATTATAGGAAACAATATCTTGGCAACTAGATCTGCGGTTAGTAGTGCAGCTGGTTATACCGATCGTAATGCGGTGGGTATTAATATTTCTGGGCGCACCATTCCAGGAGTTGCCAATGCGTCTAATCCATCGGGTTTAATTACTTTTCAAGACAATACGGTTCTGTATACGCCAGACCCAACGCCAGCAAATGTAGCTGCTTTTAGGGCTGCCTTAGCGGTAGATAACTACAATGTTTTGGTAGAAAACAACATTACGGCAGCCATTAACCACGATGTAACCAACCGTTTTCAAACTACTGCTGGTCAAAGTATGCTTAGAAACAATACTTTTAATGGGGGTGGTATAGAGTTTTCTGAGCCAAATGCTTCTTTTACGGGTGCTTTGATAGAGGATAACAATTTTAATTACCTGCTAGGTGGTTTTCCAACTTTTGCATTGGTAAGATTTAAAAATAATAATGCCAATAAACCATTTGTTTTCAAAAACAACCAGGTTCAAAATCATTATTGGTTAATGAGCTTAGAGAATTTTCAAAATATTGATGTGGAAGGAAATACTTTTAGCCCGGTAAAAAATGCTAGCGATTATTTCCAAATCCTATCTATCAATACCAAAACCATAGCATCATCAAGTAATACGAAATTACCTAACTCGGCCAACATTGTAGGGAATACTTTTAATGGAGTTGCTGGTTCGGTAAATGCTAAAGGTATTGCGTTTTATAATCACGATAATGCATCTCCACAGTTTGGTGCGTTTACCATTGGTGCGGTTGCTAAGCCTAATTTATTTAACGATAATATCAATCAATACCTTTACATAGATAATAATAATGGTAACCTTACAAAAGATGGTAGCAACGTTGCTTTGGCAGGCTATCCAGAGTATGGTTCAAGTATCAGCGCTACCACTACAGGTTATTGGATAACTGATATTCGTGCAGATCAAAATAGTTTCTACATAGATGGCCAGTTGAGAGCGGTTGCCTCCCTTAGCCAGGCACAAAGGACATTGCTTGATGCCAAAATTTTCGACAAGCTTGATGATGCAAACATTGGAAAAGTCAATTATTATTTTCCAATTAAAAATTTAACAAGTGGCGAAGGTTTTGCAACTATCCAAGCTGCCATAGATGATGCCGATACCCAAAACGGAGATGTGATTAATGTAGACGAAGGCACTTACACTTTGACCGATGCGGTAAAAATTACCAAAGGGATTACGCTGCAAGGAAATAACAACAATTTGGTAGTTAAGCCTATTTTAAATGGTACTTAAGCAATGCCACCAATAAAGCGCTGATAGAGATTGATGCGCCTAACGTAACTGTGAAAAATTTGGAGCTGCAAATTGCTCAAGATGTAAATGCTATGATTGGTATTAGTAGTATTTACTGATAATTTCAACAACCTAACTGTTGCAGATAATATTTTTAAAGGCACAAAAGTTCAGGCAACCGGAGTGGTTTGGAACAGCTTTGGCATGAAATTGGGCAGAGGTTCGGCTGGGGTGATGGGCGGTGTGGTTAATAACTCGGTAAACGTGGTGCGTAACACCATTACTTATAGTAACACATCGGCGCCAGAGCTTTTTGGTAGAGGTATTTATGCTTTTAATACTTATGGCAAAATTGGCGGAGTTGGTGCAGATAAAAATACAATTACAGCTTTGTACGCTTTACAAGGTGGCGAGCTTGGTGGCGGTGCAGGTAACGATTTTGAATTTTCGTATAACGATGTGCCTTTTGGCTTAGTTTCCGTAGTTGGCGCCGAAGTGGGCAACCATAAAATCAATAACAATAACATTGGTTATAGTATTGTTGATTTAGCTCAGGCTACTAACATTGTGCGTATGCTAGAGGTAAAAGGAAGTAGAACCGTTAATGCCAACATAGAAGTGGCAAACAATACCATTACTAAATATGCCAATATTGGAATTTTCATCCAAAGATCAAATAATGTAACGGTAAAAGGCAATACCTTAACACCTATTACAGGTGCTAACGCGTTTAATTCTATCGTGTTTTCTAGTAAAGAAGGTACTAGTGGCGCTCAAAGTGCAGCAGCTTCAAATAATTTAACTATCACATCAAATACTTTAAACGGCACCGGTGGTACTGGTATCGCTTTCTATAACCATAATGGTTCTGCCTCGGTTAAACCTTTAATTAATGCAAGGGTAGGAGGTTCGGACGCTGATAAGAATACGTTTGCGGCTACCTTAGGCACATATATCAGCTTAGATGCTACGCCAGCTGGTGGTAATACTGGAAACCCAACAATGGCTACACTTTATGACGTGGCTCAGGCAGGTGTTAACATTACCAATATTTTTCCGTTTAACGGCGATATAGATGCCTCTTATAATGTTTTCGGCGCTGTAAATACGGGTACTTCTACCAGCTTTGATGATTTGGTTGCTGTGAAAGGCAAAATAGCAGATGGTGTTGATGATCCGTTAACGGGTTATGTGAATATTCAGCCTCAAAAAGCTTTTATTGCTACTTCGGCCAATTTGCCAAATGCATTAACAGTAGTGCCAGATGATTTCACGCTGGTATTAAAAAATGATGCTGCGGTTTATGGGAACTTGGGTAGCCAAACCATTACCAAAGCACACACATTCGCTATTGATAATTATACCACTGGCGAAATTACGTTTGATAATTTAACCTTAAATGCCCTAGCTAAAGAAGTAACATTTAGCCAAGCGGCAAATGTAACAGGTAATTTCTCGTTGACAGAGGGGAAAATTAATGCTCCAGCAGCATTAACTTTAAACGGTACGCAGACGATTACTTTTGATCCCACCAAGCCACAAAACTTCGTAAATGGCAAAGTTAAGGTGCTAAATATGGGGCCTTCATCTAATGCTCCATTAATTATTGGAAAGGGTACTGTATCTGCGGCTGTGACTACGCTAGATCTAACTGCTGTTTCCGATTTTGAATTCGAGTATTTTCCTGTCGCTTACAGTAATACCACCAGTTTCGACCCAGCGTTGCTTGGTTTGATACACGATAAGGAATATTGGGTAGTAAACAGGCTTAGCGGCTCTGCCAATGCTAAGGTAGCGTTCGTTACTTTCGGTCTTGCAAATTCGGGTTTTGCCAACTTCGATGCTGCCTATGCAACCATAGCTAGGTTCGATAGCGGGACAAACACCTGGGTAGATGCCGGAAATTCGGCTAATAATGTAAGCGCTAACTTTGCTGCCATTATCAGTGCTCAAAATACTGATTTTGGCGTGTTTACTTTGGCTAAAACTCCACTTGCTGTGCTGCCAATAAAACTTACTTCTTTTACTGCTCAAGCTACAACAGGCGGTGCTTTAGTAAAATGGAGTACAGCAGAAGAAAAGAACAACGCAAAATTTGAAATAGAGAAAAGCTTTGATGGTAAAAACTTCTTTGTGGTAGGTAGCAAAGCTGGTCAAGGTAACAGTAGTTCTGCTACTAACTACGAGTTTTTAGATGCTAGCTTTAAGCAGTCTGCATACTATCGTTTAACGCAGATAGATGCCAATGGCGATAAAGAAACATTTACTGCCCTAGCCAAATTTGTAAAAGGATTAGATAATTCGCTATCGGTAGTGGCTTATCCAAACCCGGTAACCAATAAATTGTATGTAACTGTGGGTTCGGTAAGCAAAGAGAGCGTTAAGCTTTCATTAACAGATTTAACTGGAAAAGTAGTGAAAACGAAAATCGGAGATAGCGCTCAGCCTATAGAGCTTGATGTTGCCAATCTAGCAACTGGTGCTTACATTCTTCAAATTATTAAAGATAGCGGAAACGTAGCTAAAAAAATTATGAAGCACTAAGGGTAACCAAAAATAATGGAAAAGGGATGTTCAAAAGAACATCCCTTTTTTTATTTTCAAAAATATTTTTTTAATTAACGGTGTTAATTATATTTGTACGGTTTAATTGATATGGGAAGAAAAGAGAAAGATCGCAAACAGATAGAAGATGTAAGGCTTAAAATTTTGGAGGCAGCTAAGGACTTGTTCTTAAAACATGGTTTTGAAGCAACTTCAATTAGGAAAATTGCTGCCGAAATTAACCTTAGTCCAACTACTATTTACCTTTATTATAAAGATAAAGGAGATATAGCTTATACCTTGCATAAAGAAGGCTTTAAGTTGTTGGGCCAGCAGTTTGTGGTGTTGCAGCATGTAAGCTCCGGATTTGAAAGGTTAAAAGCAATGGGCAAGGTTTATCTAAATTTTGCTATGCAAAATACTGATTTTTATCAGCTTATGTTTATTATGAGAGAACCAATGGATTTTGTGGCAGACAAGCTCTCTTGCGAATGGGAAGAAGGAGAACTTGCTTTTGGTGCTTTGCAGCAAACGGTTTTAGATTGTAAAAGCGAGGGATATTTTAAAGATTTAAACGAAAACAACGTGGCGCTAAATGTTTGGGCTTTGGTACATGGTTTATGCAGTTTAAAACTGCAAGGCCACTTAGACCATGTGGCAAGTGCACACCTACATGTAGCACAAGATAGAGATTTGTTAGAAGAGGCTTTTGAGACCTTTGTAATGATGCTAGAAAAAATGAAATGATATGTTAACACTGTTAATTTTTAAATATAGGTTTTGCGTTTTATTGCTACTGGCAACTACTGTGGCTTCTGTTGCTACTGCGCAGGAGGTGCTAAAAGCATACGTTGATACTGCCTTTAAAAACAACATCGTTTTGCAGCAAAAAAATGTATCCTTAGAGAAAGCGCAATATGCTTTAAAAACAGCGAAGAGTTTGTTTTTGCCAACTGTTGCATTTCAAGGGGCGTATCAAACTGCAGATGGTGGTCGTAATATTCCCTTGCCTTTGGGCGATTTAATGAACCCGGTTTATAGCACGTTAAATCAAATTACTGGCGGTAACAATTTCCCAATGTTGGAAAACCAAACCATTAACTTTTTGCCCAAGAACTTTCACGATGCGAAATTGCGCACCACAGTTCCAATCATCAATACAGATATCATTTATAACAAACGCATTGCGCAACAACAATTGGTGCTAAAAGAATACGAAGTGCAGATTTATAAACGCGATTTGGTTAAAGAAATTAAAGCAGCTTATTATAACTATTTAAGTGCGCTTGCTGCGGTAGATATTTATAAATCTGGCTTGCAACTGGCTAAAGAGGGGCTTAGGGTAAATGAAAAACTTTTAGAAAATGGAAAGGGCTTGCTGGCTTATGTATTGCGTTCGCAAAGTGAAGTTGAAAATGTTAACGCCTCCTTGTTAGATGCAGAGCAAAAAGTTAACAATGCCCGCTTATATTTTAATTTCCTTTTAAATAGGGATCCAAACGATATGATTTTATCAGATGCCAACGATAAAACGGATTTGGCCAAAGTAGAAGGATTGTTGGCGGGTTTAAATATGTCCAGTGAAAGAGAAGAGTTAAAAGCATTAGGACAGGTAGAAGGAATTAACAAGAACGTACAAAAGATGAATAGTCAGTTTGCGGTGCCAAAACTGGGTGCATTCTTAGACGTGGGTACACAATCCGAGGGTTTCCATTTCAATTCGAATACTAGATATTACATGGTGGGCTTGCAATTAGAAGTTCCAATTTTCTCTGGAAACAGAAACAACAATAAGCAGAAAGAAAGTAGTCTCGATTTAAAAAATGCACAACTGAACTCCAATTTAGTAGCACAACAGTTGAGTTTATCTGCTAAAGTTTCACAAAACAATTTGCGGTCGGCTTATCAAACTTATCAGTCGTCTCAAAAACAGTTCGAGGCAGCGTCTACCTACTTAAGGCTAATATACAGGGGATACTTGGCGGGGGCAAATTCATTTGTAGAAACTATCGACGCTAGAAACCAATATACTTCGAGCAAAATTTTAGTAAATATTAACCTTTATAAGGTGCTTACGGCTATGGCCAATATGGAACGCGAAACGGCATCTTATGTAATTCAATAAAAATGAAAAATATTACGCTTATTATTTTATGTGCAATTTTTTCGCTGTTGTTCGCTTGTAAAGGTGGAGATCAAAGAGAGAAAGCAATTATTCAACAAGATACTATTCCAGTTAAAGTGGTTTCGCTGGTGGAAGAAGATACAGATGCAGCAATTGTTACGTCTGGGTATTTTACTACCAACGATGAAACTATACTTTCTTTCAAAAACGGAGGAGTGATTAACAGAATTTATGTAAAGGAAGGGGATCAAATTACTAAAGGCCAGTTGTTGGCTTCGGTAAATCCAACGGAAATTGGTTCGCAAGTAGCGCAGGTGCAACTTTCTTTGCAGAAGGCGCAACGCGATTACGATAGGGCTAGCAAGCTTTTTAAAGACAGCGTGGCTACTTTGGAGCAATTGCAAAATGCAAAAACTGCTTTAGATGTAGCTAAACAGCAAATCCAATCTGCAAAATTTAATGAAGGATACACGGATATACGAGCTACCAGAAATGGGTATGTACTCAGAAAATTAGCCAATGATGGACAAATTGTTGGGCCTGGAACGCCTGTGCTTCAAATTAATGGAGCAAGTGAAGGCAACTGGATCTTAAAAGTAGGTTTAAGTGATAAGCAATGGTCTGATTTGAAAGTGGGCGATAGGGCTACCATTAGTTCAGAAGCTTTATCTGGACAGGTTTTGCAAGCTAAAGTGAGTAGGAAAGCAGAGGGTATTGACCCGCAGAGTGGCACTTTTGGTGTAGAGCTGGCTTTGAATGATCGTAAAGTTAAAGGTTTGGCTGCTGGGTTGTTCGGTAAAGCAAACATTTTTCCATCTAAAAAACAGCGTTCGTTTACCATACCTTATGATGCGCTTTTAGATGGTGGCGAAAACGAAGGTTATGTTTTTGTAACGAATGATAACCAGACGGCTAAAAAAATAAAAGTGCAGTTGGGAGCCATACAGAAAGAAAAAATTTCGGTAACGGGTGGGTTGGAAAATGCAAGTGCCGTAATTATTTCGGGTAGTGCTTACCTAACTGATGGCTCGAAGATTAGGGTGGTAAAGTAAAAGCCCCAGGGCCCTCTCTGCCTTCGGCATCTCTCCCCTAAGGGGAGAGAAATAAAGAAGCTTTTAGTATTCCCTCCCCCAACCCCCTCAAAGAGGGGGATATACAGAATGCTTAGCAAACTATGCGTCCCCCTCTTTGAGGGGGTAGGGGAAGGAGTATTATGAAGTGTGTTGCACAGGTTTTTGTTAAATAAACCTGATGGCAGCGGTAATATCCCGATTTTATAGGGATTTATAGCGTACAGCAGGACTAAAGGAAACGATGGAAGCAGAAAATTGCTTTTCAAAAAATAAATAAAATTCGAACAGAATTGGAATGAAAATATCAGACTATGCAGTAAAAAATTACCAGTTTACCTTAATTATGGTATTAATGGTAATGGCTTTGGGGATTACTACTATTTTGAATATGCCGAGGGCAGAAGACCCAGACATGAACCCGCCTAACTTTCCTGTGGTGGTGGTTTATCCTGGCGCTAGCCCTAAAGATATGGAAGAGCTGGTGGTTAAACCGCTCGAAAAGCGTATTTATGGCTTGGATGATATTAAAAGTATTAAAACAACCATTAGGGATGGCTTAATGGTGGCCGTTGTGGAGTATAAATATGGCGTAAATGTAGACGATAAATATCAGGAGCTGGTAAGGGAAATTAATAGTGAGCGACCTAATTTGCCGCAGGAGATTTATGCGATGGAGGTGCAAAAGATTTCGCCTTCTGATGTGAATATTTTGCAGGTGGCGCTGGTTTCGGAAAACGCATCGAGAGATAAGTTGAAAGCTGCTGCCGAAGAGCTTCAAGATCAGTTAGAGAAAATTCCGTCTTTAAAAAACGTAGAGATTGTTGGCCTGCCAGATCAGTTGGTAAAGGTTGATTTGGATTTGGAGAAATTGGCTTTACTGCGCATTCCGGTTACGCAAATTGCTAATGCCATACAGAGCGAAGTGGCCAATATTCCGGGCGGAAGTATTGATGCGGGTACTAAATCTTTTAACATTAAAACCAGCGGAAACTACCAAAGTATTGATGAAATTAAAAATACGATTGTGGCTAGTGGTGCAGGTAAAAATACGACGCTTAAAGATGTGGCCAATGTTTATTTCGATTATTCGCAAGACAAACACATTACTCGTTTAAATGGCTTTAGAACAGTATTTGTGGTTGCTGCACAAAAGGTTGGTGGCAACATTACGCAAACGCAAGAGGCCTATTTGCCAGTTTTAGATACTTTCAAAAAAACATTGCCAAGTAACATAGACCAACAAGTAATGTTTGATCAGGCAGATAATGTAAACAGTCGTTTAGGAGGCTTGGGTGTAGATTTTGGCATTGCTATTTGTTTGGTGCTCATTACTTTGTTGCCTTTAGGCACAAGGGCATCGTTGGTGGTAATGGTTTCTATTCCTTTGTCGTTAGCTATCGGTATTATTTTGATTAATCTTTTAGGTTTTAGTTTAAACCAGCTCAGTATTGTAGGTTTAGTAGTTTCGCTAGGTTTATTGGTTGATGATAGCATTGTAGTGGTAGAAAACATTGAACGCTGGATGCGTGACGGCCACAACCGCTTAACAGCAACTCTGATGGCGACCAAACAAATTGGCTTAGCGGTAATGGGTTGTACAGCCGCGTTAGTAATTGCCTTTATACCAATAATGTTTATGCCCGAAGCATCTGGAGAGTTCATTAGGAGCTTACCTGTGGCGGTAATTTGCTCGGTAATTGCTTCTATGATTGTAGCACTGACGGTGGTGCCGTTTTTGTCGAGCAAAATTTTAAAACCACACGCCTATGTGCATGGCAACATCTTTTTAAGAACTTTACAGAAAATCATCCATGGCTCTTATGCTAAATTGTTAGATAAAGCATTGCACAAACCTTGGTTGACGGTATTTGTTGGGGTGGCGGTTTTTGTAGGTTCGTTGGCACTTATTCCATTTATTGGTTTTAGCTTGTTCCCTTCTTCGGAGAAACCCCAGTTTATTATTGCGGTTTCTACACCTTTACAATCGAACTTGAAGTACACGAATTCTATTACCAAACAAATTGAGAAAGAAATTAAAGAGATACCCGAAGTAAAATATTTTGCTTCTAACGTTGGTAAGGGCAACCCAAGAATTTACTATAATTTGTTGCAGACTAACGAGCGTAGCGATTTTGCCGAGATTTTTGTGCTACTGCACGAAGATGTAAGGGCTGATAAAAAAGTAGAACTGATTGAAAAGCTGCGGGCAAAATGGTCGCCGTATTTAGGGGCAAAAGTAGAGGTAAAGGATTTTGAGCAAGGCCAGCCGATTATTTCTCCGGTAGAAGTTCGTGTGTTTGGAGAAAACTTAGATACATTAAGGAAACTGGCGGGTAAGGTAGAAAATATGTTGCTAAAAACAGAAGGAACTATCTATACCAATAACCCACTTAAAAACCTGAAATCGGATATTAAGGTAGAGATCAATAAAGAAAAAGCTTTAGCTTTAGGCGTGCCAATGGTAAATATAGACCGTACGGTAAGAATGGCCATTGCTGGTTTTGAGTTAGGCAAATTTCTTAACCCAAAATCTAGTGGCGATGATTATAATATCTTACTAACTACCAAATACGCTTCGAACCCGAACTTAAATGTGTTTGATAATTTATATGTGAACAATGTGCAGGGTGCTTCAATTCCACTATCACAATTGGCGAGTTTAAAGCTCGAAACTTCGGCTTTGAGTATCAACCACCAAAATAAGGTGCGCACCATTTCGGTAAACTCGTTTGTGCAAAAAGGTTATTTAAACGATAAGGTAATTAAGGATGTAGAAACGCAGATGGCTAAAATGGAACTGCCGGCTGGCTATCATTTCGAAATGGGCGGCGAGGTAGAAAGCCGCAACCAATCTTTTGGAGGGTTTGGCAGCATTATCTTGGTAACGTTGTTTATGTTTATTGCGGTATTGGTGTTAGAGTTTAAAACTTTCAAAAGTACGCTGATTGTGCTTTCCGTAATTCCTTTAGGTATTGTTGGAGCCGTATTGGCCTTACTGGTTACTGGTAATTCGTTATCGTTTGTGGCAACTATTGGTATTGTGGCTTTGGCAGGTATTGAGGTTAAAAACACTATTCTTCTGGTTGATTTTACCAATCAGCTGAGGGCCGAAGGAAAAGAATTGAACGAAGCTATTGAAGAAGCTGGAGAGGTTCGTTTCTTGCCAATTATTTTAACTTCGTTAACTGCAATTGGAGGGTTGTTGCCTATTGCGATGTCTAGTAATCCTTTAATTTCGCCGCTGGCCATTGTAATGATTGGCGGATTAATTAGTTCGACTTTGTTGTCGAGAATTATTACGCCAGTAGTTTATAAGCTGATGCCGCCAAAGATTGAAAAAGCGGAAGTTTAAGGTTGAAAATTTTGTTTTTTTATAATGTGACCTTCGGAGTTGGTAACTCCGAAGCCTTATCGTAGGATTTTTAATCCGAACAATAAACGAAAAATGATAGTTGGGAATTAGAAATTCCCCGATAGGTAGTTCGAGATTGCAAATGTAGAACAGCTAGTAACCTGAGTTCGATTTTTAACCTATTGATAATTAGACTTTAAAACTGATGCTGAACTAAATTCAGCATGACGAACCGCCAATTTTCCGTCACCCTGAATTTATTTCAGGGTCGGCGAACTCAATAAGTTTAAGTAATCCTGTAAAATAAACAAATAATAATCGAACTCAGGTTAGTAGTAGTTTAGCCATAAAACCCCAAAAATCATAGCCCAAAATGTAGCTACGGTAGAGGTTTTTAGGTTGTTTTCTCGAACAGGTAACAATAGCTTTCAAATCAGGCGATATTAGCCTTCTAAAATTCGGTGTTAAAACCCGGCATTAAAAAACAAACCTCGCTTAAAGAGGCTTAAGCGAGGTCGATTATTTTTAGATTTTTAATTTTTGAGGGTTGTGCAACAGCTACCCTTGTTGTGTTTAGTTTATTTAAGGGTTAACTTTTCGATGCTATATGTAATGTAATTCGGTAGAGGAGTTGATTTGTCGTAATTTGAAAAAACTTTATATATACTTTTTGATAAGTAATTGTCTTTTAATTCGAATTTGTATGTTGAAATTAATTCTACAATTTGTTCGGCAGTAAATAAAGATTTTGGTATGTTAAATTCAAAATAATTAGATAAATCAAAAGTGTTTTTGTATGTGTAAATACGAAAGGGATAAATTTCGACTACATTTCCATTGACTTTTAGCACAGCAAAGTAAACAGGTATTCCATTTGGATCAATTTTTATAGTTGTAGGACTAATAAGCATCGAATGGCTAACTTCTGAAAGTCTGTCTTTGTTGTCGAAAATATTAGATTGTGCATTTACCAATGCAAAAGAAAATAAAAAGGTAAAAGTTAAAATTAAAGATTTCATAAAAAGGTGTTTCTTGCCTACTCTTTCAATATGTGGTTTTCAGCTTATCCCCAGTGCGGTAAGTCAGGATTCAGCGATTATGGTCAGGATTTTGTTTTAGAGAGGTTCCGTCCAATTAACGCTGTGTCCGTAAATTATACACAACTCTCAAATATACGCAACACTTAGCATACAAAAAGCAAATAGATACTCCCTTCAGTTGTGCTTTAAGCGTGTTTTTGATAGTTGTCGAGTTGTGTTTATTGAGTACGATTTAAGAGAATACTACCAAAAAAAGCAAGTCGGTTTACTATTTAATTTTATCTAAAGGGCTAGTTACACCTTTTAAATCTTTATTGCTTATTTGTGTGTACATAGTGAGCTCTTCGGAGTTGGTAACTCCGAAGCCTTATCAGACGTTTTTTAATCCGAACAAAAAGAAAAGCAAATAATATAATTGCGTAGGTGGGAATTAGGAATTCCCCGATAGGTAGTTCGACATTACAAATGTAGAACAGCAAGAGATTATTTTCTGTCATCAAAAAACAAGCACACTTAAATCGCTTTAAAAGACGCTTTTTTTGTGTTGTTTTTTAAGATGAGGGCGAAATGTGGGGTTGTGCAACAGTTACCGCTGTTATGTATCGTTTTCTTATTTAACATACGTTTCCATTATAACGTTTTTCACTTCTTCAATTTCAGATGTTGTCAGAGTATCTCAATTTCTTGATAATTCTCGTTCTGTCCACTGTTCTGATTTGGTCTAAAACAATCCAACCTTTTGTCTTATTTTTTTTGATTTCAACCCTAGTCGGATAGGGTTTTGAACTGCTTGTAAGTGGTGCAACAACAATCGTTTGAAGATATTTATTCATTTCGTTTGGGGAAATGACCACGCAAGGACGAGTTTTTTTCATCTCACTTCCTATGGTTGGGTCAAGATTTACCAAAACCAATTCGTATTGCTTTATTTCCATTCTTCAAAAGTTTCGTCTTCAAATACATCTTCAATTAATAAAGCATCGTCTCCGTTTGTGTGCATTTGTTTAAAAGATTTTTCCCAGCCTTTTCTCGGAACAGATTTTGGTTTTAGGATAATTCTTCCTTTTTCCAAAATCAGCTCTATGGTGTCGCTGATGTTGTATTGTTCCAAAAGGGCTTTTGATAATCTGATGCCTTTTGAATTTCCTATATTGATTACTGGAATTTCCATAAATTCTTGATTTGTGATTACAAAGTAATTACTTTTCCCTGTAAAAAACAAGTTTTTTGAACTGGATTTAATATTAAGGGCAACCTATTGTTTCGCTGAGCTCTACGGAGTTTGTAACTCCGAAGCCTTATCATAGGAATTTTAATCCGAGCAATAAGCAAAGCAAAAGATATGGTTGTATAAGTGCGAATTAGAAATTCCCCGATAAGTAGTTAGACATTACAAATGTCGAACAGCGAGTTGATGCCGCCAAAGATTGAAAAAGCGAGAGCTTAATTTAGCGTTGTAAATTTTAAGTACGGCGGAGACGCCGTGCTCTGAAGCACAAAGCCCTTGACGGATAAGTCAAAGGCTCATTTGTTTATATCTAAAAGATTTACTCAACTACCTCTCACTTCGCTCATCCATATTCAAATCGGTGTCAAACGGGCTTTTGGTAAACGGGTAAATAGATTGTTTAATGAACCCCTTTGGATAAGAAGCTTCGCGAACGCCAGTTCCTGCTGGCCATTTTTTAGCTGGCAAATAATAAGTGCCAAACATCATATCTATAAAAGGAAATATAGATGCAAAGTTATGGCCATAGTATTTAGGGTCTTCACAATGGTGCCAGTGGTGATATTGTGGTGTAGTAAAAATGTATTTGATAAAACCAAAGTTAATACGGGTATTGGCATGGATTAATACCGCATGTATAGCAATAAACACAATGTAAACGTTGAACACAGTAGATGAAAATCCCAAGATATAAAGCGGAATAAAAGTCATCGCTCTGGTAAAAAAGATGTCGATAAAATGCGTTCTGCTCCCCGCTAGCCAATCCATATTTTGGGTAGAGTGGTGGATAGAATGGAAACGCCACAAATATACTCTACTATGGAAAGTTCTGTGTGCCCAATATTGGAACAAATCGGTAGTAAAAAAGGCCAAAAATAACGCTACAAGAAATGGCAAACCTTGTACCCAAGCATGCAGGTTTTCTAGGCCAATCCAGCCAAAAAATAATACCGCAGGTTTTTGCGTTACAATACCGAAAAACTGGATAAATAAATGGCTAATTACAAAATAGGTTAAATCCGTTCGCCACTCTTCGTGAAACTTGGTTTGCGATTTATTTCTTGGAAAAAACAATTCTAGCGGAACAAAAATGGCTACCATCAAAAGCAAGTCTAGTATCATCCAATCTAAGCCAAAATGCCAGTCTGTTTTAACCACATCTCTGCCGTTTAAGGTAAGCGCACCTAACACAATTGCTAACCCGGTAATAGAGGTTCCAATTAAAGCCAGTTTTATTTTTTTGCTTAATAATAAACTCACTGCGGCAAAGAAAAATGAGGCAATTACGCCAAAAATCATCAAAGCTTCGGCAATGCTTTTGGTGTACACCTCTCTAAATTCTGGTGTGGTTAATTGCTCTGGATATCTAAAGCAGAACACTGCTAGCAGCACCAAGACTGCCAAGAAAATGGAAAGATAGCCACTAATTTGTCCTTGCCCAACTTTAAGGCGTTTGTTTGTAGTCATTCAACATTCGTGTTTAAAATTCAATGATAATCAAAAAGCATTTAAGTTGCTAAATAGCCCACTTTTACTTTACAAATAAAAGTTGTAAATATCGTTTGGTTATCGTTAGGCAAATATTCAGTAGTTTTGTACAAATTGTATGCTAAAATACCTACGCCTTTTACTGTTACCATTTAACGTTGTTTATGCCTTTGTGGTGTATGTGCGTAATCTGTTTTTCGATTGGGGTATTTTTAAATCTACTAGTTTCGATATGCCCATTATCTGTGTGGGTAATTTGGCTGTAGGCGGCTCGGGTAAAACCCCCACTACAGAATATCTAGTGAGGCTACTAAGCGAATACAAAGTAGCTATTTTAAGCAGAGGCTATGGCAGGAAGACTAAAGGTTTTGTTTTGGCCAACGATGCCGCAACGGCCGAAACCATAGGCGATGAGCCTTTACAATATTACCGGAAATTCAAAAATGTAAGCGTTGCGGTTTGCGAAGACAGGGTAAAGGGTATCCAAAAATTAAAGGATGAGCACGAGGTAATTTTGCTAGATGATGCCTATCAGCACCGTAAAGTGAAAGCTGGTTTTAATGTGCTACTTTTTGAGTTTTCAAAAATCAAGGATTTTCAAATGCTAATGCCTGCTGGGGATTTGAGAGAACCTTTTTCGGGTGTAAAAAGAGCGCAGGCAGTGCTCATTACAAAATCGCCATCAAAAATCTCGGATGAAATTAAAGCTGAAATTTCTAATAAGCTTCGGCTAACAACTCAGCAAGAGCTGGCTTTTTCTTGCATTGGGTATCAAAATTTGAAACATCTTTATACCGGCGAAGAAATGCGGTTAGCAGCAGAGCAAGAAGTGTTTTTGTTAACAGGTATTGCCAATACAGCGCCTTTAAAGCAGTATTTGGCAGCTCAGCAAGTGAATATTCACTCGTTCGAATATCCGGATCATCATCGTTTTACGGCTAAAGAAATAATTAGCCTATTAACCAGTTACGAAAAGCATCCAGCAAAGAAAAAAATCATCGTAACAACAGAAAAAGACGGACAACGTTTATTAGATGATAAATTAAGAGATTTACTGTTAAATTTGCGAATATATTACCTGCCAATTGCTACCGAAATTAATGCAGAAGATAAATGCAGGTTTGACCAAAAAATATTAGACTATGTTGCAAGCGCTAAACGATTCGATAAAATACATTAAAAATAAAATAGGAGAATTTGAACCAGAAATAGGTATTGTTCTTGGAACTGGCTTGGGCGGCTTGGTAAACGAAATTGAGGTGCAGCATAGCATCATGTATTCGAGCATCCCAAATTTTCCAATTTCTACTTTAGAGTTTCATTCTGGTAAATTGATTTTTGGAACCTTGAAAGGCAAAAAAGTAGTGGCTATGCAAGGCCGCTTGCACTTTTACGAAGGTTACAGCATGCAGCAAATTACTTTTCCAATTAGGGCAATGAAGTTGTTGGGTATCAAATACCTTTTTGTGTCTAACGCTGCGGGTTCTTTAAATCCAGCATTTAAAAAAGGCGATTTAATGATCATCAACGATCACATCAACTTACAGCCAGAAAGCCCGTTAAGAGGGTTAAATAATGAAGATTTTGGTCCTCGTTTTCCAGACATGAGCCAGCCTTACAACAAAGAACTCATTACAAAAGCCTCAAAAATTGCACAGGATGAAAATATAACATGCCATCAGGGCGTTTATGTATCGGTAACAGGGCCAAACCTCGAAACTAAAGCAGAATATAAGTATTTGCGTATCATTGGTGGCGATGCCGTGGGCATGAGTACTGTGCCCGAAGTAATTGTAGCCAACCACATGAGTATACCTGTTTTTGCAATTTCTGTATTAACCGACGAAGGTTTCCCAGAAGACTTACAACCTGTAAGTTTAGAAGAAATTATTGCTACTGCGGCTAATGCAGAACCCCAAATGACCAAAATTTTAAGTCAGCTTATCTCCACTCTATAATGCAGAAAATATTTGTAGCTGTACTTTTCTTTTTGTTGGTGGGTTTTACCAATGCTTTTAACGCTATTGCGCAAGATTTAAAGACAACAATTGCGGGCAATAAGGAGCTAGATTCGTTGCGTAAAAAGGAGCAGGCAGGTAAAGATTCGGTAGTTTTTACTTCTAAATATATCCGTTATACCACAAAGAAACTTACAAAAGACAGTATACAGACCATACCTTTAGATACCACTTTAACAGGAATACAGAATTTTAGCCCAATAGCACAACCACGTAGACCTACGGTAGGCACAGGTCTGGTTGGTTTGGCGGCTACACCATTGTTGTTCGAACCTATCAGAACCATTGGTTTCGATGCGGGTTTCCATTCTTTAGATTTGTACAAGTTTACCCACGATGATATTAAGTTTTACCGAGCCCGTTCGCCTTTTACCAGCTTGTCTTACATTAGTGCGGGCGATAATGTGCAGTTGCTAAAAATCATCCACTCGCAAAACATTAAACCCAATTGGAATTTTGGAGCCAATTTTAATAGGATTGGGGCAAATGGTTTTTATCAGCACCAACGTGGCGATGTGCTTAATGGCACCTTGTTTACGTGGTACCAAACCAAAAACAAACGTTATAACATTTGGGTAGATGCTGTTTTTAATACCATGAAAGCCCAAGAAAATGGTTCGCTCTTAAAAGATAGTATCATATTTACGCAAGCGGGCAATAACTTAATTACTAAAGAAGCAGAACCGGTAAGATTAAATACTGCTCGCCAGCTTTATAGAGATAATTCGGTAATGATTAGGCAAAGTTATTTTGTAGGTCGTATAGATAGCACGGCAAATAGTACTTACCCAAAATATTTTGCCTACCAACAAAATTACACACACATTTACCTACACCAATAGCTCGTTTAGTTTTAAAAAGGATGAGGCCGACGAGGAGGGTGTTTTTCCATCGGTAGCAGTTGCCGATTTGGTTTTTACCAACGATACTACCAACGTAAAACACATACAAAACGAGTTTATTTACAGCTTTTTCTTGCGGGCAAAAAATAGTGCAACCATTAAAAATGAGCTTAAAATAGATGCTGGTATTAGAAATGACATTTACAGTTTTAGACAACAGGTGTTGCAAAACGATGGTAGTATTTTCTATAACCGCAATTTTAATGCGCAAAACTCTACCTTATTGGGTGCTTTGGGCTATCGTTTTAGCAACAAAGTGGATGTTAATTTAGATGTACAGCAAATATTTCAGGGACGTAACGCGGGCGATTACCTTTACGAGGCAAAAAGTAACTTTGCCTTGAATGAAAAGACTGGCAAAATAGTGATGAGTGTTTATACACAGAACAAATCGCCAGAAGAAATTTTTAACCGTTATTATGGTAACCATTACCAATGGGATAAAAGAAATGATTTTTCTAGGACTAAAACCACTAATTTTACTTTTGCCTACCTCAACAATCTTTTAAAATTAGATGCAAGTGCTTCATATTATCTAATTAGCAACCACCTTTATTTTGTGCCTTCTACCGATTTAGATAAAGCCATAGTACCCACGCAATTTGATGGCGAAATTAGTTTGTTGCAATTGAAAATAGGCAAACAGTTAGATGCCGGCAGTTTTCACGTTACCGCTTTTGGCGTTTACCAAAAAACCGATCAACAAGATATTTTGCGTACTCCAGAAATTTACCTCTTTGGATGTATTTACAAAGACCAAACCTTTTTTAAAACACTAAAAACTCAAATTGGAGTAGATATTTTCTATAACGATACCTATTTGGCAAAATCTTACGCCATTGCGGCAAGTCAGTTTTATAACGGTAGAGATATTACCTTTAGCTCAAAGCCAATTGTAGATGCTTGGATAAAAATTGGGTTAAGAAGGGCTAACGTTTTCGCTAAATATCAATATGCTAATCAAGGTTTGTTTAGTGGCGGCTATTATACGGTTAACCGTTATCCAATGCCAGATCGTTTGCTTACCCTTGGGTTTACTTGGAATTTTTACGATTAAGTTGCGAAGTCCGAAGTCCTTGAAAATTGGGCGTACAAGTTAGCTATAACTTTGCAACATTTCAACAATAAAAACAATTAAGCCATAAAGCAATTTCCCCTAATCCCTAATCCCTAATCCCTAATCCCTAATCCCTATTTCGCAATTCTTCCGGCAAAGTAGGCTACTGGTAAATAAGCTCCGGCTAAATCAACAATAGTAAACCAAATAGGAGAGGGCACAATCATTACCATCCAAATTCCGCCAGTTAAAAATACACTGCCAATTACCATTGCAAAAGCAATTTTTTTAGTAGCAATTCTTGCAGCAATGTAGGCTCCCACAAAAGTTCCAATGGCGTGTGCTAAAAAAGGAAGAATAAAGTGTTTTGGTTCCATTAGGTACATTCCGGCGTTTAATCCTTCTTCTGTAGTTAAGTCTACTCCAGCTGGAGGGGCAATAATATTACCGCTTACCATAATAATGGCACCATTTACTAAACTGCCAAATACAATGCCGGCAATAATTGCAAGGATATTTCTTAATATTGGATGCATCTTTTCTTATTTTAACAACGCTTTTATTGCTTCTTCTTTCGAATTTACAAAATTGATTTTACCTAGTTTGTTGCTTTCTAAAATGAAATCTTTGATGCTTTTGCTTTGATATTTATCGAAATCGCCTACTATTGCCAAACCGATACGATAATTGGAAAATTTCTGTAATATTTCTCCAGCCATTGTTGTGCTTAGATCAAAAAAATCTGAATGGATATTTTTTTCATACAGAATCAAATTATCAAAGCCTTGGTAATAAACGTTGCCTACTAAATCTATGCCGTCCTCAACTTTGCTAATTACTAAGTCTTCAGCTACGATTTCGGCAATATTTTTATGTATTCGTAAGATATCCATATTCAAATTTAGCAAAACGAAGCACAGCTCGTAGATTTTGCCTACAAAAAAGCCAGCCTTCAAAAAAGCTGGCTTACGATGAGTTTGATGTAGGTTAATTAGAATGAGTAACCTACGCTAAAGCCCCAAACTCTATTGGCTCCTTTTGTATCGCCACTTCTATTATCTTTTGGCAATACATTGCTTAATCCTAATCCGTAGTTAGCTCCAAGTAAGAAACCATTATTCATGCGGTAGCCCACTCCAAAATTTGCACCAAAATCCATGCTAGCTACGTCATCATCAGCATTATTCCCAAATTTTAAGCTTTCTTCGGTAGTACCTTGGTTGGTGCCACTAGTAATTTTAGTTTTTCTTTTTCCGTCTACATTAAATGCCGCATACGGACCTGCACTTAAATGAAATGCTCCTGATTGGCCAGTTGGAATTCTTACCACTGCATTTACTGGTACTTCAATTGCCATCACGTTTATTGTTTGCTCTCCAGTTATACCAGCAAAATTGCCTTCAAACTTAGTTCCTTTATTTTGTAAAGATACGCCAGGTTGAATGAAAAAATTGTTGCCAACACCGAAGTCTCCAAATACGGTAAAATTGTAACCCACGTTTTGTTTCGTTGCGTCATTTAATGTACTTGCTCCGTCAAAACCACTATACTTAACAGTACTTAAATTAACACCACCCTTAATTCCGATGCGGGCATCGCTGCCACTCATCGTTGTAGTTGTTTGAGCAAATAATGCAGAGCTAGATAGTAAAAGAGCGCTTCCTAATAATATGATCTTTTTCATGATTTTTAATTTTGTATCGAAACCATTTTCGATATCACTTTACTCCCAAAAGCTATGCCATTAGAAACAAAGTATACCATGTTTTAATTTGAAAATAATTGATTTTTAGCGAGTTGAATTGATTGTTGATGGAGCCCTATTATCAATTTGCAGAATGTAAAAAAGTGTTTACAAAAACAGACATCCTGTTTTGCATTGCAGAAATTTTAACCTATAAAGGACGCCAATTTTTAGGGTAATCTTATAAAAATGAAGATAGATTTTGAGTTAATTACGTTTTCTGTGGCTTCTTTTTAGCAGCAGGAAACAATACGTTGTTCAAAATCAAACGATAACCTGGAGAAGTTGGATGTAAGCTCAAATCGGTTGGCGGGTCGTTTACTTGGTGTTGGTAATCTTCTGGATCGTGACCGCCATAAAAACTGAATTGACCTTTGCCAATTTCGCCATGTAAATAGCGCACTTCGGCTCCAGCTTTGTTTTCGCCAAGAACGGTAATGTTTGGCTTTACCAAGCTTTTACGAAATGCCGTTGTTTGCCCCATAAATCCTTTCACTACTTTTTCGTGATTTTGGGTAAGCATAGTTGGCACCAAATCCCATTTAGCAGAAAAATCGAACAGTGTGAAGTAATCGTTGCTTTCGTTAAAGCCAGTGCGGGTTTGGGTAACATCGATATCCGAGAATTCGTAGTTGTAAGGGTTCATATCCAAATGGAAATTTCCAAAAGCCACGGCTTTATTGTAATCCAATCGCGATTGTGCATTGGGATCCATACCATCTCCATCGAACATGCTTTCTAGAATATCTACACCTTCGGCAGCTAAAGCAATGTCGAAACTATCGGTACCAGAGCACATGGCAAATAGGAAACCGCCACCAGCACAAAACTCTTTAATGCGTTTGGCAACGGCTAGTTTCATCTGCGAAACTTTATTAAAACCATTGCGTTTTGCTGCCGCTTCTTGGTACTTTACATCTTCTTGATACCAAGTTGTGTTTCTGAAAGAAGACCAAAACCTACCGTATTGGCCTGTAAAATCTTCGTGGTGTAGGTGTAGCCAATCGTAAGTAGTAAGTTTATCTTTTAATATCTCGTCATCATATATTACATCGTAGGGTATTTCGGCATAGGTTAAAACTAGCGTTACGGCATCGTCCCAAGGGAGCTTGCTTTTGGGCGAGTAAACAGCAATTTTTGGAGCTTTTTCTAGCTTTACCATCTCCATATTTACTGCTGGGTTGCTAATTTCGTTAAGAATGGCGCTTACTTTTGCGTCGGCAAGTACTTCGTAAGCCACGCCTCTAATTTTGAGTTCATCTTCTATAGCTTTAGCCTGTTTAACCAAAAAACTACCGCCACGGTAGTTGAGCAGCCAGTCTACTTCGGTTTGTTGTTTGATGCACCAATAGGCAATTCCGTAAGCTTTCAAGTGGTTTTTCTGGCCTTCATCCATATAAATTAGGATAGACGCCGCCTTTGCTGCTATTTGAAGTAAAACGAATAAAACCAAAAGAATATATTTTTTGCCTTGCATATACGAAGTTAAAATTTAACCGCTTAAAATAGAACGTCGAGAAGTAAATTGTTGTATGGCTGGATTGTTTTATTGTTACGATGTTGGAAGTGTTTAAATGTTGTAAGGTTGAAATGTTCATTTTTCGCGTTTTTTGCCTTTGCGAAACTTTGTGAAAACTTCAAAAACCTTTGCGGTAAATTTTCTATCGCAAAGAATGAAAAAGATACGCAGAGGTCGCAAAGTTTGGCAAACAGGCTGTTGTTATTTAAACCCGATTGAAGCGGAAAGCTTTTTTGTGCTTGTCACGCTGAGCCTGTCGAAGCGTTTTGCCATAGAGATTCTTCTACAAGCTCAGGATGACAATGAGGAGTGGCAGTGCCGTTAACAAAAAAATTATAGCGAAAAGCGGGACTGTTGTAACCGATGGGCAGTGCCATACATTTTCATATTATCTCATCATCACATCAACGCATTATCACATTAAATTTATTTGTGTAAATTTGCATCCTTATAAAAAAAGAAAATGGGTAAAGCAATTATAAAAACGGTAAAAGGCGATATGACCGTGGAGTTCTATGAAAATGATGCTCCTAAAGCTGTTGCTAACTTTAAAAAATTAGCTAAAGAAGGATTTTATGATGGTGTAACTTTTCACCGTGTAATCCCAAATTTTATGATTCAAGGCGGTTGCCCTAACTCTAAAGATGGCGCATCTGGCATGGCTGGTACTGGTGGGCCGGGTTATAAAATTGATTGTGAGTTAGATGGCGATAACCAATACCACGATAGAGGTGTGCTTTCTATGGCGCATGCAGGTAGAAATACTGGTGGTTCTCAGTTCTTTATTTGCCACAGCAGAGCAAACACAGCACATTTAGATCGTAACCACACTTGCTTTGGCAAAGTTGTAGAAAATGTGGACTTGGTTGATGACATTCGCCAAGGAGATAAAATTTTAACTGTAGAAGTAATTGAAGAATAGACATCAGATTTGAGATGTTAGATTTGAGACAAGTTTCTCACATCTCATATCTCATTTCTCAAATCTTATAAAATATATGAATTTAAGAGGAATTGTATCTGTTTCGGGCAGACCAGGCTTGTTCAAATTAATCGGACAAAATAAAGCTGGCTATGTTTTAGAAAGTCTTGATGAGCAAAAGTTGAAAATTGTTGCTAATCTTTCTAATACCAAATTAGCTTCTTTAGAAGATATTACCATTTACGGAGAAGACGAAGAATTGAAATTAACCGACGTTTTAGCAAACATAGCAGCTACTAAAACCGCTGTTCCAGATGTTAAAGCTGATGGAAATACCTTGAGAAAATTCTTCTTAGAAGTTGCTCCAAACCACGATCAAGAGAAAGTTTATGCTTCTGATATGAAGAAAATTCTATCTTGGTACAACTTCTTAAAAGATATGCCTTTGTTTACTGAAGCTGCTCCTGGAACAGAAGAAGATGCACCTAAGGTAGAAGATAAAGTTGAAGCTAAGCCAAAAGCCGCCCCAAAAGCAAAAGCTGCCAAGGCACCAACGGCTAAAACATCGGCTCCTGCTAAAAAAGCAACTATGCCTGCTAAAAGAGGAGCTTAGTTAGCCTTCCAGATAACAAAAAAGCACCACTCGGTGCTTTTTTTATTTACAGAAAATATAATAGTATAGCTGCAATAATTACCACAGCTATCATGATGGTTAAATATTTTTGCTCTTTAGATGTATCGCTTCTAAATCTGTAGTTTCTTTTATAATCTCCGGGTAGTTTCATAATTCCTCCTTTTTAAATTAGATGCTTTAAAGCAGTGTTTTTCATAATTATTGCCACAGATGCACAGATAAATTTATGGATTAATTTCAATCATTTTTAAATTTGTAAATCTGTGGCTAAATTTTTTATTCGTGGTGGTAAGGTTCGTTTTTCAAAATCGTAAAAGCCCGGTAAAGCTGCTCCACAAAAAACAAACGTACCATTTGATGGGAAAAAGTCATGTCTGACAGCGAAATGCTACTGTTTGATCTTTTGTAAATGCTTTCATCAAAACCATAGGGGCCGCCAATAATGAAAACCAAGTTTTGTACACTGCCAACCATCTGCTTATTAATGTAAGCCGAAAACTGAACTGAAGTGTATTTCTTACCTTTTTCATCTAATAACACAACAACATCACTATTGTTCAGTTGCTTAAGTAACAATTCTGCTTCTTTTGTTTTTTGTTGTGCTTCGCTGAGGTTTTTTGTGTTTTTTACATCTGGAATAATTACCATGTTGAAGTTGATGTAATGTTTCAAGCGACCTAAATACTTATCAATGCCATCAATCAAATATTTATCTTCCGTTTTCCCTATGGCAATTAAGGTAATCTTCATCTAATGGTTGTGTTTTTTATCTTTACAGCTTAATTCTTCAAATATAATGTTAAATACCGAGCTAAATAGATTAAAAACATACGAGCAATCAGCAAAAGAGCAGCATGCCGAAATCGCTGTGTTGAAGAAAAAAGTAGATCAACTTTCTTTTGTTCGTGTCGCTTTGTTATTGGTAGAAATTGGATTTTTTGTGGGCTTAGTAAGCTCTGAAGGAAATACTGCAAATGCCATTTGGTCTGTGTTGTTACTATTGCCAATTTTTACTTTCGCTGCGGTAGTTAGAAGGCAAAATAAACTAGAAAAGAAATACAAGTTTCACCAGAATTTGCTATGGGTTTTCGAAAATGAGATTATTTTACTACAAGGGAAAACCAATGGATATGATGATGGAACTGCCTTTGAAGATGAAAGTCATCCTTACCTTTCAGATTTGGATATTTTCGGAAAGTCGTCGCTTTATGCGTTGATTAACAGAGGTGCTTCGAAAATTGGTGTAGAAGAATTAGCAAGGCACCTGGCTACAGTTAATAATCGCAAGATTATTGAAGAACGTCAGGAAGCAATTAAGGAACTAAACGATCATATAGATACTACGTTTGCTTTTAGGGCGAACTTAAAAGGACATGAAGTAACCAGGATCGAAGAAATTAAACAAAAATTAGGAAGCCAATTGTTAAGTCAGGTTGCTTTTACCTCAAATAACTTGCTCAAGTTTTATGTGAAGTTAGTGCCTTATTTAATGTTGGTTTTGTTTTTAACAGGGTTGATTTTTGGCGGTACTTTTTGGAGCATTTTCGGCTTAATGGCTTTTGCTAATGCAATGTTAACTTTCTTTTATTCTAAGCAAATCACAACAGTTTACTACGGATTTAGTGGCAGTTCGGGGCTGTTAAGTAGCTACGCAGATGCCATTGAATGGACAGAGCAACGTGTTTGGAAAAGTAAGTACATAAAAAAGTTATTTCATTCGGATGAGAAAGTAAGTGCACACATTAAGATGCTGGCAAAAATCATTGTCGAGTTCGATGCTCGGTTGAATTTCCTGTTGTACGCTGTACTCAATTTCTTTCTGTTATGGGATTTAAAATGTTGTATTAAACTGGGAAATTGGAGTAGAAGTGTAAGCGATCAGGTGGCTCAAGGTTTAGATCGTATCGGTTATTTTGAAGAATTGATTTCTTTTGCAACGCTGAATTACAACCATCCAGATTGGGTGTTTCCAACTATCAGCGAGAATTTTTCTTTAAAAGCTGACGAATTAGGACATCCTTTAATCGCAACTCAAAAGCGAGTGAATAACAGCTTTAGTTTTAGTGAAGCGCCAACAGTAGATATCATTACGGGTTCTAACATGGCTGGCAAAAGTACGTTTCTTCGTACGGTTGGCATTAACATGGTATTGGCTTATGCAGGTGCGCCAGTTTGCGCAAAGCGGATGGATTTATCTATTTTCCGCTTGTTAACTTACATGCGTATCAAAGATAATTTGATTGAAAAAAGCATTTCTACCTTTAAAGCAGAGCTTAACCGCTTAAAAATGATTTTGAGCGAAGTAGAACAATATCCCAATGCTTTTGTATTGATTGATGAAATGCTACGGGGAACAAATAGTAAAGATAAGTTTGACGGCTCAAAAGCCTTCATCGAAAAACTGATTAAAATCGGAACGCCAACTTTATTCGCTACCCACGATCTACAACTTTCAGAATTGGAGCAAGTGCATCCAAATAAGGTACGTAATTTCCATTTTGATATTCAGTTGGTAGCAAACGAAATGGAGTTCGATTACCTGATTAAACAAGGGCCTTGTACCAAATTTAATGCAGCGATATTGCTGAAACAGATTGGTTTGGGTAACCCCCTAGCCCCCTAAAGGAGAAATGAGGCGCTTTTAACAAGATGCGATTTTTAAATTAAGTCCCCTTTAGGGGATTAGGGGTAAAACTTAACTCTGATTTAACCTACACAATCAGATTATTCACTTTATTTGATGTAATGCAAAGCAGCCATTTTGGTAAGGATTTTTTATGGGGTGTGGCCACTGCTGCTGCACAAATAGAAGGTGCGGCCAATGCTTATGGTAAAGGCCCAAGTATTTGGGATACTTTTTCCAAACGTTCAGGCAAAATCAAGAAGGGGCACCAACCAACCGAAGCTTGTGATTTCTATCATCGCTACAAAGAAGACATTGCCTTAGTCAAAACTTTGGGCTTTACCGTTTTTCGCTTTTCCATTTCTTGGTCGCGAATATTTCCATTGGGCGATGGTGCGGTAAATAAAGAAGGTGTTGCATTTTATCATAACGTGATAGACGAATGTCTAAAGTTAGATCTAATTCCAATGGTAACGCTTTATCATTGGGATTTACCCGAAGCTTTATCTAAAGAAGGCGGCTGGACTGCCTTTGGTATCAACGCTTGGTTTAATGATTATGTGAGTTTTTGCGCAAAAGAGTATGGCGCTAAAGTAAAACAATGGATCGTAATTAATGAACCGTTTGGGTTTACTTCTTTAGGCTATATGTTGGGCGTTCATGCGCCAGGGCAAACTGGAGTACACAATTTTTTCGAAGCGGCTTTGCATACCGCAATAGCGCAAGCCGATGGAGCTAAAATATTAAGAGGCGAAGTTAAAGGCGCTGTTATCGGAACTGCTTTTTCTTGCTCAGAGATAGTGCCGTATACGCAGTCTGCCCCAGATTTGTTGGCAGCCAAACGCACAGATGCCTTAATGAACCGTTTTTTTCTTGAGCCTGTTTTAGGCTTAGGTTTTCCCACTGCCAATTGGGAAGTATTGGAGAAATTTGCAATTAGCCACTCTACCTGGCGTTACCAAGAGCGTATGAAGTTTGATTTTGACTTTATAGGTATCCAAAATTATTTTCCTTTAGTGATTAGGTACAACGCTTTTATACCCGTGGTGCAAGCTTGGGAAGTGAAGGCTAAAAATAGAAGAGCACCTCATACGGCAATGGGCTGGGAAGTAAATGCGGATAGTTTTTATCGTATTATTAGACAGTTTGCTGCATATCCACAGGTAAAAAACATCATGGTTACCGAAAATGGTGCTTATTTTCAAGACCATTTGGTTGATGGTAAAATTAACGATCAAGCAAGAATTGACTATTTTAAAGCTTATTTGGCAGCCATGCTAAAAGCTAAAAATGACGGGGTAAATATCACTGGTTATTTGGCTTGGACTTTATTGGATAATTTTGAATGGGCAGAAGGTTATCAGGCTCGTTTCGGTATTGTCTATAATGATTTCAAAACACAACAACGTACTATCAAACAATCTGGTTATTGGTGGCAAGAATTTTTATCGCGGTAAATTCGCTATATTTATAGAAATGAGCGATAAAATTATAGTCTACAATGCTTTTTATAATCCAATTGAAGCCAATATCGTTAAAGCGAAGTTGAAAGATGCTGGCATTCCTTGTTTTTTAACAGATGAAAATGTAGCAACCATCAATCCGCTTTTTAACCAAGCGATAGGAGGTGTTAAGCTGAATGTTTTTGAAAAAGACGTAGCACAAATTAGTGCTTTACTGGCAGATGATTTGGAACTAGAAGTTCCAGAAATGGATGTTGAAAAAGAAGCGGATAAAGTAACTTGTGAGAATTGCGGATCTACCAATGTAAGCTATGGTTTAGCAACTAAAAATAAGCATAGTTGGTGGGTGGCTGTGCTCTCTATTTTAATGGCTATCTATCCTTTTAAAGCAAATAAGTGTTATCATTGTTATAAGTGTGGACACGAATTTAATTAGATTTTTATGGCAGAAAATAAAATAGTAGTTTACAAAACCTTCGAAAACCCAATGGAAGCAAATATTGTTAAAAGTCGTTTGCTTGATGCTGGTTTTGAGTGTTTTTTAACAGGCGAAAATGCAGCTTTAGTTTATCCAGTTTTTGATATTTCTATTAGTGGTGTGCAGTTGCATGTTTTTGACAAGGATGTACAGGCTATCGACCAGTTTTTGACTGAAGATGAAGCTTTGGAGGGATTGTAAAGTAGGGAACAGGGGCTAGGGGTAAAGTATTTTCTACTAGAGAAGTTCTGTAACACCCCGGTCTTCGACCACCCCTCTGAAAGAGGGGAATGTCGAGTGCAATTCCCCTCTTTTAGAGGGGTGCCCAACGGGCGGGGTGTTTGCTAAGATGCATTGGCTGTAATATCAGTAGTTAATAGACTTGATGGCAATGGAAACCCCACAGCTGGAGCGCAGCGTAGGCGAGGAGTTGGAATGAACAGCAAGACTTTCGGGAAATAGTAGCAGTGCAGTTACTCTTCTAACAAAGTCGTCAGGAGCTAGTTGTCAAGTATAAGTTATAAACAAAAAATCCCAACTAGTTTTAAACTAATTGGGATTTTTGTGCTCCCTCTCCTTGGGAGAGGGTTGGGGAGAGGCTTATTGCGCAGCTTTAGCGGCAGCTTCTCTTCTAATGATATTTAATGCACCACCAGCTTTAAACCACTCAATTTGTTGTTCGTTGTAGCTATGGTTTACTTCAAAAGTTTCCGTAGAACCATCTGCATGATGCAAAACCAAAGTTAATGGCTTGTTAGGAGCAAATTCGGTTAAGCCTAAGATATCGACGGTATCGTCTTCTTGGATTTTGTTATAATCTTCTTTGTCGGCAAAAGTTAAACCTAACATCCCTTGTTTTTTCAAGTTGGTTTCGTGAATACGGGCAAAAGATTTTACCAACACGGCACGCACACCTAAATGACGAGGCTCCATAGCAGCGTGCTCTCGAGACGAGCCTTCGCCATAGTTTTCATCGCCCACTACAATAGAACCAATACCTTCTGCTTTATAAGCACGTTGCGTAGCAGGAACAGGTCCGTACTCGCCAGTTAGTTGGTTTTTAATACTGTCTGTACTATCGTTAAAATAATTTACCGCACCAATTAGCATATTGTTAGAAATGTTATCTAAATGGCCGCGGAATTTTAACCACGGACCTGCCATAGAAATATGGTCGGTAGTACATTTACCTTTAGCTTTGATAAGCAGCTTCAGCCCTTTAAGGTCTGTGCCTTCCCAAGGTGCGAAAGGATCTAGTAGCTGCAAACGGTGCGAAGTAGGAGAAACAACAACTTCAACATTAGAACCATCTTCTGCCGGAGCTTGGTAGCCCGCATCTTCTACCGCATAACCTTTTTCTGGTAGTTCCCAACCTGTTGGTTCGTCTAATTTTACTTGCTCGCCTTTATCGTTAGTTAACGTGTCTGTAAGTGGATTAAAACCTAAATCGCCAGCAATAGCAATTGCAGCTACAATTTCTGGAGAAGTTACAAATGCGTAAGTGTTCGGATTACCATCTGCACGTTTAGCGAAGTTTCGGTTAAACGAGTGAACTATGGTGTTTTTTTCGGCCTTTTCAGCTCCAGTTCTATCCCACATACCGATACATGGTCCGCAAGCATTAGTGAATATAGTTGCATCTAAATCTTTGAAAGTACCCAACAAACCGTCACGATCGGCGGTGTAACGCACTTGCTCAGAACCTGGGTTAATTCCAAATTCAGCTTTTTTGCCTAAACCTTTATCAATTGCTTGTTTTGCCACCGAAGCAGCACGAGACAAATCTTCGTAAGATGAGTTGGTACAAGAACCAATTAAACCCCATTCTACTTTAGTTGGCCATCCGTTAGCAGCAGCCACTTCTTTCATTTGTGAAATAGGCGTAGCCAAATCAGGAGTAAAAGGACCGTTCAAGTAAGGCTCTAATTCATCTAAGTTGATCTCTATTAATTGATCGAAATATTTTTCTGGTTGTGCATAAACTTCGGCATCACCAGTTAAATGTTCTTTCACAGCATTGGCTGCATCTGCTACATCGGCACGGTTGGTGGCACGTAAATAACGTTCCATGCTCTCATCGTAGCCGAATGTAGAAGTGGTTGCACCAATTTCTGCACCCATGTTACAAATGGTGCCTTTGCCTGTACAGCTTAGGTTGATGGCTCCATCGCCAAAATATTCGACAATAGCACCAGTACCACCTTTTACGGTTAAGATACCAGCAACTTTTAAAATTACATCTTTAGCCGAAGTCCATCCGTTTAACTTTCCAGTTAACTTTACGCCAATCAATTTCGGGAATTTAAGTTCCCAAGGCAAACCGGCCATTACGTCGCAAGCATCGGCGCCGCCAACACCAATGGCTAACATGCCTAAACCTCCCGCATTTACGGTATGACTGTCAGTGCCTATCATCATCCCGCCAGGAAAAGCATAGTTTTCTAAAATTACTTGGTGGATGATACCTGCGCCCGGTTTCCAGAAGCCGATTCCGTATTTGTTAGAAACTGAAGAAAGGAAATCGAAAACTTCGGCACTCTCTGTTTTAGCGTGAGGCAAATCAATTTCTGCGCCTAGTTTAGCTGTGATTAGGTGATCGCAATGTACAGAAGAAGGTACTGCAACTTTTGGCCGGCCAGCTTGCATAAATTGCAATAAAGCCATTTGTGCCGTTGCATCTTGCATTGCTACTCTATCTGGTGCAAAATCTACATAATCTACCCCGCGGGTAAATGCTTTGTTAGATTTTCCATCCCAAAGGTGTGCGTATAAAATCTTTTCTGAAAGTGTTAAAGGTCTGCCAACTAGTTCACGAGCTGCATCTACGCGTTCGCCAAAAGTAGCATATACCTTTTTAATCATTTCTATATCAAAAGCCATGTTTTATAGATTAAAATTATTCTTATTAACGATGTTATCTAAATTAAACAATTTTTAACAGACTTGTTTTTGTGTTTTGTCAATTTATCTTATTTAAAAACATTCTATGCAGTTGGTAGTGAGAAAACATGCAGTAAAGCTCTGGATGGCTTGTTTGCCTGTTTTTAGCTAAATTAGTTAACTTCTAGCAAATTTAATTAGTGGGGCTATGTCGTAATTGTCGGCAGTCTTTACTGCTTTAATGTATGTGTCTCTGGTTTCTGCATTGTTCTCAGTGCTGTTTTTACCCCAGGTAAAAGGTTTTAAACCAAATAATTTTTCAACTATGATATCAGCCATTATCCGGCTATGTCGTCCGTTTCCATTAGCAAAACAATGGATGGAAACTAGTCGGTGTTTGAAACGTATGGCAATTTCATCTGCTGGATAGCTCTGCTGTTTTATCCAGAAAATAGCGTCGTCTAGAAGGTGTTTTAGATCTAGACTTATTTTATAATGAGCTACTCCAATATTCTTCTCTGTTTTTCGAAATTTCCCAGCCCATTTCCACACATTGCTATACATGCGTGCATGTACCTCTTTAATAAAGGCTTCAGAAAATATCTTTTCCACTTTCCATTTTTTATTCATAATCCAAAGCATAGCTTCTTCAATATTCTGTTGCTCAAATTCATCTAATTCAAACTTCGTGGAGATGGATGATATTTTTAGATCTTCTACCTCTTCTTGTTCTAGCTCTGTTTGTCCGTATTCGTATTGTAGGTTTAATCCCATAATGCTTTAGGCATTTCTTGAATAATGGCTTGTTTACGTTTTTTTACAGCATATATAGCCTGTGCTTCATTTACTTGCTGATTTTCTAAAGCCATATTTTGCGAAGTTCGCTCAACAATATTTAAAGCCAATTCATAGGCTTTACGTTCTATTAATGCTGTTAGTGAGTCGTCTTTCGGAACTAAGGCATATACTAATTGCATGTCCATTGCTTGCGCTACCTCTTGTAAAGATTTGAGGGTTATGGCCATTTCTTGTTCTCGTTTTTCCATACTTTGTATGTTTTGTTTGCTTACTTGTAGGCGATTTGCTAACTGCTCTAAAGACATACCTAATGTAGTACGAATCGCTTTTATCCAACCATTAATAGGGCGTGTAGATTGTTGCAGCACTTTATAGTCTTCCAACTTTTTGCTCAATTGTGTGATTTGCAGTTCTTTTTTCATCTTTAAAATCAATCTATACCTTTACAAATATATAAATAAATCAATTTAAAGGTTAACTTTTTTTAATATAAGTCAACTTATAAGTTTATATTTTTATTTTTTAGTCAATTTATAAATTGATTTTTTTTTGCTGTTGACTTTTATTTGAATAAAGATTTAATTGAATATTGCTTGGTAATTATATGACACTTCTACGAAACTTATTTCAAAGTTATTGGAATTAAATTATAAGAGTAAAAAAAGAGGCCATTCCAATAAAGTGGAATGGCCTCCATATATTTAAAAAGTGTTCCAGCTATTGTTTTGTTGAGATAGGAGTAAACTTGGTTAAGTTAATACCTTCTACTGCTGCTTTATATTCATCGATATTTGGAATACGACCCAAGATAGCAGACAGCACTACCACTGGTGTAGATGCCAATAAAGATTCTCCTTTTTTTCCGTCTCTGTCTTCTACCACACGACCTTGGAACAAACGAGTTGAGGTGGCCATTACCGTATCTCCTTTGGCCGCTTTTTCTTGGTTTCCCATACATAAATTACAACCTGGACGCTCTAAATACATAATGTTTTCGTATTCAGTACGTGCTGTACTCTTAGGCAAAGCATCACTAAACTCAAATCCCGAATATTTTTGTAGGTAATCCCAATCGCCTTCAGCTTTCAGTTCATCAATAATGTTGTAAGTTGGAGCGGCGACTACTAAAGGAGCTTTAAACTCTACTTTTCCAGTTTGCGTTTCTACATTTTTAAGCATTTGCGAAACAATTTTTAAATCGTCTTTATGCACCATGCAAGAACCTACGAAACCAAGGTCTACTTTTTTATCGCCACCATAGTAAGTTAAATCTCTGATGGTGTCGTGAGTGTAGCGTTTCGAAACGTCAGCATTGTTTACATCTGGATCGGCAATCATCGGTTCGTTGATGAGATCTAAATCAATCTCAACTTCGGCATAATACTTAGCATTATCATCTGGCATTAATGCAGGCTTAATACCCGTTTTAATTTCCTCGATACGTTTGTTTGCTTTGTTAATCAAACCTTGAAGCACTTGATTATGGTTGTCCATTCCCTTGTCAATCATAATCTGAATACGGTGTTTCGCAATTTCTAAAGATTCGATTAAGGTATCATCTTGAGAAATACAGATTGAAGCTTTAGCTTTCATCTCGGCAGTCCAATCTGTAAAAGTAAAGGCTTGATCTGCTAATAACGTACCAATATGTACCTCGATGATACGGCCTTGGAAAACGTTTTCTCCATCAAATTGTTGCAACATTTGCAGTTGTGTAGCATGAACCACGTCACGGAAATCCATGTGTTCTTTCATTGCACCTTTAAAAGTAACTTTTACCGACTCTGGAATTGGCATAGAAGCCTCACCAGTTGCCAAGGCTAAGGCCACAGTTCCAGAATCTGCACCGAAAGCCACACCTTTAGACATACGGGTATGTGAGTCGCCACCAATAATGATTGCCCATTCATCAACGGTAATGTCATTCAGTACTTTGTGAATTACATCTGTCATCGCATGATATTCGCCTTTAGGGTCGCGGGCGGTAATCACGCCAAACTCGTTCATGAACTTCATCAATTTTGGGATGTTGGCCTGTGCTTTTTTATCCCAAACCGATGCGGTATGACAACCTGATTGATAAGCACCGTCAACAATTGGAGAAATCACTGTAGCGGCCATTGCCTCTAATTCTTGAGCCGTCATTAAACCTGTAGTATCTTGTGAGCCTACAATGTTTACCTCTACACGAACATCAGATCCTGCATGTAAAACTTTACCTTGCGCTACGCCTACAGCATTTTTATTGAATATCTTTTCAACAGCAGTTAAACCTTGCCCTTCGATAGACACTTCTTTAGCTGGAGCAAATACTACTGGAGCGTCGATACCTAAAGTTCTAGCGGCAAAAGTTTGGATTTTTTTACCAAACACGATAGCATAAGAGCCACCTGCTTTGATAAATTCCATTTTTTGCGGTGTTAATGCTTTAGAAATATCAATTAACTCCTGATCTCCGTTGTATAATTTTTTTGTTTTGGTGTTAATGGTAAGCACCGTTCCTGTAGCAACTGAATAAACTTCTTCTAAAATTGGCTCGTCGTTTTCGTTACGAACCACATTCCCGTTTTCATCTGTTTTCTTCACCCAGTTTTTAAGGTCGATACCGATACCGCCAGTTACATCTACTGTAGTTAAGAAGATTGGAGAAATACCATTAGTACCGCCAACAATAGGAGCGATGTTTACGAAAGGAACATAAGGCGAAGCTTGCTTGCCTGTCCAAAGCGCTACGTTATTTACCCCCGACATACGCGAAGAGCCCACGCCCATGGTGCCTTTTTCGGCCACTAGCATTACGCTTTTATCTGGATGTTGTGCTTGTAACGCTTTAATTTGTGCTTGTGCCTCTGGAGTAATCATGCACTTACCGTGCAGTTCACGATCTGAACGCGAATGCGCTTGGTTGCCTGGAGATAACAAATCTGTAGAAATATCGCCAATGCCCGCAATAAAAGTTACTACTTTAATTTCTTCTGGCACTTCAGGAAGTTTGGTAAAGAACTCAGCTTTAGCATAACTTTCTAAAATTTCTTTAGCGATTTCATTACCGTTGTTGTAAGCTTCCTTCAATCGATCAGTATCAGCATCGTACAAGAAAACTTGTGTTTTAAGTACATCTGCTGCTTTGTGAGCTTTATCTCCATTATCCGCTAATGCGATGTCTAATAAAACTTTAATAGATGGGCCGCCTTTCATGTGCGACAATAACTCGAAAGCAAAGTCTGGTGTAATTTCTGCAACTACAGCTTGACCCGAAATAATTTCTTTTAAGAACTCTGCCTTAACGCCAGCCGCTGCCGTAGTTCCTGGCAAAGTGTTGTATATAAAAAAATTAACAGCATCTGCTCTGTTGATGTTGTTAACGCTTTTAATTTGCTCGATGATTTCGCTTGTTAATTCAGCGCTATCAATAGGTTTTGGATGAAGACCTTGTGCTTTTCTGTCTTCGATTTCTTGGATATAATCGTTGTAAATGCTCATCTTAGATGGGTTGTTTTTTTGCTAAAAGCTAATGAACAATTGAGAGCTCGCTTTTTGGCAAAAAGGAACAATATTTTGTGTATTAAATTTGTGTTTGTTTATGATTAAAATAGTTCAATTTTTAATCCAAACAAAAATACAAAAATCAACCTTTAAATACAATTTAAACGGGCGATTATCTTGGACTTTATAGTGTTAAAATAGGGCGAACAATTGAAATTTACAAATGATAAACAGTTGGTATTTGTAAATATGGTTAAAGCAAATCGTTTTACTTCTTCGCCAGATTTTTTAATTCCTTTTTTGTCATCTCTTTTTGGATGATTTCTGGTGTAATTGCAGAACTGTAATATTTTTGACTGGTTAAAATTCCATTCGAGTTTTCTATGGTAGAAAAATAGGGAGTAATGAAGCCATAAAGACTTTCACTGTCTTTAGAAACTGTGTTTTTATTGCCGCCGAAATTTGCAGATTTTAAATAAGTAATCATTAACGAAATGCCATAGCGCTCGTTTGTAATGTCGTTCATTCCCAGTGGCGTGCCAGGAAATACAGTTTGCCCTTCTTTTACGAAAATGCCTTTCTTAAAACCTTTGTAATTTGCTAGGGTGCCATCGGCATGCTCTACAATTACCGTATTTACTTTGCTGGTGTATTTTACATCTTTGGTGTCTTGGTCATAAACATCAGATACGCTAACTACAATCCCTTTTCTTATAGCGGTTACGGTGTCGGCTTCTTCTGTATAGAACCGATAAGCTTTCCAATCGGCTGGAGCAGTAGCACCAAAGTAAGTTGCTCTTAAAAAGCTAGATTCTATTGCTCTGGTTTTTTTCCCGTTGCCATAAGGCAGTGCATATACAAAAAGTGGATTAAATTTAGGGTTCAATTCGCCCCGAATAAAGCTGTAGCTGTAAGAATAGCTAATTCCCTGGTTTTTATTGTCGGGTGTTAGCGTGAGAAAGTTGTCGCCACTGTGTTTTACTTTGTAAGCTGGTTCGCCTGCGCTGCTGGTGTTAGACAATTCTCTGAAGTTTAAAACAACGGTATAGGTGCCTGGTAACTTTTTTCTGCGGTAAGTGTAACGCTTTTATCGTCGTTTCTTTTGCTGCTAACGGTAAATTCTTTTTCTTGAGCACTTACTGAAAATGTAAGTAGGACATTAGAGAGCAATAAAATAGATTGAAATAATTTCATAATTAAGTTTGATTAAAAAGCTAAAATAATGGTTGTTTGTGATTTTAATGTTAAGGATGAGAAAAAAGTGCTAAATCCACAATTTAAACTTAAATTATTTATAGTCATCTTTAAAGGTCATCAGAAGAACGTCTGTAAGCTAAGTCTTTATGATGTAATCTGCTACAAGGTTTTAAATCCATAACCTTCTTTCAACAGAAATTCAATAGCTCTTGGTAAAGCATACGCTAGCCGATCCCAAGCTTTTAAACTATCGTGAAATACAATGATGGAGCCGTTTCTTGTATTCTTAATCACGTTCTGATAACATTTTTCTGGAGATAATTTAAGGTCGAAATCGCCACTTAGTACATCCCACATTACAATCTTGAGTTTTGAGTTGCTGGTTGTGGGTTGCGAGCTTGCAACTCGTAACTCATAACTCGTAACCAATTGCCTTATTTGGCTTTTCTTAATCCTTCCGTACGGTGGGCGAAACAAATTGGTTCCGGTTAATTCTTGGCATTTCCAAAAATTATTTACGTAGGTGTTATCATCAGTTTTCCAGCCTTTGAGGTGGTTGTAAGTGTGGTTTCCAATGGCGTGGCCTTCGTTTTTAATGCGTTCAAATACTTGCGGATGCTTTTGTATGTTATCGCCAATACAAAAAAAAGTAGCTTTAACGCCAAAGCTATTTAAGGTATTTAGTACAAAGTCTGTAACATTTGGTATTGGTCCATCGTCAAAGGTAAGGTAAACGATTTTTTCTTTGGTATCTTTACGCTCTCTATTCCAAATTAAATTGGGGTAAAACCATTTAAGAAAAAAAGGTGGCCTAACGGTGTACATGTTGTAAAAGTAATATTTAAGGTGTGTACTTTAAAATTTACAGAAAACCACTTGCTGTTTATTTATAATTGTGAACTAAATTTATGAGACAATCTTCCAAAATAAACTTTTTGTTTGCGGCGTTTGCCCTGTCCGTAGCAGGTTTTACTGCCTCGGCCCAAGAAGTAATTACTATTCAGCAAGCGATAGATAAGACGCTAAGTAATAACCTACAGGTTAAGCAGGCGCAGTTTAGCGCAGCACTCGCCGACGAAACTTACAGTCAATCTAAGTATGCTTTACTGCCTACAATAAGCGGTAATGCAAATGCTAGTAGGAATTTCGGTAGAAGTATAGATCCCTCTACCAATCAATTTATTAGCCAAAGGTTTGATGGCGTTAGTGGAAGTCTTAATGGAAGCGTAGATCTGTTTGCAGGAGGGCAAAAAATTAACCAGATTAAACAAAACAAGTTGTTGTTAGCTGCAGATATTGCTAACGTGGAGAAGATTAAAAACGACTTGATATTGCAAGTAGTTACTTCTTACATGCAAATTTTATTTAATAAAGATCTGTTGAAAGCTGCAGAAGCGCAGTTGGTGGTGGCAAAGCAAACGTTAAACCAACAGCAACAGTTGTTGGACGTGGGCAATAAGACTTTGGCAGACGTTTCTCAAGCTAAATCGCAGGTTGCTATTTCCGAATTGGATGTAACCAATGCCCAAAATAATTTGGCAATATCTTACTTAACATTAAATCAGCTAATGGAATTGCCATCTGATAATAAATTTGAGGCACAGGCTCCAGTAATAGACGCAATAACTATCGCAAAGAATAGCGAAAGTGCGCCAGAGGTGGTGGCTGCTGCTTTGAATGCCTTTCCAGATATTAAGCTGGCATCATTAAGGTCGCAAGCAGCACAAAGGAGTATCAATGTTGCTCGTGCTACTTACTTTCCTCGCCTGTCATTTGGTGGTGGTTTAGGCTCTAACTATTCTAGTCGCTTTTCGGCGCTTACGGGCCGAACGTTTTACGACCAAATACAAGACAACTTTAACCAGTTTATTGGATTTAGCCTCTCTATTCCAGTTTTTAATGGTTTTCAAGCTCGTTCAAATGTGAGAAGAGCAAAAATCAATTATCAAAATGCACAGGTTAATGAGCAGTTGTCAAAAAATAATCTTAACAAAGTTATTTTTCAGGCAGTTGCCGATTTAAGGGCTGCAGAAAGTAGATACCAATCTACAACAAATGCTTTTGCTGCGCAGAAAGATGCATTTTTTGTGATTGAGCAACGCTATAACGTAGGCTTAGCTAACTCGGTAGAGTTTAGTACTGCGCAAACAAATAGAAACAAAGCCGAAATTGATATGATACAGGCTAAATATGATCTGTTGTTCAAATCAAAAGTAATAGATTATTATTTAGGTAAACAAATTGTATTTTAAATATTAAACATTAAAGAATAAACCACAACTTGTCCTGCCTTATTAAGGATAAACATATTAAATAATTATGAAGTTAAAACACATTTTAATAGGAGCAGTAGCTGTGATACTGCTAATCGTTATCTTAAAAGTTACAGGTGTAATTGGTAAGGAGAATGCGGAAAAAGTGACAGTAGAAAAAGTAGGAGATAAAACAGTAATAGAAACGGTAACTGCAAGTGGTAAAATACAGCCAGAAACAGAAGTTAAACTAAGCTCCGAAGTTTCTGGTGAGGTAACTGAACTTTTGGTAAAAGAAGGAGATGTGGTAAAGAAAGGGCAGTTGCTGTGTAAAGTACGTCCGGATATTTTACAATCTAGCTACGAGCGTACAGTTGCTTCTTATAATGCCCAAAAAGCAAGTGTAGCTTCGGCTCAACAGCAATTGGTACAAGCAGAAGCCAACTTCGTAAATGCAGAAGCAACCTATAAACGTAATGTAGAGTTATACAATAAAAAAGTAATATCGGCAGCAGAGTTTGATAATGCTAAAGCAACTTACTTGACTGCAAAATCTACCTTGGCCAGTGCAAAAGAAGGTGTAACTGGTGCTAAGTTTAACTTAGAGCAAACTGGTGCAAGCGTGAAAGAAGCAGGTGCGAACTTAGCAAGAACCACTATTTATGCTCCGGTTGATGGTGTAGTTTCTAAGCTTTCAATTGAGCTTGGCGATCGTATTTTGGGTACTTCGCAAATGGCAGGTACAGAGATTATGCGTATTTCTAACTTAACCAGCATGGAGGTAAATGTAGATGTAAACGAGAATGACATTAACCGAGTGAGCTTAGGCGATAGCGCTACCGTAGAAGTAGATGCCTTTGCCGGCAAAAAATTTAGAGGCTTGGTAACTGAAATTGCTAGTTCGTCTACCGCAGTAGGTACTGCCACCACTTCGGTAGATCAAGTAACCAACTTCTCTGTAAAAGTAAGACTATTGGCAGAATCATATAACTCGGTAAAAGGTGGTGCAAAAGATTTGCCATCGCCGTTTAGGCCAGGGCTTTCGGCAACGGTTGATATTGAAAGTGAAACGGTAAAAGGAATGGCAGTGCCCATACAGGCTGTTTTTACGGATGCCAAATCTGATGCTGACAAGGGAACTTCGCAAGATGATGCGGAAAAGCAAAAAAGTAAACTTAGTGATAAACAGGTAAAACAGTACGTTTATCTGTTTGATGCTAAGGCTTCTACGGTTAAAAAAGCAGAAGTAACCACCGGTATTCAAAACGATCAGTTTATTATTGTTAAAACAGGTCTTAAAGCGGGGCAAGAAATTGTATCTGGACCTTATTCTGCTATCCAAAATAAACTTAAAGATGGCCTGAAAGTAGAAAAAACTACTAAGGATAAGCTGTTTACTTCTGGAGATAAAAAGTAAGCATCACAAATCATAATATTTAATTATTTTTGCAAAGGTTTAAAGAAGTGCACATCGCATTTTTTTAAACCTTTTGTTTTTATCCCTTGTTTAAGAAAGATAACTAGCCTAAATAATAATAAACATGAGTTTACCTAAAATAGCCATGATTGGTGGTGGAAGTTGGGCAACCGCCATCATCAAAATGCTTTCCGATAACGAAAGAGATAAAGAAATTTTTTGGTGGATGCGGAATGAAGAAGCTATTGCTCATATCAGAAATTACAAACACAATCCGAGTTATTTAAGTGCGGTTGAGATAAAACTAAAATCAGAAAATGTTTCTTCAGACATTGCTCAGGTCATTTCCGAAGCCGACTGCGTGATACTGAACGTGCCAGCTGCATTTCTGAAAGATACGCTTAAAGATATTACGCCAGCACAATTAAAAGGCAAAAAGGTAATTTCGGCAATTAAAGGAATTGTACCAGAAGACAATTTGATTATTGGCGATTTTTTACATGAGAAATACGAATTGCCTTATGAAGATATTTTGGTAATTAGCGGGCCTTGCCACGCAGAAGAAGTGGCTTTAGAGAAGCTTTCTTATCTAACCATTGCCTGTACGGATGTAAATGTAGCAGCTACATTTGCTGGATATTTGAATACTCGATACATCAAAACTAATATTTCTGATGATATTTTTGGCACCGAGTATGCTGCGGTATTGAAAAACATTTATGCGGTGGCTAGTGGAATTTGCCATGCCGTTGGCTATGGCGATAATTTTCAGGCTGTACTCATTTCAAATGCCATCCGCGAAATTGAAAGGTTTGTTGGTGTAGTACATCCAATAGCAAGAGATATTAAAGAATCTGCCTATCTGGGCGATTTAATGGTTACCGCCTATTCGCAATTTAGCAGAAATAGAACTTTCGGTAACATGATAGGAAAGGGCTATACTGTAAAATCTGCACAGTTAGAAATGAATATGATTGCCGAAGGTTACTATGCAGCAAACTCTATGCACCTAATTAATGAGAAATACAAGGTAGATATGCCAATTAGCGAGGCCGTTTACCAAATCTTATACGAAAGGAAATCTCCTCATGTAGAGATGAAATTGCTAACTGATAAGTTGAGCTAAATCTCTACCTTCAACGTTCCAAACCAAACGCTTTCTTATTTGTTCTCTACTCATTATAAACTTTAATGAAATGAAAAAGAGATATTTATTAGGTTTTGCTGCAGCAGTGGTAGTTACCTTGTTTTCAATTAGTGTAAATGCACAAGAGAAAAAAACAGAAGTAGGAAAAGCCATTCAAAAAACAGGTAAGGCTGTAGAAAAGGGCGCAACAGCAGTAGGCAATAAAACTGCCGAAGTGGCTGTGAAAGGTGGTGCTAAAGTTGCTGACCAAACCTACAAAGGCAAGATGGCGCCAGATGGCTCAAATGTTTATATTGACGGTAAAAACCGTAAATACTAAGTTAACAAAAAAGGAGCAAAGGTTTATTTAAAAGCAAGTGAAATAAAAGCTCGGCCGGTTCAGTAGTTTAATAATTCTTTGCGTCATTCCCGCGTAGGCGGGAATCCTAAAGAAGATATAAGAAATTTGGATTCTTATCTTGCTATTGCATTACGATCCCGAAATAAATTCGGGATGACGAAATGTTTTAACCGAATTGCCTATAAAACAAAAAGTCCCGTTAAACTAACGGGACTTTTTGTTTTATATACTGAATACTAAGACCTACGTCTAGAACGCTCTCCGCCTTCACGTCTTCCGCTACCTGCGCTTCTTTCTTCTCGGCTACGGCCAGAGAAATCTCTGAAACCGCCCTCGCTGTTTCCGCCGCCAGAACGTTCGCTACGTTCTCCTCTATCTCTTCTTCCGCTACCAGAACGCTCGCCGCCTCTTCTGTCGCCACCGTAACCACCACGACGCTCGCCACCGCCTCTTCTCTCTCCACCAAATCCGCCACGACCACCGCGGTCTCCACGGTCTCCGCCACGACTGCTACGAGGAGCATCGCCACTTACTTCAATTCTAACCTCTCTGCCGTTATATTGTACGTCTTTAAAGTTAGCCATTAAGGTTTCAGCGGTTGCGCTTTCAACTTCAACGAAAGAAAAAACACCTTTCAAGTCTATTTTGCCAACTGCTTTGCCACTAATGCGACCATGGTTACAAACAAAGCTCAATAAATCGCCTCTGGTAAAATCATCTACCGAACCAACGTTGATAAACAAACGAGCATAACCAGCTTCGGCACCTCTACCACCACGTTCTCCACGCTCTCCACGTTCTCTTCTGTCGCCACGCTCTCCACGTTCTCCACGCTCACCTCTATCAAAACGATCGTCGGCGCTTAAGTTAAGGTCTGGTGCATTTTGATAATACTCTAAGAAACGGTTAAACTCTAGCGAAGCAAATTTTTTGATAACGTCTTCTTTGCTTAAATCAGCAAATTCGTCGTTAATTCTCGACATGTATTTGTTTATCTGCTCTTCGTTAACCTCTACGTTGTGTACACGATGAATTAAGCCGAACAATTGTTTTTCGCAAACATCAAATCCTGTAGGTAATTCTGCCTTTGTAAATTGCTTGCCAATAATTCTTTCAATCTGGCGTATTTTGCCAGTTTCTTTAGCGTTGATGATACAGATAGAAACACCAGTTTTACCCGCACGACCAGTACGGCCAGAGCGGTGGGTGTAACTTTCAATTTCATCAGGCAAGGCGTAGTTAACTACGTGAGTTACGTTGTTAACGTCGATACCACGAGCAGCAACATCGGTAGCAATTAATAGCTGCATGTTACGGTCGCGGAAACGTTGCATTACCTTATCACGTTGTTGTTGAGATAAATCTCCGTGTAAGGCATCAGCATTGTAACCATCTTTAATTAAGCGTTCGGCAACATCTTGCGTATCCATTTTCGTCTTACAGAAAACAACGCCAAAAATATCTGGGTTATAATCTACAATACGTTTTAGGGCAGCATATTTATCACGAGCTTTTACAATGTAGTACTCATGTTCAATGTTAACGTTACCTGTGTTTTTTGTGCCCATAGTTAATTCTACAGGGTTTTCCATGTAGTTTTTAGCAATGCGACGTACCTCTGGAGGCATAGTAGCAGAGAATAACCATGTTTTTTTATCGTCTGGTGTTGTCGATAAAATGTCGTTGATGTCTTCTTGGAAGCCCATGTTTAACATTTCATCGGCTTCATCCAATACTACATATTTAACGTTAGAAAAATCAATGGCTTTACGGCCAATAATATCTAACATACGGCCGGGCGTGGCCACTACAATTTGTACGCCATTGCGTATTTCGCGTAGTTGTTGCATAATGTTAGCGCCACCGTAAACGGCAACTACATGTGCATTCTGCGTGTTTTTAGAGAAATTTTTGATGTCGTTTGCAATCTGCAGACATAGCTCACGCGTAGGGCACAAAATTAGTGCCTGCGGCTTATTGCTCTTAAAGTCTATTAATTCTAACAGCGGCAAACCAAATGCGGCTGTTTTTCCTGTTCCTGTTTGGGCCAAACCAACAAAGTCGTTACTACCTTCTAACAGTACAGGAATAGATTGCTCCTGAATAGGCGTAGGATTTTCGAATCCTAGCTCTTTTACGGCATTAACAACGTCATCACTTATCCCCAATTTACTAAATGGGTTTATCATTATAACATTTTTTATTAAGGCGCAAAGGTACGGTTAATAATTGGTATTTTATTGATAGTTAAGTAAATAGTTTTTTGTTTAATAAATTGGAAATAAGAAAGTTAAATATCAATGCACTTGGTGTTAGCTTTGAAATGGGTTTTAGGAGCGTATTTTAGTGCTTACTACTTGCGAAAGTTCTCCTGTTCTGGCTCTTCTTTCTATCGTGTGGCTACAAATATTAGTAAGCCCCCTCGAAGAGGCTATCGTGTGGACACATCTTTTGCTCTTTCCTTTGAATCATGCGTCATTCCCGTGAAAACGGGAATCCTAATGCAAGGGACATAAGCTTTAATCGCTTTAAGATTCCTGCCTACGCGGGAATGACGACAAACCCTCGGACTTGTGTCCACACGATAGCTCGAAGAGGGGGATATGCAAAACGCCTAAGCAAAATGTGTCCCTTTTGGAGGTGGATTCAAGGTGGAAGCAATGAGATGTGTTCACACGATAGGATAAAGCCGGGATCCGTTTAATCGGGGCAATTAATAAAACCTATGCTATAATTTAAAGAAGCTCGACAAAGCTAGAAACCAAATAATTTAAGTGCCGCTTACAAAACCTTGTACGGTCAAAAAAAGATGACCACAAAGCGTACAAATAAAAAAGCCAGCTCTAGAAAAGAACTGGCTTTGGTTATAAATACTTACGAAGTTTATAAAACTTCGTAAGTGTCGCTAAAAATTACTGAATAAATTTTTGCGTAATTGTTTCTGTAGCGGTAGTTAATGATGCAATGTGTAAACCACTTGCGCCACTAATAGGCACTGATAGGTTAGCATAGCCTTTACTTAAACTTAATTCTTGCTCTGTAATTTTACGTCCATTCAAATCGTAAATTTTCAAAGTTGCTTTGCCTTCATTAGCAGCAAATATGGTAAGCTTAATGTTCCCGTCTTGTTTATTGGCTACCACTTTAAAGTTTGTAGCTGCTACGTTAGATTTTACCGCCTCAATTTTAGAAAGTGTTGGGTTGCCGTTGTAGTCTATTTGATTAAGTTGGTAGTAGTTTACGCCTGGCAAAGCATCTTTATCAATAAAAGCATAATTTTGGGCAATATCAGTTGTGCCAGTACCTTTCACTTGCCCAATTTTAGTGAAAGTTTTACCATCGCCAGAGCGTAAAATCTCAAAATGAGAATTGTTTCTTTCTGATGCTGTAGCCCAAGCTAAATCTACGTTTTGCAGGTTGGCTTTGGCTGTGAAGGTGGTAAGTTCAACAGGGAGAGCGGTTGTTTGGTCGTTGATAACAATGTTTGTAACATTTATACTTACTCCATTATTAGCGGTAGTCCAGCTTACAACAAATTTCATATCTGTTAGCGTTTGCGCAGGTGTTTCAGAAGCTCTACCATCAAAAAGTTTGTTTGTGCCAGCCCATAGTTCCCAAGTATCGTCAGCAATCGCATCACTTGACCCGTCTGGTGCTATATACATTTTTGATCCACCTGTATTATTCACAAAAAAAGAAATATCCTGAGGTCCTACTAAATTTACGCTATTTAATGCTGTAGTAAGGTCTCGTAAAGCAAAAGTTCCATCAGTAGCCGTAAGGTTTACGCCAAATCGACTATGTATTGAGCTATTACTTTCAACACCATTTCCTGTTCCAAAGCCTGATCCTGTAGCAAAACTCGCTACGGTTTGTTGTGCAACCGAAGTACCAGATACAGATAGTCTAAACTTAATAGCTAAAAAAGTAGGAGGTCCGCTAAAATCAGTTGTTCTCGAAAAAGAGGCAGTGCCAGCAGTAGAGTTAATATGTGTAAATTGTAATGCGTCACTCACAATGCTTACAGTAGAATTTGCGTTGGATGTGCCTATGTTATTAAATTGTCCATTGTTAGGAGTAGCGCTTATATAGCTTGCTAAAGTCGAAGAGCTCGTGAAATTCTGCGAAAATATCTGCCCAAATCCAGTAGCAGCTATCCCAATAACAAGTAGTAAAGACAGTAAAAGTTTTTTCATAAAAGTGAAGTTAGAGTTGAGAAGTTACGGTTAAAAGTAGTAAAAATCTAGTAAACAGTCAATTAAATCTTACAACTTCAATGTTTTATCGTAATCTGTCGGCAGAACGAATTAGCTTTTCATCTTGCTTAATTCCCCTAATGGCCAATAAAGTAAAAATAATAGCCACTAAGGGCAACAGTAATCCGGGTTCAATATCAAGTGTTTTTATACCCTGGATACCATTGATAATTCGAGATAACCAAAATGATAAAGCCAAGATTAAAAAGATATTTAACGAAGCAATGCGGATCTGCAACTTCCTGTTTCTAAAGTTAAAGATATTAATGAAACTAATTAGCCCAGCTAAAATAATGCTTACCAAAAGTGGAATGTTTTTAACTTGCTCTTTTGCTCCCTCTAATTGTAGTCCGAAACCATTTAATGTATAGTATCCATTGTTGGCAGCTACGCCAATGGTAGGCACTATTAACAAGCATACAATGGTAATTGCGGCTAGTAAAAGCCAAATAGATTGAATTCTCTGTATCATAATGGCACAAAATTAAGGTTAATTGTTTAATTGTCCTATTGTTTGGTTAATCGGCTAACTGTTTAATTTGTTAATCGTTGTTCTAAATTTCCAAATGGGGGCTTCAACAATAAACGGCTGCTATTTTTGTGATAGTTTTGTGTCTTTTGTGGTTTAACTTTGGCACTTCGCTAATACCTTAGCACTCGATGAAACAAAACTGATAACTGTTAACAGAAAACTGACAACTGTTCCTTACTTTTGCAACATTGGAAACAAAGCGATATTTTGTTGAACTAAGCTATAACGGCACCGATTTTCATGGTTGGCAAACCCAGCCCAATGGCATTACTGTGCAAGAATGTTTAGATAAAGCATTAAGTACTTATTTTAGGCAAGAAATAATATCTTTAGGTTGCGGTAGAACTGATGCTGGTGTACACGCCACCCAGTTTTATGCTCATTTTGATTTGGTAGCGGTAAGCGAACAACAGCTTGTAAAAGCAGTAGCTGGAATAAATGCGATGTTGCCTTACAGCATTGCAATAGCTTCCATTTTTGAAGTAGCACCAGACGCACACGCTCGTTTTGATGCCACCGCTAGGGAATATAAATATTACCTGCATTTTAAAAAAAATCCTTTTAAACTAGAAAGCTCTTGGTTATATAAAGGAACTTTAGATATGCAAAAAATGAATGAAGCTGCGCAAATTTTATTAAAGCATAGAGATTTTTCTTGCTTCAGTAAATCTAACACGCAAACTTTTACCAACAATTGTAAAATCAGCTCTGCTAAATTCGAAACGCAAGGCGAAAGCTTAGTTTTTACTATTAAAGCCGACAGGTTTTTGCGAAACATGGTGCGGGCAATTATGGGCACTTTGGTAATGGTGGGCAAAGGCGATATTGAGGTAGGTGCTGTAGAAGAAATTATTTTAAGCAAAAATAGAAGTAAAGCCGGACAATCGGTACCGGCCTGCGGGCTATATTTGGTAGCGGTAGAATATCCGTATATTAAAATGAGAAAATGAGAAAATGAAAAAATGATGTGCTAACCGCTTCGTAAATATTTACTCATTTAGTCATTCAAAATTTAGTCATTCAAAGCTGAGAAAATGAGAAAATGAAGAAATGATGGGCTAACCGCTTTGTAAATATTTACTCATTTAGTCATTCAAAATTTAGTCATTCAAAACTGAGAAAATGTCAAAAGTAACAGGAGACGCATTTAATTTTAGCTTACTGAAACGGGTAATGGCCTATGTGAAGCCCTATCGAGCTACCTTTGTGTGGTCTGTCTTGTTAACTCTTCTGTTGGCGGCTATTGCTCCAGTTCGCCCCATGTTGGTTGGTTTTACACTAGATCAGCATATTTTAAAAGGCAATTATACCGGCTTGGTCAATATTACTATCTTGATGTTGGTGTTGTTGGTTTTCCAAACAGCTTTCCAATATGCACACACTTTACTTACCAATAAATTAGGTCAATCGGCCATTAAAGATTTGCGGATCAATGTATTTAATCATATTACCAAATTAAGGCTTAAATTTTTCGATAAAACACCTATTGGGCAACTCATTACTCGTACAGTTTCTGATTTGGAAACCATTGCCGATATCTTTTCTGAAGGTTTAATAGCCATGATTGGCGATTTGCTACAAGTAATTGTAATAACGAGCATTATGTTTTACATGGACTGGAAGCTTACCCTAGCAGTGCTCGTTCCCATGCCTTTGTTAATTATTGCAACCCGCATTTTCCAAAAGGCCATTAAAGTAGCTTTTCAAGAAGTAAGGGTCGAAGTTGCTAACTTAAATACTTTCTTGCAAGAGCATATCAGCGGTATTGCCATTATACAATATTTTGCGAGAGAAGAACAAGAGTACAAAAAATTCGAAAAAATCAATGTTCGCTATCGCGATGCCAACATTCGTTCTAATTGGTATTATTCAATTTTCTTTCCTGTAGTAGAACTGATTTCGGCCATGTCTCTAGGCTTGTTGATTTGGTATGGATCTAAAACCATCCTTAACAACCCTACCATAGAGCCAGGTATCATTACTACTTTCATCATGTTTATTAACATGTTGTTTAGGCCTATTCGCGAGCTGGCAGATAAATTTAATACCCTACAAATGGGAATGGTTGGTGCCGAGCGTGTGTTTAAGGTGCTAGATACACAAGAGCAAACAGAAGATATAGGCACCTTGGCGCCACAAAAACTGACAGGAAATATTTCTTTTAAGCATGTTTGGTTTAGTTACGACCAAGACCAAGAAGCAGCGCCAAAATATGTGCTGAAAGATATTTCATTTGAAGTTGCCTCGGGCCAAACCGTTGCTTTGGTTGGCGCTACAGGAGCTGGAAAATCATCAACCATCAATATACTTAATCGCTTTTACGAAATCCAAAAGGGGAGCATTGCTATAGATGGTGTTGCTATAAAAGACTACCAACTGGCGTATTTGCGTAAAAATATAGCCACCGTTTTACAAGATGTTTTCCTTTTTTCGGATACTATTTTTAATAACATTACCTTAAATAATCCTGAGATAAGTTTTGATGAAGTAGTAGATGCCGCAAAAAAAGTAGGTGCACATGGTTTTATTGAGCGTTTGCCGGGCGGCTATCATTACAACGTAATGGAACGTGGGGCTACACTTTCGGCAGGGCAAGCACAGCTGATTTCTTTCATTAGGGCTTTGGTTTATAAGCCAGCTATCTTGGTTTTAGATGAAGCTACCTCATCTGTAGATACTGAAACCGAGCTGATCATCCAAAATGCTATTGATAAATTGATGGAAGATAGAACTTCTATTGTAATTGCCCACCGTTTATCTACCATACAAAAAGCAGATCTAATTATTGTTTTAGATAAAGGCGAAATTAAAGAGAAAGGAACGCACCAGCAATTGTTAAAACTAGATGGCTATTACAAACGTTTGTACGATCTGCAATTTTCTTCTGTAGGCATTGCGAAATAGGTTTATTTTTTAAAAACCTGTTCAATTTTGTAAACCATCACATCTGTCCCTACATTTTCTTTACGTTCGTGTACCAGTTTAAATGTTGATGTACGCAGGTAATCTATTTTCCAAGTGCTGTCTGGTTGGGTTGTAAAAGTAATGTTTTCGCCCGTTTCATCAATCGTAAAGCCAAGTGTGTCCACTCCTTTTATAAACTTTAGGTTGCTATTAAAGATGGCTGTATCAACGGGTAAATCAATGGAATCTTTAAGCAGCGTATCTGCGTTTTTAAGCTCCAGCCTTACATAAGATTGGATAGGCCATCTGGTAAAATCTGTTCCGGTTAAATAACGTTCTACAAAAAGCTTTTGGTTTACAGGCTCTTTTTTACAAGCGTAACCAATAATGCCAATGCTTAGCAAACCTAATAAAACAAACTTAATCCTATCCATTATTTTTTTGATGTATGCAAACTTAGATAAATTCGTTGTTAATCTAAACAACGAATTGTTGATCTTTCTTCAACAGAAGAAGATGCTTTTATAGAAGGAATATACAAACAAAATTGTTTGTGCTTTTTTATCAAAGTTTAATCTTTTTTATACTATTGGTATTTAATTATTAAAAAAAATTAAAAATTGTTTCTATATTCCCAACTTCAAACCAAAACCAAAAATGAAGAAAATAGTTTCCAACCTTACTTTTCAAGTGCTTTTTGCCATCTCGCTAGGAGTTTTAGTAGGTGTGTTTTACCCGGGGTTTGCTCCTCATGCCGAGCTCATTAGCAAGAGTTTTATCAATATGATTAGTATGCTAATTGCACCAATTATTTTCTTTACCATTGTTTTGGGCATTGCCCACATGGGCGATATGAAAAAGGTAGGTATTGTTGGCGGAAAGGCATTGCTTTACTTCGAAATTGTAACTACCGTGGCTATTGCTATTGGATTGTTGGTTGCCAATGTGTTAAAGCCTGGCGTAGGTGTAAAAGTGCCAGAAGGCGATGTAGCTAAGATAGCACAGTATACATCACAGGCGGGTTCTATCAATTGGTTAGAGTTTATTGCGCATATTTTTCCTAGAAATATTTTCGAGGCTTTTTCTAAGGGCGAGATTTTACAGATTCTGGTTTTTGCAATTTTGTTTGGTTACGGTTTAAGTAAAATGGGCTCAACTGGGCAATCGCTATTGGTTACTTTTGATAAAATTGCCAAAGTGCTGTTTAACATGATGAAAGTAATCATGCGCTTGGCCCCGCTTGGTGCTTTCGGTGGTATGGCTTACAGCGTTGGTAAGTTTGGTTTGCACACGCTCTTGCCAATGGCCAAATTAATGGGTGCTGTGTACATCACTTGTTTTCTCTTCATTTTTGTAATTTTAAATGCCATTTGTCGCTATTACAAATTTAGTTTGTGGAAGTACCTAAAGTACATTCGCCAAGAAATTTTAATTGTGTTGGGTACCTCATCTTCAGAGTCGGTATTGCCAAGTATGATGAAAAAGATGGAAGATATTGGCTGCGAAAAATCGGTAGTGGGCTTGGTTATCCCAACAGGATATTCTTTTAACCTAGATGGTACGGCCATTTATTTGGCTATGGCTGTGATCTTTTTAACACAGGTTTTCGGTATAAATTTAACACTTGGAGAACAAGTTACCGTAATGCTAGTTTTAATGGTAACCAGCAAAGGCGCTGCGGGCGTAACCGGCAGCGGTTTTATTGTGTTGGCAAGTACATTAACTGCTTTAAAGATTATGCCTGTAGAACATATTGCCATTTTACTAGGAGTAGACAGATTTATGAGTGAAGCTAGGGCAATTACCAACATGATAGGCAATGGTATTGCCGCTATTGTAATTGCCAAGAGCGAAAACGAATTTGATGAAGAGAAATATCTGCTAGCCGTTAGCCCCGCCTCAATAGAAAGCGCCGAGGAAGAAAACTTACTAGACCAATAAACATTATAAATTTAATAGATACATTTCATGAGGTTTTTATTCTTGATTTTAGCACTTAGCTCAACATTATCTTACGCACAGCAACCTTTAGTAACGGTAACCGTAGAAAATCCTTCGCATTTACCTCGAAAAAATGAGATAGTAGAAATTTCGTGGCGTAAAATACTAGCTCGTTATCCTAAAATAGATACCGCAAATTTTAAAGTGCTTAATGCGGCTACCAATGCCGAAATTCCTTACCAATTAGAAATGCATGGGCATCCTATACATCAGTTGTTGTTGCAGGTAAGCTTGGCACCAAAAGAAGTTATTACGTTAAATGTGGTAGCAGGCAAGCCTAAGGCAATAACGCCTAAAACTTATGCCCGTTACGTACCAGAACGTAAAGACGATTTTGCTTGGGAAAACGATAAAGTGGCATTTAGACTGTACGGAAAGGCATTAGAAGGCACAGCCGATGATGCACAAGGATTGGATATTTGGGCTAAACGTACCGAAAAGTTGATTGTAAATAAATGGTATAAAAGTGGCGATTACCATACCGACCATGGAGATGGCTTAGATTATTACTCGGTTGGGATGACTTTAGGCGCTGGAGATATTGCCCCTTTCGCCAATGGCAAAATTATTTATCCAAAACACTATAGAAAGTATGAGGTACTTGATAACGGGCCGTTAAGAAGTAGTTTTATGCTTGATTTTGATGCGGTTGACGTGGCCGGAGAAATGATAAAACTGCGTAAAAAATACACTTTAGATGCCGGTAGTAGACTTAACAAGGTGGAAATCATTTTGTTGGATAGCGATAATCAGCAACAAAAAATGGCTATTGGCTTAGTAACTGTTAAACAGCCTAATGGCAATAAATATATGAATGCAAAGGAAGGTATTAGCTATTATTGGCAAAAAACCGATCCAAAAAATGGAACTATTGGTGTTGCTGCATTAACTTCAAAATCTTTTGAGCAAGTTTTCGAAAGTGAAGGACAAATTTTAAATCTGCTTACCTTGGCTAGCCAAAAACCAATTGTTTACTATAACGGCGGCGTGTGGGATAAACAGGGCGAAATTAAAACCGAACAAGAATGGTTAGCTTATTTGCGAGACTTTAAGCAAAAGTTGGCTAAACCTTTAAAGGTTAAAGTAAAATAGCGAAAGAATAAATGCAAAGCCCCAATTTTTTTGATTGGGGCTTTGCATTTACCTTAAGAATTTCGAATTAAATATTTCTTTGCTAATGTTTACGCTTATCAGGTGCAAATCACTACTGTTTGAAAGATTTAATGCACTAAACCCAATTCCAAAACATGAGTTCTTTTTGGTCTAGCGTGGTGGCTATGCTGGCTACGTAGTTTTCTTCAATCATAAACGTACGCATTTTAAAGACCTCTTTTTCTCTTTCTAAATGTTCTTCTAAACACTCGATAAGGTGTAGGTTATCGCTAACTCCCTCGCCACTGGCTTTTAGCAATGCTTCTTTTCTAGTCCACATCACATAAAAATTAGTAGGGTCTATGTCTTTATTGCCTATAAACTCTATCTCGTTTTTAGAAAAAGTGATGTCTAATATTGATTTAAAATCAAATTCTCGATTAAGGTATTCTACATCTATGCCAACTGGTTTAGGGCTAATGGCAATCAGTACGTAATCGCCGGTATGGCTAATGTTAAACTCAATGCCGTTTACCGTGGGTTTTTTATGGTCGTGAAATATAAAATCGATTTCGTGAGGAGCTGTTTTTAAACAAAAACTAAGGATAGTGCGAAGGCAAAATTTACTCACTACATACCGTTCTTTGTCTTTTTGGATAAACATTCTGCCCGCTTTTTCTTGTTCGCGGTCTGATAGCACTTCGGCAAGCTGCCTTTTGATTTTTGGGAAATAATTATCGACAGAAATTCGGAAAATGTGAGTTTTGTCTGTAGCTAACGGTTGTTCAACGCTGTATGGTTTCCATGCAAAGTTATAGCTTAACAGGGTGTCTATCATTTTTAGTTTTGTTAGTTTTAGCCCTTGGGCTGATGAGGTAAATATCGTTAAATTTCTTGAAATTGGACATTTTGTTTTTTGTTTGCCAAGAACGTTTGCCTTTGTTGGTTAAACCCGATGATAGCGAGCATCCCGATTTAAGCATCTGTTTTTACTGTTTTATGGTATGCTTGCTTGTTGCACAGGTTTCATCGGGATAAAGCGGTCAGCGGGGCTGCAATAGCAAAAGAATTACTGCCATTGTTTTTCAAAAATTTATGTTATAGGTTAAGTGCCGCAAGTTTTTATGTAAATAAACGCCGATGTGACAAATTATCTGTGTTTTACAGTTGACATTCCGTTGCAATTAGTTTAAGTTTGCACAACAAAAAAAATAGATACAATGAGTGTTTTAGTAAATAAAGATTCAAAAGTAATTGTTCAGGGGTTTACCGGTAATGAAGGTACTTACCACGCTGAGCAAATGATAGCTTACGGTACGAACGTTGTTGGTGGGGTAACTCCAGGCAAGGGCGGTCAGGAACATTTAGGCAGGCCCGTGTTTAACACGGTTAAGGATGCTGTTGATAAAGCTGGTGCTAATGTGTCTATTATTTTCGTACCTCCTGCATTTGCTGCGGATGCCATTATGGAAGCTGCTGAAGGCGGTATTAAAGTGATTGTTTGTATTACAGAAGGTATCCCTACAAAGGATATGATTGCTGTAAAATCTTATATTGCAGATAAAGATTGCCGTTTAATTGGCCCTAACTGCCCAGGTGTAATTACTGCCGATGAGGCTAAAATTGGTATCATGCCAGGTTTTATCTTCAAAAAAGGTACTGTTGGTGTAGTTTCTAAGTCTGGTACTTTAACTTACGAAGCGGTAGACCAAGTAGTGAAAGCTGGTTTGGGTATTACTACAGCTATTGGTATTGGTGGCGATCCAATTATTGGTACACCTACTAAAGAAGCGGTAGAGTTGTTAATGAACGATCCAGAAACTGAAGGTATCATCATGATTGGTGAAATTGGCGGTGGCATGGAAGCTGAAGCTGCTCGTTGGATTAAAGAACACGGTACTAAGCCAGTTGTTGGTTTTATTGCTGGTCAAACTGCGCCTCCGGGACGTAGAATGGGCCACGCTGGTGCTATTGTTGGTGGCGCTGACGATACTGCTGCTGCAAAAATGAAAATTATGCGTGAGTGCGGTATTACGGTTGTAGAAAGCCCTGCCGAAATTGGTGCTGCTATGGCTGCTTTGTTGAAAAAATAGTCTCGACAAAATATATTTTAGAAAAGCGTCCCGACGAAATTCGGGACGCTTTTTTTGTGTGCAAAATCTTACTTCTACATGAAAAAATCCATGCGCTTATTGGTTATATTTGTTTGATAAGTTGTGTAGGTAAATCCAAAATACAACGCTAAACCGTATATCAATAAAACGAAATAAGATATGAAATTGATAGCCGATAAAACATTGATGGTATGGATGCTGTTAGTGTCGATAAGTGTATCTGCTTGCGCACAACAATCTGCCGAAAAAAAACAAGAGGTTAAAGCAACTTCAAAAACAACAAGAAAAATGGAATGGAATAAATTAACAAAAGAAGAAGAACACGTTATTGTTGGCAAGGGAACAGAATATCCCGGAACCGGCAAATACGATAAGTTTTTCGAAAAAGGAACCTATATCTGCAAGAGATGTAATGCGCCGCTATACCGTTCGGAAACTAAGTTTGATGCCCATTGCGGCTGGCCAGCTTTTGATGACGAAATTAAGGGAGCAGTAAAACGCATTCCGGATGCAGATGGTTCGCGTACCGAAATTGTATGTGCCAATTGCGATGCGCATTTGGGACACGTTTTTGTTGGCGAATTTTTGACTGCAAAAAACACCCGTCATTGCGTAAACTCAATTTCTATGACTTTTGTGCCTGATAAGAAATAATTAAATGATTAAGTTTTGAATGAGTGAATAACAGCAAAAGTATACGCATACGTTGGTATTTACTCATTCAATCATTATTTACTCATTTACTCATTCTCTTAATCAACCAGTAGGCGAAAAATGAACCCACTAAAGCCATTGCGGCCCCAACTAGCGAAGGGTAATTGTAGCTTAACCCGTATACCAGAGGCAAGCCACCAAATAGTGCACCAAGGGCATTGCCAATATTAAAGCTAGCCTGACTAGCAGATGCCGCAATCATTTCCGAATCTTTAGCGGTTCTAATCATTAACATTTGTATGGGCGCTGCCGAAGCAAAGGCAATAGCGCCGGTTAAAAAGGTGGTAATTAAAGCTAGTATGGGATGTGCCGAAACAAAAAAGACAATAACTAAGATAAAGCACATGGCAAGTAAAAGTGCTATGCAGGCCTTAGCTGGAGAAAACTTATCGGCTAAATAACCGCCCAAAAAGTTGCCTACCAACATGCCTAAGCCTGCTAACATTAAGATATAAGTTACACTGCTTTCTGCAAAGCCAGCAACGTCGGTCATTAACGGAGCAATGTAACTGATCCAACAGAATAACCCTCCTGTGCCTATAGAAATCATCAGTATAATAATCCAAGCTTCGCGTTTGGCAAAAAAGCTGAGTTCTGTTTTCAAATCTCTGTTTTTAACGGCTGGTAGTTCTGGTAGCCAATATTTTAAGCTTAACAAAGTAACAAGGCCTACGATGGCAACAATACCGAAAGAATATCGCCATGAGTAATTGTGACCAATAAAAGTGCCTAGTGGCACGCCAAATAAATTAGCTATGGTAAGCCCAGCAAACATTAAGGAAACAGCCTGTGCTTGTTTACCTTTAGGCGCAATACGACTGGCTACTACAGAGCCTACACCAAAGAAAGCGCCATGTGGTAAACCAGAAAACAACCTGGCAATAAAAAGCGTAAAGTAACTAGGTGCAAAAGCAGAAACAGCATTAAATACGGTAAATAAAACCATTAATGCAATAAGGATGTTTTTTGGTGGATATTTTGCCGATATAATGGCCAAAGTTGGTGCTCCAACCACAACACCCAAAGCATAAGCAGAAATTAAATGGCCAGCTTGTGGTATGGTAATAGAAAGGTCTTTAGCAATATCAGGAAGTAGGCCCATCATTACAAATTCTGTAATGCCAATGCCTAAACCTCCTAAGGTAAGGGGAATAAGTTTTTTATCAATTAACATTTCTTAGTGTTTTTTTTACACTAAGCAAAGGTAGCCGTTTTTATTGTAGGATTTTGTCAATATGGTTAATTAATACGTTAAAAAAAAAGTCCCGATTTTTGTTACATCGGGACCTTTCATTTTCAACGCTTTTTAACGTGCTTTAAAATCTTTGCTATCGTCTCATCAGAGGGTTCTCTATAAAGCTCATCTAAGCTAGGTTTGATGGTTTTGTAAAAGCTCTGGTCAGAATTATCGCCTTGCTCTAAAGCATTCTGTTTCGATAGTTTTTTTAGGTTGGTTTGAGTAAAGGTTTTTGTCATACGCATTTATATCTTTTTGTTTAGATTTTAAACGTAAGCTAAAGACCTTTATTTCACGAGTATTGTACTTAAATTTTAATTTTTTTAAAAATTACTATTAACAATAAGTTAAATCTTTGTTTAACCCTTATTGGAGTGAATTAGCGCATAAAAACCATAATGCAACATTTTTGTGACTTAGCTGCGGCTTACGCTTATTTCTTTAACGTTCATCATTTTGCGTAGGTTGCTTAGCGCATAGCGCATTCGCCCCAATGCGGTGTTGATACTTACATCGGTAAGTTCTGCAATTTCTTTAAAGCTCAAATCGGCGTAGTGGCGCATAATTAAAACTTCTTTTTGCTCATCGGGCAAATGATGTATCATTTTACGTAAATCTACATGTGTTTGCTCTCTCAGCATACGTTCTTCGGCACTTTCTTCGTGAATTTGTATCAGGTTAAGCACGTCGGTACCATCGGCACTGGTAATGGTTGGCGTACGCTTTTCTTTTCTAAAATAATCGATAACCAAGTTATGTGCAATACGCATTACCCAGGGTAAAAACTTCCCTTCTTCGTTATACCTGCCAGAACGTAAGGTGTTAATTACTTTGATAAAAGCATCCTGGAAAATGTCTTCTGCGAGATATTGATCCTTAACCAATAAATAAATTGACGTGAAAATTTTGGACTTGTGCCGACGAAGAAGTTCCTCGATAACACTTTCGTCACCGCCGATATATAACTTCACCAAATCCTGATCACTAACCTGTTGTAACCTCATAGGAGTGTGTTTGATTAAATCCATCTTTATTAAATAATAAACACGTAAATTTTTAATCTATAGCTTTTCTCCTTTAGTTTTTTGTGAGTGAATAAGTTATTGTTTTGTTGTTACAGTTTCAAAAGAAACATTTTTTTATGAGATTCAAAGAATTAAATTGCTAAAAAATCTAAAAATCCCAAATAAACTTTAAAAATGGTTATTGTTAACGTTAATTAAATATCAATGCGCTGTCTTACGATATCGTTGCGTAAGCTTGTATACATTGTCAAATTTTGTACCAATCTTTAATGTGATAATTGGTGTAATTAGATAAGATGATGATTGACATCAAACTGACCAGTTTTTAATTATATCGTTGGTGTTCAGGCTTCCCTGCTCAAACTTTTATAACTATCTTTGTAAATTACATCGAGAGGTTATCAATGAGCAAGGAACTAGAGAAAGATCCACATCAACATATCATCATAAAAGGGGCTAGAGTACACAATTTAAAGAATATTGATGTAGCTATCCCTAAAAATAAGTTTGTAGTAATTACCGGAATGTCTGGTTCTGGCAAATCGTCGTTAGCATTTGATACGCTATACGCCGAAGGCCAACGTAGGTATGTAGAGAGCTTATCAGCCTATGCCCGCCAGTTTATGGGGCGTATGAACAAGCCCGATGTAGATTATATCAAAGGCATTGCTCCCGCCATTGCCATAGAACAAAAAGTAATTACTTCGAACCCGCGTTCTACGGTAGGTACTTCTACCGAAATTTACGATTACCTAAAATTACTATACTCTAGAATTGGTAGAACTTATTCCCCAATTTCGGGCAATGAGGTAAAAAAAGATACGGTAAGTACAGTTGTAGATTTTGTTGCGGCACTGGCCGATGATGAAGTGGTAACTATTTTCAGCCCATTGCATCCTCAAAATAATAGAACATTAAAAGAAGAGCTAGCGGTACTTTTACAAAAGGGATTTTTGCGAGTTTCTTACTTAGGCAATATCAAGAAAATAGAAGATTTGCTGGCAGATGATACCATTAAAGACGAAGAACTGACCGAAGCAGATCAGGTATTTATTTTGATAGACCGTATTGTGGTTGCTCACGATGATGAAACTTTAAGTCGCATTGCGGACTCGGCGCAAACTGCTTTTTTTGAAGGTAAAGGAGATTGCTATATTGAAAACGTCGGTAAACGAACTTTCTTTTGCGACCGTTTTGAGTTAGACGATTTGAAGTTCGAGGAGCCTACGCCCAATTTCTTTAGTTTCAATAACCCCTACGGTGCTTGTAAACGTTGCGAGGGTTATGGCAATGTAATTGGTATCGACGAAGATTTGGTAATTCCAGATAAAAGCAAGAGTATATACGATAATGCTATTGCTCCTTGGCGTGGCGAAAAAATGGGCGAATGGCTTAAAGCATTTATTAAAAATGCTGATAAATTCGATTTTCCAATTCATCGTTCCTTTAGCGAGCTCACAGAAAAACAACAGCAATTGCTTTGGACGGGTAATAAGTATTTCAGAGGTCTGGATGATTTCTTTAAGGAACTAGAAGAGCAGACATACAAAATTCAGTATCGGGTAATGCTATCGCGTTACCGTGGTAAAACTACCTGCCCAGATTGCAAAGGGACACGTTTACGTAAGGATGCATCTTATGTGAAAGTGGGTGGTAAGTCTATCTTAGAATTGGTGCTGATGCCACTTTCTACCATCTTGCCATTTTTTGATGGGTTGGCATTAACCGAAAATGAGCAGAAAATCTCGAAACGTTTACTGGCAGAAATTAGTAGCCGCATTTTATACCTTAACAATGTTGGTTTGGGCTATTTAACTTTAAACCGTCTATCAAATACTTTATCTGGCGGCGAAAGTCAGCGTATTAACCTAGCAACTTCGCTAGGCAGTAGCTTGGTAGGTTCTGTTTACGTGTTAGATGAGCCTAGTATTGGCCTGCACCCTCGCGATACCCACCGCTTAATTGGCGTGTTAGAGTCGTTAAGAAACGTGGGAAACACCGTTTTGGTGGTAGAGCACGAAGAGGAGATGATGAAAGCTGCCGACCATTTGATTGATATTGGTCCAGAAGCAGGTACACAAGGTGGAAATTTGGTTTTCAGCGGCACTTACGATCAAATCATTAAAGACAAAAAATCACTTACAGGCAGATATTTGGCAGGGCTAGATAGTATAGAAATCCCTAAAAAGCGTAGAAACTGGAAAGATCATATTTTAATTAAAGGAGCCAGAGAAAATAACTTAAAAAATGTGAATGTAAAATTTCCTTTGGGTGTGTTCACTTGCGTTACGGGTGTTTCTGGTTCGGGTAAAACGAGTTTAATCAAACGGATTTTGTATCCCGCTTTGCAAAAAGCCATTGGTAATTATGCTGGCGAGCAAACAGGGGCTTACGATGGAATTTTCGGCAATATCGATTTGGTGCAGCAGGTAGAAATGGTAGATCAGAACCCAATTGGTCGTTCTTCTCGTTCTAATCCGGTAACCTATGTAAAAGCTTGGGACGATGTTAGGGCCTTGTTTTCGGGCTTGCCAGCTGCAAAAGCCGCAGGGCTAAAACCAGCAGCATTTTCTTTTAACGTAGAAGGTGGCCGTTGCGATGTTTGCCAAGGCGAGGGCGAAGTTAAAATTGAAATGCAGTTTATGGCCGATATTTATTTGCCATGCGAAACTTGCGGTGGTAAACGCTTTAAACAACAGGTGTTAGATGTAACTTATCAGGATAAAAACGTGTCTGACATTTTAGATATGACGATAGACCAAGCGGTTGAGTTTTTTGTAAAAGAACCTAAAATAATGGCTAAGCTACAACCCTTGGTAGATGTTGGTTTGGGTTATGTTCATTTAGGACAATCGTCAAATACTTTATCTGGGGGCGAGGCGCAGCGTATTAAACTGGCTTCATTTTTAATTAAGGGGAACAATGCGCAAAAGGCAGTTTTTATTTTCGATGAGCCAACCACTGGTTTGCATTTTCATGATATTAAGAAACTATTAAAGGCGCTAAATACTTTGATAGAGCAAGGCAGTACGGTAATTGTAATAGAGCACAATATGGACATGATTAAATGTGCAGATTGGGTAATTGATATTGGTCCAGAAGGTGGAGATAAAGGAGGTAACGTTGTTTTTGAAGGTAAACCAGAAGATTTGTTGAAAGTAGCAAACTCTTACACCGGACAGTTTTTAAAAACGCATTTAGCTTAAGATTTGAGAATTGAGTATAGCGTATTGAGATTAGAACTCTAAACTTTCTACTTACAAATGTCTATATCAAACCAAACAATGAAACAATTTAACCATACAACAATTCTAGACTAATGCTCGTAGTTACCTTTCTAATTGGTGTTGCTCTTAACGCGATGGGATACATTCCGCCGGGTAATATTAACCTAACTTTAGCACAGTTAACCATTAACCGTGGTATGCGCCAAGCTTGGGGGTTTATCCTTGCTTTTTCTGCTATAGAGGTTTTTTTTACCTTCGGAATGATGCGTTTTGCCCGCTGGATTTCTAGCGATGTAGACATTGATAGCATTAAGTTGGGCAACTTTCAGTTGAGCTTTTTGGTGGATTTGTTTATGATGGTGTTACTCTTGGTAATGGGTACTTTAGCATGGCTTAACCGAGATAAGGTCAATCAGCCTAAGGCAACAGATAGTAGAAAAGGCAGTGTGCTTTATGGTGTTATTTTGGGCGTTTTAAATCCAGTACAAATACCTTTTTGGTTGTTTTTTGGCAACTATGTAATCTTACACGAGTGGATTGCTACAGATTATATATCATTGGTTATCTTTAGTATAGGCTCTGGCGTAGGCTCTATGTTGGCACTTTACGGTTACGCTTATTTTGCTAAATTTATTCAGGAAAAATTTACACTGAGTAGCCGCCTAATTAATAAATGTATTGCCATTTTTTTATATTGTTTGGCGCTGTATTTAGTTGTTAAGCAAATTATAATCCATTTTGGATAGTGTTTTTATTTGAAAAGGTGCTATAGTTTTTCATCGGAAATTTCAGCCCTGCTGTTCGCTGCTATTCCCGATGAAAAATCGGGATATATCCGCTTCCATCAGGTTTAATTAACAAAGTTAGTCCGTATCCACTTTGCAGTCTTTGCTGAACTCTTATTGTCTTCGCGGTTTATCTTCTTTACCCCAAAGTTTTGCTAAGCATTCGCAACAAACGCGAAGAAAAGAATTATTGAACTAGCTTTTCTCTAACTTAAATAGCTTAGTGCCGAAAATGAACAAAAAAATAATTTTAATGCCTTCTGCAATAACATAGTAAAAATGCAGGTAAGAATGTGGCACATCTTTACCCTGTATATAAAGTTCTGCTCTGGTATCTAATGCAGGCAAGAGCCATACCGTTTGTACAATCAGAAAAAGTAATGTGATGATGTAAAATGGACTAATGGAGATTTTTCTAAGGGTTCTGATGTTGCTGAATAGAATGGTTATTGCAAATACCCATTCCACCTTATTCAGCGCTGCAAAAACTAATCGGCCTATGCCTAAACCAATGGGTAATGTTACGCCAGGAGCTCTAAATTTTAGCCAAGCTTCTAAGAAACTGATGGCGCATACAAATCCGATCCAAGTAAAAGTGCAAATGACTGCTATGGGTTGTTGTACCTTTGAATTCATTTTGTGTATTGTGTATTGAGACTTTTTACTGAAAACTCCAAACTTAATACTGCCAGCTTAAAGCAATGGTTTTGCCTCGTTATTGCGGTAATATTCTATCTTGTACATAAACATCTCTGCCATTCTATCTCCTCGCCATTTGGCATCGGTAGCTTTTTCTCCGGTAAAAAATTCATCTATGGTGCTGTGCCATAAGCTTAGCCAGGTATCAAAATGAAGTTGGCTTACCGGAAGTTTGGCGTGTGGTGGGAAAGGACTACCGGTGTAGGTGTGTACTTCTAGTAGCACAGTCTGCCAAAAGCGATACATCTTCTCTAAATGTTCTGGCCATCTATCGCCAATACGCTCGTTAAAAATAGGACCTAACAACTCGTTTTCTCTAACCCTCAAATAGAAGGTATTTACCAATAATTGAATATCTTCTAAGCTGTTGATGTCTGCTAATGCCATTTTTCTTAAATTGGATGTACAAAATTAAGGTTTTAGCACAGCTATTCTTTCTGATACAAATCACGAAATCGATTAACAGTACTCACTTTACGGTTGGATGATTGTTAAACAATGAAAACTATTTCAGTAACTCTGGGATACGCTTGTTGTTTCCAACTATCCACACAATATCTTCATTTTCAAAAATCAAATTAGAATCTGGATTAAGGATACGCTGTCCGTTTCTTTCGATACCAACCACTAGGCCCTGAGTTTTCTCCCTAATGCCACTATCTCTGATGGTTTGTCCGAACACTGGAGATTTACTGTTGATCACTACTTTTTGTAAAGACATATCTTGTTTTGGGAAGGTATTCTCATCTTCTATTTCCGTATGATCTCCCTCAAATAAATGTTTAACGCTTGCCAGCTGGTCATCAGTTCCAATTACCAAAACTTTATCGTTAGGGTATAAACGTTCGTCACGTTTTGGTGTTGGTATCATAATTTTGCCACGTTCAATCATGGCAATGTTAATGCCGTACTTTTCCCTAACTGCCAAATCTACCAAGGTTTGCCCTACTAATTTTGATTCTGGTGCTACGGTAAGTTCGAGCAAATGTGTATCCCAAGGTAAAATTTCTGGTTGTTTTTTAGCCGTTTCTCTGGCATTAAGGTTGTAGAAAAACCTGTTTTCCATACGTTCGTAGAAACTTTGCAGCCTTCTAGAAAATATTACCATTACTAAAATGGTTAAGCCAAGTGCAATGCCGGCAGCTACCCAGGTATCAAAAAACTCATACATCAAAAAGCCTACAAAAAATACACCTAAGGCAATTCTAAAAACTTCTATGGCAATGAGTGGGCCACGGGTATATTTTTTATTAAGCCAAAGATGCGAGTAAGCGGTTTTTTCTATACGCCTTACCGAAAGTGCCCATAAAAAAGGCGACATCATTAAGAAAGAAATAAAAACACTGATAATTACACCATTGGTGCCGTTGGTAATGTTTTTAATGATAAAAGGATTTACGTATCGGGATGCCAAAACCACCACAGCGATGATAATTACCGAGTGGGTAATGGTATTGATAATGTACGATCTCAATAATATTTTCCAATCACTTAAAGTGGTTATGCCTTCGGTACTGCTACTGTATCTACTAATCGCATTAAGCCATTTTTGCGGAAGTATCTTCGATAAAAAATTATAGAAGTTTTCGGAATATTTGATAAGGTACGGTGTAGTAAACGTAGTTATTGCAGATACGGCCACGGTAATAGGATACAGGAAATCGCTAGTTGCTTTTAAGGTTAAACCCAAAGTGGCAATAATGAAAGAGAACTCTCCAATTTGCGTTAAACTCAACCCGGTTTGTACCGATGTTTTAAGTGGCTGACCAGAAAGTAAAGCACCGCTGCCTGTAGTAATTAGTTTGCCCACAATGGTAATGCCTGTAATTATTAAAATTGGCTGCCAATAGGCTAATAAAATTTTAGGGTCTATTAACATACCCACCGAAACAAAAAATACTGCCCCAAATAAATCTTTTACGGATTTGGTAAGGTGCTCAATTTTTTCTGCTTGAGGTGTTTCTGCCAAAATGGATCCCATAATAAATGCCCCAAGCGCCGGAGAAAACCCAACTTTTACCGCTAATATTACCATTACTAAACATAAAGCTAAAGACACCACGAGCAAGGTTTCATCGTTCATTAGCTTCTTGGTTAATTTTAAAAAAGATGGGATGATGAAAATACCACCTAAAAACCATAGTATTAAAAAGAAACTAAGTTTTAAGATAGACACTACCATTTCTGCACCTTCAAATTGCTGACTAACGGCAACCGTAGTGAGTAAAACCATAATTAAAATGGCAGCTAAATCTTCTACAATCAGTGCTCCAAAAACCAGATTAGCGAACTTTTTGTGCTTTACCCCCAGTTCATCAAAGGCTCTAATGATAATTGTTGTAGAAGAAACAGAAAGTACGGCACCTAAGAAGATGCTGTCCATGGTTTTCCAGCCCATTAGTTGGCCAGCAAAATAACCAATTAAGCACATTCCAATAATTTCTACCAAAGCGGTAATAGACGAAGAGCCTCCAACCTTAACCAGTTTCTTAAAGCTAAACTCTAGCCCCAAGCTAAAAAGTAAGAAAATTACACCAATTTCGGCCCAAGTGGTAATGCTTTTATGGTCGGTTACGGTAGGCGTAAAATTAAGATGAGGACCTACAATTACCCCAGCCAATATATAGCCTAAAACTAGTGGCTGTTTGATTTTTTTAAATATAATAGTAGTAATGCCTCCAGCGGCAAGTATCAATCCTAAATCTGCAATAAGTACAGGTAAATGTGTCATCTGGCTAAAATGTTGTTTTGTTGTTTAAATTTTAATGATTAAAAATGGAAACAAAATTTACCAAAAGGCATGTTTAGGATATAGGTAGCTAAATATATATTGATAACTGAATTTTTTGCGAATACGCCAATCTAAGATTTTTAATGTGATGGATAGCGTTGGTTTTGTGTTGATGTTAAAAGGCAGGTTTGGTAAGATACTTTGAGCAAATGATGGTCGTGCTTTGGTAGAATTTACTTTTATTTTCGTAAAGTTCGATGATTTTTTCTTTTTGCCGAGGCTTACTTTAGTAGTTGTGCTAATTTGTGTTTCTTTTTGCAAGGGCAATGCAGTTTCGTTAGCAGATAACGAAGAGTAGCAAAGCGTTAACCAAACAAAAAAGAGCAACACATACTTCATAGCCCACAAATTACAAAAAAATGTTGGGTTTTTGAAGCTTTAAAGCAATAAATGGCCTTTGTTAATTAGAAAACGACAATAAGATGTTACTTGCCGTCGAAAAAAGCCAAAGTATCTTCTTTATCTTGCTGTAACTGTTTTTTCAAGGCTTCTAATCCTGTAAATTTCACGTCGTGCCTTAAAAAAGCCAAGAAGCTCATCTTAATGTTCTGTCCGTAAATCTCTTTGTCGAAATCAAAGATGTTTACTTCTATGTTGCGTGTCATACCGTTAATGGTTGGTCGTTGCCCAATGTAAGCCATTCCCTTGTAAGTCTGATGTCTGATGTCCGATGTAGGAAGTTCAAATAAAGAATTATTTGTTTTACTGTTTGACGTGTGAGATTGAGTATTATTATCTTCGGACTTCGGACTTCCGACCTCCGACTCCAATTCTACGGTAACTGCGTAAATGCCATCGCCAGGAATTAATTTGTAGGTTTCGGCAACAAAAATGTTTGCTGTAGGAAAACCTATGGTTCTTCCAATTTTATCGCCTTTAATTACTGGGCCATAAATAGAAAATGCATAGCCTAAGTAGTTGTTAGCTAAAGCAACATCGCCATCTAATAAAGCTTTCCTGATTTTGGTAGAGCTTACGGCAACATCGTTAATATCTTGCTCTGGAATTTCCTCAACGCTGTAGCCAAAAACTTCTGCATTTGCTGCTAGAGTTTGAATATTGCCCAATCTATCTTTGCCAAAGCGATGGTCGTAACCGATAATGATTTTCTTAGTGCCAATGGCATCTACCAAAATGTTTTTAATGTATTCTTCGGCACTTAAATTAGAAAAATCTCTGGTAAATGGCGTGATAATTAAATGGTCTACACCTAAACTAGCTAAGATCTGCGCTTTTTCGTCAACCGTATTAATCATTTTCAAGTCCTGGTTTTCAGGGTCAATGATCATCCGCGGGTGGGGGAAAAAGTCAATAAAACCGTTTCTCCACCTGAAGATTTTGCTAATTCGCACAATCTTTTGATAATTTTTTGGTGCCCAAAATGCACGCCGTCAAAAGTACCGATGGTAACTACTGCGTTATCTAATTTTTTAAACTCCGAAAGTTGGGTATATATTTTCATTCAGCTATATCTTGTATTTAATGGAGATGAGCTATCATGATTATTTGTTTATTTTTTGATTTGAAAATCATGATGGTTCAAAATAATTAAATCTTATTATTTGCCACATAGAAACATAATCTTTCTAACTTCAATATTAGATAAAACGTATTTATATTTCTTCATTATCAATTTGCTATTTCTTTAAACTAAAATATCCTATGTGTACATGTGGTTTAATCTTAATGGAAAGCCTGACGTTTAACCACGCCGCCTTTTAAATCAGCAATTTGCTGTTGTACAACAAACGCATTAGGGTCAATTTCGTTTATTTTATCTTGTAGTTTACTCAATTCTAGCTTGGTTACTACGGTATAAATAATGTCGATGTCTTTTTTCTGCAAATAACCACCTTCGCCTTTGTAAATAGTTACGCCTCGTTTCATCTCGTTAATGATAAAGGCCTTAATCGTCTCATTTTCTTCAGAGATGATTGTTACTCCGGTATAAGCCTCTAAGCGGTTTACAATAAAATCGATGGTATTTGTGGCCGATAGGTACGTTAGGATTGCGTATAAAGCGGTATCGATATTAATAAAGTAAGCGGCAAATAAGAAGATAATGATGTTGAGGATAAAAATGATATTGCCTACCGTTAGTTGACTTTTTCTACTGATGTACAAAGCTAAAACTTCGGTGCCATCAATTACGCAGCCGCCACGCATGGCCAAGCCTATACCGCCGCCTAGAAAGAACCCGCCAAAAAAGGCCACCAAAACTTTCTCGTGGGTAATGGGTACAAACGGAATGAAAATTAACCCCAAAGAAAGCGCCGCAATGGCGATAGCTGTTTTAAATGCAAAAACGCTACCTATCTGTTTATAGCCTAAAATAATAAAAGGAATATTGATGATGATGATGAGGTAAGATAAATTCCAGTCGGTTAGTGTGCTTACCAATAGCGAAATACCAGTTACGCCACCATCAATAAAATGCTCGGGCATTAAAAAACTTTTTAGCCCAAAACATGCAGAAATAACGCCTAAACACATGAAGAGAATTTCTCTCGCCATGCGTATTTTTTCACTTTTGCTATGCTTTTTCATTGGTTTCTGTATTTGCTTTTGCTTCTTCTCTTTTATCACGAAGATAAGCAATGAATGCGGGCAGCTCAAACGCATTGCTCAATAAAAAGTTGCCACTGCGGGTGCGTGTCAATTTAGAAAGGTAAGCACCATTGTTTAATGCCTTGCCAAAATCAGAAACTAGCGAGCGTATGTAAGTGCCTTTGCTGCAAACTACTCTAAAATCTACCTCGGGTAAAGCAATTCGGGTAATTTCAAACTCATTAACGGTTACAAAACGCTTTTTCAATTCTACTTCTTCGCCTAAACGAGCTTTCACGTATAAGCGTTCGCCATTTACTTTTACAGCAGAATGTGCTGGCGGATATTGAGAGATATCGCCTTTAAATTGCTCGGTGATAGCGTAAATTTGCTCTTCGCTAATGTTTGAAATATCAAAAGTAGCATCTACTTCGGTTTCCATATCGTAAGATGGGGTAGTAGCACCCAGTACCAAAGTTCCGGTGTATTCTTTTTCTTCTGCTTGGAAGGTGTCGATTTTCTTGGTCAGTTTTCCGGTACAGATAATCAACAAGCCTGTTGCTAAGGGATCTAAAGTACCAGCATGACCAACTTTTAACTTTGCTGGCTTTAACGAATTACGGATTTTTCCAACAACGTCGAAAGAAGTCCATTGGTAAGGTTTATTAATGAGCAAAAGTTCGCCTTCTGCAAAATTGAAGTCTGGGAATGTAATATTTGCTTGCAAAGTATTTATTTAGGCCGCAAATTTACGGATTAAATAATGGATAACTCGTGGCCTGAAAGTAATAATACCAAGATAATTAGTCCTACTACAATGCGATACCAGCCAAAAGCTTTGAAGCCATGCTTAGTGAGCACAGTAATAAAGCTCTTTATGGCGATAATAGCTACGATAAAGCCAACTACATTGCCAATAATTAAAAGGTTAATTTCATCTCCTGAAAAAGTATGCCCTTCTTTCATGAATTTGTACAATTTCACAACAGAAGCACCCAACATCATGGGGATAGCTAAAAAGAAAGAAAATTCGGCTGCTGCTTTACGGGTAAGATTTTGTGTCATTCCGCCAACAATAGTATTTGCCGAACGAGACGTACCAGGAATTAATGCTAAGCATTGGTAAAGCCCAATAATGAAAGATTGTTTGTAAGAGATTTCGTCCGAGTTTTCGATTTGGGGTTTGTTGAACCATTTATCTACAAAGAGTAAGATAACTCCGCCAACTACTAACATCACGGCCACCATTAAAGGGCTTTCTAATAGCGAATCGATAAAATCATTTAGTAATAAGCCTAAAATTGACGCTGGTATAGCGGCCACCACCAATTTATAGTAGAAATTTAGCGACTTGAAAAAGCGTTTAAAGTACAATACCAAAACAGATAAGATGGTGCCGAGTTGTATCACAATGGTAAAAAGCTTAACAAAAGGAGTAGGCTCCATATTCATTAAAGCTGTGCCAATAATCATGTGGCCTGTAGACGAAACGGGCAAAAATTCGGTTAATCCTTCAATAATAGCAAGGATAATTGCTTGTAGATAGTTCATTATCTAGATTTACGATTGTAGATTTACGAAATACGATTGATGTCTCTCCAATCGGCTATGCGTCATTAGTTTCCATCCTTTTGGGAAGGTTAGGATGGGCTTTATTTCTTTAGAACAGCGTAAACCCCAAATGCGAAGCCGAAAAGCACTACTACTGGTGCAATTAATGTTCTTCTAGTATCGTAGATATCGCCATCTGCACCCATCATTAAGATAAAGCCAACCACTACAATAACAATGCTGATGATTAATAATTGGTAATTTTTCTTACTGAATACCAATTCTTCTTTTGGTTTCTGCGTTGCAGAAGTTGTTTTTTTGTCTGACATTATCTGTATAAATCGTAAACTTTTAAACGTAGATATTTGCTTACTGCAAACCAGGTACTTATTCCGGTAATGAAAATACCAATGGCCACCAAACTGATGAATACCAAGCCAAATTCGCTATAGTTTCTCAAAATGATGATTTCTGGCAGCTCTTGTTGTGTATAATATAGTAACCCTAAAAGGATGATAATAGCAATAAACGAGGCAATAACTCCATGCAAAGCGGCAACTAATATAAATGGCTGGCGGATGAAGTTTTTGGTTGCGCCTACCAACTGCATACTTTTAATTAAAAAACGCTGAGAGAAAATAGCCAAACGAATGGTATTGTTGATTAACGCAATGGCAATTACCAATAAAATTACCGCAAAGCCTAAAACAATTAAACTAATGGTGTTGATGTTCTTGTTTACCATATCAATCAATGAGCTTTGATACACTACCTCTTTAACAATTGGGTTTTTCTCCATGCTCTTTTTCAACGCATCGATATTTTGGTTGTTGGCATAATCTGCCTTCATATATACATCAATGGTAGAGAGTAGCGGGTTGTATCCTAGGAAGTTAACAAAATCCTCGCCTAAATCTTTAGTTAAATTGTGTTGAGCAACCTCTTTATTTACGTATTGAGTTTGTTTAACCGCAACATTGTTGTCTAAACTCTTTTTAAAAGCAAGCACTTCGGTTTCTTTTGCACCTTCATCAACAATAATGTTTAGCACAATATTCTCTTTCACATAGTTAGATAAGTTTTTGGCATGTACCAAAATTAAGCCCAACATGCCCAACATTAACAATACTAATGCAATGCTAAAAATGGTAGAAACGTATACTGTTTTGGTCTTTTTTGCCGCCTGACTTACTTCAAATTCTTCCATAAGTATTTAATTGTTTCTGCGAAAATAAGGAAAGATACGCTAAATCTTAAATTAATGATGGCTTAATTGCTCAATTGTTTTATTGTTAAGAACGTATAAAGGTTGCGAAACGTTAGTTTATATCCTGAGACTTTAACATTCTTTAACGATTGTTTGTCCGAAAGTTTATAGTCGGAAAGTCCGTAAGTATATGAGTGGTACTCATTTCATTTTTGATAATTGGTTCTTGGATGTTGGTTATTTCATTTTCTGCAGATTTAAGAAGATTTTGCAGAGGCGATAATATTAAGTGTCTGATAATTGGTGCTTGGATATTGGTCATTTAATCATTCACTCATTTAGTCATTCAAAATTCTCTCATTAGAAGTTCAATCGTAATTCTAAAGTCGTAAATTTCCTTACCTTTGCACGTTTAAGAACGTTACTAGAAACAACATATCAATGGATTATCAATTTAGAGAGATAGAGCAAAAGTGGCAAAAATATTGGGCAGAAAATCAATCGTTCAAAGCTGAAGCTAATTCAGACAAGCCGAAATATTATGTATTAGACATGTTTCCTTACCCTTCGGGAGCAGGTTTGCATGTTGGTCATCCACTAGGTTATATCGCTTCTGATATTTTTTCTAGATATAAGCGTTTAAAGGGTTTCAATGTGCTGCATCCCATGGGTTACGATTCGTTTGGTTTGCCTGCAGAGCAATACGCTATCCAAACTGGTCAGCATCCGGCAGTAACTACCGAAACCAATATCAATACTTATCGCAGGCAGTTAGACCAAATTGGTTTCTCTTTTGATTGGAGCCGTGAGGTGCGCACCAGCGATCCGGCTTACTACAAATGGACACAATGGATATTCATGCAATTATTCAATTCTTGGTATAACCTAGAAACGGATAAAGCAGAGCCGATATCTACCCTAATTCATAAATTCAATGAAGCAGGCAGCGCCGATGTAAAAGCGGCTTGCGATGAGGATACTAGAAACTTTTTGCCTACAGACTGGGCTAATTTTAGTGAAGAAGAAAAGCAGGTTGAGCTATTGAAATATCGTTTAACTTATTTAAAGGAAAGTACGGTAAATTGGTGTGCTGCTTTAGGTACGGTGTTAGCTAATGATGAAGTGAAAGACGGGGTTTCTGAGCGTGGCGGATATCCAGTAGAGCAAAAGAAAATGATGCAATGGAGTATGAGAATTACTGCCTATGCGGATAGGCTTTTGCAAGGTTTGGATACCATTGATTGGCCAGAACCGATGAAAGAAATGCAACGCAACTGGATAGGCAAGAGCGTTGGTGCATCGGTAAAGTTCAAAGTGGAAGGTAACGATAAACAAATAGAAGTTTTTACCACTCGTGTGGATACCATTTTTGGAGTTTCTTACTTGGTGCTGGCACCAGAGCACGAATGGGTGGCAGAATTGACTACTCCAGAGCAAAAAGCGGATATCGAAAGCTATATTGCACAAACGAAAAAGAAATCGGAATTAGACCGCATGGCGGATGCTAAAACTGTTTCGGGTGCTTTTACGGGAACTTATGTAATTAACCCGGTAAGTGGTGAGCGTGTACAATTGTGGATTGCCGATTATGTATTGGCAGGTTACGGTACCGGTGCGGTAATGGGCGTGCCAAGTGGCGACCAACGCGACTGGTTATTCGCAACGCACTTCGGTTTACCGATTATCCAAATTTTGGATGCGCAAAAAGACATCGACCAACAAGCAGATGCCACCAAAGAAGGTAAATACATCAACTCCGGCTTCATCAACGGAATGGAATATAAAGAGGCTGTTGCTTTCTTAAATCAATGGTTAGAAGACCAAGGCGTAGGAAAAGCGAAAGTGAATTTCCGCCAGCGTGATGCTATTTTTGGTCGCCAACGTTATTGGGGCGAGCCTATTCCTGTGTATTTTAAAGACGGGTTGCCTTACTTGTTGAAAGAGGAAGAATTACCATTGGTATTGCCAGAAATTGATAAATACTTACCAACCGAAACCGGCGAGCCGCCTTTGGCAAGAGCCGAAGGTTGGAAATACGAAGACCGTTACGAGTACGAATTGTCTACCATGCCAGGTTGGGCAGGAAGTAGCTGGTATTGGTACCGTTATATGGATGCGCAAAACGACAAAGCATTCGCCTCGAAAGAAGCTGTAGCATATTGGAAAGATGTGGATTTGTACATCGGTGGTAACGAACATGCCACTGGCCATTTGTTGTATAGCCGCTTCTGGAACAAGTTTTTGAAAGATTTAGGCTATGTGCAAGAGGAAGAGCCTTTCAAAAAGTTGATTAACCAAGGGATGATACAAGGTAGAAGTAACTTTGTTTATCGATTGAATTGTATCGAAGATGGAAAAATTGTACAAACTAGATTTGTTTCGAAAGGACTTTATGAGCAGTGGAACAAAGCTGCCAATCTACAAGAACAGCAAAATCTTTTAGATAAATGGGGTATTCCCTTCAGGTATTCATCTTTGGAGTTTTTAGCTGAAAATAATCAACTAGTTCAAGCTGGCTCTATGCACGTAGACGTCAACATCGTTGAGAACGATAGGTTAAACATCCAAAAATTTAGAGCGTGGAGACCAGAGTACCAAGACGCTGTCTTAATTTTGGAAGATGGAACCATTTCCTCGCCCCTTTGGGGTAGGTCAGGAGGGGGCTTATATCTGCGGTGTAGAAGTTGAAAAGATGTCTAAATCTAAGTTCAACGTAGTAAACCCAGATGTGTTAATTGCACAGTACGGCGCAGATACTTTACGTATGTACGAAATGTTCTTAGGGCCGTTAGAGCAAAGCAAACCTTGGAACACCAACGGTATTGAAGGTGTATTTAAGTTCTTGCGTAAATTCTGGCGTTTGTTCCATAATGAGGCTTGGGAATTTACCGTAAGCGATGCTGAACCAACTAAAGCGGAGCTGAAAGCATTGCACAAAATCATCAAGAAAGTACAAGATGATATTGAGCGTTTTTCATTTAATACCTCGGTTTCGAGCTTTATGATTGCAGTTAACGAACTAACAGATTTGAAATGCAACAAACGAGCAATTCTACAAGATTTAGTGGTAGTGTTAGCAGCTTATGCGCCACACATCTGCGAAGAACTATGGTCGTTATTAGGCAATAAAGATTTATCAACCGCTCAATTCCCTGTTTTCAACCCTAATTATTTGATAGAAGATGAGTTTGCTTATCCCATTTCTATCAACGGTAAAATGAAAATGAACCTGAATTTGAGTTTAACCTTAGAGCAAGAAGATGCTGCCGCTGCGGTCTTGGCTAATGAGCAAGTTCAAGGATTTTTAAACGGAGCTAGTCCTAAGAAAATCATTTTCGTAAAAGGAAAGATTGTAAATATTGTAGTATAGCCAATACGTCATTTCGAGGGAAGCGTAGCGAGGAGATATCTTTGAGCTTGGTTGCGCTAATCGAAAGATCTCTCCACTTCGTTTTACTTCGGTCGAGATGACGACCAAGCTATTTAAAAATCCCAAATGAGTTTAACTTGTTTGGGATTTTCCTTTCTACTCTCAACCATTCGCCGCTAAAAAAATACCATTCGCCGATAGTTTGCTGCCAGTTGTAAAAAAATGCTTCGTTGCTGCTGTAACAAAATATAGCTTTGGCAGACTAATACGTACAAATAACAAAACAACATGAAAAGACTATTACTAATTTGTTCCGCTTTACTGATGATGATGAGTGCAAGAGCCCAGTTCCCGATGATGGGAGGAGGCAATGCAGCTCCAAAAGTGACAGGGCGTATCTCGGCAACCATTTTAGATTCTTTAACCAAGCAACCTGTAGAGTATGCAACAGTTTCGTTGGTAAATACTAAAACCTCTAAACCGGTAAACGGGGGCTTAACCGATGCTAAAGGTAAAGTATCTATTCAAAATATTGCTCCGGGCGAATATAAAATGGTGGTTGGTTTTATAGGCTATACCTCTAAAAATGTAATGGTTAAAACTACGCCAGAAAAGCCAGATAACAATGTTGGAGATGTTTTTCTTTCTGGAAGCGCCAGTACCTTAAATGAAGTCACTATTGAAGGAAAGAAAAATATGATCGAAAACAAAATAGATCGTATGGTTTACAATGCAGAGGCTGATGCAACTAATGCTGGTGGCGATGCAACCGATGTGATGCGTAAAGTGCCAATGCTTTCGGTAGATATTAACGGAAATGTTCAATTGCGTGGAAGTGCAGTTAGGGTTTTAATCAACGGAAAACCATCAGGAACAATGGCGAATAGCGTAGCTGATGCGTTAAAGATGATCCCTGCCGATCAGATTAAAAGTGTGGAGGTAATTACCAATCCATCTGCTAAGTACGAAGCGGAAGGTTCTGGTGGTATCATCAATATCATTACTAAGAAGAGCAATGCTGAAGGCGTGAGTGGTTCGGTAAATGCATCGGCAGGTACACGTCAAAATACCGGTAACTTTAATTTAACAGCAAAATCTGGACGTTTTAGTGCAAACACAGCCTTAGGAGGGATGTATGCTTATCCGCAAGATTCAAGAGTGGTATTTTTTAATCAGTTGCCTCAAAGTGAAGAAAATGGAGTTGTTATTCCTGCATCGCAAGTATTACAAGATGGTACTTCTGCTTGGAAACGTGAAATGTTTAACGGTAGCCTAGGTTTAGATTACGATTTTAATGCCTACAACAACATTAGTACCAATGCAAAATACAATAGGTTTTACAATGGTGGGCCAGGTTCATCTTTAATAACAACAAATGTTGGTGGATCGCCAATTAATAGTACCAATATTAGTAGTACTGATATGACCAACAATAACTTAGATTGGAATATGGATTATAGACGCACTACTAAAAAACAAGGCGAAGAGTTTTCTATTGCAGGTCAATTGACTGAAGGTAGGAATATAAATGACTTTTCTAACAACATCAACGGAAATTCATTAACAGGGAGTGTAAATACAGGAAAAAATAGAGAGTATACCGTGCAAACCGATTATGTGTATCCGTTTTCTAAAACTGTAACTTTTGAAGTTGGAGGTAAAGGTATTTTTAGAAACATCAAGAGTGAGTTTGGTCAAGGTTCTGGAAAAATCTTCGATTACGATCAAAATGTTGGCGCAGCTTATTCTACTATTGCTTTTGATTTAACTAAGAAAATAAAATTTAAAGGAGGTTTGCGTACAGAATACACTGCTATCGAGTATAATGATATCAACGGTGATTTAATTAATGATGATTACTTAAACTTATTTCCAAATGCAGTAATATCGCAAACCATTAATGGGTCTACTACAATTAAATTGGCTTACAATAAAAGGATACAGCGTCCAAGTTTGGCTTATTTAAATCCGTTCAATAATGAATCTAACCCGGTTAATACTTTTGAGGGTAACCCGAGTTTAGATCCTGAATTGAGTCATAATGTGGAGCTTGGTTATTCTACTTTTATTAAAGGGTCAATGATTAATGCGTCATTGTTTTATAGAAATACAAGAAACGTTATCGAAAACATTGTGAGGGCTGCTTCTGGCATTACATCAACAACTTTTGCCAACGTAGGTAACACCAATAGTTATGGTGCTAATCTATTTGGCTCGTATAACCCTACGCCAAAATGGACCTTAATGAGTAACATTGCCGTAAACACTTACGAAATTAGAAGTAGGGAGGATTTGCAAGGGATGAATGAAGGTACCTACATCAATTATAACTTTTTTATGCGTTCTGCTACTGCATTTAAGGGCGGTTGGAATTTAGAGTTGTTCGGTGTAGTTAATTCTCCACGTTACACTTATCAAAGTAAAACGCAGGCAATGTTTTTTTACGGCGGTGCTGTTAAAAAAGACATCATGAAAAAGCAAGGTACCATTGGTTTGAATTTATTAAACCCATTCAATAGGGATTTGCATATCAATACCGTTTCTCAGTCTGCAGATGCCTATCAAACACAAAATATTTATTACCCACTACGTCAGATTGGTTTAAACTTTAGCTACAAATTTGGTAAGTTGAAGTTTACTGAGAAGAAAAAAATCAAAAACGACGACGTGAAGCAAGACCAACAACAAGGCGGCGGCATGGGCGGCGGCATGGGACAAGGGAAGTAAGTGAAAAGTTAAAAGTAAAAAGTTAAAAATGGTCGGTGCTGATAAGGCATCGACCATTTTTTATACTCCTCGTCATTGCGAGGTACGAAGCAATCTTTCTGCTCTTCTAGATTTTAAATTAAGAGTGTTCGAAAGAAGAAATGCCTTGTATTTAGCACAGCAGCCGTTGGCGAGGCCGCCAAGCTTTGATGTTCCTTTGTTTGGGGGCACGCCAACAAATAAACGTTTACGAACACCCCTTATGGCAAATCTGAAACTGCGTATGTGTTTGCCGTCATTTCGAATGCAGAGAGAAATCTAGCGAATTGTTAACATCATTACAAATCAAGCTTTACAAATTGCTAATTGTAAGATTTCTCCTCGTACCTCGTTCGAAATGACGGGGTTAATCGCATAACTTTTTGCTGCCTTTACCCCAATTTAAACTATGCTGCAAGGATTTCCAATTAGGGATGTTTGAAAAAAGAAATGCCTTATATTTAGTATCACTTTAAGATCCGGAAATACATTTGGGATGATGTTCGATTGATAAATGTGCTAAGTCACTGAAGGAAACGAAATTCCTTTAATCTTACCATACAATTCAACAGCGTACAAATCGGTCATGCCCGAAACAAAATCTAACACACTTTGCACCCGAGAATATAAATCTTCTTTTTCTGTATGAAACTGTTTTGGTATCAGTTTTACTAACTTTTTGTAATAATGTGTGTCGTTGTTTACTAGTGCTGGTACAAATTCTTCAAGCAAACCAGCCATTACTTTATAGCCAGAAACTTCTTTGGCAATAACCGATTGGTAATTGTAGATTTTCTCTATCGAAATCTGTTCGATGGTTTTCCAAGCATTTAGCAGATGTTCTGGCAGCGCATCCGTTAAACTTTGATTAAAAGTGCCACTTAAAATTGCCGCTTGTTCTTGGTAAAAGATACGAGAACATTCGCCTATCAAAGTGCTAATGGCTTTGGCTCGCAATAAGCCTACTTTTGCATCATCGTCTTCCAAATCATTTTGCAATCTCTCTTCCAGTTTATCGCTATTACACAAAGGCAACAACAAGCCCTTTACTTCATCAAAACTTAGAATTTGTAGGCGATGTGCATCTTCTAAATCTATAATTCCGTAGCAAATATCATCCGCAGCTTCTACCAAATAACTCAACGGATGGCGAAAATAACCCAGTGGGCTTTCGCTATCAGAAAGCATGCCTAGCTCGGCAGCTATTTTCCTGAAAATCTCTTTTTCTGATTGAAAAAATCCATACTTCTTACGGTGCAATAATGGTTTTTGATGACCTAAAATAGATTCGCAAGGATATTTGCCGATAGCTGCTAAAGTAGCGTAAGTGAGTGCATAGGCGCCATTTCCTTTGCCTTCGAAAGGATGTGTTAAAATGCGGATGGCGTTGGCGTTACCTTCAAAATGGGTAAAATCTTTTTTCTGTTCTTCGGTAAGCTGATCTAGGTAAACTTTGCCTTCGCCATTGGTAAAATACCTCGAAATGGCTGCTTCGCCAGAGTGCCCAAAAGCTGGGTTGCCCAAATCGTGCGCCAAAGCTGCTGCGGCTACAATGTTACCAACTTCGCTCATTAAAGGCACTTCTATATCAATATTTGGGTTGTCTTTTTTGGTTTGATTATAGAAAATCCTTCCTAAAGAACGGCCCACACTGGCCACTTCTAAACTGTGTGTTAATCGGTTGTGTACAAACACGCTGCCTGGTAAAGGGAAGACCTGCGTTTTATTCTGTAGCCTTCTAAATGGCGAAGAAAATATGAGCCTGTCGTAGTCTATCTGAAATTGCGATCTAGCTTCGTCTGTATCTCTTGGCGATTTATCTTCGTGTCCCCAGCGCTTTGCCGAAAGCAATTTTTTCCATTCCATCATAAATTTACCCAATTACGTATGTAGCCAATACGCGTTGCACTTCATATACGTTTACAGATTTATTGAATTTTTTCTGATACTCGGTACAGCTTCGCTTGAAATCCAGATCTTTAATTCAGCTTCTAAATCGAAAGTGCCTGCAGTTTCTACGCTAAACCTCGATATGCTTTTATAAGCAACAGATAGATATTCAGTTTTGCTGCCAGTTAGTCCCTGTACATCCACAATAACTAATCGTTTATTAGTAAAAATGAAGGTGTCCCTAAATAACTTAAAACCCAGCTCTATTTTTTCGTCATGAATGAATAATTGCTCGAAATTTTTTGTTAAATCATCATTGTTAACTGTAGAGGCATTGCCCATCAAGTTCGAAAAAAGTCCCATGTGTTTAATGTTTTAAATTATTGCGCAAATGTACATTTTATTGTAATAAATGAATGTGCATAGCCTGGCCTAAAAATTATTTGATTGCCGTCGACTTCATTGCCATCCACTTCATTGCCGTCGACTTTAGTCGACGGTTTTAGATTTTTAGTTGGGCGGCTTTAGCCAAAAATGCCATTTGCTGTGAAATGTTTATTAACTTAATTTATCTCTATATGCTTCTTCGCAAATGCTTTCATCGCTTTTTCTGCACTAGGTATATCTTTTGAAGTAATATAAGAGCCAATTACATGATTGCCAGTGTTGGATAAGGCATGTTTTTCTTTTTGAGCTGTTGGTGTGCCCAGTTCATCAAACATTTTTAACATTTCCGGAACACTAACAACCGGGTCTTGCTCTTCTTCACTTTTGTAATAATAAAGTAGTAGCGTAGGTTGTTTTACTTTCTCAAAAGTTGCTTTGGTCATGGTGCTTTCCAATAATTCTTGTAGCTGAACTACAGATTCGAGACGGTAATTTGTATACCAATACTTTTTATAGATGGGAGATTTTCCCTCAACGATACGTTCTTTTCCACCAGTAACAGCTCGGGCAATTTGCAAACCCCAAGGATTGTTCAGTAACCAAACTTTATCGTCGTTAATTTTAATATTTGGCGAAAGGAGAACTAAGCTGTGTATTTCTGGATAGGTGGCTGCAAGTTTAAGCGCAAGCGTTCCGCCAGTAGAAGTGCCAACTAAAATTACTTTTTTGCCTAGCTTCTTACCAATCGCTAGTGCTTCTTTGGCTGTTTCCCAAAGCCTATCGGCAGTAAAATATTGCATTGGCGCAACGGTGTCTAATCCGTGGTCGGCCAAGCGGGCTAGGTAAAGGTTAGCTTTAATAGTTTTTGCAAAGTTTCGGTGTACGGGATTTCCTTCTTCCTTAGATGCAGAAAAACCATGAAGGTAAACCACCGCATACTCCGTTTGTTGGTGCAGGCTATCTGTCCAAACAATCTCGGCTTGGTTGCCGGGTTTTATTTTGTACTTGCTTTCTTGTGCGGCCACATATTCTTCTAAAGAATTGATGTTTACAACTTTTGGGAGCGTTGTTTCGTAACTAGGCTTTGGTGTTTTTGGCCCCGCAAAGTAAACGCCTACCAAGCAAACAACAACAAAGAGGAATATTTTAAAGAATGTTTTCATGCGAATAGTTTCATTAAAAATACGCTTTTAATAGAAATTCAACTAAGTTTGCAAACACATTTTTGTCAATGTCTCAAATAGATCAAATTAAGCAACCTATTGCCGCAGAAATTGATGCCTTTGAAGTAAAATTTAAAGACTCGATGCAAAGTAGTGCGCCATTGCTTAACCGAATTACACACTATATTGTAAAGCGCAAAGGGAAGCAAATGCGGCCGATGTTCGTTTTTTTTGCAGCTAAGCTTTGCGGTGGCATTGTAGAGTCTACCCATCGTGGTGCCGCTTTGGTAGAACTTTTGCACACGGCAACTTTGGTACACGATGATGTGGTGGATAATGCTTACGAGCGTCGTGGTTTTTTTTCTATCAATGCACTTTGGAAAAATAAGATTGCTGTTTTAGTGGGCGATTATTTGCTTTCTAAAGGTTTGCTACTTTCGGTAAACAACAATGAGTTTCAATTGTTAAAAATCGTGTCTGAAGCGGTGCAGCAGATGAGCGAGGGGGAATTGTTGCAAGTTGAGAAAGTGCGGAGAATGGATATCAGCGAGGAACTGTACTTCAATGTAATCCGTCAAAAAACGGCTTCATTAATCGCTTCTTGTTGTGCTTGTGGAGCAGCATCGGCAGGCGCATCGGCAGAAGACGTAGAAAAAATGCGCTTATTTGGAGAATTGGTGGGAATTGCTTTTCAGATTAAGGATGATACTTTTGATTTCGGTACAGATGATGTTGGCAAACCGCTGGGCATCGATATCAAAGAAAAGAAAGTAACCTTGCCTTTAATTTATGCGCTAAACAGAGTTGAAAAAGCTGAACGCAAAAATATGATCAATTTGGTAAAAAACCACAATGATGATCCTAAAAAAATACAGCAGATTATTGATTTTGTGAATGCCAACGAAGGCGTGCACTATGCCAACAAAAAAATGGAAGAGTACCAAACTAAAGCTTTCGAAATTTTAGCCAGTTTCCCAGATGGAGATGCAAAAACTGGTTTGCAACAATTGGTAAAATATACAACAGAACGTAAAAAATAATGTCGAGCGAATTATTATTCATTGGAGGATTTCTACTATTTATCGTATTTATCCTTGCCCTAGACTTAGGTCTTTTTAGCAAAAGAGAACATGTGGTAAGCTTAAAGCAAGCAGGTATCATGAGTTTTGTGATGGTGGTTTTTGCCTTAAGCTTTTACCTATTGCTCATTTTAAAAGGCGAGCACTTGCATGGCATAGATAGCATGGAGCGGCTTAAGGAAGTGATTGCGGCACATAAGCATCCAATTTCTATTATCCCAGACAATTTCGAAGCTAGTTTGCAGCTATACAAGCAAAATCTAGGTATAGAATTTTTAACGGGTTATGTGGTAGAATACGCACTTTCGGTAGATAATATTTTTGTAATTGTGTTGATATTCTCTGCTTTTGCAGTGCCAGAAAAATACTATCACAGAGTGCTGTTTTGGGGTATTTTAGGTGCCATTATCATGAGGTTCATCTTCATTTTTGTAGGTGCGGCGCTAATTAACCAATTCGAATGGATTTTATACGTGTTTGGTGCTTTCTTGGTATTTACTGGCGTAAAAATGTTTTTCTCTAAAGAGGAAGACGATAAAATTGATCCTGAAAACCATCCAGTAGTAAAATTCGCTTCACGTTTCTTTAAAATCCACCCTAAATATGAGGGTAAAAAATTCTTCCATAAAATAAACGGAAAGAAGTTTGTAACACCACTCTTTTTGGTATTGCTTATTGTAGAGTTTACCGATTTAATTTTTGCGGTAGATTCTATTCCGGCAATTTTTGCGGTAACAAAGGATGCTTACATTGTTTTCTTTTCGAACATTTTTGCCATTATGGGTTTACGCTCTATGTTTTTCCTTTTGGTCAATATCATCCATAAATTCCATTACTTAAAAACGGGTTTAGCGGTATTGCTTACGTTTATTGGTGTGAAAATGTTAGGGCATGGTTACCTAAAAGCGTGGGGTTTTACCACAGAGCATTCTTTAATTGTTATTGTAGGTATTTTAGCTTTGAGTATTATCGCTTCGTTGGTGTTTCCGAAGAAGAAGGTACAGGAGGTTTAGCTTTGTTTAAACTGCATTAATCTTTCGTTGTCTAAATCGCAAATTGATAGGGCGAATAAAAAAACGGCAGCGCAAATGATATAACCATATACGCAAACCTCCAGCGAAGTACCAGTTCTACGATTAAAAGAGCTGTTTTCGGCCTTAAAAATTATTGGATGTTTGCCTTGCTCTTGGTGCTTGATGGTATTGAAATAGGTCTCGTAGAGATCTACGTTGTAAAGCCTTTTTAAATATTCAAAATCCTGAAGATTTTTGTTAAGGAACATTGCTGTACTAGAGGCAACAAAGGATTCGAAATTCCTTTTGTTGTTCTCGTCACTTACATTATCTATAGTTTTATAGTAGCTCTGACCTAGCCAAGCTGTGGGATGTTTTAAGGTATCTTCAGGTTTGTCAAATAATGGGACAACAAAGTGTGTTTCCATTCTGTATTCTTTTCCCCAATTGTAGCGACCACTCTTTTTAGAAACATAAGCGTAAACACCAAGGTTGTAGCTTGATTGATGAATAAAGACGCTGTCAACATGGTAAAACCTAGATAGTTTTTGATTTTTAATTTGCGTTATTTTTTCGAGCGATGTTAATTTTCCAGCTTCGTCATCAATAAAAAACTGTGCTGTAATTAACGGTAGCGCCAGTAAGGTAAGAATGATGAGGTCACAGAAGTTTTCTTTTTTACCAATAGATGCAATTAGTGCTCTGCGCTTGCGAAGTAAAAGATAATGTAAAGTCAAACAAAGGCCTATTGGGATAAAAAGGTTGACGATGATTTCATCCAAATGGATGATTTCGTATTTAATTACGAAAAGCCAGTGTAAAAAAGTATAGCCGGCAGTCAGCAAAATACTTGCTAAAAGATAAGGCAAATAGAGCAAGTCAATTTTATCTTTCATCATAATCGAGCGAAGTGTGGGGCTAAGATATTAATAGTTGGGTTATTGCTCAAGTTTGATCGATAGTGAGTTTTATTTTACTATGGTCGAGCTAATCATTTAATCCGTATTTCCCTCATTCATTTGATATTTTCCTTAGTTCATTCCTTTTCTCTTTTTAAGGAAACGTTTGTGTAATAGTTTTGAACTATTCAAATAGTATTAATCCCTTAAAAAATAAGATAATGAACAAGGAACTCGTATTTTTAAGAAGCTTTGGAATAGCTACCGCTTTTGGTGTAATTATGTTGGCCTCTTCGGCTTTCAAGAAAACAGGCAACCAACGTTTTGCCGAAATAGACGTAGAGCGTATCAACATCATAGAAAAAGATGGCACGGTAAAAATGGTCATTACCAATGTAGGTCGTTTCCCAAACGGTAAAGACACAATAAACAACAGGCCTACCAACGTAAAACGTAAAAAGCGCTCTGGAATGTTGTTTTTTAACGAAGACGGCATAGAATGCGGCGGATTTATTTACGATGGGCAGAAGAAGGCAGATGGACATAGTTCGGGCTTGTCTTTAACCTACGATCAATACGACGGAGATCAGGTAATGCAATTGTTAACGCAAGATTATAAAGAAGCTGGGCAGCGAAAAGTAGCGAGTAGTTTAGTGTTTAGCGATAGACCTGCAAATGAAACGCAATTTGGTATGGACAAAATTTTGGATGAGTTAATACCTCTTCGAAAATCAGATCCGGCTGCTTTTAAAAAGAAATATGACGAATACGTATCACAAGGAATATTAGGAGGTGCTCCACGTGTGATGCTTGGTCAAACCAGAAGCCGCAACAATGGGTTATTTTTGAACGACGATAAAGGAAGACCAAGAGCGATGTTTTACGTAGGTGAAAACAATGAAGCTAAACTCCAGTTTTTTGACGATAAAGGGAATGTAATTGCTTCTTTCCCTGCAGCAACTAAATAACAATAAAATAAGTAGCCTGATTAAAAAAAGGCTACTTTTATTTTTGTAATGATGAAATTTCTAAAGACACTACAACGCCATCGATATTTTTTAGGGTTTATTTTTTTGTTTGCCTATGCGCAGTCCATTCAAGGGCGTATTTTAGTAAGGCAAACCGTAAATGTATATACGTTTACACCAGAAGGAGCAATAGGTACTTTCATTGAAAGCAGCGTAGTGTTTTTGATCATTACTTACCTGTTGAAACGTTTTCAAAAAAGTAGTGCCCTAAGCCTGGTTTCGGTTGTTAAAATTTTTGCTCTTTCATTATTGTGGTACCTTTTTATAGCTAACGCCTTTTCTGCAATAGTGGCCTTAATTTTTAATACTTGGCATCGTAATTTTACCTACGAAGTGATTTTAAACAACAATATTGGAAATGTTTTAGATGTATGCATTTATGGAGGGTTTTTTATCGCCTATATTTTTTATCAAAGAAATAAAGAAGATGCCGAGCGCCTGATCAATTACAATAATGCATTGGCTGATAGTAAAATTGCCCAGTTAAAAGCACAGCTTAACCCACATTTTTTATTCAATAACTTAAATGCCCTAGATCAGTTGATAGAAGAAGACAAATCGAAAGCTTCAGATTTTTTGAATGATTTTGCAGAGCTGTATCGATATGTGCTTGAAGTGTCGAGCAAACAGCTAGTGCCTTTAAAAGAGGAATTGAATTTTGCAAAATCCTACTTTAGAATTATGCAACATAAATTTGGCAATGGATATGAGTTGGCAATTATTGCTCCTACAACAGTTGATGGTTTTATAGCGCCGTTAACATTGCAGCTGCTGATTGAAAATGCCATAGAACATAACTTGGGCACAATAGATAAGCCTGTTAAAATTCAAATAGAAATTGAAGAAAAACTGACGGTAACGAATAACCTTTCTCCTAAAAAAAGTAAAAAAATTGGAGGCGGAAGAGCACTGGAGAATTTACGGGAACAATATGTTTTGCTGAGCAACCAATCACTCTCAATTCAGCAAACAGAAACTACATTTACCGTAAGCTTACCTTTGATAAGTGGATAAAAGAATGATAAAAATTGTAATTGTAGAAGACGAACTTCCCGCTATAAAAAAGCTAAAGCGGTTTTTGGCAGAATTGGACGAACCGACGACAGTATTAGCCGAACTGGCTAATGTAGAAGATGCAGTGGCATTTTTTAAAAACAATAAGGAGGTTGATCTCGTGTTTTCGGATATAGAACTGATGGATGGCAATGCTTTTGAGATTTATAAAGAAGTGATGCCTAATTGTCCCGTCATATTTGCTACAGCTTACAATCAATTCCTGATGGATGCTTTTGAAACTAATGGTATAGCCTATCTGCTCAAGCCTTTTTCCTTTGATAGATTTGAAAAAGCTTGGCAAAAGTTCAAACTGTTTTATCAGTCTGCCCCGCAAAACAACAATTTGATGATAGAAAAACTGAGCGCATTGTTAGGGCAACCATCTGTAAAAAAGCCTTACAGAAATCGACTTGCTATCAATACTGCCAACAGAACGTATTTTTTAGAGATAGCTGATGTTGTTTTTTTTAATGCGGAAGAAGGCGTGGTTTTTGCGATTGATAATAAGGGTAAAAATCATCTGTTAACTCAACCTACTTTAAAACAGGTAGAAGAAGAATTGGATCCAAAGCTGTTTTTTAGGATCAATAGGGCACAGCTTGTTCATAAAGTTTACGTTGAAGAAACAGAACGCTATAATAAAAACGTACTAGCTATTAAATTAAAAACGCATCATCAATTTTTGGTTACCAGCCAAAGCAGTACCGCTGCATTTAAGGATTGGGTAGAGAAGTAATTTTACTTTATCCTCTTCTTATTATCGCTTACAAAAGCTTCCCATCCCGTGTAAGATTTGCTATTGCCGCCAGTAGGTATTTTTTGGAACGAATGGCAAACTGCCACGGCCAAGCCATCGGTAGCATCTAAAAATTCGGGAGTTTCATTAAAGTTTAGCAAGCGTTGCAACATGGCCGCAACCTGCTCTTTGCTGGCCGTGCCTTTTCCTGTAATAGATTGCTTGATTTTCCTCGGGGCATATTCTGTTACCGGAATGTTTTTAGAAAGTGCCGCCGCCATAGCAATGCCCTGTGCCCTGCCTAGCTTTAACGTAACCTGTATGTTTTTGCCATAAAAGGGAGCTTCAATGGCCAGAGCGTCTGGCTTATAGGTCTCTAAAAGGCCCATGGTTTTTTCGAAAATGCGCTGAAGCTTTAGAAAATGATCATCGAGGTGCCCCATTTTTACCACTCCTAAACTCAGTAATTCTATTTTACTTCCTTTTTCTAAAATTACACCGTAACCCATAATCGCAGTTCCAGGGTCAATTCCTAAAATAACACGTTCCTTTTTCTCAGCTAGCATACTACAAAAGTATAACTTATTTGCACATTAGGCGTTCGTTTAGGTCGTCTCTCTTAAGTATATCCTTGTTTTTACTTACTTTTGTGTAAGTAGAAGAAAAAATAAAAAGTCATGACTACATTTTCGTTTGAGATAGAGCCATCGGAGGTTTCAAAGCTTAAGGCAGTACTTAAAGCATTGGGCGTTAAAAAAATCAAAATTCAAGAGGATAAAACTGAAATGAGCAAGGAAGAGTTCTACGCAAAAATTGATAAATCTCTAAAAGAAAGTGAAGAAGGGAAAATTCATAAGCTCACAACTGAATTAAAAATGGAACTTTTTAAAAGTATCTTATGATATATGAGGTAATTTTTACAGAAAGTGCCAAGAAAGATGTTATAAAGCTGGAAAAGTCGGGAGATAAAAAATCGTTAAAAAAATTGCTATCCCTTTTAGATGAGTTAGAAAAACATCCGGAAATGGGAGCAGGTAAGCCTGAACAACTAAAATATTTTGATGTGCCCACATGGTCTAGACGAATATCGGACAAGCATAGATTGGTTTATCAAATTAAAGAAAAGATAGTAACTATATTGGTTTTATCTGCTTGGGGGCATTATAACGATAAGTAGTTTTGACATCCAGTTACAAAAAAATATTAGCCAATATCATCAAAATAGCCATTGTGGCTTTTGCTTTTTGGTTTATCTATAGAAAACTTACCAACCATAATGACCTTAGGGAGTTTGTTACGCTGTTGCAAAATATTCCGCTTCAACAAATTTGGTTGATATTGGGAAGCGTTTTTGTGCTCATGCTTTTTAACTGGGGTTTAGAAACTGTAAAATGGAAACAGCTGATTGCAAGGGTAGAGCAAATCAGTTTGTGGCGGTCTATCGAGTCTGTTTTTTGTGGATTAACTTGGGCAATTTTCACACCAAATAGGTTGGGAGAATACGGAGGTAGGGTGTTTTTCCTTTCGCCTAAAAGGCGCATTATTGGCGTTGTAGCCATGACGGTTGGTAACATAGGGCAATTGGTGCTGACCAACGTTTTTGGAGCCATAGCCGTTTGTGTATTTGTTTACCGGTTTATTCCTTTAGAGCCAATTTTACTAGCTGCTATTTGCGGGTTGGCCTTAGTGTTTGCACTTTTCTTTCTTGTTTTTTATTTCAATATCAAATGGCTAAACAGTTTATTGCTTTCTGTAAAAATTACCCGTAAGTACAAGAAATTTTATGCCGTTTTAGCTCGCTATAAAAAAGTAGAACTCCTAAAAATTTTATTGCTTTGCTTAGCTAGATATGCTGTTTTTACTACGCAGTATCTCATCATGTTTGTATGGTTGGTGCCGCATTTAAGCATGGCAGATATTGTAATGTTAGTGCCAATTTTGTTTTTTGTGCAATCTACCTTACCATCCCTAGATTTGCTAGATATTGGTATTAGAAGTGTAACTGCCCTGTTCTTTTTCAAATACGTTACCGATCAAAATGCGGCGGTGGTGGCATGTATTGCAAGTATCTGGCTTATCAATATCATAATTCCTGCTATCTTAGGCTCATATTTTGTTTTTAAACTTAATTTTTTTGGAAATACTCGACGCAATTAATTATTTCTCGGCATTTTTAACACTCATCTACATATTTGTGGTGGCAACTTTCATTATAGGATGGATTAAGATTAAGCCTTATCATAAAACACAAAAAGTGCCAACTACTTCGGTTTCTATTATTGTTGCCGCTCGCAACGAGGAAGATAAAATTGCGAAAACAATTGATGACGTATTAGCACAAAACTATCCAAAAGAGCTTTTTGAGCTGATTGTAATTGATGACCATTCTACAGACCGAACTGCTGATATCGTAAAATCTTACAGCGAAGTCAAGTTAATACAGTTGAACGAAAGCAAGGCGCTTAATTCCTACAAAAAAATGGCTATTCAAACCGCAATTGGTCAAGCCAAAGGGAATTTAATTGTAACTACCGATGCCGATTGCAGAATGGGAGCCGAGTGGTTGGCAACCATCGTAAATTACTACGAAACTACAGGTTGTAAAATGATTTCATCGCCGGTGGCTTATTTTGAAGAAAAGAGTTTTTTTGAACGAGCGCAAGCTTTAGAGTTTTCTTACTTAATTGGTTTGGGTGCTTCTACCATTGGCAATAAAAATCCAAGTACGTGCAATGGTGCAAACTTGGCTTATGAGAAAAAAGCTTTTTTTGAAGTTGGTGGTTTTAAAGGTATTGATGATTTAGCCAGTGGCGATGATGAATTGCTGCTGCACAAAATGTCGGCTATTTACGGAGATAAAATAGGTTTCCTTAAAAATAAAGCAGCCATAGTTTATACCCATGCAAAGGCAACTTTGGGCGAGTTTATACAACAACGTAAGCGCTGGGCGTCAAAAAGCACTCGCTATAAGGATAAATCGGTTATTATTTTGGGAGTAAGCGTGTGGCTATTTAATTTAAGCATCATTATTAATGCCTTGCTTGCCTTATTTTTTCCAGCTACAACTTTGCCTTTTCTGGTGTTTCAATTGGTTTCAAAACTTCTAGTAGAATTTGTTTTCCTTAACAATATGATGAGTTTTTTTAAGAGGCAAGCTTTGTTATGGTGGTTGCCTTTGCTTAATGCTTTGCATATCATTTACATTGTTTATATTGGCATTGCCGGAAACTCGGGAAAATACAATTGGAAAGGTCGAATGGTAAAATAACATGTCGAATACTACACAATCTGCTAAGGTTTGGAAAAAGTTTAAACGTAACACACTTGCTCTAATAGGCCTTTTTTTTATAATTTTAATGGTATTTATTGGTGTTTTAGGGTATTTAATTACACCAGACCAAACACCTTATGCCAATACGCAGCAACTGCAAATTGGTAAAGAAAAACCCGGCAGTAAGTTTAAATTTCTAATTGTACAACGTTATCATAACGTAAAAGATGTAGGTTTTTTTGAGAAGATGTTTTACGGGCAGCCTGCCAAATTTAAGAGTGTACCTATCACTTCTTACAAAATTGTAGGTAATAAAGTGTTGGCCTATGAGTATATTGGCGAGGAAAAAAATACCAATCCAACAATTTACAAACTTAAAGACCTTTGTAGTAGTTGCACTTTGCCAAGTAAACTAGGTAATACGCAAATGCTTTTCGAAATGAAAAACGTTTACGAACAAACCTTTTGGTTAGGCACAGATATTTACGGACGAGATTTGCTGAGCCGTTTAATTTTAGGTGTGCGGGTTTCGCTTTCGGTGGGTTTAATGGCGGTACTTATTTCTATGTTTATTGGCGTGGGTTTAGGTGCAATTGCAGGTTATTTTGGCGGTAAAATAGATGCTGCAATTAGTTGGTTTATGAATGTAATTTGGTCTTTGCCATCGTTACTTTTGGTTATTGCCATATCGTTTGCCCTAGGCAAAGGCTTTTGGCAGATCTTTATTGCAGTGGGCTTATCTACATGGGTAGATGTTGCCCGTTTAGTACGCGGACAGGTAATGGCTTTAAAACAAGTAGAGTTTGTAGAGGCGGCCAAAGCATTGGGCTTTTCTAACAGTAGAACCATTATCAGGCATATTTTGCCAAACATTGCCGGACCAATTTTGGTAGTTGGGTCGGCCAATTTTGCCTCGGCTATTTTGTTAGAAACAGGTTTAAGCTTTTTGGGTTTTGGCGCACAGCCACCTATGCCAAGCTGGGGCACTATGATTAAAGAACACTACGGCTATATCATTATGGATGCGGCTTATTTGGCTATGTTACCAGGTTTGGCCATTATGCTTACCGTTTATGCCTTTAATTTAATTGCCATTGGTTTGCGTGATGCCTTTGATGTAAAAGGGCAGAATGTAAGTGTTTAGGATTAAGTAATATAATCTAAATAATTTTCCTGATCAATGACCTCAAAAGTAGCATCTGGATAGGCTTTTGAAAACTCGCTGGGTATCTTTGTTTTTGAGTTTTGCCATTTGTATTCAAACGCCGCTAGCTTATCGTTTGCTTCTTCAATGCGATCAATTTCTTGTTTGTTATGCGTACGCCAAAAATAATCTAAAACGTGCTTTTCTTTATAGTGAAGCATTTTTATTCGTTCGCTGTTCAAATATCCTTCCCATAATTTGCCCACATCGTCTCGCATATTTAAAGGGTTAAAAGAATTAATTATCGCATTGCGGATCCCATTATCAACAAAATACCACTTTTTCATCTTGGTAATTTCGTTATCTCGGTTACGGCTAAAGCCACTAACACTATAGATGATAAAAACCTTGCTAAAAAGGTCGAGGTATTTCTCTACCGTGTTTTTGCTAATCTGTAAATCTCTGCCCACGCTTTCTAAAGATATTTCGCTACCTGTTCTAAAAGCAATCATTTGTAGCAGCGCAACAATTTTATCTCGTTTTTTAATGCCTTCAAAAGCTAAAATATCTCTTAGCAACTGGTTGTGGGCAAGTTCTTTTAGGTAGCCTATTTTGTCTTCCCTATTAATAATGCTATTAAGCTCTGGATAGGAGCCAAAAATTAGTCTTTCTTCTAAATTGTTTTTGGTTTCCAGGTAGTTTTCCTTTGCAGCAAATTCTAGCTGAGCCAAAGGGAATAAATGCAAAATACTCATACGCCCCAACAAGGGTTCCCCAACTTGATTGTTGATCTCAAATGCCGATGAACCAGTAATAAGTATTTTTATGCCGGGTATGGTGTCTACCATCAGCTTTAGCTTTTTGCCTATGTTGGGTATTTCCTGTGCCTCATCTATGATAAGCAACTGCGTGTCGCCAAGTAATCGTTTAAAATTGGCAGTGCTTTGGGTAGCCAAAAGATTATGAGTTTCAATGTCATCGCCATTAAGCAATAATTGTTTTTCGCTACTGTTTTTTGATAGGTAGCTAATCAGTTCTGTTTTTCCTACACGTCTGGCACCTAAAATTGCTACCACTTTATTGGGCTTCAGCTTTTTAAGAATTGTTTTTTCAAGTGCTCTAGGGATATCCATATCACAAATATAAAATTATTTATTACTTCCGTCAATATACTGACGCAATTATTATTATTTCCGTCAATATGATGACGGAATTTCCATTATTTCCGTCATTTTGTGTTTTGCTATTTCATCAATTAAAAATAATTACCCTTAGTAAATGTTATTGATAACCAACTATTGGCCAATATTTATAAACCTAAGTTCGATTAATATTTATCGCCCTACAAAACACCCCGGTCTAAGACCACCGCTCTGAAAGAGAGGAATTGCGGCCTACATTCCCCTGCTTTGCAGGGGTGCCTGAAAGGCGGGGTGGTTAAAAATCGTAATAGATTGCTTAAATGCTACCTAATTATGCTTTAATTGTTTAACTATCAGTCTGTAAGCTTTACCTATTGGCGATAAAGCCAAGTATACGAGCACTTTGGATGTAGCTTTGTTGCCTTTTGGGTACTCGCTATATTTTATGGCGCAGTATTAAGTATAATAAACCCGATTAAAATGGAAAGCCCGCAAGCGAGTGCAACGAGTGCGGACTTGTAATGACAAGCGGGGCTATCTTTTGTTTGGAACCACTGCTAGTGCTTTTCGAAAATAAGGTACTATAATTTTCATCACTATTGCGAGTAGAGCATTAGAATAGTTATTTTTGCTAAATGCTGTTAAACTGTTATCAAATAGAACTTATTGAAGCTGGTTGCGATGAAGCCGGGCGTGGCTGTTTGGCTGGGCCAGTGGTTGCTGCCGCCGTTATTTTGCCCAAAGATTTCTATTTAGAAGGATTAAACGACTCGAAGCAGTTAACGCACAAACAACGAGAACAGCTTCGCCCAATTATAGAAAAGGAAGCTTTGGCTTGGGCAGTTGCCATGGTAGATCACGAAGAAATTGACCGGATTAATATTTTAAACGCTTCGTTTTTGGCCATGCACAGGGCTTTAGATCAACTTGCTTTAAAACCCGAATATTTAGTGATTGATGGCAATAGGTTTAAAGCTTATCAAGACATAAAACATGCTTGCATTGTAAAAGGCGATGGTAAATACTTGAACATCGCAGCTGCGTCTATTTTGGCAAAAACCCACCGAGATGAGTATATGGCCAACTTGGACATTGATTTTCCGATGTACGATTGGAAGAAAAATAAAGGTTATCCTACTATAGCGCATCGAAATGCCGTTATTAATATGGGGCCATCTCCCTACCACCGAAAAACATTTAATGTAACTAGTCCACAGTTAACTATAAAATTTTAAGCCGTGAAAGTATTGTTGTTGTGCCATAGGGTTCCTTTTCCGCCAAATAGTGGTTACCCTATAGTGGTTTACAACACCATTAAAGGTTTGCTTGGTTTGGGGGTAGAAATTACTTTGTTTAGTCTTAATAATTCTAAGCAGTACATTGATGTAGATGATATTTACGATCCGGTTTTCGAAAAAATTGCCTTCCATTCGTTTACTGTTGATATTGAAGTGAATGTTTGGGATGCCTTTGCTAATATTTTCTCTAACCAATCTTACAACGTTTCTAGGTATTTTGATAGCGATGCCGAAAAAGTTCTGGAGAATGTTTTAAGAGAGCAGGAGTTTGATGTGGTGCAATTTGAGGGGCTTTTTGTAGTACCTTATTTAGATGCCGTAAAACAATATAGCAAGGCTAAGCTAATTTACAGAGCACACCATATTGAGCACGATGTTTGGGAGCGCTTGGCCATAAGAGAACGTTTTACGCCCCGAAGAACTTATTTGGAGTTTTTGTCGCGAAGGTTAAAAGCTTACGAAATGGAGCAGGTTAATCGCTTTCATCAGGTTTTTGCCATTAGCGAACCCGATAGGCAAAAACTGTTGTTAATGGGTTGCCAAACAAAGTTAGATGTTTTTCCGGTTGCGCTAGATTTTGCCAAATATAAAATTGATAGTGCTAAAACCAGTTTCCCAACGCTGTTTCATTTGGGAGCAATGGATTGGAGGCCCAATAAAGAAGGCTTAGAGTGGTTTTTAGACGAGATTTGGCCCGATATTGAGGAGTTAAACGGAGAGTTGCGTTTCTATATTGCTGGAAAAAATATGCAAAAACAGTTTTTTGATTACGATTCGGAAAACCTAATTGTAGAAGGAGAGGTGTTTGATGCAGTTGATTTTATCAATAGCAAAGCCATTATGATTGTGCCTTTGCTTTCGGGAAGTGGAATGAGGGTAAAAATTATAGAAGGCATGGCCATGCAAAAGTGCATTATTGCCACCACTATGGCTGCCGAAGGTATTGACTGTAGGCATGGACGCGATATTTTGATAGCCGATACGGCAGATGAATTTTACCGTTCTATTTTAAAATGTATTACACAACCCAATAAGTGGCAAGAAATAGGCAAAAATGCCCGCAAAACCGCCGAAAAACATCATGAAGTAAATAGCAGTGCAAAACGGATGCTCGCTATCTACCTGGAATTGGTTGCTGCCCAAGAAGAACCAATATCAAATTGAGTTAGCTGCTTTTTTGGGTTTCTTAGTAGTGTTAGGAGTAGGTTTAAGTGTTTTGGTAGATAATACTTAGATTAGGGGATGGTTAAAAATAACTACTTCTTATTGTTGTTATACTGCCTAGTTTTTTACTACGGTTGTGCTGCAAATAACAATGAAATAAAGCAAATTAAAAGCGAGCTAGAGGATGACCTAGAGAAATCTGAAAGTATGATTGATTTAGCGAATGCTGAGTTTAGTGTAAAACCTGCACAGGTAATTTCGAAACCTTTTGATGAAAAAGACGCCTATAATTTTACCGACCAACTAACCAAATACCTTTCAATAGACGAATTTCTTGCCACAGTAAATAAAGATTTTTTCTTGGCTACAGAATTTGGTAAACCAAAGAGTTTGGCTTCAGTTTCACTTAATATGTTGGATGCAAACGAACTGCTAGGCTTAGGAGATAATGTGGAAAAGGCTTCTTTAGTTATGCCTAAATTTAAACCTAGTGTTTTACATTTTTGGGATGGAACGTCGTCTGATGCCAATTATAAGGTAGATAAAGATACCGAAGAGTTGGAGTACAATCATTTTGTTTTGGCGGCTGCTAAGCCTATTCGTTCTATCGATTTTGATGTTCAGTTTAAACATGCTATTTCTAAGCCTTATCGTTTAGATAGTGCTAGGACCAGAGTTAAAGTTGGAAACGATTGGATAGAAATGAAAAGTAATGCTAATGGAGAGGTTAAGCTGAGCTATCCTAAAGCTTTGGCAGAAAAACTGAGCGAAGTGCAGGGTTTCTATAAAGATGGTAGGGCGCTTAGAAAATCAGGAAGTAGTTCTTATTCTATCTCTTCGGCAGAAAACATAGCATGGCTTAAAAAGGTATTGCCTATTTATGAAGAAACTATTTCACTAATAGATCAGCAAAAATTAAAGAGAGCTCAAGAAGTTAAGGCGTATTTAAAAAGTAAATTGCCTGAAAAACCTGCTAAAGATACTCAAATGGAGTTCGCAAAATATTACTTCTCAGGTCCGGTAGATCATTTAATGGTGTATGTGAAAAATGATAAACCACAAAATATAACTAAAAAGGTTAATGTTAAACTGCTTAAAGAAATAGATGTAATTGGTAAAGAAGGCTATTTTGTAGCAGAAGATGTAGCCAGGGGTTTGAAAGGTATTGTTGATATAAATGGAAACTGGATTATTAAACCCATTTATAATGATATTGATGCAATGGGCGGAGAAAAATTTGGTGTGATGGAGGGTAGAATTCGTTCGCCACGGAAATTAGATGCCAAAAACAAGAAGTTTATTGATTTACTGCCTTGAGAACTGCATAAAAGTATTTTGTAAAACTGAGCTTGCCTAAATGCTTACAAACATTTAAACAAGCTCAGTGTAGCAAATGTAATTGTTCTCCTTACTTAGCAATTTCTTTGTTGGTACTAATGGCAATTCTATTCCAGCTGTTAATGGCTACACAAGCAAGAATAATTTGTGCTACATAGTTTTCGCCAAAAGTGGTAATGGCTTTTGTGTATAAATCATCGCTAACGCCACCATTACTAATCGCCGTAATTTGCTCGGTTAATTCTAAAATGATTTTTTCTTCTTCGGTAAATAAATCGGTTTCACGCCAAGCGTTTAATAGAAAAATACGTTGCGGAGTTTCGCCAAACTTCATTGCATCTTTAGTGTGCATATCTAAACAAAAAGCGCAGCCATTAATTTGCGATGCTCTAATTTTAATGAGCTCTTTGTGTGTTTTGGTTAAAGCGCTGCTTTGTACATAAGTTTCTAAAGGAACTAAGGCCTTATAGGCATTTGGTTCTACACTAAACAAGTCTATTCTTTTCATCTTTAATGTTTTAATTGTGAATTGATGAAGCAAAGTTATCCCGTTAGAAAATCAAAAAACTTAAACTGGTTTAAGAAAGTAAGTTATTAAGCCACAGATGCACAGATTTTAGGTTAATTATTTTGGTGCTTGGTTTGTAATTGTCATATCATCCAATTATCAAATCCTCACATTGTCTCACTTCCCTAAATGTTTCTTCTTAATCTCGCTCAAATATTCAGGGGTAAAACCTAAATAAGAAGCCAACATGTATTGTGGTACACGTTGTAGAAATGCTGGTTGAACTTTTGCGAAGTAGAGGTAAATTTCTTCCCTCGAATAATCGTTAATGTATTTTACACGCAATTGCTGCGTAGCAAACGCTTTTTCGTATACATTTCTAAAATACCGCTCCATTTGCGGAAATTTTTCCAGCATTTCTTCTCTAGCATCGTGGCTAATTGCCAGTACTTCAGAATTTTCTACGGCTTGTATGGTAAATGAACTCTGTTTCTGTTCTAGAAAGGCAAGGTTGTCGGTTAGCCACCAGTTTTCTATGGCGAATTGGGTAGTTTGCTCAACACCTGTTTCTTTCAAGAAAAATAGACGTAAACATCCTTTTAACACAAAAAAGTTTCTTCTACAAAGCTCGCCTTCTTGCAATAAAATATCTTTTTTCTTTACAGAGAGCATTTCGAAAAAAGTAAGTATTTCAGCGAAATCAACTTCGCTAACATTTACAAACTTCTTTATGTGCTGATGTAAGGGGTAAGACATGGTTGGCTAAAGATAGGTTTTTCTGTGTTGATTTGTGTTTCAACAATGTTTACCTATGTTATAGATATGTAAAAATGAAGTGGCTTGTAGTGCTTTTGGCTTATTTTTTCGCAAATTAGCGCACACTAAATAGAATGGCTTCGAATATGGGCAAAAAGATTTTGGTATGGTTTAGAAATGACCTTCGATTGCATGATAATGAAATGTTAGTTGAAGCGGTTTCCAAGGCTGATGAAATTTTGCCCGTTTATGTGTTCGATCCTCGACATTTCGAAAAAACCCAATATCATACTTATAAAACCGGCGTTACAAGAACCAAATTCTTGATAGAAAGCGTGGCCTCTTTACAGCAATCGTTACAGGCTATGGGTGGTAATTTGTTGGTGCTGCAGGGTAATCCGGAAGAAGTATTGCCAGCATTAGTAGTTAAATATGATATTGCCGAGGTTTACCACCATAGAGAGGTGGCAAGCGAAGAAACTGCCGTGAGTTTGAGGTTGGAAGATGCGCTTTGGAAACAAAAAGTAAACCTAAAGCACTTCATCGGTCATACGCTTTACAACAAGGAAGATTTGCCTTTTCCAATTAAGGATATTCCTGATGTTTTTACGCAGTTTAAAAAGAAAACAGAGCGTGATGCAGTGGTAAAACCTTGCTTTCCTACTCCGGTTGCAATTAATTTTGTTAGTTTAGAAGATAGCGGTACCATTCCAGAAATTGGTAGCCTTTTACAAGACTCAACAGCTACAATGCTTAAAATTGATACAGCATTTAAAGGCGGAGAAAAAGAAGCTTTAGCGCATTTGCATGAATATTTGCATGCTGGCGAAGGCATAGTTTTGGCTAATGCTACTTTGAAAAAGCATGAAATTGTATCAAAACTTTCTGCCTGGTTGGCCTTGGGCTGTTTATCGCCCCGCGAAGTATATTGGAAAATGAAAGATGCTGAAGCCAATTATGGCGTAAGACCTTACTTTCATCAAATTGTGTTGGGCTTGTTGTGGCGAGATTATTATCGTTTCATGTTTAAGAAATATGGTAATACTTTCTTTAAACCTCAAGGGTTTAAGAAAGATGGCGAGCCTTTGGCACTAGAAAATACATCAGCTTTGCAGCATTGGAAAAACGGGCAAACCGGACAGCCTTTGGTTGATGCCTGTATGCAAGAGCTAAATACAATAGGTTACATTAACCAAGTGGCTAGGCAGTTAGTGGCAACTTATTTGGTTAAAGAGTTAGAGGTAAATTGGGTGCTTGGTGCGGCTTATTTTGAAGAGCAACTGATAGACTATGCACCTGCCAGTAATTGGGGCAATTGGGCTGCGGTTGCAGGTGTTGGTAACGATCAAAAGCTTGCCAATAACTTCGATTTTGAGAAGCTGGCAAAAATTTTAGACCCAAAAGGTGTGTTTGCACAGGTCGTTCGAGCCTAAAAAAGCGTCTATATCTTAGTTACAATTTTAAATTTATTTAAATGTGATTTTATTGCCTTTTCTAAAGGTAAAATCCTAATTTTGCAATACTTATCGTAATAGTTATATATACAAATGGATAACCTAACTTATCTTAACGGCCCTAACGCCGAATATGTTGATTCCCTATACCAAAGTTATAAAGAAGACCCTAGTTCTGTAGAGTTTGGATGGCAAAAGTTTTTTGAAGGTTTTGATTTTGGAAGAAGTGCAGGTTCGCCTAGCGCCAGTGGAGAAGAAGCTCCTGAACATTTTTTGAAAGAAATTAATGTTTTAAACTTGATTAATGGCTACCGCCAACGCGGTCACTTGTTTACCAAAACCAACCCAGTTAGAGAAAGACGCAAACACCTGCCAACTTTAAATATCGAGAATTTTGGTTTGGCTAGCGCAGATTTAGAAACTGTTTTTAATTCTAGCGTTGAGTTGGGCATTGGCCCTGCAAAGCTTAAAGATATTGTTGCCTTTTTAGAACAAACTTATTGTGGCTCTATTGGTGTAGAGTATAAATATGTGCGTACACCAGAAGTGCTTTCTTGGTTAGAAAGTAAAATGGAAGGCAATCGTAATACACCTAATTTATCTAACGATGAAAAAATGAGGGTAGTTAAAAAGTTAAACGAAGCAGTGGTTTTCGAAAACTTTTTAGGTACTAAGTTTTTAGGGCAAAAGCGGTTTTCTTTAGAAGGTGCCGAGGCATTAATACCCGCTTTGGATGCTGTTATTGAAAAAGGAGCCGATTTAGGTATTGAAGAATTTGTTTTAGGTATGGCGCATCGCGGTCGTTTAAACGTGCTGGCCAATATCATGCAAAAAAGCTATAAAGATATTTTCACAGAGTTCGAAGGAAGAAGTTACAATCCAGAAACTCCTTTTGGTGGCGATGTGAAATATCACTTAGGTTACTCAACAGATGTAACCACCAATAAAGGTAAAAACGTACACTTAAGCTTGTGCCCAAATCCATCGCACTTAGAAACAGTAGATGGTATTGTGGAAGGGATGAGCCGTTCTAAAATCGATTTCAAATATGCTGGCGACGATGGTCGTTTAGCACCGATCTTGATTCACGGGGATGCTTCTGTAGCTGGACAAGGCATTGTTTACGAAGTAATACAAATGGCTGGTTTAGATGGTTACAAAACAGGTGGTACCATTCACTTGGTTATTAACAACCAAATCGGTTTTACTACAAATTATAAAGATGCTCGTTCTAGTACTTACTGTACAGATATCGCTAAAGTAACCTTATCACCAGTTTTCCACGTAAATGGCGATGACGCTGAGGCTTTAGTTTATGCGATTAACTTGGCAATGGAGTATCGTCAAAAATACAGAAATGATGTATTTATTGATATTCTTTGCTACCGTAGATTTGGCCACAACGAATCTGATGAGCCTAAATTTACACAGCCTTTATTGTACAAAGCAATCGAGAAACACGATAATCCGTTAAAGATTTATGTGGCTCAGTTGGTTAAAGAAGGTAAGTTGGATGATGCAGGTGCAAAAGAAATGGAGAAAGAGTTTAAAGCTCGCTTACAAAACTCGTTAAATGAGGCCAAAGAATACGATGCCGAGTTGGCCGAAGTTAAATTTGGTGGCGCTTGGGCCGATTTGAGAATTGCAAGTGCCAAGGATTTTGAAAACTCTCCAGAAACTGGCGTTAAAAAGAATACCTTATTAGAAGTTGCCAAAAGAATTACCACTTTACCAAAAGATAAAAAGTTCTTCAAAAAAATTGAAAAATTATTTGATGAACGTTTAAAAATGGCTACCGAAACTCATGTTTTTGATTGGGCAATGGGCGAGCAGTTGGCTTACGGTACTTTGTTGGCCGAAGGTAAACGTGTTCGTTTAAGCGGCCAGGATGTGAAACGTGGTACTTTCTCTCATCGCCATGCGGTATTAACGCTAGAAGATTCGGAAGAAGAGTACACGCCATTATTGAATATATCTGAGCAACAAGCACAATTCGATATCTATAACTCTCACTTATCTGAGTATGGTGTTTTAGGTTTCGAATACGGTTATGCCATGGCTAACCCTAATGCCTTAACTATTTGGGAAGCACAATTTGGCGATTTCTTTAACGGAGCGCAAATTGTAATTGACCAATATATTGCAAGTGCCGAAACTAAATGGCAAAGAGCTAACGGTTTGGTAATGTTATTGCCTCACGGTTACGAAGGTCAGGGGCCAGAGCACTCTTCGGCACGTATTGAGCGTTTTATGGAGCTTTGTGCAGAGTATAACATGCAGGTAACTAACTGTACTACTCCAGCAAACTTCTTCCACGCTTTACGCCGCCAGTTTAAACGCGATTTCCGTAAGCCTTTGGTTAATTTTAGCCCTAAGAGTTTATTACGTCATCCACTTTGTGTAAGCCCGCTAGCAGATTTTACTACCGGTGGTTTTAAAGAAGTAATTGATGATGCCAACGTAAAAGTGGCTGATGTGAAGCGAGTTGTTTTCTGTTCCGGTAAAGTTTACTACGATTTATTAGAAGCACAGAAAGAAAATAAACAGGTTGCGGTAGTACGTGTAGAACAGTTGTATCCAACTCCGGTAGATCAAATGGAAGCTGTTGTAGCTAAATACAAAAATGCTGAAGATGTGGTTTGGGTACAAGAAGAACCAGAAAACCAAGGTGCATGGCCATATTTATTGCGCAGGTTAAGAAAAACTTCGTTGAGCAATATTGATGTGATTTCCAGAAAAGAAAGCAGTAGCCCGGCAACTGGTTATATGAAACAACATACTAACCAACAAGCTTACATTGTAGCTAAGGCTTTTGAAATTTCGGTAGCAGAAGTAGCTAAAGAACCACTAAAGAAAACTGCTAAAAATGCAGTGAAGGATAAGGTAGATTAAATAGTAAATAACGATAAGCGTTAAGCGATTAGCGTTGAAAATATGTTCTCTAATCGCCAAACGCCAAACAAAACATATAATTTAATATGAGTTTAGAAATCAAAGTTCCGCCAGTAGGCGAGTCGATTACCGAGGTAGTGTTATCTCGTTGGGTTAAAAACGATGGCGAATTTGTAGAAATGGACGAAATTATTGCTGAGCTAGAATCAGACAAGGCAACTTTCGAACTTACTGCAGAAAAAGCAGGAACTTTAAAAATTGTAGCTAGCGAAGGCGATACGCTAGAAATTGGTGCTGTGGTTTGTAGCATTGAGGAAGGCGGTGCTGCTCCTAAAACTGAAAACGAAAGTCCGAAAGCGGAAGAGAAAGCAGCTCCTGCGGCAGATAAAGCTGCGGCTCCAGTTGCCGAGAAAGAATCAAAAGATAGCTATGCTTCGGGAACTCCTTCTCCAGCTGCAGGTAAAATTTTAGCAGAAAAAGGTATTGATGCGGGTAGCGTAAAAGGTACCGGTGTGGATGGCAGAATTACCAAAGAAGATGCAAACAATGCACAAGCTGGTAAACCTGCTGCTAAGGCAGAAGCTCCAAAAGCCGCTGCTGCTCCAGCTCCAGTTGCTGGTTCAAGAAATGAGCGTGCTGAAAAAATGTCGCCATTACGCAAAACAGTTGCAAAACGTTTAGTTGCTGTAAAGAATGAAACTGCAATGTTAACTACTTTTAACGAGGTTAACATGAAACCAATCATGGATTTACGTGCTAAATATAAAGATCAATTTAAAGAGAAACACGGTGTGGGCTTGGGCTTTATGAGTTTCTTCACTAAAGCGGTTTGCGAAGCAGCGAAAGATTTTCCAGCGGTTAATGCTCGTATTGATGGTGAGCAAATTGTTTATAATGATTTCGTAGATGTTTCTATCGCAGTATCTGCACCTAAAGGTTTGGTGGTACCAATCATTAGAAATGCAGAGAGCATGAGCTTAGCGCAAATCGAAAAAACGGTAATTGAGTTGGCTACTAAAGCTAGAGATAGCAAATTGACGATCGAGGAAATGACAGGTGGAACTTTCACGATCACTAACGGTGGTGTATTTGGTTCTATGATGTCTACACCGATTATCAATGCTCCTCAATCTGCAATTTTGGGTATGCACAACATTATTGAGCGCCCAATTGCAGAGAACAAAGAAGTGGTAATTCGTCCAATGATGTACATTGCGTTATCTTATGATCACAGAATTATCGACGGACGTGAGTCTGTAGGTTTCTTGGTAAGAGTGAAACAATTATTGGAAGATCCAGCTAGATTATTGTTAGGGGTATAAAACTTTCTCGTCATGCTGACCTGTAGCGAAGCGAAAAGCTACTTTGTAAATTTATTTCAGCATCAGTTAGAAAATATAAAGCCTTGTTCATTAAAATGAGCAAGGCTTTTTTTTGCGGTTTTACCTAAGCAACTCGTCATTCCCGCGTATGCGGGAATCGTAAAGCGATAGTTAGGTAAATCGCCATTGCTAAGAAAACAATTAATTTAACGTGATTTCGGGATAAGAAAATTATGCTATTTGCCAGCGATAGCGCTTCAAATCTTCGTTGAGCTAATTTTCGGTCTCTTATTTTTCGGGCGGCACCAATAAGCCAAAGCACTTTCTTTGAAAGAAAAATAAGCAACCGAGAGTTTTTGTTACTTTTTGCGGTCAAAAAGTAAGAGCCCAACGGCGGCGAGCTAAAAAAATACGTTCAATGTCAATTTCTCAAGAATTGTAAATACACTTATCCCGAACTCACGTTAATTTAGTCTAAAACTTTCTACAGCATTACGATACCCAATCGAGTTGGGTATAACGACCTGACTTAGGATGACGCAAATACTTTTGTTTACTTTCTGTTACGTATTCGTTGTTTTTAACTTATTTTGATATTTTCGTTATCACACAAATTAAAACCAGATGAGAATTAAAATTGTACTTAGCGCTTTCTTAATCTTTACTACAACTTCATTATTTGCCCAAACCATAAACCAAAATACTGGATGGTTTTTATTTCTTAATAGCACCAAGTTTAACGACAAATGGGGAATGCATTTTGATTTACAATTGCGCTCTGAAGATAAATGGGATGGTTTGCGAAATTTACTGGTAAGACCAGGGGTAACTTATTACATCAATAAAAATTCAAATGCCACTTTAGGTTACTTATTTACACAAACCTATTTGCCTAATGATATTTTAGTTGGTGCAGCGTCGCTAAAAAACACCCTAACCGAGCATCGTATTTGGCAGCAATATATCTATAGTCACCAGCCTTGGAAGGGTGCAGCTTTAAGCCACAGATTTAGATTAGAACAACGTTTTATTGAGCGCCAAACCGATGATTTGTTTTCGCAACGTTTGCGTTATTTCTTTAGGCTAATTCAGCCATTGCAAAAGCAGGAAGGAGCATTTACCAAAGGTGTTTTCGCTGCTTTACAAAATGAGTTATTCTTTAATATCCAGAATAAAGAGAAAGTTAATGGAAGTTTGTTTGATCAGAACCGAGCTTATTTAGCTGTTGGTTACCGTGTTTCTAAAGGTTTTGATGTTGAAGCTGGTTATTTGAACCAAAGTATTAATGGCGCTAGTAGAAATACAGTTAACAACGTTGCTCAGTTAGCTTTGTATACTAGGTTTTGATAAATTGGTCGTCATTGCGAGACACGAAGCAATCTTACAATTATGGCTAAAAAACATTTGCTTTGAGATTGGTTTGCTCCTCAGCTACTTCGTGGTCGTGCCTTGCAATGACGAATGAGCATAAAAAAATCGCTCCTAAAAGAGCGATTTTTTATGTTTTTAATCTAATTTCTTTACGCCACCAGAGCCTAAAAGTTTCTTTTCCGAAACATCGGCATTGCCGGTATAATACACTTTTCCAGAGCCGCTAACGAAAGCATTAATTTCGCCATTGGTATGTACATAAGCACTTCCAGAACCACTAATTGTAGCAGATAAAGAACCTACTTTTAGTCCGCCCTTTTTAGAAAGCACGCCTGAGCCACTAATGGTAGTAGAAACTTCATCAGCCTCGCCAGTGATATTTAATTTGCCCGAGCCACTAATTACAGCAGTATAATCTTGTACGTTTACTACCGCCGTTATCGCACCCGAGCCGCTTAAAGTTGTAGTGAGTGAATTATTATTTATAGTGCCTTTTACGGTAATCGATCCATCGCCGCTCATGGTTAAGCTCGAAATGTTTTTAGCATTTACATAAGCTATAATCTTCTTGTCCTTATACTTGTGAGCCCAGCTTGTCCAGCTCATTTTGGGTCTTATGATTAAGGCGCTACCTTTCACTTCGGTAACCAAGGTAGAAATGGCTTCTTCATCGCCCTCAAATTTGATTCCCTCGGTATTGCCTAAAGTAACAATTACCTGTAAAGGCCCGCCTGCCGCAATGCTATTGAAATTTTTAACTTCTGTATCTTTAACTTTAGTTTTTGTTTTAGCAATGCTAATGTTTACGGGTAATTCTGATTGTACGTTTGATGCACTTGCTACAGCAACGGACATCATTAAACCAATAGAAATATATTTTTTGCTCATTGTATTTGTAAGTTGAGTTTATATAAATGACAAACTTTAATGTTAAAACGTTGCATCAACCAAAAACTTATTCTGCTTTTTTAGTATTTACATAGAAATTTCGCTCTACAGCAAAATTATCGTTGTTAACAGAAGCGTCAACCTTAATTGATTTCCAGTCGTTAGTTGGGCTTATTAAGTTATATTCGCCTGCTTTTAACGAAACTTTCACTGGCATATCAAATCCTTTAACATCCGTTAACCATCTATATTTTAAAGTTCCGTTTTCTATTTTATATTCCAAAGTGGGGATATTCGCATGGCGCAGGTATTGATCAAAAACTTTATCCAGCTTTAAACCGCTTTGTTTTACAATGTAAGCTTCAACTTCTGCAGACGTAGTGGTACTGTGGTAAAATGTTTTATTCAATCCCCTTAAAATCTGTCTAAATTTTTCATCGTCATTTATCAATTGGCGTATGGTATGTACCAAATTTGCACCTTTGTAGTACATATCGCCATCGCCTTCGGTATTGGTATTGTAAATGCCAATAATTGATGCTTTGTTACCGATGTTTTTTCTAATCCCAATTACATAATCTTCGCCAGCGGTTTTGCCTTGTGTGCTTTCGGTAAATAGAGCTTCTGAGTAGGAGGTAAATCCTTCGTGTACCCACATATCCGCAATGTCTTTGGTGGTAATGTTGTTGCCAAACCATTCGTGCCCAGTTTCGTGAATGGTAATGAAATCCCATTTTAGCCCATGGCCGCTGCCAGACAAATCATTACCTAAATAGCCTTTTTTGAATTGATTGCCATAAGCTACGGCACTTTGGTGTTCCATACCTAAGTGAGGCGCTTGCACCAATTTATAACCATCTTTGTACCAAGGGTAAGGGCCAAACCAATATTCGAAAGATTTAAGCATCGGTTTTACATCTGCATCCCAATGTGGGCGGGCCTTTGCACTATCTTCTTTCAATGCGTAGAAATCTAAGCTCAATTTGCCATCTTCTCCATTGTAAGTGTCTGTCCAGTGTGCATATTTGCCAATATAAAATGCAATGCTGTAATTGTTGATCGGATTTCCAACAAACCAATGGTGTTTGGTATATCCATCTTTACCTTCAACTTTACCGCGAGAACGACCATTGGCAATACAATCCAAATCTTTTGGCGCACTGATGCTTACCAGCATACTGTCTACCTCATCACTTTGATGGTCTTTGTTAGGCCACCATACACTAGCGCCCAAACCTTGGCAAGCTACCGATACAAAGGGGTTGCCCGATTTATCTTTTTTGAAGATGAAACCACCATCCCAAGGCGCATTTTTAGCCACTCGTGGATTGCCACTATAGAAAACCGTAAAACGATCTTTACTTCCTTTTTTGATTTTAGGGAACTTAACGAACACTGCTGCAAACTCTCTGGTAAAAGGTAATTCTTTGCCTTTATACACCACTTTTTCTACTTTGAGGTTGTCGAACAGGTCAAATTGTAGACTTTCGAAATCTTTAGTAGCGGTAAAAGCAAATTCGTTGCTGCCACTTACCGAGCGGTTATCGATATCTATTTTCACATCGAGGTGGTAATAGTTGATATCGTAACAGGTTCTTAAGTCAGTTAAGGCACCTCTTAAAGACTTGGCTCTTTCATTGTTTTCGTTGCTGGCTAGCATGTTCTGGGCAAAAGTTGCTTTAGAACAGGTTAAAAGAGCCAAGGCAATTAATAGTTTTTTCATTGGTTGTGTTATCTGTTTTATGTTGTAATCCGTCATTGCGAGGTACGAAGCAATCTTACAACGTTCGCTACTAACTATAGCTTTAAGATTGGTTTGCTTCCGCAGCTACTTCGTGGTCGTGCCTCGCAATAACGGCAGGATGTTTAAGGTTTTAGTACAGGTAAAGATAAGAAAGAACCATCAGCTTCGCCATGATAAATTCTGTGCGTTGCTTTTTGGAAATCACTTGGTTTTGCTTCGTAAATGTTCATGAACTTTTGCGGGTTTCTATCAGCTAAAGGAAACCACGAATGTTGTACTTGTACCATAATACGATGTCCTTTTTTGAAAGTGTGGCCAACATCCGGCAATGCGTATTTCACTTTTGTGGCTTCGTTTGGTACAAACGCTTCAGGTTTTTCGAAGCTATTTCTGTATTTACCCCTTAATATTTCTCCACGCACCAACATTTGGTAATCAGCCATCATTTTGTTTTGATCTGCCGGAGAAATTTCTTTAGTATCTTCTGGATATACATCTATCAGTTTTACTACGTAATCTGCATCAGTACCCGAAGTGCTTACCAATAAATTAGCTAAAACTGGTCCCGTTAGCGTAATATCTTCTGTTAAAACATCAGTTTGATAAGTTTTTACATCTGGTCTTCTCGCAGCAAAACGCTGGTCATCTATCATGTATTCGCGAGTACGGTTGGCTTGTATGCCATCTTGATAAGGCACAGGCGCATTCGGGTCACTCACATATTCATCAAAGCTGTTATTGGTATTTGGTTTAGTGAAGGATAATTTTCCGTTAGGATGGAAATATAATGATTTCAGTTCCACGTCTTGTGGGGGCCAAGTGTTGAAATTTTTCCATTGGTTGCTTCCCGTTAAGAAAATGTTTGCTTCGGCCGCATCAAATGTTCCTTCGCCTTTAAGGTAATATTTGAAGAAAGGCAATTCCAAATTTTCTTGATAGTAAGTGCTGGTTGCAGTGCCAAAATTAATATCGCCAAAGCTATCGCCTTTGCCACGTACCCAACCGCCGTGGTACCACGGGCCAGCTACTAAAATATTATTCGCTTTTGGGTTTTGTTTTTCGATGGCTTTGTAGGTTGCAAAAGCACCGTAAGCATCTTCGGCATCAAAGAAACCGCCAACAGTCATTACAGCGGGTTTTACGTCTTTCAAGTGCCTTACAATTTGACGAGCTTGCCAAAAGGTATCTAGGTTTGGATGTTTAAACAGATTGTTCCAAAATTTGATGCTATCGCCCATGTATTTTTCTTTCAGGTTTTTTACAGAGCCAGCTTCCAAATAGAAACGGTAGTTGTCTTTAATTGGGAATTGGAATGGTTTCGGGCCTTTGTCTGGGGTAATAGGCTGCGGACGAGGAACGCCAAAAGAGGTCATAAACTTAAAGGCATCCATTAAAAATAGCGCACCGCCATGGTGGAAATCATCGCCAATAAACCAATCGGTAACTGGTGCTTGTGGCGAAACTGCTTTTAAAGCTGGATGCGATTTAACCAATGAGGTGGTAGAATAGAAACCAGGGTAGGAGATCCCATAAATTCCTGCTTTGCCGTTATTGTTTTTGATGTTTTTAAGCAACCAATCAATGGTGTCATAAGTATCGGTGCTTTCGTCGATGTCTTTTTTGCCTTTGCCAAGGTTGGTTGGTCTAATGTCTTCAAAATTTCCTTCGCTCATCCAGCGGCCACGAACGTCTTGATAAACGAAGATAAATCCATCACGCATAACTGCTGGGTAACCGCCTAAGCTAGTTTTGTATTGGTTTTCGCCGTAAGGTCTAACCGTGTATGGTGTTCGGTTAATTAAAAATGGATATTTTTTGCTAGCAGCGATATCTTTTGGGATGTAGATAGATGTGAATAGCTTGGTGCCATCACGCATGGGGATAAGGCGTTCTATTTTGGTGTAGCGGTTGCGTACGTAGGCAGAGTCGGTTTGTTGTGCAAAGGTAAATTCTGCAAAAAAACAAGAAACTAAAAGTAGGAGGGTTAGTATTCTTTTCATTGTGGGTGGGGATTTGGGAGAGCTTAAAGCAGAAAGCTAAAAGTGGAAAGCTTTGAAGGAAGAAGCGCAAATAAAAGCGTCATTTCGACTGAAGTAAAATCTTCTTGTCATTCCGACGCTAGCAGGAATCTGTTAGTTTATTGCTACTGACTTACAGATTCTTCGCTACGCTCAGAATGACAAAATGCTCAAAGATTTCTCGGCTTCGTTTTACTCCGCTCGAAATGACGCTTTTAGGTTAGTGACCGCCGTCTGAGGTATCAATTGGTTTGCGAAATGCAAAACCTAATACAAAATATACTAATGCAAGGATATACCAAACATAAGGGCAGTCATTTCTAAATGCCAATGCACCTAACAAAAAAACAGCTAGGCCAACTGCAAAAAATGGAATGTTTCTTAAGCTTATCATAATTCAAACTTAGATAAAGTTGGTTAGATACGCAATAATAATTTAGATGAAAACTTTATCTAACTCTTCTCTACCATTGAAAAACCATTAATAACTAGACAAAATATAAAGCAAGTTGTTTTGATGAAGAAAAATTAAATGAAAGTTTTGGAGGTTAATGGGAGCAAGAAGATGGTTGTGTTAGCAAAGGAGTGTTTAATTTAAAAGCCACGTGACATTTATTACCAACTTTAATTTGTAATCTGTATTTTGCATTAATAGTCTTAACTCTAGTAATTAAATATAATATTAAATTTATTTACATTTTTTTAATATTCTCACATAAATGGATCAAATAGTAGAAAAAATACTCAATGAATTAAATGAATTCGCATTGAGTAAAGGAAAAATATGTTTTCCAATTGAGCCAGTTTTTAAAACTATAGCGGAAAATTGTATAAAGGATGCTGCAGGTTTGACTAATTCACTTACAATTATTGAATCAATAGAAGATTTATACGATGATTGGGTAAATCAATGTATAATCTACGTCTCACAATGTAAAACAGAATTATTGCAAAACGATAGTCATTATCTTGTTGATATATTTAAAATCCCTTATGATGATTTATTGGGTAAAGTAATTTACTTGGAGAAACAATTTAATGACGCCCAACAGGATTAATATGTCAGAGGTTTATTTCAAGAATATATCTAACGTTATTGATAATAATTTAAAACAGGCAAAGTTCGAAATTAAAATTGCTGTTGCATGGATAACAGATACACGCCTGCTGAGCACTTTAAAAACTTGCATAAAAAATGGGGTTAAAGTCTACATTGTTTTTTATGAAAATAAAAATAATAATGTTGAGTCTTTTGAGGAACTATTCGACCTCGGGGCTAGCATCAGGTATTCCAAAAAATTAATGCACAATAAGTTTTGTGTTATTGATGAGGTGGTTACAATTAATGGGTCGTATAATTGGACTTTTTCCGCTAAAACCAATGATGAGAACATCCAAATTACTAAATCACATGAAATAGCAGTAAACTTTTTAAAAGAATTCGAGAAAATCTACTTAAGTTCAGTATCGATAGACAAACATTTTGCAGATAAAAAAAGTTTATTCGAGCAGTATCTCAAGGAAATTGGAATGCCGAAAAGTTATCCAGTATTCTATAAACAGTCACTAGATAATAATTTTAACGGAATATTATTTAATGGTTTTAGTAATCAGATAAAACATATTTACAGATTATTCACGAAGGAATCTGAATTTATCAACTATCATAAAAATATCTATGATTATTTATTTACTGTAAAGGATAAGTATTCCTTACGTTCGTCTCTGAAGTATAATTTTTATAGCAAATCAAACAATAAAAAAGAATCTAGACTATGGAATAAAATTCAAGGAGGAAAGTACTTAGTCATCGATATTATCGAATCTAAATTTATCGGTAATATTAATCCTTCATATCTACTTGATAACGAAAAAAAGTTAATGAACGAAAAATTCTTTTATTTTAACCCAGCTACAGATTTCCCATTTTTCCTTGTTTGCCTGTATCCTCGGTATTATGTTTTTAGTGAATCTGATCAGTTTAAGGAAATGTTAAAGCTTGGAGTATTAAAATTTAATGAACATTCAATTGATGATATTGTTCAGTTTAAATTCGGGGATCTAACTATAGAGAATAACTTTATAGTGAATAGCTATAAAGAGATTAATCAGCGAGAATATGTTCATAAGATATTTATTGATAAAAACAGCTTCTCGTTAAATGAAGATTTGGAGATACAAAATGTAAATAAAGAATTTTTGAAGATACGTGAGGAAATAGAAAAAAGAAAAGCAGAAAGAGTAGAGCATAATAGAAAAATGAAACAACAAGAAAATAATTGTTTCATTGCTACAATGGTTTATAAAGATAATAATCACATTAATATTCAAGCGTTAAGGGATTATCGAGATAGAAAGTTGAAAAATAATTCAATTGGTAGGATATTTATCAGAGTATATTATAAATATTCACCTGCTTTAGTTGAAAAAGTTGGTGATAAAAAATCAGCAATCGTGTTTTTTAAGTTTATTATTGAGAAGCTTATACTGAAGTTTATAATTGGATTCAAGTAATAAAATAATGTTTGTTAATTTTAGCGATAATCTCATTTTTAAATTTTTCTATTATTTTCATTGATCAGATAACGATATTTCTCCAAATTTTTTAAATTAGTTCTCTAAACGGGATTGCAGCGTAAATACTTTTTGTTTGTCAGCTGAGTTTATCGAAGCGTTTTTGCCATAATAATCCTTCGACAAGCTCAGGAGGACAAGAGTGAATGGTGGTAGCGTTAACAAAAAGATTGCAGCGCAAAGCCCGACTTTCGGAAGCGATGAAATAATGTCACTGCTTTACCCCTCTCTGCCTTCGGCATCTATTGACGGTTGTTTATTGGTTTTGTGTCAATGAACTCGCTATGCTCGGTTCTCCCCTAAAAGGGAGAGAAATGTGCTTAGGAAAGTTAGCAGGATTTTGACATTGTCAATCGTAATTCGTCAATCCAAAATCGTAAATTATTAATACATTTGCCAGAACAAAAATTCTTAAAAGATCATGCAATACGATGTAGTTGTTATTGGCTCGGGTCCGGGCGGTTATGTAGGTGCCATCCGTTGTGCACAATTAGGTTTAAAAACAGCGGTAGTAGAAAAATATAAAACTTATGGCGGTACCTGCTTAAATGTGGGTTGTATCCCGTCTAAGGCATTATTAGATTCTTCGGAGCACTTTCACAACGCGGCTCATACGTTCACTACTCACGGTATTAACCTTAAAGATTTAAAGGTTGATATGAAGCAAATGATTGCTCGTAAGGATGATGTTGTTGCGCAAAACACTGCGGGTATCACTTATCTTTTTAAGAAAAATAAAATCGATGCTTACGAAGGCGTAGGTTCTTTCGAAGATAAAAATACCATTATTGTAACTAAAGCTGATGGTAGTATTGAAAAATTAACTACTAAAAACGTAATTATTGCTACAGGTTCTAAACCTACGGCTTTGCCTTTCTTGCCAATCGATAAAAAACGTATCATTACTTCTACAGAGGCTTTAAACTTGAAAGAAGTGCCAAAAACTATGGTAGTAATTGGTGGCGGTGTAATTGGTTTAGAGTTAGGTTCGGTTTACGCTCGTTTGGGTACTAAAGTAACTGTAGTGGAGTTTGCCCCATCTATTATTGGCACTATGGATGCTGGCTTGGGTAAAGAATTACAACGTGTGTTAAAGAAATCTTTAGGCATGGAGTTTTTTATGGGGCACAAAGTAACTGGTGCTACTACAAAAGGTAAAACGGTTACGGTTACTGCAGATAATGCCAAAGGCGAAGCGGTTTCTTTTGAGGCTGATTACTGCATTGTAGCAGTTGGTAGAACAGCTTATAGCGAAGGTTTGGGCTTAGATAAAATTGGTATTACCGTTGAAGAACGCGGAAAGAAAATCCCAGTTAATGAGCACTTAGAAACTTCTGTTAAGGGTGTTTATGCCATTGGCGATGTGATTACTGGTGCCATGTTGGCTCACAAGGCTGAAGACGAAGGCATCTATGTTGCTGAAACTATTGCTGGACAGAAACCACACATCAACTATAACTTAATTCCGGGTGTGGTTTACACTTGGCCAGAGGTAGCTTCTGTTGGTCAAACCGAGGAGCAATTGAAAGCTGCTGGTGTGAAATACAAAGCGGGTTCTTTCCCTTTCAAAGCAAGTGGACGTGCGAAAGCGAGTATGGATACCGATGGTTTCGTGAAAGTATTAGCTGATGAAAAAACTGACGAGATTTTAGGCATCCACATGATTGGTCCACGTGCTGCTGATATGATTGCAGAGGCGGTGGTAGCGATGGAATTCCGTGCTTCGGCAGAGGATGTGGCTAGAATTTGCCATGCGCACCCAACTTATACTGAAGCTTTAAAAGAGGCTGCTTTGGCTGCTACTGAAAATAGAGCGATACATATTTAAGTGGTCAGGGATCAGTTGACAGTGGTCATTTGATTAAGACTTTATACAAATCCTGCGGTTGTTGCCGTGGGATTTTTTATTTTATTTTCTCCCGCAGATGTACGCTGATTTGTTCCGCAGATTTTCACAGATTTTTCACTATATATCTTCTTAAATCAGCGGTTACATCTGCGGAAATCAGCGGGAATATTTAATTTATTGTTAAATTTCTCCATCTCAGTCTTAATTTTCTATTTTTTTAAGGATTTCTTTTTGAGTGCGATATATATTTTTTTGATTTTCATTTTCTCCCGCAGATGCACGCTGATTTACCCCGCAGATTTTCACAGATTTTAATGGTTAATTTCTTCTTAGATCAGCGGTTACATCTGCGGAAATCAGCGGGAATATTTAATTTATTGTTAAATTTCCCCATCTCAGGCTTAATTTTCTTCCTTTCTTAAGGATTTCATTTTTGAGGGCGATATATACTTTTTTGCTTGGTTTTCTCCCGCAGATGCACGCTGATTTACTCCGCAGATTTTCACAGATTTTAATGGTTAATTTCTTCTTAACTCAGCGGTTTCATCTGCGAAAATCTTCGGGATATCTTTTTAACGTAAATATTTTACCACACAACACATCCTTAACATCACTTTCGTATTTTAGTGACAATGAAGAACATTTTTCTACTCGGTGTCATTTTACTATTCCTTTCTGCTTGTGTACCTATTAAAGCAGTACGATATTTAATCCCCGGTTTGGGCGATAGTGCAAAGTTTGAAAATGTAACGATTCAAAAGTCAACCACGCCATTTTACTTTAAAAGGAACTTAGGAAACCAAGCATACAATTCCTTAAAAGCACACTTAGATACTTCTTTAATTGGCACTAAAACTAATGTTTTTTTAGTAATCAAAAACGATAGCGTCATTTATCAGCATTTATCCGAAGGCAATACCTTAGCCGCAAGGCAACCCAGTTTTTCGATGGCTAAATCTTTTGTGGGGACTTTAATAGGAATTTCTATTGATAAAGGAGAAATCAAATCTGCAGATGAACTGGTAATAAATTATTTGCCAGAATTAGCCAAAAACGATGAAAGGTTTAAACGTTTAACTATACAACATGTGTTGGATATGCGCAGTGGTTTCGACTTTAAGGAGCGCTCTTTCAGTCCTTTTTCGCAGATTACCCGTAGTTACTATGGGGCAGATTTAAAAAAGATTGTAGGAAAATTGAAGTTTAAAAGCGAACCTGGAAAGGTTTTCGAATATCAGAGCATCAATACCCAAATACTTGCTTTTGTTTTAGAGAAAGCTACGGGCAAAGGTTTGCAAGAATTAATGCAGGAGCGTTTGTGGAAACCCCTAGGGGCAGAGAGCAATGCACTTTGGAGTTTGGATAAAGCAGATCACATCAAGGCGTTTTGCTGTATCAGTGCTACGGCTTTAGATTTTGCAAAAATTGGCAGATTGTATCTTAATGGTGGCAATTGGGAAGGAAAACAGTTGGTTTCTAAAAAGTGGGTAGATCTCACTACCAATCCAGATACTTTAACAAAACTAAGGTATAAGAACCAATTTTGGGGCACTAGAGATTTCAAGTTTTTTAAAGATTCGATAAGTGCAGCAAATTCGTTGGATAAAGAAGGTTTGAAATATCCAGTAGAGAGAAATCCAGATGGAAGATATTTCTATGCCAAAAAAGTTTACGACTATAAAGCACAGGGAATGTTTGGACAATCAGTTTATGTCAATCCGCAAAATAAAGTGATCATTGTGCGTTTAGGCGATAGACAGAAGAAATTGAATTTTCACAGTTTTGTGCAGACAATAGGGAGAGGGATTAAGTAAGATTAAGTTTTGTAAACACCCCTCCCGTTGGGCACCCCTCTAAAAAGAAGGGAATGTTAGCTGCTATCTTTTAGCTTTGTGCTTTTCACTTTCAGCTTCTAAAGTAATCTCAATGTTAAATATAAAAAGAGTAGGAGAGGGATAACGACATTGTCTTTGCTTTTACAGACCTTTGCTGCAAATTTAATCCCCGTCGTTCTTTCATGTCAACAATTGCAGACAGTTCATATTCAACCATTAAAGAAACCTCTAAATATAGTAGAAAAACCATCCGCTTAGCAGTATCGCTTTTTTACTTTGGCCAAGGTTTGGTATTTGCTAGTTGGGCAAGCCGTATTCCAGATTTGAAAGCTGCTTTAAATCTTTCTGACGCCGCTTTAGGAATTATTTTATTGGCGCTCCCTATTGGTCAATTAATTACCATGCCGCTTTCTGGGCGATTGGTGGCTATTTACGGCAGCAAGAGAATCCTCACTTTAGCAACGCCTCTTTATGCGCTTTGTTTAACTAATTTGGCTTTAGCCACGCATGGTTGGCATTTAGCGTTATTTTTGCTCTTGTTTGGCATATCTGGTAACCTTTGTAATATAGCTTTAAATACGCAGGCTGTTACTGCCGAAGGTCATTATGGAAAGCCAATCATGTCGTCTTTCCATGGTTCGTGGAGTTTGGGCCTATTTACTGGAGCATTGGTAGGCTTGTTAATGATGAATTTACACTTAACTACCAGTACACATTTCTGGATCATTGCTCCCATAGGTTGGGTTCATATTTTTATCAATCATCGTTTTTTGCTCATAGGAAAATCTCCACAGAAAGAGAAGCCAAAGTTTTTACAGAAACCACAAGGCATGCTGATACAGTTAGGAATCATCGCTTTTTGTAGTATGGCAGCCGAAGGTGCAATGATGGATTGGAGCGGCGTTTACTTCAAAGAAATTGTACATTCGCCAGCTAAATGGGTAATTTTAGGTTACGCTTCCTACTCTGCAATGATGACTATTGGACGCTTTATTGGGGATAAATTTATTGCTGCTTACGGACGAAAAACAATGCTGCAATTTTGTGGAGTGCTGGTTTCTGTAGGGATGTTTTTATCCGTGGCATTTCCATATTTGGCTGTAGCAACTTTCGGTTTTATGATGGTCGGTATTGGTGTATCTGTGATCATCCCAATGATTTATACCATTGCCGGTAATAACGATAAAATGCCTTCTAGCTTAGCTATTGCGATGGTTTCGAGTATTGGCTATTTTGGTTTTTTAATGGGGCCGCCATTAATTGGCTACATTTCCGAGTTGTTTAACCTTCGTTATTCATTTGCTGTAGTAGGTTGTTTCGGTATTTTGATTAGTTTGTTGGTAAGTAAAATTAGAGCGATAAAATAGGGATTAGGTATCAGGTGTTAGGAATTAGTCTTGACGTTTAGCTTTATAGCCTCCACGTCATTGCCAGCTTGACTGGCAATCGTAATGCGATAAAAGGTTAAAATTTATATATCTATCGCTTTAAGGTTTACGCCTGCTCCGATATAATTGGAGGGAATGACCAAATGTTTAAGGTTAACCGTAGAACCAGTTTTTAAATAGCATAACTTTTAAACTCTTTTAATATCAACTGCAATCTGTTTATCCTTTTAGACCAAATACGATAAAGGAGCCCTAGCTGTACACTAAAAATTATTAAAATAGCAGCTAAAACCCAAAATTTGCTTATCGAAAAGTTGATATTGTAAGTAAAGAAGGCAACCACTCCAATTGCAAAAAATGCTCTGGCTAATATCACTTCCATTCTGTAAGATTTTAACTTGGTGGCGAAACCTTCCAAATCGTTATTAAGGTTGGTGCTGCTTCTAAAACTACTTTGCATCAAAAAGCCTTTATAGCCAAAAATTAATTGGATGAGTATGGCGGTAATAAGAATTAGGTTAGTGGCTAGCGGCTTGGTTTGGCCATCAAACATAGTGAAATAGCAAAATAGAAATGCTGTAAAGCCCAATAGCTCTATGGTAATTTGTTTTTTAATTGATGTTAAAACAGGGTGGCTATTTTGCTTCAACATAAGGTTTAACTCCTCTTTGTTTTTTTGAGGTGTTGAAATGTCCTGCCAAACTGATTTTAAATTATCTGTTTCCATTGTTTTAAAATTTGATGTAGCTTATTTTTAATTCGATTGATTTTAACGCCCACATTATTTTCACTAATGCCAATTATTTCTGCAATTTCTAGGTAGCTCATTTCTTCCAAGTAAAGTGCAATAATTGCTCGTTCGCCTTCGTTAAGTTGCTTAATTGCTGCAATCAATTGCTGTTTTTGCTCGTCTATTTCATTTGTGCTTAAAAATTGTATCTGGCAAAACTTCCACAAAATCTATTGTTGGTCTTCTTTTTCTAAATGAGCTAATGGCGGTATTTAACGCAATGCGATAAAGCCAGGTACTAAATTTAGAGTCGCCTCTAAATGTTGCGTAGCCCTTCCAAGCGTGATAGGTAATCTCTTGAAACAAATCTTCATAGTCTTCCTTCTGGTTGCAATAGATACTACATACCTTGCCAATTATACCTTGGTTGGCAGAAAGCAACTGAAGAAATTCTATTTCGCTCATTAGTTAAAGTAGTGGTTTTCACAAATCGTGATTGTGAGGTACGAAGCAATCTTACAACGATTATAATTTTTATTGCTTTAAGATTACTTCGTACCTCACAATGACGAAAGAACGCAAATTATTATTTCTGTATCGATTTTATTTTTTCGTTTAAGAATTGCAGGCTATCTAAAATAACGATTTGTTTTTGCTCTAGTGCATCTATTCTTTCAGATAGTTCTTGGTCTCTTAGTTGTGCTCTGCCATCAGGCGATGATGTTTTTCCGCAACTGGTTAACGCCATTGCTGTAATTATAATTACTGCTAATCTTTTCATCTGTATATAATTTGTTCTCAATGGTGATGAAGCTATCAGATTTATTCATCTCAATGGTGTGGTTTGAAAAATCATGATGGTTTCATATGTATAAAGTTTGTTTTTCAATGGTTATGAAGCTATCATGATTTTATTCATTGGTGCCTGTGATTGGCAAAATCATGATGGTTTCATAATTCCTTTTTTAACATTAGTAGCAACTTAGGAGAAATACTTACACTTGCCAGAAAAAAACTTTAATATAGAAAGCAGGCTTGGGTTAACTAAACGGGATTGCAGCAGAAATACTTTTTGCTTGTCAGTCTGAGCCTGTCGAAGACTTTAGCCATAACAATCCTTCGACAAGCTCAGGATGACAAGAGTTAATGGCAGTGCCCACAACAAAAAGATTGTAGCGTAAAGCCCGGCTAGCTTTTAAACGAAGCTGATGGTTTTGATTTTCTAAATAATACAGCAGAGCTGTCTTATGGCATTAATATTCCAAACTAAATTTGGAATGACGCTTTTGCGAGCGGTTGGGCGAATTAAAAAATCCCGATAACGTAATGCTATCGGGACTGGCTTTATTGTGTGTTGGGAAAAATGCTTAGTGGTGTTGTTCCCACTCGTTCACATCTTTGTGATCGTAGGGTTCTACCATTAATTCTTCAATGGTTTGTACTTTTTTGTTAAACCCAAACCTCTCTAAAATATTATCGAAGATTTGGTACATTACTGGTACAACCACCAATGTAAGGAAGAGCGAACTGGTTAACCCGCCAATAATTACCCATGCCAAACCGTTTTTCCAGTCGGCACCGGCACCACTTGCCAATGCAATAGGCAACATACCAATTACCATGGCAATGGTGGTCATTAAAATTGGACGTAAACGAGCGTGGTTGGCTAAAATTAAAGCTTCGTGAGTTGTTTTACCTTGCGCTTTCATTTGGTTGGTAAAATCTACCAAGATAATCGCATTCTTAGCTACTAGACCCATTAGCATAATAAAACCAAGGATGGTAAAGATACCCAAAGCGTTATTGGTTAACGCCAAGGCAAGTAAGGCGCCAATTAATGCTAGCGGTAAAGAGAACATTACCACAAACGGATAAACAAAACTATCATAAAGTGCCACCATAATTAAGTAAACCAAGATAATTGCAGCTAGTAAGGCAATACCTAAAGTACCAAAACCTTCGCTTTGGTTTTCTTGATCGCCCGACCAGAAGAAACTAACACCTGCGGGCAATTTCATTTTATCTAACTCCGTTTGGAAATTAGCAACCACGGTACCTGTTGGTATTCCTACAGTTTGTGCCTGCACGGTTACCGAGGTAGATTTGTTTAAACGCTCTAACAAACTTGGGCCAGAACCTTCTCTAATGTCGGCAAATTGAGAAAGTTTAATTTGTTGCCCCATTTGGTTAACGAAGATCAAATTACGTACGTCATCAATATCTTTACGATTAAAATCCTGATACTGGATGTTGATGTCATATTCATACTCACCTTGACGGAATTTGCCATCTGTATTTCCAGCAAAGGCTGTTTGCATGGTTGTACCTATGGTTTGCAAGTTTAATCCTAAGGCCGACATCTTATCTCTATCAACTTTTACGTTAATTTCTGGTGTTCCTTTTTCTACCGAAAGCTTGGTTTGTGTAGCACCAGGAATTTTTGCCAATACTTTTTCTGCTCTTTCGGCCACCGCTAAAACAGTATCTAATTCGGGTCCCATTACTACCAGTTGGATTGGTGCATTATCTGCAGTTCCTAAAATACCGATTGGAACGGTTTTAATTTTAGCGCCTACCAACACTTTTTCTAACTCGCGAGTGTAGGTGGTAGAAATGATATCAGAAGAAACATTGCCTCGTTCTGGTTTGTCTTTTAACTTAACGTTAATTTCTGATTTATAAGCGGTTGCTGTAGTAGCTCCCATGTTTCCGCTAGATTGACCAACAGTGGTAATCATTTGAATTACATCTTTTTGACCACTTAAATAGTTCTCTGCCTTTTGCGTATACAAGTTGGTTTGCTCTAAAGAAGCGTCTTTTGGCATCTCAATTTGTAGCAAGAACTCACCTTTATCAGATTTAGGGAAAAACTCGAAACCAATATATCCGCCAGCTAATAAACCACATGAAGATAGCAGTAATAAAACCATGGATACCAATGTAATGGCTTTGTGTTTAAGTGTCCATTCTAATAATTTGGTAATCCATCTGGTAAATTTTGCCAATTGTTTCTCGAACCAAAGGATGAATTTGCCAAATGCGTTTTTACCTTCTATTTTCTCTAATTTACCAAAGCGAGAGAAAATTAATGGTACAATAGTAAATGAAGCAACTAACGATAATAATGTTGCAATAATTACCACCACACAGAACTGGCGTAAAATGTTAGCCACCATACCCGTACTCACTGCGATTGGGAAAAATACTACCACAATTACGAAAGTGATGGATACTACGGTAAAACCGATTTCACGAGTACCATCTATAGCGGCACGTACTCGGTTTTTACCCATTTCCATGTGGCGTTGGATGTTTTCTAAAACCACAATCGCATCATCTACCAAGATACCTACAACAAGAGATAAACCAAGTAGAGACATTAAGTTTAACGAATAACCAAATAATGAAATACCGATAAACGTAGCAATTAACGATGCTGGAATGGAAACCATTACAATAATTGCATTACGCAAGCTATGTAAGAAGAAAAGCATTACTACAGCTACCAAAACTACCGCTAACATTAAATCGTGGATTACTGCATCGGCAGATTGTAATGTGTAAACAGAACTATCGTTTACAATCTTGATATCTAAATTGATGTCTTTGTAATCAGTTTTTAGTTTTTCGATGATGGCTTTTGTGCCTTCACTTACGGTTACCGCATTGGCATCACTCTGTTTAATAATTTGTAAAGCAATAGAGTTTGCTCTGTTGATACGGGCAATTTTCTCTGTTTCCTTTTGTGTATCCTGAACATCGGCAATATCGCCTAAACGAATTTGTGCGCCATCTTTTCCGGTAGAAACTACTAGGTTACGCATCTCATCTATACTTGCGTACTTACCAGATAAACGTACCAAAATGTCTTGCTCTTTGGTTTTTACACTACCCGTAGGGAAATCTAAGTTAGAAGCCAAAATTGCTTGTTGCACAGCGGGTACAGATAAGCCGTAACCCTGCATTTTTTTAGCATCTAAGCCTACTTTAATTTCACGCTCTGAACCACCAATTAAATTTACTTGTGCCACACCAGATACACGAGAAATGATTGGAGCAATACGTTTGTCCATCAAATCGTAGAACGAAATATCGTCTAAGTTACCCGATGCAGACATCGTAATTACAGGGAAATCATCTAACGAGAATTTACTCAATGATGGCTGTTTTACATCGTCTGGTAAATCTGCCAAGATGGCGTTTACTTTTCTTTGTGCATCGTTAAGGGCAATATCTATTTCGGCTTTGTCGGTAAGGGTAATTACCACAACCGATAAACTTTCGTAAGAACTGGCGTTAATTTTTTTAATGTTCTCCATCGAAGATACTGCATCTTCAATTTTCTTGGTTACAGTAAGCTTTCTACTTCGTTTGGCGAAGCACCAGGGTAAATAGTAGAGATAGATACTACGTTAGAAGTGAACTTTGGTAAAAGCTCGTATCCTAACGAGAAATAACTCAATAAACCCATCAAGGTTAGTGCGGTAAATACCACAATTACCAAAGAAGGTCTTTTTATGGATATGTCAGTAATTTTCATCTTTTTTTCAGTATTGCGTATTGCGTATTAAGTATTGGGATTTGAATGTGTCTCAATACTCATATCTCAATACTCACATCTAACTTATTTTATAATCGTAACCGGCGTACCTTCTGTTAAGTTAATTTGGCCACTTGTAATTACAGTTTCGCCTTCTTTTAAGCCGCTTAAAATTTCTACGTTATCTCCCAAAATACGACCAGATACTACTTTACGAGTTTCTGCAGTATTTTTCTCTTTGTTAAGTACATAAACTTCGTTGCTGCTTACACTACCCACAAAAGAAGTACGGGGTACCAAAATTGCTGGCGCTTGTTTAGGGAACTTGAACAACGCTGTGCCATACATTCCAGCTTTTAGGCTGTTTTTTATGTTGTTGCTTACTTCAATCTCGATAGGGAAGTTTAAAGTTTCGTCAGCTTTTGGAGCAATAAAAGTTACTTTTCCAGAAAATTTCTCATTAGGGAAAACCGAAGATTGGATTTGCACAGCATCACCGTTTTTCAAGTTAGCTACCTGCGCTTCGTTTACATTTACTTTCAGTTTCAATTTAGAAACATCTACCAGCTCGAATAATTGAGTTCCTTGTGCGGTTACAAAAGCACCAACTTCTATGTATTTTTTATTTACAATTCCGTTAATTGGAGATTTGATATTCGCATCGCTCAATCTTCTTTGTGAAGCTTGTAAGCGTAATTTGGCATTTTGGGTAGCTAATTTAGCTTGATCTAACTGTTGTTGGGTAACACCGCCAGTAGCGTAAGAACTTTGGTATCTAGCCTCGTCTTTTAGTGCATTTTGGTAAGTAGCTTCTGCAGTTTCTCTATCTGTATTGATAATTTCTGCATCTATGCGTGCTAAAACTTGTCCTTTGCTTACTCTATCGCCTTCTGATACGTAGATTTTACTTACACGGCCAGCGTTTTCTGATAAAAAATTTAGTTCTTGGTTTGCGGCAAAGTTTCCGTTTGCGGTAAAGTCTAAGTTAATTTCCTTGCGTTCTACATTGGCAACTTTTACAGCAACAGCACCACTACCTTTAGCAATAAAGTCGGTAGTTTCCTGCGCTTTTTTCTTGTTGTTGTTTAATACATAGCCAATTGCAGCTAAAACTACAACTACTACAATAATTATGGTGATTACTCTTTTCATTTTATTTGACGTTATTTCTTCTATATTTTGGTTTATTGGGCTAAGGTGTTGATTTCGCCTTTAGATTTCATCAACTGTATTTCTGCAATTTTGTAGTTCAATAATGCTTGTGTGTAGCTATTTTGAGCCTGTGTCAAAGCATTTTCGGTATCTAAAAGATCGGTTAATGAAGCCAATCCGTTGTTGTAGTTGTTTTGCGTGCTTACATAGATTTCTCTTGCCAACTCAGCATTTTTCTTTTGAGAATTGATGGTGTTGATACTATTTCTCAACTGGATTTTAGCATTCTCATAAGCCATGTTCAATGAATTGGTTGTTTCTCTGCGGTCAACTTCGTATTGTTTAATTTCTACATCTGCTTGTCTCACTTTAGAACGAGTTAAAAAGCCGTTGAAGATTGGAATACGCAAAGTTAAGCCAATTGCAGAAGCATCAAAACCAATGGCATTACGGTTAGAAGTTAAAAAATCGAAACCATTTGATTGACTGTTATAGTTGTAGTTTGCAGTTAATGCAAGCGTAGGGTAGTATTCCGAAACGTATGCTTTACGTTGTAGGTTCAACAATTTGCCTTGCACATCCAATAATTTCATTTCTGTTCTCGATGCTAAATTTACGGTGTCTGCCAAAAGTGGGTTTTGGTTAACTTCGGTTAGTTCAGAAGGAGGAAGTGTAATTGGCGTATAAACAGACATTCCCATAGCAAACTTCAATTGGTTTTCTAGCATGGTAATGCCATTTTCGGCCTCTGCTCTTTGTGTAGTTAAATTGGTTAAATTAACTTTGATACGGTCAACATCAATTTTTTTCGCTAATCCATTTTGATATTGGTTAGCAATAATTTTCTCCACTACTTTTACATTTTTGATATTGGTATCAATTACGTTTAATTGTTGTTTATTTACCAATACCTGATAATAATTGTTGGCTACCTGCTCAATTACCTGCTCTTGCGTAAGCTGCGCATTTAATCTGTAATAGGCTTCGCTAGATTTGGCGGCTTGCAAACCGGTAAATACCTGTTGGTTAAACAATTGCTGCGATAGCTGAACTCCGGCAACTGATACCCAAGACTGTCCCATTGGAAACGATTGGGTTGTGCCATTAAAATTGGCAACCAACTGACCAATAATTGCATTATAAGTTAAACCTGCATTCCCTGTAATTTGTGGTAGCGCTTGTGCTCTTACTTCTTGTGTTTTAAATTTGCCCTTATCAATTTCTAAAACAGCTTTTTTTGCAGCAGCATTGTTTTCTAAAGCATATTTCAACGCATCTTTTAACGTTATTGGCTGTTGGGCAACACTTAGCGCTGGCAAACCAATGCCAATCATTAGCATTACAATAAGGTTTGCCGATTTTATTTTAAACATAGTTGATATAATTATTTTTTTGGTTAATTCGTTTAAATGTTAGTCGTTTGTGAGTTCCTTTTTATTTAAAAGTTCTTCGTCGTATTTATGGATTAACTTAATGCCTTCATTGTTACAAATCCCGAACAAAAAGTGACGCGTTATTTCAACCATAATGTTCGATAAGCTGTTTTTGTTGGTGTCGTAATGGCCATTTTGTGTAAAAACCACATCCACTTGGTCTAACCTCATTCTTGTGATAATTTCTACGTTAATTTCTTTCCTGTAAAATCCTTCCTTAATTCCTCTTTCTAGATTTTCCAGTATTTTTTTGCCAATTTCCTTTTCCTTAAAGGCAATGAATTTTAACCAAGCTTCCTGATGGTATTTTTGTAAGTCATAAAAAAGCATTGGATTCATGGTGGCTAAAAAGTAATCCATATCTTGCATTCCTAGATATAGCTCTTGTACTGCATTTTCAGACTTTGCAAAACAATCATTCATCTGTAGATCCTGATTTACTATTCTATCCTTGATCAAGATATTGATGAGTTCGTTCTTATCTTTAAAATTTTGATAGATTGTTTTTTTTGATATGCCCAAATGTTTGGCAATATCATCCATCGTCACACTTTTAAAGCCGTATTGGCAAAAAAGTTTATCTGCTTCGTTAATAATATAATCTCTTACTTCCACTATTATTTCCTCTCAAAATTCCGTTGCAAAACTATGGAAACTTTTTTTAATCAAAAAGTTTCCAAGCAATTATTTTTTAGTGTAGTAGTAATTTACATTTTAAAGACAAATGTTTTTTGCTCTTACGTTAGTACAGCTAAGCAGGATACTTAGACCAAATTTGTAAATCATTACTACATTTGCAGTAAATATAGCCTTATGCCACTTTTAGAAAATTATGCTTTAACACATCTTAATACATTTAGAATAGCCGTAAAAGCTAAACTCTTTATCGAAATTTTTTCGGAAGCAGAACTAAGCGAAATTTTTTCAAATCCAGTGGTAAAAGAAAATAAACTTTTGATATTGGGCGGAGGTAGCAATATGTTGTTTACCAAAGATTACGATGGTCTTGTTGTAAAAATAAGTATCAAAGGTATTGGAGTTAAAAAAGACGGTAATGATGTTTTGGTAACGGCAGGGGCAGGAGAGGTTTGGGATAGTTTGGTAAAATACTGTGTAGCTAATGGCTATGCAGGTATCGAAAACCTTACGCTTATACCAGGTACGGTTGGTGCATCGCCTATTCAAAATATTGGTGCTTACGGTGTAGAAATTAAAGACGTATTTGAAAGCTGCACTGCCTTTGAAATGGCTACTGGGCAAATCAGAACTTTTTCTAAAGCCGATTGCGAATTTGCTTATCGCGAAAGTGTATTTAAGGGCAAGCTAAAGGGCCAATACATTATTACTTCTGTTACTTATCGTTTATCTAGCATTGCAAAAGTGCAAACTCACTACGGCGCTATCAATACAGAGCTAGAAAGAAGAGGAATTACCACGCCCAGCATTGCAGATGTTTCTGAGGTGGTAGCGGCCATACGGGTAAGTAAATTGCCTGATCCGAGTACCATAGGCAATGCGGGGAGTTTCTTTAAAAATCCTATTGTAGATCAATCGGTATTTGATGTTTTACTGTCGCAATTTCCAGACATGCCACACTACCCAGCTCCAGATGGTAGGGTAAAGTTGGCTGCGGGCTGGCTAATAGAAGCCTGCACATTTAAAGGCGTAGTTGAAGGAAATACCGGGACATGGAAAAACCAAGCTTTGGTATTAGTGAACCATGGCGGCGCTACAGGACAGGAGGTGTATAGATTTTCGGAAAAAATAATCAATGCTGTACAACAAAAATTTGGAGTGATTTTAGAAAGAGAAGTGAATATGTTTTAGTTTAGAGCTTTTTTGCGTGATTTTTCGAAATTTTGAAATTTTACTTAGCATATTTTGTCATTTTGGTATCATAGTTGTGTTAGTGTGTATAACTATAACAGTTGCCTCCCATCTAGCATCTGTTCTTTTTATTAACTAAAAACTAAGAATATGACACAGCTGCAATTTAACGAACAACTAAACGATTACTCTGCCTCATTAAAATCATTTGCTTTAAATTTTACTAAAGACCTAGAAGACGCAAATGACTTGGTGCAAGACACCATGCTTAAAGCTGTAACCTATTATAGTAAGTTTAAAGAAGGTACCAACTTAAAAGGTTGGTTGTTTACCATCATGCGTAATACTTTCATTAATAATTACCGACGTTTGGTAAAAACAAATGCCTTAATTACGCAGAGCGATGATATTACCTATGCTAATTTGCACTACAGTGCCACCAATAATGGTGTAGACAGTAAGTTTGTGCTAAAAGATATCAATAAGGCATTAGATTCTCTGGCGCCAGAATATTATATTCCTTTTATTAAGTATTTCGAAGGCTTTAAATACCATGAAATTGCAGAAGAACTAGACATTCCAATTGGTACTGTAAAAACCAGGATACACGTGGCTAGAGGCCAGTTGAAAAAATACTTGAAAAATTATTCGGTAGACAGAGCGTAATTGACGAAAATAAACAGACGGGCCTTGAGTAATCAAGGCCTGTCTTATTTTTAGACTTTTCGATTTCTTTTGGTAAAAAAGAATGATGCATTCAATAAAAAGTTATTTTTGTGCCCAACATACATCGCATAATGAAGTTTACTTTTCTTTTATTGGCGCTCGGCCCTCTGTTATTGCCTTTGGTTTTCCATCTCGATAAAAAGATATTTAAGAATGACAACTTTAAAGCAGCTTTTGGGGCAAGCCTGGTTTCGGCCATTATATTTTCTGCATTAACGGTGGTATTGCAAATTTTTGGTATCATCACTTTTGCAACAGATAGTACATTGGGGGTAGTTTTTAAAGATGTGCCGCTAGAGCAATACCTACATAATTTTAGCTTTAGTTTTGCTTCGGTTAGTGTATATCAATACTTAAACATCAAATTTCCTGCTAATAACTTGCAGAAATACAGCCTAGCTTTAAGTAATTTATTAATGGGCCTATGTGTAGCGTTTTTATTTTTTGGCTATCCTAAATGGTACACCCTGGGTACTTTCGGCACTTTGTTAATTTTACTGTTTTTAATTGAATATGTAGGCACGTTAAGGTTTATGTATAGGGCGTACAGGGCTTTTGCGTTTATCTTAGCGCCTTTTTGTTTGGTTTACGGACTGCTGTTTTGGAATGGACTGGTTGTAGTAGCTAAACAACAAGTTACAGGAATGCACTTGGCTAAAATTCCGGTAGAAAATCTTTTTATTGCGCTTTCTATGTTGCTGGTAAGTGTGTATATGTTCGAGTTTTTAAAAAGCAAGAAGTTAGCTTAATGGAACTTCCTGTTTACACTAAATCTCAGCTCGCCTTGCGTAACGGGCAAGACAAACCACAAATTTGGGTTGCTTTTAAAGGCATCATTTATAATGTTACCGAAAGCAGATTATGGAAAAACGGCAAACATTATGAGCATTGGGCCGGGCAGGATTTAACTGATGAACTTGCAGATGCCCCACATACCGATACGGTTTTTGAAAAGTTTGAAAAGGTTGGGGTGCTGAGAGTAGAGAGTTAAAGGTATAAAGTTAAAAGTTGGTGCTAAGCTACTTTTAACTTTATACTTTAAGCTTTTAACTTATTGTGTAATTTCGAAACTGCTTAACGATACAAATTGTTGTAGACGGTTAGTGATTTCTTCTTGGCTAAGATCTAACAATCTTTCTGTACCGAATTTCTCTACACAGAAAGAAGCCAGGGCCGAACCGTAGATCAAAGCATTCTTCATGTTGTTGAAATTGATGGTGCCTACTTTTGCCAAATAACCGATAAAACCCCCAGCAAAAGTATCGCCTGCGCCAGTTGGGTCAAAAACATCTGCTAACGGCAATGCTGGTGCAGAGAAGATTTTGTCTTCGTGGAACAATAAAGCACCATGCTCACCTTTTTTAATGATCAGGTATTTTGGTCCCATAGTTAAAATTTTGTTGGCCGCTTTCACTAAAGAGTATTCTCCTGATAGTTGGCGAGCTTCAGAATCGTTAATGGTCAATACATCTACCAATTTAATGGTTTCTAGTAAATCGTCCATCATAATATCCATCCAAAAGTTCATCGTATCTAATACAATGAGTTTGGGACGGTTTTTTAGTCGCTCGATTACCGTACGCTGAATTTGTGGAGTTAGGTTGCCCAGCATTAAATATTCGCAATCTTGGTAACTGTCTGGAATAATTGGATCGAAGTTTTCTAATACATTTAATTCTGTAACTAAAGTATCACGGCTGTTCATATCGTTGTGGTATTTTCCACTCCAAAAAAATGATTTTTCGCCTTCTTTAACTTGCAAGCCTTCCGTATCTACACCGTGATGGTTTAGCTTTTGGATATCTTCTTTTTTGAAATCATCGCCAACTACGGCAACAATTTTTGTTTTATTGTATAGGTAAGAAGCTGCCAAACTTGCAAATGTTGCAGCACCACCAACAATTTTATCTGTTTTTCCGAACGGAGTTTCAATGGCATCAAAAGCCACAGTACCTATGATTATCAGGCTCATATATTATATCTTATGATTTTTATCTTTTTTTTCGCTACAAATATTGCATAAATAATTTAAAAGCCCTAATATTGCATTCCCAAAACGAACAAGGGTGTTTACATCTTTAAAACGTTTTGAGAATACCAGCATTCCTTCTTAGCTCAGCTGGTTAGAGCATCTGACTGTTAATCAGAGGGTCGCTGGTTCGAGCCCAGCAGAGGGAGCAAAAGGCCTTACTTAGTAGGGCTTTTTAATTGAAAAATTGATAACCATCCTTTCGAGGAAAATTCCTTCTTAGCTCAGCTGGTTAGAGCATCTGACTGTTAATCAGAGGGTCGCTGGTTCGAGCCCAGCAGAGGGAGCACAGATTTTCAACTCCGAAAATCATTAAAAAACCCCATTTCTAGTCAATAGGATGGGGTTTTTGTATTTCTAAACTAGGTTTGTTCTAATCTTCATCCATGTTTTTCGTAGTCAATCTATTTCCAATTCAGGGATCAAGCAAATAATCTGGGGGGGGCTAGAAAGATTACGCATATATTTTGGCTAATCTGTACATAAAGAATTCAACATTTCTGACTCCTCTGAATTGAGTTCTTAGTGCTTTGATTTTAGCATTGAACGATTCTGCAGAAGCATTTGTATGCCTGTTGTCAAAGTAGTTCAGGATGGTGTGGTAGTGGTTCTGTATGGTTCTTGCCACGGTTGAAAATGCTTTTATGGCTGATTTTTCAACCTCATCATACCATTTGGCGAGCCTGGTAAAACCGATGCCCTTCTCCTTTGTGTTTGAAAAGATATGAGACAGTTTCCTGCTCAGCCGATAGGCTTTCTCTAATAAGGGATACCTGGCAAACAGCAGCTCTGACCTGTGCTGTTGGGAAGCTGTCCAGTTTGTTTCATCTTTAAATAACAGGTGCCTGCTACGGGCCAGTAATTGCTTTAAACTATCTCCGTTTTCTAATATATCAGGCACATGGGGATGGTTTAGCTGTTTTGCCAGCTCCATTTCACTGTTTTCCTGATCGATAGCTTCCCATCGGTATTGAATGCGGATTTGTTGAACAGCATCTGCTGCAAGCTGCTGCACGTGAAAGCGGTCAGATACCAGTCTTGCCTTGGGGAAGGCACGCCTGGCAATACGCTCCATCGTTGGAGCCAGATCCAAAGTAACCTCCTTTACTTCTTTACGAAGACGATAGGGAATGCGTTCAAGTATAGCAATCACCTGATCGCTGATGGTTCCTTTTACCATAGCCAGTAAAGCACCCTTTTTCCCCTTTGCATCCTTATTGGTGAGTACCGTATAGAGTTCTCCCCGGGACAGGCATACTTCATCCAGGCTTAGGTATTCTCCAATATTTTGTTCGAATAGAACCCAGTGGCCTGCATGAGAACGTTGGTCCCAGTCCATGAAATCACTTAGGTAACGAATATATTGTTCCTGCAACCGCCTGCCATCAAGCCCATACAGCTGACCCAATAGTTTGCAGCTGATAGGATGGTTATCGATCAAATTCTTTTAAAAAAGCAGCGAACTCTGCGGTTAAACGCGTGCCCTCTGCCACCGTATTCCATGAACTGTAAACGGATTCTGCCGGTATCATGGTCATGCCATTTGCGACGGCGAAGATGAAGGAAACAGGCTTTGCCACGCAAGGGAAAATCACGGATAATTGCCTGATCTAAAAATCCTTTGGATTCCAACTTGTGGCTGGCAAATTCCGCAGGTGGAATATTATGCTGGTCAAGAAATAAATGATAACCATCTTCCATCGGTTCGATGCGGATAAGGTCAAAATGTTCGATAAGTTCTGTCGGTAGAAGTAGTTTGAGTAGTTCCTGCTGTTCCAAAAAATAAATCAAGAGTGAACAACAAAAATAAAAATCTAAATGAATCCCCCCAGATTATTTGCTTGATCCGTTTTTGCGTTCTTTACTCCTTGTTAGGGAAGTTGATTGAACAATTAGTTATTTAATCAAATATACTCAAATTTCTCTTATTTTGCTAGCTTTTGTCTCGCTTGCTGTCTCCCTTTTGTCTCAATTATGTGCCTTGAATAGCATTTGTTTAACTATTTGTTGGGATTGCTGTCTCTCATCTCGCCCACCTTATAGACAATCACGTTAATTTGCACTTCTAAGCACTCCTGTTAAACTCTTGTAGAACACTTTCTTGTTTCTAACGGAAAGATTAAGGTAGGTGTTGACTTATCCGGCTCTACCTACTGAGCTAACCACGTAGCAATAGTAAACTGCTTCGCTTCTATCTAAAAAGTTGTACCTTCCCGTTAGTATATAAACCTTGAAATAATTCTGGATGAAACTCAGAGCCGTAGACAATATAATAGAGATTAGACCAAATATTGAGTTTGCTAACAAGCTGATAGCTGAAGAATTGCGGCAAAACAAAATGTATCATAGGCTTCATCCTTCGATTAGAAATGCAATTGGTGATGTTGTAATAGGAAAAGTGCTTCTACAAGAGAAAATGTTGCCTCTGGAGTTTCTAGGAGGTAATGATAAATCACTTAGGTATGACGGAAACATATTATACCTTTACAATGAGTTGAGCGAGAACGTCCAAAAATACTCCAAATGCATACCGTCTCTAAATACCCGGACGATTGACGATATTCTTTTCATTACGTTATTTAGCTGGGGAACTTCTATAGATCCTATGGCTAAAGACGAAAATGAAAAATATCTGGAAGAGCTGATCACCTTATACACTCAGTTAAAGAAAAGAAAAGTGAGTGTGTCTCTTGAAAATATAGATTTTAATCAACTCCCTAAAGATCGGCAAGAAACAATTATTTATAGTGATGAGGTATCAGTTGCAAGTAGAATGGTAGGAGGCCTAAATTTAAATACTCTCGTACATATTCCTTCGGAATATAGCTTAGTTGTAAAAAAGGATAGTGAGGGAGATGCTGAAATTTTCATCCCAAAACGATTATCTGCAAAGTTATACTCAATGATTTTAGAAGAGATTATCGAACAGCATAAAGCTTATGATACTAAATTTTATAAGCGTTTGTCTGACCGTGATTTCAATTTAGATGAACTAGAAGACCGCACCAAACCTAAAGCACTAGAAACAAATCTCCGATTGTTGAATGTAATAGCGATCCAAATAAGCAACTATTTAGATCAAACTAATAAGTTTCAATTGATAGCAGCAGATAAGTATAGGTTTATCTTCTCTTTACTTAAAACATTGAACTTTATTGAGAAGGCGAAAAGCCAACCGGAAAAATACATCAGCAAGCTTTTAGATGACCATAAACCTGAGAAATATGCATCCAAACAGGGGGAAAAGCAGTTTTATAGAAAATAACCCATTATTAAATTAATCTCTTTGATGTTCAGCTTCTTATCTTTTTTATAAAAATAGACTAACGTAACGGGTTTTCCTCCACTACTCTTGTATCAAGCTTTTAGAAAACAATTCAAATCAAGAGCCTGGGAGAAACTTTCTGTGCCCATACTATTGTGAAGTCAGAGAAATAATTTAGATAAAGTCATGATAAGTGACCTTTTAAAAATGGGTTCCGATAAACCCAGAAATAATAGCATCTTTAAAGAAGATAACCCGATGGGTTACTTCACAAAACCAGAGTTTAAGAGCAATCTAGAACTACTAGGCTCTGAACAGACAACACATTATTTGTTAAGAAATCTAGATGATTTCTTTGGTATTGCTAAAGTTGGCTTACCCTTTAACAGAAAACCAAACCATACCATTAATAACGGTATGCATGGTAGTTGGTTATCTACACAAGCGGGTAAAGTCAAAACTAACATTTTTATTGCTCATTTTGGAGAAATGCAACGCTTCATTGACGAGTACGCAGCCGGTAGGCTGAAAATCGACAGGACCCTTGAAGAGTATTATAAGGAGGCTTGCGGGGAGTAATCCAACATTTCCAACGAGGGTAGGCACGTACGTCTACCCTTAATCAAACACATTTATTAACCAATTAGTAATGGCAGTTGAAACTTAGCTATAGGCTATTGTATTGCCCAAAAATCATGAAAATCAATAAAATAAAAGTAGGCTGTGGACGAACTATAAACGAAATAAACTACAGAGTTAACACTATAATCATTAAACCAAATCTTCATGTAAAACAGAAAGATGGCAATAAACCTAAGTACAAATAAACCGATATAGGACAAATGAGAAAGCAACATATCAAAATAAAGAAAGACCAGTATATCGATACGGTCTTAAAACAGATAGAAACAAACAAAATCTATTCAAAACCTACTGGCTGTGGATTTACCACACTTGAATTAAAAGCTAATCGAAACAGCATAATCATTGAGCCTAACAAACCTGTAATACAGAACAAGAGAGATAAGATGAATGGTGGGAATAGGCATAATATGAAAGTTAGAGCCGTAATCGAAGGAGTTACAATAGAAGAGATAATGGATTACTTAAAATCCAATGTCGAGTTTAAAAAAATCATTAGCACACCAGAAAGTTTTTACAAAGTAATCGCTGCATTTACAAACTTAGGTAGGTTGGATGAATTGTACACTGATTACTTTATGTTAATAGATGAATGCGAGCGAGTTGTGCAGGACGTTGGCTATAGAACGGACATCATCATGCCAATGGAGCATTTCTTTAAGTTTAAAGGAAAGGCGATGGTTTCAGCAACACCTATTATACCATCAGATCCAAGGTTTGAAAAGTACAATTTTAGAATAGTGGAGATTAAGGAGGTTGGTTTTACAAAACAGCCAATCAACATTATATCTACAAACAATACCATACTTAGTTTTACAGAACTGGCGAAGAGAAATCCAAATGAGAAATTCTTTGTTTTTCTTAACTCTACCCACTCCATTCATACTATAATTGAATATATGAACATTCATAAAGAATGTGAGGTATTCTGTTCCGAAGATAGTAAAGGCAAATTGGAGGAAAACGATTTTAAGCAGGTGAAATGCTTAATAGATATTAAGGAGAAGTTTGCAAAGAAGTTTAATTTCTTTACATCTAGGTTTAATTCTGCCGTTGATATAGATGGGGTAAAAAACCCATTTGTAGTAATTTTAACAGATTGTTTTATGGCAGAACACACAATGGTTGATCCAGCAAGTGAGGTGGAGCAGATTATTGGAAGGTTTCGCAGACCGCAAAACGGAACGATAACACGTAGAGTGACACATATTACCAACTTCAATTCAAATCTTATTTCTTATACAAAAGAAGAAGTAATTGCTGATATCAAGAAGTTTGAGTTGCTGTACAACTACACGAAATCATTTATGGATAGCCTAACCACTTATAATGCGAGGCAGGTAATACAAGAGATGCTTGATAAATCTGTATTCTCTAAATACTTGGTTAATGGAGAGGTTAACTATTATATGATAGATAACGAAGTGTTCGAAAATCAGATTAAAGGTTATTATAAATCAGATATTGCTTTACTACAAGCCTATAGGGCGACAAGTAAGTTTAAGTGCCTTTTGCAAACTGAAAACTATCCCTTGAGCGATGAAATCAACGCTAACATTCGCGAAGCAAAGAAGAAGCTGAGACCTGTAATGGAGCTATTATTGCCAATCCTTAAAGAATTGCACGATAAAGAAGAGAGGGGCTTTGATTATCATCTTTCAATTGAGCTTTTGAAATCAAGGCATCGTACGGTATTTAAAGATTTGGAGGTAATTGGAATTGAAGGTGCTGCCGCTTTGGGTTTTGAATATAAACTAGTAATGCAACGCATAGCATCACTTAAAAAGAAAGCGGAGATATTTCCCATTATCACTGAACTAAACAAATATTTTAAGGTAGGTGGATTGTATACTTCTGCATTTATTAAGAATAAGTTAGACTACATATTTAGAAAAATGGGTAGGGCTGATTTGAAAGCGAGTATTCAAGAGCTAAAGAAATACTTTAAGTTAAGACAAATACGAGCGACAGACGGCAGAAGGAGAGGTACAAAATATCTGGTTGAGCAAGCGCTGCACAATGTGGACTAGTACATTTTCTGTATACCTTATTACCCCCTGTCTAATATTTGTGGTTTTGATACTTAAAATAAAGCAAACTTAAGTTTAGTCAATTTCTAGAGTTAAGGAAGGGTTCACAATAAAGAAAATGCATTAAAGTGGGGATGGTTAGCTGATTTAAAAAGCTTGCCTCCCCCTTCTTCGTTTATAAGGTACTACACTTAAAAACCACCCCTACCCAATTCATTTTAAATGCTTCACCTATTAAACCAGACACAGACAACGGTATTTTTAACTTTTAACTAAATGGCAATCTAGGTGCTATGATAATAAACACCACTTCCTAGCTAAACAGATTATGTCTGAGGGTAACCCAGAAAGGTAGGTCCAGTCAAACACCCCTCTGTTAGCCGATTTGGGAAGCTGATTATATATAGCGTTACCAATGACCAAAACAATTACATAAATCATTTCAGAACGATTAAAAAGAAGCTATGGGAGCAAGACAATTTGAAAAACCACATTGATTGACGAGGTGGAACGACCGGAACCAATGAAAGTTTACAAGTTCTGGCTTAGGGCACAGAAAGGTATCAACGACGAACAAAAACGATTGAACGAAGCTGTAGAAGCACTCTATTTCGCATTGCTCACTAGGTTGATACGCTATTACAAAACACTAGAAAATCCAACAGACAGGATTGTAATCGAGTGGGACAGGTACAGGGATGAATACAATGTAAGCGTGATGTACTCGTTCGTTACACCACACGCCTATTTCAGCTTAGAATGCAAAGGCACCAAACAATATGAGATGCAGTATTACATTGACGATACCATTCATACCGACGAAATCAGTAGGCTATTTAAAGGGCTGACTTTCTTTGACAGAAAGGTGCTCCGTACATTCAGTGAGCCATTCCCTGATTTCTTCCAAGCTGCTTTAAAGTGCCAGCAGCAACACATCCGTCAACTATAGGCAAATAGTGCCACAACAACCTGCCTATTTAAAAGGTACAGCACTTACAAGAAATCACTCAATTAACATGGGCATTCCAAACTAGGGATGCCTTTTTCATTTACACAAATCCATAAAACATGAGAACAAAAACACAAAGAAAAACAAAGCCAACTACGAGCTTTGTAATGGTAACGCCAGAACTACAAAGTACAAATGATGAAGTAATGAAGGCTTACACCAAAATGGTACAGAAAGCAACGGAACTGTTAACCAAGTTTGAAATGAAGAAATACCGTACCTACGTTGAAGTTGACCATACCAAAGACCCTCAAAACGTGAACTACATTAGTGAGTTTGTTTGTCATTTCTGGAATATCACCTTAACAAATGGCAAGGACGGCAGGAGTTACATCTTTCTGAACTACGACAGTAATTTCATTGAGAAATTCGGCTCAAATCTTACAAGCCAGTTGGTAAGGGAGGCTTACAAGGTGACAAACTCCGAATATGGCACTAATGGAATTGAATATGCACTAAAAGTGATGTTCGTTGACTATGACGTGCACAACTACTTCTTTAGATTGACATTCGAGGGAGAAACTGACACTATCAGCATCAATACGGTTGAAAGACCAGAAGCAGCATAATAAAATGGGTGCAGCAATGCGCCCATTTCCTTTTACTTTATATCTTTGTGTAAATCCATAGAAATATAGAAGAAAACTAGAATTACATATAATTAAGATATATAGCGTTAGCTATCAGTTCTTGCCTAAGAAATCTGGAAAATTTATAAGCACAAGGACAGATAAGTTCAACGCCTACGCGATAGCGTGGGCTTGACTTGTTTGTTGCGTGGGCTTTTCCAGAGCCTCTTAGGGCAGACATAGTTTAAGTTCCACGCTATTGTGTTTAATAAACAAGCAGGTTAGGGACGGTCTGTTTTATTTATATCAAATGAAGAAATTAGTCTTTCTAATCCCCCTTTTATGGGTGTCCATTTTAAATGCCCAAACCACACTCAAAATTACAGCTATCAACTCACCTGACGATGCCCTTTACAACCAATGGGCTGAAAAGTATCTAGGTAAGCAGATGAATATTACATTCTACGATAATAGCGTAAACTTCTCTGTTGGCAGCCTAACATCAAATTTGAGACTTGTTAGCAGTAACCTTTACTCCGCCGATTTAAGTAAATCTACGGGAGAGAAAGTTACTGGTACGCTATCTATATCGTCAACGCTTTCGGTAGTTACATCTGCCACATTTAAAATAACTATACAGGAGTTGAAAGGAAAGCAAAGAAGAACGTATGTACAAATGATTGGTAAACGATTTTAAGTAAAAGATATGAGAATAACACTAGTAATGTTGCTTCTTGCCACTTCAACAGCAACATTTGGGCAAACAAAATTTTTTAAGTACAACAAGAACATTGATGGTTATTGGGGTTCAGTTTGGTTAGATGCTATGGATTTTAACCAAGTAGTCATAACAGGTGGATATGATGAATTCGTTATACATCAAGCGGGAAAACATCCATCAGAATACATAATGAAAGTAACAATTAATCGGATGACCGTCGAGAAGGACAAGAAAAAGAAGAAAATTGTTATCAAGTCCAAGAACTGGTATGAATACTCGGGAACTGTAGAATATTTCTCATGGAAAGAAAATCCTGGCTTTAAGGATATAGTGAAGAGTTGGCCATTTGGTGCACTGAATGCATCATTCAAAGAAAGTAAGAACGCTATAACATATAAAGTGCCTGCAACAATCAAAATTGCTCCTTACATGGATAACCCCGAAGTTTACAATATATGGTTTGAAGGATACGGAATTGGGATAGATTTTAAAATGTGAATATGAAAATCACTTTAGAAGAGGTACGGGAACTGAAAGCAACGCTTGAAAAGTTGATGTTGTACGAAGGACACCCACGTTTGAGTAGTTATGATTTTCGTGTCATGCAACAGCTTAATAACATGGAATGCTATAAATCTTCTAATGAAGATTATGATGGAAGTGACCAAATGGGCATGCTGCGTGGTTCAATTGACAAATGCAGTCCAGAAGTAGTGGAACACTTGAAGCCATTTGTAGATAAGCATACCTACGTAGATACGGTGAATTATAAACTTAGTTTTTATGATAATGCTAAAGTAACTGTAGGTCTATTAGGCATCATCCTCTTGCCGATAGCGGTTGTTTACTTTGCCGTAAAGCTCATCTTCTTTTAATAACACTCCTAAAACTAATGTCCATTGCTCAAAAGGGGTGGCTTAAGCGAGCAATGGGTTAGTTTAGTCGCTGCATGGTGGTGCTACATCTGTACTGCCTTTTTATAAGGTAGTGCGTGCACTTTTCAGCCTGTAGTGCTTCGGTTTGGACAGTGCAAACCCGATTAGGTTAGGCGGTATTACGCAAGGCTCAGCCCTTCAAAAAACACACGCCTTCGCCTTACTTAGTCATGGTTTTTCTTTAGGTCTTCGGTTGCTTCATGAGCATTCCCTTATCTCCATCTAGGATTTGCTTCGCTTCATCCTGGATAGAGCTAATCATGCTCTACTTTTCAGCTCATCCGCAAATCGTCCATGCTGCGCTAACGCTTGTGTAAAACATAGCTACAACCCGTTGCAAGCAACTGTCTGTTGTAGCACATGGACTCTGTTCGCAGGCGGTGAGCAAAATGATTTGCAAATATCTAAACGAAGTGCTAGTTTAGAAGGATTAACCGCTTATAATCTTCAAAATAATCATATGTTTTTAACGCTTAACTCACGCTGCTAATTACTTCGCAGTACATAGATACCATGAAATACTTAGAATGGAATAACATTATATCCGCATACTTCTTCAATTCTGCAAATGCAGGAAAGGACATTTATTTGTATCTAACCAAAAATGATATTATTGGTTTAGGGAAAGCTTCTTTTGTCGAAGAAACAGAAGATGAGATTTGGACTGATTTTATCACTTCTGTTAAACGTGGTATTCCAGGTTCAAACGGAAATATTATTGCAAAAGCAAAATGTGCTCATTCTAAAAATAATCTCGTAGGAAGAACCAAACCTGATGGAACACCGGCAACAATAGAAGATATTCCTGTTTTGTATCCACCATTCATTTGCTATTTAGTATTTCTTGTGCTTCCATTGATTGAGGTTGTTGAAGGCAATTTCAGAACTACAAATTACTACGGGAAATTAAATGGTTTTTTATCAAATGATAGTAATTTAGGAACAAACGATTTCAGAAATAATCAAATAAATTGTTTATGGGAAGATTTAGCTGATTGGGCTAACGTAAAAAATAATGGTGATTTAGGGGTTTTCAATATAATTTCATTTACAAATGAAAATTGGATTTACGTTGGAAAAGTGTTTTCGCAATGTGTATTACCGCCAAAGTTTTTAACCCGTCTACCAGAATTATTTGAAGTTATTGGCTTAGTTCCTAATACCTTCTATGAAGACCTGTATTTACAAGAAAAAATCAAACATAGCAATAGAACGGATTTAATCCCTAAAAACACGTTAGGCTTTTTGAAAAATGGTGATGATTTGTCAAAGGCTATCATTCAAACCATACAACGCCAATATAAAAGATGGACAGGCGAAACACACGAAGAAATTGAAGAAGGGGCTACGCTACGAAAGAAACGGAATTACACAGTTGCCGCTTTGTTCCTTCAATTCAAAGTAAACACCAATGATGAAGAGATTAAGTTTTCGTACAGAATGTATTCTTCTAATGATTATCCGGAAGATTTGAAATTTGGTAATTACGAAAACCTGTATGAAATCAATGGTTGGTCGAAAACGCTTCTATATGAATTTAAGGAGGGACTTGAATTCAAAGACAACTTTAATAAATGGATTGCAAAATTTCCAGACCGTGATGTGAGATTATTTGTAAGTGCAGGAACACAGCAGTTAAGTAATGATTTTTGGATTGAAACAGACATTCTTTCCAAAACAGACAGAATGTACTTGTTATGCAAAAATGGAAAACAAAAAACAATAGAAGATTGGGGGAAAACATTTAGCAATGGGAATTTTAAAAAAGAAGATTTTAACGGCTTACCCGAAAATTATTCTTTGTTTTGGTTTCGTAACCCAACACAAGGTCTTTCTGAAATTTCAATTCTTACCCTATACGCGGAAAAACGGATTGAGTTGGCGGGCGGATTAAAAGTGAGTTTTAGAACGTATACTAATGACTTTTTGCCAGAAGTTGAAATTATCAATTCAGACGGCAATGAAAAAGTTTATTTGCAATACAAAGGAACTGACGAAAAAATATTTCTTTCTAAAAAAACATCACTAAACAATCGCTGGTTATTGCCAGAAAAAACGGCAATAAATGTCGATTTTTATATAAAAGTTGAAAATGAAAATTTTACAGGAAATGAACTTGCATACAATCTTGCTTCATCTTATAACACCGCGTTAAAAGTTGACGGTTCTAAATTGCCTAAACGAAATTCCTTTGGAAGAAACATTATAACTGACGCAGAGCAATATTGTTTAGGCAGCGACATTGTTAACCCTGCTAAATCTAGTAAAAGAGTTTTCTGCCCTTTAAGTTGGGTTTTTGCTTCAACAAATCAAGAAACTAAAACAACTATTTCAGCTGCTGTATTTAATAATCATAGCGGAAATAACCTTTGTAATTTTCTTTCTTTGAAAGGCACGCTTACAACTGAAGAATTTTTCAAGGCCTTTGAATTTTACTTTTCAAAAGAGTTTTCAATTACAGAGAATACAAATCTTACAAAAATAAAGCGAGCATCACTAAACTTTTATGATTTCATTGGAATACTTGACTACGACTATGAGACAAAGAGTATCGTTTTAAATCCACCTCAATTTATTTTTATTCCAACAACACATGGAAGGAAAGTTTTGCTGATTGGTGCAAGGGATATGGCATTGATAAAGGCTATCATTGAAAAATCGCCTACTCATCATTTGCAAGTTGAAATTACAAAGCAATTTTCTTCCAATGAAAGATTGCTCTTGCCTGATGTAATAACTATAAAAGCATTCGGAACTTCAAACGAAAACTACGGAGAAAGGAACTTAAAAGCATTTGCAGACGAATTGCAGATAAAATTTTCAAACGATTACTTTCCTCAATTAGCGCTTCAAGATTTTTCAGCAAACATTGCAGACTATGAAAGCACATTGAAAGAAACTAATGAAAACGATTATGGTTGGGCGAGGTATATTTTCAATCCAGAAACATTGAGATTTGAAAAAAGTGAAACTGAAAATTTTGATAAATCGTTTTCGTTACTTGAATACAAATTGAACGAATACACTTACCAACACAAACTTTGGAAAGATAACAAATGCTACCAAGTTGATTTGAATTGGGGCAGGTTTATAGCGTTAAAACATTTCGATAAAAATGAAATTCTGTTTGATAGCACAAGCCAAAAAGTTGCTATTCCTGTTTCAATGCCTTTGCCGAGATTATTATCAGAAGCCATTATGTTATTAAGTGGGAAAGCACCAGATTTCAAAGAAATAAATGGTAAAAAGTATAGAGTTTACGAAAATATAATTGGCATTTTCACTCAAAATTTATTCAAATTAAAATTAGGTCAAACAGCAATAAACACAACATTATGAAAGACCCAATTGGTTCGTTTGAAACCATAAAAGAAAATTTTATTCGCTATGTAAAAACGGCGTTCGGAACAAAGTTTGAAAGCGTTGAAAAAGAACGCTACGATTTGTTGAATTATGATAAAGTGCTTTACCGTAAACCTTGGATAGAACCTTTGCCAGACTATGTTTCAAGTGGCAAAAAAATAAACGATTTAACGGCAGAAGATTTAGGAAATACTTTGAGCGAAGCTGAAACAAATACTTTCAAAGGACTTGTAAATACAGGTCTTGTAGGAAATTTTCCTTTGCATTCGCATCAAGCAGAAATGTTGAAAGAAGCTCTACTTGGAAACAACTGTATTATTACTTCGGGCACAGGTTCGGGAAAAACAGAATCATTCTTACTTCCCTTATTTGCACAGCTTTCAAAAGAACTCGCAAATTGGCAAGAACCAAATCAAAAGCCTGCAAGTATAAACACTTGGTGGAAAGAAAACGGTGGACTAACACCAACACAAATTGTTAATACTTCAAACTTTACTTTAAGTAATGCTGTACGACAACGCCAACACGAGACAAGAAAAGCCGGAGTTAGAGCCTTAATACTTTATCCAATGAATGCTTTGGTTGAAGACCAAATGAGCCGTTTGCGTAAAGCGTTGGATTCTGACGACACGAGAGATTGGCTAAATGCAAATACAAACGGAAATTCAATTTATTTTGGAAGATACAACGGTAGTTCGCCTGTTGCCGGAGAGTTGAAAAAAGTAAAAGAGGACGGAACACTTGCAATCAACACAAGAAAAATAAATCAACTCAAAGAACAATTACAACAAATTGAAAATAATTCAAACCGTGTAGAACAATATATTCAACAAACACGAAAATCAGGAAGTGAAGCAAAAGATTTAAAATCATTTTTTCAACGTTTAGACGGTGCTGAAATGCGTAGCCGTTTTGATATGCAAGTAGCGCCACCGGACATTATGATTACCAACTATTCAATGTTGAGCATAATGTTAATGCGAGATATTGACAAAGGAATTTTTGAAGAAACAAAACAATGGTTAGAAGAAAGTGAAAACAATATTTTCCACTTAATCATTGACGAATTACACTTGTATAGAGGAACACAAGGAACAGAAGTTGCATATTTGATTAAACTTGCGCTTAATCGGTTAGGATTAAATCCTAATCACCAACAGTTGCGCATTCTTGCTTCAAGTGCTTCATTGGAAGCAAAAGAAGACACGAAAGAAGGACAAGAAAGTAAGCAATTTTTGAAAGACTTTTTTGGAACAGAAAAGCCGTTCAAAATCATTGAAGGAAAAAACAATCCGGTTAATGCGTTTCCAGAAAATGGAGCGAAGCTTCCAATCGAGCCTTTCAAGAAAATCGCAGAAAAATTTTCAGAAATAAAAGGAAACATTGAAGACACGAATTTCGTTTCAACTTGCGAAGTAGCAGGAACACAACTTGCAGCGGATTTTAACATTCCACAAACTGGAAACGGAATCTCAAAATTACTTTCAGTAATTACTAATCCAAACTTTCAACTAAAAGAACGGTTATTCTCTCCCTGTCAAGATTACAAAGCGGTTTGTTCTATTCAAACAAATGGGGATGATGCAAACGGAAAATATTTTGCTGAAACAATTTTTAAAACAACCAGCAACAAAAAAGATTTAGAGAACGCTTTACGCGGGTTGCTGATAATACGAGCAATATTAGATGAACGGGAATTCGAAGCGATTGCAAAAACAATTCCTGACGATAGAAAATTACCACGTTTTAGATTTCACTATTTCTTTAGAAACATTGAAGGTATTTGGGCATCTGTAAAACCCGATGATGTTGATACAAATTACAGGGACAGTGAACGAACAACAGGAAAAATCTACTCTACCACACGAATAAATTCTGAAAAAGGAAACCGTGTTTTGGAATTACTCTATTGTGATAATTGCGGAACAACATTGTTTGGGGGTAGCCGATTAGTAACAAGAAATGAATCGGGAAATAATTCATTTGAAATGCTACCGATTAGTCCAAACATTGAAGGCATTCCTGAAAAAACGCCTGCAAAATTAGTTGAAAAACGAAGTTATCAAGAATACTCCGTATTTTGGGCTTGTGGCAACCAACAATATACGCCACACGATGCTGAAGCAGGAATTCCACAAGTTGGATGGAGACAACCAACAATGAACGGATTCAATCAAACTGATTTTCTTGCAGATTGGATTCCTGCTTCGTTAAACTGTATTTCAGGCGACATTGATAACTCACATAACAAAGCAGATGATAAACCTGAACAATGGATAAAAGGATACTACTTCATAATAACCAACAATTCAAATCGTGATATTGCTTTACCTGATGCAAATGGAAACATTTCTACAATTGAAACACATAAAGCGTTGCCAAGTGTTTGCCCGAGTTGTGGTGTAAATCATCAAAAGAGAAGACAAGATTGGAACAAAAGCAAAACTTCTTCTATTCGTGGTTTCAGAACTGGTTTCGCCAAAACTACACAAATGTTTGCAAAGGAATTGATGTATCAACTTCCGAACAACGAAGCAGAAAGAAAGTTAATTGTTTTTTCTGATAGCCGTGAGGATGCAGCACAAATTGCAAACGGAATTGAACGCAATCACTTTTCTGATTTAATGCGTGAAATTTTAGTCAAAGAATTACATTCAAACTTGATGTTCCGCTTTCAAATTTTAGATTCATTTGACAAAGCCAATACAACAAAACAACAAGAATTAAAAGAGCAATCACAAACAATTTTTGATGAAATTGAATTCTTGGTTGAAAATTCAGTATACACAGGAACAAATGCGAATCGTTTAAGAGAAAGACAAGAAGCAGAAATAAAGTTGAACGAAATCCGTTCGCTGACTTTAAATGTAAGAAGTTTAGTTCACATCACAAATTCACTCAATCTTGCACCAATTATAAAACACTTTGTTAGTTTAGGAATAAATCCGGGTGGTAATGATATTTCACTTCAAACAAGATTGTTGAACAATAATTTTGTTCCTTGGTATGACCTTATTGATTTTACCAATTTTCAATGGGCAGATGGTGCAAACCAAGATTATATCGAAGCATTGAAAGAAGGTTCATTTGATGGACTTACTGCAATGTTTTTCGGTACGTTGTTTTATTCGTTTGAATCTTCCGCATTGGGATATGTGAGTATCAATCCCGAATTGCAAATTATTACAGACCAAGCAAATGCTGTTGCAATTCCCAAAATTGAATTTTTACAAATTGTAAATTCTACAATCCGAATTTTAGGCGACAAATACAAGCACAACAAAGTTGAAGATGCTAGCCCGTTCAACTTCACACAATATAACGATTTCCCAGGGCAAGTAAAAAAGTACATTCATGCTGTTGAAACAAGATATTCAAAAAATCAAAACGAAATTGGAGAAGCTGTTTTCAATACACTTTCAACAAGCAGTTTATTAAGAGGCGATACGGGTATTCAAATTGAAAATCTTTTTATCAAAGTTGCATGCCTAACGGATTCAATTTGGACAAGTCAAAGAGGAAGCCGACCACACTTGCATTTTAGCGGTGGAATTTGCACACATTCTGTTACAGAATTGCAACAACAAGCGGACAGAATTTGTGATGATGTTTGGAAAGAAAATTATCTTTCATACAACGCTATAAAACAACAACGTCCACCAATTCGTCTGCATTGTGAAGAACTCACTGGGCAAACAGACGACCAGTTTGAAAGGCAAAGACATTTTAGAAATGTCATCTTACCAAGTGAAAACGAAAATAACTCTTCTAATTTTGAATTATTCAAAAAAGTAAAAACGATTGACTTATTAAGCGTAACAACAACACTTGAAGTTGGTGTTGATATTGGAGCATTACAAGCCGTAATGTTGGGAAATATGCCACCGCAACGTTTTAACTATCAACAAAGAGTTGGTCGAGCAGGACGAAGAGGACAAGCGTATTCTGTAATCTTGACCTTTTGCAGAGGCAGAAGTCACGATGAATTTTACTTTGCTAATCCTCAAAAAATAACCGGCGATGCACCACCGACACCTTTCCTAACAATGGGTCAAGAAAGAATTTTTAGACGTTTGCTTGCAAAAGAAATTTTACGCAGAGCATACGTTGAAAAAGAAATTGATATCACTTCTGACGACAAATCAAGTGTTCATGGAGAATTTGGTTCAGTTGATAGTTGGACAATTTATAAACCTGAAATTGCTACTTGGATAAATGAAAATAAAACAGCAGTTGAACAAACTGTTGATGCTTTGCTTACATCTCAATTGCAAACCAAAAGAGATGAATTTGTAAATTGGATTACAGATGTTGAAAACGGATTACTCAAAAAAGCACAAAATATAATTGAAGAAGAAGAAATTGCATCAAATGACATTTCTGAAAAATTTGCCGAAGGTGGGATTTTGCCAATGTTTGGAATGCCGACCACAGTTAAGAACTTGTATCATGGTATAAACAGAAAACCCGAATCTCTTTCAATTGATAGAGCACAATCAATGGCAATTTATGAATTTGCACCGGGTGCACAGAAAACAAAAGATAAAGCAATTCATCAAGTAATTGGTTTTACAAGTGATTTTATCAATGTTCACAATGGAATTAAAAACGCTGACACAGCCAATCAACTTCCCTTTTCGCTTAACCGTTGGTTTGTGCGTTGTAGGGCTTGTGGATTTTTTGAAACGTATTCGGAAGAACGAAAAGCAGAATTGGAAAGTCAAAGTCAATTTGATGTTTGTCCAAATTGTGGTGAAAACAATCCGAAAAAATATCAACCGCCATTTAAACTGAAATCGCCAAGAGCATACAGAACAAATCTTTCAGCCGGAAGCGACACAAAAGATGATTCTGAATTTTTGCTTTCACGTCCGCCAATTTTTGCAGAGAAAACCGGTTCAGCAAACGTAGAAACTATAAGTAACGCTTCAATTTCTATTTCTGATAATGATGTTACTTGGCGTGTGAATACAAATTCTGATAATTTTTTTAAAGGACGACTTTACAATACAAATAACCGCTTTCCTTTTAATTCAAATGGATATTGGTTCAATAACCAATGGTTATTAAATGACTTTGCAACAAATGTCCGTGATGAAAATGGATATTCTATGCTTGTTCAACAAATCGCAACAAGTGCAGACGAGCAAATTGCGTTAGCTAGCAATAAAAACACGGAAATTTTCCGAATTGCACCAACAAACGTTCCGTATGAACTTGACTTGAATATGTTTTTTAGCGAAACAGATTTGCCACACGTCAAAGCACAAAGTAACGGAGTGCGTTCCGGTTATTATTCCGCAGCATTTTTGCTTCAAAGAATTTTAGCAGACAAACTTGACGTTGACCCAACAGAAATTGAAATTGCTGATATTTCAATGAAAGAACTTGAAGATGGAAGAAGAATTGCCGAAATTATCTTGACTGATGAATTACAAAACGGTTCGGGCTTCGTAAGATATTTATACAACAATCTTGCAAACATTCTTTCAGAATCCATAAATCCAAGCAATGCGAATAGTTATTTGGGGAAAATTCATTCGCAAACTCATCAAGAAAAATGTGATGATGCTTGCTATGATTGTTTGAAAGTGTTCCGAAATATGAATTATCATAGTTTGCTTGATTGGCGTTTAGGCTTATCAATGCTTCGTGTAATGAATGATTCAACTTATGTTTGCGGTGCGGACGGAAATTTCAACTTTGTTGAATTGCAGAATTGGTCTGCATTTGCTAAAAAGCTATGCGATTCATTTTATTCCTCTTTTTATTCAAATTCTCAAACGGCAGAAATAGTAGAAATAAAAGGTATGCCAATCATCAAGTTTGGTGGTAAAAACAAACGCAATGTGATAATGATTGTCCACCCATTTTGGAATATGAGAAATTTCACAGAAGCAAATTGGTTAGCGGAAATTTACAATGAAATAAAAGAACATACAGAAAGTAACGAAGGAAAAATTAGCATAATTGATACTTTTAACTTGCATCGCAGACCAGGTTGGTGTTATGAAAAATTAATAGAGAGATGATGAATAAAATTGGAGAAATAAATTTTAAGGAAATCAAACGTATTTCGCCAAGCCAATTTTATTCGATGAAAAATTGTGCTTACAAATCATTATTAGCAGAAGCGTTTGACAAAAAGCCGTTACTTCCGCTTTCGCCAAATGCGTATTTCGGAACTGTGTTGCACAAAATGCTTGAACTGATTGTAAAAGGAATTCTAAAAGGAGAAGACGATTTTAACGCAGAATTTGACAGACAAGTAAAGGCACTTGAAGAAGATTTAAAACAAAAAGGTTTTGGATTTTTTGTACCGCTAAAAGTTAAGTTGAAAAATTTTGGATTAAAGAAAATTCAACTAAAAAAGCATTTGAGAAGCGAATCCGAAAAAACAACAAGTTTAGGTAACATCAAATTTCATTCTGAAAAATGGTTTGAATCGCAAGACAAATTAATTTGTGGTAAAGTTGATTTAGTGATTGAAAACGAAAACGAAATAGAAATTTTGGACTTCAAAACCGGTGCAATCATACAAGATTGCTTAGATGATGAAGGCGAAATCTATTCAGACGTAAAGAACGAATACAAAGAACAACTTAAAATTTATGCTCAATTGTACTTTGAAAATACAAGCAAGTTTCCAACGGCTTTAAGTTTAGTTGATTTAGCTAAGCAAAAATTTCCAGTTGAGTTTTCAGAACAAGAATGTAAATCGCTCTTTGATGAAGCGAAAAGCCTTTTAAAGGCTACTAATGATTGCATACACACAAAATTATTTTCAGCAAATCCAAAACAAGAAAATTGCAAGTATTGTCTTTACAGACCGGCTTGTTCATTCTTTCATAAGGAACTTGAAACAGATTTTTCTTTCAACGATGTGTTTGGTGAAGTTACAAACGTAAAGAAGTTTCAGAACGGCAATGTGAGTGTGTTTTTGCAAAACGGAAATAAGAATTTAATCATTAAAAATTTTTCTTCGGAAAAATTTGACAAACTGGGTAATCACAAGAACAAACAAATTAGAATTTACAATGTGAGAAAGGAAGCAACAGAATTTGTTTATTCTGCGGCTGACACGACAATAATTTATGAGTAAAAATATAAGAAATAAAATCCCTGTCCTATCTTTCTATTCGGGCGGAGGTTTTATGGATATGGGCTTTGAAAAAGCAGGTTTTGAAATTGTGTGGACAAATGAATTTGATGAAACATTTGCAAAACTTCATGCTGCTGGAATAACTTCATGGAGAAAGTCAATTGGAAATGCAACAGAAGCAGAAATATTCAACACCAAATCAATAACTGAAATATCATCTGAAGAAATAGTTAATGAGGCGTTTCCGAATGGTAAACCACGTGATTTTGGTATGATTGGCGGACCTCCTTGTCAAGATTTTAGTATAAACGGAAAACTTAAAGGGTTTAGTGGAGAAAGAGGAAAATTAACAGTTATTTATTTTAATAAAATACTTGAGTTATTACCCTCTTTTTTTGTCATGGAAAATGTCACTGGTTTAGTTAGGAGAAAAGAAACAAATGACTTTTTGAATAAGCTGTTGAAAAGAATTAAAAGAAAGTATAATGTAGACTCTAAAATACTTAATTCTCTAAACTACGGAGTTCCACAAAATAGAGAAAGAGTTTTTTTTATTGGCGTAAGAAAAGATTTATTAAAAAGAAAAATCAAGTCAAATTGGTTTCCATTTCCTGTAAATGAGCAAAATAATGATGTCATTAAAAAATACGGTTGGGCTGATAAAACTCCTTTTGGAGAAACTCCAATTAGACCTTTAAATTTAAAAATAGAATTGTGTGTTGAGAGTTGCTTAGTAGCACCAGAAAGCGAATTAAAAATTTATAATGCAAATGAGTATTTCCCTCTTAGAACTAATTTAAATAAGCTACTCAATATACAAGAAGGTGAAACAAATAGACCTTCTTTTAAACGTTTACATAGATACAGGTATAGTCCAACCGCTTGTTATGGAAATAACGAAGTCCATCTGCATCCCTATCAAAACAGAAGACTATCGGTTAGAGAGGCTTTGAGAATACAAGGCGTTCCAGAAGGCTATATTTTACCTAGTGAGCTATCGATGTCAAAAAAATTTAAAATGATTGGAAATGGAGTTCCTGTACCTCTTGCCGAAGCTATTGCAACTGCCCTAAAAAACTTCTTGGATAAAATCAGTGAAATGAAAAAATAATCCTATGATAGATATGTGTTTCAAATATTCGAGTTTCATTATTTTTCTTACTAGTGTTCTATCTTTGTTTCTAAAGAGCTTACCGATTGCGTATCTCAAGAATCTTTAGCTTATAAAGAGTTAATAACAAATTAAATTCACTCATCTTTATCATTTTCATAACACACCTTTTTCATACTCTATAACCCCCTTCTAACATTCTTGGATTTAACGCTTCTACAGTAGCAAACTGTAGTTTGAAGTCAATTTCTGTGTTAATGTAGCTTGGTTTTGAAGAAAATAGATTGAACGTACCACCTTATAAACAGAAAGGCGTAAGAGTATTTTTTATCATTAAAAAGTAGAAGTCAATCCTGCTTGTTTAAAAGGTAATTAGCTTACTTTCAAAGCAAAAATACAAGGTTAAACTGTGCTTCCAATCGCTAAACCTCAGCTGACCACTTTTTTTAACCTTATATACACCCCCTCTAACATTCACGGTTTTCATACCTCTATTATAACAGATTGCATTTTAAAGGCTAGTTGGCAGAAAGGAGCAGTCAACTTTTAGTAAAATCGCTTTAATTGACGCTCATTATTTGGTGATAAGAAATGATAAAATCCAAAAATCTGTACAACCCCATTAAATAGAGGTATATGACAAAATCTTGGATGAATGATCATTAATTTATACCTTCCATTATTAAACTAATGTAAATTGAAAACTGATAAAGATTGGCAAGCCTACGAGCAAGTCACAAAATACATTTATGAAGCTCTCGGACGCTTAAATGGCGTGGAGATACTTGGATGTGGCAACGACTGTAGAAGAAAAGGTAAATCTGGAAGCCAATATCAAATTGACGTATTAACGCAGACGACCAGCAAGGATAAATCCTTCCTTACAGCAATTGAATGTAAATACGTTAGTAAAAAAGTCGGAAGAGAGGTAGTAATGAAGTTGAGTGCATTGCTTGACGATACCGGTATTGAAAAAGGCATTGTCGTTTCAAAGAATGGTTTTACTAAAGAAGCTCTTAAATATGCTGAACATAAAAGCATTAGGCTGGTTGAACTTGACAATCACAAAAAATATGAAGTAAATAAGAATGTCATCAATATTGCGGAGATCACATTAAACTTAAACGTAGAGATTACTAGACCAGAAATATTGTGCTTGAAAGTGGATGATATAGAGCTCAAGCCCGCTTCTACCTTTTTAGGACCATTTTGGTATGGTCAAATCCAGACTAAAAGTAATTCACCCATTGCATTGCAAAATTATATCGATGATTTTAGGAGAGAGTTGGGCAGATTAGATCTAATTGACAAAGTGAAATATAAAGATATTGATTTTCCTGAGGGTTCGTTGTTTAAAGAAAACCAAGAAGTTAACGCTAAAGTAGTAACTAAGTTGTCAATATCAGGGGTGCTTACCTCAAATAAAGAGGTGCATATCCGTGAAATAACACTTGTCGACAAAATAAGGATGATAATGAAAAATATCTTCGAACAAGAAATGTTTGCTATAACGCAACATGGAGCTATAGATAGAATTTAAAAAAGTGAGTAATAAGCGGATATCCAAAAACCTTTCTACCCCCCTTAAGTAAACGCAATTGATTAAATATTGGATAGATTGATAGGTAGATGTTTATTGCTTCTTGTCTGTTTAAAAGGTAGATAGCATAAATAGAATTAATAAAGGGGGAAGTTAATCTATCCATTAATACATTACTCAAAGATAAGCTTATCCAACCAACACGCCTAAAGAAATTCCGCCATAAACCCGCAACTCCAACCGCACAGTCCATTTATTGCGTTGCTTCTTTGCTTAGTTGGTTAGAAAGCTTGCTCTGGTTCCATTCATTAATTTAAAATACATTAACATGGAACAGAAAGAACTATTCAAGGTTGCTGAGGTGCAACTTAGTTACAAGCCACACTTTAAAGCACAAGAACGTCCAAAGATTACGAGCTCTAAGCAAGCCTATGACATCTTAATTAGCAATTGGGATGCAAACCTTATCAATTACATTGAACAGGCTAAAATGATACTCCTTAACCGTAATAACAGGGTACTCGGAATTGTAGACTTATCTACAGGCGGTGGAGGCTCAACAGTGATGGATGCTAGAGTGATATTTGCCACTGCATTAAAAGCAACTGCTACAAGTTTGATAGTTGCACACAACCATCCAAGTGGAAATACACGACCATCGAGTGAAGATATTAGGATTACGGAGAAGCTGAAGCAGGCAGGTAAACTATTAGAGATTGAAGTGCACGACCACTTGATTGTGACTGAAAATGGCTACTTTAGCATGGCTGAAGAGGGAATGATGTAAATAGGGGAGCATTAGCTCCCCATTCATTTTAAAGTTCGGGCAGTACATCCCTTAAGCGCTCATCGTTAATCTCACCCAGCCCTCGGAGATAATTAAGTGTAACTATCATATTGGAATGCTGTAAAAGCTGTTGTAAGATATGCAGGTCTTTGGTCTTACGGTAAACGTTAACGGCAGCCGTATGCCTAAATGAGTAGATAGTGTGCCCTTTTTCTATCAAACCCTTATCTAACCATCTTTTCTTTTGCCCTAGACCATTGGGTGTTTAAATAACTTTCGTTATAGGTATGAAGGCTGCCGCTTAACAGGTTGCATTCGGGACTATTCATTTTATCTAAACGGCTCTTAAGCTGTTCCTTGATATATTCTGGTACAACGGATGTTCTTACCCGCCTGCTTTTGTTTTCGGATGATGCAAGTACAATCTTGTTTAGGTCAGCATCAACATGCTTTTTCTTTAGTAACCTTATTTCTTGATGCGGACGTAGGAAACAACCATAGGTAAGTAGGCAGCATAAGTGAAGATTTGGATAGTGTTCTTCCAAATAATTTAAAGCATTCTTAAGTTGTTTCTTACTGTACACCTCATGAAGCTTCGCTACCCTTTTCATTGGTCTGGTGTTCTTGATTGGGTTTTCGGTAAGTAGTTTCTTTCTTACAAGCTCGGAGAAGAATACGTTTGTAGTTTTGCGTTTGCCCATGTAATACGTTCCAGAGCTCTTGAATTGATTTAGAAATCCCTCCACATCAATTTCCTTTATCTCAGATGTGTTGGTGTCTAGCAGTTTAGAAGGTAAATAATTAAAAAGTGCAGCACCTACACTCTCTAAATCTCGTTTATAGAGCCTGCTAAGGTTGGAGCTAAGCTTTTCATTTAAAACGTCCGTAATGGCTTGTTTTAAAGATACTGAGGCTTTGGTTTCGTTTTGCTTTATTTTAACCAGTTCTAATGGTAGCCAACCATTTTCAATGGCTTTTGTAGCTTCGTAAGCTAACTGCTTTAACGAGCTTAATCTTTCTTGGTAGGTTTTAAGTGTATTTGGATGAATATCCAAGCTGAACTTCTTACCGCAGTACTTTTTGTACCTTTTTCCATTTAGATAGAAATAAATAAATCCTCTTTTACTTAAATCTTGTGATACTGAAATTTTGACTTCTGTGAACATCTCTGTCTCCTTTGCTGTCTCCCAAAAGGTAAAAGAGGCAAAAAGAGGTCCTAAAGCGGCGTTAGACGCTTTAGGGCGCAGCACTGAAAATCCTTGTGTCGCTGGTTCGATCCCAGCAGGCACCACTTCCACAAACCTCGAAGTAAATTCGGGGTTTTTTTATGTTCATTTTTTTCAATGCGTAGCTTATTGTCTTGGAAAGCTAAAATAGCTACTCGCTTTAATCGAAAGAAATCAATAAAATTTTACTTTTAGAAAAAAGAAGTTACATTTGCATTGCCAATCGGGAGGTGCCTTAGCTCAGTAGGTAGAGCAAAGGACTGAAAATCCTTGTGTCGCTGGTTCGATCCCAGCAGGCACCACTTCCACAAACCCCGAAGTAAATTCGGGGTTTTTTGTTTTTATTCCCTTATTTCGTAAGCAGAGGAAAAGCTTTGATACATGTATCAACTTATGATTTAGAGCGTTGAGCTGAGGTATTAAGTATTCGTAGTTTTTATTGGATTAAATTTCGGCTGCTCATACGCAAAAAAAACATCCCCGATGCTAGCTCGGGGATGAAATTCATACTAAATAGCCACTGTTTCTACTGCTATGTTACCAGGGGTATCCTTGGCTTCGGCAATGATTTTGGTACCGAGCAAACTGCTATTTAAGACGGTGGCTTCATAGATCCAATCGAGGTTGTTTGCACTTAATATAGCCATGCCGCTTTCTAGCAAGGTATCGGTAGTATCATAAATGCTTACTTTCACTTCCGTAACTCTAAAGTTGTCGATAGCCCTTACCCTGATCTGGTTACCGATTTGACCTTGGTAGTTATTAGTATCAATTAAAGTGATTTCTGGGGATTTGCAGTAATCTGCCAAGGCTAGGTTGTATACTGATAGGCCCGGTTTGGCAAAAGCCTGATAGTCTTCGGTTAGCATTGGATTGCCGATGACGCCCTTTGCGTAGGCCACCGCTTCCCTAAACCTTTGCTTTACCTCTATTTGTTTTGCCGTGTACACAGGATTGTCTGGTCGTTTTGGTCTTTTGGCGATTACCGTTTGGTTGTTTCCAAAATTTTTGAACACCACTAGGTTGCCCACCCTGCCGCGGGCACCAAACATTACTTCGTTGTTTTCTGACTTTGCCATCTTCTTTCTGTTTTTAAATGTGATTAATAATTAAAATTTACACTCTTTGTTTACCGGTAGTTAGTGCTTGAGGGTAAAGTTGGGTAGAAGAAAATTAGGGCATGGCGGGTTTGGCGGTTTTAGGCGCATTTGGTTTTCTTTTGCGCTATTTGTGCGTTTTTGTCGGAATTGGCGTTTTTGGGGTGCTGTTCCACCGTCGGTCTACCGTCGGTCCTACGTTGTTGCTACGTTTGGGATTGATATTTCAAATAAAAAGCCAGCACACGGTCTTTCCTGCCCTCGTGCCGGGCATTGGCAGGTACTTTTTTCCGCAAAAAGTACCCAAAAACTCTCGGCTGCGCCCTTTGCTTTAAAGTTGGTGCTAAAGCAATTGCATCTATACCGCAAAGGCCAAGGCCGATTTGAGTGACTTTATTGGCTTTTACTTGGGCTTGAGATCTCACATAGCCCAACCGTTTATGTTATTTGAGCAGAAAATTTACGTTTTGTATTATTTTTTCTGGCGATTAGCTCAAATTTGAGTTGGCAAATTTATACTGTTTCGAGTTTTTTATTGCCAAACTGTAAACGTGGTTTGCAATGTCCATTACGAAATTGGCAGTGGCTGTTCGGCAAGGCTTTAAAATTTGCTAAAAGCTAGGTGTTTCTTTGTAACTATTTGTATATGAGTTAAATTTGTATTATCGAATTAACAATTACCTTTTACCGATGAAGCATCTTAATTATGAGTAAACCTTTACATCGTTTATTTTTTTATACTGCCGACCTTAAGTTGATTACAGGTAAGAGCGAGCGTACTTGTCAGCGCATTTTGCAATTGATTAGGGATTGCCACGGCTTGCACAAACGCCAGCCCATTACTGTTTTTCAGGCCTGCGATTACTTGGGGATATCTTTGGAGAAGTTGTTGCCGTTTTTGAGGTAGTGTGGTTTTAGTCTTGGATAGCTTTCGCTATAATTAGCAATCAAATAATGCGCTCTTAAACTTCGTAAACGTCTATTATTCTAGCTATATTAGCTGGAAAGGTTGTACATGCTTGTAATTAAATTAGTGGTAATTACACAGCAACAGTAACAACAACAAATAAAACTGACGTAAAATGAAATATCCTTTCCTTCTATTTTTCTTCTTAACTTTTAAGCTATACGCACAAAAGGTAGAGGTGTTGTTAATAGGTGTATCCCATAATTATAGCAAATCGGCTAAACAAGATATCTCCGCTATTGAAAGCAAAATCAGGAAATTTAAGCCGACAGCCTTTTTCGGGGAGTTCTTAAGTAAGGAAGATGAGCAGCATTTAATGGATTATTGGTGTAAAGAAGAAAACATCAAACGCCTCGAAACACTTAGGAAAAACAGAAATATAACTTCCGATAAGCTTCCGAATGTGCTTGATAGTTTACAAAAATTATCGCTAAAAAACCCGAACAATTATTACCTGAAAACTGATTTGGCACATGCCTATTATCTTAATCAAGATGTTTCAAATGGTCATTTTCAGTTTTGGCAAGTTTTTAAGCGCTTACAACAAATGCCCAATATTGAACTTGAAAACTATGTAAATAAGGCGCTTAGTCCGCAATTGGACGTGAAAGGGCGAAGTATGAACAGGCTTAAAACTTCTGAATATGACCTTATTGCTTTCCCATTGATGCTGGAAATGAAAATCCAGGAATTACAACCTATGGATTGTCAAGATTACGATTTGAACTGGTCGGCATCTGCATTGGCGTTCTACAATAAATTTGAAGCTTTCAAAAAAGATACTACCGCGAGTTATGCAGCCGAATTAAAAAAGATTTTAAAAAGATGGGATAAGGGGATTGAGAAATATTTAACTATGGATAAGCATTCAGAAAACCTAACCGAATGGCTAAATACCGATGAAGCGGCGGTAATTTTATCGGCGGGAGACTTCTATTTTCCAGATTTGTATGAACTAAAAGACTTCCCAAAAGAAGAAATGCTTTCGAAAATACATTGGTGGATGATGCGAAATAAAGGAATGTGTGAAAATGTAGTTAATAGTGCTAAAAGTTTAAAAGCCGAAAAAGTAGTTGTTATTGTTGGAGCCAGCCATAGAAAGTATATGCAAGATATATTCAACACCATGCCAAATGTAAGGGTGAGAAATATTAATGAATTTAATTAAGGACAAGTAATCTCGCATTGATTCTTGTGCCAGACAAAAGTTCATATTAGAAAATTACAGGAAGGATATGGTTCAACTTTTATCTGTCCTAAGGGCGGATGTAAACTATTGTAAAGAACGCCAACCAAAGTATAGCATATTTAATTGAATTTTTCGTAATTTTATAACACTATAATATTAGTTAACCTCAAATTAAGCAATAACTAATAAAATGATATCACTTATATCTCCTTCAAAAGCACAATTAAAAGTTGCAGATAATGTTAGATCAAGACGTTTAGCAATGGAATTGACACAAGAGGGGCTGGCAGAGCGCTCAGGCGTTCCCTTGCCTACATTACGGAAGTTTGAACAGAAAGGTTCTATATCTTTAGAATCCTTCTTTAAACTTCTGATGGTGGTTGGGGGTATAGACGAAATGGTTAACGCCCTAAAACCATCAAAGCCAAATTTCAACTCGATAGATGATGTTTTAAAAGATTTGAATAGTAATTCACGAAAAAGGGGACGCAGAAAATGAGCGCTCCGTTAGCTGAAGTAAAAGTCAGTCTTGATTTCGGTTCAGGAATTGAAGCTGTTGGACGAATGGCCATGCGTAATCGGATTATTTATTTTGAGTATGATGATGCTTTTATTCAAAAAGGAATTGAAATATCACCGTTCCGATTGCCACTTCAAAAGGGCGTACTTGAATTTCCTAGATATCCCTTTGAAGGATTAGCTGGAGTATTCAGCGATAGTTTGCCGGACGGTTGGGGGCGATTGCTTTTCGATCGCCTGCTGAGGTCGCAAGGTATTCTCCCAGCAACTATCTCCCCGCTAGATCGTTTAGCGCATGTTGGACTATCTGGTATGGGCGCACTGGTCTATGAGCCAGATCATAGCCCATCCGATAATCAGGAAACGATTGATCTAGATCATCTAGCCTTGCAAACGGAGGAAGTGTTACAAGGCACTTCAGACGAAATGTTAGAGGAGTTATTGGCTTTAAACGGATCTTCTGCAGGTGCCCGTCCAAAAGCCCTTATTGCTGTCAGCGACGATCGTAAACAAATTGTACATGATACTGAACAACTTCAAGAAGGATTTGAGCCTTGGTTGGTAAAGTTTCCTAATACACAAGATGGCCAGGATGCTGGTGCTATTGAATACGTTTATGCACTCATGGCAAAAGAAGCCGGCGTGATGATGCCAGACGTACATTTGTTCTCTTCTCAAAAAGGCGCTGGCTTTTTTGCCGTTAAACGATTTGATCGAGAGGGCAACAACCGACTACACATGCATACGGCAAGCGGACTATTGCATAGCGATTTTAGAGCACCTTCCCTTGATTACGAAGATTTGCTGAATTTAACCTGCGCATTGACTAAAGACATACGTGAAGTTGAAAAAATGTATCGCTTAGCCGTGTTCAATGTGTTGGCACATAATAGAGATGACCATGCTAAGAACTTCAGTTTTTTGATGGATGAGAACGGAGCATGGAAACTCGCCCCCGGATACGACCTCACTTTCTCCAGCGGAATGAATGCGGAACAAAGCACCTCAGTGATGGGAGAAGGTAGACATCCCAAAATCAGCCATTTGGTAAAGCTTGGCAAGGAAGCTAAATTAGACAAAAATTTAGTCGAGCAAATTATTGAGCAGACGGTAAGTTCTTTAGATCAATGGACGACTTTGGCGAAAACATACGATGTCGCAAAAACAAATATCTTGTTGATTGAAAAAGCTATCGCCAGCAACAAATAGATTGTTTTGTACAAAGTGTAACGGAAGTGCTTCTATTTCCTGTCTTTCATAAATACCCAAACCGTTAATGGCAAGTTTAGACAACCACAACCAAACGACAGAAACATTGACAACAATTAATGATGACATACTAAAAATTGCGAACCAAGCCTGCTTAAAAATATTAGCGGACGACAAACTGGTGGAAATAAAACACAAATTTCGCTTTGGAGATAAATCAAACTTAGGTGTGATGTTCTTCTTTTTTGGTGGTCTGTTTCTTGTCATTGCTCCTTTCATTAAAACATCTGATACGACAACAAAAATTACGGCAATTGTTTTAGGACTTTTATTGGTCGTGTTCGCGTTATTTACAGTAATTAAGCAAGTTGTAGATGGACTTCAAATCAATGAGCACATCATCACGTTTCGACACAATCTTAAACAAACAACCATTCCTTTGAGTGGCAACCTGAAAGTGAAAATGAAAACAGAAGTAATGGAAATAAAACGTGCTGGAACTTTAGGTACTGACTTTATAATTGTTACTCATTATCTTCAAGACCATCATATTGAAACTCCAATTTTGAAATTTCAAATGGACAAGGCAAATGCAGACAACGCAAAGATATTAGGCAACGAACTTACAAAAATTATAAATGCAAAATTTACAAAATAATTGAGCTAAAAATAGCGAGCGGAGAAGAAAACCAGCCTCTAGCACTTACAGGATGATGCGAAACAAAGAAATGTGTGAAAGCTGTAAGTTTAAAAGCCGAAAAAGTAATTGTTATTTGGAGCCAGCCATAGAAAGTATATGCAAGATATATTTAACACGATGCCGAATGTAAGGTTGAGAAATATTAATGAGTTTTAATAACATTCCCTTCTGTTTTAAGCATTCGCTTTTCGGCGATCACTTAAGCTACAAAATGGAAAGCTAAGTCTTTTGGTCTGCCAAGTAATAAGTAAGAGGCACACGCGAAACTCGTGCGCCAGCGGGGTTATCAGTGCTACCCGAAAAATAGGAGACCGAAAATTAGCGGAACGGAGATTTGAGAGGCTATCGCTAGCAAATAGCCTATTTCTCTTATCCCGAACTCACGTTAATTAAGCACAAGCACCGTTGCACTTATGCTTGCGCTATACGAAATGGTCGAGTAGGCAAGGGCATTTCAGCCCAAACCTCTCACAGAACCGTACGTGAACCTCTCAATTCATACGGCTCTTATTATACAAATCATTATACATGCTTAAAAACAGTCCAATAATAAAACATTGCTGGATAGCTTCGCTTTAGCTCCTTTATCCATCTGTATGCCCTGGTATAACTATTCCTAAAGCTTTTGTATTTGTTCAACACCCATTTTGCCAACCTGAATTCGAAGTGCCACATCAATTTCCGTAGAGCCATAAGATTGAACTTGCCATAATATCGGATAATGCCCGCCATTTGGACATTTAAATGACCTGCGATATCTTGAATATCCAGATCGCTCCTGTTATGCCATTTCAAACGCCTCCACCCCTCCACAATACGTGTCTGTGATGTTTGGCTAATAGCACACCCATAGCCCAAAAATAGACCTTCCCTCTTGGAAACTACAGTTCTTGGTTTGAATGTAAAGCCTAGAAAATCAAATTTCTTTGCATAATCTTTTCGCCGCTTTCTTCGATAATCTTGGCAGTAAACCATTTTCGTCTTTTCCTCATTTAACCCTAGTTTGCACTCCCTTAGCCTACTGCGTACACCATCCAATACTTGTTTCCCTTCTGTTTCTGAAGAACAGTGGATTATAATATCATCCGCGTAGCGTACAAAAGCAACTTGTGGATAATACTTGCCCAACCATTTATCTAAAACATAATGCAGAAACAGATTGGCAAGCAGAGGACTTATCACACCGCCTTGTGGTGTACCTTTTCCAGCCTTTGGGCTTAATGAACCATCTGCCTGCTGCACTGGACTTTCAAGCCAGCGTTTGATGTACATCTTGGCCCAACGCTCTTCTACATGAACATCTATCGATTTCATCAGTAAACTGTGGTCTACCTCATCAAAGAAATTACTGATATCCATATCGATTGCCCAAGGGTATTGCCGTACGTTTTTCTGCACGGCAGACACTGCCTGATGGGCACCCCTCAGCGGACGGTAACCATACGATTCTTTGGCAAAGACAGCCTCCAAACGGGGCTCAAGGTAAGTCTTTAAAACCTGTTGGGCAATACGGTCGGATACTGTTGGAATGCCCAAAAATCGCTTCTTACCATTAGCTTTCGGTATTGCGACAGAACGGACAGGCTTGGGAAAGTAGCTACCTGAGGATAATCGGTTCCAGATTACATATAGGTTGTTCGATAAATCAGTCTCAAATTCTTCCAAACTTTCTTTATCTACTCCCGCCGAACCCCTGTTCGATTTTACCTTGCGATAGGCTTCCCGTACCATTTCCATTGTTATGGGTACTGTTGTTGATTTTGTCTCAAACATTTAATCCTCCTCTTTGCAGAGTTGTTATAACATTATTAACCTGTATAATTGATGCCCTTCGCTCCATCTCCATTACAGAAAATTCATCACTACTACGGCATCATCCGCCATCCATAACGGCATCGCTTTTCAGCCTTACAGGTATTGCCTGCTTGTGCATTTCGCTTTATATCCAATATGGACTTCCCGTGTTCCGGATAAAAGCCTGGATAAGGGTCATGCCACCTCTATAACGATTGCCTTGTAGCCAGTAGGCAAGTAGCCGCTACAATCCTCATCAGCCCTTAAGAAAACCGACTTTTGGCAATGGGTATCTCTATCTCATTACTTCATCGATGGTTCATTTGCATTCATCTCCCTTATCCGCACCTGACCAGTCCTGCTGGCCTTTTCCCCTTTCCGTTCAATACCATCGAATTACTCCTTTAGCACCGAGGGGCGGTTTACAGCCTCCGCTTGCACAACGACTGTGATGGACCTACCATCATCTTCTATCCAACATTGAAGAATAAATACAACCTTATTATTCATTCACGGCACACCTTAAGCCAGAATGGGGATACTTAAGTTTAGGTTAGAATTTGAACACTTAATTTAGAAGTAGCTCTTATAACGATGTTTGATGAATATTTTCTATATTTAGATTAAAATAATACGCTACTCAACTTCGCAAACACCTCCTATTCTGGGTGGATTGGCGCCATAGAGAGTAGCGCATATATACAAGTTATCTGTAATTTTAAAACAACAATCAATGGCAACAAAAATTGAAATAGCAAACAGACTCGCAATGAGTTTTGTTAAGTCAACAAGCAAAGAAGAAGGTGCTAATCTGATAATCAGAGAATTAAACTCTCTTACCTACGACAACACAAACACTAATATTTCTAATTCAGACAAATTAGAAATAATTAAATTAATTGGAGAATTTATCTCTGGTCAACGACCATTTCAGTATAGAGATGGTGGTACAGTAATTATCACAGAACAAAAAGACAATTCTAACTACCTTAATGTGATAGATTATATTTTTGTAAATGTTAAAAAATAACTTATGGACAAAACTAGCATCATTATATCTTGTGTTTCCGCATTTATTGCATTAGGTTCTCTAATTGTCGCAATAATCGCTCTGATTAAATCTAACGTTTTCGCAAAAAACTCTTTGAATAAATCAGAAGTACAAAACTTAATTTCAATGGGAAATTTAGAATTGTCAACAAGTGAAAGGATTTCAAATACTAGAGATAAAGTAGGAGATATTACAATAATAATTTTGCCATTAATATCTAAGAAAAAATCAGGAACTTTAACTGAAGATGAAGAACATACGCTCGAAGCACAAACGAAAGTATTAGATTCTGCAATCGAAAATAACATTAATGCTTATGAAGAAGCTTGCAGTAAATACATTGATGGCAAAATAGATAAAGACAGATTTAAAAAGTCATACAACACAGAAATTAGACAACTAGTTGAAAACTCTAATTTGAACTCAACATATTTTAATCCATTGACCTCAAAATTTAAAGCAATTTTAAAAGTTTATGATGAATGGAACAATCTTGAAAAATAAAAAACTACAGATAACAGGCGTTTGGCACAATGGCGGGTATCGTGGTTAACTGAGCATTCTACCTCGCATCAAATTTTGTGGTGTATTGACAGTTTAGTGCTTCGAAATCCGACACTGCGCCAAGCGCCAAACCGTTATAGGCAACTTTGAAGAATGACGCAAACAAGCACAACTATATCTTTTCCAAGATATAAGAAAGTATTCCTTACATTTTTCCTGATTTTAGTTTGGGCTATTAAATTATTTGCTTGTAACTGTGAAGGAGAAGGGACTATAGGTATGAGTGTAAAAAACTCTGACGTCGTATTTAGCGGTCAAGTTATTTCCAGAACTTTGACAAAAAATTACGATAGCTTAGGGGTTACTGTAAAGGGCAATACAAGCAAAATTTCTTTCAAATGGCGTGAATTTCCTACCTCTGTTGTAAAAATAAAAGTTGACAAAATGTATAAAGGTTTTTTAGTTTCAGACACGCTAACGATTTTGACCCCGCCAAATGGAGCATCTTGTGGATATTATTTTCAAGTAGGGCAAAAATACATTGTTTATGCAACCACATTTGACCAAATGTTAATGACCCACAAACTTAAAAGACGAGCCTTCGACAATAAAACATTTTGGACACACCAATGCACAAGAACTAGCAAATGGACCATTACAGAAGAAAAAGAAATTCTTAAAGTAAAAATATAAAGCAGCGTGTAACAAGAGGCCCCATTGTGTTGATAATCAGGCTCAACTTGAGCCTGCAAACCGCTGAAAACAAAATGGATACTTACTTCCCTTTCAATATCTCAACTTTCTCTCTTTCACTAGCTAGCAATCTTTCATAAAGTTCTTTGTTAGCTTCCAAAGCTTCCATTAGTTTTTCCAACGGGTTAAATGTGCATTGAAAATTTAATGACGTTGATTGGTCATGATATGTGTTACCAATAATATTGAAAACAGTTTCTTCGCTAAAACTTCTAATCCCCTCCGCACTTACCCCCAAAACCTTCGCCACTTTCTCCAGCGTACTGTCCTCAATTTCTTCGCTCTGCTCTAATTTGCTTACTGCTTGTTGGCTAATTCCCAGTTCTGCGGCTAGGGCATCCTGTTTCATGCCACGCAGTTCGCGAATGCGGCTAATCTTTCTTCCTAAATGAGTGCGGGTAGTTTTAGTAGCGTTTTCCATATCCAAATATAAAAGAAATAAAGGTAGGTAAAAAACAATTGCGCTGTGGTTTTTTACAAGAGGCTGTGGTTGGGTACCGCGGTGGTGTGCCTGAACTTTAGAATTTAAACCTAAAACAAGGAAAAATGGAAAAAGAGTCTTTAACACCCGCAGTGCCTGAAGAAGCACAGCTAGCAGTAAAAACGTTCAATTACCGAGCGAAACTTTCGAGAGTACATGTAAACATTTTGTACAGCATGATGCTGTTGCGTATTACTCGAGGCTATAGCAGTGCAGAGGCTTCTTTTTTGATGGGGCATGCTTCGAATACTATAGGCGAGCTGGAAACATTAGCTCATAAAGATATGCCTGTAAGTTGGTTATGCGAAATGCTAGAGGCACTAGGGGAACCATCTTACCGTGGCATTATTTTTACAGATTTTGGCAAGGACGTAAGCTGCCAATCTTGCGAAATGCAGTGCACAAGGTATGAAAAGTACGTGGAACATACACTTTTTAGAACCGATAGTGAGGGTAAGGCAAATTTGGTCTATAAGGTTTTTGAAACCAACCCGAATTATGTGGAGGATGAAGAACGGGAAGGCGAATTATTGGTTGCCACCAGGGATATTTTAGCATTATTGTTCAACGGCAGATATTTCATTGAAGCCAAAAGCCCGGCCGCCATTTATCAAAAATGTAGTTCACTACTAGGTAGCGATATGAAACCACGACATGCGCAGCAGGTGTTGGCCGAAATGATAGCTAAACGGGGATACCCTAAACTACGACGCAACGTTGCCAAGCGCAAAGACAAAATCACTTACGAAAAAATCCTAAAATAAGAGATCATGGAAAGAAAAGAACTTTTAGCAATAGCTGGCCAACTGGCCGAAAAGGTGAATGTAGAACAGATTTTTGCACATCCTTATACGCTTGAGGAGCATCAGGCTTGGCACCTGATCATTTTGGTGGGTAGCCGGCCAGGTGTTAAATTGGCAGAACTTGAACCCTTTGTTTGGATGGCGATTAATGGCCATGAACGGTTAAGTTTTAGGCTGTACCAGGGTAGCGAAATAAGAAGGTTATAGGGCGATGGGAGTTTGTACCACTTGGTGTTTGGCCAGCCGGACAATCTAATTTACCAAGCTGAAAATGCACCCGCCATGCCTTTTATAGGTACCGTGCAATTGCGGCAATGGGCGGATATGGCCCAAAAAGACTTTAGTGCTGGCATGGCACGTATCACATCGTTTTATGAGGGTGCACAATTTTACGTACAAAAACAGGATGCTGCGGTGGCGCTTTTTATGTTGCATCAAGTTTGCGAACTGAGCTGCCGTGCTTTGACCGTTGGTTTGTTGGGCAGCGAAAAACGATCGCATAAGCTACAAGAGCATGAAAAACATTTGGCCCTGCTGTTGCCAAATTTTAAATTACTACCTAGCATTGCCGATGGTGTTACAGATGCTTCTATGTTGACATTGCTGAATAAAGCTTACACTGCGGTACGGTATGAAAGCAAGTTTAAGGTAGAAGGGGTAGATATGGAAAAGATCTGCGAATTTGCGTTATCGTTAAGTGAAAGGGTAAGCGATATGATGAAAGAATATTTGGTACAGTTTAATGAACTTGTGCAGCAAGAAGAGCGAAAAGAGACCAATGCTACCTACGCAGAGTTGACGAGTGCTACCAAGGCCGAACCATCGGTAATAGTTGATTCAAGAGAACAAATGCAGCTAGCCGATGACAAGTTGAAGGAAATTGTCAATTGTTTGAAAGAAAATATCGATATAAAGGGTATCTATTTATTTGGACGACGAACGAGGTCTTTTTTTATTGAAGGTATCAATGCGCAAGAAAATAAGGGTAGTTGTGATTATTTCTTCGACTTGCTTATTGTAAGTGAAAGAGATATTAGGGAGCAAATCCGAAATATTCAAGCCACCATTAACCAAGAGCGAGAAGTTTTTGTTTTATTGCTTTCATTCACTCAGGTGCAAATTCAAAAACAACTTGATAAAAACAGTCCATTTTTTCATCAAGCTTTACAATATTTTGAGCCGCTGCACTATGCAGAAAATCATTTGCTGAATTGGGAATTTCATGAACGCAATGGTTGTCGCAATGCTGATGAGATGGATGAAGCCAGAAGTAAATGGTATCAACGCGAAAACAATGCAAGGGGCTTTTACAATGGAGGTAAAGCGATACAAGATTGTGAGGAAGTTGAAATTAAAGTATTTCTTTATAATCAAGCGATTGAACAAGCGTGTTTGGGTTTACTAGAATACTTTTACGGCTATGCTCCATACCAGTATAATTTAAAACATTTGTTCAGCCTTTGCGCTAGCTTATGGCAATTTCCAAACGATATTTTTCCACGCTCTACGGAAGAGGAAAAATCACTCTTCGATGAGTTTGCCCAAACTGTAAAAGATACCCGATATCAGGGCTGGTCTATGGTTGGCTGGGACGAGGCTTATCGATATGATACGCGGTGCGAATGTTTCTTGGAGCAATGTAGTCGCTTGGTGCGTGGGTAAAGATCTAGATGTCGTTTATAAAGTCGTTGTTACAAAGAACAACGACTTTGCTATTTATACTAACCCTTAACCAAGGAAGAGTGCAGAATACCATTTTCCTTACTGAAATACCATTTTGAACGAGAGTTGGGTAAAATTGGTTTAAGAAATACAGTTTTTGCTTTTCTGTACTGAAATGCCATTTTGAAGGAGAGTTTTTTAGCTTTCTGAAGCAACTGGAAGCTATTTATGAGGTGCGTTATAGGAAGAATAGCAAACAGCATTATGAAGCTTTTTCTAGGGATATACCGTATGCCGCTGGTTTGATTTGAGCAAGCTACTTTAACAGATGTCATTTTTAGTTTGATGATACCGAAAGGCAGCACCTAACTGTAAACAAAAGCCACTTAGTGATTTATAAAAACGGAGCGGCCATCCAGCACAGCTCCGTTTAATTATTAACTACCTAAACATTAATTTCTCTTTATTTAACGTGAATTATGGATCTAATTTTCATTATATATAGCTAAAATCGCTTTTATAACCCATCCCTCAGTCTTTCCTGCCCTCATGCCGGGCATCGGCACTCCATTTTTTCGTTTTTATAAGCTTTTTTAGCGGTACTCAAGAGAGCTTCGCTGTTTGAGCGACCAAAATGGAGGAAAAGTCGTCGGCTGCGCCCTTTGCTTTAGAGGAAGAGCTAGAGCAAATACATCGTTACCGCAAAGGCCAAGGCCGATTTTGAGCCGATTTAAAGGTTAATACTAGGGCTTGACATAAAACCGAAGACTCATAATTCACGTTTATTTATTTCAACTCTTGTGGTTCATCTATCAAATACTTGGCAAAATATCCACGTAAGCGTTTTTCAAAATAAGTTTTATATACACCTTCGTAGCCATGGCTTTGCCCCGGCAGCACCATCAAGTCAAAATCTTTATCAGCTTTAATTAGCGCATCGGCCAGCCTGTAAGTATTTGCTGGGTTTACATTCTCATCTACCTCGCCAGTAACCAACATTAAATGCCCTTGCAGATTTTTTGCTACCTCTTGGTTAATTTGCATCTTCTTTTGAAAACCTTGATAGCTCTCGCCCCACGTACGGTTGTAAATCCTATTGTCGTGATTACCAGAAGAAGCTACGCCAACTTTGTAAAAATCAGGGTATTTACACATGGCCGCTACCGTCATCATGCCGCCTCCCGAATGGCCAAAAATGCCAACTTTGGTTAAATCAATAAATGAATACCGCAGCGCCAATTGTTCCAAAGCATATTTATCGTCATCAATGGCATTATCTCTAAGGTTACCATACCCATATTTATAGTAGGCCGCATTGCGAATGGGCGAATTACCACGGTGCCCCACGGCAACCACAATAAAGCCTAATTGAGCCAAAGCCGCATTATTGTATTTATCTAGCACCGTAAAATCGTTCCATACGGTTTCTATCTGTGGCCCTGGATAAACCTGCGATATGACCGGGTATTTTTTATTCGGATCAAAATCAAATGGTTTCCAGATTAAGCCATATAAATCGGTAGAGTCATCTTTCGCTTTGACTACAAATGGTTCTGCGTTTTTCCAGCCATAAGCATAAAGACTGCCTGCATCTGCTTTGTATACCATGCTTATTTGCTTGCCATCTGTTTTACGGAGTATGGTTACGGGCGGGCTATCTATCCTAGAATAGGTATCTATCAAGTATTTCCTATCTGGAGAAATAAAAACCTGATGCGTTGCATTTTCTGGCGTAAGCAGTTTTTCGCTTTTGCCGTTTATACCAATTTTATACAAAAAGGCATAATATGGATTTACGTTAGGCTGTTTACCATATCCGTAGCAATACAAAGTACCAGTTGCTGTATCTATAGCGGCAATTTTTGCAGCTGTAAAGTTGCCTTTTGTAATGCGATTAAGAAGTTTACCTTGATTGTTGTAGCGGTAATATTGTCCCCAGCCACTTCTATCGCTCCACCAAATAATGTCGTTTCCTCCGTTTAAAATGGAGACATTGAAAAAATCTTCGTTGATAAAAGGTTTGCTTACTTCATGAATAACCGACCTTACTTCTCCACTGGCCAAATTTACGGCGCAAAGTTCCATTTCGTCTCTGGTTCGTTTACGGCGTATCACAAAGAGTTCTTCCGAATTACCTGGTGCTGCAACCACTTCTAACTGCTGGTCTGGCCAACGCTCCAAATTTACTTTCTTTATCGTACTGCTGTTTGCATCTCCAATCATCAGTTCGTATTGGGCAACATCTTTATCTTCTGGCAACTCATACTTGTAGGTAGAAACTCGCGGCCTAGGTGTAACATCAGAATTGATTACCGACATGGTTTGCACCTTTCGCTTATCTATTCTTAAGGCATAAAAATACCTCGCTGTAACCCATTTTGCTGTAGAAGGATAGGTTTTATCTACCGTATAGTCTCCTTTTTCATCTACACAGAACGAATAATAGGGTTCGGCATTTTTACTGAGTTGCTGCTCTTTTTCTTTATTGGCAGCACTGGCAATGTATAGGTTGTGCGCACGGGTGTACAATTCCCATTTACCATCTGCCGAAACACCAAATTTAGGATATGTTTTTTTTGGTTGCTGGCCTTCATGATCTTCGGTAAGTTGCTTACTTAGGTAATTGTAGCTGTAAGATTTAGAACCGTATTTTAGCTTTACTGTTTTTTCGTCTTCCGAAAAATTAGGGAAATAACTGAGCTGTTTGCTATTAAATTTTTCTCCTATAAATTGTTGTAGCTGATTGGCAATTGCTTTCTTATCAAAGAGCTCTTGCTTTTTGCCAGTTTTTAGATCAACAATATGGTAGACCCTATCTTTATTGGTAAGCGTATCGCTTTCTTTACCAGAAAACGAAGGCTGCTCGGCTAAAAACCAAAAGCTGTTGGTTTTTTTAAGGAAAAATGGAATTACCTTTAATGTGCCTATGCGCTTAGAAAGATGAGGCGCATCGTATTTTTTTGCAGCCTCATAATTGGCCTGCTGTGCGTATACATACACACAACAAACCAACAGTAGGCCTACTAAACTAATTTGCTTTTTTTGCATAACGTTCTTTCATGCTTTTAAACTGTCTAACCAAAAAAGGATTAGTAGAAGTCCTTTCAATCTCATCTGAAAGGGCAGCAATTTTTGGATAATTGTATCCTTTTATAGATGTAGCGAAAGTAACATAGTCAAAGAGAATGCGGCGGTTATCTTCCGAAAAAGAACCCAAGTGTTTCAAGAATAAATCAGTTACTTTATCTATGTTCTTATCTCCTGCCGCCATAGCAATGTCCATCATTACCAATAATTGCTTTTTATCTGGCGTTTCTGTTTTTTTAATTTGTGCCTTGTACATTTCGTAAGTAGCCTTATCATAAGGTTTCACTTTTACATAAAAACCATTAAGTGTCCAAGAGGCTATTTGTCTGTATACCGACGATAATTTCTTATCTACTGTATCCTTTGTATTTTTGGTTACGAAATCTTTCCAGTGATCTGCTAGGTATTTAAAATTAGGGCTAAATAAATCAGACAGGTACATGGTATATCTGTTTTGGCCAAAAAGGAACCAATTTTCTGGAGTAGCCTTTTGTTCTGGCGTAAGCAACCCCATTAACTCTACATTAAGTGCTTTAGCCTTTGATATTTCCATTACTTTAACTTTATGTTTGATGTAATTTCTCATGAACTCTGGCGAACGATCTCCTTTTTCGTAAAGTGCGTTTAACCTGGCTTCTTCGCTGGTGCCTAACCCTTTTCTAGCATTCGCTAAAAAATCTTTGGCGGCCATGCCTCCTACGTATTTATTTTTCACTTTACCATCGGCATCCACAATTAAATAAGATGGATAGGCCTCTACCGTATATGTTTTACGCAAATCGGGCCCCTCGCCTTTTTCCATATCTACTTTAATATTGATAAAGTTTTGGTTGTGAAAATCGGCCACGCTATCTAAAGTAAACACATCTGCCTCCATGCGTTTGCAAGGAATACACCAAGTAGTGTAGCAATCCACAAAAATGGGCTTGTTCTCTTTTTTAGATTTTAACAAGGCTTCTTGAAAAGTCAATTTTTCGAAATTGATAGCTCTGTTTTGCGCCTTTGCCGAGATGCCCAGTACGAGCATCAAAGCTACTATCATTAATTTTTTCATTCTATTTCGCATTTTGTTCGTTGTCCATTAACATCTTCATTAACTGAAAATGTTCTCTGGTTAATACATCTGTATGTGATTTTGCCATCTGACCGATGCGCTCATTAAGCGCAGTTGTATAAGTATTTAAAACCACACTGATATCGCTTAGGCCTGCACCAATTTTGTTTTTAGCTACCAATGCCTGTAAACTTCTAATTAATGTAGATTGCACATTACGTTGGTAGCCCGTAAGTGCTATTTTAGGATCAAAGTTTTGGAACACGTAACGATCAATGTTTTGGAACAAGTCTTTAGTACCAAAAACATCTTTTTGGCCAGAATTTTCTGCCTCTAGTAGATTTTTAATCAAATCGGCGTTAATTAAGGCATTTACTACTTTTACTGCTGTTTTGGTTACCAACGTTTCTGTATTAGAACCATCGGTAAATTGTGCCCTATCGTTTCTAGTCCATGCTGGTACTCCTTTAAGTACATTTTGGTACAAGAAATCAAATGTGGCTTGCTGTCTAGCTTTGGGTGTATACATCAACGGTACCGTGTTATATCCTTTCATTACGGTAAAACGTTGCCTACCGCCAATATTTGGGAGTACGCTGGTAACGTACTGATCATAAGACATGATAAAATTTGCAGCCAATAACATGTAGGTGTCCCAGGTATCATCATCCATTTTGGCGGCAATACCATCTAATTTAGGGTAAAATGCAATGAGCCCATTGATGCCCTTTTGCGCTGCTTCTATGTTTTGTGAAGACAAATCTTTTGCTTGGCTTAGCGGATTGCTTTTATCTTCGGCTGCATAAAAATAAACTGGATCTATTTTGCCATCTTTTAAAAAATTTGGTTTGGCTTGGTCGTTTTGAAACTGACGATAAGCCCAGTTGATCGCAAAATGATCATAAGCACCAATGCTTGGAATTAGCAATTTGCTATTGAAATTCTTGGTGGGCACCATCAGGTAATTGAACTCTAAATCATCAGTAATAGATGAGGTAAAACCATGCTGCATTACCCATTGCGGATTACTTACCTGTGGTACACTATAAGCGGCACTACCTGCATAATTAGGCAACATACCCAATACCTGTGCCATGCCTTGGCTTACTTTAAACTTCAAAATATCGCTTCTAACTGCGGGAGAATAAGCATCTTTTTGGATACGTATGTCATTAGCACCAACCTGCACAAAGTATTTTTGAAGCAAATCATCGATCACGAAGTCGGACAAAGTGATTTTTGCCGTTTTTATTTCTCCAGTACGTGGATCTTCAACGGTTTCTACAGCTGGCTTATTGGCTACACCACCCCAGGCAATGAGTACCGTACCCTCTTCCATTAACTGCTGTGTAGAGTTTTCGGGAAGAATTACTTTGATTGCATTTTTAAATCCCGCTGTTTCGAAGCACTTGTTCCAAGCCAACACGCCATCTTTTACTGCATTCATCAAAAATTTTGGGATTGATGGATGAAGGTAAACTACAATTGGCCTTTGAGGTTCTACTAAACTGCCGTTTTTATATTTGACAGCATCTTCAGGTTTTACCTGTAAGTACCATTTTTTAATGATGTTGACCTTTTTTGCGGCGTATCCGGCTAATCCAAAATCTGTAAATGAGCGAGTTTCGAAACCAATTCTTCGGTCGCTTAATTGAATTGGCATTGGCGTAGCCGAAAGCTCTTGCAACACTAAGCCCATTTGGAAAGTAGATGCTTGCTCAATAGCTTTTCCGTTATAGTCTCTTCCCGAATTGTTCTGAGATCTGTATACATTAAAAGCTACCCCATTGCTAATTGCCACAACACTTTCTACAGCAGACCTAGAGGGGTCTGGATTAGCGATTTGGCTGTAATTTTTGAACGAAAACAGTTCGCCACCATCAATGAGTTGTTTGGTAATATCAATAATGTAACTACCTGTATCTTTACCCAAAGCTTCTATTTTAAAAGTAAAACTGATGGGCTCTAATGTTGATCCGCTTAGCAAATTAGCCATTGGGGCATTGTCTATTGCCTGTTCGCTATAGTTACTTCTAGTTACGTATAAACTTTCGCCCGGACCTTTGGTAAATTTAAGTACGCCTGAAGATTTAGAAATGTTAGCACTACCGTAACGAATATCTCCCGCTACGAGGATATCCTTATTTAATTGCTGTGCACCAATTTGGAGGTAATATTTATCATCTAGTTGATATACTGGAAAATGTCCTTTAACCTCGTTCATTTTATCCTTGAAAAATTTATCGAAGGTTAAAGGGACGCTAGGTTTTGCTTGCTGTGCAACCGAGTGGACCACACAGGCCCACACCAAAATTGCTATAGAGAATATTTTTTTCATTTATTTGTTGTCAGCATTGATGATAATTAACTTGTTGGCTTTTTGCCTTGCCACTGTTGGATCATTGCTGAAATTGCATTTAAGTGCGCTTTAGTAGTGGCATCTGTTTGCTTTTGTAATGCTTTATCGCAAGATTGCTTTACCGATTCTATTTGTTGCTTTAAGATAATTGCAACATCATTGTCGTTTGCAGAATTATAAACCGAGCTTAAGAGCTTGTTCACATAGCCACGTTGTAGCGTTCTTCTATATTCAGAAATTGGTGTTTCGTTCTCCAAATCTGAAAAAACGCCATTATAGATATCAGCTAGAAACTCACTGGCCTGATACTGTTGCTGCCCAACAATACGTTCGTTTTTAGAAATAGAAGAAAACTTGAAAAACACTCTACCCAAGAAAGTTTCGTAATCTGCAGCTACCGGGCCCGCAAAAGTAAATCTTGTCTTATCTACAATATGATCAGGAAAAAGCCATTTGGGTTCTTTAAAATAATACTCATTAATAAAAGCCATGGCTTCTTTTTGCACTGCTCTGCTAACCGGTTGGTAATTTGGTTTATCTTCTATTACCAAAGCCTGATCGGCATACCTGCCGCCAATATTTTTTAGCACATGGGCTAAATATTCGTTATACCTGCTTGCCACGGCACTGTGCATTCTTTTCATCATGGTGTAGTTCTCATCATCATCTTTTTCGAGCCATGCTTCTAAGTTTTGCATAATCACTTTTAAGTTCTTGATGCCAAGTGTACCAGCTTTCATGGCGTTACTCCCCATATCTTCAGATTGCACCCTCGGATCTGAGAAATCGCCTTCTGGAAAATAAAAAAACCTTGGATCTTTACGTTTTTGGGTAACCCAATTTTTCAAAACTTCGGCTTCTTGCTCTGCAGTTTTATACTGTGGAAAGTATTTGTAGCCCCACTCAATCGCATAATCATCATAAATACCGATTTTAGGTAAAAGCTCTTCGGCGGTAAAGCCGTCTTCTGGTTGTGCCACATAATTGAACCTTAGGTAATCCATAATAGAAGCGCCAAAACCATTTTTAGCTACAAATGCTTTATTACGTACACTGTCTACATCGTAGGTATGACTGCCGGCAAAATCATGTCTAAGCCCAAGGGTATGACCAACTTCGTGTGTAATTACCATCTTCATTAAACGACCCATGATATCTTGTGATAAAGGTAATTTTCGGGCTTCGGGATCATTTACCGAACACATGATAAAATACCAACGCTGCAGTAAATCTGTAATGTTATGGAAAACCGCAACGTGCGAACTGATGATTTGTCCGGAACGTGGGTCAACTACCATTGGCCCGTAAGCGTTGGCTGTAGTAGAAGGCTTATAAGAAATTACCGAGTAACTTGCATTATCTATCGAAAAATCTGGATTTTCTTCTGGTGTAGGTTCCATTTTGGCTATTATGGCATTCTTGAAACCAATTTTTTCAAAAGCACTTTGCCAAGCATTTACACCGGCAATAAAATACGGTTGTAAATATGCTGGCGTATTTTTATCTACATAAAACACAATGGGCTCTGCTGGTTCTACCAATTCGCCACGTTTGTATTTCTCTATGTCTTGTGGTTTAGGTTCAATTTTCCATCGGGCAGCTAAGCCTCTATCTACTGTCTTATTGGCATTTTTCGAATAATCTACAATTGACCTAGTGAAATAGCCTACCCTTTTATCTGCAATTCTTTGGCGCATGGGTTGGGCAGGCAATAAATACCAGCTTGCGCCAATTTCCCATATTGTTGGCCCGTTCATTTGCTTATCTTGTTCTGCTGGCTGCTGAGGCTCGGCCGGTGTTAAGCCTTGTGGTTTGGGTGTAGCAGCGCCTGCACCGTAAGCCCTAACTGAACGAAAAACAATATTGTTTTTATAAGCAGCAACACCTAACGGACGCGACATATTGGACTGATAAGGGCCAAGACCTAACTCGTCTTTTCCGCCGCTAAGCGAAAGAAACGGCATATCGCTGTTAAATGTAGCGGTAATATCTATGAGTGTTGCTGTAGCATCTTGTGCTACTGGTGCAAAGGTTGACACGATAGGTGCAACCTTGTTTTTCAATGTTGCTTCGTAAGTGCTTAGTTTCTCATTTTTAGGAGCTACGTAAAACTGCGATTGTTCTATATTTATTGCTCCCTTTTTCCCTTTATTGAATTTAAAAACGGCTTCATGTACCACATCGCCAGAAAAACCAAAACGTTTTCTAGAATCTCTCGATACCTGTGCTGATCCTTTATTGATGACAATCATAGAGAGAATATCTCTATTCAATAACGTATCGGGTATTTCTAGGTAATATTTATCTTCTTGTAAGTATACGTTAAATACGCCTGCGTATTTTGCGGCGCTAGGTTTTATAAACTTTTGTATTGCCGGAAGTGGTGTAGTTTGTGCCATTACCGTAGTGGCGAGGCACAACTGTCCAATTAGCAACAACTTTTTAAGTAGTTTCATTGCTGTGTGTTTGAAAAATATCGCCACGGCTAACCCGTGGACGATACATTTATTTGTGTGTATAATAAAAAATTACAACCCTCTAGCTTTATTTCCAATGGCTTGAAGATCTACTTGAAAAGTGTTGATGAAATAATTTCTAACAATGTTGTAACGCTTTTGGATTAACCTGTTAGTATCTTTTGTTGGATTTAAGATACCCACCGGACTGGTATTGGTATTGGCTACCGAACGGTTCAGGTCTGCTTCAGACAAGGTAACCATGGCCATTACGTAGGCATTCCAATCGCTAACTGGGGTAATAGACGAGGTATAACTTGGTATAATTCCTTTACCATAGGCCACTGCTTGGGTTGCGTTAGTAGTACTATAATCTGCACTATTAATGAACTCCTGACTAGGCTTAATAAGCGCACGTTCGTTGATACTTTGGAAAAAACCTGATTTACCCTTGCCAAAAAAGCTAATTTTTCGGCATTGGTCATTTGGTTTATTGTAGCATCGCCGTAGTTCACTGAAATATTATCATAGTTATAATAAGCTGGTATTTTTTTAACACCTTTAGTTGCAGTATACGTTGGGTTAAAAACATAGGCTGTATAAATTGAATCTACTTTGCTGCATAGCAAAATTTTAACTGGCAGAAACTGTTTAAGAAAACTTTGAGGATAAAGAATGAACAGGCTTTTATCTAACAAATCTAACTGTGCCGGGATAGCACTTTCTTCTGCTGCTATCAAATCGGCACCAACGCTCCAATTACCGGCAGCACTTACCACAGGTTTCTTCCATCCGGTTGGAGTCCAATAGGCATCGCGTTCGTTAAACTTGTATAGTAAATAGCTGCCGTACTTTTCGTAATAATTTACTATAGTTTGGTCAAATGCATTACTTCCCTGTGGCACGTTATAGGTTACATCAATATCAGAAGGTTGTAAAACCTCTTTTTCTTTTTTACATGAACTTGTGCCAACAAGGGCTAGCAGTGCAAGTAATATGTTCAAATAAATTTTCATGAGATCAATTTTTGTGATGATGAATTTATCTTGGATTTTGAATTAGGTTAGGATTTGCCACCATAATATTAAATGGAATTGGCAAAGCAAACAGCGGGCTATTAGCTGGCAAAGTGTAAGCACTGGTTACATTATCGCTTCCGGTAAACACGTGGGTTACACCCATTCTCCATCTCTTCAAATCAATGAAACGATGTCCCTCCTCTAAGGCCAACTCTCTCCTGCGCTCTTCTTGGCAAAACTTATACAAAGCCTGTGCATCGCTAATGTTTATTGGCGTGTAGGCCGTATTTCTTGTATCGTACCTACTCATGCGCAGCGCATTAAGATCGGCAAGTGCCGCTGTTCTGTCTGCAGCATCGCCACTTGCTAAATATTTTTGAACATAGGCTTCGGCACGGTTAAGGTAAAGTTCTGCTACTCTAAAACCTCTAGATCCGTACTGTACATTTAAGGTGTTTTTAGCCGTTCGGTAAGGAAATCTGCTACCGCCTGCGGTAAAAAACTGAAAATAGTATTGGTAACGAAGATCGCCATAGTTGGAAGTTCCAGTGCCTTTATCGTATTGCGCAATAAGGTCTGCTGATACTGAAAAAGGTGGCAACGATCTTGAATCTACATTTACGTTAAGCAGTTCGGGATGAATACCACCATACACCCAAAGTACTTCTGGGCTAGCTGCGTTGTAGATACCATTGGCAGAAATGCTTCCATTGGCTGCCACTTGGCTGGCCAAAACCGTTAAAGTAGATCTATTTTGAAGGGCACGTGTAGCAGCTTGTATTGCTTTATCGGCATCTCCTGCCATTGCTCTGTAAAGATAAAAACGAGAAAGTAAACCGTTGGCCACATCACTACCTACTCTAAATGCAGTGGTGGGGTTATAGTTGTTTCTTAACAGTTCTTCAGCTGTAATTAAATCTTTTTCAATCTGATCATACACTTCTTTTAATGTATTTCTAGTTAAGCCACCATCTTTAACCTGACTACTTAATACCAAAGGCACGCCCATTGCCGTAGATGGGTCTACACCAGGCGCATTGTACATCTGCGCATACGTAGTTACTACTTTTAACAGGTAAAACCCACGTAAAAACAAGCATTGTCCTAAAATCGCGTTTTTGTCTACAGTGGTACCAGACACTTTATCTAAGTGATCGATAATTACATTGCAGCCTTTAATTTTAAGGTAGGCAGTACCGTAAAGATTACCTACATCGGTACTTGTGGTAATGGCATCGAACATTACAGGGTTAAATGTAAACATTTGGGTAGCAGCCTCTAAAGTAGTGAGATAGGCTGGAATGGGCGCCCCATTTACACCTACCAAAGGGTTATTCTGCAAATCGTCGGTAAGTGCTTCAAATGTTTCTATCCTTGCAATGTAAGGATAGGCATCGCCGTACATTAATGCCGCTAAATCATCCGTAGATCCCGGACGCATTTCGTCTTGACTATATTCCTCTAAAAATTTCTTACACGAACAAAAGGTCATGGCTAAGAAAATGAGGTTGTATAAAAATATTTTTTTCATCTACTTAAATTTTGTTTTATTTGTTAAAAAGCTGCTACGATTAATTTCTCTTCAATTTGATTTTGAAAATCATAGCCGTTTCATCTTTTACAAACTTAGGTTTAGGTTTACCGTATAATTTCTGGTTCTTGGTTGGCCTCCCAAAGCTACCTCAGGGTCTATGCCTCTAAAGTCTCGGCTATTTATTGTAAATGGATTGGATACACCTCCTCCTATAGACATATTTTTACATTTTAACTTTTTAACCAATCCCTCTGGAAGTGCATAGCTTACCCTCACATCATTACAACGCAAGCTGGTAGCGCTTACAACCCTATCTGTACTGTAGTTGTAAAAGTTGTAAAGATTGTTGTTAGATCTTTGGTCTGCGTTTGGTAGTGCAACAAATGGCAATGTACCATTAGGCAATGCAGGCACGCTAGCACTTGTGTTAGAAGGTGTCCACCTGTCTAAAATTTGGCGTGAAAGATTTTCATATTCTGTAGGCAAACCAGAATTAGATTCGGCATAATTGTACAAAGGTGGCAAAAAGCGGCTGCCGCCTACCTGCAGGTAAAATGAACTACTAAAACTTAGCATCTTGTACCTAAAATTCATCCCTAAGCCAGAAGTAAAATCTGGGTCTAATTTGCCCACATACTGCATAAAAGATGTTGGATCTTTAGGATTGCCCCCCGGAGCAACTGAAAGATCGAAAGTTGGTTCGCCATTTGCAGGATTAATTCCCGTATACCTAAAAGCATAGAAAGCAGAAACTGGCATGCCAGCCGAATTTAACTGACCCAGAGCTGCGCTTTGCCAACTTACCACCTGTGGGCCAGTTTTGGTAATCTTATTAATGTTTTTTGAGGTGTTTAAACTAACCGACCATGTAAAGTTTCTGGTTCTTACAGGTACAAAATTTGCACTTAGTTCGTAGCCTGTGTTATTCATAGACCCACCATTTATTAGCATCGAAGTTACACCGTATTCGGCCGGTACGTCTAAACTGGTAATCAATTCTCTTCCACGCTTGGTATAATATTCAAATGATCCGCCTATTTTATTGTTAAAAAGGCTCCAGTCTAAACCTAAGTTTAAGCTCATGGTTTGCTCCCATCGCAAATCGCCGTAAGGAAGACTGCGTACAGTTAACAAGGTCTCGCCTGTAAAAGCATCGGTATTATTTACTGTTGCGCCAGTAGGTATTCTAATGATTAAATCTGGACTAACGTTTGAAGCAATGTTACGTTGATAACCAAATGAACTGCGCAGGCTTAACCCACTTAGCCAATTGTTAGCCACAAACCATTTTTCGTTGGCAATATTCCAACGGAAACCTCCTGCCCATACCGGATTGAACTTCTCATTGGTAAACTGCCCAAAACGGTTTGACCTATCATTTCTAATGCTAAAGTTAACTACGTACCTACTTGCATAAGTGTAGCTAGTAGTGAGGTATAGACCCATGGTGTTTACCCTTCTGTCAATCACTGTAGGGTTAGAGACCAACAAAGGGTTAACCGTTCTTGCCGTAGTATAGGTTAATGGAAGTGTAGCAAACGACTTTCCTCTGTCTCTGAGAAAACCATATTCGGTAGATTGGAAACCCTCATAACGCGTACTGTTCGTTTCCCATCCTAGCATTGCTGCCACGGTATGTTTTTTACCAAAAGTTTCGTTAAACGACAAATTATTACGCCAGCCCCAAGTTCGTCCAGTGTTCATCACCTGGTTATACTCGCCTCCAATAGGCAACCTAGAGTTGATGTACGCAGCATCAGAAGGTTTAATACCATACTCTGCAAACCTTAGCGCTCTAGATACATATTCTGTTTTTTCGGTAGCGTAGGTAGATCCATTGGTAGCCGAACCGTTGTAGCTGAATAAAGTTTGAAACCTTAAATTTTTCAAGATTTGATAATTCACGTCCATTACAGCATTGGTAGACAATACATTATTCACGTTACCTGTTTGATCTCTCTCATTGATAAAATTGAAGAAATAACCAGATCTGTTTCTGTAAAAGTTAAGTTCTCCATTGTCTTGATAGGCAGCAATTACCCTATTTACCTTACTGGCATAATCGTAGGGTGCAATTTGGTAAAACCCGTTAGTAGTTGCTTTAGAAGCCGATAAGCGCAAACTTAAAGTAAGGTTTTTTCTTAAATCGGATACAATGGATAAATTGCCACTTAGGCTACGGCTATCGTTACCAATTGCGGTACCGTTGGTGGCGTTGTAACCGAAAGAAGTAAAATATCTGGTAGAGGTGCTACCGCCAGAAATCCCCAAATTATGCGACATACTGAACGGTTTTCTGAATAAAATATCGAACCAATCGGTATTTGTTGTTTCGAGTTCGGCTACTCTAGCATTAAATTCTGTCTCATTAATGGTTTTCAAATAGAGATACTCATTTAATGCTCCGGCATAACCTATATTGTTATTTACCACAGGCGAGGTTAAACCTCTTTCAAAAATTTCTCTAGACACAGCTACGCGTTCCTTCGAATTCATCAAATTCAATCTATCGTAATTTACCTTCTCTGTTAAGCTTAAATTGGTAGAATAATTGATTGACGGCGGGCCTACCTGTCCCTTTTTGGTGGTAATTACGATAACTCCATTAGCAGCACGCACCCCATAAATGGCCGTTGCCGAAGCATCTTTAAGTATGGTAATATCTTGTATATCATTAGGATTTAACCAGCGGATAGAATTGCCTACAAAGTTCCTAAGGTAATCGAAATTGTCTGTAGTTACGCCACCGGCAGTATTTAGTTCTTGCGCCTTAAATGGCAATGGATCTTCTTGGATAATACCATCTACTACCCAAATAGGTTCTTGCGTACCAACCAGTGTAGATGTTCCTCTTACACGCACATTCTGCTTAGTACCTACCAAACCACTAGGGTTGGTAACCACCAAACCAGCCAACTTACCTTGCAAAGCCTGCTCTAAAGTATTGATACCATTAAAATTTAGTTCCTTTGCTTGTATGGTAGCCACAGAGCCTACCACATCAGATCTTTTTAAGATTTGATAGCCAGTTACTACCATCGTTTCCATTTCGTTCACGATATCGGATAAGGTTACATCTACAGTAGTTTTTGCTCCAACTACCACCTCTCGGGTCTGCATCCCGATGAAGGAAAAAATTAAGGTTGCTTGCCCATCTTCTACTACATCTATTCTGTAGTCACCGTCTTTATTGGTTACCGTACGCACATTTAACTCTTTAGACAACACCGTTACACCAGGCAACGGACGCTTTTCTCCATCAATTACCTTACCCGTAACCATGCGATATCTTACTTGCGTATTAGTAGTTTTAGTTGTTGGGCTTGATTTTTCTTTAACAACGATGGTTTTATTTTTTACTGTGTAGCTCAATGGCTGGTTTTTAAAACAGGCTACCAGTGCCTCATCAAGGCTAACTTTTTGTACGTTGATGTTTACCGGCTTAGCATCGCTAATTTGCGAGGATGTGTACACAAAATCGAAACCGGTTTGTTTTCTTATCTCTTTAAAGATGTCGACAATTTTTGCATTAGTTTTAACGATGGTAACTGTTTGGGCATAACTGGCCCTAACTTGAAAGGCGAAAATGGCAAGTAAAACTATAACTAGCTTACTTACTCGCCCCATAGTTTGATTGGAATAGTAAGCGCAGGGCTTACTCTCCAATAAAATGGATTTTTTCATATCTTTGAAATGAATACCAAATTGCTTGAAGCATTGGTATCCTAGTTTGTTTGGTTATTATGGTTTAGTTGATTAACGCACTTTTTGATCTGAACCGTTCCGAACTTTTAGCCGGGAGTGCTTCGAACCACTTCCGGTTTTATTAGGATACGGCCTTATTTTTACTAAGGCATAACGATTACCCTCCTTCCTTCAATTTTGAAATGTACAGCTCCAGTTTCTTCTAAAGAAGCTAACACTTCTATAATCGGTTTACTTCTAGAAATGGTGCCGCCAAAGGTTTCATTAGTAATGGCACCTTGATACACTACTTCTACATTATACCAGCGACCGATATCAAGCATGATACGCTGAATTTTCTCATCCGAGAATTGGAAATTACCATTCTTCCAGGCCATTACCTGTTCTAAATCTGCACTAACAGTAGTAATATTTTGGTTGGTAGCTAAAGCCTGTTCGCCAGGGGTAATTAGTTTCTGATTGTTTCCAGTAACTACTTTTACACTACCTTCTAATAAGGTGGCTTTTACTCCAAGTTCTTCGGCATAACTGTTCACATTAAAATGCGTACCTAACACTTCTATCTTTTTATTGCCAACATTTACCGTAAAAGGCCTACGTTTCTGCTGCCCATTTAAATTCATTTCCGATTTTGCGATTTCAAAATAAGCTTCGCCACTTAATTCTACTTGTCTCTCAAAAGCACTTTCAAAATTTGCTGGCAATTTGATACTACTTAAGGCATTGAGCCATACTTTAGAACCATCAGGCAATAGCACCTGATAAGTGCCGCCTTTTGGCGTGCTCAGCAACAGTTCTTGCGTGTGCAAAGCTTGTTCCTTTGGTACAGCTACCCCAGAGCCATCGGTATAAGTCAAGCTTTTAGAGTCAATTACCAGTCCATCTTCATTCTCTTTAAGCTGTATCAGCTGGCCGTTAGCCAACTTTAATGTTGCAGTGGCCTTACCCGGAACTATTTTCTCATGTTTGGCAAAGGCACCACCAAATAAATTATCGAAGGTATTGATTTCATAAAGCGAATAGCCAATAGCTAATACAAGCACTGCAGCGGCAGCTGAAATCCATTTCTTGTAGGGGGTAAACCAGATTTTTTTAGATTGCTCTGGTACTATTTCCACCATTAATCTAGCATAAAGGCTTGCTCCTAGCTCAGCAGTTAAGTCTTCTTCTCCATCTCCCAACTGTAAATCAGTATCGTCAAAAGAAGCATACCAAGTATCGTAAAATTCGATTTCTTCGGCTGTAGCAATTCCTTTTTGCCTTTTATGAGCAATTTCTTGTATCGATATGTTGTTTTTTTTCAAGTCCAATTTTGATGCGTTTTAGTATATAGTCACATTAAACGGACACAACCCTACATCAACTCGAAAAAAAATTTTATTTAGCTAGTAAAAAGGAGATTAAAGGGATACCAATGTGCAATTTATCTTTTAGTATCTTTAGTGCTCGGGTAATATGGGCTTCTACGGCTTTCTCAGACACGCCCATTTGTTTCGCAATTTCTGCATTACTGAGGTATTGCGTTCTGCTCATTTTAAAAACCAAGCGGCATTTTTCGGGCAGTTGCGCTATATGATAATCTAATTGTTGTTTCAGTTCCCGTTCAGAAAACCATAGTTGGGTACTATCTACTCCTTGTTCGGGTATTTGGTCCATTGGTGTAACATCCGAACTTTTTGCATAGTTTCTGCTTTGCTTATTAATGACTTGATATTTTACCGCAGCATTTAAATAAGTATTAAGACTATATTGTAATTGTAGCGTTTCTCTACGTTTCCATAAGCTATAAAAAACTTCCTGAACCACTTCTTCTGCTTCGGTTTGATCTTTTAATCTATGGTAGGCTACTACAAAAATCTTATCCCAAAACCTTTTATAAACCTCTGTAAAAGCATGATGGTCTCCTTTACGCAATAGAGCAATAAGCTCTGCATCTGAAGAAAAATCATAGCTAGGTGTCATTAGAAATGTTTGATTGTAAGCACAATATTAAAAAATTATTAGCGAACTACGCACATATTCATAGATATTCGTCTAAGGAATACCACAAACGCATAAATTTTGCTTTTCCTTTTATTTCCCTACTGTGCATCATTGGTTCTTTGAGCTAGCGAAAGGTATTTGCTACTAGAATATCAATTGTTTGATGTAATCGCAATTGGAGTTGCAATCTTGATCTTTCAGACAATAAGAGAATAAAAACTAAAGCTGAAAAAAGACAGCAGTTTTAGAAACCTAATTAACGTGAGTTTTGGGTCTTGATTACTCAATTTCGACCGCAGCGAAGCGAGTGGAGAACTGAAAGAAAGCAAAGCTAAATCTATAGAGGGATAATTTCTGATAAATGACCCGAAGATTTAGCCTCGCTGATTTTCAATTCTCGACTATGTTCGAAATAGTTATATTTTTTAAATTACCTATCCGATGAATAGCAAATCATAAGGCAAAAAAAGGGCAAGCGACAGTTTTACCTTGCTTGCCCGCCAAAGCTGTGTTTAGCATTACTTTTCAAGAAATTTACCTATGATTTCACAAGGTTTCAAGAATAAAAAATAATTTAGAAGATTTCAAACTTTAACAGGATTAATCTCTAAAAATGAAACAGTCTAGTTAAATAGTAAAGTCTATATTTCCCGCTCTATTTTTTTGTTGATCTAATACAACTTAGATGGGACTATGATTTTGGTGGCATCTCCGTTTCTTTTATCTAGCACGCAACTATCATCCACACTATATAACTTAATACCAACCATCCCTTACGTCTAGTGCAACAACTTCTTAATCTTTTTTTCCATTTCTTCAAGGTCAAAAGGCTTAGCAATAAAGTCATTTGCCCCAACAACAGCTGCAATCTTTGCGCCTTCGGCACTTGCAGAATACATGATAACAGGTATATCAGCAACTTTAGGATTTAACTTGATGTTTTTTAGCACCTGGTCTCCAGCAATCACAGGCATCCATATATCCAATAACAAAAGGTCTGGCATTTGCTCTTCAAGCGTCTTTAGTGCCATCGTACTTTTGGATTCGGTAATCACGGCATATCCAAACTCATCCAACATCATCTCCATCATCTCCAACAAACCTTCATCATCGTCACAAATCATGATCTTTCTAGGCATTCGCTAGCTCCTTTCCATTTCCATCAATAGGCAAGGTAAAACTAAATGTAGCTCCTTCTCCTAGCTTACTTTCTGCCCATAAAGTGCCACCATGGTTCTTAACGATCTGCTCACAGATGTATAAACCGATACCCATTCCAGGAAAAGATTTTTGTGTAGCACTAACCCGATAAAAACGCTCAAATATCTTTTTTAGCTCATCAGCTTCGATGCCCATTCCATGATCGGTTACTGAAACTTTTACGAAATTGCTTACCCTTGAAAGCTGTAATTCCACTTTATCACTGCCGGGCGAGTATTTGATGGCATTACTGATCAGGTTAGTTAAAACCTGGATAATATGTGATTCGTCTCCCAAAAGATGGGCTCCGGTTTTCCCCGTAAGCAATATCTTCGAAGATGGTGTTGCCGCGGTCATGGCCTCCACTGTTTCCCTAACCATTTTATCAAAATCAAAAATCTCTTTATGTAATTCTATGTTGCCGGTCTGTATCTTAGACATGTCTAAAAGTTCGGACAACAGTTGGTTTAGCCTATTGATCTGGATTTCGGTTTTTGAGAATGCCGAAATGAACCTGCTGCTGGCATTTTCTGGTAACATACGCGACATCATCTGCATATAGCCAAGTACGGTTGTAAGAGGTGTTTTAAGTTCGTGACTGGCAATGCTCAGGAAATCATCTTTGCGCTGTTCAATTGCCTTTCTGTCTGTAATATCTTCAATAGCGAGCAGTATCCTATCCTTAAACTGCCCCTCAAATTCTACCCGATGGGCATTCAGGAGCATGATCTTTTTCCCGATATGCGGAAATTCATGTTCTACCTCATAATCTAGCACAGGATTATTGGTTGGCAAGATCTCTGTCATCATTTTCTTTAGTTCCTGGATATCCCATTGGCCATTACCAAGTTCGTAAATAGCTTTGCCCTTAGTATCGTTAATGGTTACTTTAAACGTATTCAAAAAATGGTTATTAACATCCAAGATCGTATAATCTTTATCTAATACCACCAAACTCTCCCTAATGGTTTCAATAATACTGGAAAGATATTCTTCGCTTTCTTTCAACATATTGGTACGTTGCAGTACTTTCTGCTCTGTCTCTGCCCTATTGAGCTCCAAGGCAAGCTCTGCTTTCTTTCTAGCGGTAACATTGTTCTGGATACCCACAAAGTGCGTAATTTGCCCATTATCATCCTTAACGGGAGAAAGATAGAGTTCATTGTAGAAAAGATTACCACTCTTGGAATAGTTACGAAGCTCTACAACGCAACTTTTTCCCTGCTCAATAGCCTCTCGTACTTGCTGTCTTTGCTCTTGGCTCCTGTCTTTACCCTGAAGAAAGCGACAGTTGTGACCAATGATCTCATCTCTGGAATATCCTGAAAGTTCTTCGAAAGCGGGATTACAATAGATTATTGGGTTGTCGGGAAGCAAATTATCAGTGATTACCACACCTGTATTTGTAGACTCGAGTACGCTTGCCAAAATTAATTGACTCGGAATATCTTTAAAATTTTTAGTCATCAGTGTTTCAATACGTATTGATCGAAATTGTCTTCGTTAAAAAACAATACTTAGCAATTTTAGTTTGAAAAAAAACATTGCAATATAGTTAATTTAAAATTATCCAATAGCCCATTATTTGTTGAAACATACGAATATCTCATCGTTGTAGGGTTATAATCCTTATCAACTTCTATGTATCTGGTTCAGTATTAATTTTTTCTGTTTAGCACAAGCCTACCCAATAAATTAAAGAGGTTATTCAATGAACCTCTGCTGGTTTTTGTGATAGATCCTGATCTTCATGTTGCAGATCCCGTCAATTTTTTTTTAATGGTGGACGTAGACTTTTGCATCAATTGTTGCCATTTTAACACTAAAAAAATGCGTTTACGGATACCGGAAGTCGTAAATAGCGAGATTTTCTTTGTTAAATATCTGTAACAGATTGATGTTAAATTCAGCAATTTCTCCGGCTGAATTGGGATCAAGCAAATAATCTGGGGGGATTCATTTAGATTTTTATTTTTGTTGTTCACTCTTGATTTATTTTTTTGGAACAGCAGGAACTACTCAAACTACTTCTACCGACAGAACTTATCGAACATTTTGACCTTATCCGCATCGAACCGATGGAAGATGGTTATCATTTATTTCTTGACCAGCATAATATTCCACCTGCGGAATTTGCCAGCCACAAGTTGGAATCCAAAGGATTTTTAGATCAGGCAATTATCCGTGATTTTCCCTTGCGTGGCAAAGCCTGTTTCCTTCATCTTCGCCGTCGCAAATGGCATGACCATGATACCGGCGAATCCGTTTACAGTTCATGGAATACGGTGGCAGAGGGCACGCGTTTAACCGCAGAGTTCGCTGCTTTTTTAAAAGAATTTGATCGATAACCATCCTATCAGCTGCAAACTATTGGGTCAGCTGTATGGGCTTGATGGCAGGCGGTTGCAGGAACAATATATTCGTTACCTAAGTGATTTCATGGACTGGGACCAACGTTCTCATGCAGGCCACTGGGTTCTATTCGAACAAAATATTGGAGAATACCTAAGCCTGGATGAAGTATGCCTGTCCCGGGGAGAACTCTATACGGTACTCACCAATAAGGATGCAAAGGGGAAAAAGGGTGCTTTACTGGCTATGGTAAAAGGAACCATCAGCGATCAGGCGATTGCTATACTTGAACGCATTCCCTATCGTCTTCGTAAAGAAGTAAAGGAGGTTACTTTGGATCTGGCTCCAACGATGGAGCGTATTGCCAGGCGTGCCTTCCCCAAGGCAAGACTGGTATCTGACCGCTTTCACGTGCAGCAGCTTGCAGCAGATGCTGTTCAACAAATCCGCATTCAATACCGATGGGAAGCTATCGATCAGGAAAACAGTGAAATGGAGCTGGCAAAACAGCTAAACCATCCCCATGTGCCTGATATATTAGAAAACGGAGATAGTTTAAAGCAATTACTGGCCCGTAGCAGGCACCTGTTATTTAAAGATGAAACAAACTGGACAGCTTCCCAACAGCACAGGTCAGAGCTGCTGTTTGCCAGGTATCCCTTATTAGAGAAAGCCTATCGGCTGAGCAGGAAACTGTCTCATATCTTTTCAAACACAAAGGAGAAGGGCATCGGTTTTACCAGGCTCGCCAAATGGTATGATGAGGTTGAAAAATCAGCCATAAAAGCATTTTCAACCGTGGCAAGAACCATACAGAACCACTACCACACCATCCTGAACTACTTTGACAACAGGCATACAAATGCTTCTGCAGAATCGTTCAATGCTAAAATCAAAGCACTAAGAACTCAATTCAGAGGAGTCAGAAATGTTGAATTCTTTATGTACAGATTAGCCAAAATATATGCGTAATCTTTCTAGCCCCCCCAGATTATTTGCTTGATCCGCAAAAACAGCCCTGAAGCACCTCTCAGTGCCATAAAACAAAAAAGCCCTGCATTGCTGCAAGGCTTTAGGAAGTGGTGCCTGCTGGGATCGAACCAGCGACACAAGGATTTTCAGTCCTTTGCTCTACCTACTGAGCTAAGGCACCTCCCGTTTGGGATTGCAAATGTAGCCATCTTTTTTAAAACACAAAATTATTTTTTACAAATAATGTAATTACCGTATAAATGGCGCTTTTTTCGTCTATAAATCAGCTAATTAATTTTTAAGGAAAACATTCGATAATTCATAACCGTTCTAAATTTACGAAATTATGCGTGCATAATAAATGTTTTAAAACGAAATATTTTAACTTCGTTGTACCATTACGCTAGATAAATTATGGTTTCACAAATTATATTCGTCATTTTAGCCCTGGCTGGCACGGCATTATTTTCTTATAATGGCCGTAAGGTTATCCGTAATATTAAATTAGGAAAGGCAGCAAACCGTAGCGACAAGCCTAAAGAAAGATTAATTACCATGCTAAAGGTTGCCTTTGGGCAAACCAAAATGGCGGTAAGGCCTGTGCCATTTTTCTTACACCTAATTGTTTATCTAGGTTTTGTAATCATCAACCTCGAAGTTTTAGAAATCGTGATTGATGGCGCTTTTGGTACCCATCGCGTTTTCGCCGGTTTAGGAGGTTTTTACAACTTCTTAATTGGTAGTTTCGAATTATTGGCCGCAGGAGTTTGGTTGGCCTGTTTAGTTTTCCTGATCCGCAGAAATATCCTAAAAATCAAACGTTTTTCGGGGGTAGAGATGAAAAGCTGGCCAAAATCAGATGCCAACTATATCCTTATTACCGAAATATTGTTAATGACTGCCTTTTTAACCATGAATGCGGCAGATGTAAAATTACAAGCATTGGGCGCAACGCATTATGTAACTGCTGGCGCATTTCCAGTGAGTGGTTTGTTATTAGGTTTGCTGCCTAACAGCGTTGATAGCTTAATTTTTATTGAACGCTTTTGTTGGTGGTTTCACATTGTGGGCATTTTTGCCTTCTTAAATTACCTCCCTTATTCTAAGCACTTCCACATCATGTTGGCTTTCCCCAACACTTATTTCTCTAACTTAAAACCTAAGGGGCAGTTTACCAATATGGATAGTGTAACCAACGAGGTAAAAGCAATGCTAGACCCTTCGTTTGTACCTGCCGAAACTGCACCTGGAAAGTTTGGCGCAAAAGACGTACAAGACCTTACTTGGGTAAACCTAATGAATGCCTACACTTGTACAGAATGCGGCAGGTGTACCTCTGTTTGTCCAGCCAATATAACAGGTAAGCTACTTTCGCCTCGTAAAATTATGATGGATACCCGCGATCGATTAGAGGAAGTTGGTAGAAACATCGATAAACATGGCTTGGAGCATCAAGATGGTAAATCACTATTAGATGATTACATTACTAGAGAAGAGATTTGGGCCTGTACCAGTTGCAACGCTTGTGTGCAAGCCTGCCCAGTAAACATAGATCCACTTGAGATTATCACAGATTTAAGAAGGTATGCGGTAATGGAAGAATCGGTAGCGCCAGCAAGTATTAACGCCATGTTAGGCAATGTAGAAAACAATGGTGCCCCTTGGAAATATTCGCCAGCAGATAGGTTTAATTGGAGCGAAGGGAATTAAGAACAAGGATAAAAGAGCAAGGAATAAAGAATAAAGATTTAAAGTAAAAAGCTGAGCGTTTAAAGTCCAAAAAACGAAAGAACTAAACAGCGAAAAACTAAAAATAAAATGGAATTCAAAGTACCAACAATGGCCGAGTTAATGGCCGCAGGAGAAGAACCAGAAATATTATTTTGGGTGGGCTGCGCCGGCAGTTACGACGAACGGGCACAAAAGATCACCAGAGATATCTGTAAAATCTTACACCATGTTGGTTTAAAATACGCTGTTTTAGGAACTGAAGAAAGCTGCACTGGCGACCCAGCTAAACGAGCAGGCAACGAGTTCTTGTTTCAAATGCAGGCCATGGCTAATATCGAAGTGCTAAACGCTTACAATATTAAAAAGATTGTAACTGGCTGTCCACACTGTTTCAATACCATTAAAAACGAATATCCAGGTTTGGGTGGCACTTATGAAGTGATCCATCATACCCAATTGATACAAGATTTAATTAACGAGGGTAAACTTAAGGCCGAAGGTGGCGAAAGCTTCAAAGGCAAAAAAATAACCTATCACGACCCCTGCTATTTAGGTAGGGCCAATGGCGTTTACGAAGCGCCTAGAAAGGCCTTAGAAGTTTTAGACGCCGATTTGGTAGAAATGAAACGCTGCAAAGCAAATGGCTTGTGTTGTGGTGCTGGCGGTGCCCAAATGTTTAAAGAGCCAGAAAAAGGAAAAAAAGATGTTAATATTGAGCGTATTGAGGAAGCTTTGGCTACCCAACCACAATTTATTGCTGCGGGCTGTCCTTTCTGTATGACCATGCTTAACGATGGGGTAAAACTGAAAGACAAAGAGCAAGAAGTTAAAGTTTTAGATATCGCTGAGATTACCGCAAGAGCTAATGGACTGTAGAGTGCATCGGGATAGGTCGGTTTCTCGTCATTCCCGCGTAGGCGGGAATCGTAAAGCGGTAATAGGTTATCAACCTAAGCTCTCATCCGAATTCACGCAAATGGCTTTTCAATCGCATTAAGATTCCGAAATAAATTCGGAATGACGGCAAGGATACAGGTGGTCATGCGTCAACCTAATGAACTTTTGAACAAGTGAACCAATAACCTATTTATTTGCCACCAAATTTGCCTTCGTTAAAGCCTGCAAACGTTCAGATAATTCATTCAACTGCTCTACATCAATGTTCTTTAAAGGAACCGCCAAATAAGTAGCCATACTATCTACATCTCCCTGCTTGTCTTTGCGGGTCTGCACAATCACATCATCGTTTTTGGTATGCAGCCAAAGCTCGCCACTAGCAGTATTGCCATAAAAATTCATCGACTTAAACTTCGACAAATTAAATGCAAAAAACTCTTCTTTACCATTGGTAAAAACCTTCCTATACCTGCAAAAACCATTGTTAGTAATCTTAAGTTCGTAAAGCTTTAATGGTTCGTTTTGTCCATCTTTATCATAGTGCTTATTTAGTAAATTTTGAATAAAAATGCGGTTGTCCTCAGGAATTACAAATCCAGAAAACACTAAAAAAGCTAGTGCAAACAAAAAGAAAACTAAGTTTTTTAAGTCGAATGTAAACTTTTGCATCAGAGTTGCCGTTTAAAAGATGAAAGTTAAATATTTTGATAAATTTGGGTTATGATTTTTTCTCCACAATCTAAAGTTTGGATCTACCAAAGCAACCGAAGGTTTACCGATCAAGAAACAACAGAGATACAACATATCTTAGATCGTTTTGTTGAACAGTGGACAGCCCATGGAACACAACTAAAAGCTAAAGCAGAAATTTTCCACAATTATTTTATCGTGCTAACTGTAGATCAAGAAATAGCTAGTGCCACAGGTTGTTCAATAGACTCGTCTGTAAGGATAATCAAAGATATTGAAAGTAAATATGGATTAGATTTGTTCGACCGTTTTAACATGGCCTATAAAATAGAAGATGATGTTCATGTAGCATCTAAAGAAGATTTTGAGACTTTAATCGGCATTAAAAAAATTGGGTTAGAAACTGTAGTGTTTAATAACTTAGTGCAAAACTTAGAAGAATTTGAGCAAAAATGGGAAGTGCAATTGCAACACAGTTGGCATAAAAACATTTTTGCCGAGCAGCTTAACAGTTAATTATGAGTTTGCCTTGTTGCAGAGATACTTCTTGTTATAATGGTAAACTTACTTGATAATGATAATTACCTATCATAATTGCTGTTAAAGGTTGTACCTTTGCACTCAAATTAAAAATGAGGCCCAAAAACCTCATTCATTTTGTTATTACCCAAAATGGAAATCAAACTAAATACAATAGAAGAGGCACTTGCCGATGTTAGGGCTGGGAAGATCATTATCGTAGTTGATGATGAAGATCGTGAGAATGAAGGCGATTTCTTAACTGCCGCCAGAAATGTAACTCCAGAGGTGATTAATTTCATGTCTAAATACGGACGTGGATTGATCTGTGCACCACTAATAGAAGAAATGTGTGACAGGCTGGAACTGAATTTGATGGTTCAGAACAATACCGTTTTACACCAAACCCCTTTTACCGTATCGGTAGATTTAATTGGTCAGGGATGCACTACGGGTATTTCGGCACACGATAGGGCCAAAACGGTGCAAGCCTTAATTAATCCGGCTACCAAGCCAGAAGATTTAGGCAGACCTGGACATATTTTTCCGTTAAGAGCTAGAAAAGAAGGGGTTTTGCGTAGAACTGGCCATACAGAAGCTACTATTGATATTGCCCGTTTAGCCGGTTTTGAGCCTGCAGGTGTGCTGGTAGAAATTATGAACGAAGATGGTACCATGGCTCGTTTGCCAGATTTAATGCTAATTGCCAAGCAGCACGATCTAAAAATTATATCTATCAAAGATTTAATTAGCTACCGCTTAGCTGTAGAGAGTTTAATTAAGGAAGAAGTAACCGTAAATTTGCCTACACAATGGGGCGATTTTAAGATGACCGCCTACACACAATTAAGCAATGGCGCTACCCATCTAGCGATTGCTAAAGGCGAGTGGCAAGAAGGAGAGGCCGTGTTAACACGTATTCATAGTTCTTGTGTTACAGGAGATATTTTTGGCTCGTGCCGATGCGACTGTGGCCCACAATTACATAAAGCTATGGAAATGATTGAGAAGGAAGGAAAAGGCCTAATTGTGTACATGAACCAAGAGGGCAGAGGTATTGGCCTAATTAATAAACTGCATGCTTACAACTTGCAAGATGCAGGTATGGATACCGTAGAAGCTAATATACAGTTGGGTTTTAAAGGCGACGAACGCGATTATGGTGTAGGTGCACAAATTTTAAGAGCACAGGGCATTACCAACATGAAGTTGATGTCTAACAACCCAACTAAAAGAGCTGGTTTAATTGGCTATGGCTTAGAGATTGTAGAAAACATCGCTATTGAAATAGAAAGCAACAAGCATAACGAGTCTTATTTAATTGCCAAGAGAGATAAAATGGGGCACCAGATATTGAAAGGATAGTAGAAGAGGTTTTGGGTTCTACGTTCTAGCCTGAGTTCGATTATTAACCAATTGATTATTAACTTTTAAAACTGATGCTGAACTAAATTCAGCATGACGAACCGCCAATTTTCCGTTACCCTGAATTTATTTCAGGGTCGGCGAACTCAATAAGTTTAAATAATGCTGTAAAATAAACAAATAATAATCGAACTCAGGTTTCTAAGTAAAAATAGCCAGAAGTTTAATGCTTCTGGCTATTTTTTGTGGTTGCTCTTATTGTCAATGATATAGTTGGGTTGCTAGATACTGATTCCTGATACCTAACTCCGTACCGCTAACTCATTTTCTCTGGTTCTTTTTGCTTTCGTTAATGATCGCCTCTTTGTTAATGCGCTGCTTTTCTTTTTCGGCCTCTTTTTTCTTTTGCTCTTTACGGTACTTGCCCGATATTTTTTGAAGCAGCTCGGTAAAAGTATCAAACTGTTGGTTGTAAATTAGACCTAACGACGTAATATTTTGATATGGATTGATACCTGGGTTGGCAAAGATGCTTTGAATGGTAGGTGGTTTATTGGCTACTTTTCCTACCAAGCTGCCATCTTTCTTTATTAAGCCTAAAATCTCTACCTCACGGCCAATTTCGTTTCTAAAACCAATGGCATTGTCAATAAAACTTTTGCTGATATCTGTAATACCCGCATTTACAATAATCCTATCATTAAAAAACTTAGCAGATAAACTCGCTTCGTTAAAAGAGCGGATATTGATGTCTACAAAGTTGAGGTTTAAGCTAGAAAGTACATTGTTAAGCTGGTTAAAAATTAAATCTGTGGCGGTACCTGTACCTACCGAACCCAATTGTTGGCTTAGGTTTTCTGCACCAGAACCAGGAGCAAACCTACGCTGAATAATTAAGCTCAAAGCTTGGGTATTCATGTTATTTCCATCATTAAAATAAGATTGTAACTCTTCTTTAATGGCTGGGTTGGCAGGGAAAAAGATGTCTAGCTTAATGTCTGGCTTCATTAAAAGCCCAGTTAGCCCCATCTCTACTTCGGTTTGGGCAGTTTGTGTGGCATTACTACTTGCATCACGGTTGGCAGCTTGGTATAAATCTGCAAGAGCAGCACGCAAGGTGTAAATGGCTTTAAGGTTAATTTGTGCGTTTACTGGGTTTCCCGTCCACCTAATGGTTCCGCCTTGTCTAATATCAAAACGCTTGTTAATTACCTCTCTGGCTGTAAAATCAAACACGCCACTTTCAATAATATAATCGCCTTTCATCTCAAAATCGCCAACTTTAGAGATGTTTAATTCTAGCTCTGCATTTCCTGTGCCACTAAGCTTGCCTAAAACGGTAAAAATATTAACCGTGGTATTGGGGTCTACACTCAGCTTAAATTTCATACTCAGCCCTTCAAAGCTAGATACTTTTTTAACTACCTTGGTGGTGTCTTTACTTACAAAAGTGATGAAATCTTTATCGTTTATAGTTTCTGAGCTGTTTAAAGGCAAGCTAAAAACAGTACCTTTTTCGGTTTTAGCATCAATGTCAATAAACATATCATTGGTAGGTCCTCTAAACGAAAACTTGCCTGTACCGTAGGCCTTACCGAAATAAATGGCATTGTCTTTAGAAGTGGTATTTAGTGCCATTAATCCTTTAGCTTCAAGCTCAACTTGGATGTTCGGATTATCAAGGTTTTTAAGGTCCACACTTCCGTTGGCAGTTCCGGTATGTCCCTCAAGATCTTTAAGTACTAAATTATTCAGTTGTATGGCACTGTTGTTAACAGTAACCTCATCATCAATAATGTAGGTTGTTTTTAGATAGTTTACGGTTACTTGGGCTTGGTTTAGTTCAATATCGCCATTAATTAGAGGTTCATTAAAAGCTCCCTTAACCGTTAAATCTGCTGATACTTTTCCTTTTAAGTTAGATACCAATTTGCGTACAAATGGAGTTAGCAATGCAAGTTCGCTATCATCTAATTTTACATTTAGGTCTATCTGCTTTTCTGCTGCGTTTAAATTTCCGGTAATGTTAAATGTTTCTCTATCGGCAGCTACAATTTTGGTGTATACGGTAACTATTTTACTGGTGCTATTAAAAGACGAGGTATCTGTTAAACTGCCAATGTAGGTGTCGTTAAAGCCAAGCGAGTCAATTCTTAAGCTATCAGAAATTAAAGGCGATTTTAATGCCCCAAAAACCTTTGTTTTCCCGTTAGCTAAACCTGCTAAATTAATTCCACTAGATTTTAAGAATGGATTTACAGTTTTAAGGTTAAAATTTGCTAAAGCTAAAGTTACCACGTCAGTTGGGTCTTCAGATATGATGCCGTTGATTTTTAGTTCTTGTTTGCCATTGCTAAGAGAAAAGTTTTCTATTTTAGTTTTTCCCTTGTTAAACCCAATCTGCACTTTCTCTTCTATTGTCCAATCTTGGTAGTTAATTTTTAGGTTAGAGGGCAAAATGCTGATTTTTGAGGTGTCTGGTAAAAATTCTACCAATCCGTTTAAATCAAGTTGGTTGGCATCATCGGCGTTAGATAACTTAACGTTTAGTGCCAAGCTATCGTTACGTAGGATATTGGAGATATTGACATTTTTGATGTACAAGCTATCATTCAAATCTACCCTGTCTGACGAGATAATTGCCGTAAGTTGTTGCGGAGAAGTGCTCTCATCTATAATTACATTGTTAGCCACAATGCCCTTAAATTTTAGCCGTTTAATTACTCCGCCCAAAGTAGCCGTGTTATTTCTAGAGTCGAAAGCACCAACAAGCAATGATTCTTTATCGATTTCTAATCCCGGAGAGATGAGCTCGGCAATAGGTTCGAAGTTTTTTATTTTTAACCTAAAATCAAATACTTGGGTGTTAAACTTATAAATTTCGGTTTTTAAAGATGGTACGTAGGTTTTGCCTATGGTTTTAAAATAAGAAACAATGCTGCCTAAATCGTATTGTCCTTTAATTCCTGCTTCAAGAATATCCGAGTTAATGTTTAGGCTTCGCTCCATACCTGTGCCTTTAGCATTAATGAACACCGAGTCTACCTGATAAATTCCCCTTAGGTTATTAATCTTGATTTCTTGCAGCAATAATCTTCCCTGTAGGTTATCTAAGTTGGTTCCAGAAAAATTGGTGCTAAAAATGGCGTCTACTTTTAAAGAATCTTTATAAAGTTTTAGTGTTTTTAAGCGGGCATTTCTAATATTAGCTTTAAAATTGAATACGGGTAATTTTGGGTTTAAATTTACGCCGCCATCAAAATCTAACTGAACGTTTTTATCGTTGATTTTTAGGTTCCCGTCAAAGAATTTCTTTTCAAAAGTACCATTTATATCAATATTGCGGTAACGATATCCTTTAAAATCTAAATAGCTAATTTGGCCTTTCAGTTCTTCTTTTAAGTCTTTAATCTCGGTGCCACGGCCTTTAATATAGAGCTCCGAGCTTAGTCGGCCTAAAAGTTTTTCGTTAATTAAGTTGCCAATATCGAAATCAAAAGTCTTTACATTTCCGGTGTAAGAAGGGATGCCTTTTCCATCGATTTTCATGTTTACATCAGACTTTAAACGGCCCAATTTGGTTTTAAATTCGCCATAGGCGATAAAATCATTTTGGAACCCGGTAAAGCGACCGTTAAAATTGATATTGCCAAACTTGTTTACAATTTCTGGGATAGATTTTACACGCTTGCCCGTGAGGTCAGTTAAAATTTCGTCTAAATCTTTTTTGTTGGTTCCGGCTAGTTCAATTCTCATATCCATAAAGGTTTCGTCCCAGTTGGGAAGTCCTTTCATAGAAAAATCGCCTTTAACATAGGTTGCCTTGCCCGCTTTAAGAGAAAGTTTTTTTGCCCTTAAATCATTTACCAACCCAGTAATTTGTCCATCAATATCAATATCTAATTTAATTTTCTTTAATGCAGGCGCAAAAAATGCAACGTCGCTAGAGGCGATATGACTATTTTTGAAACTGGCCTTCATCCTAACCTTGTTCTCATAATCATTAAAGTCGCTAAAGCTTTTAAACTTCATTTGATAATAATCGGTAAGGCGGGTTTTATTGGTAACCAGCAATAATTTTTTAAGCTCTATGGCATTGCTATCTACCGTGGTTAGGGCACTTAAATTTTTAAGATAGAAGCCACTTTTTTCTCTTAAAGTAAGGTTTTTGATGTTGGTTTGTAGCAAATGATTTTTGGTGTCCAAACCTTCAAAAATGCCATTCATTTGTGTTGCTTCAATATCTTCGAAGTTTACACCATTAACTTTTTTATTGTATTTAAGGTTTTTGTATTTAAAGTGAAGGTTGTTTACAATAACCCGATCAAATGAAATCTGGAATTTTTTCTTCTTTGATGCCTTTTTAGGTTTTCCACTATCAAAATAATCAATAATGAAATCTAGATTGGTGTTGCCATCTTTCTGCGTTTTTAAGAAGAAAGTGCCGTTGTTTAATTGTACAGTATTGATATCCAAAATTCGTTTTTTCAACGAAAACTGATTAACATCCACCAAAAATTTGGGAAAGTGTGCCAAAGTATCGTTCTGCAAATCTAAAACCAGCAATTCTTCTAAAACAACAGATTTAAAAGGCCTCACGTAAAGGCCACCAACCTTAACCGTTGTATTTAGCTCTTTAGAAAGATAATTGGCTGCTTTTTTAGCTACGCAGGTTTGTACAGACTTAAATTGTAGGGAAAAAACTACACCGGCAATCAATATTATGATTGATGCGATAACCCATAGCAGTATTTTTAATAGTTTTTTAATAATTTTGTAGCTTAAATCTTTTGTACGTGCCCATTATACTAGCTATAGAATCTTCTTGCGACGAAACTTCGGTTGCCATTTGTGATAACGGCAAAATTACTGCCAATGTTATTGCAAACCAAACAATTCATGAAAATTATGGAGGTGTAATTCCTGAGCTTGCTTCAAGAGTGCACCAACAGAACATTGTACCCGCTGTACAACAGGCCTTAGCAATAGCAGGAGTGGATAAAAAGCAGCTAGATGGTGTTGCTTTTACGCAAGGCCCAGGCTTATTGGGTTCGCTATTGGTGGGTGTTTCTTTTGCTAAATCTTTCGCTTTGGGCTTGGGTTTACCATTAATTTCGATAAATCACATGCAGGCGCATATTTTAGCTCACTTTATCGACGAGCCAAAGCCAACTTTTCCATTCTTGTGTTTAACCGTTTCTGGCGGCCATACTCAAATTGTGTTGGTTAAAGATTATTTTGAGATGGAAATTGTTGGCGAAACTTTAGATGATGCAGCTGGAGAAGCCTTTGATAAGACAGCAAAAATCTTGAACTTGCCTTATCCTGGAGGGCCGCTAATTGATAAATATGCTAAAGAGGGTAACCCTACAGCATATCAGTTTCCCGAACCGCAGATACAAGGCTTAAATTATAGTTTTAGTGGCTTTAAGACAGCTATTTTGTACTTTGTAAGAGATCGGCAGCAAGAAAATCCAAATTTTATAGCAGAAAACTTGGCCGATGTTTGCGCATCAGTACAACATAGTATTGTAAATATCTTACTTAATAAGCTAAAGAAAGCGGCGAAGCAGTATAATTGTAATCAAATAGCTATTGCAGGAGGCGTTTCTGCAAATTCGGGTTTGCGCAATACGTTGTTGGGCTTACAGGACAGTTTGGGCTGGCAAGTGTTTATCCCGAAATTTGAATATTGTACCGATAATGCTGCTATGATTGCCATAGCGGGTTATCAGAAGTTTTTACAAAATGATTTTGTTGGTCAAGAGGTTGCGCCTATGGCCAGAATGAATTTCTAATATTAGTAGATTATGCAAACGAATAGTTTTATCTTTTTTGCCTTGTTGGCGATACCTTTAATCGCATTTTTAATTTGGGTAATTAGACAAGATAAAAAGAAAAATTACCTGGGCTTGGTATTGTTGTTAGTTGGCGCAGTGGTAGCAGCGTATACCATTGTGAGATTAGATTCTTCTTTTGTGAAAGAGAAAATGCCCGCTGCTGCAACGCCTAAAGCATCTAGTTTTAAATAAGCTTATTTTTGTACGATGTATAAAAAGTATCTGTTGTGTTTGATGCTTTTCTTTCTTTATAAAGCATCGTATGGCCAGGCCGATTGGACTTTGAAAAGCGCCAAGAGCGGATTGAACATTTACACAAAAACGGTTTCTTCTTCTGGCTTAAAGGGCATCAGGGTAAAGTGCACGTTGCCAGCAAAGCTTTCTCAAATAGTAGCTTTAATTATGGATGTTAATACTGGAGAGGAGTGGGTTTACGGTACAAAATCAAGTTTCTTGCTAAAAAAAGTTTCTCCCTCAGAGCTGTATTATTATTCGGAAGTTGATATTCCGTGGCCAATAAGCAATAGAGATTTTATTGCTCATTTAACAGTAAGCCAAGACCCACAAACTAAAGTAGTTACCATTAATGGGCCTACAGAGGCCAATTATTTACCCGTTAAACCTTCTATAGTTAGGGTAAGCCATTCTGTTGGTAAATGGGTTTTAACGCCAACTAAAAATAATTTGGTGCAAATAGACTATACTTTAGAGGTAGATCCAGGAGGAACTATTCCGGTTTGGTTGGTAAACCTTTTTGCTACTAGTGGCCCAGCAGAAACTTTCAAGAAAATGAAAGAACAGGTTAAAAAAGCGCAATATGTAAATGCTAATTTGAGTTTTATTGACAATGGATAATATTTGTAAGGGCAAAAAATCTTTTGCCCTTACAAATATTATGCTATTGTTCTTCTAATTGCTCGCCAGTTACTTCTTCTCTAATACGAGTTTCAATTTCTTCTGCTAATTCAGGGTTGTCTAACAATAATTGTTTAACTGCATCTCTACCTTGCCCCAGTTTGGTGTCGCCGTAAGAGAACCAAGATCCCGCTTTTTTAACGATACCAAAATCAACCCCTAGATCTATAATTTCTCCAACTTTAGAAATTCCTTCGCCAAACATAATGTCAAACTCTGCTAAACGGAAAGGGGGGCAACTTTGTTTTTTACAATTTTTACCTTAACACGGTTACCAGATACCTCATCAGAATCTTTAATTTGCGAAGTTCTACGGATATCTAAACGTACCGAAGCATAAAACTTCAGTGCATTACCACCTGTTGTAGTTTCTGGGTTACCAAACATTACCCCAATTTTTTCACGTAATTGGTTAATAAAAATACAGCAACAACCTGTTTTAGCAATAGTGCCCGTTAACTTACGTAAAGCCTGGCTCATCAAACGAGCTTGTAAACCCATTCTGCTATCACCCATTTCGCCTTCAATTTCTGCTTTAGGTACCAAGGCCGCAACCGAGTCAATCACAATTACATCAATAGCACCAGAACGGATCAAGTTATCTGCAATCTCTAAAGCCTGCTCGCCATTATCTGGCTGCGAAATCAATAGATTATCGGTATCTACACCTAGTTTTTTAGCATAAAATTTATCAAAAGCGTGCTCAGCATCAATAATTGCAGCAATACCGCCTTTTTTCTGTGCTTCGGCAATAATGTGTGTTGCCAAGGTAGTTTTACCAGAAGATTCGGGGCCGTAAATTTCAATTACACGTCCTTTTGGTACGCCGCCTACGCCTAAAGCAATATCTAAGCTAATAGAGCCTGTAGAAATTACATCCATACTTTCTACAGCTTGGTCGCCAAGTTTCATGATAGAGCCTTTGCCGTAAGATTTTTCAAGTTTATCTAAAGTAAGCTGTAACGCTTTTAATTTTTCTGTATTCGGGTTCATGTCTTTTAAATTCTGATGATAAATATAACAATATGTTTCGGCAACTATCTAAATTATGTTTAACTAATAATTTTAGCAAACATATTGAAATGTTTTTGTTTTTTGCAAATTTTTTTAGAATTAATTTTTGTTTATTTAAGTTTTGCTCACGTTTTTAGCTTTTTGCTGCTTTTCATAATATTGGCAAAAATAAGTTAGTTCACATTTTTCGCATTTTGGACTGCGAGCCACACAGATATATCTACCATGTAAAATTAACCAATGGTGCGCAACGGCAATAGTGTGCTCTGGTAAGTTTTTAACCAAATCTTTTTCAACTGCCAGCGGAGTTTTTCCTTTGGTTAGTCCTAAACGGTTGGCAACTCTAAATACGTGTGTATCTACTGCCATTGCGGGAGCATCATAAACTACCGAGGCAATTACATTAGCCGTTTTGCGGCCTACACCGGGCATTTTTTGCAGCAAATTTACATCAGATGGTACTTCGTTATTAAAATTGTTGAGTAACATATTGGCCATACCCACCAAATGTTTGGCCTTGTTGTTAGGGTAACTTACGCTTCTAATGTAGTCGAACACAATATCTGGTGTGGTTTCTGCCAAGGCTTTTGCATTAGGGAAACGTTCAAAAAGTGCTGGCGTTACTTGGTTAATGCGCTTATCGGTACATTGTGCAGACAGAATTACGGCAACCAATAATTGGTACGGATTGTTATAGTGCAGTTCTGTTTCGGCATGAGGCTGCTTTGCAGAGAAATGTGCTACAAAATGCTGGTAACGTTCTTTTTTTAGCATCTTCAAATTTACGATTTTAGATTTATGAATTACGATTTTGGAAAATGTTTGCCAGTAATGCTTGGCAATTGCTGTCCCGCTTTACGTTGCAATCTTTTTGTTATTCCGACAATCGTCATTTCGAACGCATGTGACAAATCTACTTCTAAACTACTTTAACCTAACAGATCCTTCACTAGCGTTCAGGATGACCGCCATAAAAACAAAAAGTATTTGCACTGCAATCGGGTTTAGAGAACTTAAACCTGTGCACAGCACGTGCATTTTAAACCCGACATAAGCGAGCACGTAGGGGCAAACCTATGTGTTTGCCCCGTAGTAAAGCGTTTGGCGGGGCTGAAGTTGGATAGTAGCATTGCACCTGCTTTTCAAATAATAAAATAGAGGCCAAAAATCCTACCTTTGTGGTAATGGCCCGTCAATCAACCAAATTAAAAACGAAAAAGTCTTTATTTAAACGCATTGCTATAGCTGTGGGCAAAGTGCTCTTGTGGTTTTTTATTTTCTCTTTAATTTGGGTGTTGGCGTATCGGTTCATTAATCCGCCAATTACCTTTTTAATGGTGCAGCGTAACTGGGAACGTAAAGCCGATGGCAAACCGGCAAAAATTAAAAAGGAGTGGGTTAAGTTCGAGGAAATTTCTGACAACATGAAGCGGGCGGCGGTATCGGCAGAAGACCAGCTTTTTCTTAAACACATGGGTTTTGATATCAAAGCCATTGAGAAAGCTTATGAGAGTAATCTTAAAAAAAGAAGAAAAAGGTAATTGGGGGTAGTACTATTTCGCAACAAACGGCTAAAAATGTGTTTTTATGGCCCGGCCGTTCTTACGTTAGAAAGGGTTTTGAAGCTTATTTTACTTTGTTAATAGAACTATTGTGGAGCAAAGAACGCATTTTGGAAGTTTACCTAAATGTAATTGAGATGGGGGATGGCATTTATGGAGCAGAAGCTGCTTCGCAATATTATTACGGCCATTCTTGTAGAAAAATGAAAAGAGCTGAAGCTGCGTTAATTGCGGCTTGCTTTCCTAATCCGCTACGGTGGAACCCCAATAAAGCCACACGCTACATTAAACATAGGCAATACCTTATTATGCGAAATATGAAAAGGTTGGGGCCGCTGGATTTTTAGAGTTGCCAGATTTAGTACAGCTTAATACATTAAAAGTTTAGTGAGGTTCTCTCAATTTAGGTAAGTTTAATTGATATGTTATGCTGTGAAAATTTCTATCTCACGCAATATAGTTTTCTTAATGTCATTGTGTTGTATTCAATTAAGTTGTAATTGACACAACATTAAGGAGTTAGGAATATCTCGCAATGCTGCTTTATATATGTTTTTGTTTCTATTTTGCTGTTAGATAGGCTTGCGGCGCTTTATGAAGTGGGCTGCTCGTCTAGGGTTTATCAACAAAAACATCTATCATGAAAAAGTATTTAGCAGAATTTATTGGAACATTTTGGCTCGTTTTGGGCGGCTGTGGCAGTGCCGTGTTGGCTGCTGGTTTTCCGGGGGTTGGCATTGGTTTATTAGGTGTTTCTCTAGCATTTGGTTTAACGGTTTTAACCATTGCCTATTCTTTTGGGCATATTTCTGGAGCGCACCTTAATCCGGCGGTAACCTTTGGTTTGTGGGCCGGCGGCAGAATAAGTGCAAAAGATATTGCTCCTTATGTGATTTCGCAAGTAGCGGGCGCCACTTTGGCGGCAACCGTACTTTATTTTATTGTAACGGGCAACGGTAGCCAAATTGGAGACTTTGCGGCAAACGGTTTTGCAGAACACTCGCCCGGTAAATACAGCATGGGAGCAGCCATACTTACAGAGTTTGTAATGACTTTAATGTTTTTGCTGGTAATTTTGGGTGCAACTAGCGAAAAAGCACCCAAGGGTTTTGCCGGAATAGCCATTGGTTTGGCCTTAACCTTAATTCATTTAATTAGTATTCCGGTAACTAACACTTCGGTAAATCCGGCTAGAAGTATTAGTCAGGCATTGTTTGTTGGCGATTGGGCTTTAGCACAACTTTGGTTGTTTGTTGTTGTGCCTATAGTGGGTGCTATTTTGGCGGGTTTTATTTACAGGTATTTCAATTCGGAAGAAAAGAATGTTTAAATAATGGTTTAGTGCAAGACTTGCGAAGTTTTTTAAAACTTCGTAAGTCGCTATACACTTTGGTTTATAACCTGTCTTTCTTTTTATTCCATCTAATTTTAATTTCGCCATCTTCATCAACCGCCTTTAGGTGTAGAACAATGCCTTTCATCCTAGCCAATTCCCGCTCTTCTTTGTCTATAATATCAGCACTTTTTTTAGGATCTCTCAAAGGAATATCCAACGCGATATTGGTGCCACTATTGAAACCATAAACGCCTTTTACATCGAAGTTAAGTGCCGTAGAATTTACCTTCATTGGACTAATATCTACTTTTTCGCCGCGTAGAGTGAGCAAGCCGTTGAGCTGCTCTAATTGTACATTAGATAAATTCCGACTTCTGAAAACGAACTTTCCTATTTTCTCTAAAGGCTCAAAACCAACTAGAGCAGCTTTGTCTAGCGTAAAATTAACGCTGCCAAACATGGATTTTGGCACCATATTGCCTTTGGATGTGATATTGCCAGAGGCATTTACCTTTGCCGAAAGAAATCCTTTTAGGTTTTTGCTAGTAACAGATTGCTGCCCGAAATTTTGAAAGGCGTAGAAAAATTCTGCCACACTAACCTTTGCAATATTTGCATTTACCTGCATTTTGTTGATAGCACCCATTTGCTCTACCTTGCCGCTAAAATTAACATAGCCACCAGCGTGTTGCACTTTAATTTTGTTAAAGTAAATGCCATTGCCAACTAAAGAAACATTTGCATCCAGATTTTTAGCCACGAACTTATCATAAACAGCATGTTTAACATTCAGTTGCAAATGAACTTTCGAGGCTTCTAACGCAGCACTCAATTGTTCAGAGGCTTCTCTAATTGCGTTTTTACTTGAGCTTGTTTTGCGCTTTGCCTGCCTTGGGCTTAAAAATGGTATAAACTCGCTTAGGTTTAGGTTTGGGCTGCTTAAGTTTACTTTCGCCTCTATTTTTTGCGGATCGGTATAATAGAAGTTTAAGAAGTTTGCTATGGTGCAATTCATGTTAAATATGCTCTTTCCTAATTGAAGCCTGCTATTGGTAATGTTTAGATCTTTTTGGTTAAAATGCAGATCTAATGAACTGTTTGTTAGTTTGAGGTTACGAGGAAGATAAGTGATATCAGCATTTTTAACAGTTACTTTTCCGTAAACTACGGGTTTGGTAAATAGAAAATTATCAATATCTGCCTTGCAAAATAACCGCAAATCGGCTGTGCCCTTTCCAAATCTGAACGTTTCGTCGTTAAACGAGCTGTTCAGTTTTTGCAAATCGAATTTGGAAGTTACCAAGCCCTGAGCAAAAGGTTTTTCTAGGTTAGCTACTGTAAATGTGTCGATTTTTATAGGTGCATTATAGTAGTTGGCTTTCAGTCCATAAAATCTGATGATAGAGTTGGCATCGCCAATGGGTTTGCTGGTGGTATCTTGATTAGAGAAATAACCGGTAAAAGAACAGTTTGTTAATTCTCCAGAGGGGATGGATATGTTGTTGTTTTGTACTGTCATCTTCACGTTAATGAGTGGGTCGGTACTGGTTTTTTCGTCGTTATCAATAATACTTGCAGTAACATCTATGGGTTTTTCTATACCAAATTTGAAAAGCTTTTCTGAGATGTTTGGCGCCAATAATTGCGCAACGTTGTTGTACAAAATTTGATTGGCTTTGATGGCGATAGAAAAAGCAGATTGGTTTTGGGCTATATTGATATTGGCGCCAATGCTGAAAGTATCGTCGCCTATTTTAATTGGTTTTTGATCTATGATGATCACTTCAGCTTCATTATCATAATGGGCTGTCATGTGGCCCTGAATGGTTTTGTTTTTCAAAAAACTGCCTTTTCTGGTGTTGAAAGCAAAACTTCTAATTTGCGTTTTAAGCTTAAAACTGCCATCCCATCTACCAAATGGATAATTGATTTTTCCTTTTAATTCATCTACATAAAAGCTGAAAAGTTTAAAGCGCTTTTGATTGTCAATTACTAAATCAACTTTGTTTAGGTCGATAATCCTTATCTGTAAGTCGCTTGAGTTGTCATCGTTTTCGGCAGCCTTCTTCTCGTTTTTTGCACGAAACATACTGGTGTTGGTGTAACCTGTAGAGTCGGTGTATAGGTAAATATTGGCGTTGTTGATGGCTACTTTACGAATATTGACGGTGCCAATAAGTAAGGAAAGTGCATTTAAAGAAACACCGACATCTTTTGCATACAATAATTCCTTTTGGTGTTGGCTCCACAAGCTATCTCTTAACGACACATTTTTTAAAGAAACCGAGATGCCAGGGAAGCCTTTTAATAAAGTGGTTTCCATGTGCGAAACGCTTAGTTTTCCATTTATTTGGGTATTTACCTGATTAAGTATTTTGCCCAAAATGGCTTTGTTGTTTTTGCTGATGTAGTAAGCTGCTGCCGCCCAAAATAAGACAAACAATACCATTAATGCACCAATAATTTTCAAAGATATTTTGAGCCAACGCTTCATAAATGGATTTATAAGTTAAGATAACAAATAATGATGAAGGTTGTTTTTGTAGCTGGCTATTAAGGCTTGGTCTAGAACTTATTTGTTAGCAAAGTAGTTGCGGTGTGCAGCAAGTTCTGTTGTGCGCCTAAAGTTTTGGTTTTGAGCGATTGCAAGATACAAGAATAGCACAGCAAGTTGTATTTGTTGCCTAATTACTTTAGTCTACAGGTTTTTTACTAGCTTTTAAGATGACAAATAGAAACAAAGCCTTTTGGGGGTTGATTGATTTTTGTTATTTTTCAACTTCAACCACTTTCTTGCGGTTGAAAACCTTTTTAAACAAGCCTACAATCAATTGCTTGTAATAATCGAGGTCAAATAATGCAGAATCAACGGTAGCTTTATAGGTTAAAAACACACCCACTGGGGTAAGGATAATTACCGCCATCCACATGCCAACAACCGGATCTAGCGAACCTTCTTTAGCTGATTTTTCTGCTACTGTAGAAATAATATGATAGAAAAGGAAGAAAATAACGGCAATTACAACTGGCAAGCCCAAGCCTCCCTTTCTAATAATGGCTCCTAAGGGTGCGCCAATAAAAAAGAGCAACAAACAAGAAACTGCCAACGTATACTTACGCTGGTATTCGATTTTTGCCTTTAATACTTCTTTACTCCTAAATTCGTAATCTGGCAGCTGGCCTTTAATCGTCTGTTTCAAAGCATCAATTTGATCAAAAGCACCTTGCAAAGCCTGTACTTTTTGGTCTTTTGGGATAAAATCAATTACGCTGCCCTTGATAGTTTTTACTGGAGCATTAATTTTACTATAGCCTTTTACAATAGTGCTCTGTTTAAAATAATATTGTGCATTAGTTTGTAGTGCTTTTCCAATGCTATCCAAACCTTTGCTTAGCGAGTCTCTTCTTTGTAAAAGTTCTTTACGGTTAAGCATGGGAGCATTGTTCTTAAAATTTTGCTCCTGCGTGCGGGTCATGTCTTTAAAACTACTGAAATCAAACTTTACTTCAGTTTGTTTAAAGCGCATTCTGGTTAGCGTTTGGCGTGGGTTATAAGCTCCATTATTTGAGCCCGCTTCTTGATAGCGAACACCATTAACCAAGTTTAAAACCATATAATTACCATCGGAAGTTTTGGACATTTTGCCCTTTTCTGCCATAATGATTTGTGGAATACCATTACCGCTGCTATGGTCGTAAATCATGATCCCATAAAGCGAATCTATTGCACCTTCGCCTTTACGCTCTACACGCATAGAATAGCCCGGAATGCTGTTGTTAAACACGCCTGGTTTAATTAAAAAGGATAACTTTTTATTGCGGACATCCCACAGCAACGACCCATATTTAAGGTTTGCTTTGGGCAGCATATAATCTGAGAAGAAAAAGGAGGCTACGGCCAAGCCTACAATGAGGACCAACAAAGGCTGCATGGCTTTACGCAAAGAAACGCCCGCAGATTTGATGGCAACCAGTTCATAGTTTTCGCCAAGGTTACCAAAGGTCATGATGGACGATAACAAAATAGCCAAAGGCAAAGCCATGGCCACGTTAGAAGCCGATGCGTACATCATCAATTCTGCAATGACATACCATTCGAAACCTTTCCCTATTAAATCATCAACGTACTTAAACAAAAAGAACATCAACAAAATAAACATCACAATAAAAAATGTGACGGCAAAAGGCCTAATAAATGCTTTGATTAGCAGTAAATGGATCTTTTTCAATTATGCAAAGATAGACGTTTTTTGCAGAAATTGGATGCTTATAATTTGGCTAGTCTGAAGTTTTTTAATGAAATGTTTACAGAAAAAAATGCACCTAAAAGTTTTGGCTTTAATAGCAAATAACCGTGTTACTGCCGTATGCACAAATTTAACGGCTAAAGCAACTTGGTGTTTATGCACCTAAAACGCTTAATAGGTAAGTAATTTGGTTGTCCCAAATCTGCTTTCTTTCTTGTAAAGTTTCGTCGGTAGCAAAGTCGGTAATGGCCAGTGCTACATCGTTGGTAAGTTCGTCTTGTACAATCTCCATTTCAAAGTAGCAATAAGGCTCGTCATCAACCCATCTAAATTTAACTAGCTTATTTTCTTTGGCGCTAATTAGTTTTGCTTTTTGTACTTCACCATCCCACGTAAAAGTATAGGTTTGATCTCTAAAGGTTACATCGTCTGCAAACCATTGCGACAAGCCGTTAGGCTCGTTCAAAAAACTGTATAATATACGTGGCGACGACCTTATGGCATATTCTAATGTAAATTTCTTCTTTTCTGACATCCTTACTTCTATTTTAAACTGACTATATTTTTCTAAAGAAAAGTATTTTCTTTTATAAATGCAAAGTTTTAGAAAATAAGTGTTTTTTATCTTAGCACTTACAGATTTAAGCTTTGCAACAATTAACAAATCAATCAAATTTATAACCAGTACACAATTAATTATCACTAGCATAAAGAGTTAAGAATAGCTGTAGAAAGGATTTAAAATATTTTTCTTGTTTATTGGATTAAATCCTATATTTGCAGCTCTAAAAATTCGGCGGGGTAGCTCAGATGGTTAGAGCGCAGGATTCATAACCCTGAGGTCGGCAGTTCGATCCTGCTCCCCGCTACAAGGCAAAAGCTCACAGCAATGTGGGCTTTTTTGCGTTCTAGGCCTTTTAGTCGCTGGTTTATTGGTAAGAGATATGAAACTGAGCTTAGTTATATGATAGCTATTTGTATCATATTTTTGCGCACAATTTGGCGCATTTATTACAATGCTGGCTACGTTGTACCCTCTTCTGCCATGCTGTAATATCCATTTTCACTAACAATCAACTGGTCAGTGCCTCAATCCCTAACAGCTTACATGCTTTGCACAAAGCATCACTCGTAGGATGGTAGCCTAAATCATTTAATCATGTTTTGCTGCGGTGTTTTTTCTTTGTTATTGATACTAAAGTTTTAGCTTTTTTTCATTGTAAATGAATGCAGTGTGGAAAAATGAAAATCGATAATAGGGCGTAAAATAAATTGGTGGTTAAATTAGATTGTTTTTTTTCTATAATTAAAGTTAGTGAAATGTTAAGGCGTATGCTCTCCTTGTTTTAGAGTTGCTTCAAGAATAGAACTTCATTTGTTTTTTTTGTGCTTATACTTTGTTTGTATTTAGCGCCAGGGCCATTGCTAGTAGCTTAATATTTTGGTAATATTCAATCATGCATTTAATGGCGATTTATTAACCTAAATTTTGCTTCAGCTTCATATCGTTGGTCTAAAATTGCATGAAATTATAACGATAGCGTTCGTTTTGTAAAACCAAAAATCATCATGAAGTTTAGAAAAGCACTCGGCAGCGCCATGTTGCTGTTTATCCCATTAATGGGAAACGTAGCTGAAGCAGCGGCTGTAAACCGACACCTGCCGCTCTCAAAAGCAGTTCAGGAAATGTCAATTTCAGGTACAATTAAAGATGCCGGCGGACAGCCCCTGCCTGGCGTTAGCATTACAGTAAAGGGAACCAAAAGAGGGATATCTTCTAACGGAGATGGAAAGTTTAACCTCAAGGTACAATCATCAGATATATTGGTGTTTTCTTTGGTTGGTTTCAAGACTCAGGAAGTATCGGTAGGTACAAAGACCGTTTTTGAAATCGTACTTCAAATGGAAGCATCTAACCTAAATGAGGTAGTAGTTACCGCCATCGGTATTAAACAACAAAAAAGAAAATTAGGATATGCTACACAAGAGGTAAACACAGAGGTGTTGGATAAGTCCAAAACCATGAACCTTGGTAACGCCCTCAGCGGTCAGGTTGCGGGTTTAAGTGTAAACAATCCCACTGGGATATTCCAAAGCCCACAAATTACCCTTAGGGGAAAAACACCATTATTGGTAATAGATGGTATTCCTGTAGAAAGTAACCTTTATGATGTTTCTTCTACGGATATCGAGAATATCAACATCTTGAAAGGCGTAACCGCTTCGGCGCTTTATGGCTCTAGGGGAAAAAATGGTGCCATTATCATTACCACGAAAAGAGCAAAGGCCGATGGTCTGGAAATCAACGCAGGTACAAATAACATGGTTACTGCAGGCTTCACGGTTTTCCCAGAAACGCAAACCGAGTACGGTAACGGATCGCAAGGCAAATACGAGTTTTGGGATGGTGCCGATGGTGGTATCTCGGACGGTGATATGATTTGGGGACCTAAGTTTGGTACTGGTGTTAAAGTGAGGCAATGGAACAGCCCTATAAGAGATAAACAGACTGGGGCTGTTATTCCTTGGTGGGGAGATGTAAGTGGAACCATTTACAATGATAAGGCAAGGTACGAAAGGGTACCTACCGATTGGGTACGTCACGATAACTTGGGCGAATTTTTAAGCACAGGGATTGTTACTGATAACCACTTATCTATGGCCTATAAGGGCGAGAAAGCCCAACTTTATTTTTCGGGCAAATATGCGCACCAAAAAGGACAGGTGCCTAACACCTCGCTAACCACTGGCGGATTAAATTTTAGTGGGAATTATAACCTGACCAAAAACTTAGTGGCCGAGGCTAGTTTATCTTACAACAAAGTTTATTCTCCAAATTTCCCAAGATATGGTTATGGGCCTAAAAACCACATGTACACCATTTTAATTTGGATGGGAGACGATGTGAACGGCAAAGATTTGAAAGAGCACATGTATGTGCCAGGAGCCGAAGGTTACAGGCAGGCCAACTATAACTATGCTTGGTATAACAATCCGTATTTTGCAGCCTACGAGCTTAACCAAGTACATAACAAAAATACCGTAGATGGTTTAATGCGTTTAGCTTGGACAGTTACGCCGGGACTAACGTTGCAAGCAAGGGGAAACCTAAGAAATACCAGTCTTTTTGAAGATATGCAAAGCCCTAAGTCGTACATGAACTATGGCGATTCGAGAAACGGAGATTATAAGAACTGGAACTCGAACCAAACTAACTTTGATGCAGATTTTCTTTCTACCTACACCAAAGAGTTAAATAACAATTTGGCCTTTACCATTAATGCGGGTGCATCTAAGTTTGCCAGAAGTTACAGGCAACAGTACCAAAGTACAGATGGTATCATTGTGCCATTTGTGTACAGCCTAAACAATACACAGGGGCCCGTAGCGGCAAGTAACAATTTAGAACAAAAAGAAATTCAGAGTATTTACGGTTCTGCAAACTTAGATTTATTTCGTGCGGTGTACCTAAACTTTACTGCCCGAAACGACTGGCCGTCTACTTTACCATCGAGTTCTAACTCTTATTTCTACCCGTCGGCATCCGTTAGTACCATCTTGTCTGAGTATATCAAGATGCCAAAGGCTTTGGATTTTGTTAAATTGAATGCGTCGTGGGCTCAAGTTTCTAATGATTTGTCGCCATACAGTATCCAATCTGTTTACACCAAAGATGTAACTTACGGCAGCACGCCTTCGGTTGGGTATAATGGTAATTTAGTAAATCCGCTAATTGAGCCAGAAAAATCTACTTCTTACGAGCTGGGGCTTTCATCGGGCTTGTTTAAAAATAAGATAAGTTTAGATTTTACCTACTATAACATCATTGATGAGAACCAAATCATAGACCTCAATGTTTCGCAGGCCTCTGGGTTTGCTACAAGAAAGGTTAACGGCAACAAATATGAAACCAACGGATACGAAATTGTATTGGGTGCAAAGCCTATCTCCAACCGTAATTTTGCTTGGGATTTTAATGTAAACTGGTCATCGTCTATCCGTAAACTCAAAGAGATTTACAACAACAATCTCAAATTTGGGAACTTAATGGTAGGAGACAGGGCCGATAGTTATTTTAGTACGGTTTGGGAAAAAAGTGCTGATGGTCAATTGATCTTGGATGCCAATAGTGGGCTTCCGATCAGAGATCCTTTCCAAAGAAAAGTAGGAAACCTAGATCCAAGTTGGAGATTTGGTTTCCAAAACAAATTTAAGATCAAAGATTTTGTGGTAAACATTGATATCGACGGTGCTGTGGGCGGTATAATGAACTCTACCACAATCGAAAAAATGTGGTGGGGAGGTAAACATCCGCTATCTACAGAATATCGTGATGCCGAATACGCTGCTGGTAAACCGGTATATGTGCCAACAGGTGTGGTAGTTACCGGCGGTACTTTGGTTCGCGACGTTAATGGCGTTACTATTTCTGATACCCGTACCTATGCTGCCAATACCAAAGCTGTAAGCTGGCAAACTTGGGCTCAACAGTATCCTTACAGAGCTAGGGTTACCGAAGCCGAAAGCGAAAAGTTTGCCAACACTTTTGATCGTTCTTTTGTAAAACTGCGCAGGGTATCTATTGGGTATGACATTACCAAAGTGATAAAAATGAATAAGATAAAAGCTCTAGATGTAAGTCTTTACGGATACAACTTGGCGATGTGGAAGAAAATGCCTTACCTAGATCCAGATTTTGGTACGGATAGCGATCTACAAGATCCATCGGCTAGATATATCGGCTGTTCAATTAATCTCAAGTTCTAATTATTTACAACGAAAAAATGAAAAAGTTAATCAATATAGGTTTGCTGGCTGCTTGTCTTCTAGCCGTTTCATGCAAAAAAGACCTAGAAGCGTTAAATATCGATCCAAATAGGCCTCAAGAAACTCATCCCCAATTGTTACTTACCAAAGTAGAATGGACAGCTTTTCAGGAGTTTGGTGGTACAGGTCCTTTGTATGCCAACAAAATGCTGGTGCAGAGCGATGGCGAGAACCTAGAACAATACTATAAATGGAACCGCTCTAATTTTGATGGGTTTAATAACTTACGTGTGGTTACCAAGATGGCCGAGGAAGCCGCAAAGCTTAATTTACCTGCCTATACTGCGCTGGCAAAGTTTTTTAGGGCCCATTATTTTTATCACATGACCCTTACCTTTGGTGATATTCCTTATAGCCAAGCTTTAAAGGGCGAGAGTGATAAATTGTTTACACCAGCTTACGATGCCCAAAAGGATGTTTTTAAAGGTATTCTTGTCGAATTAAGCGAAGCAAACGACATCCTTAAAGCTCAAAATACAATTATCCAAGGGGATATTATTTTTAACGGATCGGTACAGAGCTGGCGCAAGGCGGTAAATGCATTGCGTTTAAAAGTACTGATGAGCTTATCTAAAAGAACCACTGAGACCGACCTTGATATTGTGGCAAAGTTTGCAAACATCTATGCTAATGAATTGCTTTTTGCAAAAGATGAAAGCGCCAAATTAGTTTTCTTAAACCAACAGGGCAACAGGTACCCAGAATTTAACTCAAGTAGTTTTGGGTCTGGAATGTACATGGACATGACTTTTGTAGAACGATTGAAGGAAAGGGAAGATCCACGTCTATTTTTATTCTGTACGCAAACAAGGTTAGGAAAGGAAGCGGGCAAGCCGATTTCAGACTTTACTTCTTATGAGGGAGGAGACCCGGCGGCACCTTACGCAGAAACCAATGATAAGGCGGTACTAGGAAGGGTATCAAAGGTGCACGAACGTTATCATTCTGATCCTGTGAACGAACCAAAGGTTTTAATAGGTTATGCAGAGCAACAAATGATTTTAGCAGAGGGTGCGGTGCGAGGTTGGATTACCGCTGATGCAAAAGCGTTATACGAAAGTAGTGTAAAAGCTAACTTTAAGTTTTACGAGAGCAATGTGGCCAGTTTATCTACTTACGTGAACGAGGCGGCTGCCGTGACCTACCTCGGCAAGCCTCTTAATAACTTTGATAATGCAATAAGTACGGCACAAAAAATAGAGTTAATTACTACCCAGCGGTATTTCCAAACCTATTTTCAAAACGGTTGGACTTCACTATTTAATCACTTGCGTACAGGTTACCCTACTTACCGTAGGCAAACTGGAGTAGAAGTACCTTATCGATGGATTTACCCGCAATCAGAGTACAACAATAATGCAGCAAATGTAACTAAGGCTATTACCAGCCAGTTTGGCGCAAATAACGATCTTATTAACCAAGCAACTTGGTGGATCAAATAAATAGTTTAATATTGCGGGACCATATTAAAAAGTGGTCCCGTTTTTTTATAATCGTAAAATATCATGAATTCTAGGAGAGATTTTCTGAAGAAAACAAGCCTGTTTGCGGGGATGGCTACCATGGCCAACGTGGTTCCTCCGTCGTTACTAAAGGCAATGTCTATAGAAGCCGCACCAGGCAGTACCTATAAAGATGCCGAGCATGTGGTGTTTCTGATGCAAGAAAACAGATCTTTTGATCATGCCTTCGGTACGTTAAAGGGCGTAAGGGGTTTAATGATCCGAGGGTACTTAAGCAAACCAATGGCAATCCGTTATGGTTCCAAACCAACAAAGCTGGGCAAACGTTTACTCCTTTTAGGTTAGATATCAACAACTCTAAAATTACTTGGATGGGCTCGCTTCCACATTCGTGGACAGACATGGTGGCGGCTAGGAATAACGGAAAGATGGACACTTGGTTAGAAGCCAAAAAGGCGGGTAGAGCGTATGCGCAAATGCCTTTAACCATGGGCTATTTCGATAGAAAAGACATCCCGTTTTATTACGCACTAGCGGATGCCTTTACCATTTGTGATCAACATTTTTGTTCTACTTTAACCGGCACCAGCCCAAATCGTACTGCTTTTTGGTCGGGGGCAATAAAGGAAAACCCTCACGACGAAAACTCTACTCCTCATGTTTTTAACGGGCAAATAGATTACAAAAACGTAGGGTGGAAAACTTATCCTGAGCGCTTAGAAGAGGCAGGTGTTTCTTGGAGAGTGTATCAAAACGAGCTAAGTGTGCCCGTGGGCTTTAAAAACGAAGAAGAAGATTGGCTGGCCAATTTTACCGATAACAGCTTGGAGTTTTTTAAGCAGTACAACGTTCGCTATCATCCGGCCCATGTAGCCTATTTGAATAAGCAAGCAGCGTTGTTGCCTTCCGAAATACAACATTTGGAAGCCAAATCTCCTAAAACTGTAGAGGAAGATAAAAAGCTTAGTGAAAAAAGGCTTTGCTTGAAAAAGTAACGGCAGCCACTAAAGTATATCATGAAAAAGGCTTTAGCGAGTTAACTGATTTTGAAAAAAGTATCCATGCCAAAGCTTTTGTTACCAATACTGCCGATCCAGATTATCATCAAGTAGAAAGTATATCGTATAACGATGACGGCACCGATAGAGAAATGACCGTGCCTAAGGGCGATGTACTGTATCAGTTTAGAAAAGATGTAGCACAAGGGCAACTGCCTACGGTTTCTTGGTTGGTAGCTCCCTGTCGCTTTTCAGATCATCCAGGGTCTCCGTGGCATGGCGCTTGGTATATTTCTGAAGTATTAGATATTTTGACAAAGAACGAAGAGGTATGGAAAAAAACGATCTTTATACTTACCTACGACGAAAGCGATGGCTATTTTGACCATCAATCGCCGTTTGTACCACCACATACCAATAGGCCACATACCGGAAAAGTATCTGAAGGGATACACACCACTACAGAATTTTCGGGCTTAGATCCTAAAAAACCTCAACAAGAAGGTAGCGACAGTCCTATTGGGCTTGGTTTTAGGGTGCCAATGATTGTAGCTTCGCCTTGGTCTAAAGGTGGCTATGTCAATTCACAGGTATTTGATCATACATCTTGCCTGCAGTTTTTGGAACATTTTATTGCTGCCAAAACCGGTAAGGTTATCAAAGAGACCAACATTAGCGATTGGCGTAGACATGCTTGCGGAGATCTTACCTCTATATTTAGAACGGCAGATAGTAAGCCCGTAAACCTAGAAAGCCTTGAGCGTAATAAGTTTATTGAACGTATTTATGCCGCCCGCTATAAGCCGTTGCCAGGTAATTTTAACGCAGTTACACAACAGCAGATAAATGAGGCCAAGAAAAATGGACGTGTAGAAAAGCTATGTCCAGCGCAAGAGCCGGGTGTAAAGCCATCAAACGCATTACCATACGAGCATGAGGTAAATTTATTTGAGCTTAAAAACGGAATACTGGAAATGCAATTTGCGGCGGGTAAAACCTTGTTTGGCGGTAAAAGTGCAGCAGGTGTATTTCAGGTTTACGCACCAGGCAGTTTCATGGTTAAAAATAATGGCCCCGCTGTTGAAATGAACCAATGGAATTTTTGTGTTATCCCAGGTGATAAGCTTAGCTATCAATGGCCAATTGCAAGTTTTATAGGTAACTACTACCAGTTAGATTGTTATGGTGCAAATGGGTTTTTTAGATGCTTTAAAGGGACAAAAAAGGCTTCGGGCCTCGTTGTAAAAGTTGATGCCGAACGCTTAAACTATAAAAAGGTTTCGGGTAATATGGCGGTAAATCTGTTGGCAGATAGGAACATGAAGGTGCTGGTTACCGATAATGCTTACGGTGCAGCTAGGCAGGTAATATCTTTAAAAAAAGGAAGCAATCAGCAGTTAATTTTACCTAGCCAGCAGAGTGGAGGATGGTATGATTTTACAATTGAGATTGAAGGAGACGAAACCTTCTCTCAGCAATATGCGGGCCGTGTGGAGACTGGAAGGGAGTCAACTTCAGATCCGTTAATGGGCAGACTGTTGGCAAAAAAATAGTTATTGTTAAATAACCTGAGTTTATTACATATAAAATAAAGCGGAGCGTTTAAATTTAGCCCTATTTCAATATAAGGATTGAAACAGGGCTTTTTGATCTATTGAAAATCAAATTTTTGCTTTTAGTATCGTCTCTTTTTGTTTGATTTGCTGAGTTTAGGCCTAAGCAGATATGCCAGCAGCCTTTAACATAATTTGATGCAGTTCTGTATTTCGTAACACCGGGTTTATCAGCTCGCTTCCTGGGCCGTAAGCGGCTAGCTCCACATAGTCTGAAGAGTGCTCCATAGATGCCCAGTGTATAGCGGTATACTCGGCCTGTATTTTTCCAAATAGCTCAAAAGGTAACTTTCTTACATTATATAATCCTCCGCCATCTAGTTTTTCGTAATGCGACAATAGATTTTTTGCTTGCATATTTGAAATGGTATATCCTTGCGCATCATTGATAAGTTCAATCAATTGGCTTGGCGGCATGCTGTTTTGTATACGGTTAAGTACCCAATCGTTACTATGTCTAAATTTTTGTAGCAAATCAAATTTTTGATCTACATCATCTTCTCCAAAGATAGCTGGGTTGCCATTGCCGTGGTCTGTAGTAATAATTACAAGCGTATTTTTGTCTTTTTCGGCAAAATTCATCGCTTTTTCTACGGCCAAATCAAACTCAAGCTGGTCAAATAGCAGACCTGGAGAGTCGTTGGAGTGTGCCGCCCAGTCCACTTTTCCCCCTTCAACTTGCAGTACAAAACCTTCTGGGTGTTCTTTCATTAGCGCTATAGCATTTTCTGTCATCTCGGCTAGCGTGGGCACTTGGTTTTGAAGCTCCTTATCGTGTGTATAATCTACGGTATAAGGCAGTGCGTCTGCTGCAAAAATACCTAATAAAGGCTTATTTCCCTTAAAAGCAGCTAATTCTGATTTGTTTTTTACCAAATGATATCCAGCCTCGGTAAACTGCGTGTAAACATTTTTCTTATCAGCCCTTTTAGCTGGATTAAAATATTTGTCTCCACCACCCATCATTACATCAAACTTTAAGGGTAGGTACTGCAGTGCAATTTCTTCTTGCTTGTTTCTAGATTTATTGGCAATGCAAAAACCAGCTGGCGTAGCGTGGGTAATTGGAACGGTGGTAACGCATCCTACTTTTTTACCAGCATGCTTAAATTTTTGTAAAATAGGTGTGTTAAAAGATCCATCTGCATTTACATTAAGCGAACCGTTATTTACCCTTTTGCCTCCGCCCCAAGCAGAGCTCGAAGCAGCAGAGTCGGTAACCATGCTGTTGGCAGAAGCGGTATCCATAAGAGATCGGGTTATGCTGCGGTCGCGATAAAGCGAAATCCACTTGCTTTCCTTGCCGTTCATGCGCTGCGAAACTAGATTGGCCATGGTAAGTGTGCTGCTACTCATACCATCGCTAACTAAAAATATAATGTTTTTGGCTTCTCCAACAAGGTTTTTGTTTGAAACGAGTAATTGTTCTAATGGCTTGGTAGCGCTTAACAATGAAACACCGAGAGCAGATAATGCACCCGTTTTTAAAAATTCTCTCCTAATCATGGCCAAATTTAAAGGCTGTAGATTAAGACAAGGTTAACTAACGGCGTGGTTAAGGTTAAGTTTTTGTATTATTTGGTGTTGATAATTGGTTATTTGAGATTTGAATATTGATAATTGGTTATTCGAGATTTGGATTTTGGATATTTAATAAATAGAATAATTCTACACAATTTTTATTGCAAAACCGTGATAAATAAAGTCTTAAATTTGAGTGGTTGCACAAACCAATACTACTTTTTTTACGTTTTTAAAATAAAAGAAAATGGCAACGCAGGCACAAATCAAAAAAGGTTATATCGATTATGTTCTAACAAATAACGAGCAACCTAAATCAGTTTATAGTTTTGTTAAGAAATTAAAAATTACCGAGGCCGAATTTTATACTTTTTATGCTTCTTTTGATAGCATAGAAAAAAACATTTGGTTTGAGCTAACCGTAGAAACTATTGACGAAATTAAAAAACAGGAACTTTGGGAGCAATATTCTTCTCGCGAAAAGATGTTGTCTTTCTTTTACAGCTATATAGAGCTGCTAAAAAGCCAAAGAAGTTTTGTCATCTACAGCTTAAAAAAGCAGCCGAAAAAAATAGGTACGCCGGCAGTTTTATCTGGTGTTAAACCCATATTCGAAAATTTTGCCGAAGAAATTATTAGTGATGGCTTAGCCAATGGCGAATTGGCCGACCGTAAGTTTTTTGCCAAACGTTATAAAGATGCGCTTTGGGTGCAGTATGCCTTTATCCTTAACTTTTGGATAGATGATGATAGCACTGGCTTTGAAAAAACCGATGAAGCTATTGAGCGTGGCCTACAGGTTACTTTCGATCTGTTTCAGCGTTCGCCAATAGACAACCTTTTTGAATATGGAAAATTCCTTTCGCAAAACGGAAAATTAAAAGAGAAAATGGGTTTTTAACTATGATGAAAGCACAAGAAACCATGCCTACCACCAAGGTAGAGCGTTCTGCTAAATTTGTGAAAACAGGCTTACAGATTGGCGGAAATTATATTAAACACTATTCTAAAAAAATCTTCAATCCTGCGCTAAGCCGTGATGAATTGAATGAAGATAATGCGGCAGATATCTACAGCTCTTTGAGCGAATTGAAAGGCTCTGCCTTAAAAGTTGCGCAAATGTTAAGCATGGACAAAAATATTTTGCCAAGAGCTTATGTAAATAAATTTACGCAGTCGCAATACAATGCACCACCTTTATCTGGGCCACTCATTGTGCGCACTTTTACCAAAAGTTTCGGTAAAACTCCCGATAAGATTTATGATAAGTTTAACATCAAATCTACCCACGCTGCATCTATTGGCCAGGTTCACGAGGCAGAACTGAATGGTAAAAAACTGGCGGTAAAAATTCAATACCCTGGAGTTGGCGATAGTATTTCTTCTGATCTAAAACTGATAAAACCTTTTGCTTTTCGTTTGTTGGGCATGAGCGAAAAAGAGTTGAACATTTACATTAAAGAGGTAGAAGAACGCCTGTTGGAAGAAACCGATTACGAACGCGAAGTGCGTAGCTCTATCGAATTTGCCGAGGCCTGCAAGAACCTAAATAATGTGGTATTCCCTACGTATTATCCGGCACTTTCTAGTAATAGAATCATCACCATGGATTGGATAGAAGGGCTACATTTGAAAGAGTTTTTGGCCACTAATCCTTCGCAAGCGCTGAAAAATAAAATAGGTCAGGCACTTTGGGATTTCTACAATTTCCAGCAACATGAGTTGCGTAAGGTGCATGCAGATCCGCATCCGGGCAATTTTTTAATTACCAGCGATGAAAAATTGGGAGCTATAGATTTTGGTTGTATCAAAGAAATGCCCGATGATTTTTACGAACCGTTTTTCAGCTTAACTTCTACAGATTTATTCGAAAACAAGGAAGAAACCATCAAAGCCTTTCGTCAGTTGGAAATGATTTTGCCGAATGATACGCCGGCTCAAATCGAATTTTACTATAAGGCCTATAAAGAAATGATTTCGCTTTTTGCAAAACCCTACGTAACCCCAACATTTGATTTTAGCCAGAACGATTTTTTTGAGTCACTTTATAGTTATGGCGAAAAAATTGCCAAAATGCCAGAGTTTAAACAAGCCCGTGGGGTTAAACATTTCATCTACATTAACCGTACAAATTTTGGTTTGTATAACATTTTGCATGAGTTAAAGGCCACGGTAAACACGCATACATTTAAGCCGCATTTAAAAAGGGGCTAATTTGATTAACATTTTTGCTATAGCTTTAGGTTACGAGGCGGTTAAATGAATACTCAATTCAAAAACCTTTCTGTACATCTGTATTACGGCAACGATTGCATAATTTCAGCTGTAGTAATTGGCAATAACTAACGGATAATGCACTATATTCACTTAGATTAAGTGCTAGCTTAACTACTAGTTAGGTAGTGCTATATCCGAATTAGTATAAGCAATGATGAACCAAATGTATCTTTTGAAAAAAGCAGCCTTTATTTTTCTTCTTAGCATTTCCGTAGTTAGCCTAAAAGCTCAACAGTACCTTTGGAAAACAGGCGTACGAGATACCAGCTATTCTAGTTTGCAAGATTTTAAGAAAACGGTTAAGCAGTACCCTAATATCGAATTGGTAAAGGAGAAGTCTTCGCCAAAAGTTATCGAAAAAAGAAACCTAACTTACGCTGATGCAGGAAATCGTCCACTCAAAATAGATGCGTTTTTGCCGAAGAAACCAGCGGCTAAAACTCCAGCAATACTTATTGTGCATGGCGGTGGATGGCGCTCAGGCGATAGGAGCCAACATATTCCGTTGGCCCAACAGTTAGCTGAGCGTGGGTATGCTAGTTTTACAGTAGAATATCGCTTATCTACCGAAGCATTTTATCCAGCGGCGGTTTACGATTTAAAAGCCGCAGTGCGATGGTTAAAAGCAAACGGAAAGAAACTTAATATCGATACAGCAAAGGTAGCTATACTCGGTTTTTCTGCTGGTGGACAGCTCGCCGCTTTGGTTGGGCTAACCCCTGATGTTCAGAAACTTTCAGGCAATTTTGGCAATACCAAATACGCTAATGATGTGGCTACGGTAATTGATATTGATGGAACGTTATCTTTTGTGCATGAAGAAGCTTGGGAAACCCAAAACAAAGAAAGCATTAACGCTTCGGCCAAGTGGTTGGGATATCCGCGAACCGAACGGCTAGATTTATGGGAAGAAGCATCGCCATTAACTTATGCAGATAAAAATAATATTCCTTTTCTGTTTTTAAATAGTTCGGTAGAACGCATGCACGCCGGACGTGATGAGTTTACAAAGAAAATGGATAAAAAAGGAGTTTATACAGAGGTGGTAACTTTTGAAAATTCGCCACACTCTTTCTGTCTTTACCAACCCTGGTTTTCGCAAACCGTAAACCATATTGATACCTTCCTTAAAAAAGTATTTAGATAATGAAATTTAAAATGCTTTGTTTGTTTTTTGCTGTTGGTTTAACCATTAATTTATTTGGAGGCCAGCAAGTTAAAGATATTATAGTAGCTCAGGATGGTAGTGGAAATTTTAAAACCATACAAGCTGCGGTTAATTCCGTTCGCGATCACATGCAGTCTAAAGCAATCATCCGTATTAAGGCAGGTACGTACAACGAAAAATTAGTGATCCCAGCGTGGAAAAAATATATCCACCTCATTGGAGAAAGTAAAGAAAACACCACCATCAGCAATGGCGATTATTCTGGAAAGCCGCATCCAACTACAGATTTTACAGGTAATACCAAATATAGTACCTATACCTCGTACACAGTTTTGGTTCAGGCAAGCGATTGTATCATCGAAAATTTAACCATCGAAAATACGGCGGGGCCAGTAGGCCAGGCAGTAGCTTTAAATGTAGAGGCAGATAGATTCGCCGCAAGAAATTGTAATTTCCTCGGAAATCAAGACACCTTGTATCTTTCTAAAGATGGCAAGAACTATTTTGAAGGTTGCACCATTACCGGAACCACAGATTTTATTTTTGGCGAGGCTACTGCCGTGTTTAGTAAATGCATTATCAAAAGTTTGGCTAACTCTTACATCACGGCGGCGTCTACCACCAAAGAGCAAACGTTTGGCTTTGTGTTTTTAGATTGCGATTTAACTGCCACGCCAAACGCCACAAAAGTATTTTTAGGTAGGCCTTGGCGTCCGTTTGCGAAAACCGTGTTTATTGGCTGTAGTTTAGGCAAGCATATTGTTGCCGAGGGTTGGCATGCTTGGCCCGGCGACCCAATGTTTCCGAATAAAGAAAAAACAACCTATTATGCCGAATATGCAAATACTGGTATTGGTGCTAACACAACTAAACGGGTTTTATGGGCTAAACAATTAACCAAAAAAGAAGTGAAAGCTTATACAATTCAAAATATCTTTAAGAATTGGATGCCTGATTTTAAACTCGAAAAATAACCCGTGAGTGTGCTTGATGGTTTTAATAATAGGTACCAGCAAGATTAAACTTTAAAAAAGAAGCACGAAGATTTTAATGCAGCTTGTTGTTTTTTAGACTCGTTGAAATACATAAGTCTTTATATTTGTTTTAGTAGGTGGGTAACTTTCTACGTACTTAAGCAGGCTATAAAGGATGATAAATTTGATATTGATTAGCGTTTAAGCCAGAAAATTATAAACAGGATCAATATGCTAAACGAAACCTTAATAACACTTTTTGAGAGAGATTTAAATAGGGTAATCACTGAACTGAAACATTACAAAAGCGAAGCAAATATTTGGCGTATAGCGCCAGGAATTGCCAATTCGGCTGGTAATTTGGTGCTACATCTCATCGGAAATTTGAATACTTATATTGGTAAAGAAATTGGAAAAACAGACTTTGTAAGAAATCGGGAGCTAGAGTTTTCGCAGAAAGATATACAAAGAGCAGAGCTTGTTTTCCAATTAGAACATACCATCATCATTATAAAAAACTCGCTAAGCTTATTAACAGAGGAGGATTTTAAAAAAGAACTATCCGCTGGTGGTATTGCCGGAAATAACTGCCACAGAATATTTTATGGTGCATTTAGTGGGCCACCTCAATTATCATCTAGGCCAAATTAATTACCATAGACGCTTACTAGAAGGATGAGCCGAGAAGCCAGATAAAAATTGGTAAATGGAATTGCTATCTTCGGCCTAAAAAAAGTTTCATCATGGCAATAGAGATAGAACATAAATATTTGGTTGATCGAGCGGAATGGGATAAATTGGGAGCTGCCGAATTTGTTGAAATTAGACAAGGCTATCTGCAAACCGACCCCAATAAAACCATTCGTGTGAGAACAAAAGCAGATAAGGGCTATTTTACCATTAAGGGAAAAGCCGTTGGTGCAAGTAGATTAGAGTTCGAATACGAAATTCCGTTGCTAGACGCTAATGAATTGTTGGATAAATTTTGCTCACAACTGATAGAAAAGAAAAGATATCATGTTGTGCATAATGGTAAAACTTGGGAAGTCGATGTTTTTGAGGGTTTAAACCAAGGTCTTATTGTTGCTGAAATTGAACTGAACAGTGAGCAAGAAAGCTATACTTTGCCCAATTGGGTAGGCGAAAATGTAACTAACGATGTTAGATATGCAAATTCTAATTTGGCTATTACACCATTTGCTAAGTGGTAAAGTAGGCTATGAAGCAAAGCAGAAAAAACAGTTCTGTAAATACATTTTTATAGTGCTGAAAATCAATTAAATTAATGTGAATTAGGATACTAATTCAGTAGGGCGTCATCCGCCTCTCCGAGGGGACAGCGTAAGGAAAATGAAATTTACTAATATTTGTGTCCACACGATAGCCTTTTGAGGGGTCAGAACGTATGAAATAAATAGTTAGCTACAGCCTAAAGCAAACAAATAATTAAAAATTGTACAATAGTTTTTAATTCGCATTGCGAAATTTATCATTTTTCAATTTGTAGAACAACCGTAAGCTACCAGTGAGGAAACTAAATAAGAATTCCTATATTCGATGTGTTACTTTAACAAGTCCTTAACGATGAAAAATATATTATTTGCCCTTTTTATATTATTTGCCTTAAAATCTGCTGCAGCAAACGTAGATACCGTTAAAACGTATAGCCCATCTATGAAAAAGGAGATTAAAGCAGTGGTTATCACTCCGGCAAATTATAAGGAAAAAAGTAAATTTCAGGTGGTTTATCTATTGCACGGTTATTCGGGTAATTATGCCAATTGGGTAACTACAGTTCCGGCAATTAAAAATTTAGCAGATCAGCACCAATTGATCATTGTATGTCCAGATGGTAACTTTAACAGTTGGTATTTAGATAGTCCAGAGCAACCAAATTCTAAATATGAAACTTACATTGCCAAAGAGCTGGTAAAATGGATCGATGACAATTACAAAACCATTGCCGATAAAAAAGCCCGTGCCATTACAGGTTTAAGCATGGGCGGGCATGGCGCTTTGTATCTTGCGTTTAAACATCAAGATGTGTTTAGTGTAGCTGGCAGTATGAGTGGTGGAGTAGATATTAGGCCTTTTCCAAATAATTGGGATATGGCCAAGTTGTTAGGTACGTATGCTGCAAAACCCGCACAGTGGGATAATGCTTCGGTAATTAATTTAACCCATTTACTAACACCAAACTCGTTGGCTTTAATTGTGCAATGCGGAACGGAAGACTTTTTTTACAAAGTGAACGTAGCCCTGCACGAAAAATTGACCTATCAGAACATCCCTCATACGTTTATTACTAACCCGGGTGGGCACACTTGGAAATATTGGGCAGATGCCATTAATTACCAATTGGTGTTTATTAAAGCGAATTTGAAAGAGTGAGCAGTTGTGAGTTACGAGTGTCGGTTGTGAGTTGGTAAATCAGCAAAATCAGCGGTAAAACGAAGCCAGTTAACAATCGAAAACCAATAACCATCCTCAACTAAGAAATAGTTTATTACTGTACACTAATACCTAATCCCTAGCCACTAATTCCTAATCCCTAATCCCAAATTTCGTTAGCTTCGGTAAGAATAATAGGTTTACCATCAGTAACTATAATAGTATGTTCGTGCTGTGCCATGTAGCCGCCTCGGTTGCCTACCATGGTCCAGCCATCGGCTAAAGTTTCGGCAATGGTAGAAGTAGTAGAGATAAAGGTTTCTATAGCCACCACTGAGTTTTTTTTGAAGCGGGTCAAATTAAAACGGTCTTTGTAGCACGCCACTTCATGTGGTTCTTCGTGTAAGCTGCGGCCAACGCCATGCCCCGTTAGGTTTTTAATCACTTTGTAGCCACGTTTTTTGGCTTCGGTTTCTATGAGATGGCCAATATCCGAAATACGTACACCGCCTTTAATGTTTGCAATGGCTTTTTGCAAAATTTCTTTCGATGCATTTACTAACTTTTGGTGCTGATGAATATCCTCTCCGAGTACGAAAGAGCAACCATTGTCAGACCAAAAGCAATTGAGTTCGGCAGACACGTCAATATTGATCAAATCGCCTTCCTTTAAAATTCGTTGTGCCGTAGGTATGCCATGGCAAAACTCATTATTTACGCTAATGCAAGTATATCCCGGGAAATTGTAAGTAAGAAAGGGTGCCGATTTAGCGCCAAATTCTTCCAACATTTTACCGCCAAAATCGTCTAGCTCTTTAGTGCTCATACCCACCTTTGCATAGTCCTTCATCGCTTTTAGCGTTAAGGCCACTGCTTCGCTTGCTTTTTGCATTCCTTGTAGTTCGGCTTCGTTGGTAATAGACATCGCTTAAAATTTTGCTTCAAAAATAATGAGGCAAAGGTAGGTATTTTAAGAAACTAAGTCTGTCTTAACGATGTAATTTAGCATACAGCCATTGCCCCAAAGCGTAGCCATTTTGATAAATTCCTATAGCCAAAGCCAAAATAATAATAGGAAGTAGGAGTTTAAACCATTTAGATTTCAATAATTCTTCTCTGTTCATTTTTTGTTTGTTGGGTTGTTGTTAGAACGAAGAGATGGTGAAATTGTTACAGCGGTTATTCGAGAGATTGATCGTTAATTTGTGTTCGAGAACTTCTTTAAAACAATTAGGCTAAAGCCAATCAGAATTTTATCGAATATCCGTCGGTTAAAACCGACGGGAATGATAAGCAATATTTTCATTGCCCTTGGCTAAGCGGCATTAAGTCCATAACTAACCAAAATTGCAAGAGATAGGTTCATTAGCCCTTGGCTTTAGCTAAGGGTAAAATAGAGTAAGGCTAGAGGCTTTAGCCAAATCATAATAAGCGCTAACAGAAATCAGCTATTTTCAAATAAAGGAATATTGAAGTGATGACTTGGGGTTTAGACCACTAACTTTTCTTTTCTCCATCTGGATCTGTAATTTTCATGCGCTAACCTATTTAGTTATCTGGTTAAATAATTAACGTTTTCGGGTTATTTTAACGTATAAATAACAAAAGCCTGTTATAAAATTCGCTTGTTTATTTTATCTTTAGGCGATTTTATCAAACCAGTCCTTTTTTTGGACATCCTTATTTCAAACATCATAAAATAAAACACATGTCAAACTCATCAAAAATAATCTATACTAAAACAGACGAGGCTCCATTGTTGGCTACTTACTCATTTTTGCCTATCGTGCAGGCTTTTACAGCATCGGCAGGTATTGAGGTAGAAACTAGGGATATCTCTTTAGCAGGAAGAATTTTAGCCAACTTTCCTGAGTTTTTGAAAGATGACCAAAAAATTGGAGATGCCTTGACAGAGCTTGGCCAATTGGCAACTACGCCAGAGGCTAATATCATTAAATTACCTAATATTTCTGCTTCTATTCCACAGTTAAAAGAAGCCATCGCCGAGTTACAAGCTCAAGGTTTTGCCTTGCCAAACTTTCCAGAAGATGCTAAAACCGACGAAGAAAAAGCCATCAAAGCTAAATATTCAAAAGTATTGGGTTCGGCAGTAAATCCAGTTTTACGCGAAGGTAACTCAGATCGTAGAGCACCAAAAGCGGTAAAGAACTACGCAAAAGCAAATCCACACTCAATGGGTGCTTGGTCTTCTGATTCTAAAACTAGCGTAGCCAGCATGAGCGAAGGCGATTTCTATGGTTCTGAAAAATCTACAACAATAGGAAACGATACACAATTTAAGATTGAATTTGTAGCTACTGATGGCGCTGTAACCGAATTGAAAGGTTTAGCTAACTTAAAAGCAGGCGAAGTAATTGACAGCTCTGTATTGAGCATTGCCAAGTTGAAAGCTTTTGTAGCCGGGGCCATCAAAGAAGCTAAAGATGCGGGCGTATTGCTTTCGGCACACTTAAAAGCAACCATGATGAAGGTTTCAGATCCTATCATTTTCGGAGCTATTGTAGAGGCTTACTTTGCAGATGTTTTTGCTAAATATGCTGATCTTTTCAAAACTTTAGGAGTTGATACTCGTAATGGTTTGGGCGATGTTTACGCTAAAATTGCAGGTAGCGCACAAGAAGCAGAAGTGAAAGCAGCTATTGATGCAGCAATTGCAAACGGTCCGGCTTTGGCCATGGTAAACTCTGATAAAGGCATTACCAATTTGCATGTTCCTTCTGATGTAATTGTAGATGCTTCTATGCCTGCAATGATCCGTACATCAGGCCAAATGTGGGATAAAGATGGGAAACAACAAGATACCATTGCAATTATTCCTGATAGATGCTATGCAGGCGTTTACACCGCAACTATCGATGATTGTAAAAAACATGGTGCCTTTAATCCAACTACAATGGGTTCGGTTCCTAACGTGGGTTTAATGGCACAAAAAGCAGAAGAGTATGGTTCTCACGATAAAACTTTCCAAGCTGCTGCTAATGGAACTATCCGTGTAAGCGATGCTGCTGGAAATGTATTTTTTGAGCAGGCAGTAGAAACAGGCGATATTTTCCGTATGTGCCAAACTAAAGATGCACCTATACAAGATTGGGTAAAATTAGCAGTAAATAGAGCTCGTTTGTCTAATACGCCTGCTGTTTTTTGGTTAGATGAAAACAGGGCACACGATGCACAAATTATTAAGAAAATAAATACCTATTTGGCAGATCACGATACCAACGGTTTAGATTTACGTATCCTATCGCCAATTGAAGCTACCAAATTTACCTTAGAGCGTGTACGCAAAGGCGAAGATACTATTTCGGTTACTGGTAACGTATTACGTGATTATTTAACAGATTTATTCCCAATTTTAGAACTAGGTACCTCAGCTAAAATGCTTTCTATCGTTCCTTTAATGAATGGTGGTGGTTTGTTCGAAACCGGTGCTGGTGGTTCTGCTCCTAAGCACGTAGAACAGTTTGTAAAAGAAGGTTACCTGCGTTGGGATTCATTGGGCGAGTTCTTGGCATTGCAAGCTTCTTTAGAGCACTTATCGCAAACACAAAACAATGCAAAAGCACAAGTTTTAGCCGATGCTTTAGACGAAGCTAATGCGAAATTCTTAGCTACAGATAAATCTCCAGGTAGAAAATTAGGAACTATCGATAACCGTGGTTCTCATTTTTACTTAGCGCTGTATTGGGCCGAGGCTTTGGCTGCACAAACAAAAGATGCAGAATTAGCTGCTAAGTTTGCTCCATTAGCAAAAGCGTTAGTAGAAAACGAAGCTAAAATTACAGCAGAGCTGATAGAGGCACAAGGTAAAGCACAAGAAATTGGTGGTTATTATCATCCAAATGATGATTTAGCTGCAAAAGCAATGCGCCCGAGTGCTACCTTAAATGATGCTTTGGCGAGTTTGTAATCCAGGTAATAGGAATTAGTGTCTAGGGATTAGTTCCTAGTCATCATATAATGAAAAAATCCTCCAAGTTCACTTTGGGGGATTTTTTATGCTCTTTTCCGTCATCTCGAACGAGGTACGAGGAGAGATCTAGCGATTTTAGTATAAGATATGATTTTGCAATTGATTAGATTTCTCACTTCGCTGCGCTACGTTTCGAAACGACGGCGAAAATGTTTGCAACTACCACTCCTTTACCTCATCCCACAAATCTTTCCAAGATGGGTTCTTAGAATTAATTAGGTTGTTTTTCTTTTCTCTTCGCCATTTTTTGATCTCTTTTTCGCGTTCGATGGCTTCTTCTATGCTGAAAAATGTTTCATAGTAAATGCAGATGACAGCGCCATACTTCGCAGTAAAAGACTTTGGATACTTCTTCTCCCTATGCGCTATCAAACGCGACAATAAATCGGACGTTACCCCAATATATAGAACTGTGCGGTTTACGTTGGTGAGTATGTAGATGGAGCCACCTTTTTGCATAATGGTTAAAGTTGATTTTAATTTCTTCGCTGCACCTCTTTCGTAATCTTTATTTATTCCGTCATCTCGAACGAGGTACGAGGAGAGATCTAACGACTTGTTATTTTAGTATAAGACAAGATTTTGCAATTGATTAGATTTCTCACTTCGCTGCGCTACGTTTCGAAACGAAGGAGAATGTGGTGCTGATGAGAACTAACCATCTCGCAATAACAATAATATAACCTAAGCCTCTGCCAACTCCTTAACCTTCTTTGGCCAAGTTTCTTCAAAATAACCTTGGTGCTCTTCAGTAGTGTCGGTTTCTATACTTAACAAAGATTTGCCATCTCTAGCGCTTAACTTGTAACTTTCAACAGCGCCAACCCATTTCTTCACTTCTTCGCTTTCGTAATCTTCTACTCCTTTCATATACATCCCTAAATGATGTATAGAAATGTACTCATTTGGAATATGCTCTGCAATTTTCGAGATCATACCGTCGCCGTCTGCATTTACAAATAAAGTTTTGCTACCTACTTGCCAATCGGTTATTGCCCTAGAACCTTCAGCAAAAGGAGCAGTCCACTGTGGATAGGTGGTTTCGCCTAAAAGAACGTTACATACTTTTTCCTTTGGCGCATCAATTTCGATTTTAAAATATATTCTTACCATGGTTTTGGTTTTTAGCTGCAGATACACCAATCTTTTAAGATGTTGTTGGTTTTCATCAAAAAAATCTGTGCATCTGTGGCGAATTAAAAATTCAATTTACTAAAATCCATGAACAAAACGTTCCATTTATGTCCATCTAAATCAGTAAAACCACCACCATACATCCAGCCATCTTTTTAGCCACCTCTGACATAAGCTATAGCGCCAGTTTGTTTCTGAAAATTAAGCATTCTAACTTGTTTTTTAAATCGGCTTTGCCAAATGGCGCATAAGCAACTTATGGTTTGGTATCAAATATTATGTAACTTAGCCTTACGCTATAATTTCATGAGAAAAATATACCTTTTAGTTGTCTTTTTATTCATCCTGTTTGGATTTACAGATCAAACACCGGCTAATAAAATTAAGTTTAAACTTCCAGCTGGCGTAACTACAAAAGACTATCTGCCCAATTCGCTAATTATCAAATTTAAAAGTGGTGCTAGGTTAGATGTAGCTACACAAAGTACAACGGCACAGCTAAGTGCCAATGGTATTTCTTTAAGCATTTTAGAACCAGTTTTCAACCAAAATGCAAAATCAGATCAGACCTTTGCTAATAATGGGGTTAATTATCATTTCGAACGCTACTATCATGCAAAATATCAAGGTAATGCCAATATAGAAACGGTAATTAATACACTTTTACAGACCGATAATATTGAATATGCAGAGCCTAGTTACATTCATAGCACTTGGTATACCCCAAATGATGCAGCTTACGGGTCACAGGCGTATCTTACACAGTTAAAAGCGCCACAAGCGTGGGATGTACTTAAAAACTCTTCGGGAGTGGTAATTGCCATTGTAGATTCTGGTTCGGAAATTACACACCAAGATTTAGCTGGAAATATTTATTACAATACAGCAGATCCAGTAAATGGAATTGATGACGATGGCGATGGGTATGTAGATAATTATGCCGGTTGGGATTTCTGTGGTGCTTCTGCCAGTACCATGATTGGCGATAACGACCCTAATGTAAAAAGTAGTGAAGCGGATCACGGTGTGCACGTAAGTGGTATTGCCAGTGCCGTTACAGATAATGGATTAGGGGTAGCCTCTATTGCCCAAAATGCCAAGTTATTAATTGTAAAAGCTGGCGCTGATGATGCACCGAGATCTATTTACAAAGGTTACGAAGGTATCAAGTATGCTGCAGATAAAGGTGCCCATATCATCAATTGTTCTTGGGGTGGTGTTGGCGGCGGTCAGTTTGGCCAAGAGATGATTGATTATGCCGTTAGCAAAGGCTGCTTAGTGGTAGCTGCTGCTGGCAATTCGGGAGATGACATTCCTATTTACCCGGCCGCTTTTGATGGGGTACTTGCTGTGGCTAATTTAAACTCAAATGATACCAAAGCTTCTGGCTCTAATTATGGTACTTATGTAGATATTTCTGCTCCCGGACAAGGAATTTATAATACAATTTACGGAAATACCTATGGCTTTAAATCTGGCACTTCTATGGCTGCACCTTTGGTAGCTAGCGCAGCAGCTTTACTAAAAGCAAAATATCCAAACTATACCGGTTTGCAAATAGGCGAAATACTAAGGGCAGCTGCCGATGATGTTGATGCCCAAAATACCAATTATGCAGGCTTGTTGGGCAGCGGGCGATTAAATGTGTACCGAGCCCTTACTGAAAACGCTGCATCGGTACGTTATCAGAATATGACCATTACCGATCAAAGTTTGGGTAATAGGGCACCCAATACAGAAATTGCCTTGCAGTTTGCGCTAAAAAATTTCCTCATTCCGGTAACCGGACTAACTGTAAATATCTCTAGCAATAGTGCTTTTGTACAGGTGTTAGATCAAAATATCAGCGCAGGAAATTTAGCTAGTCTAGAAACTAAAACTGGTTTGGCTGCGGTTAGAGTTAGGGTATTGGCTAATGCACCAGAAAATCACGAAGTAGTTTTTACCTTAAGATATACCGCAAATAATGGAACTTATACCAGCACAGAACGCTTTACTACCGTAGTAGCTTTAGATTACTTAAATGTTGCCGTTAATCAAATTAGCACTTCGCTTACCTCAAACGGTAGGGTAGGCTACAGCAAAGCCAATGCTACCGCAGGTTTAGGTTTTCTTTACAAAGGGGAAAGTATGTTATTTGAAGCGGCCTTGCTTATTGGCAAATCCGAAACACAGGTAATGAACAACGCCAGAGCAGAAACTGAGGCTAGCGAAGATTTTAAAAGACAGCAAACGGCAGCAATGTCTGTTTCATCGGTAGCTGCTTTTGAAGGTACCAGTGTTTTTACCGATGCAGGAAGTGCCAATCCGATAGGACTAAAAATACTTTCTAGGGCTTTGGCATTTAATTCTACTAACGATAATAAATATGTAATTATAGAATACGAGATTGCTAACACTAACAACACCGATTTGCAAAATATTTACACGGGTTTGTTTACCGATTGGGATTTAGACGAAGCTTCTGCCAATGCCACGCAATACGATGCAGTGGCCAAAATTGCTTATGTTTATGCCAAGCAAAATGCATCATATCCTTATGCTGGTGTGCGTTTGTTGAACTTAACGGGTGCACCTGCTTATTATCCAATGTCGTATCAAATAGCCAATAGTTTTTTGGCTGATAATAATTTTACGGTCGCCGAAAAATATAAAACATTAACTTCTGGCATACAGGCCCAAGGTTTAGGCTATGATACCGCCAACGGTTACGATGTGATGTTTACCCTTGGTAGCGGCCCTTATAATATCCCTAAAACTGGAACAATTAAAGTAGCCTATGCTTTTTTAGCAGGCGATAATCTGAATGAGTTAGTTGCCATGGGCAGTGCAGCAGAGCTGAAGTATAAGGAAATACTGGCCAATAGGCTAAGTAGTATTCCGGTAACTTATGCCTTAAAGCAGAACTATCCAAATCAGGCTAAAACCTTTACTTATATACCTTTAGATTTGCCCGAAAAAACGGAAGTAGATATCAATATTTACGATATAACGGGCAGAAAAATCAGTAAGGTAACAAAAGGTGTTTTAGAAGCGGGCAGCTATCGATTTTATGTAGATGTAAGTACATTTGCCAGCGGCGTATATACTTACAAGCTAACTACGCCCAACTTTAAGCAAGCTAAGAAAATGGTGGTGGCGAGATAATTCGTTCACTAGTTCATTAGTTATTGGTTCATAGCTATCGAATTGTCGAAATAACTTTTGGCTATTTGTTAAAGGTAATGCCTTCGGACATCTGACTTGCCGGACTTTTAGTTATTAAACTGGTTAATCGATAATGTAGGTCATCATCAAATCATCACATTTGCTAATTAACTAATCCTAGTGGTTAAAACAAGCCCTGCAGCGAGGTTCGTAACTATCTTTTTCTCCTAAAAGCACTCTGTTTTCGCTTGCTGCGGTACGGTAAGAATATACCGCTGGGCTGCCACATTGCATACAAACCGCGTTTACTTTGGTTACGTGTTCGGCAATAGCCATTAACGCAGGCATTGGCCCAAAAGGTTTGCCCAAAAAATCCATGTCTAAACCTGCAACAATAACCCTAATGCCTTTACTGGCCAAAACATTGCAAACCTCAGCTAGGCCTTCGTCAAAAAACTGTGCTTCATCAATGCCCACTACTTGTGTATTTGTGCCAAGCAACAGAATAGCAGAAGAGTGATCTACAGGGGTTGATGGGATGGTGTTTTTATCATGAGATACCACCGCCATTTCATCATAGCGAGTATCTGTTTTAGGTTTAAAAATCTCTACATTTAGCTTAGCAATCTGCGCTCTTTTTAGCCTTCTAATGAGTTCTTCGGTTTTTCCAGAAAACATAGAACCGCAAATTACTTCTATACTGCCACTAAATTCTCCCCGTCTAAAATTTTGCTCGCTAAATAACATGGTAAAGGTATTTTTAACCAAACTTAGATAAATTTGATTTGATATACAATATCATCACTAGGTATATCAAAGCAAACTGTCGTTCTAGCCTCAACCACACCAAGATATATTCATCTAAAATAAATACTAACAGATTTTTATAGTATTTTTGATTGTTTTTACTAACATAAAAAGCCAAAACTTTCGTTACAACAATAGCGTTTAATAATTGTTGAAGCATTTTGGGCTTTTCCTCGGTATAAATATTAAAAATAACACAGCAGATGAAGCAAGAAGCTCTTTTCAAGAAATTAGGAAATATACTTAGCGAACTAAACGAACAGTACCAATTTTTATCTCAAAATCCCGAGCAGTTAACCGAACTAGAATTGGAACTGTTTTTGGCAAATGCCAGTTTCTTAACAGATCATATCCAGATTATTAAAAAATTAAACTTGCCTTTACAAGTAGCTGCTATACCTGCAGTAGTTAACGAAACCATAAATGAGCCTATAGTTGACGAAGAAATAAGCGACGAGCTTAAAGATATACAACAGGTAGAAGCCATTACTTTTGCTAATCTGGCAGAAGAAGAAGAAATTATAGACCCTGTTTCAATAATATTACCCGAAGAAGAAGCGCCAGAAACTGTTTTTGATTTTGAGACGCCTGTAGTTAAAGAAGTAGAAAAAGAAATTTTTAGGTTAGATTCTGAGCCTACTCAAACTTTCGAGTTTATCCTTAATAAAGACGATTTTAATGAAGATGATAAATTTGATTTTGAAGAAAAAACTACCGAACAATTGTTTGATAGACCTTTGAGTAAAGAGGAAGAACTTATTTTAGAACAAAAGAAAAAAGTAAAAGAAAATTTAATTCGCGATCCCGAAGAGCTAGAAGAAGATGAAGTTGGGCCAGAGCCTTTCTTGGTGCAGCACGAAGAGGCAACCGAGAAAATAGAGGTGCCAAAAGTTATTGAGCCTGTAGCAGAGGATAAGGTTGCCCCCACGGTAGAATTGAATAAGATAGTGGTAGAAACTACTAAATATCAGCCTACATTAAATGATTTGTTAGCTGGTAAAAACACGAGTTCGAGGTTAAATGAAACTTCTGGCGCTGTTGTTACAGATTTAAAAGCTGCCATTAATCTTAATGATAAATTACTTTATATAAAAGACTTGTTTAATGGTTATAATTTAGCTTATGCAGAAGCAATCGACATCGCTAACAAAATGCCAAACTTCGATGCCGCAGATAATTTCTTTCAAAAAAATTACGCTGTGAAAAATAACTGGGCCGATAAACAAGCAACTGTAGATAAGTTTTATTTGTTGCTGAATAAAAGGTTTAGAGACTAAGGGTTTTAGGTTTTAAGTAGTACGTTATAAGTTTTGAAATATGCTACGTAAAACTTATAACCTACAACGTTTTAAATAAAACCCATCCTATTAGAATCCAATTTCAAAAAGATAAATAGCAATATCGTAAAGCTCCACAAAGAAGAGCCTCCATAACTAATAAATGGCAGCGGAATACCAATTACAGGCATAATTCCTATCGTCATTCCAATATTAATAAATACGTGGAAAAATAGGATACAGGCAATGCTGTAGCCGTAAACTCTCGAAAAAACAGATCGCTGTCGTTCGGCCATGTTTATAATGCGTAACAAAAGGAAACAATAAAGTCCAATCACTACAAAACAGCCAATAAAGCCCCATTCTTCGCCAATAGTTGAGAAAATGAAATCTGTACTTTGTGCTGGTACATAATCGTATTTGGTTTGTGTGCCTTCTAAGTAACCTCGCCCGGTAAGCTGTCCCGCCCCTATCGCAATTTTAGATTGTATTACGTTGTAGCCAGCCCCTCTGTTATCACTAGTTAAACCTAAAATTAGCTCAATACGTGTACGCTGGTGGGGCTTTAAAACATTTTCAAACAAATACTTGGCAACAAACAAATAGCAAATTGCAATTATTGTAATGATACCTACATTAATTACTTTTTGAAGCTTCTTTCTAACGTTGTAGGCAAACAATCCTCCAACAATTAAGATGGAAATGATGAGTACTGTAGGTGTAATGAATAAATTGAGGATAAATAACAATACGGCACCCCAAAAGATAATCAACAGGTTTCCAGGCAAACCTTCTCGGTATAAAGGAAACATGAATGATAAAAACACTAGCATAGAACCAGCATCTGGTTGAAGCATAATTAAAGCCATTGGCAATCCAACGATTGCTAAAGAAATTAAAATTGGCTTGAAAGTGTTTAGCTTAGGATTAAAAGAACTGATATACCTAGCTAATAATAAGGCTGTGCCAAATTTAGCAAATTCGGAAGGTTGTAAGCGGAAAGAGCCGAGAGGAATCCATGCTTGGTTACCACCAACATTTCTACCAACCACCAAAACTGCCATTAATAAAATGATAGTTATACCATAAACTATTGGCGCAAATACGCTGAAAAATTTAGAATCTAGTAAAAGGATGGATAAGCCTAAAATTAAACCTGTAATAATGAAAATCAATTGCTTACCATACTCTGCAGAGAAGCTAAAAGCACTGCTGATGTCTGGTTTGTATTGTACAGAAAAAATATTGATGAAACCAACAGCGCACAAAGCCACATAAATCAATATAGTGACCCAATCAACATTAAAGAAAAATCTATTATTCTGTTGTTGCATTGTTCTTTGGTGCTACTGCTGTTTTATTAAATGGATTTTTGATTGCGGCAGTTTTTAAAGGAACAGTTTTTTTAGTAGTATCTACTTTGCTGGTGTCTACCTTAGGTTTCTGTTTAGGAATTTTATCTTTTAAAACTGGAAGTAAATTGTCAGCCTTGTACTGCTCAATGGTTGCACCATTAATTCTTCTACCTTTCAAGCTATCGGTTAAATACTTTTCGGTAATGAAACTGGCGATCGGAGCAGCATAAGCACCCCCATAGCCACCGTTTTCTACGATTACTGCAATAGCAATTTTTGGATTGTCGCGAGGAGCAAAGCCAATGAAAACCGAGTGGTTTTTACCATGTGAGTTTTGTACAGTACCAGTTTTACCACACATCAAGATATTTGGTATCATAGATTCTTTTGCAGTTCCAATTTGACTATTTACCGCATCTTGCATTCCGTCGATTACTGGTCCGAAATGTTTGGCGTCTACACCTACATAGTGTTTTTCTTTATATTTTGGATCGATATGTTTATCGCTTCCAATTCCTTTTACTAAATGCGGTTTGATATAATAGCCTCTATTGGCAATAATAGCCATGATGTTGGCCATTTGCAATGGGGTGGTCGTAATCTCTCCCTGGCCAATGCCGACTGACAAAATAGTACCGTAACTCCAGTATTTACTATAGCGTTTAGTATAATCTTCCGAAGAAAATAATTTATAACCTCTTTCACCAGGATAGTCTATACCTAAAGTATCGCCAATCCCGAACTTACGTACTTTTTCTTGCCATTCATCATAGGCCTTATGCTGATTTTTCCTGCCCTTTTTAGTCATTTCTTTTACGAAAAGACTCCAAAAATACGTGTTGCAAGACCTAGCAATACCTCGTCTTAAAGCCACATTCCCATCAATGTGCTCACACTTAAACCTTGTTCTTCCAACCTGATAATAGCCTGGGCAGTTAAATGTAGTATTCTCATTAATGACTCCTTCCTGTAGCGCTATTAAAGCACTAAGTGGTTTAAACGCAGAGCCTGGAGAATATCTACCCTTAATTGGTCTGATAAAAAAAGGACGATAAGGATTGGAAAAAATCTTCATGTAATTGTTGCCACTTTCGCTACCTACCATCAAATTTGGATCGTAACCCGGACTGCTCACAAATGCTAATATTTCTCCTGTTGCAGGTTCTATAGCCACAATACTTCCTACTTTGTTGTTTAACAGCTGTTCTCCTAATTTTTGTATTTCTACATCGATAGTGGTGGTAAGCTGTTCGCCTGCGATAGCTAGAGAATCGAACTTCCCGTCGGCGTAACTTCCTTGAGCTACATTACGAACATTATAAAGCATGTTTCTTACACCTTTTGTTCCGCGTAAGTCGGTTTCATATTGTCTTTCTATACCAGATTTTCCAATGTAATCACCAGGTTTGTAATAGCCTCGGTGTCTTTCAATTTCTGTTTGGTTTACTTCTTTGATGTAGCCTAAAAGCTGTCCGCCTATACTATCTGGATAATAACGGATAGTTCTTTTCTGTACTTCAAACCCTTTGTAATTTGCCATACGCTCTTGCAGGGTGGCATAGGTTTGTATCGAAAGTAATTTTTGAAATATGGAAGCCTGATATTTTGATTGCACAACCGCTTTGTGGAATTTCTTGCGGAAATCTTCCATCGTAATGCCTATGATATTGCACAAAGATAGCGTATCAAAAGGTACAACTTCGTTTGGCGTTACCATTAAATCGTATGTAGGTTGGTTTTGGGCCAGTACCTTGCCATTTCTGTCGGTAATTACGCCACGGGCTGGATAGATGAATTTTTTACGAAGTGCGTTGTTGTTTGCGTCTAAGAAATATTTATCGCTAGCCACCTGTATATAGAAAAGCCTGCCTAACAAAATTAGTGCAAGTAATACAAATAAGCCTTGTATAATATATTTTCTATTAAACAGTTGGTTCATTAAGCCGATTTTCTGTTATGGAAGATAAACTCTACCAATAACACAGTAAATAATGTAAATACCACGCTCAATAAAGTTCTTCCTAAGGTATAAGTTATTGATGTAAGTTTAAAAGCTTCTAGAAAAAACAATACAACATGATGAACAAAAATACACAATACTGCATATAAAGAAAACCACCTAAAGCCCATATTTCCTAAAGAAGGCTCTGGCTCATCAATAGCTTCTCTGTTTAAACTCACAGAGATGAAAAGAATTCTCACAAAAGCTAAAGCGATACAGGCACTCGTATGTACGCCCAAAGTATCGTAAAAAGTATCTAGGGTTAGGCCTGTAATAAATGCAATTACATAGAGTAAAAGGTTTGGGATATGAAAAGGTAGCACTAAAATAAATAGTACATAAATGAACGGGGTAGAGAGGTTATAGAATGCCATGTTACGCAACAGAAAAATCTGTACAAACAAGAGCACAATCCACCTAAAAATATTTATCAATATAGCTCTACTGTTCATTTTTCACTTCTGGTTGTAAAGATTTTACTTCTTCTGCAAATTTATCTTTAACTACATAAACAAATTGTAACGTACTAAAATTGTTGAACAAAGTAACTTCCAAAGTCATAAAACTATCGCCTGTACTTACACTTGTGTTTGTTACTTTGCCCACCTCTATTCCTCTTGGGAAACCACCCGAGCCAGAGGTAATAATTGTATCGCCCACTTTAACTTTGTAATGATTAGGGATTTCTTTAACGTAGGCTTTGCGATAATCGAAATTATCATCGCCCCAAACCAAACTACCAAAAGCATTGTCTTTTTTAAGCACCACACTAATTGCTGTTTCTTGATTTAACAGCGGGCGTATAGTCGCAAAATTTTCAGACACATTTTGCACAAAACCAACTACACCTTTATTTGGAGAAATTACTGCCATGTCTTTCAAGATGCCATCTTTAGCACCTTTGTTGATAGTGATGATGTTGTTGGTTAAGGTAACTGAGTTTTTGAAAACCTTAGCTGCAATTAAGGTGTATTGTTGGTGGTTAATGCTATCTTTTACTTTGGTAACTTGGGTACTATCAATCTCATTTAAGGCAAGCAATTGTGTTTTTAAAGCTGCGTTTTCTGCCGCTAAGCTATCATTCACTTGCACCAAGTTTAAGTAGCGCTTAATTACGTTTAGTCGCTTATAGGCAGTGCCTACAACTTCATTGGTAGAGCTAAAAGTAACGCTTCGTTGGTACACATTATTTCTAATCGTTAAAATAATTCCAACGGTAAAAAAGATGATAAAAAAGAAAAATGCGTTGTATCTGCTAAGAAAAATCCAAAGGTTACGCATTTTGATTTACGATTTTAGAGTTACGATTTACGATTAATTTACAACTTTTGACCTTTCTTGCGAATAGTAACTATCGAAGATACCACAATGGACAGTAATTCGTTTGCCTCTCGCCAATTTTCTTGGATAACTTGTTTTTTGTCCGTGTTAAATTCTGCTAATAATTCAAGAAAGAACATCGTCTCATCTAGTTCTTCTTCAACAATTTTAAGTTTATTCAAAAAATCAGCTGTCGATTTAGCTCTGCAGGCGGCTCTATAGTTTGCTCCAACAGAGCTTGAGCACCTAATCAACTGATTTGAATAATTCTTATTTATCACATTATGGGGAAGCTCGATTATTAATTTGGCAATTGATATCGAATATGCTTTAGTTCTTGCTTTTAAGGTTTCGCTATTCATCAATCGTAAATCTAAAATCTACACTCGTAAATCCCCTTATTGCATTAAGAATTTATAATTTCCAATGTTTTTCAAGGCGATACCAGTACCGCGTACTACCGCACGTAATGGATCTTCGGCAACGTGAACAGGCAATTTAGTTTTTGCAGCTACACGTTTATCCAAGCCTCTTAACAAAGCACCACCGCCAGTTAAATAAATACCAGTTTGGTAAATATCAGCAGAAAGTTCTGGAGGAGTAATCTCCAAAGCTTTCAAAATCGCTTCCTCAATTTTAGAGATCGATTTATCTAAACAGTGTGCAATTTCAGTGTATGAAACAGTAATTTGTTTAGGTACGCCAGTCATTAAATCTCTACCTTGTACAGCAAAATCAGCAGGTGGATCGCTCAATTCTGGCAAAGCAGCACCAACTTCAATTTTAATTTTCTCCGCAGTACGGTCACCAATCATAATGTTATGCTGACGACGGATGTAGTTTACGATATCCGAGTCGAAGTTATCTCCAGCCACACGGATAGATTGATCGCAAACAATACCCGAAAGTGCAATCACCGCAATTTCAGTAGTACCACCACCAATATCGATAATCATGTTTCCCATCGGTTCTTCCACATCAATACCAATACCTACAGCAGCAGCCATTGGCTCGTGGATCAAGTAAACCTCTTTTGCCCCGGCAATTTCGGCACTGTCTCTAACCGCACGTTTCTCTACCTCGGTAATACCAGAAGGAATACAGATTACCATCCTTAAAGAAGGGAACATCCATCCTTTACCGCCATTCAGCATACGGATCATACCTTTGATCATGGCTTCAGCAGCGTTAAAATCTGCAATTACACCATCTTTCAAAGGTCTAACCGTTCTAATGTTATCGTGGGTTTTACCCTCCATTTGCATCGCCTGGCGGCCAATAGCAATAATTTTATTTGTCGATCTGTCGAAAGCCACAATAGAAGGCTCATCAACAACTACTTTATCGTTATGTATAATAAGGGTATTCGCAGTGCCAAGGTCAATGGCAACTTCCTGCGTAAACCAGTTAAATAATCCCATGTAAAAGGTATGTTATTGTATGTATTAACAAAAATGTCTAATATCTTAAATGTAAAATTAGACAAAATATTATATTAAGTTTCTTTTTTCTGTTTGAAAATCAAAACCAGTAATGCTTTTTAAGGACAGTCCCGCTTTACGCTGTAATCTTTTTGACAACCTCTGTCATCCTAAGCTTGTCGAAGGATTTGTTTCATCGCATACAATGCTTCGATAAACTCAGCCTGACACGTAAATCAACTTCAACCAAAAGTATTTCCGCTTCAATCGGGTTTAATAAACCAGGTCTTCGCTAAAAACTCACAACCTTGTAGCTCGTTTAGAGATTGCTTCGTCGTGCCTCCTCGCAATGACGATACGTTTAAGTTTCTGCAATTTCAAAACTGATCCCTAACTCCTAATCCCTGACCCCTAAACTAGTGCTTAAAGTGTCTCACGCCAGTAGTTACCATTGCGATACCTTTTTCGTTAGCTTTTGCTACAGAATCAGCATCCTTAATAGAACCGCCTGGTTGTAAAACTGAAGTGATACCAGCATCAGCAGCAATCTCCACACAATCAGGGAAAGGGAAGAAAGCATCAGAAGCCATAGCAGCACCTTGTGTGCTGAAACCAAAAGAAGCTGCTTTTTCAATCGCTTGTCTCAAAGCATCAACTCTCGAAGTTTGACCAACACCACTTGCAATTAAAACATCATCCTTAACCAAAACAATAGTATTAGATTTAGTGTGTTTTACAATTTTATTAGCGAAGTGTAAGTCTTTTAATTCTTGTGCTGTTGGTAATTTTTCCGTAACAGCAGTCATTTGCTCAGGACCTTCGATAATTAAATCTTTGTCCTGCTCAATTACACCGTTCAATAAAGTTTTGAATTGTTTTTTGTTCAATTCAACGTAATTACGTTTCAAGATTACTCTGTTTTTCTTCGCTTTGAACAAATCTACAGCAGCTTGTTCATAGCTTGGTGCAATCAAAACCTCGAAAAATAAATTGTTGATTTCTTCAGCAGTTGCCAAATCAACTTCTCTGTTGGTAATTAAAACACCACCAAAAGCAGAAACAGGATCGCAAGCCAAAGCATCAATCCAAGCTTGCTTAACTGTACTTCTAGAAGCTACACCGCAAGCATTGGTGTGTTTCAAAATTGCAAAAGTAGGTTCTTCGAACTCGTCGATTAGACTTACAGCTGCATCTACGTCAACCAAATTATTGTAGCTTAACTCTTTTCCGTTCAATTTCGTGAACATCTCATCTAAATTACCGTAGAAAGTCCCTTTTTGATGAGGGTTTTCTCCGTAACGTAAAGTTTGCGCACTGGCAATGCTTTCTTTGAATACATTTAAGGGCTCGTCGCTGTTGAAATAGTTGAAGATAGCCGTATCATAGTGAGAAGAAGTATGGAAAGCTTTTTTAGCGAAAGCCTTACGTTGTGCTAAAGTGGTAGCGCCATTTTGTTCTTGTAGTTGTTCTAATAAAGTTGAGTAGTCATCCTTCGATGCAATAATTACTACATCGTTAAAGTTCTTTGCAGCAGCTCTAATTAAAGAGATCCCGCCGATGTCGATTTTCTCAATAATTTCTTCGTCGGTTCCACCGCCCTTAACGGTTTCCTCAAAAGGATAAAGATCAACAATTACCAAATCAATTTCAGGGATTTCGTACTGAGCAATCTGCTCTTGATCGCCAGCTAAATTTCTGCGGTTTAAAATGCCTCCGAAAACTTTTGGGTGTAAAGTTTTTACACGTCCACCTAAAATAGAAGGATAGCTAGTTAAGTCTTCTACAGCGGTAACAGGAACATTTAAGTCTTTGATAAATTGCTCGGTTCCACCGGTAGAATATAAGGCTACACCTTGTTTGCCAAGGTACTCAACTAATGGTGCTAAACCATCTTTATAATAAACTGAAATTAAGGCGTTTTTGATCTTTACTGATTGGCTCATTTTGAGGGTATTGTTTTGAGCCGCAAAGGTATGAAAATGAGACGATTTTTAGAGGAGGTTTTTTAAATAAAATTAGAGTTTATGCAAACAGGTTGTTTGGATTTTTAGATGTTTAGTTTTTTTGAAGTTATTAAGTCGGAGAGTTTTGAGACCGCAAGTCCGAAAAGTTAGGGTCTGCCAAGATTAGTGGCTGTCTATACTTTTGAAAACCGAGAACTGAAAACTGCCTACTAATCCCTATTTCTTAATTTTCTTAATCAGCGTTTCAACAATTTTTGGATAGTGCAAATGCTCTAGCTGTTGGCCTTTAAATTTAATCATTTCTAAATTGTCGTCTTTTTCTATCCTATATTTAGCTTGATAAATGAATTCGCCTTCATCATAATTTTCGTTCACATAGTGGATAGTAATACCGCCTTCTGTGTCGCCAGCCGCCATTACCGCTTGGTGCACACGGTCGCCATACATTCCCTTGCCGCCATGTTTAGGTAAAAGAGATGGATGGATATTAATGATGCGGCCAGGATATTCTTTTAATAAATTTTGGGGGATGAGCCAAAGAAAACCAGCCAATACAATTAGATCAATATCTAGATTTTTCAGCAAGTCTAAAACCTCATCAGTTTGATAAAACTCATTTCTATCAAAAATATGCGAGGGGATTTCGAAACTATCAGCTCTTTGTAGTACGTAAGATTCTGGATTGTTGGTTAACACGAGGGCAATTTCTGCCTCTGTACTACGTTTAAAATGCTCCATTATCTTTTGAGCGTTTGATCCTGATCCTGAAGCAAAAATGGCTATACGTTTCTTCACTGCGTTTTGTGTTTTTTTCAAAAATAATATTTTAAGGCTTTTCGAGCTAATTTTGAGCCAAAAAACCTAATTTAATCGAAAAATAATGCCTAGCTATCAATGTTGTGCTTCAAAAGCTTCGTGCTTAAATCGTTAGATGAAAAAATATTTTTAAATCCATTTTGCATTTAAAAATATTACCTCTATATTTGCAGTCCGAAAATAAAACACAGAAGATATTAAAAGGCTAAACAATGGCAAATCATAAATCAGCATTAAAAAGAATTAGAGCAAACGCTGCAAAACGTCTACGTAACAGGTATCAAGCTAAAACTACACGTACATTTATCAAAAGATTGCGTGCTGCTGAAGATAAAAAAACAGGATTAGAATTGCTTCCTAAAGTAATTTCTATGTTAGATCGTTTAGCTAAGAAAAACGTAATTCACAAAAACAAAGCTTCTAACAATAAAGCAAAATTAACGAAGTTCGTTAACACTTTGAAATAGTCGCATTTTTAAACGATATTTAGAACGGTATCATCGTAAGATGATGCCGTTTTTTTGTTTAAATTCTACACCTATGTCTATCTACGAAAATAAACTCGGCATTAAAGCTTGGGCGGAAGCCGATCGTCCTAGAGAAAAACTCCTACAACAAGGTAGGCGGCAGCTTACCGATGCCGAACTTATTGCCATACTAATTGGTTCTGGCAGCAGAAACGAAACTGCTGTTGATTTAAGTAAGCGTATTTTAGGCTCGTGCCAAAATGATCTCCACAAGCTAGCGCAGCTGGGCGTTAAAGAACTATCTAAATTTAAAGGTATTGGCGAAGCTAAAGCTATTACCATTGTTGCTGCTTTAGAATTAGGCCGGAGAAGAAAAGACGCCGAACCAACAGAAGTTCAAAAAATAAAATCTTCTATAGATGCTCATAGAGCTATAAAAGCTGATTTGGCAGATTTGCCACATGAAGAATTTTGGCTGTTGTTATTGAACCGAGCAAATGCCTTAATTGGAAAGTATTTTGTGAGTAAAGGTGGCCAAGCAGGTACGGTAGTAGACCCAAAAATAATTTTTAAAATTGCACTAGAACATGGTGCCGCTTCGGTGGTTTTGGTGCATAACCATCCCTCTGGTAGTTTAAAACCAAGCGATGCCGATGTGAGTATTACCAAAAAATTGATGGAGCTTGGCAAAATGATGGAGATTGAAGTGTACGATCATTTGATTGTTTACAACGATACTTTCTTAAGTCTAGCGGATGAAAGTTATGTTTAAAGTATGATAGATTTTACTTTCGCTTAATTTCTATTCTTTACATTTGAGGTAAAATTAAATGATATGAAAAGAATTATCGTAGCGCTGTTGCTAATGGTTATGGGCTTTCAAGTTCAGGCCCAAAAAAATCAAGCTATTAATGTAATGACCTACAACATAAGGTACGCCACCGAGAAAGATGGAGTTAATGCTTGGTCTAAAAGAAAAGATAATGTGAAAGCATTAGTGAATTTTCACGATACTGATATTTTGTGTACGCAGGAAGCTTTGGCAGAACAATACGATTTTCTCTTAGAAAATTCTGATTTCGAAGCGGTAGGCGCAGGTAGAGATGATGGCAAACGTAAAGGAGAATTTTCGCCAATTTACTACAACAAAAATAGATTTACCAAGAAAGATGGTGGCGTTTTTTGGTTGTCGCAAACGCCAGGTGTACCAAGTAAAGGTTGGGATGCCCAATTTAACCGTGTTTGTACTTGGGTAAGATTACACGATAAATTGAACAAAAAAGAATTTTTGGTTTTTAACACACACTACGACCATGTTGGTGTGCAGGCAAGAATAGAATCTGCAAAGTTAATTAAGCAGAAAATTCAAGAGATTGCCCCTGAACTTCCAGTAATTTACACTGGCGATTTAAACGTGACTCCAGAAACTGAAGCTATTGCTACCATTAAATCTTTCTTGAGCGATAGTAAGGAAATTTCAGTAGAGCCTCCTTATGGCCCAGAGGGGACTTTTAACGGCTTCGATTTTAATAGCCCACTTAAGAATAGGATCGATTATATCTTTGTGAATAAAGGTTTTAATGTTCGCAAATATGCAGTGCTTTCAGATAGCAAAGATCAAAAGTATTTTCAGATCATTTGCCTGTTTTTGCGAAATTGTTTTTTTAGGCTCTAATCTTCCTTAACGTAAGCTTTCTCTAGCTTAAGAAAGGGAGATATAATTTTATTCGGTAAGACTTGCGAAGTTTAATCAACTTCGTAAGTCTTAATTCTTCTCCTTTACCTTTATAAATAATATCTTTGCGCTTTATTGTGCTTGAGGTAGGATTTGGACAATAGTCGCATATCTCATATCTCATATCTCAAATCTAAATAGATGAAAATATCATACAGCTGGCTTAAACAAATATTAAAAACGGATAAAACTCCTCAAGAATTGTCGCTAATCTTAACCAATATCGGTTTAGAAGTAGAAAGCTTGGAGAAAGTGCAAACCATTCCTGGTGGATTGGAAGGTTTGGTAATTGGATATGTGGAAGAGCGAGTGCAGCACCCAAATGCAGATAGATTGAGCGTTACCAAAGTAAATGTTGGTGGGCCGGAATTGCTGCAAATTGTTTGTGGCGCCCCAAACGTAGCTGCCCGACAAAAAGTTGTAGTTGCTGTGGTAGGTACTACGGTTCATCCAAACGAAGGCAAACCTTTTAAAATCAACAAATCGAAGATTAGAGGCGAAGTTTCTGAAGGAATGATTTGTGCCGAAGATGAAATTGGTTTAGGCAATTCACATGCTGGTATCATGGTATTGCCAGAAGATGCACCCGTAGGCTTAGAAGCTAAAAGATATTTCAATGTAGATGATGATTATCTATTCGAAATTGGGTTGACACCAAACCGTGCCGATGCAGCTTCTCACTTGGGGGTAGCTAGAGATTTAGCAGCTTATTTGCGCACCAGTTACGAATTGCCAGATGTAAGTGCTTTCAAGACCGAGAACCAAAACTTAAACATCGCAGTAGAGGTAGAAGCTACAGCTGCTTGTCCTCGTTATAGTAGTGTGAGCATTAGCGGTGTTACCGTAAAGCCATCTCCGGATTGGCTAAAAGATAAATTGAAAGTAATTGGCGTTCGTCCAATTAATAATATAGTAGATGTAACCAATTACGTGCTGCACGAGTTAGGGCAACCTTTACATGCTTTTGATGCAGATCAAATTGCAGGAAATAAAATCATTGTTAAGACATGTGCTGAAGGTACGCCATTTGTAACTTTAGATGAGGTAGAACGTAAACTTTCTGCCGAAGATTTAATGATTTGTGATGCGGAAAAACCGCTGTGTATTGCAGGTGTTTTCGGCGGAATTGGTTCGGGAGTAACCGAGCAAACCACCAACGTATTTTTAGAAAGTGCTTATTTTAATGCAGTTTCTGTGCGTAAAACATCGAAGAGACACGGTTTAAAAACAGATGCGTCTTTCCGTTTTGAACGTGGTACAGATCCAGAAATTACCATTTTGGCCTTGCAAAGAGCTGCTCTGTTAATCAAAGAAGTTGCCGGTGGCAAAATCTCTTCATCAGTTTCTGATATTTATCCAACAAAGGCGCAACCATTTGAAGTTCCAGTTAAATATCAGAACATTGTTGATTTAATTGGTAAGGACATTCCGGCTACAGAAATTAAAGAAATCATTACTTCCCTTGGCATCAGCATTGCTAAAGAAAATGCCGAAGGGTTGGATTTATTAGTGCCTGCTTATAAAGTAGATGTAACTCGTGAGTGTGATATCACTGAAGAGGTTTTACGTATCTATGGTTACGATAACATTGAAATTCCATCGAAAGTAAATGCTTCGTTGGCCTATACAGTTAAGCCAAATAAAGAAAATATCCAAAATTTGGTAGCTGACATGCTCACAGCAAATGGTTTTGTAGAAATCTGGTGCAACTCGTTAACTCGTTTGGCTAACTCTAAAAATGAGGAAGAAGCAGTTCAGATTTTAAACCCATTGAGTTCTGATTTGAATGCCATGCGCCAAAGTTTGTTGCAGCCAGCTTTAGAAAGTGTGGCTTACAACATCAACCGTAAAAACTCTGATATTAAATTTTACGAGTTCGGTAAGACTTACCACTTAATTGAGGGTAAATATGTAGAGCGACCTCGTTTACTGATTGTTTTGAGTGGTGCCAAACAAAGTGAGCAATGGAACCACCAATCTACATCATCAACTTTTTATAACTTAAAAGCTGCCGTAGATGCGGTAGTAAAACGCTTGGGTCTTTCGAGTTTCCAAACGGGGGAAGTGAAAGACGATAACTTTGCCTATGGCTTAAAATATTTTAGAGGCGATAAAACTTTGGTAAGTTTTGGTGCAACAACTAATGCTGATAAAAAAGCTGCTGGTTTAAAACAAGATGTGTTCTACGCCGATTTTGATTGGGCTTTTGTATTGGATGCCTTGAAAAAAAACAAAATCATTAATAAAGAAGTGCCAAAATATCCTGCGGTAAGAAGAGATTTGTCATTATTAGTGGATCAGGCGGTAACTTTTGATGAATTAAAGACTATTGCTTTCAAATCTGAAAAGAAATTGGTTAAAAATGTGCAAGTGTTTGACGTTTATCAAGGCGATAAATTGCCGGAAGGTAAAAAATCTTATGCTTTAAACTTCACTTTACAAGATGAAGAGCAAACTTTGACTGATAAACAGATAGATAGCATTATGCAAAAGATTATTGCTAACTTAGCGCAAACTGCAAAAGCAGAAATAAGATAAATTAAGTTTAAAGTAGAAAGTTTAGAGTTGAAAGTTTTAGGGCGATATACCGAAAACATTCTCTCATTTAACATTTACTAATTAAAAATTAAATAAAAGATGGCTGCTGTAGCTGATCAACTTAATAACGTAATGCAAAAAACGGCTCGATTAATTGAGCTTTGCAATGCTTTACAGGAAGAAAATCAATTATTGAAAGCCGAAAATCAGCAACAAAAACAAGCATTAGATAGGGCTAAAAATGCTCATTTAGAGCTAGATGAAAAGATTAGAGTGCTCAAATTGGCAAAGAGCATTGAAGGAACAAGTGAAAAGACACTTGATATAAAGCAAAAAATTAACGAATTTGTGCGTGAAATTGATAAGTGTGTGACATTGCTTAAAAAATAAGCAAGCAGATTAATTGAAACAAAGCTAAAAAAATGGGAGAAATCTCGATTAAAATAACTATCGCCGACCGTATTTACCCTCTAAAGGTAAGCATGGAAGAAGAAGAAATTGTGAGAAGGGCGGCAAAAATTATCAACGAGCGCATAAAAGACTACCAAGAAAATTATGCGGTTAGAGATAAGCAAGATTTGTTGTCTATGGCGGTGTTGCATTATGCTACAGCTGTTTTAAAAGCAGAGCATAAGGTACAGCACCAAGACACAACAGTTGCTGATAAAGTTGAGGAGTTAGATAGTTTATTGAACGGGTTTTTCTCGAAATAAAATGTTCTTTATGCCCTTTTGATATTTTAAAGGGTTTTCTATAGCTATAAATTTGGCCGTGGCTAAATTTTTATGTTTCTTTTAATTGCTGCAATGGCGTGCTTGGAACATAATAATTTAGTAACGGCTTTTTTTATATACAAACCAGATGGTGCAGAGCGCCATCGACATATACAAATAATAAATAAATGGAACCATCGTTTACGATAGCTCTATTACAATTAAAACAAACAATAAATAAATGGAAATATTAGGAATAGTAGGATGCATGCTCGCCAGCTTAATTGTTGGTGTAGTAGTTGGCAGGTACCTGCTGCGTAATCTGTTGAAACAGCAGGAAATTGCAGCGCAGACAAAAGCGAAGAAAATATTAAAAGAGGCAGAGAACAATGCTGAAATTTTAAAGAAAAATAAATTGTTAGAGGCTAAAGAGAAGTTTTTACAATTAAAAGCAGAACACGAACAGCAAGTTCAAACTAGAAATAGTGAGGTTGCGCAACGCGAAAACAGTATTAAACAAAAAGAGCAATCTTTAAACTCGAAGTTAGAGAATGCCAACAGAAAAGAGCAAGAATTAGATAAGCAAAAAGATATTTTAGAAAAGCAAACTGCTTTGGCTGTTAAAAAACAGGAAGAAGTAGATGCAATTAAAAATCAACACGTACAACAATTAGAAACTATTGCAGGTTTAAGTGCTGAAGAAGCTAAAAACCAATTGGTAGAAAACATGAAAGCCGAAGCTCGTTCGCAAGCTTTAATGCAAGTAAAAGATATTGTTGACGAAGCGAAATTAACTGCTAGTAAAGAGGCTAAAAAAGTAGTAATCCAAACTATTCAGCGTACGGCAGCAGAAGCAGCAATTGAAAATTCGGTTTCTATTTTCCACATTGATAATGACGAAATTAAAGGCCGTGTAATTGGTAGGGAAGGTCGTAACATTCGTGCTTTAGAGGCAGCTACGGGTATCGAAATTATTGTTGATGATACGCCTGAGGCGATTATCCTTTCAGGTTTCGATCCGGTAAGAAGAGAGATTGCTCGCTTGGCTTTACACCGTTTGGTAACCGATGGTCGTATCCACCCAGCTCGTATCGAAGAAATTGTAGCCAAAACGAAGAAACAAATCGAAGATGAGATCATCGAAATTGGTGAACGTACGGTAATCGATTTAGGTATCCACGGTTTACACCCAGAATTAATTAGAATGGTTGGCCGTATGCGTTACCGTTCCTCTTACGGGCAAAACTTGTTGCACCACTCTCGTGAGGTAGCTAATTTCTGTGCTACCATGGCGGCAGAGCTGGGCTTAAACGCAAAGTTGGCAAAACGTGCTGGTCTATTACATGATATAGGTAAAGTGCCTGATGATAACCCTGAATTACCACACGCAATTTTGGGTATGCAGTTGGCAGAAAAATATAAAGAGCATCCAGAAGTTTGTAATGCCATTGGTGCCCACCACGACGAAATTGAGATGACTTCGATGATTTCGCCAATTATTCAAGCTTGCGATTCGATTTCTGGTGCCCGTCCAGGTGCTCGTAGAGAAGTGGTAGAAAGCTACATCAAACGTTTGAAAGAATTGGAAGAATTAGCATTATCTTACCCAGGCGTAGAGAAAACTTTCGCGATACAAGCAGGTAGAGAATTGCGTGTAGTGGTAGAAAGCGAAAGAGTAACCGATCAGCAGGCAGAATTGCTAGCGGCAGATATCTCTAACCGTATCCAAACTGAAATGACTTACCCTGGTCAAATCAAAGTAACGGTAATTAGAGAAACTCGTTCGGTAGCCTTTGCGAAGTAATTTTTGTGATTACACGGATTTAGAGATTACACTGATTAATAACTGCGTCATTGCGGGGTACGAAGCAATCTTAAAGCGATGTTCTAATTTCATTCTAGAGATTGATTCTTACCTCGCAATGACGACTTCTAAACATACTAAAACTAAAAGCGGTAGATTTCTATCGCTTTTCTTATTTTTACAATATAAGAAAGTGACAAAGCCTTAAGGTCACAGAGAAAATATCTTTGTGTTCTTGGTGTCTTTGTGGTTAATTAAAATGACTAATATGGAACAAACTGAAAGAAAGCCAGTAGATATCTTATTTGATAAATATGCAGAAAGCCATCAAGATGGAACTAACAAACTTATCCATTGGATTTGCGTGCCACTGATTGTTTTTAGTCTGTTAGGCTTAGTTTGGCAAATTCCTTTTCCGCAATTGGCATTTCTAGGTCAGTACCAAACCTTCTTTAATTGGGCATCTTTCCTGCTAGCTTTTTCATTGTACTATTATTTTACCTTATCGCCAGTTTTATTCTTCTTGATGATTTGGGTAGTGGGAGCGATGAGCTTTGTAATCGTAAGAATAGAACAAGCGGTGGGCTTAGGTAGTGGCACAGCTTATGGTGTCTACGCCTTAATTTTTGTGCTGGCTTGGATTGGTCAATTCATTGGTCATAAGATAGAAGGTAAAAAGCCGTCATTTTTAGAAGATGTTAAGTTTTTGTTAATTGGCCCAATTTGGTTATTACACTTTATCTGTAAAAAAATCGGCTTAAAATATTAATTTAAACGCTCTCCAAAAGCAATGCTGAAGCGCTTTAACAATTTGTTAACCTTTGGGTAAACAAATGGTAATTGCAAGCTAACATGAAGCTAACATTGTGATAATAGTTTTGCCCTAATTAAAAATAAGGCAAATTGAAATCACAATTAACTCTAAAAAAAGCACTACTAACCATCCTATTCGTGTTAGGCAGTGTACTTGTTTTCGCACAGGGAACAGGAAAAATTGCAGGAACTGTAACGGATAAAGCTACTGGAGAGACACTAATTAGTGCTGCGGTTAAGGTAGTGGGCACAAATAAAGTTGCAGGTACTGATGCTAACGGAAAATATGCAATTGGCGGTTTAGCAGCCGGGAAGTATACGCTTGAAGTTTCTTACGTTAGTTTTCTTCCGAAGACCATCAAATTAATTGAGGTAAAAGAGAATACCACAACTACCTTAAATATTGCTTTAGAAGAAGCAAGTTCTACCTTAAATCAGGTAGTAGTTTCTGGAAAAGCAAATAAGGAATCGAATACCGCTCTACTTGCCGAACGTAAAAACTCTACCTTAGTGGTTCAAAAAATTGGTGCACAAGAGCTAAGCCGTAAAGGTTTGTCTAACGTTGCCGAAGGCGTAAGCAAAATTGCTGGCGTATCTATGGTTGGCAACAAAAATGTTTTTGTTAGAGGCTTAGGAGATCGATATAATAACACCACGTTAAACGGACTGCCAATTCCTTCCACAAATCCAGATTTAAAATTAATTCCTTTAGATATTTTCCCTACTTCGGTGGTTAAAAATATTGGTGTAACTAAATCTTATTCTCCAGAATTGTACGGGGATTTTTCTGGTGGATCAATTGATATCGTAACTAAAGATTATCCGGAGCAAGGTTTCTTTAAAGTTGGCTTGTCTAGCGGATATAATTCAATTACCACAGGTAAAGATTTTTATACTACCCAAAGAAGCTTTTTAAATTTCGCGGGTTTTGATAGAGGCGAAAGGGCATTGCCGCCAGCGATTGATAATATGCGCATTTACAGATCTACGGAGCGCCCTAACCTAAAACCAAATTTCGCAACTCAATGGTCGCCAGAAACTATTACCGCACCAGTGGCTACAGGTTTCTCATTATCTGGAGGTAATTCGTACGATTTAGGTAACAGCAGAAAGTTTGGCTACTTAGCTAGTTTAGGTTATAAAAATGATTTGCGTTTTAATGATGGTATAAGTGCAATTTACAACGCACAGCAAGCTCCAGATTATTTGTACCAAACAGAACGTTTTAGCTATACTACCAATACTTCTGCTTTGCTAAATTTATACTACAAACCAGGGAGCAAGAGTAGCTATAGTGTAACTGGTATGTTTGTTAACGATTCGAGCAATGATATCTTCAACCAGCAAGGTTTTAAAGCAGATTTAAGTGGAGATATTTATGCGAGAAGGAATGCTTATGTACAAAATTCATTATTAACGGGTCAATTTTCTGGAACGAATAGCTTTAGCGAGCGTTTTAATTTGAAATATACTTTAGGTTACACCAACATCACGGGAAGTACACCAGATAGGGTTCAGAACACATTTATAGACAATATGAATGCGACTTACTCTTTCTTAAAGCTTAATAGTAGTGATAACCACAGATTTTTTGCAGATTTAAATGAAGACGATTTCTCGGGAAACATTACCGCCGAGCTGAGATCGAAAAATGTAGAATCAGCTTTTAAAACCTTACAATTTGGTTTTCAAGGTAGGTACAAAGCTAGAGTTTTCAATTCTAGACAGTTTGAAACAAAAATTGGTTTAAACCCTGTGCTTAAGTTAGATCAAGTAGATCTTTATTTAAATGATAATAATTTAGGTAGCGGCGACGATGCTAACACCTTTAGGTATGACGAGTCTTACTATGCGCCAAATAACTACGAAGCAGACTTAACCATTGCCGCTTCATTTGTAAACTTTAATTTCGAATTTAATAAGAAGTTAAAATTAATTGCTGGTGTAAGAGCAGAATATTCTGAACAAAATACTTACTACAAATTAGGTAGCCAAACTTACGATTCTCCTTTTAGGGTAAAAACAATTGACGGGTTAGATCTATTACCTGCATTAACTTTGAAGTATGCGCTTGATGATAAATCTAACGTGTTGTTTGCGGCAAGCAAAACAATTTCACGCCCACAATTTGTAGAGGCTGCACCATTTAGATACAATGTTGGTTTTGGTATAGCCGAAGGTGAAGGTAATCCAGATTTGGTAAATAGTGATAATTACAATGTTGATTTGAAATATGAATTTTACCCATCTAGTGGCGAAATTTTAGCCATTAGTGCTTTTGGAAAATATATCAATAAACCTATTGAGTTGAGCCAAGTAAATTCGGCAGATCCGCTATTCACTTATATTAATACCGATAATGCCATGTTAGCTGGAGTTGAGTTAGAGTACAATAGAAATATTGGTGCTTTATTTTCTTCTTCTTCAAAAGCTTTACAAAATATGTCTTTAGGTTTTAATGGTTCATATATCTACAGTAAAATTGATATCAGTCAAGAAACCATAAACAACTCTGCTAAGCCAATAGCCCCTACCAACCGCTCTAGGCCTTTGTTTGGTGCCTCTCCATACTTAATCAATTTCGATTATAGCTACAAGCACAATTGGTCTACGAAATCTAACACCACATTTACTTTAGCTTACAATGTGTTTGGTAAACGTCTATTTGTAGCTGGAGCACAACAAGCGGGAGACATTTATGAAATGCCTGTAAATACCTTAGATTTTATTATCAATACAAAGTTGAATAACAAAATAGGATTAGACTTTAACTTCGGCAACATCCTAAATCCAGACATCAAATTCCAGCAAGAATACAAAGACAACAATCTTCCTTACAATCAATATAAAAGAGGAATGAATATCGGTGTTAACCTTAACTACACATTCTAGTTGTGATTAACAATTAGTTAATGTTTTGTTGATGGACTAGTAACCATGAGCTAATCTATTGTTAATACTAGTATTGTTGTTTTGTGTTATCAAATAGTTGAATATAAACAAATTAAAAAAAATGAATAAGTTTAAGTTTTCAAAAATCTTTTTCGTAGTGGCTTTGGCTGGTGCATCTTTTACAGCTTGTAAAAAAGACAATCCAACAGACGAGGAGATTGTATTATCAGGTTCTTTAGCCAATGGTACTGTACTTACTGGCGATTTGGTAAATGATGTAACCTTAGTGAAAGGCAATACCTATGTTTTAAGAGGCGGTGTGCATGTTAAAGAGGGCAAAACAATCACAATCCAAGAAGGTGTTACTGTTAAACATGATCCTAATGAGCCTGCAGTTGCCTATTTGCTAGTAGAACCAGGTGCGAAAATTATGGCACAAGGTACGGCTACTAGCCCTATCGTGTTTACTTCTGGCGCAGCTGCTCCAAAAGAACAAGATTGGGGAGGAATTATTGTATGTGGTAAAGCGCCTGTTAATGGTGAAGGTGGTCGTATTTCTTCTGAAATGGGTGCTGGAGTTACTTATGGTGGTACTATTGAAAATGATAACTCTGGTGTTTTAAAATTTATGCGTGTAGAGTTTACTGGTAGAAAACAGACTGCAGATAAAGAGCATAACGGTTTTACTTTTGAAGGTGTTGGAAGCGGTACTTTGGTAGAGAACTTATCGGTTTATAGAGGTGGAGATGATGCTTTTGAATGGTTTGGCGGTACGGTTAACGTAAAATATCTTTTCGCTTACGGAGCGCAAGATGATATGTTCGATTGGACTTATGGTTGGTCGGGCAAAGCTCAGTTTTTAGTAGGTGTACAGTCTGATAACGTAGGTGATAGAGGTATTGAAGCAGATAATAGCGACAAAAACAATGCTGCCAATCCTTTTTCTAATCCAACATTATCTAACGTAACTTTAGTAGGTTCATTAATTGCAAAAACTGGTGACGATCCTACCGCCGTTAAAGATACTGATGTTGGTAAAACAACAGGTTTGAAATTACGTCAAGGTACTAAAGGTAAGCTGCATAACTTTGTAGTGTATAACTTTAACAATGGTGTTGATGTAGAGCACAATGGTACTTTAGCCAATATGACAGACGGTTCTTTAACCATTAAAAATTCAGATATTTCAAACATCAAAACTTGGGCTTTCAAAGTGTCAAGTGGAAGCCCAGCTTTTTCAGGTGCAAACCCGTTCATTACTGGTCCGTATAGCAACACCATTACAGAAACCAGCACTAAACCTGCGTACATTACCGGTGTTTTTGTTGGTACTTCTAACACAGGTTCGGTGGATCCAACTACTTTAGATCCATTCTTTACTGCCGCTAACTACAAAGGTGCAGTACAAGCAGGTTCAGATTGGACTAACGCTGCATGGGTTAGAACAGATAAAAGATAATTAGCTTTAAATAGCTTTAAAAGGTGCGTTGTGAAAACAATGCACCTTTTTTATTTAGCGCTAGGCTCATAGGCATAAACCACTTCATAGGCTTCTTTTTTTAGTTTTGGTGGAAGTTTCCCTATCGGTAAATCATTGATTTGAGGAGTAGGTTCGCAAATAGAATAAGCTCTATTGTTGTAATTAACGGTTTTGCCAATGGGTTTGTCAAATTGTACGGCCATGGTTACATGGGTAGGATAGAGCAAAACAATCATTGGCAAATCGTAAATCTCCTTTACCAAGTAAAAGAATAACGCTGCTCTGTCGTCGCAATCGCTGTAAGGGTTTAATAAAGTCTGCTCTGGCGATAACCTCTTTTCTTTGCCAAAGTTTTCATGGTCGTTCTCATATAAGAAAGCATATCGGGTAAACTTCATTAAGTAATTAACCCCATTTTTTACTGACATGCCACTTATATTCTTTTTCAGCGTAGGTATTAACGAGCTGTAGGTTTCCTTTGTTAAAGGAATATTGAAATAATACGAAAAATCTACCCCAGGATAATTTTTAAAAACATTTTCTACCTCTGTACTTACTTTAATTTCAAAATGATAATCTTGCGCACCATATTTAAATGAAATTTGCTTTTTATCATAGTTTGATGAATTGAAATCGGGCATTGTGGTAATCTGGTAAGAGAAAGCTTTGGTCGCTTCGGCAATTCCTATCATTTCCGTATCAGGTATAGCAGTGAAATTAGTATGAATGTAATCATGATAATTGAGACACATATACTTTTTGCCGTTCAATATCAAATAAGGAACATCAAATATTTTTTCGTTATTATAAACGTACATAATGATCCTATTATCTGCCAAAATCAAACGTGCATCGTAACCACTTTTTCCTAGTAAAAACCATTTGTATAAGGTGTATTGCTCAAAGTTCTTTTTCTTGGCACAAATCGTTTCCGCAGTTTTTCTAATAAGCTGATAAAACAGCCAGTCGTTAAGTTGCTTTTTTTTCTGAAAATTCAATAGTGTATCTACAATTGGTTGATAGTTACTGGCTTCCAATGTGTGGTAGGCAGCAGCGATGTGTCGAGTATCCAGCTCAACTTTTTCTTTCAGTATAATATTTGAATCTATGTTGATATTAAAAGTATGCCCATAAAACTCAAAACTATACAGCTGCCCCTTTGCCGTAGCAAAAGCACAAATATTTATCAGCAATGCCGATAAACACCAAAGGCCATATCGTTTTATGAAATACATCTATTAACATTCAGTTAATATTAAATTTAACTAAAGTTAACTTACTAATGCAAGAGAAATCTTCAGAAAAAATACGTTTTTACTAGAAATTGATTTTTCCTGTTAAGTAAATATAAAATAACGCAGGTTTTACAAGGGCTTAACATGGGTAACCTACATTTGTAATGTTAAATATTTGGTTAGTATTTATCATACAGTTTAGGTTAGTTGATAGCACAAAGCCCCGATGGATGTCGAGGCTTTTGCTTTTTGTCCCCACCCAGCCTCCCCAAAGGGAAGCAAAGCTGTCTATACAATAGGTTACTCCTCCCCTTTGGGGAGGTTGGGTGGGGCAGGGTTACAGGTTCTTCCCAACCTTTTCTAATATATCTGCTGGTATTTTGTGCGTATCCACTACTAAAAATCCATCCAAGCAATCAGAAAATTTAGGATCTATATTGAAACAAATGATTTTTGCATTTAGGTTCATGTACTGGCGCAACAATACTGGTATTTTAATGTGGTTGTTTTCAATATCGCCAATCAAGCCATCTAAATCCTTTAAACTTTCGCTCTGCTCAATCAATAAATCGGTATCTATCGGACTAAGATCTGCCTTAAATTTATTTCTTGGTTTTACGTAGTGTGCCAATTCGTAGTCGAAATGGTTTTTGGTAATAAAATCTACAATCAAAGATTTACTGAACTTAGAAAAACTGTTACTGATACTTACCGGCCCAATCATATAGCGGTACTGGGGGTTCAATATCAAGTATTTCAAAATGCCTTTCCACAATAAGAAAAGAGGCAGTGGTTTCAACTGATATTCTTTTCTAATCCACGATCTGCCCAATTCAATGCCTTGTCTTAAAATTGGATAAAACGGTTCTTTAATTTTAAACAGCTCCGAGATATAAAATCCACGTTTACCCATGGTGTCCAAAATCTCATCGCCCTTGCCAATACGGTAAGCGCCTACAATCATCTGTGCTTCTTTGTCCCAAATAAAAAGGTGGTTATAATAAATATCGTAGTTATCTAGATCTATCTTCTTATTAGAACCCTCGCCAACCTGCCTAAAAGTAATTTCTCTTAAACGGCCAATTTCTCTTAAAATGTTCGGAATGGTTGTTGTTGGAACAATATATACCTCGTAATTTTTCTCTTCCCAAACACGGTAATCAGTTAGGCCGGTAACTTCCTTAACCATCAGCTCCTTGTTGGTTTCTGCAACAATTTCTTCAGGTTTTTTCTTTATCTTAAAAAGATTAATTGGATTAAAAAGTTTCTTTTCTTGTTCTAAGTTGGTGCCCAATGCGTAAGTTCTAGCCCTTAAAAAGTCTAGTAATTTATTGGTGTCTTTATTGTAATTAATGTCTTCAATTTTGATGGGCTTGCCAATGCGCACTTTAATTTTTAAACCTTGTTTGTTTAAAAACTCCGAAGGTAATTTAGCCGTCCTTAAAGTAGGATGGATAAAACTTAAGATGTTAAACAGCACGCCATTGTTGCCATGAAAGTAAATTGGCACTACGGGAAGTTTCGCTTTGGCAACCAATTTACCTACTACCGGGTGCCAAAGTCTGTCGGTAATTTCCTGTTTCTCTAGGTTAAAGGTAGATACTTCTCCGGCTGGAAAAATACCAATAGGCGTACCACTTTTAAGTAGGTCAAACGTTGATTTTAGGCCACTTATGCTCGAAGAGTGCTGTACATTCTCAAATGGATTTACCGCCACAAAAAACTCACTAAGGTTGGGTATTTTTTTGAGAATGAAGTTTACCATTACCTTGGCTTCTGGCCTAACCGTACAAAGCAGCTTTACCAAAGCTAAACCTTCTACACCGCCATAAGGGTGGTTGGCAATGGCAATAAAGCCACCAGTTTTTGGAATGTGCTTTAGGTCATCTTCATCAAAATCTATAGAAACACCAATGGTTTCCAATATTTTGTCTACAAACTCTAAACCTTCAAAATGTTGGTTCATCGAAAACACTTTGTTAATGTCATTTAGTTTCATTACTTCCATTAACAGTGTTGCCAATCCCGGAACCCCCAACTTATCTATCTTGGTTGCATGTGCAAACTCTTGTTTAGTAATAATCTTCATGTACAAATAATAAGGTTAAGTATAGTAGCTTTTTAAAATAAGTATAAAGCAATGTCAAAAATAAGATTTATTTTAGTTAACTATCTAATCTGTGAAAACATCTTGATTTTCCTTTGTTTCTTTTTCAGGAACAAATTAAGGTGGCTTCATCATTCATTAAAATAATAATAACGATGAAAAACTGGTTAATCAATACTTTTGGGTTTAGTAAACGAGAATACAACGGACTTTTGTTCTTGGTTATCATCATTGTTGCTGTTACCTTATTTCCTTACTTGTACCAATATCATTTAGATCACAATGTTCCACCATCGGCTAACGAAAAGCTGGCGTTAGAGAAATTGGTTTTAGTAGATCGGTACAATAAGAAGCGATTTGGTACTGCTCGTACACAAATTGACGATGAGTCTCCTACACGTTCGGTAAAATATTTCACGTTTAACCCAAATACCATTACCGAGAAAGAGTGGCAACAATTTGGACTGTCTTATAAGCAGGCCATGTCTATCGTAAATTATGTAAAAAAAGGAGGGAAGTTTTACAAACCAGAAGATTTGAAAAAGATGTACACCATTTCGCCAGAAAAATACGAAGCCTTGCTACCCTACGTATCTATTCCCAAAACAGTGCAATTAGATAAAAAAGACGCATTTACTTATGCAAAGAAAGAGGCTGTTATGATAGAAATTAATACTGCCGATACCCTAGAACTCGATAAAATTAAAGGCGTGGGCGCTGCTTTTGCCCGAAGAATTGTAAAATATCGAGAACGTTTGGGAGGTTTCTATAACAAGGAGCAGCTGTTTGAAGTGTATGGTGTAGATACGCCAAAGTTTAATGAGATTAAAGACCAAATTAAGATTGATCTAGAAGGAATAAAGAAAATTAACATTAATACCGCCGAATTTGACGATTTGAAACGACATCCATACCTCAGTTTTAAGCAAATGAATGCTATTATCCAGTACAGGAAACAGCACGGAGCTTACCAAAGCATAGCTGATTTAAGTAAAGTGCTCATTCTAAAACCAGAAAATATCCAGAAAATTGCTCCATATCTCAGCTTCTAAAAGTGTTAACTATCCAACCATTAACTAAAATAACTTACTTTTGACTTTCAACTTATCACTTTACAGTTATAATGGTATCCAATAAAATCAAACAAATCATCAGGGATGTTCCCGATTTTCCGAAGCCGGGAATTATTTTTAAAGACATAACCCCTATATTAAAGAACCCCGAGCTGTGCAACGAAATTGCCGAGGCTTTAGCTAATCAACTTATAGCTATAGAAATAGATGTGGTTGCAGGGATAGAAAGTAGAGGCTTTTTGTTTGGTTTGGCCTTGGCACAAAAGCTAAATGTTCCTTTTGTGCCCATCAGAAAAAGCGGGTAAACTTCCTTATAAAACCATACAGCAATCTTATGATCTAGAGTATGGAAGCGCAACCTTAGAAGTTCATGAAGATGCCTTTGATGTTGGCCAAAAGGTGCTCATCCACGACGATTTATTGGCAACTGGAGGCACGGTGGTTGCCGCTTCGGCGTTGGTGCAGAAACTGGGGGCAGAGGTAGTGGGCTACTCTTTTTTAATCAACTTAGATTTTTTAAATGGTAAAGAGAGGTTAAAAGTGTATAGCGATAAATTATTTTCATTGGCTGATTATTAGAAGATACTGGGCTTTTTCGCCAAGTCTTTAAATGGATTGCTATTCAATTTGAACTGATCAGTGATTTGTTAAATAAAATTTGAAAAAAAATTGCTGCTTAGGCCATGCTATTTTAATAGGTTTTTGGTATCGTTTACAAAATATTTGAACTACATACCAAATCATTCCACTAATAAAAGAATATTATTGCCTTGAAAGTATAATTTAATTTGTTTAACATTGTCCTTAACCAAATATAAATCTTACTAAACTGTTTAAATGCAAAAGCTAAAAAAGCAAAGTGTTTAAGCAGTTTTTTCTTTTAACAGCAACTTATGATTCAAACGGGAATTAATTTTCAAGAGAGCGAAAATCGTACAATGATCAAAAATATGGTACGTGATTTTGCAGAAAAAAACATTCGTAAAAATGTAATGGAATGGGATGAAGCACAACATTTTCCCATCGAGTTATTTAAAGAACTTGGCCAGATTGGCTTAATGGGCGTTTTAGTGCCCGAAGAGTACGGCGGTTCGGGCTTTGGCTACCAAGAGTATGTAGATGTAATTGTAGAAGTTGCCAAAGTTTGTGGCTCTATTGGTCTGTCTTTGGCTGCACATAATTCGTTGTGTACCGGCCATATTCTTGCTTTTGGTAACGATGAGCAAAAGGCAAAGTGGTTGCCTAAGTTGGCAACTGCCGAGTGGATTGGCGCTTGGGGCTTAACCGAAGCCAACACAGGATCTGATGCTTTACGTATGCAAACTACAGCAGTTTTAGATGGCGATGAATATGTAATAAATGGTGCCAAAAACTGGATTACCCACGGTAAATCTGGCAATGTAGCAGTGGTAATGGTACGTACAGGCGAGGCCGGAAGTTCTAAAGGTATTTCGGCAATTGTAGTAGAGAGAGGTACGCCTGGCTTTAGCGCTGGTAAAAAGGAGAACAAACTGGGCATGCGTGCATCTGAAACTACAGAAATGATTTTTGATAACTGCCGTGTGCCAAAAGAAAACTTGTTAGGTGCCGAAGGGGATGGATTTAAGCAGGCCATGAAAATACTCGATGGTGGGCGTATTTCTATTGCAGCTTTAGGTTTGGGTATTGCTAAGGGAGCTTACGAAGCAGCTTTGGCTTATTCAAAAGAAAGGCAGCAATTTGGTCAAAGTATTTCCAGTTTTCAAGGTATTAGCTTTAAACTAGCGGATATGGCTACCGAAATAGAAGCTGCAGATTTGCTGATTCGTCAGGCAGCAGATTTAAAAAACAGGCATCAATAGGTTAGTAAAGAATCTGCAATGGCTAAATATTATTCTTCTGAGGTAGCAGTTAGATGTGCTACTGAAGCGGTACAAATTTTCGGAGGTTACGGCTATACCAAAGATTTCCCGGTAGAGAAGTTTTATCGCGATAGCAAGCTTTGCACTATTGGAGAAGGTACTTCCGAAATTCAAAAAATTGTAATTGCCAGAGAAATTATGAAATAGATAGGCTCAGTAAATAGATCTTTAGCCACAGATGCACAGATGTTTTAATCAAATGTTTGTATGTCTGTGGCTTTTTTTGCCGTTATGGTAAGGGCGAAAAATTTTTCGGCCAATTTAGGGGTAACAAATTTTTCAATAGGTTGATATACTTACAAACAGGGCAAAGAAGCCTTTATTAATTAAGCATATCAAATTTAAACGTCATGAAAAATTTAACCTTAATCGCATTAGTTGTAATAACTACATTGTTTGCCTGCAAAAAAGATAGAGCAAATGATGAAAACAAATTGAGCCTAGCAGAATTTAACGCCAAATTTAGTGTGCCTACACAAAAGTTTAATGGTACCGGTGGAGCTGCATTTAGCATTACAGGCGCCAAGGGTATGAAATTCGATTTCCCCGCAAACTCATTTATTGATGCGAACGGAAACCCCGTTACAGGTGCTGTAGTAGTGAGCTTAAAAGAAGTGCTCAGCAAAAGAGATATTATCCTTTCAGGAAAAGTAACCCAATCTAACGGACAATTGTTGATTTCTGGAGGAGAGTTCCAAATTTTAGCTAGTCAAAACGGGCAGGCGCTTAGGTTAAACCCAGCAGTTGCTGTAGCCGTAAAAGTACCTACAACATTTAATACAGCACCAATGGATTTGTTTGTTTGGGCCCCAACTGCAGCTTCAGATAGTGCTTGGGTATTGGATCAAAAAGCTAGAGTAGCTACCAATGCAGATTTTTATCAATTTAACTTGCCTAATTTTGGTTGGATCAATTGCGACTATTTCTATAATAACCCTAACCCAAAAACAACCATTACTGCCAGCCCGGTTTATGCTGGGGCGGCTCCAAGCATTAAAGACCAACGAGCTTATATGGTTTTCGATGATATCAAGTCTGTAGCCGGCCTGCCATTTGTAATGGCAATTAACAAACATCAGTCTTATCTAAATTCTATGCCAATTGGTTTAACAGGCAAGTTGGTTATTTTATCTACAGATGTAAATGATGTAATCTATTTTGGGCAAACCAACTTCACAGTAAGTGCAAATTTGCATTTGAATTTGAATGTAGCACCTACCACGGCAGGACAAATAGACGCCTTTTTAAATACAATAAACTAGTATCATTTATTGTTTTATAGTTTTTGACCTAACAAAAAGGATGTTCGTAAGGCATCCTTTTTGTTTTAACCTAGTTTGCTGATAAATAAAAAGTAAAAAACTTTCTCATGTTCAATAAATTACCTACATTTGCAGCCCCAAGCAGAAAAGCTAGGGTTAAAAAAAACGAGAGGAGGTATTTTCAGCGTTATGATCATGATCAATATTAAAGATGGTGAATCGTTAGATAAAGCGTTAAAGCGTTTTAAAAAGAAATTCGAAAAAACTGGTGTTTTAAGAGAACTACGTAGCCGTCAAGCATACGAGAAAAAATCTGTAACTCGCCGTACCGAAGTTAAGAAAGCGGTTTACATTCAAGGATTAAATCAAGAAGGAACACTTTAATTCCTTTTTCGAATTAAGATATAAAAGAGGATGCCTGAGCAGGTATCCTCTTTTTTTTGTTGTAAATTGGCTGTGTTTGCCTGTATGTATTTGACTTAGTTTTAGCATTTTTTCTTTGTAATATGCTAAACTTAAAAGTTAAAACTGGCCCAAATCGATATCATTCACTATTGGAAAAGATTTTAGACACTATTTGAAAAAATCCTTTGGCAATGTCTTTTTCTTTTGTAAATTCACTCGTCAACCAATCTAAGTGTAATATGCTGATCAACGATTTTCTCGCCTATCTAAAGTATGAAAAGCGTTACTCGCCACATACTTTGTTAGCGTACAGTACAGATTTGTTGCAGTTCGAAAATTTTCTGAAATCAGATTCTTCAACCAGTGTTCAGTTAGTCAAAGCCTCAGATGTTAAAAATTTCATGGTGTACTTATTTCAAGAAAAAGGGCTTGCAGAAAAGGCTGTCAATAGAAAGTTGTCTTCTTTAAAAAGCTTTTATAAGTTTCTACAACGGCAAGGTAAGCTAACCACAAACCCAACTGTTTTAATTAAAACACTAAAAACAGCCAAAAAACTTCCTGTATTTATAGAGGAGGTAAAAATGGATGCTGTGTTAGATAGTGAGCATAGTTTTGATGATAGTTTCTCTGGCAAAAGAGATCGGTTGGTGGTAGAGTTGTTGTTTGGCACAGGTATACGTTTGGCCGAGCTCTTGGGGCTTAAAGAAGAAGATTTTAATGCCTATGAGGGCACTATTAAGGTGCTTGGTAAAAGAAGCAAAGAGCGTATTATTCCTTTACACAAAGCTTTGCAAAAGGAAGTAATAGAATTTACGGCATTAAAAAAAACGCAAAATTTCGATAACAAAAGTTCTTATCTAATCGTTACCAATAGCGGAGAAAGGGCTTATCCCAATCTCATTTACCGTATCGTACACAGTTGTTTGAAATTGGTATCAACCCACGAAAAGAAAAGCCCGCATGTGCTGCGGCACTCTTTTGCAAGTAGTTTGTTAAACAGGGGTGCAGATTTGAATGCAATTAAAGAACTTTTGGGGCACGCCAGTTTGGCTGCAACACAAGTGTATACACACAATTCAGTAGAAAGATTAAAGTCCATTTATAAACAAGCCCATCCTAGGGCGTAAAAAAAGGAGGAAAATATGAAAATCAGAGTTCAGTCTATCCATTTCAATGCAGACAAGAAGTTATTGGAGTTTATTCAAAAGAAAGTAGATAAGTTAGATCAGTTTTTTGATCAGATTATAAGTGGAGAAGTTTACCTGAAACTTGAAAATGTAGAAGACGAAGCTAACAAAATAAGCGAAATTAAGCTAATTGTACCCGGCGGTACTTTGTTTGCGAAAGAGCAATGTAAGTCTTTCGAAGAGGCTACCGATTTGGCAATAGAGTCGTTAAGGAAACAAATTACCAAGCACAAAGATAAAACTAGAGCAAAATTAAGTGAGCATAAGGCACTAAGTAATGCAGATGAACTGTCTGATTACTAGATTGATATTTTCGATAAAAGAATAGTTAGAAATTGACGAGCTTAGGTTCGTCAATTTTTTTTTAAAAAATATTTGCAGCTAAGAATAATGCGTGTATATTTGCATTCCATTTCGGAAACGGCTACAGCAGCTCAGAAAAAATGGGTTGTTCTGTGAAGAGATAAAAAATAAAAAAAAAGCGTGTAGCTATAGGTAAAAAGACAAAATTTTATATCTTTGCACCACGTTTTTAAAAGTAAAAAGCCTCCTTAGCTCAGCTGGTAGAGCAACTGACTTGTAATCAGTAGGTCATTGGTTCGATTCCGATAGGAGGCTCTTTTTATTTTGAAACTTTAAGTTTTGGAGTAAAAGGGGGGAGATACCAGAGTGGCCAAATGGGACAGACTGTAACTCTGTTGTCGCAAGACTTCGAAGGTTCGAATCCTTCTCTCCCCACCATCAGTTGACAATAATCAGTTTTTAGTTTGCAGTTACAGATTGCTAACTAGAAATTGAAAACTGAAGATTGAAAAGCGGAAGTAGCTCAGTTGGTAGAGCGATAGCCTTCCAAGCTATAGGTCGCGAGTTCGAACCTCGTCTTCCGCTCCTAGAAGTTCATTGGGGAAATTGTTCAATGGTTCACTAGTAGCCTAATGAACAAAAGAACGAATGAACTAGTGAGCTGAAAGGTAAAAGCCGAAGTAGCTCAGCGGTAGAGCACTTCCTTGGTAAGGAAGAGGTCGTGGGTTCAAGTCCCATCTTTGGCTCACAAGTGAATAACTTTGTTATTCTGCTAGCAAAGGCAGAAAGAACAAGGTTTTTTGTATTGAAATTGTATCAAAACAATAATTAAATAAAAAATTTTAACCTACTAATAAGTATAAAAAAATGGCAAAAGAAAAGTTTGACCGCAGTAAGCCGCACTTAAACATCGGTACAATCGGTCACGTTGACCACGGTAAAACAACCTTAACAGCAGCAATTACTAAAGTATTGTCTGACGCAGGTTTGTCTGAGGCACGTTCATTCGATTCAATTGACTCTGCTCCAGAGGAAAAAGAAAGAGGTATCACTATCAATACTGCTCACGTTGAGTATTCAACAGCTAACCGTCACTATGCACACGTTGACTGTCCAGGTCACGCGGATTACGTGAAAAACATGGTTACTGGTGCTGCTCAAATGGACGGTGCTATCATCGTAGTAGCTGCAACTGATGGTCCAATGCCACAAACTCGTGAGCACATTCTTTTGGCTCGTCAGGTAGGTGTACCTTCATTAGTTGTATTCATGAACAAAGTGGATATGGTTGATGATCCTGAGTTATTAGAACTAGTTGAAATGGAAGTTCGTGAATTATTATCTTTCTACGAATTCCCAGGTGATGATATTCCAGTAATCCAAGGTTCTGCACTAGGTGGATTAAACGGTGATCCAAAATGGGTTGCTAAAATCATGGAGTTAATGGATGCTGTAGATAACTACGTACCAATCCCTCCACGTTTAACAGATCTTCCTTTCTTGATGCCTGTTGAAGACGTATTCTCAATTACTGGTCGTGGTACTGTTGCTACAGGTCGTATTGAGCGTGGTGTAATCAACTCTGGTGATCCAGTAGAAATCTTAGGTATGGGTGCTGAGAACTTAAAATCTACAGTAACTGGTGTTGAGATGTTCCGTAAAATCTTAGATTACGGTGAAGCTGGTGATAACGTAGGTTTATTGTTACGTGGTATTGAGAAAACTGATATCCGTCGTGGTATGGTTATCTGTAAACCAGGTTCAGTAACTCCTCACACAGATTTCAAAGCTGAGATCTATGTATTATCAAAAGCAGAAGGTGGTCGTCACACTCCATTCTTCAACAAATACCGTCCTCAATTCTATTTCCGTACTACAGACGTAACTGGTGAAATTTCATTAGCTGAAGGTACTGAAATGGTAATGCCAGGTGATAACGTTACAATCACAGTTAAATTAATTAACGCGATTGCAATGGAAAAAGGTCTACGTTTCGCTATCCGTGAAGGTGGTAGAACAGTAGGTGCTGGTCAGGTAACTGAAATCTTAGCTTAATTATAGCTATAACATACATAAATTAGCTAATTAGCAAATTCGCTGATTAGCTAATTTTGTCCACGGGAATAGTTCAATGGTAGAATAGAGGTCTCCAAAACCTTTGATCAGGGTTCGAATCCTTGTTCCCGTGCAAATAAAATGATTGAATTTGAAATGATGAAATGAGTAAGTTGCCAATTCAATCATTCTAAATTTTCTCATTCAAAATTCTCAAATATGGCTAAGGTAGTTCAATTTATAAAAGAATCGTACGAAGAAATGACCCAAAAGGTAACTTGGCCTACTTGGGGTGACCTACAAAATTCAGCAGTGTTGGTTTTAGTGGCTTCAGCAATTATCTCTCTTGTTATTATGGCAATGGATAAAGGAGCTAACTACATTCTTGAAACTTTTTACAATTCACTTTAAAATAGATTTATTAGATGAACGATCAGCTAAAATGGTACGTTGTTAGAGCGGTAAGTGGTAAAGAGAAGAAAGTAAAACAATACCTTGATTCGGAAATTAGCCGTTTAGGATTATCGCATCTAGTTCCTCAAGTATTGATCCCAACGGAGAAATACTATCAAATGAAGGATGGTAAGAAGATTGCTAAAGAACGTAACTACTACCCAGGATATGTGATGATTGAAGCAGCTTTAGATGGAGAGTTAGAGCACGTAATTAAAGGGATTAATAGTGTAATTGGTTTCTTAGGTGATAAAGCTGGTAATGCCATTCCGATGAGACAGGCAGAAGTTAACCGTATTTTAGGTAAGGTTGATGAGATGAGCCAACAAAGCGAAACGATGAATGTTGCTTATTACGTCGGTGAAAACGTTAAAGTAATGGACGGCCCTTTCAACGGCTTCTCAGGTATTATCGAAGAAGTAAATGAAGAGAAGAAAAAACTAAAAGTAATGGTTAAGATTTTTGGACGTAAAACTCCGCTTGAGCTTAACTATATGCAAGTAGAAAAAGAATAATAAAATATTTTCATAAAAGTATTTGAGGACTGCAAGATAATTTATATCTTTGCAGTCCTTTTTGCATTCAATGCGTTCAAAAGGAAAATCTAAATGTTACATTGCTTCCAAAATTTAACATTGAGTTTTAATTAAACAAAAACAAAAAATGGCAAAAGAAGTCAGTGCAATGATCAAATTACAGATCAAGGGCGGAGCTGCAAACCCATCGCCACCAGTAGGACCTGCATTAGGTGCTAAAGGTGTGAACATCATGGAGTTTTGTAAACAATTCAATGCTCGTACCCAAGATAAGCCAGGTAAAGTTTTACCAGTTGTAATTACTGTATATGCTGACAAGTCTTTCGATTTCATCATCAAAACCCCTCCAGTTGCTATCCAATTATTGGATGCTACTAAATTACAGAGTGGTTCTGCTGAGCCAAACCGTAAAAAAGTTGGATCGGTGACTTGGGATCAAGTTAAGGCAATTGCTGAAGATAAAATGCCTGATTTAAATGCATTTACTATCGAATCAGCAATGAGTATGGTTGCTGGTACAGCACGTAGCATGGGTATCACTGTTTCAGGTGATGCGCCTTTTAACTAATTATTTAACATTAACAGTTTACACTAGTGGCTAAGTTAACAAAAAATCAAAAAATAGCACACGCTAAACTAGAAGCCGGTAAATCGTATTCTTTAAAAGAAGCATCTGCTTTGGTAAAGGAAATCACGACTACTAAATTTGATGCATCGGTTGATATCGATGTAGCTTTAGGGGTTGATCCTCGTAAAGCTAATCAAATGGTACGTGGTATCGCTACTTTACCTCACGGTACCGGTAAAACTGTTCGCGTTTTAGTAGCTTTGTACTCCTGATAAGGAAGAAGAGGCTAAAGCAGCAGGAGCAGATTTTGTAGGTTTAGACGAGTATGTAGCTAAAATTGAAGGTGGTTGGACAGATGTAGACATTATTATCACTACTCCTGCGTGTATGGCAAAGGTGGGTAAATTGGGCCGTGTTTTAGGTCCAAGAAACTTAATGCCAAACCCTAAATCAGGTACAGTAACTAACGAAGTTGGTAAAGCTGTAACTGATGTAAAAGGCGGTAAGATTGATTTTAAGGTAGACAAAACTGGTATTATCCACGCTTCAATCGGAAAGGTATCATTCGCTCCGGAGAAATTATACGAGAACGCGTTAGAAGTTACTTCAAACGTTATCAAAATTAAAACCTTCTGCAGCAAAAGGAACTTATTTTAAAAGCATTCACGTGTCTTCAACAATGAGTCCTGGAATTTCGGTAGAAACTAAATCAGTAGCGGGGATCTAATTATGAACAGAGAAGAAAAACAAGAAGTAGTTTTAGCTCTACAAGAGAAAATGCAGGAGTTCGGTAATTTTTATATTGCTGATACTTCAGGCTTATCTGTTGAAAAAGTAAATAACATCCGTCGTAAATGTTTCGAGAGCGGTATCGAGATGCAAGTTGCTAAAAACACTTTGATCAAAAAAGCGATCGAAGGTTTGGAAGGCGATGCATCAGAGATATTCCCAGCATTAAAAGGTCAATCTGCCTTATTATTTTCTAAAGTAGGAAATGGTCCAGCTAAGCTGATCAAATCTTTAAGAAAAGGTAAAGGCGAAGATAAACCTCAATTGAAAGGCGCTTATGTTGATACAGCAATTTTCGTTGGCGATAACCAATTAGACGCATTAGTAAGTCTTAAATCAAGAGAAGAACTTATTGGCGAAATCGTTGGATTATTACAATCACCAGCTAAGAACGTTGTGTCTGCGTTACAATCAGGCGGAGGCAAAATCGCAGGTATTGTTAAAACACTACAAGAAAGAGGTTAACGAACACCTGATAAGTTCGTAATTAAACAAACAACAATCACGTAAAATTTTAAAATCTTAATAAAATGGCAGATTTAAAAGCGTTTGCTGAGCAATTGGTAAACTTAACAGTTAAAGAAGTTAATGAATTAGCTCAAATCTTAAAAGACGAGTATGGTATTGAGCCTGCTGCTGCTGCAGTAGCTGTAGCTGCTCCTGCTGCTGGTGGCGAAGCTGCTGCAGCTGAAGAGAAAACATCTTTTGATGTAATCTTGAAAGATGCTGGTGGTCAAAAACTAGCAGTAGTTAAATTGGTAAAAGATTTAACTGGTCTAGGTTTGAAAGAAGCTAAAGACTTAGTTGATGGTGCACCTAAAGAATTAAAAGCTGGTGTTGCTAAAGACGAAGCAGAAGCTTTGAAAAAACAATTAGAAGAAGCTGGAGCAGTAGTTGAGATTAAGTAATCACTTAATATAACGAAACTCAGAAGAAAAGACTCCGACTGCAAAGTCGGAGTTCATTCCCGTTTATAAACATTTCATTTTGTTTGGTTGATGAAATGTTTCCCTTTAAAACCAAAAAATAGTTTATTCTTAAACTAAATTAAATTTAGTCCCTTGGCAAATAAAGTCGACCAAAGAGTAAATTTTGCACGTAGTAAGCACATTATCGATTATCCAGATTTTCTGGATGTGCAGTTGCAATCATTTAGAGAATTTTTCCAGATCGAAACCACTTCAGACAACCGTCATACCGAAGGTTTGTTTAAGGTGTTCGCTGAAAATTTCCCAATCACTGATTCTAGAAACATCTTTGTTTTAGAATTTTTAGATTATTTTATTGATCCACCTCGTTACGACATTCCTGAATGTATTGACCGTGGACTAACTTACAGCGTTCCGTTGAAAGCTAAATTGAAGCTTTCTTGTAACGATGCTGAGCACGAAGATTTTGAAACCATTATTCAAGATGTATACTTAGGAACTATTCCTTATATGACTCCTAAAGGTACATTCGTAATTAACGGTGCAGAACGTGTAATTGTATCTCAATTGCACAGGTCTCCAGGTGTGTTCTTCGGCCAAAGCCGTCACACTAATGGAACTAAGTTATATTCTGCCCGTGTAATTCCGTTTAAAGGTTCTTGGATCGAGTTTGCTACAGACGTTAATAACGTAATGTATGCTTATATCGATCGTAAGAAAAAATTCCCTGTAACTACGTTATTGCGTGCTATAGGTTACGATTCTGATAAAGATATCTTAGAGCTTTTTGATCTTGCTGACGAAGTAAAAGTTAGCAAATCAGGTTTAAAGAAATATATCGGACGTAAACTGGCTGCAAGAGTTCTTAGAAAATGGGTAGAAGATTTTGTGGATGAGGATACCGGTGAGGTAGTTTCTATTGACCGTAACGAAGTTATCTTAGACAGGGATACTGTTTTAGAAGACGACCATATTGATTTAATCATCGATGCAGGTGTTAAAACTATCATTTTATCTAAAGATGATGGTGCATCTCAAGCTGATTATACCATTATATATAATACTTTACAAAAAGATACTTCTAACTCTGAGAAAGAGGCTGTGGAGAACATCTATCGTGCTTTGCGTAACGCAGAACCGCCTGATGAGGAAACTGCAAGAGGTATCATTGATCGTTTGTTCTTCTCGGATAAACGTTACGACTTAGGTGATGTGGGTAGATACCGTATCAACCGTAAGTTGAAAATGGATACTCCTGATGAGGTTAAAGTTTTAACGAAAGCAGATATCATTGCGATTGTTAAATATTTGATCAAATTAATCAACTCTAAAGAAGAGGTGGATGATATCGATCACTTATCAAACCGTCGTGTACGTACGGTAGGTGAGCAGTTGTACGCACAATTTGGTGTAGGTTTAGCTCGTATGGCTAGAACTATCCGTGAGCGTATGAACATTCGCGATAATGAGGTGTTTACACCAACAGATTTGATCAATGCTCGTACATTGTCATCTGTAATCAACTCTTTCTTTGGAACCAACCAACTTTCGCAGTTCATGGACCAAACCAATCCTTTGGCAGAGATTACGCACAAGCGTCGTCTTTCAGCTTTAGGTCCAGGTGGTTTATCTCGTGAGCGTGCAGGTTTCGAGGTTCGTGACGTTCACTACACCCACTACGGTCGTTTGTGTACTATCGAAACGCCAGAGGGGCCAAATATTGGTTTGATTTCATCTCTTTGTGTTCATGCAAAGATCAACAGTTTAGGTTTTATCGAAACTCCTTACAAAAAGGTTGTAGACGGTAAAGTTTCTGTTAATGAAGATGTAATCTACCTTTCTGCAGAAGATGAGGATGGTAAAACTATTGCTCAAGCTAATGCGCAGTACGATGATAAAGGTAACTTCTCTACTCCACGTGTTAAAGCACGTTACGAGGGTGACTTCCCGATTATCGAGCCTGAGAAATTAGACTTGATGGATATTGCACCTAACCAGATTACTTCAATCGCTGCTTCGTTAATTCCGTTCTTAGAACATGATGATGCGAACAGGGCCTTGATGGGATCGAACATGCAACGTCAGGCCGTACCATTGTTACGTCCTGAGGCGCCAATTGTAGGTACAGGTTTAGAAGGTCGCGTTGCTCGTGACTCAAGAACTTTGATCAATGCAGAAGGAAACGGTGTAGTTGAGTATGTAGATGCAGATCAAATTGTAATTAAATATGAAAGAAATGACGATGATCGTCTAGTTTCTTTTGAAGGAGATAGCAAAACATATAGATTAACTAAGTTCAAAAAAACCAACCAAAATACTTGTATCAACTTAAAACCTATCGTTAAGAAAGGTCAAAAAGTTACCAAAGGACAAGTGCTTTGCGAAGGTTATGCAACTGAAGATGGCGAATTGGCATTAGGAAGAAACTTAAAAGTAGCTTTCATGCCTTGGCAAGGATATAACTTTGAGGATGCGATTGTAATTAACGAGCGTATTGTTAGAGAAGATATCTTTACTTCATTACACATCGAGGAGTTTGAACTAGAAGTACGTGATACTAAACGTGGTGAAGAGGAGTTAACTCCAGATATTCCTAACGTTTCTGAAGAGGCTACTAAAGACTTAGATGAAAACGGTATCATCCGTATTGGTGCAGAGGTAAAAGAAGGCGATATCTTAATTGGTAAAATTACACCAAAAGGAGAGTCTGATCCTTCACCAGAAGAGAAATTACTTCGTGCAATCTTTGGTGACAAAGCGGGCGATGTTAAGGATGCTTCGTTGAAAACTCCACCGTCAATTAAAGGTGTAGTTATCGATACTAAATTATTCTCTAGAGCTAAGAAAACTACAAAAGCTGAAGAAAAATCGGCAATTGAGAAGTTAGACAAGAAATATAATATTGCTACTGAGAATCTTAAAAACGAGTTAGTAGATAAATTGTTCCAAATTGTGAATGGTAAAACCTCTCAAGGTGTTTACAATGTTTACAAAGAGCTTTTAATTGCTAAAGGTGCTAAGTTTACTCAAAAAATATTAGCTGATTTAGAGTATGCTCACATCAATCCATACAAATGGACTACAGACGAAGACAAAAATGAGCAAATTAAAATGTTGTTGCACAACTACGGTATCCGTGTAAACGAAGAACTAGGTGCTTACAAACGTGATAAATTTGCCATTAGCGTTGGAGATGAGCTTCCATCAGGAATTGTTCAGATGGCTAAAGTTTATGTAGCTAAAAAACGTAAACTAAAAGTAGGTGATAAGATGGCGGGTCGTCACGGTAATAAGGGTATTGTTGCTCGTATTGTACGTGATGAAGACATGCCTTTCTTAGACGACGGAACTCCAGTTGATATTGTGTTGAACCCACTAGGTGTACCTTCACGTATGAACTTGGGCCAAATCTACGAAACCGTATTGGCTTGGGCTGGTAAAGAATTGGGTGTGAAATTCGCTACTCCAATTTTTGACGGTGCTAAATCTGATGAGGTAGAAGAGTGGATTGCTAAAGCAGGTTTGCCAGCTTCTGGTAGAACTTACTTAAACAATGGCTTAACGGGTGATAAATTTGACCAACCAACTACTGTAGGTATTATTTATATGCTGAAATTAGGTCACATGGTTGATGATAAGATGCACGCTCGTTCTATCGGACCATACTCATTAATCACACAACAACCATTGGGTGGTAAAGCTCAATTTGGTGGTCAGCGTTTTGGTGAGATGGAGGTTTGGGCATTAGAGGCATTCGGTGCAGCTAATATTTTACAAGAGATCTTGACTGTGAAGTCTGATGATGTTATTGGAAGAGCCAAAACTTACGAAGCCATTGTTAAAGGCGAAAACCTACCAACTCCAGGCGTACCAGAATCGTTCAACGTATTGGTACACGAGTTACGCGGCTTAGGTTTAGATATTACATTAGACTAATTGAGGTAGAAGGTATAAGGTTTAAGGTGTTAGGTTCCAAATCCTACGCCTTAGGCCTTAAGCCTTCGACCTTTAACCTTAAAGAGTATGTCTTACAAAAAGGATAATAAATTAAAAAGCAATTTCACGTCGATAACCATTAGCTTATCGTCTCCAGAAATTATTCTAGAGCGTTCTAGTGGCGAGGTGTTAAAACCAGAGACGATCAACTATCGTACTTACAAACCAGAACGTGATGGTTTGTTTTGCGAGCGTATTTTCGGCCCGGTAAAAGATTACGAATGTCATTGCGGTAAATACAAACGTATCCGTTATAAAGGTATTGTTTGCGACCGTTGTGGTGTTGAAGTAACAGAAAAGAAAGTACGTAGAGAGCGTATGGGACACATCAACTTGGTGGTTCCTGTGGCGCACATCTGGTATTTCCGTTCTTTACCTAACAAAATCGGTTATCTTTTAGGTTTGCCAACCAAAAAATTAGATTTGATCATTTACTACGAACGTTATGTAGTAATTCAGGCTGGTTTAATGGGCGAGCAAGGTATCCAGTTCATGGATTTCTTAACCGAAGAAGAGTATCTTGATATTTTAGATAAATTACCTAAAGAAAATCAATATTTAGACGATAAAGATCCTAATAAATTTGTTGCCAAAATGGGTGCAGAGGCATTAGAAGATTTATTGAAACGTATCGATTTAGATAGTTTATCTTATAACCTACGTCACCAAGCAGCTAACGAAACTTCTCAGCAACGTAAAAACGAAGCTTTGAAACGTTTACAAGTAGTAGAGGCTTTCCGTGGTTCAAGAGCAAATATCGAGAATAACCCGGAATGGATGATCATCAAGATTGTTCCAGTTATTCCACCAGAATTACGTCCATTAGTTCCTTTAGAGGGTGGTCGTTTCGCAACTTCAGATTTGAACGATTTATATCGTCGTGTAATTATCCGTAACAACCGTTTAAAACGTTTGATCGAGATTAAAGCACCAGAGGTTATTTTACGTAACGAGAAACGTATGTTACAGGAAGCTGTAGATTCGTTATTCGATAACTCACGTAAAGTAAACGCTGTTAAAACTGAAGGTAACCGTGCCTTAAAATCACTTTCAGATATTTTGAAAGGTAAGCAAGGTCGTTTCCGTCAAAACTTATTAGGTAAACGTGTAGATTATTCTGCTCGTTCGGTAATTGTTGTAGGTCCTAATCTTAAATTACACGAATGCGGTTTACCAAAAGATATGGCTGCAGAGCTTTACAAACCGTTCATTATTCGTAAGATGATTGAGCGTGGTGTGGTAAAAACAGTAAAATCAGCTAAAAAAATTGTTGATAGAAAAGATCCACTAGTTTGGGACATCCTTGAAAACGTATTGAAAGGACACCCAGTGTTGTTAAACCGTGCACCTACGCTACACAGATTAGGTATCCAGTCTTTCCAACCAAAATTAGTAGAAGGTAAAGCGATCCAGTTACACCCATTAGTGTGTACCGCATTCAACGCCGATTTTGACGGTGACCAGATGGCAGTTCACTTACCGTTAGGTAATGCTGCAATTTTGGAAGCCCAAGTATTGATGTTGGCTGCTCACAATATCCTTAACCCTGCTAACGGTACGCCAATTACGGTACCTTCTCAGGATATGGTTTTGGGTCTTTATTACATTACTAAAGGCCGCAGAACTGATGCTCAAAGAGTAGTAAGAGGCCAGGATATGAATTTTTACTCTGCAGAAGAGGTAATTATTGCCTACAATGAGAAAAGGGTAGACTTACACGCTTGGATTAAAGTTAAAGCTAACGTTAAAGAAGCAGACGGAACCATTGTAAACAAGTTAATTGAAACTACTGTTGGTCGTGTGTTATTTAACCAAATGGTACCAGAAGAAGTTGGTTACATCAACGAACTATTAACTAAGAAATCTTTAAGAGATATCATTGGTGAAGTAGTAAAAATGACTGGTATGGCTCGTTCTGCAAGATTCTTAGATGACATCAAAGAACTTGGATTTAAAATGGCTTTCCAAGGAGGTTTATCGTTTAACTTACAAGACGTAAACATTCCTGTAGAGAAACATACTTTATTAGAGCAAGCTGCTAACGAAGTTGAAGAAGTAAGAAACAACTATAACATGGGTTTCATTACCAACAACGAGCGTTACAACCAAATCATCGATATCTGGACACGTATCAACAACCGTTTAACTACGTTTGTGATGAACCAATTATCATCAGATAACCAAGGTTTCAACTCTGTTTACATGATGCTTGACTCTGGAGCCCGTGGTTCTAAAGAGCAAATTCGTCAGTTAGCAGGTATGAGGGGCTTGATGGCTAAACCTCAAAAATCAGGTTCTGGTGGCGAGATTATCGAAAACCCAATCTTATCAAACTTTAAAGAAGGACTTTCTGTATTAGAGTACTTTATCTCTACCCACGGTGCCCGTAAAGGTTTGGCAGATACGGCGTTAAAAACTGCGGATGCGGGTTACTTAACTCGTCGTTTGCATGACGTAGCGCAAGATATGATTGTGAATTCAGTAGATTGTGGTACACTAAGAGGTATGTACACTACCGCTTTAAAAGATAACGAAGATATTGTAGAGCCTTTATACGAACGTATTTTAGGCCGTATTTCTCTACACGATGTTTTCAATCCTTTAGATGGTAAGTTATTGGTAGGTGCAGGCCAAGATATCGACGAAGATATTGCAAAAGCAATCGAAGAGTCTCCATTAGAGGGTGTCGAAATTCGTTCGGTATTAACTTGTGAGAACAAGCGTGGTGTTTGTGCTTTATGTTACGGACGTAACTTGGCATCGGGTAAACGTGTTCAAAAAGGAGAAGCTGTTGGTGTAATTGCTGCACAGTCTATCGGTGAGCCGGGTACACAGTTAACACTTCGTACCTTCCACGTGGGTGGTACGGCGTCTAACATTGCCAACGAGTCGCAAATCAATGCTAAGTTTGATGGTGTAATTGAGTTTGAAAACTTGCGTACCGTACAAACTACCACAGAAGATGGTGTGATTGATATCGTTCTAGGTCGTTCAGGCGAATTCAGAATTGTTGAACCAGGAACTAACAAAGTAATTGTAAACAACAATATTCCTTACGGTGCATTTTTATATGTAAAAGAAGGTGATAAAGTTGCTAAAGGCGATAAAATTGTTTCTTGGGATCCATACAACGCGGTTATTATCTCAGAATTTGGAGGTAAAATCGAGTTTGATGCCATCATTGAAGGTGTAACTTTCCGTGAAGAATCTGATGAACAAACTGGTCACCGTGAGAAAGTAATTATCGATACACGTGATAAAACCAAAAACCCTTCAATTAGAGTATTAGATAAAAAAGGCGAAGTAATTAGAACTTACAATATTCCAGTGGGTGCACACATTGCTGTTGATGACGGAGATGCTGTACAAACAGGACAGGTGTTGGTAAAAATTCCTCGTGCTACTGGTAAAACCCGAGATATTACAGGTGGTTTACCTCGTGTAACTGAGTTATTCGAGGCTCGTAACCCTTCAAATCCAGCGGTTGTTACCGAAATTGATGGTGTGGTAACTTTAGGTGGTATCAAACGTGGTAACCGCGAAATTACTATCGAGTCTAGAGATGGTGAGGTTAAAAAATACCTTGTTCCATTGTCTAAACACATCTTGGTACAAGATAATGACTTCGTGAAAGCAGGTATGCCATTGTCAGATGGTTCTATCTCTCCAGCAGATATCTTGGCTATTAAAGGTCCAGCGGCAGTACAAGAGCATTTAGTAAATGGTATCCAAGAGGTTTACCGTTTGCAAGGTGTGAAAATCAACGATAAACACTTTGAGGTTATTGTACACCAAATGATGCAGAAAGTACACATCGAAGATCCGGGAGATACTCGCTTCTTAGAAAATGATTCTGTTGATCGTTGGGACTTTATGATCGAGAACGACGAAATCTTTGATAAGAAAGTTGTTGTTGACGCAGGTGACTCGACTACAGTAAAACCAGGTCAAATTCTTTCTTTACGTAAATTAAGAGATGAAAATTCTCAATTGAAACGTCAAGATTTGAAACAGATCGAAGTAAGAGATGCTAAACCAGCTACTGCAAGTTCAGTACTACAAGGTATCACACGTGCTTCATTAGGTACGAAGTCGTTTATCTCAGCTGCTTCATTCCAAGAAACTACAAAAGTGTTAAACGAAGCTGCAATTGCAGGTAAGAAAGACAGAATGTTAGGCTTGAAAGAAAACGTAATTGTTGGTCACTTGATCCCTTCAGGTACCGGTGTACGTGGCTACGAGCGTATCATTGTAGGTTCTCAAGAAGAGTACGATAAATTATTAGCTTCGAAACAAGAAGAAGTAGAAGCTTAACCCCTAAATCCCTTAAAGGGGACTTAAAATCAAATCCCTAACGTTAATTCGTTAGGGATTTTTTTGTTTGCATAATGTTATCTTTATCATATGATTAGAACATTATTGGTTTCAATTTTAATTGTGTTTATTATGGGTTCCTGTAAAAAGACGGAAGCCGAAAAAGAAACCAAATTGGTTGAAATAAAAGAAACCCAACTTGAAAAAAGAGTTATAATTGAAATATCGAAAGATGATGAGAACTATTTTAGTTTCCATCATGTCTATCCAGATAGAATTCTAAGAGCGGATTACAGGCTGATTTATGAAGGGAAATATTTGAAAAAAGCAAAAATAGCTGGCGATTTTTCAGAAACCGTTGTAAATTTTACCTCAAATATGCTCGGCTTAATTACACTAGCAAATTTTGACTCACGTAAAAGCATACAATATGACTATGATATCGAGGGTCGTTTAGTTTCTGTTAAAAGAGATTATATTTTTGAATATGAATATAATGGAAGAAACTTAAGTAAAGCTACTGTGAAGAATTCTAATGGTATCAAAATAACTGAAACTTCCATCACTTGTGACGATAAGGTCAATCCACTTTATCAAATTCCTTTAATTTATTTAGAAGAACCAATAGCTGTGTGGGATTGCTTTTTTCTTTCAAAAAATAATATTATTGGTCTGGAAACTACCCATTTCAATACAAATGGAGCTGCCGTAAGTAAGGATAAGAGCCTATTTGAGTACTCGTACGATCGACAAAATAGACCCGTTAAGCAAGAGAGGTCTTATAATGGAATCTCGAATGATTATCTGATATTTGAATATACCTATCAATAATTACCGTAATTTAATTATAACAGGTTAAGAGTTTTAATTTAAAATATTAGTTTTGTTAATATGGAAGAACAACAGAACGACAACCAACTGAACATAGAATTATCTGAAGAAATTGCAGAAGGAATTTTTTCAAACCTAGCCATCATTACTCATTCAAATACAGAATTTGTTTTAGACTTTATTAGGGTAATGCCAGGCATCCCAAAGGCAAAAGTTAAATCGAGAATTATTTTAACACCAGAACATGCCAAAAGGCTAATGCATGCCATGCAAGATAACATCGATAAATTTGAAGCTGCTCACGGGCGTATCAAAACACAAGATGAAACGCCATTTCCAATGGGCTTTGGCGGACCAACAGCACAAGCTTAATTTTTTGAAAGCCATTCGCCTAAAGTGAATGGCTTTTTTGTATTTATCAATTGTAACGGTTATGGAAAAATCTCTAAGTTTATCTCAAAAAGTATATCTATCAATGCTAGTTTTTATAGCTTGGTTTACACTGATTTTTCAATTTTACCTTCATATTAACAGTGGGGCAGCTACGAAAAGCGAATTATTAATTAGATTTTTTAGTTATTTTACTATAGACAGTAATTTGTTGGTTGCTTTATGTAGCACGTCAATTCTATTTTTTCGCTCTACGCTAATTGCGTCATTTTTTGCCAAACTGCATGTCATTTCAGCCATTGCTGTATATATCATCGTAGTAGCTTTGGTTTATAATGTCGTATTGAGGTTTTTATGGGTGTTAGAGGGTTGGTCAATGGTGTTGAATGAATTATTACACGTAGTGGTTCCGATTATGTTTTTAATCTACTGGATCTATTTCGTACCTAAACAACAACTGCAATGGAAAAACATTTGGCTGTGGCTTGTATTTCCCTTGCTGTATACTGTGTTTGTTCTTGTAAGAGGTAACTTTTCTGGTTTTTATCCTTATCCGTTTCTAAATATTAATGAGTTGGGATTAAATAAAGTATTAATAAATTGTTTGGTAATTACTTTGTTGTTCGCCTTATTATCTGCTCTATTTGTGGCCATTGGTAAACGAAAAGCAAAAGTAAATGAGGGGAAACTTATTTAATGTATGTTGGTAAAACCGCAGTTGCAACTTGTTGTTTTTTAATTTGTAACTGCTATTTTTGAGGATCATGGAAGCACAGAAAAAAGATATTTTTGATAGTATAGCGCAACGTTTAAAACTAGAAGGCTTTAACGTAGTAAATAGAGATGAAACCAGGCCTTGGGGCGGTTTTTTCGTAATAGATGAAGGGCAGGCGCAGCAATTTGCTGATACGTATTTTGAAGGATTAGATGTAGATACGCTAAAAATAGGGGGAAAGCTAAGCCCGAAAATCTTAATTGTGGCACCAAATGCTCGCCTTTCTTGGCAATACCATCATCGTAGAGCAGAAATTTGGCAAGTGGTTACCGGAACCGTAGGCATTAAAACTAGCCATACTGATGAAGAGGGAGAATTGAAACGTTACCAGCCAAATGATCAAATTAAATTAAACCAAGGCGAGCGCCACCGTTTAATAGGCCTAGAAGATTGGGGTGTAGTGGCTGAGATTTGGCAACATACCGATGCAGAAAACCCTTCAGACGAAGATGATATTGTACGTGTTCAAGACGATTTCGGTAGATAATTTTTAATCCGTAACTTAGTAGCGCTATTTTAGCTTGTTTGAAGACTATTGTGAAATAGACTTCGTTTTATTTTTGTATGATCATTTTATTTTTCTTTTTGGCACATTGGTTTTTATCATTGTTTAGCCAAACTTTTTTCCTCCACCGCTATTCGTCGCATAAAATGTTTAAGATGAATACATTTTGGGAGCGTTTTTTTTACCTTATTTTATTGATTTCGCAAGGCTCTTCGTTTTTAAACCCAAGAGCTTACGCTATTTTGCACCGTATGCACCACGCTTACAGCGATACGGTAAAAGACCCACACTCTCCTCATTTTTTTAAGGATGTTTTTGGGATGATGATTGCCACCAAGAACATGTATTTGGCTTATTTGTTGCATAAAATAGAACCAGAGCCAGCATTTAGAGGTAATTACCCCGAGTGGCCAATTATTGATAGAATTGGAGATTCGTGGTTGTGGAGATTGGCATGTGCCGCATTTTACATTTGGTTTTATATTACCTTTGCTACACAATGGTGGATGTTTTTGTTACTGCCTATCCACTTTTTAATGGGGCCAATTCATGGTGCTATTGTTAACTGGTGTGGGCATAAGTATGGTTACTCAAATCATGATAATGACGACCATAGTAAAAACTCTTTGCCTTGGGATTTTTTATTGATGGGAGAATTGTTTCAAAATAACCATCATAAGAAACCTAATTCGCCAAACTTTGCTACCAAATGGTGGGAGTTTGATCCTACTTATCCAATGATGAAAGTAATGCACTGGTTAAGGATCATTAAAATTAGAAAAGTATAAAAAAAGCTCCCGAAATTTTTGGGAGCTTTTTATTTTATCGGCGTTTATTGCCGCCACCTTTAAAAACCTTTTTCTTATTGCCAGCCGCATTCCCTTTCGAATCTTTTTGCGGTTTGCGTTGTACTTCCTTGTTGGCCAACATGCTTTTCCAGCTTAGCGGATACGGATGGTTTTCTACAATTGGAATGGTACGTTTAATCAGCTTATGAATGTCAAGCAGGTATTCATTTTCTTCGGCGTCTACAAAAGAAATCGCTGTTCCGTTAGCGCCAGCTCGGCCGGTACGTCCAATTCTATGCACATAAGTTTCTGGGATGTTTGGCAGATCGTAGTTGAAAACATAACTTAACTCATCTATGTCTATCCCACGGGCAGCAATATCAGTAGCTACCAAAACTTTAAGTTTTCTATCTTTAAATTCTGTTAAAGCTCTTTGTCTTGCCCCTTGCGACTTGTCGCCGTGTATAGCCGCCGCTTTAATCCCATCTTTTGCTAAATCTCTAGCAATACGGTCTGCGCCGTGTTTTGTGCGGGTAAAAACCAGCGTGTGGTCTATTTTAAGGTCGTCTAAAAGGTGTTTTAGTAATTTTCTTTTGTCGGGCTTATCTACAAAATATACCGATTGGTTAATGGTTTCTGCGGTAGAAGACACCGGAGTAACCTCTACTTTCACAGGATCTTGCAATATGGCATTAGCCAATTTTTCGATTTCTGGAGGCATAGTTGCCGAGAAAAATAACGTTTGTCTTTTAGCAGGAAGTTTGGCTACAATTTTCTTCACATCGTGGATGAAACCCATGTCCAACATACGGTCGGCTTCATCTAGCACAAAAATTTCGATGTCGCTAAGGCTAATATGGCCTTGGTTCATCAAGTCTAGTAGCCTGCCTGGCGTAGCCACTAAAATATCTACCCCTTTTCTAAGTGCATCTACTTGTGGTTGCTGGCCCACACCTCCAAAAATAACTAAATTTTTTACTGGTAAATTTTTGCCGTAAGCGTTAAAGCTATCTTGTATTTGGATAGCAAGCTCTCTTGTTGGCGTTAACACCAATGCTTTAATTGCTTTTTTATTGGTTTTTAAATGGCGCATGTGCAAAATTTGCAACATCGGTATCGCAAAAGCGGCAGTTTTACCAGTTCCAGTTTGTGCGCAACCCAATAAATCTTTCAATTTTAAGATGCTAGGAATAGCTTTTTCCTGTATGGGAGTTGGCTTTTGATATCCTTCGGATTCAACAGCTTTTAATATAGGCTCAATAAGCCTCAATTCTGAAAATAACATTTTTTCTAAGTTTAAAGTAAAAATTAAAAAGTGCATGTATCACACTTTAAAATTCGAAGAAGCTAGAACAATCATTTTTTAAGAAGGACTAACTTGCGAGTTGCTTTAATGATTAAAGAAATTCAGCTTCGAGTGGCAAATATACAGAAATTTATTGGATAGCGGTTTTGTTGATTTTTTTGAAATGATTGGCAGTGTTTCATTGCAATTGCGGTCCCGCTTTACACTGTAGCCCGCGTTCGCAAACGCTCTCTCGGGGCTGCCGTTGCAATCGGGTTTGGTAAACGAAGCGATTGCAATACAACACGGAGCTTTGATAAACTTTTGCAAAGTGGCTAAAAGTTTGTCAAAGCTTTAATCTGCTGTTCGTAATTGGTAATCGCGAATTAGTATATGTTGTAATGTATTAAGGATTACAAATCCTTCGATAGGCTTCCAGATTACAAATCTGGAAGAGCGGGTGTTGTATCCGCGAGAAATATAAATCCCATTCGGCTTGTGCATAAAACTAATTCCATAAATTTTGGAAAGTCCAATTGCTGTGTTAATTTGAGGCATTGCAGTTTCTAACAATTCAGCCACATTGTGTTCGAATTGTTCGATATGTTTCTTTTTTGCCTTTCTGTTGAAAATGTTCATTTTAAAATGTTGCCTAACGTTTTGGCGCTTGGCGAAGAAGCGGATTTCGAAGCACTAAACTGTCTGCCAGCACTGAACTTGATACGAAGCACAAAGCTTCAAGTATGCACTGAACCCGCTTTTTTGCCAAACGCCTGTTACCTGCTGTGTTGTTAGTCGATGTCATTAAAAATCGGTTCTTCTTCGTCCTCAATTATGTCGTCTGTCGGTGCTTGAAAATGTCTGTCAATACCCCAATTTCCGATAATCCAACTTGTTAATTCCTTTCTTCTTATACTTCGGTTTTCAGGTGTCCAATCGTCAAATTCCGCAATTTTCCGTTCTTGTCTTATGTCTGAATTTGAGTAAGAGTATCCTGAACCTGCAATTCCTTTTTTTCTTTCAAATTCAAAATTGCTGTATCGTGAATTATCTTTTGTCAGTACTAAATTTGAAATGTCGTGTATAAATTTCTTTCGTTCTTCGTCTGTCCATTTAGAAATCCAATTTGAATTTACGTCTGGATTTTGGGGTAAAATATGCTCGATTGTAGAGTCGGTTAAATCTTCCCAATTCAATTTTGGTTTGTTTTTGCCTTTCAATAGAAAAAGTTCAAACTCAAAAAGTGTGTATTTTAATAATCTTCTGTGATGATACCACTCGAAAAAATCTTCAGTTAGAGATTTTCGGAAACCATTTTCTGGCGAATACCAATTGATTGTGCCGTAAATCCATTCCGTAACAGATTGTAAAGAATGTTTTGAAGCAAAAATATCATCAGCCCAACGATAGAATTTTGATAATCCAGCATTACTTCGTTTTCCTTCCCAAAGAAATACTCTGTATGAAAACATTTCAAGTGACTTTAAAAGTCCAATATATTCCTCATTTAAAGTTTCGTTATTTTCACGTTTAATTCTAGAAGCAACCATTAATGGAAGATAATTGGCAATATTTCCTGCATTTCGGATTTTAGTCAATAGATTTAATTCGTTTTCATCAAATGCACTATTGTTAGATTTAAGAATTGCCGAATAATGTTTAGAAATTAAAGCAAGTCCATCTACAAATTGTAAAAGAAAACTCTTTACTTCCTCTTTACTTTTAACTAAAAAATTTCGTAAAGGAATTACATCATCTGATTTAAAACCGCTGTAACCATCCCAATTTTTTGGTGTATAATTAACGAACAAAGTCCAAGCAATTCGTAAACATTGACTTTCACTACCATTACATTTTGCAATGTTTACATAAACTTCTTTCCAAGTTTTGTTAATTGTTTTGGTGAAATCTTCTTTTTCTGAAATATCTTGAATATTTCTGTAAACCCAATACATCAAATAGTTTTTGAGCAGTTCCATAGATGATAAATCCTTTCCTCTTGAGTTCATTAACTCAAAAGTCATCCCTATTTCACTTTCTACTTCAATTGGATAAAATGAAAAATTTAATTTTCGAATTATAGCGTCAAACAAATCTTTCAAATATTCTTCGCCTTTCTCTGCTCTTATTTCTAATTGTTCTTCGATATGCTTTTTCAAAAAACAATATGCTTCATAAATTCTCTTTTGATGAACCGAGTTCGGTTCAATATTACTAACCCCTTTAGAAACTAAATCTAAATAAAAATCAGCAGTATCATTGTTTAGCCTAAGTTTGCTTTTACTTCCCGAATGTAAGTAAATTGGTATTTCCGTTGTAAAATCTTCCTCGCTAACATTTATTAGTTCTTTTAGAATAATTGATAAATAAAGACTACAAGTTGTTAGTCGTTGCTGTCCATCAACAATATCAACTATTTCAAGTTTCTTTGTGCCATAGTTTTCTGTCGGTTTGTCAATTGGCTGATAAATAACAATAGTTCCAGTATAATGGCTAATTATTTTGTCATCAATTAATGCGTCAATATCTTGTACAAAATCTTTCCATTGTTTTGCTTCCCAAGCATATCCTCTTTGGTAATCGGGAATTTGAAAAATTTTTCCCTCTAAAATATTCGATAATGTCTTTTTCTCCATATAATCTATGTGCTTGAAAATATCAAAGGTGGCGAAGCCACCTTTGAATTATGATTTTTACTTATAAAGTTCGTATTAGTGAGCCGTTTTCTTTTCTCAATTCGGTTTTCCCTTTTGTCGTTGTTATAGCAATGTCTGAACCGTGCCATCTTGCATTCGTTGCATCTCCGTTGCCAATTGTTCGAACTAAAGAGCCATTATCTTTACGAATTTCAACCTTTCCTTTTACAGTTGTGATTGCAACTAATGACTGGTCAGAATTAAAGTCTGCGGAAATTGCATCACCATTTCCGATTGTCCTAACTAAAGAACCGTTGTCTTTGCGGATTTCAATTTTACCGCTTTTGATTTGTAAAATATTCATATAGATTTTGGTTTTTTGTGCTTACTCTGGTCGGTTTTCAGCTTTCCCCGTTAGTTCTGCAAATGTCGGTTTTCAGTCGGTCAAAACGTGTCGTTCTGTGCGGTCGTTCTAACATAGCAGGTAACGTTTCGGGGCTTTGCGATGGTGGGGCAATCAAAGCACAAAACTTCAATTTTGCATAAAAGTTCAATCGAAGAAATACCGTTGAACTTTGCAGTTTCGCCCCACTATTGCAAAACCCTTGTTGTGTGCAGTTTTTTTATAATGGTTTTATCTCAATTCCTTTTGATTTAAGTTCTTCGATAACTTTACTGTCGGTTTCAAATAAAGTCATTTTCTTTAAATTAGGAAAGTGTTTAATGTCGTCAAAGGATTGAATATTGAATACATCATCTTCTCCGTCCCATTGTGGTGTAACATTCACATAAATTTCATTTCCACCATCTTGGTAAATTTCAGTTACTTGTTCAGCAAGTTTTTTGTCAATTTCTAATGCTTTGAAGTATTCGACAACTTCGGGGATTGGCTCGTATCCACCTTCTGTAGCGCTAAATCCTTTAATTTTTGTTATTTCTGCAAATTCATAAACATCGAATTTTGGTTTTAAAAGCTCTTTATTATACATCAGCTCTTCGATAATCGCAAGTTTGAAATTGAAATCCTTAAATTCGATTTTTTCTCCAGATATTTTTTTGAGTTTATAATCCTTTTTTTGAGTTAATTCTTCTTCCTCTTCTTGTATGTCAATTGAAATTGAGCGAATTAATTTTGGTTCTTCTTTAGTCAATCTGACTTGAATTTCTGAATTTCCAATTTTATACTCTTTAAAAAGATAATCATTTTGCGATACTTTTACGAAGTTCTTGTAATCGGTTCCTTCAATTTTTAAACTGCCTAAAAAGGGTTGTCGTGGAAAAAATTGGTTTTGACCAAGTTGTATAATTTGAATATCTACTTCGAAAATATTTTCTTTGTCTTTTGAAAATCCTCTTATTCCCTTGTCCTGCCAAATATACAGAAAATTGGTTTCGGTTTTAACCTCTTCTGGTTCTCCAAAAATTTCGTTTAAAATTGAAATTTTTACTGGCAATTGGTTATTTCGTCCGTTTAAAACAATTCCGTTTTTAGTAAAGTCAATTTCGATAGGTTTTTGGTTTTCTATTTTACTTCCAAATAGTTTGTCGAATATTCCCATTTTTTTCTTTGTTTGTGTCTTTGGTTAGTGGCTCTGTAAAATTGCACACAACGTTTTTCGGCTTGGCGATGTGGCGGATTTTTAGCACAAAAGTTCAATAGAATTACAACCGTTGAACCTTGCACAAATGTTTCATAGAAGCACTTCAGCCGCCATATTGCCAAACCGATGTTATATGCTGTGGTTCTTTTATCCGTCACCGTTGCCATCCTTCAATTTTATAGTATTTTTCAATTAGTTTTCGTTCTTTCCCACCGTTGTCGGGAACAAACCAAACTTCAAATCTTGCTGCATAAGGTTTACCCCAATCTCCTTCATAAATAGTAAAATCACCTTCTGCACTATAACCTTTTCTTGCAGTCATCTCAAACTTTGCTGTCGTATCACTTGAATTAAAAACTTTTATTTTACTTCTTTCTTTAAGTCTGTCTGCTGATAAAGGGTCGTTGTGTGTAACTTCAAATGCTTTTAAATAGCAATAACCACTCTCAATTTTTTTCGTCCAAACAGCATATGAATAAAGTCCTGGTTGAAAGGAGTTGTAAATGTAAAAGTCAATGTCTGCAATGTTGGTTGGTTCAGTTTGGTCAAGTGGCTCGTTAATTTTTAGATTTGTCGGAATTTTTAAATTGTCAGCGTATGTATCCGGCATTGATTGGTCTTTCCAAAACAAGGCTATTGAATAAAAGAAAAATACAACCAATGAAACTCCAATAATTGTTGTGGTCAAGATTGCAAAACGCCAGCGTCTTTTTACTAACTGATATATTGTCGAAATGATTAGTCCTAAAAATCCAAGTACAAATAACAGAAAAGAGTAGTCTTGTAGTTTGTGGATATTTGTCAACTCACACAAAACCATAATTAAAACTGTCAGCCCAAACACAAGAACAGGTCGCCACCATTTGTCAAAGCAGTATGCTAATATTTTCGTCATTGTCCTTTCGTTGTTGTGTGTTGTCCTACCATAGCATATAACTTATATATATGCGTAATAAAACTACACAAATCCAACCAATTTTGGTTGGATTTGCGCAACTTAGGCCTAGATTTTCTCCAAAGCTCCCTCCAAATCTCTAATCAAATATTCAGGTTCTTCTAAGCCAACGTAAACCCGAATTAAAACGTGCCTTGGGTTATTAAGATCAAAATCAGCTTTGCTAACGCCAGCACAAGCAGGGATAATTAAACTTTCGTATCCACCCCAGGACACAGCCATCAAAATATGTTTTAAGCCATTGCAAAATGCTTCTATCTTTTCTAAACTCGAATTTTTAAGTACAATGCTAAAAAGACCACCGCAAGCTTTCATCTGCTTTTTAGCTAAATCTAATTGCTTGCTGTTCTTATTAAATGGATGAAGTAAGCTTTTCTTAACCTTAGGATGCTGTTCTAGGTATTCGATTACTTTGTTGGCGTTTGCTGTTATCTTTTCTAAACGGATAGGTAAAGTGCGCAAACTTCTAAGCAGCAACCAAGCATTTTGCGGTGCTACAGAGGCACCAATGTTCATGTATTCTTTCTCAAATATGCGCTTGAGCAGTTCTTTTTTCCCTGTAACTACGCCAGCTATCACATCGCTATGGCCTGCCAAGTATTTAGTTGCCGATTGTGCTACCAAATCAATTCCATACGCAATAGGCTGCTGGTAAAGTGGCGAACAATAGCTGTTATCAATCATCGTAATGATGTTTTTGGCTTTTGCTATGTTGGCTATGGCTTCTAAATCTTGTACATCGAAGCTAAAAGTATTAGGCGATTCGAGGTAAATTAATTTGGTTTTAGAGGTAATGGCATTTTCTATTGCATCAGTGTGGCTGCCGTCTACAAAAGTGGTGCGGATGCCAAACTTCGGTAACAAATCATTAAAGAGCTTGATCGTCCAACTGTAGGGATTTTCTACGCAGATCACTTCATCGCCTTGCTGCAATAAAGCCAAAACCGGGATAGTAACGGCCGCAATGCCACTTCCAAAAACTAAGGCGTCTTCAGCTCCATCAAGTGCAGCAAGTTTCTTTCTTAAAATATCAATGGTAGGGTTAAAACCACGAGAATATAAATTGCCTCGGTATTCGTCTGCCAAAGCATTGCGAAAATCCTCAACGGTGTCAAATTTAAAATTACTGGTTTGGATAATAGGCGGAGCAATGGCATTGAAGTAGTTTTCTCGGTCTTCGCCAAGCTCATTAAGTATATAGGAGATATCCACTTTGTTAAGTTAAAAGTATAAAGTCAAAAGTTAAAAGTTTGCGATGCGTTATACAGTTTTCTTTCTATTAAAAAATCTTTGGATGAAATAGATGGCTACGAAGCCAAGGAAAATATAAATACCATTTAAAGCAGCTTCCGAATCGTCGTTGTAAATACTAATGGCCACAAACAAATATGCTGCAATAAAAATGAGCGGCATCAGCGGATACAATTTCATAGTGTAGATGGTGCTTTTGTCTAAGTGCGCTGTTTTTTTACGCAGGTAAAAGATGGTTGCCGCAGAGAAAATCATACCTGCACCGTCCATAAAAATGGTATAGTTTAAAATCTTATCGAAGGTTTGCGCATAAAACAGGGTAATAATGGCGAGAATGGTAAATAACGTTAAACTCACTACCATTACATCATTTTTCTTTGTTTTTCGGGTAAATACTTTCGGTAGTGCACCCTCTTCTCCCATGGCGTACATGGCTCTTGGATTGCTTAGTAAATTCACATTTACATAGCCTAAAACCGATAAAAATATGAGAACCGACAGAATGGTAAAACCAGTAGGGCCAAATATCTGTCCTGCTAAAATTGCAGCGATACTCTGTGCAGATTTTAGCTGTTCGAAGCCAATTACTTTTACGTAGGCGTAATTAATAGCCATGTACAAAGTGATGATAATTCCAAGTCCGACTAAAATAGAACGAGGAATAACGGTTTTGGCATCTTTAGCTTCGCCACCAAAATTGATGGTTTGCTGGTAGCCACCAAAGCTAAATGAAACGGCAATTAAGCAAATGCCCAGTGCTTTTCCGTAATCGCTCCAGGTAGCAGGTAAACCGCTTGTTGTACTAAAAACAGAAGGTAGCTGTGGTGTTTGTCCGCCAAAAAATACAGCACAAATCAGCGTAATAACCATTGCTAGTTTAATAATGGTTAAGATGTTCTGAGTTCTGGAACTGGTTCTTAGCCCCATTAGGTTAATGGTATAGAAGATGATAATGCTTACTAAACCAATAAGTATACGATGGTCGTTAGTTTGCATTTCTACAGGGAAAAGTGCTTTATTTAAGTATTCGGCACCAATTAAAGAAACCCCAGCAACAGAAGCTGCATTGCTAACTACAATAATGCAATTGATGGCAAATGCGATAGAGGGGTGGTAGCAAACAGAGAAGATTTTGTAATAACCGCCAGTTACAGGGAAGCGAGAGCCAATTTCGGCATAAGTGAGGGCGCCACAGAGCGCTACAAAGCCGCCCACTATCCACGCTAAGAAAAACAATTCGGGGATTTGGGCTTTTGCCGCCACGTTTACAGGGGTACGGAAAATTCCCATGCCTATCACTAGGCTCACTACAATCATAGATAGATCGAACAGGGACAGTTGCTTTTTCTCTGGGTTCATTTGAGTTTTAGTTTGTTAGTGGTTTAGGTTGTGTTGGCCAGTTTTCTGGTTTTCGTCATCCTGAATTTATTTCAGGATCTGTTAAGCTGATGCTGAAACGAGTTCAGCATGACGGCATATCTCAGTCTAGCTGTTTAGAAGCCCAATTTAATAATAAAAAGCTGCTGAACAATTTCATCCTCAAAAAAATACAATGTAAGGTGCTAGATTTGTGTAAATGTGGAAATCTAGCCTGAAAAAGCGGCCGTAAATGATTAAATTTGTAATGTTGATTGGCATCTCAATCAAGAATCTACACACAACAGAGTTATGGCAGAACCAATTTATAACGAAGACAGTATTAAATCCTTAGATTGGCAAGAACATATTCGCCGTAGGCCGGGCATGTATATCGGTAAGCTGGGCGATGGTTCTGCACCCGATGATGGGGTTTATGTACTGCTGAAAGAAATTGTAGATAACTCTATTGATGAGTTTATGATGGGCGCTGGTAAAACTATTGACATTAGTTTAAGCGATCATCGGGTAATTGTGCGAGATTACGGTAGGGGCATCCCTTTGGGTAAAGTGATAGATTGCGTTTCTAAAATGAATACTGGTGGAAAGTACGATAGCAACGCCTTCCAAAAATCGGTAGGGATGAATGGGGTAGGTACCAAGGCTGTAAATGCGCTTTCTACCAATTTTGTAGTGCAAAGTTACCGTGATGGTAAAACTAAAAGAGTAGAGTTTAGTAAAGGATTGATTGTTACAGAACATCCAGAGATTGATACCACACAACGTAATGGTACTTCGATTACTTTCTATCCAGATGAAACTATTTTTAGGAATTACCGTTACATTCCTGATTTTGTAGAAAGCATGATTTGGAACTATGTGTTCTTAAATACGGGTTTAACCATCAATTTCAATAATCAAAAATATTTCTCGGAAAGAGGTTTGTACGACTTACTTTCGAAACAGAATAAGCCTGAGGAAATTAGATACCCAATTATCCACCTAAAAGGGCATGACATTGAAGTAGCCATGACCCACGGCCAGCAATACGGCGAAGATTACCACTCGTTTGTAAACGGGCAGTACACTACGCAGGGCGGTACACACCAAGCGGCATTTAGAGAGGCGGTAGTAAAAACTATTAGAGAGTTTTATAACAAAGATTATGATGCTTCAGATGTGAGGGCCTCTATTATTGCAGCCATTGCCATACGTGTGCAAGAGCCGGTTTTTGAGTCGCAAACCAAAACCAAATTGGGTTCAGAACGTATTGCGCCAGAGGGGCAAACGGTACGTACCTTTGTTAACGATTTCTTGAAAAAAGAGTTAGACGATTATTTGCACAAGCACAAAGAAGTAGCTGATGCGATTGAGGCCAGAATTAAACAATCGGAGCGTGAGCGCAAAGATATTGCTGGTATTAAAAAACTAGCGAACGATAGGGCCAAGAAAGCATCCTTGCATAATAAAAAACTACGCGATTGTAAGGTGCATTTTAACACTAACCATGAGCGTAGGCACGAAACTACCTTGTTTATTACCGAGGGAGATTCTGCATCGGGATCTATCACAAAATCGAGAGATGTAGAAACGCAAGCGGTATTTTCTTTAAAAGGTAAGCCTTTAAACTGTTACGAGCTAACCAAAAAAGTGGTGTACGAAAACGAAGAGTTTAACCTTTTGCAACATGCCTTAAATATTGAGGATGGGTTAGAAGGCCTGCATTACAACAATATTGTAATTGCAACCGATGCCGACGTAGATGGCATGCACATTCGTTTATTGATGATGACTTTCTTTCTGCAATTTTTCCCAGATTTGGTAAAGGCAGGCCATGTTTACATTTTACAAACGCCACTTTTTAGGGTTAGAAATAAGAAGGAAACTATTTACTGCTATAGCGATGAAGAACGTAAAAATGCCATTTCTAAATTAGGTGGAAAGCCAGAAATTACAAGGTTTAAAGGTTTGGGAGAAATTTCTCCAGATGAGTTTGGTTTGTTTATTGGAAAAGATATTCGCTTAGATCCAGTAATTTTAAAGGAGCAAACCATTAAGAGCTTGTTGGAATACTACATGGGTAAAAATACACCAGATAGGCAACAACATATCATCAGAAACCTGCGTATAGAAAAAGATGAGGTTGATAGACAAGAAAAAGAAATAGAAGAATTGGAAATAGCCTAAAAAGCAATGCCTTTTTAGGTTTTTGTTGGTAATGCCTTTTTATCCATAGGTTTAATTATATTTGTAAACATTTTTAACCTATCTTAAAGCAGATTTTAAGGCTTTAATGTTTTTTGTATTAACGCATGACAATCAACACCAAAAAGAGTTCTTCTCGTTATGGACTTATCGTAATCTTAATTTTAGCTCTTTTTATATCAGCTATCTTCTTTTATATCAGAAATGATAAAATTAATGTACTTTCTAACAGCGTAACCGAGCTTAATAATATAGAAAGTGATTATTCTAGTTTAGATACCTGCATCTTAGCACTATATAAGGCGGATAATAATTGCCGTTTATTTGAAGCTACAGCAAATGTAGCCTATATGAAACAGTTCTCTAAAGAAATTATTAAGGTTTCTTCCATATTAGATAGTTTAAAAATTAAGGAAAACACAAAAAACTATTCAAATAATATTAAAGGTCTGGTAGACCAGAAAAAAATTAAGACAAAACTTTATTTAGCTTTAAAGCAACTAACAGATAGTTTAATGTTTACTACTGCTGGTATTGATACGGTTAAAGAGCGTACTTGGACCAAGGGAATGGAAGTTACCCAAGGTAGGTTTAAGACGATGATTACCATTGATACCATTAAACCTAAGCAAGAAATTAAAGAAAAAGGGCTGATAGGTAGGCTGGCCGATGCCTTTTCGAGGCAAAAACGGCAGGTGGATACCAATGCTGTTTTGGTAAAAAAGGAAATTACTTTAGATACTTCTCTCTCTAGCCGAAATTACAACAAAATGCAAATGAGGAACATCAACAATTATTTCCGCAATTTGTATAATGCCAATAAAATCCTTAGAAAAAAATGAAATAGAAATATTGCGCATCAATGCTCGTATCATTAACGAAATTGTTTTTTTGCTACAGAGTTTCAAAAATAAAGAGCTAGATTTTGTTGCTGAAACCAAAAAGAACATCCATTTTGATATGGACGATACCTTTAAAAGCATCAATAAAATTTATGTGATAATTTTTGTGCTTTTGTCTATGTTAGTTACTATCATTTTGCTCAACTTATGGCGAATTTATAGAAACGAACACGAACTAATTGACTACGGCCAACGCGTATCGCAATATGCGCAATCTAAAAGCAGGTTTTTGGCAAATATGAGCCACGAGATTAGAACACCATTAAATTCTGTAATTGGTTTTTCTGAACAGCTTAGTCAAGACAATTTATCTGAACAGCAAAAAGAGCAAGTAGATGCCATTAAAACTTCTTCAGAATTGTTGCTTGATCTTGTAAATGATATTCTTGATTTCTCGAAGTACGAAGTTGGCAAAATTAATTTTGATAAAGTATCTTTTGCTCCGGCAGATGCCATTAACGAAGTGTTTAACAGTATAGCCATACAAGCTTCTAAAAAGGGCTTGTTGCTAGAAAAACAGATAAGCTTTGATAGTAAAACGATGCTACAAGGCGATTCTGTTACGATTAAAACAAGTAGTGATGAATTTGTTAAGCAATGCCATTAAATTTACCAATAATGGATCGGTTACGCTAAAAGCCGAAATAATTGCTAGTTCTAAGAAAAAAGCGATATTAAAAGTACAGGTAATTGATACGGGTATTGGTATTGAGGAGAAAGATGCGGGAGTTATTTTTGATGAGTTTTCGCAGGTAAACTACTCTACCACTAGAAATACCCAAAAGGGTACGGGTTTAGGTTTGGCCATCTGTAAAAAAATTGTAGAGTTGCAGGGAGGTAAAATTAGTTTGAGCAGTAAAATTAACAAAGGTTCTAACTTTACTTTTGAGATACCTTATGAGTTTTGTTACGATAGTGCCAGTAAACGAAAAAGCTTGGTTATAGCCGATATATCTCATTTAGCCGGTAAACGAATTTTATTAGTTGATGATAACAAGATGAATGTGTTATTGGCGCAAACCGTGGCGAAAAAATATAATATCATTACCGATACAGCTTATGATGGTGCGGAAGCTTTCCAGTTGTTTCAGCAAAACCATTACGACCTAATCTTAACAGATGTGCAAATGCCTGTAATGGGTGGTGTAGAGCTTACCCGTTTAATTAGGAGCGAAAAAGATAATAGCAAATCAAACGTGCCAATTTTGGGTGTTACCGCCAATGTGATGGAAGAGGATAGGGATAAGTATTTGGCATCTGGTATGAATGCGCTGGTGTTAAAGCCTTACTCAGAAAAAGAATTGATAGATAAAATAGCGGATTATATAACGCTATAGATAAGTGCATTGCACAAAAATAGATTGTCTGAACAGTAAAATAACGGCGTCATTTCGACGATCAAAGGAGGAGAACCAAAGGGCTACGAAGTAAATTGAAAATCAACGAAGCTAAATCTCTTTTAGAAATGCTACTTCTAAAAAGAGATCTCTCTCTAGCGTTCGAGATGACGAGCGAATTTGAGACAGCCTCTTTTTTATTCTTTCTCTGGTGCTATGGTATCTTCGGGGTGTTGCGGTGGTAACTTTTTAACCTCTTTCTCTACTATAATGGTTTTTAAGTGTACGGCATATTTAGATGGTGTAATCCCCGTATCAAACTTTTCTGCATAAGCTTGGGTAAACTCTGCACCAAAGTATAAAATGATAGAAGTATAGTAAATCCACACCAAAATTACAATGATAGAACTGGCAGCTCCAAAAGCTGATCCTGGGTTTCCTTTTTCGATATAGATACCGATAACGTACTTGCCCAAACTAAATAGGAGTGCGGTAAACAATGCACCAACCAAAGCTGGTTTCCATTTTAAATTTACATCTGGCAATACCTTAAAAATGATAGCGAAAATGGTAGTAACTACCGCTAAAGTTAAAGCATTGGTTACAATAAGCATTAGCCATTCAGACACCTCTTCTATACCGATTTTTGAGGCATAAACATCTAGTTTGCCGCCAATACCCACCACTACACTATTAATTACTAACGAAACTAACAGTAGAAAACCTAAGGATGCTATCAGTGAAAAAGAAAGCAGACGGTTGGTAATCAATTTTTTCCAACCTTTTTTAGGCACGGCTTTAACTTTCCATATCAGGTTAATGCTATCTTGTATTTCTATAAAAATGGCGGTAGAACCGATAATTAATGTGCCTATGCCAATAATTAAACCCATGGTACTTTTGCCAGAAAGGTTGGCATTGTTTACAAATGTTCTGAGTTGGTTGGCTGCATTTGCTCCAATCATTTCGCTTATTTCACCAAAGAGCTTGGTGTTTGGATCCATGTTATCGCCCAAAAAAAGCGAAGCTGATGAAATGATAATGATAATGAGCGGCGTAAGCGAAAAAATGGTGTAATAAGCTAAGGCGGCACTGAGTTTCATTACTCGGTCTTCCATAAAACCTTTGCCTGCCGCTATAAAAAGGTGGTAGGTATGTACTAAAAATGATTTTATTTGTTGAGGTGTTTTTTTCATGTGTAAAATTGTAAGGTTAAATGTGTTAAGGTTAGAGCGTTGGAGCGTTAGCGCCCGGTACGTTTACTCATTCAACCATTCTTTTCTTCAATCATTCAAAAATTTTTAAAACGGATAACCGATTCCAATATTAAGCACTAAGTTATCTCTTCTCCAAGTTTTGCTGCCAAAATCTATATCGTTAACTACCCAACGTTGGCCACTAGGTAAAAAAGGCTTACGTATGGGGAAAGCGCCATCAAGGCGGATGACAAAAATAGTAGCATCTACCCTTAACCCTACACCGGTGCCCACAGCCAGTTCATCTAAAGCATTTTTTAACTTAAACTCAGAACCAATTCTATCTGGATCTTCTTTGCGCAACCAAACGTTGCCCGCATCTACAAAGGCTGCGCCATGTAAAATACTTACGAGTTTAAATCTCAGTTCCGAATTAAGCATCATTTTAATATCGCCACCTTGGTCGGCAAAAACCACATCATCAGCCACTTTAAACGTGCCTGGCCCTAAAGATCTTGCCCTAAATGCCCTAATGTCATTCGTTCCACCTGCAAAAAACTGACGGACAAAAGGTAAGGAGTTGCTACCGCCGTAGGCATAGCCATAACCTAAATTTAAGCGATTGGCCCAAATTACTGTTGGGGTTACTTTGTAGTAATTTCTTAAATCGGTTTCTACCCTTACAAACTGGGTTAAAGCTGTGCCAAATAGTTCTCGTTTACCTTCAGCGTTTTTTGGTGTAAATAAGCCCCAAACGTTACCACTGGTTTCTAATCCTCCAAAAAAATACAAATTATGCCTGCGCTTGTCTTGCATTTGGTTGGTAAAAGTAAAGTTGTAGTTACTGCCAATAATAAATTGATTTTCTAAGGTGTATTGTAAACCTGGGTTTTGCTTGATTAGGTCTTTGTAGCCAAGTGATGTAGTGTCTCTGTTAGAAGTAACCAAATTTACCGAAGCAGGGTTAAAGTTGTGTTCCTTAAACTGATTTTCTTTCCAGTTGTAACCATACTGTGCTTTAAATGAATTTAATTTATAAACGGTATCTCTGCTCAACAATTGATAACCTAACGAAACGATGGTTTTTGGCGTAAATGCATTGGTGCTTTTTGGTTTGTAAAATGGTACAATAAATCTGGGTAAGGTTAATTTCGCTTCGCCAGTTAACGAATAAGAATTAATTCCTTTTGATTGCCCGCTATATTGTGTTTCGAAACCTCCACTGGCACTTACATCCAGTTGCTCTGCACCTCTGAATATATTTCTGGTGGTTTGTGTAATCTTTAGCTCTGATCCAATAAAATTGTTTGATTTATTGGTGCCCAATACCGAGAAAGTAAGTGAGTTTTTCTTTAGCGGTGTAAGATAAATATTGAGGTCTAGTTGATTGTTTTTGAAACTATCTATCGGTAAAAATTCTGCCCTAACATCTCTAAAAGCACCTAAGTTAACCATTCGGTTTAACGATTGGTTATGGTCTTTTCTATTGTAACGCTCTCCTTTTTTAAAGAAAACTAATCTGTCGAAAACTCTTGATCTGTAGGTGTTTCTGTCATCGTAAATGTTAAAATCGTTGTATTTTATAGGTTCTAGTTTTCTTAATAAGCTATCTCTGCGCAAGCTATAGCTGGGGTAAATGTTAATGTTTTTGATGGTGTAAGGCTTTAAAGAGGCATCGGGTGTGGTGTTTTTAATACGAACATTTACGTTTACTAGATTTTTACCTATGGTACTATCTACCTGTAAAATCAAATGCTCGGGACTGAAATAGAAATAACCACTTTCCTTCAAATCATTATCTATTCTTATCCGCTCGTTTTTATAGGTATCTAAATCATAAAAATCTCCAGATTTTAGTAATGTCTTATCCTTGTTTTGGTTAATCACATGTGTTAAATCGCCAGTATCTGGTGGAAAAGTTATTTGGTTTATTTTATATCTAATGCCAGTGTTGGCGGTATAAATTGCCTTTCCGCGGCGTCTTTTAATCACGGTATCGGCCGTAACCTCAGCCTGTAAATATCCCTGGCTAATCAAATAACTTTTAAGTACATCATTGTTGTATTTGAGTTTTACCTCGCTCATTAATACTGGCGGTTCTCCAACTTTGTTGCGTAGCCAATTCCTAATTCCCTTTGGTTTTTTAGGTTCGCCAGCTAAGTTATAAATGAATAATGCAGGTTTTAAGCCTAAAAAAGATTTATTTGGGCGAGGTCTTGTTTTGCCTTCTAACTCCGACTTTACCTGCTTGGCATTGTCAATTTTAGAAGAAGAATCTGGATTGATTTTTACCTCGGCACCTTTATAAAGGTTTTGCCCTGGTTTTAAGTATCGGGTGTTGCTGCAATTGGCAAAAACTGAACATGCCAATATGAAAGCGCCAATTTTAATTAGTTTTCTCATTTTTTGGTCTTTGTTCAACATTGTTTCTTTTTCTACGTTTTTGGAATATTTCTTTAAATCTATTATAGTCAACAACTAAGCTAAAACCTAGCCCTGTTTCGATAATTTGTCCTTCTACCACACTTTCTGTTTGGTTACGTCTGTAAGCCCGTAATCTGTAACGCCCATCTCTAGAAAGCGCATATTCTACGTTTACATTATCGGCTATGTTGGTTGCATTTTGGTTAGCCTGCTGTGGGCCTTCTAAAGCAAACGAGCTGCCAACAGTTACAGTTAACCTATCGTTTAGTAATTTTTTTGAAATGCCCAGTTCTAAATCTGTTTTTTGTTCTAAACTACCTGTAGAATAATCTTCTGATGAGTTTACACCAAAGTTTAAGTCTACGCCCTGTACTAAATCAGATGCCAAATTATTTAACTGCTCGGTTAGTAATTTACTTACGCTAGAGCGGGCAAGGGTAGAAACGCCACCACCACCACCAGCTAAGCTTTGGAACGGATTGTTGGCGATAAACCTATTTAATGCCAATAAGGCAAACACTTGTTTGTTCAGTTCGTTTTCGTCTCTATTTACGATTTGAAGTTTGGTGTAAGCCTGGCTGCCAACTGCAGTTCCTCTCTCGTTTTCTGGTAAATCAATTTTAAACGAAATAATAGGTTTTAACAACTCGCCTTTCATGTACAAATACACTTGGAAAGGAAGTTTAGTTTTTGCTGTAGTTAATGATGGGTCATTTAGCAAATCTATTGGTGCCGCGTTAACTTCATAAAGTGCCGTTAGGTTTACATTAGCTTCGGTTGGTTCTCCGGTCCATGTTAGGGTACTTCCTTTAACTAATTTAAAAGGCTTTTTACCTAACGGACCTACAGACAAGTTGTAAGAACCATCTACCACTTCGTAGCGCCCGGTCATGCTAATTTTTCCACTCGGGTCCATCGTAGCGTTCAAATCTGCATCGCCTTTAATGGTTAGCATATCGCCGTTGGCTGGGTCTACCACCACGTTTAACTCCGCTTCTGGATTAACGTTGATATCGGCCACTAAATTAATCCCTTTAATTGGCGATTTACTCACGCTATCTGCTTTCAAATCTTTTTGCCCGTTAAACGGTGGGGCATCGGCGTCTATAAACTGTACAATGCCTTCTTGGTCAATAACCGATGGATCATCTACTGGCATAGCGTAGTAGAATTTAGTTCCTTTTTCTACGGTAACATTCATGTTTACATCGGGCTGGTTTAAATCGCCTCGTACACGAATATTACTGCTCAAATAAACCGTTCCGTAAATCATGTCATTGTCTGCGGCGGTAGAGTTCATTACCCTAAAATTGTTGGTTCTAATATCTAAACCAAAGCCTACATTACTGAAATTGTTGGTGTTAATGGTACCGTTTACTGTAGCTTTTTTACCTAGAGAATCTACCAATGTGAAATTATTGAAACGAACGCCCTGGTTGTTAAAAGCAATTTCTTGGGTTGGCATGGTAAAATAAGAGTTGATATAGGCAATTCGCATTCCGGCGTCGTTAAATTTCAAATCACCTAAAATTTCGGGTTTTGTTAACTCGCCTTTTACGGTAAAAGCACCCGAAATTGTTCCTTTGCCCTCCTTAATTTGCCCAGCACTTACACTTTCGATTTGCGTTAAGTCAATTTTTTCGATATTTACGTTCAGATCCAAATTACTTTGAGGCGAAGTATAATACAAACCTTTTGCCGACAATTCGTGCACACCTCTTAAATTAACATCAACCTCAAAAGCATTCTCTGTATTGTTGTTCACTAATGCCTTTAAGTCGCCTAATTCGTCTTTTTGGTAACGTAACTTGTTGATAGCTAGATTGGCTTCAAATTTTGGGTTCGAAGCCAAATCTTTTACGTCTACTGTTCCGTTAATTGCACCACCAACTAAAGTGGTATCGGTTTCTGCAAACTTCATTAAGGTTTCTATCTGGAAATCTTTAAACGCTACTTTTAAGGGCGAGTTAGGTTCTTCAGAAGTACTATTGATGCTCAATAATTGAGAACCTTGGCTGATGTTGAATTGATGTGCTAAAATTCCAGAATTACCAAATTGAATATAATTTTCTGGTGCTACCGTCCATTTTTCATAATCTAATAAAAGCTTTTCTGGATCTAAATTGAAACGGAAATCTTTATTTATCGATTGGAAAATACCAGCAATTACGTATTTGTCCTTACGTTGCCTGTCACGTAAGAAAACATTCAAGTCTAATTTGTTATCAGCCGCCGAACCAGAAATTTCAGTATTAAATAAGGCTATTGAAGTATTTTGGATACCATTGATAAACAACTTATAATCTAGTTTTTTGGCTTCGTTCCCTACGTTTAGTTTAATGCTGTCTAAGTTAATGCCGTTGTAAGTTATTTTCGGAAAAACGGCATTCATCAATAAACTGTCTTTCTCTGTATCAATTAAGCCATTAATTCTTGATGGTGCAAACGACGTTAACGCAGGCACAAAATCTTGCAAAAACTTAGGGTTGTAAATGTTTGCCGTAAAACGGATGCGCTGCGGTGGTACTTTGGTTACCTCGCCAAACTCATAATATTTATTGATCTGATTGATGATGGCATTTCCCACTTTACTTAGTTGGTACTTGCCATCAACAGTGGCACTAATTAATTCCGATTTTAACACCAATTTGTTTGCTGTAGCAGTAGAAACGGCATTCAATTGGATGGTATCGACATTGAATTTCTTGCCTTCTTTTACGAGTTGCAAACCTGTGGCAAAAACATCACCATTTAGGTAATCAACATCTGCAGTTTTAATATTAGCCTTAATGTTTCCAGCAAGTTTAAATTCTGTAGTGCTAAAATTTAGTTTCTGCAAGTCAACTTGTTTAAGCGCCAAATTTGCTTTTACCGCTGGATATTTTCCTGCTAAATCTGCGCTAGCTGTTAAATCAAAATTAGCGTTACTATCTGGCATGTTACCTTTAATAGCCACTTTTTGGTTGGCATAATTGCCAGATAATTTCAAATTGCGATAATTGTATTTATTGTAGTAAGCACTTAACACCGTTGCATTAAATTTTGCATTTATTTTTTTAGCATCTAGGCCAATACCAGCCACATCTGCTTTTGCCGAAATTCTCCCTAAAGTAGGTTGTTGTTTCAGTAATCTTCCAACATTAAAGTTGTTCAGACTAATGTTCGCTTTGTACTTTTCTCTGCCTTTTGGTCCGTTCATTTTAGCCGCTAAAACAGCACCACCCATATCTGTTCTTACATTCAAATTGGTAGTAAAATCAGTCATCGATCCCGTAAATTTACCATTTGCATCAATCACATCTGGTAATTCTATACTTGCAGGTATGGTGTTTTTAGGTGCAACAGCCAAAATATCGCCTTTGGTAAGGTAAACTTTCTTGATGTTTAGATCTAAGAATGTCTTGTTTACATCGGTCAAATTATTTACTTTACCGTTGACGTCTATTTGCGTGTTTTTAAGTCCGCTAATTTGAAGTTTAGAAATGTTTAACCTATTTAAGTAACCATCTACTTTAGCATCTATTTTAATTTTTTGATTAGTGTATTGTTTAGGCAATGCATCGCTAAAAAAGGTGGCATCTTTTAAGCCAATGGTAGTGTTTTTTAAATTAATGGCCAATTTTACACGCTCTGGGTTTTTGGTTAAATCATCCAACGAAGTGAAAGTTAAATCAGTTTCGTTTTCGATGCTGGTGTGAGGTGTTTTCAGTACAAGATCCTTCAGTTTAATCTGCTTATCGTTGTAAATGGCATCGCCTCGCAAAGTATTTAATACAAATCCGCTTTTATCACTCATCGAACCGTTTTTAACTTTAGCAGTAATACCTTTGCTGCTATAGTTTACATCTTCGGCACCCAAGTTTAATCCATTAATGTTTAAATGGTTAAAATCAATACCGCTTTTAAGTGGCTTTGCTCCAAGGTTATCAAACTGTAGTTGGTTGTTGACAAGGTCAATATTTTTGATAGCTAGCGCCAACGAAGACTGCTCTACAACAACCGTATCCTTCACTTTATCCAAATCATTACTTGGCGCTGGTTTAAATGCAAACTTGATGAAAGAATTAGCTAGTTCCGCATTGTCTGTAGTGTACTTTCCGTTGGTTAAATCAACTATTAAATTATTGAAGTGTAACTTGTCTACATCGGCAATCGCATTAGTGGTCGTCAATTGGTCATCGTAATTAACTTTTACTTTGTTAAACTCAAATTGCTGTACTTCTATAGTTGGCAGTTTTCCTGTTTCTTTCTGCACACTATCAACACTATTCGTAAGGTGTTGCACCAATTGAGTTAAAGGTTTTTGTTGTAAATAAACCAACGAGGTATTATCGATGATAAAATCTTTAATTACATATTTTTGGTTCACTAAATCAAAATCTTTAATGTTCGTTTCTAGTTTTCCCAAATAAAACTTTACGTTATTTCCTGCCACATCATCCCGATAGGTAAGGCCAATATCTTCAAAACGAACTTTATCTACCGAGAATTTTAAGGTTGATGTGGTGTCTTTGGCAACTTCTTCCTCAGGTTTTTTTTGGTCGCTAGCAAAAGAATCTACCAAGAAAGAAAAGTTAAATGTGGTATCTGGGTTAATGCGCTTAACATTAGCTCGTATACCTTTTAAATCAATATAATTAATTTCAACGGTGTTTTTAAGGAGCTTAAACAAACTGATGTCTACCTGTAGTTTTTCGGCATATAATAATGTGTCTTTGTTTAAGTCTTCGATATAGAATTTATTTAGTACTACATCTTTAGGTAAAGCGATTTTAATGCTTTCTAAACTTACCTCGGTTTTGGTTTTGTTTTTCAGGTAGCTGATGGCTTTGTCTTTTACAAAGTTTTGTACGGCAGGAATATTTAGAGATAATGCCACAAGTACCACTAGTAAAATGATACTTGCAATAATCCATAAGATGATTTTAAAACCTTTTTTAAAATATTTGTTCAAGTGAGATTAATTTTTTGATGGTAATATAATGGTAATTTAAATTACTTATTTAAAAAGTAGTTTTCTTCTAGTGTTACAAACAAAATATAATGGATAAGGTTTTAAGAAAACTACCCCTAAATGGTTTAATTCTAATTTTTGTTAATTGTAATTTGTATGTTTAATTTATGAATGTAGTTGATTTTAAAATCTCATACGAAACTTACGAAAATATAAATGAACTTTCTGCCGAAGACAAAGAATTGTGCATCAGGGCAGAAGAAGCTTTAAAAACGTCGTATTCGCCCTATTCTAAATTTAAAGTGGGTACGGCAATTCAGCTTGCCGATGGAGAGATTGTGTTAGGAAGTAACCAAGAAAATGTGGCGTATCCGTCTGGATTGTGTGCCGAACGAGTGGCACTTTTTGCTATAGGCTCAAATAAGCCTGGTGCTGTAGTAAGCACAATGGCTATTACCGCCTTTACAGAAAACTTCGATATCAAAAAACCAGTAACCTCTTGTGGCGCCTGTTTACAGGTAATGGCCGAGGTTGAACAAAAACAAAAATCGCCAATTGCAGTAATTTTTTATTGTTTAAACGGACAAATTATTAAAGTAAGTGGAGTAAGAAGCTTGCTCCCATTTGTATTTGTAGAAGATCGCTTGGCAGGTTCTCTTTAATTGTTATAGGTAGTCAAATCATTAACAGTAAACAACTTAATGCCTGGTCTTAAGTTGTTTTAAATAGGTAGATGTAACTGTTTTTGATATGCAAATATAGGGTCCAAATTATGTAGACTCAATAATAGGTGTACTTATGCCCTTTAGAAAAATCATGCCATCTTCTGTATGGTAGTTAAATTGATATTTTTGCTTTTTTAATAGAAAAACTGTTGATTTTTTTCCCAATAAAAAGTAAAAGTGGGTTTTCTTTTCCTAAACTTCCTATCTTTAAAATTCTAAAACAAAACTAGTATGAAGAAGATTAACATGCTGTTGTGCTTTGTAATTATGATATTATTTTTGGCTTGTTCTACTAAAAAGGCCGATTTGGTAATTTACAATGCCCAAATTTATACCGTAAACGAATATTTTGAGGTGGTGGAGGCAATGGCCATTAAAGATGGGAAGGTTTTGGCCTTGGGGAAATCCGAGGATATCAGAAAAACTTACCCGGCCAACGAAGAAGTAGATGCCAAAGGGAAAGCTGTTTATCCAGGATTTATTGATGCCCATGCTCATTTTTTTGGTTACGCGGAAAGTTTAAATAATGCCGATTTAACAGCTACCAAATCCTGGGAAGAGGTGTTGAGTAAATTGCAAGTGTTTGCCAAAAAGCAACCAGAGGGCTGGTTAATTGGTAGAGGCTGGGACCAAAACGATTGGCCAAATAAACAATTCCCCACTAAAGAAAAACTAGACGAGCTATTTCCAGACAGGCCAGTTTTATTGCACCGTATAGATGGCCATGCTGCTATAGCCAACCAAAAGGCATTAGATGCCGCAAATATTACTAAATCTTATGAGCTAACAGGTGGCGATATTGTGGAAATTGACGGCAAACCTACCGGAATGTTGATAGACAATGCCATCAACTTGGTAAGTGCTAAAATTCCAGATTTGACCAAAGAAAGGAGGAAAGAGCTTTTGCTACAGGCACAGCAGAATTGCTTTGCGGTAGGCCTTACCACAATTGATGATTGTGGTTTAGATTATGCAGCGGTAGAGGGCATTGAGCAATTGCAAAATGAGGGTAGCCTAAAAATGCGATTGTATGTAATGCTTTCTGATGCGGATAAAAACTACGATTACCTAATTAAGCGAGGTAAAATCAAAACAGATAGACTAAACGTTAGAGGCTTTAAAGTTTATGCCGATGGTGCTTTAGGATCGAGAGGTGCTTGTTTGCTGCATCCTTATGCCGATATGCCCAATAAAAAAGGCTTCTTGCTAAGTGATTTGACACATTTTGAGCAAGTAGCCAAAAAAATCTACGAAAACGATTTTCAGATGTGTACCCACGCCATTGGCGATTCGGCAAATCGTGCTATTTTGAAAATCTATAACAATATTTTACCAAAAGATAACGATAAACGATGGCGTATAGAACATGCGCAAGTAGTTAATCAACAAGATTTTAAGTTGTTTGGGGCAGCTAAGGTAGTGCCTTCGGTACAGCCAACCCACGCTACTTCAGATATGTATTGGGCGCAAGATCGTTTAGGCAAAGACCGAGTAAAAGGTGCTTATGCCTACAAACAATTGTTGCAGCAAAATGGTTGGTTACCTTTAGGAACAGATTTTCCGGTAGAGCAGATTAACCCTATGCTTACTTTCTATGCCGCAACAGCTAGAAAAGATGTAAGCGATTATCCGAAAGGAGGTTTTCAGCCAGAAAACGCGTTAACTGCCCAAGAAACTTTAAAAGGCATGACCATTTGGGCCGCTAAAGCTAACTTTGAAGAAAAGGAGAAAGGAAGCCTAGAAGTTGGTAAATTAGCCGACTTTGTAATGATGCAAAACGATGTAATGAAAGCTAACGCAAAGCAAATTTTAGAGAATAAAGTAATTAGAACCTACGTTAATGGAGAAAAAGTTTATGAAGAAAAATAGTCTGTCGGGCATATTTGCCATTTGTTTAACTGCTGTAATTACAGTTACGGCTTGTGCTCAAGATCATAAACAAAATCAAAGTCGTTTAAATAAAATTAACGAGGTGGTAAAGGGTACCGTGCTGCTAAATAACTATAAAAAGTTAATTCCAGTAGTAGGTTTAGCAGATAGACGCTTTGTTTCTATTGATTTAGGCTACAACAACCAGATCGGTTTTGATAGCTTGTTGAATAAGTACGCACCAGTGGTTACATTAAATGCAGCAAAATATGCCGATTCTACTACCCTTAACGATTTAGAAGATGATGTGAAATTCTACAGTAAGCTTAATTGTGGCTTTAAATAGCGAAATGGCCAGAAATGGAAAGTACATCAACTTTGTTGAAAGTTTAGCGAAGAGTAAAGAAGTAATTGTAGCACTTTTTGGAGATGGCAGCGCTTTAAGCTCATTTGATCAAATTAACGCTCCTTTGGTTTGGAGTTCCGAAGATAATGAAGAAGCGGCTTTGGTAGTTCCACAGTTTATTTTTGGAGGAATTGCCGCAAAGCAAATGCTAAATAAAACCTATTCTACCAAGTACGCTAAAGGCACTGGTTATCTCACTACTGTCACACGTTTAAAATATACCGTGCCCGAAGATGCAGACGTAAACAGCAACGATTTGAAAGAGATTGATGCGATTGTTAACGAAGGTATTGCAAAAAAAGCTTCGCCAGGCATGGTGGTTCTGGTAGCTAAAGATGGAAAAGTGATTTATAATAAAGCATTTGGTTACCATACTTATGAAAATCTACAAGCCGATAAGGTAACTGATATTTTCGATTTGGCATCGGTTACTAAAACCACTGCTACTACACCAAGCGTAATGCGTTTGGTAGAGCAGCAAAAATTAAAATTAGATACCAATGTTGGGTATTACATTGCCAAGGCCCGTACATCGCCCATGAACAATATCAATGTGAGAGAGGTAATGCTGCACCAGGCGGGGTTTATTCCATATATTCCGTTTCATAATTATGTAAAAGAAGGCGATTACAGTAGAGATTCTTCTGCGGCTTATCCTACTAAAGTAGCTGATAATTATTACATCAAAAAAGGGTTCTTTAACGATTTTATGTGGCCTAAAATGCTTAATTCGCCTATAAAAACCAGAGGTAGTTATGTATATAGCGATATTAGTATGTATGTAATGCAAGATATTGTAGAGCATATTTCTGAAATTCCCGAAGACCAATACGTACAAGAGCAATTTTACAAACCTTTGGGTATGCAAACCGCAGGTTACCTGCCTAGAAATAGATTTTCTAAAGATAGAATTGTACCTACAGAAGACGATAAAGTGTTTAGGAAAACCTTGCTAGAAGGCTATGTGCACGATCAAGGTGCGGCTTTAAAAGGCGGTGTTGCGGGTCATGCAGGCTTATTTGGTAGTGCAAACGATTTGGCCATCTATAATCAAATGCTATTAAACAAAGGCACTTACGGCGGCGAACAATATTTTACACCTCAAACGGTAGAAATGTTTACCACAAAACAGTCTAACGTTAGCCGTAGAGGTTTAGGTTTTGATAGGCACGATCCAGATTTGACCAAAAAATATCCTTCAGAATTGGCCTCTCCAGAAACTTATGGGCATACTGGTTATACCGGTATTGGCGTTTGGACAGACCCATCACGTAATATGATCTACATTATTTTAACCAATAGGGTGCACCCTACGGTAAGCGAAATGTTGGGTAGGTTAAACATTAGGCCACGTATACAAGACGTGGTTAATAAGGCGATAGATAAGGGAAAGAAATAAGTTGATTTGTCGTCATTTCGAACTTAGGGAGACATATCATAATCGTATTTAGCTTTAAACTTTTTAGAAAAGAGTTAAGAGACTTACGAAGTTTTTAAAACTTCGTAAGTCTTGTTAGTTAAAAGGTATTGATGCCAATCTTCTGTAGGTGCTGGTAAACTTCCGTTGTTAAATAAACCCTATTGTAGCGGGCATGAAGCCTTTGCGTAGCTAGGCGGAGTAAAGCGGAAAGAGGGGCTGATGTGGCCAAACCTTCTAGCTTACATTTTCTATTTCTTCAAAAACGCTATCAATTTCTGCATGGCCAAAGCCCGGTGACTAATTTTGTTCTTTTCGCTCATTTCCATTTCGGCAAAAGTAACATCATACCCATTGGGCACAAAAATGGGGTCGTAACCAAAACCATTTGTTCCGCTGGGAGCTGTTCTAATTGTGCCTTCAATTATGCCCTCAAAAAAGTAATTCTCCCCATTTTTTAATAAGGAAATTACCGTTTTAAATCTAGCTTTTCTGTTAGTTAGGCCATCCATTTTTTTAAGTAGAAACTCTAAATTAACTGTATCGTTTTTTACGCCACTATATCTTGCTGAGTAAATGCCAGGTTCGTTATTTAACGCATCAACTTCCAATCCACTGTCATCCGCAAAGCAATCTAATCCAAAATTCTCGAAAACATAGGTGCTTTTTAAGGTAGCATTTTTGGCAAAAGTATTACCCGTTTCTGGAATGTCTACCAAACAATTAATGTCTTTCAGGTTAAGTAAGCTTTGTAGTCGGGTGCCAATATTTTAGCTACTTCTTCTGTTTTGTGTGCGTTGTTGGTAGCGAATACCAGTTCTTGTGACATATTATGGGATTTTGGTATTGATAAATTAAAGGTATGCTTCTTGGGCGTTTAGGGCAACTGATTATTGATAACTGCAAACTTTAAATAAGGTTTTTTTAACGTTGCCCATAGTGCTTTTTTAGCAGTGAGGTCGGTATCTAAATCGTGCAAATTGTGTGTAAAAATCATTTTAATGCTGTTTACCACATTCAGCTGGTGTCGCAGTTGTTCGGCCAAGCCCAAATTTACCGGCGTAACCCCAAATGAAATAACTAATTTACAAGCAAAAAACGAATGCAAATGCTCAAACTTAGCATCAGTATAATTGGCATAATTAACCAACGCAAAATCGGCATTTTTTAGGTTGATGGATAAAACCAATTTCCTCAACAATTCGGTGCCTTGAGGGCTGCTCACGGGGTTTTGCACATCGTTTACCAAAATTAGGATAGACTTTTCGTTTTTGCCCAAGTATTTAAAATCGAAAGTGGCAGGGTAAGCGGCTGCAGGCTCTTCTAGTTTTGGTAACGTAGTAATTTTTTCGGTTTGGCTTGTTGCCAGTTTAGGTAGTGCTGTTTCTTGTTTGGTTACTAAGTCTGGGGCTTGCTCAATTTCATGACTAGCTTGGCTCGCTAATGCAGTAGCATCCGCTGTTAAATAAACATCGTCGTTAAAAAATAAACGTAAAGCTTCTGCGTTAGTTATAAGTTGATTGCTATTCATTTTTATGAAAAAAATTTCTGTTAAAATTAGTTAAATATCTTATTATAGCACCTTAAATTGTTACTTTTATCCATTAATTAACAAACGCATCTTTTGTGAAGAAAGCCTTTTTAGTTCTGTTTTTTACTGCTGCGGGAAGTATTTTGTATGCTCAAAATATAGCTACAATAAACAATAATCCCATCAGTTGCAAAGAGTTTCTTTGGGTTTACAAGAAAAATCATGTTGGCGAAACTAGTTTAAACCAAAAAGATTTGGCAGCCTATTTAGAGCTGTACATTAATTTTAAATTGAAAGTTGCCGAGGCAAAAGCTTTAGGTTTAGATACCGATGAAACCTACAAGCAAGAAATTGCAGGGTATGAAGAAGCTTTGAAAGCGCAGAAAAAGTTTTCTGTTGATGCCGCAGAGTACGCTTACCTTATGAATGAGTATAGAGAAGGCGTATTGATGTTTAATTTATGTGAACAAAAAATATGGGGAAAGGCTCAAGATGATGAAAATAAATTGAGAACTTTTTACTTAAATAACGCTAAGAATTATCAAGACAAGCCATTTGAAGAAGTAAGGGGACAGGTTGTTGGAGATTACCAAGAGCAGCTCGAAGCCAATTGGGTAGATAGCTTGAGATCTAAATACAAGATAAAAATTAACCAGGCAGAGTTAAAAAAAATGGCGAAAAACTAAACAGTTGGTGGTTAAAGGTTAACGACATATTAAATCAGTTAACCTCTCGGTAGCTATGGGGATAAACAATAAAAACAATTAACCACCAATAATAATTTTAACTTTGCAAATTATACAACAGAATTAGCATACTAATGAAGAAAATTTTATCAATAGCAAGCCTACTAATTTGCTTGTTTTTGAACGTTGAGAGCGTTAAGGCACAACCAAAACCTAACCTAGATAAGGTAGTAGCCGTAGTAGGGAGCAATATTATCTTATTGTCTGATTTAAACCAACAATATGCTATCTATTTAAACCAGGGAAATCCGGCAGACCCAAAAGCTAAATGTTACTTTTTACAGCAAATGTTAGTGCAAAAGTTGTTAAAGCAACAAGCCGAGATTGACTCTATTGTGGTAGAAGAAGGCCAAGTAGATGACGAGCTAGATAAGCGCATGCGCTACCAAGTACAACGTATGGGTGGACAAGAACGTTTGGAGCAATTTTTGCAAAAATCTTTGCTGCAATATAAAGATGAAATGCGACCTGATATCAAGGAAGGATTGATTGCGCAAAAAATGCAAGCAAAAATTACCGAAAATATAACGGTAACACCTTTAGAAGTAAAAAAATATTTTGATACTTACCCAAAAGATAGCTTGCCCGATATTGGTGCAGAGGTTGAAGTTGGAGAAATTGTTTTGCAGCCAAAACTAACCAAAGTAGAAAAGCAACGTTTTTACGATAAGTTAGAAGCCATTCGCCTACGTGTTAAAAGTGGAGAAGATTTTGGGTTCTTAGCTAAAACCTATTCAGAAGATCCTGGTTCTGCTGCCGAAGGTGGAGATTATGGTTTTATAGACAGGCAAACCATGGTAAAGGAATTTACCGCTTGGGCATTTAAATTAAAAGCGGGAGAAATGTCGCCGGTATTCGAAACGGAATATGGCTACCATATTCTTCAAGTAATTGAACGTAGGGGAGAGCAATCTCATGTGAGACATATCTTGGTTCGTCCGCAAAATACCCCGCAAAGTTTAGAGCGAGTGAAACTAAAAGCAGATAGTATTTATAAAGATTTAGCAACTAAAAAGTTGCCATTTGCAACCGCTGCTTCGCTATATTCTGATAATAAAGAAACGCAGTACAATGGTGGTATGATGCTGTATGCAGATAATCAAACTGCCAGAACTACACTAATGCCAGTAGAGAAATTAGACCCAGCTGTATTTGTGGTAATTGATACCATGAAAGTGGGAGAAGTTTCTAAGCCTACTCAGTTTAACGACCAACAAAGTGGTAAAGAAGGGTATAAAATCTTCTTCTTAAAGTCTAAAATTGCGCCGCACAAGGCTAGTTTAGAACAAGATTATCCGAAGTTTAAAGAGAAAGCTCAACAGCAGAAAGAATCGAAAGTAATGAGCGAATGGTTTGAAAAACGAAAAGAAACTACTTATATTAGGGTTGACGAGGAATTTCAAACTTGTGACGAATTGAAACTTTGGGTTAAAAAAGATAAAGACAGTAAGTAGCCAATGCAGTTTAAAAATGAGGTAGAAGCCGTTGATGCCCTGCATCAATCATTTAAAAATATACATGCCGAAATAGGCAAGGTTGTAATTGGACAAGACGAAATTGTGAAACAAGTGCTCATTGCTATTTTTAGCAATGGGCACTGTTTGTTAGTAGGTGTGCCAGGTTTGGCCAAAACCTTATTGGTTCAAACGGTAGCTAATGTGCTCGATCTCAATTTTAATCGAATTCAGTTTACACCAGATTTAATGCCTAGCGATATTATTGGTGCAGAAATTTTGGGCGAAGACCGTCAGTTTAAATTTATAAAAGGTCCTATTTTTTCAAATATCATCTTGGCTGATGAAATTAACCGTACACCGCCTAAAACGCAAGCCGCTTTGTTAGAAGCCATGCAGGAAAAGGCCGTTACAGCAGCAGGAGTTACCCATGGTCTGCCTCAGCCGTTTTTTGTACTGGCAACGCAAAATCCGATAGAGCAAGAAGGCACCTATCCTTTGCCAGAGGCGCAGTTAGACCGTTTCATGTTTAATATTTCGCTTGGTTATCCAGCATTCGCTGATGAATTGACTATTGTTAAAAACACCACAAGCAATGCTACTATGGCCTTGCAAAAAATTATTAATGCCAGCGAAATCCAGTATTTTCAAAAGTTGATAAGAAATATTCCGGTAACGGATAACGTGTTGGAATACGCAGTAAAGTTGGTCGCTAAAACACGCCCCAATAGTGAGTTTGCAACGGCAGAAATCAATAACTTTATTTCTTGGGGTGCTGGGCCTAGAGCTTCGCAATTTTTAGTGTTGGGAGCAAAATGTCATGCCGCTATTTCGGGTAAATATGCTCCAGATATTGAAGATGTACAAGCTGTAGCCGAAGGTATTTTACGCCACAGAATTGTGCGTAATTACAGGGCAGAGGCAGAAGGCTTAACAACCGAGCAGATTATCAAAAATCTTTTCTAGCTATTATCATCATAAAGTCTGATTAGGGTATTAAAATATTTGATGCCGTAGATTTTGTATATTTGTATGGTATGAAAATTACAAGAAACACCGTAGCAAAAACCGAAATCAAAAAACTGATTCATACTTCTGATGTGGCTTTATCGCATGCCGAGATACAGGCTGCTTTAAATGACTTGTGTGATAGGGTTACCATTTATCGAGTATTAGACCGACTGGTGGAAGACGGTGCCGTACATAGAATTGTGAACGTAGATGGTGTAATTAAATACGCAGAATGCCATGATTGTGAAAAACAGCACCATCATAACCACGTTCACTTTAGCTGTGAAAAATGTAAATCTGTAACCTGTTTAGAGGATATTGAACCAACTTTTAAATTACCGCAGCAATATCAAGTTAAGGAAGTAAACTTTACCCTTTCGGGTTTGTGCCCTAAATGCTCCTAGCTTATTGTTCTTCTATAATCGATTTCCCTTTAGAATAGTCGCCAGAAGTCCATTCCCAAGTTTCATGAAGCCTGATTTTTCCACTTGGTAATATTTCTGGAACAGAAAAGCATTTGCCAGTCATCAGCTCTCCGTTGTTATTAATTTGATGATAGCGCATATCTATGTTACCTTGTTGGTCTACTAAACCAATTAAATGGCCGCTTATCACTTTTCCACCGCTGTAATACGATGTAAGTATGGATCCGTTTTGTTCGTAAATAAAAACAGTTTCGTTAGAGGTTTCTCCGTTTTCGGTATTGCTAATTGGTCTAAAAACCTTTTGATTGTAATTAATCATGATGCGGATAAAATTATTTATTAGAAGCCTTAACCATCTAAGTGCTACACTTCATATTTTCATAGGTTTTATTTGTAGTGGCTATGGTAAATGCCGTATTTGTTCTTAAAACTTAATTGCCAACTTGCCAATGGTAGTTCCCGATTCTAATTGTTCGTGAGCTTGCTTTAAGGTTTCGGCAGAAAGCCCAGTTAACGTTTGGGTTAGCGTATGTACTAAAACACCTTCGTCAATTAAATCGGCTACTTTATTAAGAATGTGATGCTGCTCAATTATATCTTCGGTTTGGAAGGTAGAGCGAGTGTACATAAACTCCCAAGAGAAGCTAGCACTTTTGGTTTTCAACTTATTCAAGGCAATTGGTGTGGCACTTCCAGTAATGGAAGCAATATGGCCTTGCGGTTTGATAAGTTCTGCCATTTCATCCCAATAGGCATTAGTGTCTACAAAATCAACAATAAAATCTACGTATTGGAAACCTGCATTTCTAACTTCTTCTGTGAGGTTTTTATGATTTACCACTACATCTGCGCCCATCTGTTTGCACCATGCTATGCTTTCTGGTCTAGATGCGGTTGCAACAACCTTTAAACCAGCTATCTTTTTGGCCAATTGAATAGTGATAGAACCCACACCACCTGCACCAGCAATAATTAGCAAAGTTTTGTCCTTATCCTTTTCTGCACTGATACGAATTCTATCGAAAATAATTTCCCAGGCTGTAAGTGCAGTAAGCGGCATTGCTGCAGCTTCAGTATGGTTCAAGCTTTTTGGTTTTTTGCCTACAATTCGTTCGTCAATAACTTGATATTCGGCATTACAACCGGGTTTGGTAATGTCGCCAGCATAATAAACTTCATCGCCCACCGCAAATAAAGAAGCTTCATTTCCAACAGCTTCTACTACGCCACAGGCATCCCATCCAATAATTTTAGGTGTTGCCAGTTCAGTGTCTTTTGCTGCATTCTGCCTAATTTTATAATCTACGGGGTTTACTGCAATGGCATTTATTTTTACCAAAAGCTCATGTCCTTGTGGACTTGGTTTTTCAGTTTCAAAATCTATAAAGCTATTTGTTGCGGCTATGGGAAGGGAAGTTTTAAATCCTACTGCTTTCATAAAAATTAATGTTTTAAACAAATTTAAAAGAGAAGCGCAATTCCGTTGTCATTAGAAAGTTGTTTTATTTTAATCTAAAATCTTTTTCTTTGCGTTCTTTTCTAATAGTTCAAAAACTTTGCGGTATAATATTATCCGCAAAGAAAAAAAGAGGTTCGCAAAGAGCGCAAAGATTTACTAATAGGTTTTTGTAAAATAAACCCGATTGCGTGTAAATACTTTTTGTTGCTACTGCCTTTGTTATGATAGGAAACTTGACGCAAAAAGATTGCAACAAAAGCGGGACTTACTTAAATGCTTGCTTGTTTTTTGCTTTTCTAAAGAATAAATTAAAGTGAGTTGTTGATGTTTGTTTATCAGTGTCTTATGTTTTTAGTTGTATTAGGAATGGTCGTCATTACGAGCGCAGTTGAGAACTAAAAGAAAGCAGAGCTAAATCTTTGGGTCATTTATCAGAAATTATCCCTCTAAAGATTTCTCCACTCGCTTCGCTGCGGTCAAAATGACAGATCAAGAGCCAAAACTCACATTAAATTACTTGACTTCGAAATCTAGCCTAATAGAAAATACATTGCTGTAAAGTGCATCGGAGGCATTACCCACATTGGTTAAAGCGTAATCTAAAGAAAAATTCTTGATTTTGATGCCCACGCCCATGTTGGGTTGATAGGTGTAGATTTGTTTTCCTGTAAAATCTGTGGATTTTTGAATATTACCCACGCCGCCACGTAAAAAAATAGTTTTCTTGAAATCAATAGAAAGTCCAACGGTGGGGTCTGCACTTACCGGATCTGCACTTACCAACACGTTCCTTTGCCCATCGGTAGTTAAGTTTACATTGGTTTCGGCCATGATGTTGAACTTTTCATTTAACGAAGTACCGTAAGCTGCCCCTAAAACAATGCGAGGCATGGTAGTTTCGGTAGAATTTTTAGGAATGTCGTTGCCGGTAGTGGCGTAAACTGTAGAAAGCTTATCGGCATTGTAGCTCCAAGAGTTAAAAGTAGAAGTAATATCTTTACCAACTGCCGCAAATTTCCATTTACCTTTTTGGTATTGTAGCCCCGCATCTAAGCCAAAGCCCCAAGATTTACCGTACTCGCCAACCACACGACGGATGATTTTTACGTTAGCACCATAACTTAAACCATCGCCGGCGCCCAAACCATTTTTGCCTTTTTTGCGGGCGTAAGAAAAGATAAAGGCATAATCTGCTGCCGAAAACTTCTTTACCCTATCATAATTGATATTTCCATCGGCATCAATAAGTTCAGAAGTGTCGGGAATATCATCTACACCAAAACGTAACACAGAGGCGCCAACTACAGCGGTATTGTCTTGCACCGAGGTGGCAAATGCACCATAATCGTATTTGGCAATACCCGCAAAATATTCGGAGTGCATAAAGCTCACTTGTCTGGGTGTTTCCATACGGGCCAAGCCTGCGGGGTTCCAATAACCTGCAGTTACGTCGTTTACGCTTGCCGCCACCGAACCCGATAGGCCAAAAGCAGTTGAGCCAACGCCTATGTTTAGGAACTCGTTACTGTATTTCCTTTGAGCATTTGCAGAAGCGGCAAAAAGAGATAAAAGAATGATTAGGTGACGTTTGCGCATGGTTTATGTTAACCGACTTTCTATTTCATCAAATATAACCATAAAATCAATTTCTAATTGTTTTTTGTAAAATTCTAATACCGAGGTTAAATCTGAAGTGTGTTTTTCGGTAAAAGGATGTTCCCATAAGCGCATACAAATGCGTTGCAGAGCATAGCTGATATTCTCTAGCTTTTGATAGCTGAGGAGGTAGCGGCTAGATTTAAAGCTGTTAAAAAACTTGAAAAAACGGTCGGTGTCATCGATATTACAGCTGCGCAGAAAATCTGCAAGTTCTTCTTCTTTTACTGTTTCCAAATTATCGTAAAACGAATTAATGTTGATTTTCTGGTGCTCGATCAAGAGATGGTCTAACAGCAGTTCTACCCCAATGTGCGCTAAAAACGAAGGACGAACTGGGCTATCTTTCAATATTGGAATAAGTAACAGTTTTAGTTTCTGCATTTTGTTATTAAAGAAGTTAGATGAATGAAATAAAAGGTCTACCTTGAGGTGTCTTTTCCAGCCTTGCAGCAATTCTTCTAATCCTCTTTTTTTAAATAGTTCTATATGCTTCTCAGGATGAGCATTCCAGTTTTTGTTCGCATTTTTCAAAAGGTCGGGCAAAATAGTACCAATAACGATATTGGCGTTAGGCGTATTTCTGTCGAAGTAAAAATGCGAAAGGAAATTCATATCTGTAAATATAGCCATATAGATTGTTAGTTGTTTGGTTGTTTTGTGAGTTGGTAGAGCATTTCAAGAAGCCAAAAAACCAAAAAACTGAAAAACCAAAAAACTAATAGTTATCTTTGCGCTTTAAAATCGTTAAAAAATGATGAATTTTGTAGAAGAATTACGTTGGAGAGGCATGTTGCACGATATTATGCCCGATACTGAGCAGAAATTGAATGAAGGCATGTGTGCTGGTTATATAGGTTTTGATCCAACGGCTGATTCTTTGCATGTAGGACATCTTACCCAAATCATGACTTTGATCCATTTTCAAAGAGCAGGGCACAAACCTGTAGCTTTGGTTGGTGGTGCAACGGGCATGGTGGGAGATCCGTCTGGGAAATCTGACGAACGTAACCTGCAAACCGAAGAAATGGTTGCTCATAACCTTGCCGGGATGAAAAAGCAGCTGGCTAAATTCCTTAATTTTGAAGAAGGAGGCAATGGTGCTATGATGGTAAACAATGCCGATTGGTTTAAGGATTTTAATTTTCTAGATTTTATTCGTGAAGTTGGTAAGCACATTACAGTGAACTACATGATGGCTAAAGACAGTGTGAAGAAGCGTTTGGAAGGAGATAATGGCATGTCGTTTACTGAGTTTAGCTATCAGTTGGTGCAGGGTTACGATTTTTATTATTTGTGGAAACACCATAACTGCATTTTGCAAATGGGCGGCTCTGACCAATGGGGTAATATTGTTACCGGAACCGAGTTGATTAGAAGAAAAGACCGCGGCACAGCTTATGCCTTAACTACACAGCTTATTAAAAAAGCAGATGGAACTAAATTTGGTAAAACCGAAAGTGGGGCAATTTGGTTAGATCCGGCCAAAACTTCGCCTTACAAATACTACCAGTTTTGGTTAAATTCTTCGGATAGTGATGTAAAAGCTTGGATTAGAATCTTTACCTTAAAAGGTAAAGAAGAAATAGAGGCTTTAGAAAAACAACACGATGAAGCACCTCACTTGCGTATCTTGCAAAAAGCCTTGGCAGAAGACATTACAGTTAGAACGCACTCTGCTGATGCATTAGAAACCGCAATCAAAACATCGGAGTTTTTGTTTGGCAATGGTTCGTTAGCGTTTTTAAACGGATTGAGCGCTGCAGAAATATTAGATATTTTTGAAGGTATTCCTCAGTTTAAAATATCAAAAGCTGATTTGGCTGCAGGTATTGATGCGCCTACTTTGCTGGCAGAAAAAACTTCGGTTTTTCCATCAAAAGGAGAGGTTAAGAAAACCGTACAAGGTGGCGGTTTAAGTATCAACAAAAATAAAATAACTGATTTGAATACTACTTTTTCAGCTTCTGATTTGATAAACGAAGAATTTTTAGTAGTTCAAAAAGGAAAGAAAAACTACTTCTTAATCATAGCAGAATAAGAATTTACGGTTTAATAGGAAATGCCGCAATTGAATTGTGGCATTTTTTTTGATATTTCAGACAAAATGCATATATTTGAATATAATTGTCTGATATGAAAAAGAAAGTAGAAGATTTGTCTAAATTAGAAGAACCTGCTGTGGCTTATGGTTTGGCTGTAAGTTATAGCCCTCTAAACCTAATTATTGGAGGCAAGGATGTTGTTTCTCCTTCAGATTTTGATTTGGTAAGTGTGGCTCGAAAGGGTATCTCCAAACGTAATTTATTGTTACTGGCTAAAAAACTATATTTAACCATAGAGGAAATCTCAGATATATTGCACATTAGCGAGCGCACTTTACAACGTTACGAACCTAGCACTTTAGTTAAAACCGAACACGCAGATAGGGCCATTGAGTTGGCAAAACTTTACGAGCGGGGGGCAAGCGTTTTGGGATCTTACGAAGCTTTTAACAGGTGGTTGCGTCATACTAACTACGCTTTGAAAAATCAGGTGCCATTAACCCTGCTTGATACCAGTATTGGTTTTACATTAGTTTTAGATGTTTTAGGGAGGATAGAACACGGAGTTTTTAACTGATATGTTTTTGTATCGTATTTCTTCGCCGCAATATGCTGGCGATTTAAGTGGCAATGGTGCTAAGCTTTATGGTGGTAGGTGGAATGAAAAAGGAACAGCGGTAGTTTATCTTGCCTCAACTAGGGCTATGGCGATGATGGAACTATTGGTTCATTTAAGGCCTGATGATTTAGACCGCCCGTTTACAATTACGGTTTTTGAAGTGCCAGACGATAAAGTTTTTAAAGTAGATATTGAGTTATTGCCTACAGATTGGGCAGCCGAAGAGAGGAAGCCTGAGCTTGCAAAATGGTGCGCAAAATTTGTAGAAGATGGAAATTATTTATTAATGGAAGTTCCTTCGGTTTTGATACCGGAAGAAAGTAACTATCTCTTAAATCCTAGGCATGTAGATGCAGCAAAAGTTAAACTGATTTCGCAGCGTGAGTTTTCGTTTGATCATAGATTGAAAAACTAGTTTATTGCACCAGTAAATTACAACCTCTAATATCGGCATTGTCAAACCTGCCCATAATCTCAAATTGGTTTTCTGCGTGAATTTTGCCCAAATCTTGTGTGGCTATAAACGAACATGAATAGATGTTAGCCAAATCAATGACGTTGATGCCGCCCGTTGTGTGTTCTTCGGATAAGATAGTTAAGGGGTCAGAAGTATCTCGTAATAAGATTTTCATCCAAGGTGGACATTCGAAAATACCATTTCCTTTAGAGTAACCTTGAGAAAGGAGTTCGGTCATTCCGTACTCGCTATGGATGTGCATAACACCGAAAGCTTGACAAAGCAATTGATGAAGTTCGGCACGCACCATTTCTTTTCTCTTGCCTTTCATTCCACCCGTTTCCATCACAATGAGTTCGGGAAAATCAATTTGGTGCTGCTCGGTAAAATCTAGCAAGGCATAGGTAACTCCAATTAAAATGGTTTTTTGCTTGGCTAATTTTAGTTCTTGTAAAGTTTGGTAAAGCTCTTGGTGGTTATGCAGAAAGTAGCCACTTTTAGCATGTGTACTCTGTTTTAACAAATCATCAACCATGTAAATTAAAGAAGAACCATCGCGTTCTAGATAGGATGGAAGCAGAGCTAAAATGCAATAATCATCCGCCTTGCCATAGAATAGTTCAAACGCTTTGTTGTAACTTTCTTCGTAAATAGAAAGGTTTTGCACCAAATGCTTGCTGGTAATTTGGCCAGTGGTGCCAGAACTCCTAAAAGTAATTTCTACGGGATTGTTTCCAGTAACAACAGTATGTGATTTGAAAAAACTAATCGGAAGAAACGGAATATCTCTGTAGTCTTTAACTCCTGCTATATCTACTTTTAAATGAGAAATGTATTCGCGATAAATAGAATTATTAACGGCTTGGAAACGAAAAACCTCTAAAGCAGCTTTGTTAAATTCCGCTTCGGTTTGGATAGAAAAAAAATGCCCTGCGTTGATGTTCACAGGGCAAAAGTACGATTTTTAAAACATTAAGCTTTGGCTTTAGATCTAATCGTTGCTTTTCTGAAATGGTAACCACAATAACCGCTAATACCTGCAGCTAAACCACCAATTAAGGCAGTTACTGCTACAATTGCTGGCCATACTTTTAGACCAAACATTTCTGCAACACGACTGGCTAGTAAATGGTTGTTCGGAACGCTTTTGTATAAAGCCATGCCAATCCAGAGGATGGCGATAGCCAAAAATGGTTGCCAAAAAGAAATTTTACCAGTTTTTCCGATAATGCCGCAAGTGGCAAAAGAAACTACAATAATTGTCCACCAAGGGAAGAAAGTTTGCAGTACAAAAGAAAGAATAAGTATAACGATGAAGACCATTGCCTATTTTTTTGAGATTTTATAATGTGAGATAATTTTTCCTCCCTTATCATCCGGAGATTGCATGAAGAACAAATCGTATAGTTTACCTTCTGCCCAAGTGTCAATCATGTTGTCGTAAAACGCACTACCAGGGTTTCCAGATTGACCGCCTGGATAAACGCCATGGCCTTTTGGTGTTTTACCTAATTCAATTACCATTCGCCAAGAAGGACCATTGCTTTCTGATAATGCATTGACCGTACTTTTAGAACCACCAATTAACAGCTTTTTGGAACCAAAACCTGGTATTTTGGCTAGATGAGGCACATTAGAATTTTTAAAGTTGCCCCATTGCCATTCTTCGCCAATTGGGCCGTATTTCCTTTCTAAACTATCACAAGCATATTTAAAAGAAGAATTAACTAGATCTGCCAGTGTTTCTTTTTTGGAAGTTTTTACATTGTCGAACCAAGTTGAGTTGGGATCTTTTTGTATCAGTTCTATTGTTCTGTCTCTCGATGGATAGCGCATTGGCACATCTTTATCGCCAAAATCATCCTCCCAAATTTCTGTAGCCAATCTTTTAGTCCACAGATCAAAAACGCTGGCGGCAATAGATTTGGCGTCGAAGTATTTATTCCACTTTGTGATTAAGTTATACGACTCTTTTTGAGTGGCGTTTAACGATGCATTATTGATTAAGGGTTGTATGTAAGGCAAAAGATTTTCGGCAACAATGCTGTAAGAATCCATCTGCAAGTTTCGCATACTATCGGCCGTGATGTTTTTCATCACAGCTAGCCTATCGTTAATACGTTTTCCTCTTTCGTAGGGAGAAAACTCCCAATTGATATAATAAGGGTAAGTTGGATCTGTTGAAGATTGATTGGCCGAGCTTACAAAATTACGAGGCGGATTTTTAACCGTTGGATTTTGCGATGCCGGAATCCAACCCTGCCAATCGTTACTAGGGTCGGTTCCATCTAAAATAAATTTGCCTTGATTTTTCCATTTCAAAGGGAATTTCCCATTTGGTGTAATGGCAATATCGTTTTGGTTACTGGCAAAGATGAAGTTTTGTGCGGGTGCCGTAAAATAGGGTAAAGCTTTACGGTAATCATCATAGGTTTTAGCTCTGTTCATCAAATAAAAAGTTTTCAATTCATTTGATTTATCATGGGCTATCCACCTTAAGGCATGGCCCGTTGGTATATTATTGGCTCTACTGTAGTTTGGTTTTTGGAAATAAACAATTGGGCCGTGGTGGGTGTAGTAAACCGTGTCAACAATATCTTTACCACCTTTTATTTTAATGGTTTCGTATCTAGGTTTGGTTGCATTCCATTGGTTGTTGTACCAATATTCTTGGTGTTTATCATCCTTAAATTTGATTTGATAGAAATCTAACACATCTGCTGCTACGTTGGTTACACCCCAAGCCACGTTCTGGTTAAAACCAATGATTACCCCCGGAGCGCCGGGAAGCGAAACACCATAAGTGTTAATGCCAGGAGCGTGCAATTGGATTTGGTACCAGATAGATGGAAGCGATAAATCTAAATGTGGATCGTTTGCCAAAACGGGAAAGCCCGATGCAGTTTTGATACCCGATACTGCCCAATTATTACTGCCAATGCCCTCTACTTTTTGTTTGGTAGCATTTTCGGTGCTCATCATTTCGGTAAAAGATTTTGGCGTAGGCGGAATTGGTAGCGGTTTGAAATCCCATTTGGTGCCAACCGGAATTATCGGGTCTTCTTTAAAAGGATAGTCTGGAAATAGATCTTTGGTAATTTCTGGTCCATATTTGTTTAAAATGTTGGTCATGTAGAACTCATCAGAACCCATTGCCAAAACTGCCGACATTTGCTTAAGCAGCAATGCGCATTTAATAGGTGTCCAAGGTTCGGGTTTAAAGTTTAATAACTTATATTCTACCGGAAGTTTGCGTTTATCTAATGATTTAATGTAGTCGTTAATACCTTGTGTATAAGCTAACAGCATTTCTCTCGATTGAGGATCTGCCATCATGCCCTGTAGTGAGTTTTCGGCACCGTACATCATGCCCATTCTGCGTTGGTACTTATCAACCTCAATTGCTTTTGCACCAACTACCTCTGATATTCTGCCAGCTGCAAACCGGGTTTGGAAATCCATTTGCCATAGGCGATGCATAGCCGTTACATAACCCTGTGCATAATAAACATCATGGTCATTTTGTGCAAATACGTGAGGTATCATGCGGTCGTCAAATAAAATTTCAATTTTATCGTGAGCATTTTTTAGCACCAGCCTTTTATGCTTAGATGGTGTTAACCTTTCTGCATTTTGCCAAAACCCGGTAAAAGGGTTTAAAAATTTTGCTATGGGAGGAAGATCGCCAAATTTAGTATTTAGCATGTATCCTAATAAGATAGGAATTACAATACATAGTAGTTTTAACTCTGTTCATTTGGTGTAAGCTTTTTTTGGTTTGTTCTTCTTGTAGTGAAACGAAAAGACAAGATGCAATTTAATTATAAATAACAATTAAGCTGAAACTAATTTTATTTTTTGCAAAATACTATGCTTGCATAAAATTTAATTTGTAAGTTTTAAAAAATGTACTAAGTTTATGTTAAAATAAACAAATATAAACTACAGAGATATGAACAAAACAATTACTAAAATCATCCTTATGGTTTGCGTTTTGCTGTGGACTGGGTTCATGGCCATTGCACAAAGCATTGTGGTTAGCGGTACCGTTAAAGACAAGCTAACCAACGAGCCCATTCCGGGAGTAAGTGTTACGGTAAAAGGAAAAACTGTTGGGTCGTCTACAGATCAAAATGGTAAATTTTCTTTCACTACTACCGAAAAACCTCCATTTACGCTTTCTGTTACATTTGTTGGTTACACAACTGTTGAAAGGCAGGTAACAGGCGCTGCAAATAACCTAAGCTTCGAATTAGAATCTGGTGCAATTTTAGGGCAGGAGGTTGTAGTTTCGGCGTCGAGAACGCCAGAGCGCATCTTAGAATCGTGCGGTAACTATTGAGCGCTTAGGACAAGCACAAATTAAAGAAGCTGCGGCACCATCGTTTTACGATGCCATCCAAAATATCAAAGGGGTAGAAATGAGTACGCAAAGTTTAACCTTTCGCTCGTACAATACTCGTGGTTTTAATGCCAATGGCAACGTTCGTTTTAACCAGTTAATTGATGGAATGGATAACCAAGCGCCTGGCTTAAATTTCTCTGTAGGTAATATTGTAGGTATTACCGAATTAGACGTGGATAATGTGGAGTTACTACCGGGCGCTTCATCGGCATTGTATGGTGCGGGTGGTATCAGTGGTACTTTGTTGATGACTTCTAAAGATCCATTCAAATATCAAGGCGTAAGTTTTCAATTGAAAACTGGTTTAAATCACGTGAACGATAACAACACCTCGGCGCAAGAATTTAAGCAGTTTGATATGCGTGTGGCTAAGTCTTGGAATAACAAATTTGGCGCTAAATTCGCTTTCTCTTTCTTGCAAGCAACGGATTGGTTTGGTACAAATTACTCTAACTTTGATAGAACTGCTAATGCACCAAAAGACGGTACTCGTCAATCAGATCCTAATTATGATGGTGTAAACATATATGGCGATGAAGTTAGTCAAAACATGAGGGGTGTAAATGCAAATGTTGAAGCCGCTACTAGGCAAGCGCTACTAACCGCTTCAGGAGGTGCTTTTAATGCGCAGAATGTGCTTAATAATTTGCCTGTCGGAACTCCGTATCCTAATTATATCACTTTCATTAATTCTAATGTTCCAGCTGCGCTACGTTCAACAGTAATTAATCAATACCTACCTTTTTATTATGCACAACGAAATCCAGGAGTTCTTCCTAATCAAAATGTATCCAGAACAGGTTATAATGAGATTGACTTAGTAGATTATGGTACTAAATCCTTAAAAATGTCTGGTGGTTTGTACTACAATTTGAGTAACACGGTGCAGTTAACTGCGCAAGCCAACTGGGGTACAGGTACATCTGTTTATACCGGTTCAGATCGTTACTCTTTACGTAATTTTAATATTGGGCTATACAAGTTAGAATTAAAAGGCGAAGATTTTTATATCAGAGGCTACACCACCCAAGAACGTTCTGGAGATTCTTACATTTCGTCTATCTTAGGTAGTTATATTAACGAGAAAAGTAAGTCGTCGCAAGCTTGGTTTCCACAATATGTAGGTACTTATATTGGCGCCAGACTTAATCCAGCAGTTACCGATGCACAAGCGCATGCAGCTGCTCGCCAAGCGGCAGATATGGGTAGAATACAGCCTGGCTCTGCACAATTTAGTAACGCTGCAGACCAAATCCGTAATACTTATATCAGCCAAACTAATATGGCAGCAGGCGTATATGGAGCTAAGTTCAATGATAAATCAAATCTTTATCATTACGAAGGTATGTACAACCTTTCTAAATTGTTTAATAATGCAGTGGAGTTTCAAGTGGGTGCATCTGCACGTAGATTTGACTTGAATTCTGGTGGAACTATCTTTGATGATTTGAATAGAGAAATTGACATTGATGAATATGCCGCTTTTGGACAATTGGGTAAAAAGTTTGGCGAAGCATTTAAGTTAACTGTGGCTGGTCGTTTTGATAAGAGCCAGAACTTTGATGGTCGTTTTACCCCTCGTGTAACCGGTGTTTGGACGGTAGCTAAAAATTCAAATATCCGTGCCTCTTTCCAAACAGGTTTCCGTAACCCAACTACACAAAACCAATACATAGACTTGTCTGTGGGCGGTGGTACACAACGTTTAATAGGAGGTATACCTGAGTTTTTAAACAAATACAATTTACAGGGCAACAGGCCATATACCGAAGCAAGTTACAGAGCTTATATGGCTGCCTTAATTGCAGGCCAACCTACTACTGGTATTTTAAAAGAATACACATTTGATCCAAGAGGTGTACGCCCAGAGAGCGTGACCGCTTACGAATTAGGCTATAAAGGTTTGTTAGGGTCTAACTTCTTAATAGATGTGTATGGCTTCTATAATCAATATAAAAACTTCATTACTGCCGTAAACGTACATCAATTAAATGGTACCGCATTTACTAGATTTGGCGTGCCTGTAAATGCTACTGGCAATGTTACTACTTACGGTGGTGCGTTTGGTTTAGATTACGTTAGAGGTAAATATACTTTCTCTGGTAACGTATCTTACAACAAACTGAATGATTTGCCTACAGATTACAACAACGATTTCAATACACCAGAAGTGCGTTACAACTTGGGTATTAGCAACCGTGAAGTGTTCAAAAACGTTGGTTTTAATGTGAATTACCGTTGGCAAGATAAATTTACTTGGTTCTCTTCTTTTGCAGGCGGCGAAGTGCCAGCATTTGGAACTGTAGATGCTCAAGTGAATTTGAAAGTTCCTTCAGTAAACTCAGTGGTTAAAATTGGTGGTTCAAACATCTTGAACAAATACTACATCACTTCTTATGGTAACCCAGAAGTAGGGGCTATGTATTATGTTTCATTGGCGTTTAACCCATAGGCCAAACTTTGTCAATCTTTAAAGATTCACAAAGTTAATAAACAACAAGGCCCCAAGAAATTTCTCAGGGCCTTGTTGTTTATTGCGGATTGCGCTGTGATTTGACAAATCTAAAATCGTAATTCGTCAATCTTAAGATTACTTGTACATTTCGTCTCTTAATGCAGCTACGTCTTTATTATTGATGTACTCATCGTAAGTCATCAATTTATCGATCATACCTTTTGGCGTAATCTCGATGATGCGGTTAGCTACTGACTCTGTTAAAGCATGATCTCGTGAGGTAAACAACATTGTGCCTTTAAAATCTTTCATGCCGTTGTTTAATGCCGTAATCGATTCCAAATCCAAGTGGTTGGTTGGTTCATCAAACATTAAGAAATTAGCCTGTTGCAACATCATTCTTGAGAACATACAACGCATTTTCTCGCCTCCAGAAAGTACTTTAACGTTTTTCATTACTTCCTCGCCAGAGAACAACATTCTACCTAAGAAACTACGCACAAATTGCTCGTCGGCATCAGTACCAGAATATTCACGTAACCAGTCTACCAAGTTTTCATCTTTATTGGCGAAAAACTCGGTATTATCGTTAGGGATATCGGCTATGCTAATGGTTACGCCAAATTTAAACTCGCCAGTATAATCTTTGTCGTTACCGTTTAAGATTTCGTAGAAAGCGGCAGTTGCTAGACTATTTTGCGAAAGTACCGCAATTTTATCGCCCTTGTTAACCATAAAGCTGATGTCTTTGAACATTACTTCCCCATTAACGGTTTTGCCTAATTTTTCTACTTGTAAGATTTGATCTCCAGCTTCGCGGGCACCATTGTTGTTGAACATGATGGCTGGATATTTACGGCTTGATGCTTTAATTTCAGAAATATCGATTTTATCTAAAGCTTTTTTACGTGAAGTTGCCTGCTTAGATTTAGAAGCATTGGCGCTGAACCTGCGGATAAATTCCTGCAACTCTTTTACCTTATCTTCTAGTTTTTTATTCTGATCAGAACGTTGTTTTAATGCCAACTGAGAACTCTCGTACCAAAAACTGTAGTTACCCGTGTAGATGCTCATTTTGCTGAAATCGATATCCACAATGTGTGTACAAACCGCATCTAAAAAGTGCCTATCGTGACTAACCACCAATACAATGTTTTGATAATCGGCCAAGAAATTTTCTAGCCAAGCAATGGTGTCAATGTCCAAATCGTTGGTAGGCTCATCCAGCAATAAAATATCAGGATTACCAAATAAAGCTTGTGCCAATAATACACGTACCTTTTGGTTACCATCTAATTCTTTCAATAATTTATGATGAAATTCTTCTTTGATACCCAAGTTGCTTAACATGGTAGCAGCGTTGCTTTCCATATTCCAGCCATCCATTTCTGCAAAAAGATTTTCCAATTCTCCAGCACGCTCGCCATCTTTTTCAGAAAAATCTTCTTTCATGTAAATGGCGTCTTTTTCTTTCATGATGTCGTACAATTGCTTGTGGCCCATCATTACCGTTTCAATTACCGGAAACTCATCAAACTCATAGTGGTTTTGTTTAAGTACGGCCATGCGTTCGCCTGGTGTAAAAGCCACTGTACCGCTAGTTTGCTGCACATCGCCAGATAAAATCTTCATAAAAGTAGACTTACCTGCGCCATTTGCACCAATTACACCGTAGCAGTTGCCATGGGTAAATTTTAGGTTAACATCCTCAAAAAGTGTACGTTTTCCGTAACGTAGCGATAGGTTTGAAACTGAAATCATATTGCTAAAAATAAGCCGCAAAGGTAGGTAAAAAAGGTGGAAGCTGAAAGGTTTAAGGTAAAGCAAGCAGGGCAAACTCATTAAAATATTGTTGTCTTGCCAGACAGGCTTTCCACTTTTTTCAGTAGCTTTTATGTTTTTAACAGTCTTCTAGCTTGCTTCGCAGGTTTCTTGATAAAAAGTGGTGCAAACCCGAGCTTGCGAGCGCATGAATACCATTAAAAACATATTTACTAATGATTAAATCAAGGCTTGTATCTATTTTGGTAAAAATTCGTCGAACCACTCTCGAAAATAATTTAAGGTCTTACCCTGTACTTTGGCCATCATACGACTGAAAATTATTTTGTGCAATGCAATTTGAGTGGAACTACAGGTTGTTTCAACGATTTTTCCTCAAAATATCTACTAGGCCAATCCGTGCTTGGCTAAGGTTATACTATTATTTGAGTGACAACCTAGCATAATGCTTAATTTTAATGCATTTACCCTGATAAAGCAAGGCTTTTTGGTGGGGATTGGTGCGGTGGTTTGTGGTAGTTGTAGGCTAGGATTGGGATGGAGTTGGCCTAAAGATAGTGGACATCCTAAAACCATTAACTAAACAACAAACAAACCAACCAACTAATCAACAATTAATGTATTTTTGCGGTTATGAATTTTATTGTCGCTGGCGCAATTAAGGCCGTTAAAGAGTTATATGGGCAAGATATTGCCGAAAATGTAATCAACCTACAGGAAACACGTAAGGAATTTGAAGGGCAGGTAACTATTGTGGTATTCCCTTTTGTACGGTTTTCTAAAAGAACGCCTGAAGAGACAGCACATGATGTGGGTGCCTTTCTGCAACAACACGTGGATGAGGTAGAAGGCTTTAACGTAGTAAAAGGTTTCTTGAACCTCAGCATTGCAGAAAGTTATTGGGTTAATTTATTCAATGGCACTTTATTGCAGCCAGATTTTTTGGCCGTTAAGCCTCGTGGCGAAAAAGTGATGGTAGAATATTCATCTCCAAACACCAACAAGCCTTTGCATTTAGGGCACGTACGTAACAATCTTTTGGGTTACTCGGTATCTGAATTGCTAAAAGCCGATGGTTACGAGGTAATTAAAGTGAACCTGGTAAACGACAGAGGTATCCACATCTGTAAATCGATGTTGGCTTGGCAGAAATGGGGCGGTGGCGAAACACCTGAAAGTTCGGGTATTAAAGGCGACCACTTGGTAGGTAAATACTATGTGGTTTTTGATAAAGAATACAAAAAAGAAATAGAAGCCTTGGTTGCCAATGGGCAAACCGAGGACGAAGCAAAAAAGAATGCACCACTAATTAAGGAAGCACAACAGATGCTTTTAAAGTGGGAGCAAGGCGATGCTGAGGTAGTAGGTTTGTGGGAAAAAATGAACGGTTGGGTTTACGAGGGCTTTGATGTTACTTACAAAAAACTAGGCGTAGATTTCGATAAATACTACTACGAAAGCAATACTTATTTGCTTGGAAAAGATACCGTTGAAGAAGGTTTAGCTAAAGGTGTTTTCTTCAAAAAGGAAGATGGCTCGGTATGGATAGATTTAACTGCCGATGGTTTAGACCAGAAATTGGTTTTACGTGCCGATGGTACTTCGGTGTACATTACGCAAGATTTAGGTACTGCCCAAATGAAATACGATGATTTCGGGATGGACAAGTCGATTTACGTAGTGGGTAACGAGCAAGATTATCACTTTAAGGTGTTGTTCTTGATCTTGGAGAAACTAGGTAAAAGTTGGGCTAATGGTTTGTGTCATTTATCTTATGGGATGGTAGATTTACCTAGCGGGAAGATGAAAAGCCGCGAAGGTACTGTGGTAGATGCAGATGATCTAGTAAATGAAATGGTGGCCACCGCCAAGCAGAAAACCGAAGAATTAGGTAAAACCAACGATTTTTCGGAAGCTGATAAGAACGAATTGTATAGCACCATTGGTTTAGGAGCCTTAAAATATTTCTTACTGAAAGTAGAACCTAAAAAGCGACTGTTGTTTGATCCAGCTGAGTCTATCGATTTTCAAGGGAATACCGGTCCATTTATTCAATATACCCATGCTCGTATCAAATCTTTATTGAGCAGAGCTGACTATCAATTTGCAACAGCTGATTATTCGAATATTAAACTATCTCTTACAGAGTTGGAAATGATCATGTTGTTAGCTAAATATCCTAGCGAAATATCGGAGGCTGCAAAGGCTTACAGTCCGGCATTTATTGCTAATTATTTGTACGAAGTGGCAAAGTTGTTCAATAAGTTTTACCACGAAGTACCTCCAATTATTAAAGAGGAAGACGCTGCGGTTAAACAACATCGTTTGAACATCTGTAAAATAGCAGCCGATGTAATTAAATCTGGAATGAATATTTTAGGTATTCACGTGCCAGAGCGGATGTAGTTGATTAGCTAATTATCCAATCTGCTAATTAGCTAGTTGATGTATGCAAGAGCTTTTAACCTTTTTAAGTACGCACACTAACGAACTAGTGCTGCTTTGCCTTGCCGCTTTTGGAGCTGGTTTTATTGATGCCATTGTAGGTGGCGGTGGTTTGTTACAAACACCTGCAACGCTATTAATTTTACCAAATTATCCGGTAGCGAGTATTTTTGGAACGGTTAAAATACCCTCATTGTTAGGTACCACGGTAGCAGCGTACAAATATTCCAAGCAAGTAAAGTTTAACATCAAGGTTTTAAGTGCTTGTGTGTTTGCGGCGTTTTGTGCTTCGTTATTGGGCGCTTATTCGGTAAGCATGATCAATAATGCAGTCATCAAGCCCATTATTTTAGTGGTGCTTATTTTGGTAGCCATATATACCTATTTCAATAAGCAGTTTGGCATTCATCAGCATAAGGCACATTCTGTAAAAAAACAATTGTTATTAGCTGGCCTCTTTGGATTGATCATTGGTTTTTATGATGGATTAATTGGTCCTGGGACGGGTTCTTTTCTGATTTTAGTATTTATAGGTACGCTGGGGTTCGATTTTGTGGGTGCCAGTGCACATGCCAAAATCGTTAATATTGCAACCAATTTGGCTGCCTTAATTTATTTCAGTTCTACTGGTCACGTACTTTTCGAATACGCCATACCAATGGCAATTTTTAATGTGCTAGGTTCTTTCTTGGGTGCTAAGCTCGCATTGCTTAAAGGCAACAAGTTTATCCGAATTTTCTTCTTGATTGTTGTTTTTGGGACAATTTTAAGGTTTGCTTACGATGTGTTTTTGAAGTAAGGGGGCAGGGATCAGGGATCAGGTATAAGTTGCTAGTGGTTAGGTGTCAGTCTAAAGCCTAATACCTAATACCTTATACCTAGCACCTAACACCTAACCACTAACTTACTTCTTATCAATCACTCCAGATTTTGTTTTAATGCTTCCCTTTCTGCGGTAAATGGCAAAGCTCATAGGGCTTTTAGCTGGGCGTTCATCGCCAAACAAAACACCCCAATGTTTAAAGGCATCGCTTCTATCAAATATTACCTTTAGCACCGCAATAATTGGCATAGATAAGAACATACCCGAAATGCCTGCAATAGTGCCGCCAATAACCACGCCTAGTATGGAAATCAAAGCATTAATCTTGACTTTTGAGCCTACAATACGAGGCATTAAGATGTTATTATCGAAGAACTGAACCACAGCAATTACCAATAATACCGTAATTACTGGGCCTAACTCTGGCGATGAAGTTAGCGTAATGAGTACGCCTAAAATGTTGCCAATAAGTGCACCTACGTAAGGAATTAGGTTGAGTATAGCGAAGATTACACCAATAAGCAACGCATGTTTAATGCCGAATAACATTAAAATCCCACCCAATAAAATGGTCATGTAGGTAATTTGAATTAATAAGCCCACCAAGTAATTTTTAATAATTGCTTCTGCTTCATACGCAGCTTCTTTCACTTTAGGATGGTGTTCTGTTTTAAACCACATGAATACAAAACGTAGCAAAATATCCTTATAAAAAAGAATAAGGTAAATATAGATAGGAATTAGGCCTAAAAACACGAAAATGCCACTCAAGGTAACAGCGGCTCCGCTTGCGGCCTTGCCGGCCATGTTTAGCATATCGTCGCTTTTTTCGGTAATAAATTTCTTTTGTTTGCCAATAGAAAAATCAGTAAAACTACTGATCCATTCTTGTAGAGACTGGAGGTGCTTGGCTACATTCTCTTTAATTTGTGGGAAATCGTTAACTAAAACGCCTATTTGTGCCGAGAAGAACCAGATTACACCAGCTATAAAAATAAAAACCAACAAGATGGGAAGTATGATTGCTAATGCTTCGGGGAATTTATATTTCCGTAAGAAGCGATAAATAGGTAGCAATAGGATGGCGATAAAGAAGGCCATAATTACTGGCATAATGATATCGCTGGCAATGGCAAATATGCCTATGCAAAGGCACAAACCTAATAATTCGATGGAGCGTTTTACCGTTAGAGGAATTTCTTTCATAATATCAGATGGCAATTTTATTTTCTAACACTAAAGTAACTAAATTGTTTGATTAGGAGTGGGGTATTAGGTATGAGTTCACTTGTTCATTGGTTAACTGTGAAACTGGTTAATCGGTTAATTGCCTAATAACGTTGCTTGTGCAATTACTAACTGCGAGTTATCAACTTACCAAACTTTCGGACTTCATACTAATTGCTGACACCTGATACCTGCCCACTTAAAACTGTGAACTGAAAACTGTATTTTTGCAGCATGTTAAATAACGACACCATTATTGCTTTATCTACGCCTCCTGGCAGCGGCGCCATCGGCGTGATCCGTCTTTCGGGACCTGAGGCCATTAGTTTAACCAATCAGGTTTTTGCAAGCAAAGATTTAGAGCAGCAAGCTACCCATACTTTGCATTTCGGTTTAATTAAAGATGGCGAGGTAATGGTAGACGAAGTGGTGGTGGCCTTATTTGTTGGGCCAAAATCGTACACTAAAGAAAATGTGGTAGAAATTTCTTGCCATGGCTCTAACTATATCATCCAGCAAATTATTAGCCTGTTGGTTAGCAAAGGGGCAAGGGCCGCCAAACCGGGCGAGTTTACCTTGCGTGCTTTTTTAAATGGCGGTTTAGATTTAAGTCAGGCAGAGGCAGTAGCCGATTTAATTGCTTCTGACAACAAAGCTTCGCATGAAGTGGCCATGCAGCAAATGCGTGGTGGTTTTAGCAGCGAGTTGAAAGATTTGCGTGAACAGCTCATTCACTTTGCCAGTATGATAGAGCTGGAATTAGATTTTGCTGAAGAAGATGTGGAGTTTGCCAATCGTGATCAGTTGTTGGCGCTGGTACAACGCATCAATAAAGTGTTGCACCGCCTAATCCACTCGTTCGAAGTGGGCAATGTGATTAAAAATGGCGTGCCAGTAGTTATTGCAGGTAAGCCTAATGTGGGGAAATCTACTTTGTTAAATGCGTTGCTAAACGAGGAACGTGCCATTGTGAGCGATATTGCAGGTACCACTAGAGATACTATAGAGGATGAAATCAATATCAATGGCGTAGTTTTTAGATTTATAGATACGGCAGGTATTCGCGAAACTGCCGACGTAATTGAAGCCAAAGGGGTAGAGCGTACTTTGGATAAAATGAAGCAGGCCAAACTGATCATTTACCTGGTAGATGCGCAAGAAACCGAAGCCGAAGTGTTGGTACAGCTAGAGGGTTTGAGCAAACAAAGCATCCCTTATTTGTTCATCGTTAATAAGGCCGAACTGCTCAATGCTAGTCAAAAAGATTTCTATCAGCAGCAAGGCGCTTTATTGATTTCTGCAAAGGAAAAGCTAGGTATGGATGTTTTAGAAACTGCCCTGCTAGAAAAAGTAAACCTTAGTCATGTAAACACCAGCGAAACCTTGGTCACCAATATTCGTCATGTAGAGGCATTAAAGCAAACACAAAACGCACTCAATAGGGTGCTAGAGAATATCCACAACCCTGTGACTTCCGATTTTTTAGCCATGGATATTAAACAGGCTTTACATTATCTAGGGGAGATTACGGGTACAGTGACGACGGATGACCTTTTAGAAAACATATTTACGAAGTTTTGCATTGGTAAATAACTGATTGTCAAATATTTGTATATTTTTTCTTTTCTTTGTTTATATTAGATGGACTTGGTTTTTGTTTGTTAATATTCGCTAATACATTCTTGTTTTTGCTTTTAGTTTCGTGAGATTTTCGGAAAATGTTTTAATTCCGAAAACCTCACGAAATGTGAGTTGAATGTATATTTCGGAGAAACTGACCATGTGATTCCGTGGCAAACTGACCACCTAATTTGCTGGCGAACGAACGATGCAAATGCTATAGAAGCGTTAACAAAAGTAGTGATTTAAAAGTTATTTTTATTGGAAGCTGTTTTCTGTTACGGGAACTCTTTTCTTCCGCATCGATTCTCCCTTGAGTTCAATACGGTGGGCATCATGAACAATCCTATCCAATATTGCGTCGGCAATGGTTTTTTCACCAATTACTTCATGCCATTTGCTTACCGGCAGCTGTGAGGTGATGATCAGGGAAGTCTTTGAATGCCTATCTTCTATTATCTCCATCAATGCCGCCCTGCTTTGTGCATCAAAGGGCTGTATACCGAAATCATCTAGGATCAATAGCTGCTGTTTTTCAATCTTTGCAACCTCTTTGATATAAGAACCATCGGCCTTTGCCATTTTCAGTTTAGCAAAAAGTTTTGGTGTACTACCGTATAATACCCTGTAGCCCAGCATACATGCCTGGTATCCGATTGCCGATGCCAGATAACTTTTCCCAATCCCCGTACTTCCTGTAATGAGCAGGTTTTCACACCGGTCAATAAAAGTACAATCGGCCAACCTCATCACCTGGTTTCCATCAATACTCCGATCGGCATGGTAGTGGAGTTCCTCAATGGAAGCTTTATAACGGAATCTGGCATATAGGATCTGGCGTTCGATACGCCGGTTCTGGCGGTAATCCCATTCGGAATCGATAAGGTGCGCCAATAGCTCATCGGAGATGTACTGGTCGGTCTGTCCGGTTTCGATGCTGCTCTTAAAGGCATGGAACATGCCGTAGAACTTCAGTTTACGTAATTTGTCAAGTGTGTTCGTGTTCATTTTTTATCTATTTTAAGGGGTTATTGATAATAGTCTTCGCCACGGATGTTGTCATGGATGGGCATTGGGAGTTCATCGGCAAAGAGGCTTTCGGGGTATTGGTCCATATTCTTCTCCAATATCATCTGTATGGTCTTGTAGGAGTAGATACCAAAGCCCAGTGCCCTTCTACAGGCATTGGTCAAACGTTCGTTGCCCGCTTTTTTGGCAAAGCCAAGGATGCCCACACATGATTTGTAGGCCTGCTCTGGATGTTGTTTGCGTTCCAATATCTTCAGTATGTAGAGCCTAACGTCATCATGGATACTGGTAGCCCATTCCAGAAAGCGCTCAGGGGTCCATTCGGTCACAAACCTGTGGGTAGTGGCCATATGCTCCCTGTCGGTGGTATAGTTGTAGGGACTTTTCATCCGCTTGTGCATGGCAATACGTTCATAATGATAGAATACCTCCACATTTGAGCTGCTGTACATGATCTTGACCTTTTTACCGATAAAACGGAAGGGTACGCTGTAGTAATGTTTGTCCACACTCAGGCTCACATGCCCGTTCTTCATAACAGTGGCATAATGCTGCTTTTTGAAGGCATAGCGCAGTACCGGAAGTGGGTTAAGTGCCTCCCGTTCGATTTCCTCGAACTGTAGCCTCCTGCTATAGTTGCGACCTTTCAAAAGTTGGGTGTTATGGGATTCCAGTGCCTCCAGTATGGCCGAATTGAGTTCGGCCAGCGATTGGAATACCTGTTTGTTCAACGGGGCATAGATGCGGCTGTAGGCTATCTTTACCGCCCCCTCCACCAGTGCCTTGTCCCTTGGGCAGTATGCCCTGGCCGGCAGGATCGTTGTTCCATAGTGGTCGGCGAAGTCGGCAAATGTATCGTTCAGGGTAGGCTCGTAGCGGTTGCTTTTGGTAACGGCCGCCTTGAGGTTATCGGGCACGATGGCTGCAGGAACACCGCCCAGATAATGGAGCGTGTTCTCGCAGGCCGAGATCAAATCCTCTTTCTGCTGGCTCATCACCGCCTCAACATAGGTAAGCTGGCTGGCCGCCAGGATGGCAACGAAAACTTCCACCTCGATTACCTCGCCGGTATCCTTATCTACGATGGTAAGTTTCTGGCCCGCAAAATCGATAAAAAGTTTATCACCGGCTTTATGGTCAAGGTGCATCACCGGGTTTACCCTGTTCTTCCACTGGTTGTAGTAGAAACAGAACTGGGTATACTGGAAGCCATCCGGAAACTCCTTCATATAGGCCTCCCATAGCATCATACGGCTAACCCCGGTCCGCTTTAGTTCACGGTCAATGCTCGGAAAACAACGTTGAAGGGCTATCAATCGGTCATTGGGGGCGTGTTCACGGCTCTTGCCGAAGAAATCGTCCAGTTCCTTATCGTTAAGCGCATCGATCTGTTCGAAACTGCAGCCGCTGGAACTGAAGGCCCTTAAATAAACTTTGACCGTATTACGGGAAACACCAGTATGGGTAGCAATGGAAAGCTTGCTACGCCCTTGGGTATACATTCTGAGTATCTGTCTTATCTTGCTCATGCTTATAGTGGAATTGGCCATTTCGATGGATTATATGTACATCAAAAATAGGCTTGCCGCCATAGCATTTAGACATCGTTCGAACTGGTCAGTTTCCTCCGAAATCAGGTGGTCAGTTTCAAGCGGAATAGGTGGTCAGTTTAAACCGAAATGGGGTGGTCAGTTTCAGCGAAATCTCCAAACAACCGACCAAAACTCCACTTTGCGAAAAATTGGTAAGAAAAGACCGGCGTCAAATTTTGCTTCTTTTAGGTGGGTTTATTAAAGGGAAAAGATAAAAAGTTAACCCAAGAAGAATTTGCAGATAGGGCAGATGTAGCACTTACCGTAATACGTAACGTGAATTATGGGTCTTCGGTTTTATGTCAAGCCCTAGTATTGACCTTTTAATCAGCTCAAAATCGGCCTTGGCCTTTGCGGTACCGATGTATCTGCTCTTATTCTACACACAGTTCCGCTATTTATTTATCTGTGTAGCAATGGCTGCTATGTCAGTGTTGGTAATTTCGATTAATTAAAACATTATTAACTCGCGTTACTTTATTAATAGTACGGGTACTGCAACTGTAGTTAATCCGCAACTTATCTTAACGTATATTTTTAAATACCTTTTATGAAAGATCTCATCACAATTGTTGATAATCAATGGCCACAATGGGTAAAGATTTTAATGTTGTGCTTGTTTATTACCTTAATTACGTTGATTTTTAAATGGATCCTCACTTTTGTAATTAAGAAAACGAATAAAGAAAGCGGTTACTCTGTAATCCATTCTTTCTTAAAACACCTGAGCAGTCCGCTCAATTTTTTGTTGCCACTTTTTTTTATCAATGCTTTTTTGCCTTATTTTGGTATGGATAGCGCTGTTTTACAGGGGGTAAGGCGGTGGTTGGATATGCTTTTGGTTGCCTCATTTGCTTATTTGCTAATTACGATGCTGAGGGTTTTGGAAGACTTTGTTTACCATGCCTACAAGCTAGAAAAAGCCGATAACCTGAAAGAGCGTAAGATAAGGACGCAGTTACAGTTTGTAAGAAAGGTTGCGGTTTCTTTGGTGGTCATCATCGCCATAGCTATTATACTGCTCAGTTTTGATGGGGTAAGGAAAATTGGAGCAGGTTTACTAACGGGTGTGGGTATTGGTGGCATCATCATTGGTTTTGCAGCTCAAAAATCTTTGGGAAATTTTTTAGCGGGCCTTCAAATTGCTTTTACACAGCCCATACGTATAGACGATGTGTTAGTGGTGGAGGGCGAATGGGGACGGGTAGAAGAAATTACGCTTACTTATGTGGTGCTTAATATTTGGGACCAGCGCAGGCTGATCTTGCCCATCAATTACTTTATTGAGCAACCCTTTCAAAATTGGACTCGTAATACTTCCGAAATTTTGGGTACCGCTTTTTTCTATGTAGATCCCACATTTTCGGTAGATGCGCTAAGAGCCGAACTTGAGCGGGTGTTAGCCAATTCTAGTTTATGGGACCAAAGGGTTGGCATACTTCAGGTAACCGATATTAAAGAAAATGTGGTAGAGTTGCGAGCCTTGGTAAGCGCCGAAGACTCTGGCCAAGCCTTTGATTTACGTTGTGAGGTAAGAGAGCAATTGCTCAAGTTTATTAAAGCCAACGCACAAAATGAGTTGCCTAAGACACGGGTGCTACTGCAAAAATAGGCCGTCTAATTACTGTTGAATTTTATTTAAGCATCCTTGTTTTAATCTGTTCTGGCAGTGCCTGCAATTTTTTAGATGTTATATGGTTTGGTTAAAAAAAGCAAAAGCTCCTGAATTAGAGAAGCTTTGCCGGCCTATTATTGGCTTTAATTGAGAACTAATTTAACCAAATTTTTTATGTCAATAGATTGAGTTTAGCATTTTTTCTGCGGTAAAGTTCGTTCATCATTTCCTTATCGCTCATGTTTTTTGCCCAATGTGGGCGCAGTTCAAAATATCTTAAATTAGATAAAAAAGGGTGGTTGCCAGCCCAAGTTAAACCTATCGAATCGCCAATTTTACCCACCTTGTTATATAGTATTTTATGGTCTACATATTTGAGTTGCCCAAAAGCAGTTTTTTCATATATCCCAATGCCAAATGCCAAGCCGAAATTATAGTAGGCTAGGTTGGTTAAATTTTCTGCACCCTCATAGGCAGCGGTAATATCAAAGCCAAGATCGCTCATTAAACACCTGCGTACTACCGTAGATCTGTTAATGATTTTTACGAAAATGCCTTGTTCTGCACAAAGTTTTAAGAGCGTTTTTATGGTCGGGAAAATTTCTTTTGACAAGTTAGAAAATTCGTTAGCATCGGCAAATAAGGTGTTAAAAAGGGCGGTGTCGTCTACTTGTTCACTCATTAAATAAGAAAAGCATTGGGTCATTCTATATTTCTTTAATTGTCGTTAGTTGAGCGTGGTTAATTTTAACACCACTAAGTGACAAAAAATGAGATAGAATGCTCAGCGCTTTTTTGCGTAGAAAGTAAAACAGGTAAAACCACTTGGTTTGCTGCGTAGTTTTACTTGGTTTAATGATTTGGATGGTATAGCTTAACCTAGCTGATCAATTTCGATAAGTCTGTGTTTTAATGCGTAAAGCACTAAACCAGCGGTATTTCTGCTTCCTGTTTTGGTTAACAAATTGTTTCGGTGCCCTTCCACAGTCCTGTTGCTTAAAAATAGCTTTTCGCCAATCTCTACGCTGTTAAATTGTTTGCAGATAAGCTGTAATACTTCTTTTTCTCTATTGGTAAGCAGGTCTTCGTTTTGGTTTAGGCTAATTGGTTGTGGTTTTTTACTTAGTCCCTTTCGCATAATCTCCAGCATGGGCAAAGTAAAATAGAAATCGTTTTTAGCTACTTCTCTAATTGCCTTCTCTACTTCTTCGGGTTCTGCATTTTTAGCTAGATAACCATTTGCACCAGCTTGTATTGTTGCTAATATATGATGTTCAGCTTCGTGGATAGTTAAGACAATAACTCCAACAGATGAATGTTTTTCCTTGATGATTTTTAGTGCTTCTAAGCCATTCATTTCGGGCATAGAAAGATCCAGAAGAATAATATTGGGCTTTACCGGCTCTGAGTCTAGTAAGGATACCAATTGTTTGCCATTTTCGGCCTCGAAAATAATTTTCACATCTTCAAATGAATTCACAAGAGCAATCATTCCTTTTCTAAATAGTTTTTGGTCATCTGCTATTGCAACGTTAATTTTCATTTGTTAAGTGTTGATATGTGAGGTTGTTTTTAATATTATTAAGTTATTTACGAAGTTTTATTTTATCGAAATAATTGATGTGCAGAGTTATGTAAAGTAATATGATTTTGTAGTGGTTGCAAATATCATTTTTTTATTAAATTAGACCAAAAAAACATATTATAAAACTTATAGTTCTAAATAAATTACAAACTCACAAATGAAATCAAGAATTACTGTTCCAACCGTGCCACTTCAAGAAGCCGTAGATCGTGTTACCCGTTTTCGCGATCAATTAATTAACCAAGTACCAGAAGCCAATATTCCAAGGGCAGTTTTTATTCCCATAGCAGATTTGATGGCCATTATCGAAAAATTTCAAGATTTAGACGATCATGGAAATATCCGCAATTCGTTAACTGGCGTAAGAGCCTATTTTGCTGTTAAAGAAGGCGACCAAGATTTGCCCGATGATGTTACAGCGCTAATTGTTCCCGTAGATTTAGCTGGCGCTGATATTGTAGCACATACCACTGGTTTAGGGGAAGAGGAAGATAGCGATATTTATGATTTTACGCAGCCATGTCCTTCAAAATGTGATACCACTAGTCCATTATTTGTTCCTTAGTCAGTGAATAATTTTTTTATCGGAATAGTAGCTCCACTAAGTGTTTTACTGCCTATCTGTATGTTTCTTTACAAAAGAAAATATGCAGATAGGTCTACAACAATTATATTTTATTATTTAATTGCTGCTGGGTTAATTAATGTTACAGCCATTGCGTTGGCAAGAAACGGTATCCGTAATTTGCCTTTATTGCATTTGTATACAGTAGTTGAAACTGTTTTTTTCTTAGTTACTTCAGGGCCATTTTCGACAGTGCAAGAATTAAGGTGGTCTTAACTTTTGTAATGATTACTTTCACGTTATGCTGCATTCTTAACCTAGTTTTTATTCAAAGTATTTTTACTTATAATACACATACCAGGCCTTTAGAAGCTTTAATTATTACAGCAACTTGCCTGTTGTATCTCTATAAAAGTGGTTTTTCGGAGCATTGGCTAGGCTTGCCTGTAAATTGGATAAATATGGGGGTTTTGATTTATTTTCCGGCGGCTAGCATTATTTTTATTCTATCCAATTATTTTACTTTTGTTAAACTGGATGATGAGATGACAACCGTGGTTTGGAATATGCATGCAAGTATGGTAATTGGGATGTATTTGATGTTTACAAAAGCATTTAGTTTACTTAAAAAATCCGGTGCAAATAATTAAGTGCTTGCAAGCAAAGGGGAGAGGTAATAATGGTTGATAACGTTTATCTATTGATTTTTTATGGTGTAGTTTTATTGCTCGTTTTGGTTGCCTCATTTTTGTTGTTTTATATCAGAAACCAGAATGTGGTTTGGAAACAGAAAAGGCAGCTGCAAGAAACCCAAATTACGCAACAGAAAGAACTGCTTAATGCTGTAATTGATTCGCAAGAGGTAGAACGCAAAAGAATTGGTCAAGATTTACATGATGAAATAGGAGGAACCCTTTCGGCAATTAAACTGATGCTAAATTCTCTTCGCAATCAGTTGTCCGAAGATCAAGAAGATGTACTAAAGGAGGCCAAACAACTTATTGATAAAATGGTTGCCGATGTAAGGCATATTTCGCATGATCTATCTCCGCCAGGACTAGCCGTTTTTGGTCTTTTTACTACAATTGAAGCTTTTGTTACGCTTATTAACAATACGGGTAAAATCAAAATTTCGATAACTCAAGATGAGGATATAGATGAGTTGCAATTGCCAGAAAAAGCAGCATTGGCATTATTTAGGGTGCTTACGCAACTTATTGATAACACCATTAAGCATGCCGATGCCACTGAAATAGCCATCTCCTTTAAAAAACAAATCAATTTGGATATTTGCTACCAAGATAACGGTAAGGGATTTGAGCTCGAAATGTTGGAAAGAAGAACGGGAATAGGGATGCAAAATATACAAAGTCGTTTACAAATCATCAACGCTGCCTATCAAATATATACCAGTACTGGTAATGGATTTAAGTTGGCTATTTCTTGCCCAATTTAACCCAAATCAGAGATGATGTATTTGCTTGCAATTAAAAGCAGTAAGGTTCTATTGGATTTTGCCTGCTCATAATTGTCTTTTAAAAGCTTCCCAATCTGCTTGTTTTTAAGTTTTACCGCTGTCATCTGTAAAATTTGGAACGAGGCCATCTCCACACTTTCTATATTTTGCAGGTAGAACAAACTAGAAAGGTCTCTAAGCTCCACATCTGGGCCCTGTCGTTCTATGGCAACAAAAGCATCTTCAACAAAACCGATAAGTCCCTTGGTTGCACAATCAGAATAGCTAACGTCCATCAGTTCATAAATCATATCCATTCTGGTGATTTCTGTTTTCACGTTCTCAATCGTATTGATGATTGCATCTTTCAGATCAGAAAAGTTTGCTTTTTCTGCCAATTGCGGTAAATGACTAATTAGGTGCTGTTTTGCGCAATAAATCTTATCGAGGTGCTCGATAAAAAAGATTTCTAATTTTTCGCGGTCTAAGTTCATAGGCTGCTAAAGGTGGTTTTAAGAGTTGTAATTAGCTGGTAAATTTGTTGACTACATTAATCAGTCCATTGATGTCGAAAGGTTTAGAAATGTAGGCATCTGCGCCGCATGCTGTTGCCATTTGCGCTAAGTTGCGTTCGGCAGAGAGCAAAATTACAGGAAGATGGCTTGTTGTTGCAGAAGCTTTTAGCTCTTCGCACAACTGAGCTCCGGTTTTGTTAAAGCCTACTATTCTAACATCCAAAAGTACCAAGTCTGGATGCGCAAGAGCTACTTCATCTACAGACATGCCTTTGTTATTGGATATGATTTCGTAGTCTTCTTCTTCAAAAATAATATTTAGTATTTCGAGAATATCAGGATCATCTTCAATGGTAAGTATGCGTTTTTTCATAAGTAGTTATTGGAGGCTTTTGATAAAGTTAAATAGATATTCTGTGAAGTTAAACAACCATTTGGAGAAATTGTTTAAAATCAATTTGTATTTAGAGTTGATAGGCTTCAAATTCTAAATTACACTACTAATTTTTTATCGCTCTTGGTTGTATTTCTTGTGATGTACCTAATATATAGCATTTAGTAATAATGTTTGTTTGGTATTGTTTAGGAAATGAATTGCACTTTTCATGCTGTTTTTAAATAAAAAATCAAATTATTTACATTTTAGTGTTGTTTATTATAATTTTTTACTAATTTGGTTCTGTGTTATTGAGGAATGTGCTACACGCATGGGGGAATTAGAATAACACTACCATGAATTAATTAATGCTCAAATGCTCAAATCTATTTAAATAACTGTTTTTTTCTTGGTACAACTTTTAGCTATAAAAGTTGGTGTCTACTTATCCCTTAACTAAAAAATATGAAAAAAATTTTACAACTAGTTGTATGGTGTTTCACATTTGCGATAAGCGCTCAATTTGCTTACGCACAAGTAAAGATTGGAGATAATCCAACGGTAATTAATAAAGCTGCAATCCTAGAGCTTGAAAGTAGCAGCAAAGGCTTATTGTTTCCAAGGGTTAATTTAGTTAATACAACTACCTGGAGCTTGGCAACTGGTAGTACCCCAACAGCAGGTATGGTGGTTTATAATATAAAAACCATTGCTTCTGGTTTTTCGGGGACTTCCGAGTATCCTGCGCAATTGCCGGATGGCACCGGACTTTATTATTGGGACGGAGCTGGTTGGGTTTCGATAAAAGGAACAAAAGGAGCAACGGGTACAGGGGTGGTAAGCGGTGCAAGTAATCCAGTAAATGGAGCGGGCAACGCAGGCGATACTTATATAAACACTACCACAGGCGATACCTTTATTTATAATGGTACGACTTGGACACAGACTGGCAACATCAAAGGGGCGACTGGCGCAACTGGAGCTACGGGTGCGAATGGATTAGACGGAGCAGTTGGTGCAACGGGAGCGGTTGGTCCACAAGGGGCAACAGGTGCCACAGGTGCAGATGGCAGATCAGTAAACAGCGGCGCTGCCAATCCTGTAGATGGTACTGGCAACACGGGCGATACCTATATCAATACCACTACAGGGGATACCTTTATCTATAACGGAACCACTTGGACACAAAATGGCAATATCAAAGGGGCGACTGGCGCAACTGGAGCTACGGGTGCGAATGGATTAGACGGAGCAGTTGGTGCAACGGGAGCGGTTGGTCCACAAGGGGCGACAGGTGCCACTGGTGCAGATGGCAGATCAGTAAACAGCGGTGCTGCCAATCCGGTAGATGGCACAGGCAACACGGGCGATACCTATATCAATACCACCACAGGGGATACCTTTATCTATAACGGAACCACTTGGACACAAAACGGCAATATCAAAGGTGCAACTGGCGTAACAGGAGCAACTGGAGCCAATGGATTAGACGGAGTGGCTGGTGCAACCGGAGCGGTTGGTTCACAAGGGGCAACAGGAGCTACTGGTGCAGATGGCAGATCAGTAAACAGCGGTGCTGCCAATCCGGTAGATGGTACTGGCAACACAGGCGATACCTATATCAATACTACCACAGGGGATACCTTTATTTATAACGGAACCACTTGGACACAGAACGGCAACATCAAAGGAGCTACTGGCGCAACGGGAGCTACGGGTGCCAATGGATTAGACGGAGCGGTTGGTGCAACCGGAGCGGTTGGTCCACAAGGTGCAACAGGAGCTACTGGTGCAGATGGCAGATCAGTAAATAGCGGTGCTGCCAATCCGGTAGATGGTACTGGTAACAACGGCGATACCTACATCAATACCACCACCGGGGATACCTATACTTATAACGGAACCACTTGGACACATAACGGCAACATCAAGGGTGCCACTGGTGCAACAGGTGCTACTGGCGCTAATGGTCTTGACGGAGCAGCAGGCGCAACAGGAGCGGTTGGTCCACAAGGAGCTACAGGTACAGGCGTAGTAAGCGGTGCTGCCAATCCGGTAGATGGTACTGGTAACAACGGCGATACCTACATCAATACCACCACCGGGGATACCTATACTTATAACGGAACCACTTGGACACATAACGGCAACATCAAGGGTGCCACTGGTGCAACAGGTGCTACGGGTGCCAATGGATTAGACGGAGCGGTTGGTGCAACCGGAGCGGTTGGTCCACAAGGTGCAACAGGAGCTACTGGTGCAGATGGCAGATCAGTAAACAGCGGTGCTGCCAATCCGGTAGATGGTACTGGCAACAACGGCGATACCTACATCAATACAATAACAGGCGATACCTTTATTTATAACGGAACTACTTGGACGCAGAACGGCAACATCAAAGGTGCAACGGGTACCAATGGACTGGACGGAGCAAAAGGCGCAACAGGTACAGGCGTAGTTAGCGGTTCTGCTAATCCAGTAGATGGTACTGGCAACAACGGCGATACCTATATCAATACGACTACAGGGGACACCTTTACATATAATGGAACTACTTGGATACAGAACGGTAATATTAAAGGTGCAACTGGAGCTACGGGAGCAACTGGAGCCAATGGTCTTGACGGAGCGGTTGGTGCAACCGGAGCGACGGGTCCACAAGGTGCTACGGGCGCAACGGGTACAGGAGTAGTAAGCGGTGCTGCCAATCCGGTAGATGGTACCGGCAACACAGGCGATACCTATATCAATACCACCACCGGCGATACCTTTATTTATAACGGAGCCACTTGGACACAGAACGGCAATATCAAAGGTGCAACTGGCGCTACGGGAGCTACGGGTGCCAATGGATTAGACGGAGCGGCAGGTGCAACTGGAGCGGTTGGTCCACAAGGTGCAACAGGAGCTACTGGTGCAGATGGCAGATCAGTAAACAGCGGCGCTGCCAATCCTGTAGATGGTACTGGCAACACGGGCGATACCTATATCAATACCACTACAGGGGATACCTTTATCTATAACGGAACCACTTGGACACAAAATGGCAATATCAAAGGGGCGACTGGCGCAACTGGTGCAACTGGAGCCAATGGTTTAGACGGCGCAGCAGGAGCCACAGGAGCGCAAGGAGCTACAGGTACAGGAGTAGTAAGTGGCGCTGCCAATCCGGTAGATGGTACTGGCAACAACGGCGATATCTATATCAACACAACAACAGGCGATACCTTTAGTTATAACGGTACCACTTGGATACAGAACGGCAACATCAAAGGGGCAGCAGGCGCAACGGGTGCTACTGGTGCAACAGGTACTGGCTTTGTAAGTGGTGCAGGTAATCCAGTAGATGGTACTGGCAACAACGGCGATACCTATATCAATACGACTACAGGCGATACCTATACTTATAATGGAACTACTTGGACACAGACTGGCAACATCAAGGGTGCAACAGGAGCTAACGGTCTAGATGGTGCAACGGGAGCAACTGGTGCTACAGGTCCACAAGGAGCAACGGGAACAGGAGTAGTTAGCGGCGCTGGCAATCCAGTGGATGGCACAGGCAATGCAGGCGATACCTATATCAATACAACAACGGGCGATACCTTTATTTATAATGGAACAACCTGGACACAGAACGGTAACATCAAAGGGGCGACTGGTGCTGCAGGTGCAACTGGAGCCAATGGATTGGACGGCGCAACTGGTTCTACAGGTGCAACAGGAGCTAACGGTCTAGATGGTGCAACGGGAGCAACTGGTGCTACAGGTCCACAAGGAGCAACGGGAACAGGAGTAGTTAGCGGCGCTGGCAATCCGGTGGATGGCACTGGCAATGCAGGCGATACCTATATCAATACCACCACAGGCGATACCTTTACTTATAACGGCACTACTTGGACACAGACTGGCAACATCAAAGGGGCTACTGGTGCAACAGGAACAACTGGCGCCAATGGATTGGACGGAGCAACGGGAGCGACAGGTGCAACTGGTGCTGTTGGTCCACAAGGAGCAACGGGAACAGGAGTAGTTAGCGGCGCTGGCAATCCGGTGGATGGCACTGGCAATGCAGGCGATACCTATATCAATACCACCACAGGCGATACCTTTATTTATAATGGAACCACTTGGACACAGAACGGCAACATCAAAGGGGCGACTGGTGCAACAGGTGCTACTGGAGCCACGGGAGCGACTGGTGCAACAGGAGCTAACGGTCTAGATGGTGCAATGGGTGCAACTGGAGCTACAGGTCCACAAGGAGCAACAGGCACAGGAGTAGTTAGCGGCGCTGCTAATCCTGTAGATGGCACAGGCAATACAGGCGATACCTATATCAATACCACCACAGGCGATACCTTTATTTATAATGGAACCACTTGGACACAGACTGGTAACATCAAAGGGGCGACTGGTGCTACAGGTGCTACTGGAGCCAATGGTCTAGATGGTGCAATGGGTGCAACTGGTGCTACAGGTCCACAAGGAGCAACGGGAACAGGAGTAGTTAGCGGATCTGGCAATCCAGTGGATGGCACAGGCAACACAGGCGATACCTATATCAATACAACAACGGGCGATACCTTTATTTATAATGGAACCACTTGGACACAGACTGGTAACATCAAAGGGGCGACTGGTGCTACAGGTGCAACTGGAGCTAACGGTCTAGATGGTGCAATGGGTGCAACAGGTGCAACGGGAGCAACGGGAGCGACAGGTGCTGTTGGCCCACAAGGAGCAACGGGTACTGGCTTTGTTAGCGGATCTGGCAATCCAGTGGATGGCACAGGCAATGCAGGCGATACCTATATCAATACAACAACGGGCGATACCTTTATTTATAATGGAACAACCTGGACACAGAACGGTAACATCAAAGGGGCGACTGGTGCTACAGGTGCTACTGGAGCCAATGGATTGGACGGCGCAACTGGTTCTACAGGTGCAACAGGAGCTAACGGTCTAGATGGTGCAATGGGTGCAACTGGAGCTACAGGTCCACAAGGAGCAACAGGCACAGGAGTAGTTAGCGGCGCTGCTAATCCTGTAGATGGCACAGGCAATACAGGCGATACCTATATCAATACCACCACAGGCGATACCTATATTTATAACGGAACCACTTGGACACAGAACGGCAACATCAAAGGGGCTACTGGTGCAACAGGAGCAACTGGCGCCAATGGTCTAGATGGTGCAATGGGTGCAACTGGTGCTACAGGTCCACAAGGAGCAACAGGCACAGGAGTAGTTAGCGGCGCTGCTAATCCTGTAGATGGCACAGGCAACACAGGCGATACCTATATCAATACCACCACAGGCGATACCTATATTTATAACGGAACCACTTGGACACAGAACGGCAACATCAAAGGGGCTACTGGTGCAACAGGAGCAACTGGCGTCAATGGATTGGACGGTGCAACGGGAGCAACGGGAGCTACTGGTGCGACAGGACCACAGGGTATTCAAGGTGCAACAGGAGCTACAGGTCCACAGGGTGATACTGGTGCAACGGGACCACGAGGTTTAAAAGGAGAAATCGGTGATCCGGGGCCGCAAGGTGCCACTGGTGCAACAGGCGCAACAGGTACTTTTGTAGCTACGGTAGACAATGGTTTAAATTTTTCTACACCAACTAATATTCAATTAGGAGGGCTTTTAACACGCCCAATTACCACCATTACCACAAATACAACACCGGGCAGCAATACTTTAGCCATTGCAGGTTTGCAGACAGGCGTAAGCACTGGTGCAACACCAGATAAAATTGTTGTAGCTGACCCCACAACTGGTGTACTTAAACAAGTAGATAGATCAACTTTTGATGCCGATGTAAGAGCCGTAGATACCCGTAGTCATATTACAGTAGATGCTGGGGTCAATGGCAGTGAGGGTACATCATCTGGCGGAACCAACAACATTCTCTTGGGTGCTGGTGCCGGAAATGGTGGAAGTAGCAATATCGCATTGGGTTCGTCAGCACTGGATGATGTTACGCAGTCTAATAACATTGCTATTGGTAATAGTGCACTAAGAAACGTAACCACCAGTAATGGAAATGTCGCTATAGGGTATCAAGCGGGTAGAGATTTAGTCAACGGAAACAATAATATTTTTATTGGAATAAATGTAGCGCCCAACGTATCTACAACAGGCGGCAATCAATTAAATATTGGCAACTGGATTTATGGTAACAACGGCCTAATTGGTTTGGGTACTGATGCCGCCAATCCAACTCAACGATTGGATGTAGCCAACGGTAACGTTCGGATTAGAGATATCAATGGTGTTGCCGGAAATACGGCTACTGATAAAGTGGTACTAGCCAGCTCTACTGGTATATTGAGAACCACTGATGTTGCTAATTTAGCAATTGAACCATGGCAAGTGATTGGTACTGGAGCCAAAGCATCTGCGAACATTGATAACATCTATCAAATGGGTAATGTGGCCATAGGTGCTACCACAGCTCCATCGTTTGTGGTGGGTGGCAACACTATACAGCCTAAGCTACACGTTGACGGCGATATTTCTACCACAGGTAAAATCTACACCACTAACAGTGTATATGCCGATTACGTTTTCGAAGATTACTTCAATGGTTTCTCTAAAATCTATAAAGATTACAAGTTTAAATCTTTAAAAGAAGTGGCCGAGTTCATTAAAAAGAACAAACACTTGCCTGGCGTAACACCAATTAACGAAATCACTGTTGGTAAAAATGGCTACACCATAGATTTAACCCAACTTTCGATGCAACAATTAGAGAAGTTGGAAGAGCTTTACCTGCACGTGATTGAGATGAACGATAAGTTGGGCGAAAAAGATAAGGAAATCAAGGCACTTCAGCATAAAACCAATGAATTGGAAGAACGATTGAAGAGGTTAGAAGAGTTAATCATCAGAAAATAAATCCATCAGTTAAGAGCACATTTAAGTCAAACTGCTCTTCCCTAAATCTGGGAAGAGCAATTTAAAATGTAAATCATGAAAAGCTTTTCCTTATCTATCTTAAGTTTTCAGTTTGTTAAAATGACTATTAATAAATATGTACTGTTTTTTAACTGTTTATTTAAGTACATTCGTTTGATAACGGCTGTTTTTTTGATGTTTTTGAGTTTTTTTGCGAGAGCACAAAACATTGCCAACCCAGATTTTGAGATATTTAATCTGCCCTGTCCTAGTGCTCAATCTCAGTTTAATGGAAAAGTTACAAGCTGGACTACATTTACTACAGTGGGTAGCGGCACACCAGATTATTTCAATAGCTGCGGTACTTATAACTTGGCCTCTTATTCTCCTCCTATTTTAGCTAACAGCGGAAACGGGTTTGCGGGTATTTATTTAGAAACTAATAGTTCATCCGGATTTAGCGATTATAAAGAATACTTTACCACTCAACTTTCTGCACCATTAGTAGCAGGTGTAACTTACGCCTTTTCATTTTATACCGCACATTTGATAGGAGCCCCGCTACCTGGTTCTGCACCTGGTGCTTTAGGTTATTTAGATTTACCAGATGCAGAGCAAGGTTATTTGGGTGCTGTATTTTCTACAGTGGCACCTGCATTAACTAACACAGGTAATGGCAGTGGTGGTAACCCTAGATATAATTCAATTAGGGATGATTTTGGTTCAGGGAGGGCATTAGTTCCAAAGGCAAATACAGCGGTTTATGGAGTTGCTAGCCAAAATAATTGGGTAAAGGTTACTTTGTACTACACTGCAGTAGGAGGAGAACAATATATGACTATTGGACAATTCCGACCTGGTGGCACCAGTTTGCCTGTTAATTATTCTAGCTATTATTTGTTTGATAATTTTTCTACATCTTTAGTGCCAAACACCACACTAACCAAAAGTGTTTCGCCGGCAACTATCCCTTCTGGTGGTACGGCTACTTATACGTTTACACTTAATAATACTGCTGTTGGAAATGTAGCGCAAACGGGTTTAACTTTTACAGACAACCTGCCTAGTGGTTTACGTTTAGCGGCAAATCCAAATGTGGTAGTTACAGGCTTAACAGGTGGTACGGTAAGTGCAGTAAGCGGTGGTAATTCTATTATAGTTTCGGGCTATAACCAAGCTGCTAATTCTACAGCTACCATTACGGTTGATGTTACCAACATGCCTGGGCAGGGAAACCTAAGCTGTGGAAGTAACCCAGCTGCGTTTACCAATACAGCAGCAAATATCTCGAGTTTAAGTGCAAATATCACTAACAATGTAGGTGATGTTTGTTTGGTGGTCTCGCCAATGCCGTTTACCTGTAATTCTGATATTTTTTTAATACAAGATGCAAATACAGCCTTGTATGGTGTAGTTACCTCAACTAATCCGTTCACGTTCCCTATCATAGGGTCTCCGGCAGGTTATCAATACAATGCTTCGGGTGTCAATCCCTTAGATGGTTACATGTATGCCATGAAAACATTCAGCAATAATTTGCTTAGGATAGATGCTTCGGGTGCGATTACAGATATGGGCGTAGTTACTGGCCTTCCGGCGGCAACGGGTACAACCAATTATAATAGTGGAGAAATAGATCATTTGGGTAATTACTATATTAAATCCGTAGGCTCAAATTCCACGCTGTATCGTGTAAATATCAATACACGGGTAGCCACAGCAATAAGTTTAAGTCAAGCCACAGATCCTTCGGACATTGCCTATAGCATTTCTACTGGATTGTTATACGGGGTTGGTACCAACGGTAGATTGTTCTCTATTAACCCTTCTGGAGGTACGGTAACCTTTATCGGCACATCGCCGGGTGCGGCTGTTTTCGGCGCACTCTTCGGATCAAGTACGGGGCATATTTATGGGATTAACAATGCCGGAGACTTCTATGAATTTGATTTAACAAATGGCTCGCGTACGGTCATCTCTAGTGCCCCTTCTAGCAGTAACAACGATGGTGCGCACTGTGTAACTGCACCCATTACTTTCCAAGCTGATCTCTCGGTAACGCAAACAGATGGCGAGAGTACGTATACGCCAGGCACCAACAAATCCTATACCGTTGTGGTAACCAATAATGGCCCTTTCGGTGTGCTCAATGCAAATCTCATCAACAGTTTGCCATCGGGTATACCCAACGCAAATATGAGCTATACTGCGGTAGCTTCAAATGGAAGTGTTACTTCGATAAGTGGAACGCAAACTGGGCCTATAAATGATTTGATATCTCTTGCCGTAAATGGAACCATCACATACAACATCACCATTGCCGTTCCTGCATCGTTTACGGGCGACTTGGTAAATACCGCCTCGGTAACCCCGCCAACAAATATTACCGATGCAAATTTATCAAATAATCAGGCAACCGATACCAATGTTTCTTCTTGTAGCGCAGGCGTAGATTCTGACGGAGATGGTATCGGTGATTTTTGTGATTTAGATGATGATAACGATGGTATTTTAGACTCTGAAGAATGTGGAGGTGTCAATAAGATTTCGAATGGTGTTTTTCCAACTTCTGGGGGAGATACGGATACCTACCCAGGGTGGACAATCGGAGGAACTTACGGTGGGGCATGGCCTTCTAGTATTGGAAGGGTTAACTTCAACAGTAGAGGGCTCGAATTTAAAAGAGATGCCAATACCATCACCACTTTTAGTCAAAACCTAACGGGCGTTTTTAGCTATAATAATGCCACCATCAATTTAAATGCTCTTTATTGGTATAAAACCTTGAACGGAAATTCTGCTGATTCAGAAGGTATACTTACCGTTTCATACGCTGGTGTCATTTATGCAACCATCAATACAACAGTTGGAAATACACCAACTATCACGGGAAATAACGGCGCAATGGTAAACATTACCACGCTGCCCGCAATTACCACAAATGGTGCTTATTCTACGCCAACAAATCTTAGTATAACATTGCCCAAGTCTATTCCTTCTAGCGGCGAATTCTTACTTACTTTTACGGCGGGATCTAATAGTAGCAGGGTAAGAGATATCGGTATGGCATCAATTTCCTTTTCAGGCTGTGCAGATACCGATGGTGATGGCATCCCCGATTATTTAGATTTAGATTCTGATAACGATGGCTGTGTAGATGCAAGAGAAGGTAACGAAGGCGTAAGAGACGAAATGCTAACGGCTGCCAGCGGAACCTTGTCGGTAGGAACCGGCTCTGCTGCCAGTAATCAAAATCTAGGCAACACGGTAGATAGCCAAGGTGTACCTACCATTGTTAATGCTGGCGGCAGTGCCGATGTAGGCGCAGATCAAGGGCAGGGCATAGGAGCGTCGAAAAACGCTGCGGTAAATTTTTGTGTGCTTAACGCTCCTGGCGGGGTAGCTGGGCCAGATTTTTGGGTAAAATCTGATGATGCGGGAACCATCGCCACGGCGTGGAAAGACCATTCTGCTAATGAGAATAATATCCCCAACGTTGGTGCGGTGGTGCTCTCACCTGCCGACAGAGCGCACAACTTCCATCCCTACACTACAGGTTATACTACCACAAAGTATTTTTATAACACCACATCGTTAATGAACCCTTTGGGTAACGTGGAGCTACCCAATACCAATACTTCCATTTTCTCGGCAGTAAGGCCTACTACGGTAAATGGAACTGGCCGTATTACTGGGATTGATGACGAGGCAAATGCGGCTGAACCTGGCATTTCAATCAATGCTGGAAGACCGAGGCACTATGAGTTCACTAACAGCGTAACACAAACAGAGTTCTCCTCAACATTTAATACTGGTGTTTCTAATGTTTTTTCGGCGATAGCCAATAATTCCATTGCCAATGGCGGAACTTCAGCGTCGTCTGGAGGAGAAAAAATCTTAGGCCTTAACGGAACTTACGAAACCACTTCGTTTACAGGAACTAACAAATTCCAAATTCTTGGGCGCCATTTAAGAATAGGCTATGCCACTTTCAATGTGAACGGCCCTTTTCCTGGCGACATTATGGAAGTAGTGTGGTACAAGCGTGCCTTAACTGCCAACGAGCAATCGAGGGTAAACACTTACCTTGCCGTAAAAAATGGTACTACCTTAAATGAGAATTACCTTTCTACAGCAAGCAACGTAGTATGGGACAGAACGCTCAACACAGGCTACAATAACAATATCTTCGGCATTGCCAGAGACAATATTACCGCCTTGCACCAGAAACAGGCGGGTAGTACAAATAATGCCCAGCAGTTGGTAATTTCTACCACGGGCCTTGCCGATAACAATGCTGCCAATAGCACTGGCTTAACTAACGATATGCAGTATCTTATGACCGGAGATAATGGGCTTAAGCAAAGCTTGCTTGTTCCATTAACTTATACTGCAGGTAGCAACGGCCAAACCAATTACCGTTTCGAATCGATCTGGAAAGTGCAGAACTCTGGAAGTGTAGGCACCGTAACTGTGGCATGGCCAAAAGGCGTAAATAACCTTTATTTGGTACAATCTCCAGATGCTGCATTTGATGAAACCGATACTTTTACACCAATGGCTACAGAAGTTACCGTAAATGGCACAGCGTACAATACTGCCAATGTAACCCTAAGCAATGGCCAGTTTTTTACCTTTGCAGGCTTTGTTCAAGCTCCTGGTGGGGTAGCAGGACCCGATTTTTGGGTAAAATCGGATGATGCCGGGACTATTGCCACGGCATGGAAAGACCATTCTGCTAATCAAGATGATATTCCCAACGAAGGGGGAATGACACTTTCTAGCGCTAATAGGGCACATAACTTCCATCCTTACACTAGCGGATATTCCAATACAAAATACTTTTACAATACCAACAGTCTACTCAATTTTACCAATACTTTTACCGATCCATCCATGAGGAGTTCGGTGTCTATCTTCTCGGCAGTAAGACCAACAACCACCAACGGAACAGGTCGTATTACCGGTATTGACGATGATGTTAGCGCAGCTGAACCCGGTGTTTCTATCAGTTCTGGGCGACCTTACATCTATAAATATTATGGAAATGGCGGTGCACAAGCAAATAACAATATCATGAGTGTGGCCAATACAATGATAGCAAATGAAAGTGCGGTGTTCTCTGCAATTCAAGATCAGGCACTTAATGTTGGAAGGGGAGAAAGAAGGTTGGGATTAGATGGAACCTATGAGAGTTTTAATTTAGGGGCAACTACAAATACCTTCAATGTACTTGGTCGTCACCTAAGAATAGGTTATGCTACTTGGGATGTTGGTGGCGCTTTCCCGGGCGATATTATGGAAGTGGTGTGGTACAAACGTGCTTTAACCGAAAATGAGCAATCGAGGGTAAACACTTACCTTGCCGTAAAAAATGGTACTACCTTAAATGAGAATTACCTTTCTACAGCGGGCAACGTAGTATGGAACAGAACGCTCAACACTGGATATAACAACAACATATTTGGTATTGCCAGAGATAATACGACAGCCTTGCACCAGAAACAGGCTGGTAGTACAAACAATGGCCAGCAGTTGGTAATTTCTACCACGGGCCTTGCCGATAACAATGCTGCCAATAGCACCGGCTTAACTAACGATATGCAGTATCTTATGACCGGAGATAATGGTCTTAGGCAGAGCTTGCTTGTTCCATTAACTTATACTGCAGGTAGCAATGGCGCAACCAATTACCGTTTCGAATCGATCTGGAAAGTGCAGAACTCTGGAAGTGTAGGCACCGTAACTGTGGCATGGCCTAAAGGTATAAGAAACCTTTATCTAGTGCAATCTCCAGATGCAGCCTTTGACGGGACCGACACTTATACCCCAATGGCTACAGAAGTTACCGTAAATGGTACAGCGTATAATACTGCCAATGTAACCTTGGCAGATGGCCAGTTCTTTACCTTTGCAGGCTTTGTTCATGCTCCAGGTGGCGTGTTAGCAGGTCTGGAGGCTTGGCATAGAGCAGATACTTTTGTTTATACAGACGCTGGTACAACATTGGCAACTTCTGGACAAACAATAGAACGTTGGGATGAATTTAATAACTCTGGGATTAACTTTAGTCAGCCAACAGCTGCCAGAAGGCCAATTTACACGCCAGATGTAATGCTTAATTTCAACCCTTCGGTAAGGTTTACACGTTCATCAACCCAATGGTTGTCTTATACTTTCCCTACTTCTACACCAAAAACATCAGGTACCCTTTATTTTACAGGAAAGGATAATGCCGTTGGATATGGTTCTGGAATTTTGGGTATGGAAGAATCGATGGATTATCCGGGCTGGCATAGAATGGCTACTAATAATTATTTAATGTACCATGTTAATTTTACCCCTACTTTATCTAACCCAATTGCCAGCCAAATTCCAAATATATTAGGCGCTTCATGGCTAAATGGAGCAGGAAGCACCGCTTCTAACCTACTGTTTGGCACAAGATATAACGGCTTTGCCGAATCATTCAATACCGTTAGCAATATTAGCCTCAGTACTAATCATTATCGTGTGGGGCAAGATACAAACTATGGTGCTTATGATGGGAATATAGGTGAAACCATCTATTATAGTAGAGATTTAGGGACTAACGAAAAAGATAGGGTAGATAGTTATATGGCCATTAAGTATGGTGTAACTTTGCGGGCCAGTAATTTTGGGACAGGTACTTTTAACTATCTATCGTCTTTAGCTGCTGTAATATGGAATGGAACCAGTAATGCCACATATCACAACAACGTATTTGGTATAGCTAACGATTTTACCTCGGCATTGCATCAGAAACAATCAAAAAGTGCCAATCCAAATCAAAAATTAATTATAGGGGCAGGAAGCACTTTATTTAATACCAATACATTAAATACCAATAGTTTAACAGACGGGCAATTCTTGATGGTAGGTGATAACGGCCTTAAACAAAGTTTACTTGTTCCGTTGGCTTATACAGCTGGTACCAACGGTACAGCCAACTACCGTTTTGAGTCGATCTGGAAAGTACAGAACTCGGGAAGTGTAGGTACGGTAACGGTGGCTTGGCCTAAAGGAGTAAAAAATCTTTATCTGGTGCAATCTCCAGATGCTGCTTTTGACGGAACCGATACCTTTACCCCAATGGCTACAGAAGTTACCGTAAACGGAACGGTGTACAATACCGCCAATGTAACCATGTCAGATGGTCAGTACTTTACCTTTGCAGGTTTCGGAAACGCTCCGGCAGGAGTTGTTACAGGCTTATCTTACTGGTACAGGGCCGATGTTGACGCCACGAATACAGGTGCTGCAACAGACGTAACCGCTTGGAAAGATGTATGGAATGGAACTACCGTTGCACAGTTGGGAGCCAATGCACTTCCTAAATATGCAGTGGGCACGTCGTCTTATTTCAATTTTAATCCAGGCATTAATTTTACGGCCGGAACACAAACCTTGGGAAATATAGCAGTGCGTACATTAACGAGTTTAGACTATGATGTGTTTACCTTCACTAAAGAAGGTTTAGCTTCTGGAGGGGCAAACCCAAGGTTGTTTAGCGTTGGTATGGATAATACTACCACGGGTATTTCAAATTGGGACGCTTTTGGTGTTTTTCCTAACAATTCAAATTTAGAAAGAAGAGTTTATAATGGGGGTACACAATTTCCTGCGGTAGCACCTGCTTTTGATGTTAACATTCCAAGTATCATGTATTTTAAAAATACCAATACCAATACAAGTAAGGGGCTTAACGGAGCTGTTTTGCAAACGCCAACAGCTTATGTGGCTGTAAATGAACAGTTCGGAGGGCACATGTTCGGGAGCACAATTTTTTCTAGCAACGGTAGTGATAATGCCGGATTTATAGGACACATTGGAGAAACCATTGTATATGGCGCCGGAACGCTTACAACAACCGAACGCAGAAGAGTAGACTCTTATCTTGCCATTAAATATGGTATTACTTTAGGCCAGATAAATACAGATCACTACCTTGGTGCTGATGGAACAGCTGTATGGAACGGCGCAACCAACACAACCTATAACAATAACGTTTTTGGTATGGCCAGAGAAGACGTAGGACTTTTCGACCAAAAAGTATCAAGAAGTGTAAATGCCGGTACCATACTTACGGTAGCAACAACTAACGATTTTGTAAATCCTAACAATAACGGTTCGCGTACTAGTTTTACTAACGACAAAACTTATTTCCTATTGGGAGATAATAACATTGCTACAACTACCTTAAGCAGTATTACAATAAGTGGCTATACAGGTGTTTCGCGTATTCCAAGAACATGGTTGGCACAACGTACCAATACCAGCGGTACTATGTACTTTGAGTCGAACCTTTCTTCTTACGGAAGTAGTTTTGGAAATGGAGAACAAGTAAAAATGATTGTTGCAGATGATGCAGCATTTACAACTAATGTGCAAATTGTTGATGGTGTCTACAATACTGCAACCGCAAAATGGGTACACAGTTACAACTTTGACTCTGGAAATGCAAATAGATACATTACCTACGCAACAGTGGCAAAAACTCCTTTCCCTTGTGATAATACAGCCTATCTTTTAAAAAGTAATCAGATATTTAGGCATAACTTAGCTACAGGTGCAACAAATGCAACCCCAGTGGCAAGTTTTACAGGCTTATCAAATGGTCTTGGCTTTAGCCCAATTGATAATACCTTATGGTTATTGGTTACACAAGCTCCTTTGGCTACAAATAGGGCTAAATTAACTAGGGTTGATGGAGCAGGCGTAGTCACTACATTTGATATTCCTAACTTGGCTACGGCATTAGGCATAAACCCAACAATTGCCGACATAACGCCTACAGGTTATTTTGTGGCGAAAGTAAGTTCTGCAAACACCGGAGCAGTGGGAGCAGGAGTAGCTGGTTCTACCGACGGAGATAACTACGTAGTAATTGACATAAATCCTTCAAGACCAGCCACCTATCTTCAAATTGTAGATCCAGCTAATTCTTATGCGTTGGCAACAGCGCCATATTTTAAAGAAACCGTGGGGAACACAGCAATTGGTGTGGCCGATTTTACTTATAATCCTGGTGATGGTTTATTTTATGGTATAAATAATGTAGGTAATTTAGCAACATTAAATATTGTAACAGGTGTTTATACTGTAGGCAATGCACTAGTTTTATCTAATGGAGCAGCTTTACCAGTATCAGCAACATATACATCTACTTTTATAAATGCTGCTGGTTCTTTATATACCATAGATGGTAACGGCAACACCTATCGCGTCAATATTCCTTCTGGCAATGCAGCACTAATTTCTAATGCTGGAACAATTAGTAATGGCGATGGAGCGAGTTGCCCAACTGCAGCCTTATCTCACACTATTTTAGGTAATGTATTTAACGATACAAATGGTTTAACCGATGGTATTGTAAATGGAAGCGGAACCAATGTATCTAATACCTTAAATGCCATACTATATAACAATACAACAGGCGCTGTAGCGGCAGTAAATGCTGTGGCAGCAAATGGAAATTTTGCTTTTGGAGCAATCCCAGGTAACTCTTACACAATTTACGTAACCACCAGCACCGCAACAGTAGGCCAAACGGCTGTGCCAGTATTGGCCTTACCTACAGCATATAATTATGTGGGCGAAAATAATTGCATCAATGTTGCTGGTTGTGCCGGAAATGACGGAACGGCTAATGGAATATTGTCATTGGGTGTAGTAAATGCAGATATTTCTCAAGCAAATTTTGGTATAAATGCTTGTACCCAACCAGGCACATTTGATGCAGCAGGTTTGCCAAGTACCACAGGTATTTCTGATCTAGTAGGTTTCACAGGTGGCACTACAGGGTGGCCTGCCAATGTGCCAAACGGACACGTGGTTATCGAATCAAAAAGTAAAGGTTTTGTAATTACCAGAGTAAGCTCTTCGGCAGCAATAGTTAATCCGGTAGAAGGTATGTTAATCTATGATATTGCAGCTGCCTGCGTTAAGTTATACAACGGTACGGCTTGGAAGTGCTTAGCAAAAGATTGTTTATAAAATATAAATCTGAAAAATGATGAAAAGAATTTTAACAGCAATGATGATAAGTTTGGGTGCTTACGCAAGTGCCAACGCCCAAACAGCTATAGATAAAAAAACAGCAGAGAGCTCCTCAGTTCTAGATTTTGCTGCTGGTACTACCAAAGGCATTATCTTGCCTGCAGTAGAAACCTTACCAACTACGCCAGCCAATGGCACATTTTTATTTGATAAGATTGCCAAAATCGTAAAAATGTACCAAAATGGAGCTTGGGTAAATCTTTCGGGCGTGGGAGATATTGCCGGTACAGTACCTATTGCGCCATACAGCGGCACTGTAGATAATGGGAAACAAACCGTAATAGGAGCTAGGTCTACAACGGCAGATGGTGTGTTGGTACTCGAATCTACCGACAAAGCCCTGGTTTTGCCAAAAATCTCAAATCCACATTTGAATGTAAAAAGCCCTTATCCAGGAATGATGTGCTACGACACCAATAGGAAAGCGCTGGCTGTGTTTGATGGTAAAGTTTGGAATTATTGGAAGTAGAATTGGGTTAAGCAAATCTTTAAGCAACCTCCTGAAACTAAATAATATGTTTATAATAAACAGGGATACTTTGCCAAAAAACTTGCAGAAGCTTAAACTACCGAGTGTTTTCGTATAACCAGTGTGGAGAGGGAATTTAACAGGGATAGGATGAAGATCAAAAAGAATAAAAATGAATAAACTACTACTAGTATTGTTGTTTTGGATTGGAGCCCACTTGAGTTACGGGCAGTCATCTACTTATATTAACGACAACTTTGATATCAACGCTGGCGTTCCCGTAACTTGGTATGGAGATGTAACCTTTGGCCCAAATGCAGTAGTGTATATAGAAGATGGTGCTACAGCAATTTTCTACGGCAAAAACATGACAGTAGAACCAGGTGCCACCTTTATAGCTTTGCCAAGCAATTCACAAACCGGTACTGGTGTATTCATTTTTCGTGGTAACAACCCACTCCATAGTAACTACCCGCTACAGCAAACGCTTAATGGTGGGTACACAAGTGGTATTCATCCTACACTTCCAAATATCGAGATTGATAATGCGGCGGGTTTATCGTTAACCGGAAACAGTAGAATAAGCAATAACGTTAAATTTACTGCTGGGCACTTGTACCTCAACAACTTTAATTTAGTATTAGATAACGATGCAACTTTTTCTGGCTACGATGTAACCAAACACGTAGTTACTAATGGTACTGGAGTTGTAGTTAAAGAAAATCTTGCCAACGGCAGTAGTTTTCTTTTTCCAGTTAGTATTGCAGGCGTAGACTATACGCCGGCAACAGTATTAAATCAGGCAGTTGCCAGAAATATCATTGTACAAGTAAAAGATTACACTAATAGTGTGGCTACAGAAACCTCTTTTGCTACCAGAGGTATAGATAGAACCTGGCAAATTAGCAGCAGTATTATTGGTGCTGCCAATGTAATTTTACAACATAACTCGGCAACCAATGCCAATGGCACTGGTACCAATGAGAGTGCGTTTAACAATAATCTATCTTTTGTGAGCCAGCAGCTCTCTACAGGGGTATGGAGCAGCAGTTGTAGCGGTAACGATGGAGGCAGTCCTATCAGTATTAACACTGGCAGCAACTTAGTGCTACCAGCCACCGCAGATGCTACGGCCTACTTTACCAAGCAATCTGTAAATTGTGCCGATTTGTTTGTTACTAAAACAGTAAATAGTGTAAGTCCGTTGGTGGGCTCTACAGTAACCTTTACCATTACTGCCCGTAACAATGGGGTAGTAGATGCTACGGGTGTAACCGTAAACGAACTATTGCCAAACGGTTACAGCTACATCAGCTCAACGGTATCTGTTGGAACTTACAACAACCTAACGGGAATTTGGACTGTGGGCAATCTTGCCAATGGGGCCAGCGCTACACTAACAGTAACAGCAAGTATTAACGGCAGTGGCAGTTATGCCAATACTGCTACCATTTCAGGCGCACAAACCGATCCAGACCCAATTAATAACAGTGCTACGGTAACACCAGTTCCGGGAGCCTTACAAGCTAATTTGGGGGTAACCAAAACCGCAAGTAGCATGGCCCCTGTAATTGGAACTAACTTAGAATTTAATATAGCCATAAGTAACCAAGGGCCTAATAACGCTACAGGGGTACGGGTAACTGAGCAACTGCCTAGCGGTTATAGCTTTGTAAGCTCGGTGCAAACTGTTGGCGCATACAATAGTAGCACAGGTATTTGGGATATAGGCAATTTGGCTAATGGCGCTACCGCTACACTAACGGTTACGGCTAGGGTGTTGGCTACTGGCAGTTATGCCAATACCGCTACTATTACAGGTAACGAGATAGATCCCGTTCTTGGCAACAACACCTCTGCTGTTACACCTATACCAAATGCTGCACAGGTAGATTTGGCCATTACCAAAACCGCAACAATGGGTGGCATACATATTGGGCAAGAGTTTGAATATGTGCTTACCGTGCGTAACCTAAGTGCTTACCTAGCCACGGGTGTAATTGCTACAGATGTACTACCTGCCGAACTGGGTTATGTTTTAGCCAACAATAGCTATGGTACGGTAACCTATAATAATGGCACCAACACGGTGTCTTGGAACATCGGTAACCTTGCTGCTGGTGCCAGCGTAGAAATTACCATTCGTGTAAAAGCACTTAAAGCTGGATTGGTAAGAAATACCGCAACCGTAGCAGGTACAGAAACTGATACCAATTTAACCAACAATAGCGCTACACACAGCAAAGAGCTTTTGGGCCTTCAAATTCCCAATGTAATTACTCCAGATGGCGATGGTAGAAACGACACTTTTAAAATACCGGGAATAGAAGCCTATCCAGAAAATACGCTTATGATCTATAACAGATGGGGCAACGAAGTTTGGAAAAGTACAGGAATGACCTACCGTAACGAGTGGGATGGAAGAGGTCTTAACGGTGGTACGTATTATTATGTATTGAGGTTAAAAACTGCTGCATCGAGCTGGCAAACTTTAACGGGTTGGGTAACTTTATTGAAAGATTAGACGTAAATTTTAGCATTATCATGAAAAAAAGCGCAATCATATTATTACTGCTGGGCATTACTTTTACAAGCAGGGCACAGCAAGATGCACAATATAGTCAGTACATGTTCAATGGAATTTACATTAATCCCGCCTATGCGGGATATAAAGAAGAGTTGAACTTGCATAGCTTTTACCGCAACCAGTGGACGGGTATCAAGGGCGCCCCAAAAAGTGCTTCATTAGCAGTTGATGCGATAGCCAATGATGGTAATGTTGGGCTTGCCTTACAGTTAGCCTCTGATAAGCTTGGCCCACAAAATACGCTGGCGGGTTATGCAAGCTATGCCTACTGCATTAAGGGTAAGCAGCAGCGACCCTAGCGCCAGGTTAGCGCTAGGTTTGGGCATTGGCATCGTACAAAATACAATAGATGGTAACCTGTTCGAAGCTATAGACGGTTATGATGGGCGTATTCCGGTGGGTATAGAGCGCAGTTTGCTGCCTGATGCAAGAACTGGTATTTTTTTCTCAACCAATCGTTGGTATGCAGGCTTTTCGGTAGATAACCTAATTGCGCAATACATGGCTAAAAAGAGCAGAGAAATTGTATTTTTTCCAGTGCAAAAACCCCACTATTACCTAACGGCAGGTATGATGGTACCCATTAACGAAAATATACAACTCAAACCATCATTTTTATTGAAAGATGATAGGGGCGGACCAAGCAGTTTAGATGTAAATGCTTTTTTGTTATTGGCTGATAGGGTTTGGCTTGGTGGTAGCTACCGAACAGCAATTAAACTATATGATAAATCTTACTTGCAACGCGATCTATCCAAACGTAATGCCATTGTGGGTATGGTAGAGTTTTTTGCCACGCCACAACTACGTTTAGGCTATGCTTACGATAGGGCAACGGGTAGTCTTTCTGGAGTTAGCGGCGGTACGCATGAGATTTCGGTAGGGTTTTATATCAAACCTAAACAGGTAAGAATGATGTCGCAACGATATTTCTAAACCAATATCTAAAAGCAAACAACAAAAAAACAACCAACGAAAAACAAAACAATCATGAAGAAAAACGTAATGTTATTGGTAATTGGCTTTACGCTGTTGCTTGTTAGTGGGCAGCTAAAGGCACAGTATGTGCTCAAAGAGGCCAATGAGCAGTTTGAACTATATAACTACGAAAAGGCAATAGCGCTTTATACAGCGGCTTACCAGAAAAAAAAGAGCTTGCTCGCAACTGAGCGTTTGGCCGAGAGTTACAAGCAACTGAGAGATTTTAAGCAAGCGGCCAGCTGGTACGCCCTGCTTACACAAACAGAAGGGGCTAAACCCGAAGCCTTTAAAGATTATGGAGACATGTTGCGCAACACCTCAAAATATAGTGAGGCTAAGGTACAGTATGCCAAGTACGCATCTCTGCTAAGCAAGGCTACTCCCGAGCAGTTGGGGCAAATCGCTAAATGGCAGCAATCTTGCGATTCTGCACAGTTGTGGATGGCTAATCCCAAAAGAATAGGTATAGATAACCAACAGGCGCTCAACAGTGCCCAATCTGATTGGGCTGCTGTAAGCTATCAAAATGGAGTGGTATTTACTTCTGATAGAACAGATATCCCGCAGGATAAGGTAAGTACCAGTCGTCCGTTTTTAAAATTTGATAGCGACAAGCTTCCCGATAGGAAGACCTACGGATGGACCGGTAATAGTTACTTGAGATTATACCAACAAGATGCAGATGGCAAGATCAGCCAGTTCCCCCTAAAAACAGGCTCAAATTATCACGTAGGTTCGGCAAGTTTTAGTGCCGACCAAAAAGAAGTGTATTTTACATTAACCCGCATACCCGAAAAAATCCAAAAAGTAAAAGGAAGCCCTAGTACCATTAACATAGAGATTTATAGTAGTAAAATGGGCGCAAGTGGCTGGAGCGAGCCAATCCCATTTAAGTATAACAACATTCAAGAGTGGTCGGTAGGCGATCCTTATTTAACTAATGATGGCAGTACCTTATACTTTGTTTCTAACAAGCCTGGAGGTAAAGGTGGTACAGATATCTATTACTGTAGTCGCAATGCAGATGGTAGTTGGGGCGATGCCGTAAATTTACAAGAGGTAAACACCGTAGGTAACGAGCGTTCGCCTGTATCTCAAAATGGGATTTTTTACTTTGCTACAGATGGTAATATAGGTATGGGCGGGCTGGATATCTTTAAAACCAAGCTAAAGAGCGGTGTAGTAGAGAACATGGGCTATCCAATAAATTCCCCACAAGATGATTTTGCTTTCCAGATGTTAGGTGTAGATAATGGTTATCTCTCCTCTAACAGAGATGGTGGAGCTGGACAAGATGATATTTATAGTTTCATGGTGCGCCAGTTAAAACTGTTGGTTCGTGGCAAGGTGTTTAACCAAGAAACTAAAGCGCCTTTGCGTGATGCGGTGGTAAGTTTAACTAGAGCTAATGGTAGCCCAATGTTAGCACAAACCGATGCCGATGGCAACTTTAAGTTTAACTTAGAAGAAGAAAAAGATTATGAGCTATTGGCAGATAAAACCAACTTTAGAACGGCGACTGCAAAGATCAATGCTAAAGGTTTATCTGAAAGCAGTGTTATTGAACAAGACCTTTACTTAACACCTATCGTAATTAACAAGCCTATCCGTATAGAAAACATTTATTATGATTTTGATAAATCAAACATCAGGAAAGATGCAGCTGTAGAGTTAGATAAGTTGGTAGCCATTATGAAAGAAAATCCAACCATTTGGATAGAGCTTGGCTCGCATACAGATAGCAGAGGAAAAGACCAATACAACCAATGGTTATCGCAAAGTAGAGCAAATTCTGCGGTACAATATATCATAGATAGAGGAATTGATAAAAGCAGAATTACGGCCAAAGGTTACGGCGAAAGTGTACCAGTTAATAAATGTACCAACGGTGTAAAATGTAGCGAGGCAGATCATCAGCTGAATAGAAGAACAGAGTTTAAGATTATAAAGCAATAGCGTTTTTAGCAGTTCTCTGCTAATCTCAATCCGATAGAATCATAACATTCTTTGCAAAAGCTCAATGTCATTATTCACATTGGGCTTTTGCTTGTAACAATTTAATTTTAAGCAATCATTAACTTATAGCTAAAGAAATTTCAAAGTATAATTAACGTGAGTTATGGGTCTTAATCTTCGCTAACCGACCCTGACCTGTAGCAAAGCGGAAAGCTACGCAGTAAAATAAATTCAGGGTGACGGTATGGGCGGTTCGTCATGCTGAATTTATTTCAGCATCAGCTTTTAGGTCCATTTTTTAAAATCACATTTTCGAAATAAACATCTAACTTATTGATAAACAGAGAAAAAATATATAATTCACGTTAATTACTTCATTTGTTTAGCACTTTTAGTTGTAATTGGTAACTTCGGCGCATGAAAAAACTAATTGCAGTGCTAATGTTTTGTGGTAGCGCTATTATCGCTAAAAGCCAGGTTAAAGTGTCAGCTAAAGAGGCGGTTAATTATGTCGGCAAAGAGGTGCAGCTTTGCGATTCTGTGTATAGTTCCCGCAGTTTAGAAAATCTAAGTTTGTTGAATTTGGGTGGTGCATTCCCTAAAGAGGTAATTACCGTGGTGGTATTTAAAGCAGATCGAGCCAAATTTGAAAAAGATCCAGTGGAAATGTTTAACGAGAAGAAAATATGTGTGGTAGGTACAGTTACACTTTACAAAGAAAAGCTACAGATTGTAGTTAACGATCCAAAAAAAATAAAGCTAAACTAACGTGAGTTCGGGATAAGAAAATTATGCTATTTGCTAGCGATAGCGCTTCAAATCTTCGTTCAGCTGATTTTCGGTCTCTTATTTTTCGGGCCGCACCAATAAGCCAAAGCACTTTCTTTGAAAGAAAAATAAGCAACCGAGAGTTTTTGTTACTTTTTGCGGTCAAAAAGTAAGAACCCAGCGGCGGCGAGCTAAAAAAATACGTTCAATGCGAATTTCTTAAGAATTGTAAATACACTTAACCCGAACTCACGTTAAACTAATTGTTGTTTGCTGGTGTAAGTGCTGGCGTTTTCATTTGCTGAACAATGTACAAGCCAATGATTACCAATACTACTCCGGCTAGTGTATACCAAGTAAGTGGCTCTTTCATAATGATGGAGGCAATGGTAAAACCTGCAACGGGGCATAAAAATAACCAAGCCGAAGCCTTAGTTGGATTTTTGCGAAGTAACGACATCCAAAGTAAAGAAGCAATAATAGAAGCTGGAATGGCCAACCATACTACTGCACCTAAAAAGCCAAAATCAAAAGTATTTGCTTCCGAATTGTAAAAGTAAATAGCAAACGGCAATAGATATAAACATCCAAACAAGGTTTGCCAGCCATTAATGGTTAAAATGTGCATTTGTTCCCAATTTTGTTTAGAAAAGTAAATGGCCCCGGCAGAATAAGAAACGTTGCATAAAAGTAGCAGACATAAACCTAAAACGCTGGCGTGGCTACCACCTAGTAAAGGATAGGCGGCAATAAGCATCCCTACCATACATAAGGCAAAGCTAAGCACAGTGGCCAAACGCAAAGGCTGCCTAAACCAAATGCTACTAATTAGCAAAATAAGCACAGGATTAATGGCAATAAACAAAGCCCCTAAGCCTGCAGAAACTTCTTGCATGGCCACCACATACAAACCCAAGTATAGGCCAACATTAAAGAAACCATAAATCGCAATCTTTTTCCATGCACTTTTTTTATGGGGCATAGGTTGCTTCATAAAAAAATGAGCAATAACCAGCATTAACGCAGATGCCAAAATGAAACGTGGAATAGAAAGCACCAGCGGCTGTACCGAGTGAAGGCCAATTTTTGTTGCTGAAGATGCCGAAGCCCACAAAATCACGAAAGTAATTCCTGATAAGAAGTTGAGCAGCGATTTACTTGAACTGCCCATTTTTGTTTACTGTAGTTGTTTTCATTTAATGCTGCAAAGCTAGTAATTTACTTGCCTGCAAATGTTTTTTTAACATGTTTTTTAACGCCAAAAGGCGTAACCATTTAAAGTTACGCCTTTTGCTTATTACTGCTAAAAATTATTAGCGACTACAATTGGCAGTCCACGTAGCGCCATCTTTTAAAAAGCCAATGGTTAAGTTGTCTTCGGTAATTCTAATGTATTTACTTTCGGTACTACCAATAGAGATTACTTCATTTTCTTTTCTTTCAAACTCTACACCATCCAAGTCAGGAATGCCATCAGAAAATTTAAAGTTGTAGTTGTTGCCAGTTTTAATTACAGTTACTTTACCCGTTTCGGTACTTATAGAAGAGTTGCCATTATTATAGCTAATAGAACCATTATAAGTGCCTACAAATAAGTCATTGTCTGCTGGGTCATCATCCTTGCTACACGCTAAAAATACGAGAGGCATTGCTAATAAAAGAAGTAAAAATTTAAATTGAGTTTTCATAATGTTCTATTTTCTAAATGTTTCGGTTTAGTAACATTATTGAAACAAAATGGTTTTCTGTTTTTTTATTCAAATATTTTGACGTGCTTATGTTGTTGGATATCAGCTGGTTGTTTCTGGTGTAAAAATAGCTTAGCTAAAACCAAGCTGTGTGCAATCAAATGCGGTGGTGTTAAAAAATTAGGGAACTATACCAAGTTTACACAAGAGTTCGGATTATTTAGAAATTTTAATAGTGTTCAATTACAGAGCATAAGTAATTTTTGATTAGTCAACAGCAGATTTAAGAGGAAGCTCTAGCTAACAAATATGAACTACTTTTTCAGACTCTATGAAATCAGTTGTTACATGTGGATATTCCGCCAAAGCCGTGTAAGAAACGGTAAGTACGAGGTTGCCCCAAAAGGCAGACCTTTTACTCATTATACTGTCCATTGTGCGGAAGTGTTACGGTTTCAACATCTGAAAAATACAAGTCTTTGGTAGGATATTTTAACGTTTACATAACCATCGCCATATCATTAATAGCTTTGGCGGTAAGTCTGTATCCTTATCTTTTGCCGTATTTTTAACCCAATACCAAAAATTCATGCCAAGTTGAAACCCAAACAATAAAAACATTATAAAGAGTAATGTATGCACAATAATAGGTTTAAAAAAAGCAATAGTTAAAATAGTTTCCATTTTTCTTATATTTGGTTCATGAATTAGAATACGATAATTAACAACATATTACAGAAGCGTTAGCTTTTATTCTTGCCGTTTAAATCTGGTAAATTTCAACAAAGGCAATACAAGAATAGAGTTCTGACTGCTCATGCGCATAGCGTGGGCTGGACTTTATTATTTGTATTGCAGGTTTACCAGAACCTTAACGGCGAATGAGACTTCCAGTTCCACGCTTCTTTATTTAAAAGGCTCTAGGGAACTGTAGGGTATTTAATAAATGAAAAATTTTACTCCCTTACGGTTTCCCGTAAAAACATCTTCTTTTAATGGTTTAGATTTGTGCAAAGCCAATTTTATACAAATCTTTATGAAGAAATCAATCTATTTAGTCCTAGTAACTATTTTCTTATTATCCTGCTCCAAAAAAGACGAAACTCCAGAAAGTTCAATTAAGATTAGTCCTCCTACATGGGTGCAGGGAGAGTGGTATTTAGAAGGGGAAGCAACAAAATCTAGTGCATTCAAGATTACATCCGATGACTTCTGTATCGGGGCTTTCAATTCTTATAGCTGTAACAAAGAAGCACTTGCTACCTATTCAAAAGGTAAGATGGCAGCCAATGTAAAGGAGGTTAAATCAGATACTGACTATTCCATAGAGATAACATTGGCATCACAAGTAACTACCTATAATTTCAGAAAGGTATCTGCTACAAAGATAAAGTGGACGAACCACCCGCTTGGAGATTTAGTTGATGCAGTTTACGTAAAGAAATAGATATTATGAAATTGCATTTTAGAAAATTCAAGTTTACAGAAAACTTGTTTTTTAAATCTCACGAATCTTCTGTGGAAATTACAGAAACATCTGTTAACGTTCTGATATTACCATATTTCGTTTATTGCGGTTCCTATGAAATTTTAGACATTCTTTATAATGAAAGCCTTGGTATGACAAGGTATGTCACAGAATTTCAGTTACAGAGATTTTATATTGACATACATAGGGGCGCAAACAGAATATCAATATTTAATGACAATAAAGAGGGTTTAATCTTAAAAAACTAATTTTATGCTATACTTCATAATAGGAATAGTTGTATTCCTAATCTTTATTTTTCTCAGAGATAAATCCGATGAGGTTTCAAAAGTCAAATCTTATGGTGGTATGATGGGTAAATATTCCATCCTAATAAGTGGTCTCTCGGATTATCCCGGTACGAAAGTGGAACAAACATCTTCTACAAGCGTTTGGATATTAACACGAGATAGATTAGTTTCAACGGAGTTCAGAATCAACCACGGATTTTCCGATTTTACGGTTTTCTGGACTCATCAAAGTTATGCCTTCGGCAAACACCATCTCCGCTGGACTTTTCCAGAATATATGAGCCAACACAGCGCAACTAATGTGATTATGAACGAAATTGAAGAATACTCAATTAAAATGATATCAAAAACACTATAATATAATTAACCATTTATTTGATATTTTTACAATATAAAAATCCTAATCATGAAAATAAAGAACCACAACGACAATTAAAGACAAGAAATCAACGAACATTATGACCAACATTCAAATTGGAAACTACTTCCTAGAGCAATTTAATGTGAACCTAGGTGAAAATTTTAAAATCGAATACAATGAGACGAAAAGCGAATTTTCAAGAACAAGCCATGATATAAGGTTCAACCATTATTTTGATGATTATTGTATTATGACGATAAATTGGCTTATTAAAATTAAAAATCATGATATTCAGGAATGGATTGATGAAGAAACTTATAGCAAAGAAATATTCAATACATTTCATAGTAGGAGACTAATTTTTCCAGAAAGCGAAGCAAAACTATTCCTCAAAATATTTGGCAACCTAGAGTTCGATATGCCATATTTTACAGAAGAGCAAAAAGCTAAACTTACCAAGCAGGTTAAAGACTGCTGTGAAATTGTTAAGGACTATATACCGGAAGCGTAGTTTATGTTTGCCATTAATATAAGCTGTCTTTTTAAATATTCCTTATCTATCTCTTCGAAGCAGTAGTATCCGTTAAATTCGGCTCTTATCTTTATCGGACTTTTTAACTCCCTTAACTTTTTTTGAAGTCGATTTACTTCAGTTAATATATCTGCTTCTACCTTATTTTTTATTTCATAACCTCCGCTTATTTCGGAGGTTTTTTTATTTACTTTATCTTCAGCCTCCTCTACAGGGAGGTTTTTTTGGTTATTTTCCATCATATTTTAATTACTGTAAAACAAAAAAGCACCTGTTGTAATATAGATGCTTCGTTAATTGTGTATATTTATTTATGAATTTATTTGAAAAAGTTTCTCTTGTTAGAGGAGCAATACAGTTGCAACTAGATAGTTTGGCTTTTACAGCATTGGGTAATGCAAAAGTAAACCTGTCATTCATTGTTGACAACAAAAAACCTGAAAAAGACGAAGACAATGTGTTTCAAGTATCCTCTGTACAAGAAGTCGAACAGATTGCTTTACACATTTACGATGATAAGAAAATCATAAATAATGTACAGGATTATAATAGACCTCTTTACTTAACAGTGTTATTAATAATACCTCGATAATGATAACTTGTTCCATCTAACGTCCTAATGGAGTAAAAACCATTAAATACTGCATTGTTACAAATGCTAATACTCTTTAATTTGATTGTTCCTGTAACTACAGGTTGTTTATTAGGTAAGGGAGATATGTTTATTACTACGGTGTACTTTTCTATATCCTTTATTTTACAAAGCTTATTAATGTAAGCTTTTGTGTAATGTTCTATAAGCATTTTTATAAAATTATGTGTAAAACAAAAAACACCTATTGTATTTCAAATAAGTGCTTGGGGTTAATTTTTACTATTTTTAATTCAGTGTAAACTTGGTATAGTTGCCTAAAATTATTAGATAAATTTTAAATAGGCTCTTAATTTAACCTATTTTTGATGTTTTAAATACGCCATGTCCACATCATTATGCCCTTGTTTTTCTGGGAAACCTTATATCGAATGTTGCCAACCCTATCACTTGCAAATTGCTTTGGCACCCACACCAGAACAGTTAATGCGTTCTAGGTATAGCGCTTACGCTTTACATTTGGTAGATTATTTATGGGAAACTACCCATCCGGCCAAAAGACATTTATACAGCAAAGCTGATATAGAAAATTGGGCAAAGGAAAACCACTGGACTAAGCTGGAAATTGTTGCCGCAAAAAAAGATGTGGTAGAATTTAAAGCCTTTTATCAACACGGTTTAAAAGAATTTACACATCATGAACGTTCTGTTTTTAAGAAAGAAGCTGGTAAATGGTATTATTTTTCGGGAGAGCATTTTAATTAATACTTTAAACCAAGGCATTTGTCTTTTGTTGTAAAACCTATGCAGAAATACCTTTTACTTAGCTTCATCTTTTGTTTTTTTCTTGCTGATGCTTCTGCCCAAAATCAGGATACGGTTACCAAAGTAGCTTTGGATAGTGTAGTTATTCATGCCTACGGCAGCAAAATGCTGATGGCAACGCCTGCGGCAGTCAACAAAATTAATTTAAAGCAACTACAATATTATTCCGATGGAAATATTATACAGGCGGTAAATGCTACCCCAGGGGTACGAATGGAAGAGCGTTCGCCGGGCAGTTACTCATTAAATATTCGTGGTAGTTCTGTGCGTAGTCCTTATGGGGTTCGCAACGTAAAAATCTACTATGATGGCATTCCGTTTACCGCCCCCGGAGGTAATTCTATGTTAAATATGCTCGGGTTTTATAATGTGGGTGCAATAGAAATTATTAAAGGCGCTGGAAGTAGTTTGTATGGAGCCGGAACAGGTGGCGTGGTTTTGTTTGACGCTCCGCCAGTAGCCAAAAAAATGCAACTTAACGGTGGGTTTAGTGCAGGCAGTTACGGTGCTTTAAATTACCATCTGCAACTGAAATTGCCAAAGCATAATTTTAGTTATGAAGAAACTAGCGTAGATGGTTACAGGCAGCATACCGAAATGAAACGGAAGTTGGCAAGTTACCAGACACAACTTTCTACCTTTGCTAAGGGCAGTTTAAAGGTGCATTTTATTTACAGCGATTTGAATTATCAAACTCCTGGGGCCTTAACTTTAGCCGAATATCAGGCCAACCCAAGACAGGCCAGGCCTGCGGTGGGCGCCAACCAAGGTGCAGTTGCGGCAAATGCCAGCATCCATCAGCAAGCGGCTTTGTTGGGTATAACTCATCAATATTCTTTTTCGCCAAAGTTAAACAATACCACCAGTTTGTATGGTTTCTATAACGAAACAGCAAATCCTGCTATACAGAACTACGAGCTAAAGAAAGAGCCTCATTGGGGCGGAAGAACGAATTTTGTTTACGGACTTAAAAATCTCGCTATTAATTTTGGCGCAGAGCTGCAAAGCGGAGATTTCAGCTCAAAAACCTACCGAAATATACAAGGCAATAAAGGCAGTCAGGTTACCGATGATGAACTCGACTTGTTGCAATGGATGGCTTTTGCGCAGGTAAATTGGCAAATGCAACGCTGGCTATTTACTGCTGGGGCAAGTATCAACCAGTTTTCTTTAGATTTTTTGCGTAGTAGTGAAATACCCAATATCCAAGCCTCAAAGAGTTTTAAAGGGCAGTTGCAGCCTCGTTTTGCAGCGCTTTACAAAATAGACGATCAAATTGCTACCTACATCAACGTAACTAAAGGCTTTTCTCCACCAGCTAGTAGTGAGGTTTTTGCAGATAACAATAGCTATAATTTAGCTTTACAAGCAGAAACAGGATGGAATGTGGAGCCAGGCGTAAGATGGAATTTATTAGAAAATCGTTTATTCCTCGATGCTAGTTATTTCCACACTTTGCTAAGCAATTCTATTGTAACCCGGAGAGATGCGGCTGGTGCCAACTACTACATAAATGCAGGTAGAACCAAACAGCAAGGTATAGAAGCAAGTTTATCTTATCAGTTAATTACAAAAGAGCAGCCTTTGTCGGTTTTATTACAGGGCGCTTATGCATGGCATCATTTCAAATACAAAGATTTTGTGCAATTAAATGAAGATTTTTCAGGGAACCAATTGCCTGGCGTAGCACCTCGCAGCTATACAATAATGGCCGATATTAATCACAAAAGTGGATTTTTTGCCTTTACCAGTTTAAACCATAATGCTAAAATTGCATTAAATGATGCCAATACGCAATATGCGGATGACTTTCAGTTGCTAACTGCGAAGTTAGGTTATCAAAAACAGATGAAAAATATACCGTTTCAGCTTTTTGTAGGCGCAGATAATTTGCTCAATCAAACTTATAGTTTAGGTAATGATATCAATGGTTTTGGAGGTAGGTACTACAACGGAGCTACAGGCCGTAGCTTTTACGTTGGGTTAAAGTTAGGGTGGGTTAAAAGATAATGACGCCTAAAAAGTCTTTTTCACGTTCGGGTCGGTAAGTATCACATAATCGCCTAATTCTTTATATTTTTCCCAATCCGGATTAGCAAAATCATCGGCAGCAAATGATGCAATATTTAGCGCTTTAAGCGTAGGTGCGTATTTTTTTAGCTGTGCAAAGGTTCCCAATTTCTCATCGCTATGAAAGCGGCCATTTACCTGAAAAATTTTCTTGTCTTTGTTTGCCTTTGCGAACTTAGCAATAGACCACGCCATGGTGGCATCCCAAAAATTTTGAGTTTGATAAACTTTCATCGCTCCCATACCATGGCCACCAAGTAGCGCAATAAATTTTTCGTAATACCTGCCCGTTAGGGTATCAATAGCGTTTGGTGGTAAAAAGGCTTTAGAAACATCAGGAAGTTTAGCTAAAATTTGCAAACCATTTTTAGTTACCGCATTGCTGTATCTAGCTGCGGCATTGCCGCCAATTACACTTAAACCTTGTTCTTTTGCAAATTCTACCATCGGGCGGTAATCTTTGTAATTGTTCCAAGCTCTGGCTTCTTTAACAAAATTCTTCTCGGTAATTATACCTGCTAAATATTCGGTTATTACGGGCTGTACATCAGTGTGAAACATTTCTAGGGTTAGCCCAACTTTATTGTTATAAGCGGTAGCCAATTTTTTAAACAAAGTGGTTTCTAAATAATGTCCAATAGAGTCGTTGTGCTCTTCTCCAAAAAACAACACATTGGCATTGGCCATATCTGTTACAATGTCTTCTAAATTGATTGTTTTTTGCTTCTTTACATCGTAAATTTTATAGTGCGTGCTAATTTCTTGCGCTGTTGCAATAAATGGCAATATCAGTAAAGCAATAAAGAGTAATCTTTTCATATCAACGGTTGTAAAAACTAACTTCTGTAAAATAACAAAAATTTTTACCGATAAATTAATGCATTTTACCGATAATTGAGTAGCAAATAGCGGTCTTGTGTTGTAATGCCTTCATAGTTGATATACTTTTGAAGCATATTAAAAAACATAAGGCAATGGAAAATATAAATAATAATAAAGAAATGGTTAATCGCTCCGGAAAAGTTTGGGCAGGCTTATTTATCGTTGGTATTGGCGCACTGTTGTTGCTAAGAAACTTTGGCTTGTATCTTCCTCATTGGGTATTTAGTTGGAGTACAATTTTAATCTTGATTGGCTTGTTTGTAGGTGCACGCCACAATTTTAGAAACAGCGGTTGGTTTGTAATGGTGCTTATTGGGGCCTACTTTACTTTGGAAGATATTTTTAGGGGTTACGATATGTCAAATATTGTTTTCCCGATCATGTTAGTGGCGCTTGGTTTGTTTCTGGTTTTAAAACCTAAAAGCGTTCCTAATTTTAAGAGAAATAAATGGAGTCGTAAAAACGATGGCTATAATACTTTTGAGAAGGTCAATCCGTTGGGGCAAGAATCAGATCCATCATCAAGTAACACTCGACAGGATTTTAATGCCAATGATTATATCGATTCGGTAAATGTATTTGGCGGCAGCAATCAAGTTATTTACTCTAAAAACTTAAAAGGTGGCGAAATTACAGCTGTTTTTGGTGGAGGAGATATTAACTTGACCCAATCAGATTTTGAAGGTCAAATTGTATTAGATGTAACCGCTATATTTGGTGGGGTAAAAATTGTGGTACCGCCAACTTGGCAAATCAAATCAGAAGTAACTGCAGTTTTTGGTGGAGTAGATGATAAACGAGCTATTTATCCTGCTACCGAACAGGCAAATAAACTTATCATTATAAGAGGCGTAGTATTGTTTGGAGGCGTAGAGTTTAAGAGTTATTAATCTTTTTTGTAACCTTAAAAATTAAACGCTTTGACTACTACTCCACTATCAAAACCGCAAATCAAAATTATAGCAGGCATCATTTTATTATGTTGGCAGGCTGCTGGTGCTGCGGTTTTGTATTTTTTCTTTAATTTCTCTTGGCAAATTGCATTGGCAGATAGTGTAATTAGCAGTTCGTTTCTAGCTATTGCTTGTATCATTATCAGTAATATGTTAGGGTATTATCAACCTAAAAACGAGAAATTGTTATATGTTTTGCTTGTTACTGTTGTTTTGTGTGCTGCCGTTGTGGTTGCCTCTAAATACAGCTTAACTTTTTTATTCGCCAACGAGGCAAGTTATCTGTCTTTTTTAGACCTGTCGGATGTTTTTAAAGCTGCCGTTTCTTTTGTTTGTTTGGCTTGGTGTGCCCTAGCTAATATTTTATGGTATAGGCTAGAAGAACAATCAGAAATGCAGGCAAGAATGTTGGCTACACAAAACTTGGCCAAAGAAGCAGAGCTCAATAAGCTTCGCCATCAGTTGCAACCACATTTCTTGTTTAATAGTTTAAACTCGGTGTATGCTTTAACCATTGTAAACCCTACCGAAGCAGGAACTATGATTACCAAACTGGCTGCTTTTTTACGCGGCACACTTAAACGCGACGATGAGGTTTGGGTTAACGTAGCCGATGAGATGGAGTACATACAACTGTACTTAGATATTGAAAAGGTGCGCTTTAGCCATAGGTTAAGTGTTGAGGTAGCCATTGCCGAAGAAACGCTCGCACTCTGTTTGCCTGGTACTTTGTTGCAGCCCATTGTAGAAAATGCCATCAAATTTGGTTTGTATAATACGGCAAAGGCCATTACCATTACACTAGATGTAAAACTGGAAAATAATACCTTAGTAATTTGCGTAACCAATCCTTACGATGCAGAAATGACAGCCTCAAAAGGCACTGGTTTCGGCCTTTCGGCGATAAGACGTAGGCTATATCTACTTTTTGCGGATAGCAGTCTGTTGCAAGTCGAGTCGCAAAACAATAATTTGTATATTACCACGCTAAAAATACCTCAAAAAGATGATAAAAACCATACTCATTGACGACGAAGCCCTTGCTAGAGATATTGTGAAGCATTATTTAAAGGCTTTTCCAAACATAGAGGTGGTAGCCGAATGTGCCGATGGTTTTGAGGGTTTAAAAGCAATAAGTCAGCATCAACCAGATTTAATTTTCTTAGATATACAAATGCCCAAAATTAGTGGTTTTGAGATGTTAGAATTGGTAGATAACAGGCCTGCAGTTATTTTTACTACCGCTTTTGATGAGTACGCCATTAAGGCTTTTGAGGTAAATGCAGTAGATTACTTGTTGAAACCCATTGAGCAAGGCCGCTTTGAGCAAGCTATGCAAAAATTGCCATCGAAACTAGCCAAAGGCGATGATAGCCAAGAATTATTGGAAACTGCTTCTTTATCGCCAGCACAAAATAATAGGGTAGTGGTAAAAAATGCGGGTGTAATTAAAATTATCCCAGTAGATGCTATAAATTACTTAGAAGCTGATGACGATTACGTGAAACTGAGCACTACCGAAGGCAATTTTCAAAAGAATAAAACCATGAGCTTCTTTGAACAAACCTTAGATGCCACGCAGTTTATCCGTATTCATCGGTCTTACATTATTAACCTAGCGCAAGTAACCAAAATAGAGCTTAAAGAAAAAGAAAACTATGTGGTGTTGCTAAAAACTGGGATTTGGTTGCCGGTAAGCAAAACGGGTTATGTTAAACTTAAAGCTGCTCTAGGTATTTAGTTTCTTAGCATTTTTATGCTATCACTCTTGTTTTTATTGGCCACAGATACACAGATTTTATGATTAGTAGCTGTGCATTGTGGCTTTTTTTGTGTGCCAGAAAAAAAATCAGAACAATTTTTAATCACAGCGTGTTTAAGTAGTAATCAAAACAATTAACAATTTTAATCACTTAAACATCAAAGTCATGGGAAATCTATTATACGTAATTGCGGTTATCTTGGTAATCATTTGGGCAATTAGTTTTTTAGGAGGTTATTACACAGGCGGTATTATCCACGCATTATTGGTAATCGCAATCGTAGCAATTTTATTAAGAGTAATAAGAGGTGCTGCATAAAAAGAAAAATTTGTTTTAGTTAATAATCAAAGCTCGATAGGTTTAGGTCATCTATCGGGCTTTTTTGCTAAACACTATGCTGCAATTGCTAAGTTGAGCCAGCAATAAGCTAATTTGAAGCCTGTTCCAATCTTTAGGTTTGTGCTAGTGGCTTGTATAAATACTTCTTCGAATAGCTAATTCTTACTATTTTAAAATAAAAGAAAATAGTGTTGCAATTTTAAAAATATCGCTTTATATTTGCACCTCTATTAAAAACTCTAGTTAAGATATTATATAGTTATGAAAAGAACATTCCAACCTTCGCAAAGAAAGAGAAGAAACAAGCATGGCTTCCGCGAAAGAATGGCTACAGCAAATGGTAGAAGAGTTTTAGCTTCTCGCCGTGCAAAAGGAAGAAAAAGATTATCAGTTTCTGACGAGCGTCGTCATAAAGCATAGTTTTTGATTGTCCCAAAGGGATGCCTTTGGCACCTGGAGCAGTATATGCTGTAAAGTCTAGGGTTGATTACAATCAAAAAAATGAATAAATTTTATAAAGAAGAGCGTTTATGTAGCAAAAAGTTGTTAGACTTGCTATTTAAAAAAGGCTCTTCTTTTCTTTTGTATCCGTACCGAGCTACTTTTGTTTTTGAAGCTCATTCATCAAAATTTCCTGCCCAAGTAGTTATTAATGTGGCCAAAAAGCGATATAAACACGCTCACGACCGCAATTTAATTAAACGCCGTACCCGCGAAGCTTATCGCTTGCAAAAGAATACGGCACTTTACGAGCTTTTACCCAATAACCATCAGCTTTTGCTTTTAGGTTTACAATACGTAGGTAAAGAAATTTATCCATACACTTTTTTAGAGAAGAGAATGGCCCAGCTTTTTAAAAAGCTGTTAGTACAAATAAGCAATGAAAGTAATTAAACTATTGTTTTCGTGGCTGTTTTTGGGTATCATTAAGTTGTACCAATGGCTGTTATCTCCTTTGTTAGGGCCAAGTTGTAGGTATACGCCAACTTGTTCGCAATACGGGGTAGAGGCTATCAAAAAGCATGGCCCATTTAAAGGTGGCTGGCTTACTTTAAAGCGTATCGGTCGCTGTCATCCTTGGGGTGGTCATGGGCACGATCCGGTACCTTAAAAAAGTATAAAGTTAAAAGTTAAAAGTGGGTTAAACTTTTAACTTTGCACTTTATACTTTCAACTATCCCATGTCAACAATACTTCAAATAGAAACAGCTACGTCTGTTTGTTCAGTGGCTATCTCAGTAAATGGCAAAACTATCGCAGTTAAAGAAGAAAAAGCGGCTAACATTCATGCTTCGAGCTTAACGCTTTTTATAGCCGACGTGATGGAAATGGCTGCAATTAGCTACACAGATTTAGATGCTATTGCGGTAAGTAAAGGCCCTGGTTCTTATACGGGTTTGCGTATTGGGGTTTCTACAGCTAAAGGCCTTTGTTTTGCGTTAGATAAACCTTTAATCGCTATCAATACCTTAAAGATGATGGCCAATGGTTACTTGTTGCAGCATCCTAATTTTGGTGGTTTGATTTGCCCAATGATAGATGCTCGAAGAATGGAAGTATTTACTGCTGTTTTTGATCATCATTTAAACGAAGTTGAAAATACGCACGCTAAAATTGTTGATGAGAAAAGTTTTGTGCTAGAACTTCAAAGCAACTATGTTTCGTTTATTGGCGATGGTGCAGAAAAATGCAAGGCGGTAATTGATAACCCGAATGCCCATTTTCATTTGGAGAATTACAATAGTGCTGCCTTTATGAGTAATTTGGCTTATGCGGCGTACCAGTCTGCCGAATTTGAAGATGTAGCTTATTTCGAGCCTTTTTATTTGAAAGATTTTGTTTTTACCACGCCTAAAAAGAAAGTTTAAGGCATTGCAATTTGATAGTTTAGCGCTTTGTGAATTGTAAACTGCCAACTGTAAACTGCCAACTGTCTACTGTTTTTTCTTTTTAAAGATGCTAAAAATGCGTCCAAAGAAACTTTGGCGGTCTTTTCCATCGCCAACACCTGGCATCCAGCTCATGTTCATAGGGTGTTCTACAATGTAGCCAATTTTAAAGGCCATTCCCAAATATACCGAACCTCGGTTGTAGCCTGTTTCATTAGCTTGGTTTTTATTGATGATATCTTTACCGGCATAATACGTTTGGATGATATCATTGGTTCCCAAAAACATTTCAAAATTAGGGGTTTGTAGCATGCCTTGTACGCCTAGCCTAAAGTTTTTGTCGGTGTTGTAGCTAGGTGCCGCACTAAAAGAAAAAGTGCCCGATTTTAGCGTATTTACCAAAGCCGCCTCGCCATATTTATTGAAAATATTTTTAGTTACAATTAAATTGGGCGTAAAAGGGCCAAAGGTTTTCGAGATCAAAAAATCGGCCTTGCCATTAATTGGTGTTACAAAAGCTTTCTTTTCTATATTTTGTGTGGCCATTAAATTTAATTCCCTTTGCAAATGCTTTTCTGAATCTGGGCCCATAATAACGGGAGCTTGTTCTGTAACGTCGAAAAAGCCAGTATAAGAATTTTTACCCCATCTAATAAACCCTAGATCCTTAATGTTTGCCATAAAGAAAACGCCAGATTTGCTGGTGTAGGTAGTGCCCACGGTAATTGCCGCACCTAGGTTTTTAAAGGGAAGGGTGTTTTTTAGCTTAAATTCTCCGTTTTCCGGGTAACTTATTCTGTATTTTGCAGCCATATCTATATCCATAGTATTAGCCGCTAATGTTACCGAAGATCTATCTGCATAAAACTCGGTGTAGCCCAAGCCACTAAGTAAGCTAACTTTGGTACCCAAGGCCCAACGTTTGGTGTAGTTTTCGCGATAGGTAAAGCTAAACTGGTGGTAAGCCTGTAGTTTGCCATTGTTGTTAAATATATTGATACGAGGAATGGTGGTAAACTGCTCAAAAGTATCGTAAAACAATCCTTTGCTAATATCTTCATCGTAGTCTATTTGGGTTTCAGATTTGATTTGCCACGAAAACCCCATTTCGCTGTGGTACTTGTGGTATTTAAAAAGTTTAATACTCAATAAATAAACATTCACGTTTTCGCGAACCGTATTAGGGTTTTGGAAAGCACCAATTCTTTGCTGCGTGTACCCTTTGTTAATGAGATTTCTGATGGCCTCGTTAGAAGAGCCTTTACTTAAACTACTTAAATCCATATACGGGATAAGAAAGTTAGATGCAAACTGGCGAGAAGAATCTAAAACGAAAGATTTTTGTGCAGGATTTTCGAATGAATCAAAAAGAGTTTTGGTGTTAAAAAGGGCGTATTGTTGGCTATAGGAACGAAGCGAACTTACAACTAATAGGAGTATAAGAAAATGTCTTCTCATTAAAATTAGCTAAATCAATTTTATACTATAAAAATAGGTTATTAGTTGCTTTTCAAGCTATCTAACTCAACTTTAGTTTGTTTTTTAAGCAAAATGATATTGCTCATGAACTTTCCATTATCTGCAGAGAGTTGGTAGCCAAAAGAATTGTAATCCTTAACGCCCTTTGCAGATTTATATTGTTTGTAATAGGCTGGTTTTAAATTTCTTCCAAAAATATCGTTGCTGTTTTTGTTGTTGATATAAAAAGCAATGGTAGCGGTGCTCGAAGTCTGGTCCTTAAAGTTAATATAGTCATCCGTATTAGCCAACAAACGATTGTTTTTGTAGCTATTTAAAAACACTTGAATAGTGCTTGCGTAGTTGGCTACCACAAAATGATTATCAATAATGGTGTAAAACGGGCGTTCAAATTTTTTAAATGGTTCGCCAAAAAAGTTGGCCAATAAATTTGGTTCCTTAAAAATTCTAATATCGGGAGCGTACTCACTACTTAAATCTAAAAGTAACTGCCCTAGTTTATCGCCATTTTTGATTTCTATCAGTCCCATTTTTTCGCCACTTTTTAATTGCAGAACAGCTAATTGTTTGTTAAAATACTGCGGAAAAGTTTGGTTAATATCTATCCTGTATTGTTCGCTTATAGCTTTTTCTTGCTGCGTAATCTTGGTATCTTCTTTGAGTTCTTTTTGTAACTCTTTAAGTGTACCTGCCCATTTTTGGTAGTCATTTATAGCTAGTACGGTATAATTGGCAGTTTGCTCTGGAAAAAGCTGGTCTATACTTGTTTTCTGTTCTTTTTGGTTCACAAAAAGGTTGAAATAATTCTGCTGGTTCTGGATGTCGGTATAACCGTTTAGTAGCAGTTTATCGCTGCCAAAATTATAGCTTAAAGAGGCGTAGGCTTGTTGTTTGTTAAAAATGCTGAGCTCGCCAGTGAGATTGGAGTTTAAAATATTTTTTAGCAATAGCGGAAGTTTAGCATAATCGATATAGATATTGGCTAGCGTGTTTTTGTTTACTCGTATATTTTGTCTAATGTACTCGGCAAATGTATTTTTTTTGGTTTTATCTGTATGGGTAATTTGGTTCAGCGCATTTGGGCTGTTAGAGATTAATACCGATTTTTGATTGATGGCCAAATAAAACGTTGCGCTGTCCCCAAATTTTAATTCGTGAAAATTACCTTGTTTCTGTAATGATAAGTTTAATTTATTAAAAAGCGATAAGTCTAGCTGTGCTTTTTTGGTTTGGGTGGCCATTACAAAATCTACTTTGTTGTGTTCGCCTGGTAAAAAGCCAAGTACTATTTTTTCGCCCTCAATAAGTTGGTTAACGCTGTTGTTGTTAAGTAGTTTTTCTCGTAGAACGCTTAATAATTTGCTTTTCTCTTCGCCAACAATGTGGTCTGTGATCTGCTGGCCGCTAAGAATTTCATAGAAGCTTTTGTCGCTATCAAACGTAAAAATAATTGGAGCAGCAGCCGATACTACATTTAACGAGTTATCTGTTGCGCTACTTTCTTTATTCAAATTTGAAAAGTATAAGTACGCCATGCCCGATACCCCGAGCGTTAGTAAAACCAATAATATATATATCTTTCTCATATCAACCTTGGCAAATTTAATTTAATTTTATGATTAGTAAGATTGTGAGGGCATTTTCTTAATTTAGCATTATTTAAAGCCGTTGCTCATGAACAAAAGAATAATCTTAACTGCCGCTTTCTTTGGCGCTTTAGCCGTAATATTAGGTGCTTTTGGTGCCCATGGTTTAAAAAGCATGGTTACGCCAAGCCAGTTAGAAACTTGGCAAAAAGGGGTCGAATATCAGTTTTACCATACCTTTGCCATCTTATACTTGTCTACTTTTGCCCGTTATAAAAATAAGCTTATTGGCTTTTCTTTCTTGTCCTTCGTTTTGGGCATTGTCTTTTTTTCTGGGTCATTATATTTGTTAGCGCTTAAAGATGCTTATCATTTATCGTTTGCACAGGTGTTAGGCCCCATAACGCCTATTGGTGGTTTGTTTTTTATTTTAGGGTGGATTTTCTTGTTTTTAGCAGCATTAAAAGATAAATAGAATGGATTTTGCGGAGTCGGATTTTTTGGAGCGAGAAACCTTGTTTGTAGAAGTGGTTTTGCCACTTTCTTTAGCTATAAACTATACTTATCGGGTGCCTTTTGAACTTAGCGACCTTGTTGCTGTGGGTAAACGGGTGGTGCTGCAGTTTGGTAAGCACAAAATTTATACGGCCTTGGTTAAGCGCATTACCAAAACTCCGCCAGAACACTACCAAGCAAAATATATTATCGATGTGGTAGACGAGCATCCGGTGGTTACCGAAAAACAATTTGAGTTTTGGAACTGGATTACCTCATACTACCTCTGTAACGAAGGCGACGTAATGGCTGCTGCTCTGCCAACAGGTTTAAAATTGGCAAGCGAAACAGTCTTGCTGCTAAAAGACGAACTGCCAGGCGAACTTAATTTGAGCGATAAAGAGCAAATTATTTTTGAAGTGCTGCATAAACAACATCGTATCAGTATTGATGAGGTAGCTGGCCTTTTGGGGCAAAAAACAGTTTATCCGATAGTTAATGCTTTAATTGCCAAAGAAGTAATTGTAGCTGCCGAAGAGGTGGTAGACAAGTACAAACCCTTGTTAAAGTCGTTTGTAAGGTTAAATGATTTCTACCACGAAGAGGCTAATTTGAGGAAATTGTTTGAACAATTGGAAAAAGCACCCAAGCAGTTAGATGCACTTTTAGCCTACCTGAAGTTAAGCAAAGACAAAGGGTTTGTACCTAAAAATCAACTCATAGAAGAAAGTGGAAGCGGCCAAGCGGCGTTAAAAGCTTTAACTGATAAGGAAATTTTTAACATCGAAAAAAGGCCTGTTAGCAGGCTAAGTAGTGACGGAGAGTTGTTTGATATCAACTTTGAGTTGAGCGAGCATCAAAAAGAGGCATTAGCAAAGGTTAAACAGCAGTTCGAGACCAAAGATGTGGTTTTGCTGCATGGTGTTACTGCTGCGGGTAAAACCCAACTTTACATCAAGCTTATTGAAGAGGCCATTGCCGGCGGAGGACAAGTGTTGTTTCTGCTTCCAGAAATTGCTTTAACTACGCAGATTGTCGAAAGAATAAAGCTCTACTTCGGGAATAAAATTGGCGTTTATCATTCTAAATTTAATGATAACGAGCGTGTAGAAATTTGGAACAAAGTGCTCGAAGGTACTTATCAGGTGGTGCTTGGAGCTAGATCTGCGGTGCTGTTGCCTTTTACAGATTTAAAATTGATTGTAGTAGATGAAGAGCACGAAAACTCTTACAAACAATATGACCCAGCGCCACGATATCAGGCTAGAGATGCGGCCATTTATTTAGCGTATCTGCACCAGGCCAAAGTTGTGTTAGGTTCTGCTACGCCATCTTTAGAAAGTTATTACAACGCCAAAACCGACAAATATGGGCTGGTAGAATTAACCGAACGTTTTGGTGGCGTACAATTGCCTTTGCAAGAAGTGGTAAGCATAGCTGAAGAAACGAAGCGTAAGAAAATGACATCCTATTTTACCAGTGTTTTGATTGATGACATTGCCGACGCTTTGGAAAAAAAGGAGCAGGTAATTTTGTTTCAAAACCGTAGGGGATATGCGACCATTTTAATTTGTGCTACCTGTGGCTATGCGCCAAAATGTGTGAATTGCGATGTAAGCTTAACCTACCACAAATCTAGCGGTAAATTACATTGTCACTATTGTGGCTATCATCAAAGCAGTATCAATGTTTGTCCGGCCTGTGGTTCTGTACATGTAGAGCAAAAAGGTTTTGGTACCGAGCGCATAGAAGAAGAGCTAAGTTTGATTTTCCCCGATGCGAGAATTGCCAGATTGGATTTAGACAGCACAAGAACCAAAAACGGGATGCAGCAAATTATCAGTGATTTCCAAGAGAAGAAAAACGATATCTTGATTGGAACCCAAATGGTAGCCAAAGGCTTGGATTTTGAAAATGTGAGCTTAATTGGGGTAATTAACGCAGATACGTTATTGAACTTCCCAGATTTTAGGGCTTTTGAACGAAGTTACCAGTTGTTGGCACAGGTTGCAGGTAGGGCAGGGCGAAGAGATAAACAAGGAAAGGTATGTATACAGGCTTATGCCGACGATCATCGTATCATTAAACAAGTAATTAATAACGATTACGAACAAATGTATGCTGATGAATTGGAAGAACGCAGACAGTTTAATTATCCGCCCTTTTCTAGGTTAATTTTCATTAACGTTAAACATAAAGATGCCAATGTGCTTCACATTGCTGCTCAAACTTTGGCTTCAAATCTTAGGGGGCAGTTAGGCAAAAGGGTTTTGGGGCCAGAGCAGCCTTTGGTTTCTAGGGTAAGGAATTACTATATCAAACAAATTATCCTTAAAATTGAACGTACCGCCGCTATGCAGAAAGTTAAAACGGTATTGGTAGATACCATAAGAGACTTCAATTCTCAGAAAGAATTTAAAAGTGTAATTACACAAATAGACGTAGATCCCTATTAGTTTTTACGTACCAAATGAATTTGGATACCAACAGAAACCGGATTTAATAAAGTTTCTAACCTATTGTACTTGGCAAAAGTTCTGGTATTGGCTACGTCATTGTAAGTGGTTTCCTGACGTTCGTAGGCGTAATAAAAATCTAAACTCGACTCTACAAAAACACTTAATTGGTTAACAATGTTCGCTTTTATGCCCAGCGTAGGACTAAAAACGCCACCGCTCTTACTGGTGTTAGTAGAAGATGTGGTGCTTAAGCTAGCGCTATTAACTGGCTGTATATTTCCTTTAAAGCTATGAGATCTATAACCAAAATCGGCAGCGAAATAAGGTTGTATTACCGAATAATTGAAATTCTTCTCGAAACCAAATTTAATCGCATAATCTGTCATGTTGCCTTTGGCGTTTTCGCAATTATCGCATTTATTGTTAAAGGTAAAATCTCTTTTAAATAAGTAGTGCCCACTAATTCTAAACGCAATTTGGTTATCGTTAAACTTAATCATCCCTCCATTTAACCACATATTAGTAAAGTCTTCGGTATTAGTTTGCTGTAAAATTTTAGGCATTTGCATTAAGCTGTAGCCTCTTACACCAATACTGTAATTATAATTTCCGTCTACTTGGGAAAAAGCTGAGAGGCTAATGAATAATGAAGCAATAACCAGTATAATTCTATTCATGCAAACGATCTTGATAGTGCAAAAATATAAAATATTTGTTACCGTAACTGTTTTTGCTCACTTATTAAATTAATTGTTTGGCAATTAGTCATCGTTATTTTATTTGTATAGTAAATTGTTGGTAAAAATTATGGGCTTTAATTTCGTTAAATACCGACTTTAAAGCTATTTTTGACGCAAATGGCGTATAAGTTTGTAGATAATTACAGAGAAAAGGGAGCAAGAAAAAAACTTGTAGAAATCTTAAAAGAAAGAGGAATATCTGATGCTAAGGTACTTCGGGCAATCGGAAAAGTGCCTCGCCATTTCTTTTTTGATGAAACATTTTGGAACCAAGCTTATAGAGATATTGCTTTTCCTATTGGAGATGGACAAACCATTTCGCAACCTTACACAGTAGCTTACCAAACAGAATTGCTGCATATTCAAAAAGGCGATAAAGTGCTAGAAATTGGGACAGGCTCTGGCTACCAAACTTGTATATTGCTAGAATTGGGCGCCAATGTTTTTACTATTGAGCGGCAAGAAAACTTGTATGCCAGAACCATAAAAGTTTTGCCCGGAATGGGTTATCAAGCAAATTTCTTTTTAGGCGATGGCTCTAAAGGTATTGAAGCGCATGCGCCTTATGCAAAAATAATTGTAACTGCTGGTGCTCCTTTTGTGCCCGAAATCTTGTTGAAACAGTTAAAAATAGGAGGTATTTTAGTTATCCCAGTGGGAGACGAAAAATCTCAGAAGATGATTACCGTAATCCGCGTTAGCGAAAACGAATACGATAGAATAGAATTGGATACTTTTAGGTTTGTGCCGCTGGTTGGCGATCAGGCTTGGTAGGGAGATTTACGATTTTAGATTTACGAATTACGATTTTGATAAAAAAACAAGGAATAAAGATAATAGTTGTTAAACTTCGAATCCTTATTCTTTGCTCTTTATTCCTTGTTCTAATTGTATAGCAAATATTTCTTTCTCATTTCTTTGTACTTGCTCAAACCTGGCTCCCAGCTTGCCCTAATTTCAGTTTCGCTTTTACCGTTGATAATCTGTTGCCTAAAATCGGCTACGCCAATTAATCTTTCAATTGGTAGTAATTGGTTGCTCAATTTCGAGTCAAAGAAAGTTTCTTTTTTAGGAGAGGCTTTATAAAGTTCCATTACCCATTGGATGTTGATTTGCCTGGTTTTTCTGAAAATCGAAGTATCATAATTTCTTAAATCTATACCGTAGCAAACCTCGTCTTTAAAAAGTGGAGTTTCAGCCATTCCTTTAATGCCAACCGGCTTAAAAGAAAATTCGTAAATACCTTTGTAGTATGGGGCGCCTAAAACCGTAAAAGGAAATTGCGTGCCTCTTCCTAAGTTCATATAAACGCCCTCGAACAAACAAGTGCTGGGGTACAATAAGATAGATTGTGGCGTGTTTAGGTTTGGAGAAGGTGCAACTGGCAATTCGTAAGGCATATCATGGCTATAGTTGGCATTTTTAATTACGGTAATTTTGCATTTCAGTTTATTTTTTAACCAACCTTCGCCATTTAACATTTGCGCATATTCGCCCACGGTTAAGCCGTGCGCCACCGGTATAGGTTGAAAGCCGATACCCGATTTAAACTGTAGATCTAAGATGGGGCCATCAATTACAAAACCGTTTGGATTCGGTCTATCGAGAATCATTACTTCCTTGCCGTTGGCGGCACAAGCTTCCATTACACGTTGTAACGTGTTGATGTAAGTGTAGAAACGAACGCCAACATCCTGTATGTCAAATATCATTACATCAACATCTGCCAAGTTTTCTTTGCTCGGTGTACTTTGTTTGCCATACAATGAAACCACTTTAATGCCAGTTTTTGCATCAATTTCATTACCTACATGAACGCCTGCACTAGCATTCCCTCTAAAACCATGCTCTGGACCAAAAATCTTTACTATTTTTACACCGCGTTTTAGTAAACTGTCAACAGTTGTTGTTGTGCCAATAATGGATGTTGGGTTAACCACCATACCTACGCGTTTACCTTTAAGTAGCGGAAGATAAATTTCGGTTTGTTCGGCACCAGTTTTAAACTGTGTTGAAGTTTGGTTTTTAACGATGTTTGGATTTGTTTTCTGCGTTTTTTTGCTGCTTTGTCCGCAGGCGGTAAAGGCAAATGCAATTAAGAAAAGCTTTAAAAGTACTGTTGATTTGTTCATTATCAGGTTTTAAACATGTGCGCGCTAAAACGGAATTGAATTAGCACTGTTGCTAAGTTACAAAATATTGCAAAAAGTTGAATGTAGCCTATTTCATATCGAGACGTATTTCATTAAAGGCCGAAAGAACCTTTTCTAAGTTAATTGTACGTATTGCTATTGCTGGCGTAATGCTAAGTTTGGCGGTAATGATACTTTCGGTAGCCATTATTAAGGGCTTTAAAACCGAAATACAAGACAAGGTTAGAGGTTTTGTTGGCGATATCCAGATTTACCGTTATGATTTGAATGGTTCGTTTGAAAAATCCCCTTTTATACCTAACGATACCACCATAAACAATCTTAACAACAATAAGGAAATTGCCGCCTATTATCCTTTTGCAACTAAACCGGCCATTATTGTGGCCAATGGCCAAGTAGAAGGTATAAATTTTAAAGGCATAGACAAAACATATAACTGGGATTATATTAAAAAGCACTTGGCAAGTGGTAGCGTAATTGATTTTGCTGACAATGCTAAATCTGCCCAACAGATACTCATTTCTGATTTTACAGCCAAACGATTGATGCTCAAAACTGGAGATAGTTTTATCATGCATTTTGTGCAAAATCCGCCTAGAAAGAGAAAAATGACCATTGTAGGCATTTATCATATTGGTATCGAAAACTTAGATAAAAGCTTTGTAATAGGAGATTTAGCGCTAATTAGGCGTTTGAACAATTGGCAAGCAAGTGAAACTGGTGGCATTGAAGTGCGTATCAAAGATTTTAAACTTTTAAAGCCCGTGGCCGACGATGTTTATAGTAGCTTAGAACTGAAGCTAAGGTCTCGGTCGGTACAGGAAAGTACACCAGAAATATTTACGTGGCTATCTCTATTGGATGTAAATACCAACGTAATTTTAACACTTATGTTAATTGTTGGCCTAATTAACATGATTACGGCATTGCTGATTATGATTTTAGAGCGCACCAATATGATTGGTATTTTAAAAGCAATGGGAATGCCGAATACCAGTATGATGAAGATTTTTCTTTACAATGCCATTTATCTGGTTAGTTTAGGGCTTTTGCTGGGTAATATTTTGGGTCTTGGTCTTTGTTATTTGCAGCAATACACCCATTTATTTAAGCTAGACCAAACCAACTATTACTTAGATTATGTGCCCATTGAGGTGCATTTTACCGATGTGCTGCTTTTGAATTTAGCCACCATATTAATTTGTGCTCTTGTTTTAATTATTCCTTCTATGTTGGTAAGCAGGATAAGTCCGCTGAAAGCGATAAGGTTTAAGTAAGTTAGGTTGGAAGTAGCTAGGTTTACCTATAAGTTTTGCACCTGCTATTTTTTACACCCAGTCGTCATTCCCGCATAGGCGGGAATCTTAAAGCGCTTAAAAAGTTGTATGTCTACCGCATTACGATTAGCTGCGCTGAGTACTTCGTGGTTTCAGAATAAATCTGGAATGACTTACTATTTAATTGTTTGTAACACACCCATTTTCAAATCGTAAGTAGATAAAGTAATTTGCAGTAAGTTAAGTTCTGCCAAAACATAATCGGTAATGATGGATGCCATTACAATCATATCTACCCGTAATGAAATGAGGTTTGGCATTGTTGCTCGCTCTTGATGTGTTGAGCCAATCAGTTTTTTACTTAGTTGATGATAAGCATCAATAGCTATGGGGGCCTTAGCCATTTCACGAATAGCTATAGTTGGATCTATTACTTCGGCATAAGTTTCAAAAGCACCAGCAGAACCAATTAAAGTGGTAGCTCCAAATTCTTTTCCAAAAGCGATAAGTTCTGTTAACGTATCTTTTAAATGTTGGTTAATGCTTTCTTGGTCAGTATTGCTAATTGGGTCTGACTTGAAAAATTTTTGCATCAATCTAGCAGCGCCAATATCGAAGCTCTTTTTCCAGTAATATCCATTTTCGTCACAAAAAATAAATTCGGTACTGCCGCCACCAATGTCCATAATTAGCGATTTACCTTGGATAGCACCGCTTAGCTTTACGCCTTCGTAAATGAGGTTTGCTTCTTCTTCTCCATCAATAATATCGATGGTAATTCCGGTTTCTTTTTTTACGGTGTTGATGAAAACTTGGCCATTGCTAGCGCTGCGAACGCCCGAAGTGGCAACTGCTCTAATTTTGGTTATGTTGTACTCATCTAAGCTTGCCTTAAAATCTTTCAGGCAATTCACACCACGTTCAAATGCAGCAGGAATAATCTTATTTTCTTTAGTGATATCTTCGCCTAGTTTTATAGGTTGATTGGTTTTGTAGATGATTTTCAGCTCACTTGCAGTTTGCTCAGCAATGATGAGATGAAAGGTATTAGTTCCAAGATCTATGGCAGCTATTTTCATTGAGTTTAACTTTGAAGTAAAGGTAGCAAAAAGCTTATGCGATTATCCCCGTCCTTTAGAACGAGGTTTGAGGAGAAATCTAGCAAATAGTAATTTGTAAAGCTTGATTGTAATGATGTTGACAATTCGCTAGATTTCTCTCTGCGTTAGAAATGACGGCCAGCACACGCATGCTCTTCCAAATTGCCCATCACTAAGAGCGAGTTAAATTTTTACCAACGTTGCAGGTAGCAGTATGTAATACTTTAAAGTTACAAGAGTTTGCAATAAAGCATAGTTCGTTTGCTTTTTGGTGTAAAGCGTTTACTAGTTCTATTTGCTCTGGATTATCAATGGTAACTACTGGATGTAAGTGAACTTCTACAAATCTTCCACTTCCTTTTTCGTCGGTTTCTAAAGTGCCAATAGCATTGTCTGTATAAGCTATTACATTGATTTGATGTAAGCTACAAACATAAAGAAACGACATCATGTGGCAAGAAATTAAGCTGCTTAAAAGTAAATCTTCGGGGTTGTGCAAACTTGGATCGCCTTTAAAAGCTTTGGCTGCTGATACCTGCAAATCAGATTTACCTTCAAAGCTAAGGGTGTGGTTTTTAGTATATCTTTTCTCCGCGTTTTTGTTGCTTTGCCAATTTAGCATGGCTTTGAACAAGTGTTTTAATGGCATCTCATTTTAATAAAAGCCTAAGATAGTGTTTAAATAAATGGTGCTAAGCAAACAAATTGTGATAATAAATAAGTTTGTTAGTGTTCTCGTTATCCATTTTTGATCTGATAAATCGTAGGTTAGTTTTTTGGTAATGGCCACTACAGTTCCCATTATGAAGAACCAAACAGCGAAGAATAATGAGAGCTTACCTCTAGCCAAAGTGGTAGCTAAATCATGTATCAGCCCGCAGAAAATGAAAGTGAATATGAGTGCAATGCCGATTGGCAATGTTTTTTTGAGCGGCTTAAACACTTTTGCTCCTAAATAATATCCGAAAATTGGGTTCCAGAAAGTCCAAAATGTAGCAAAGTTTTTAGCACCAAGTGAGCGATAAAGGTTATTGCTAAGTGATTTTGAATGTCCTATTGGAACACCGTTTCTCTTTTTTACATATTCGCCTAAATTCATGACCACTGAAGATTGATTTGCTGAAACATTGATAATTGCAAAGAAATTTTAATGTTATGCAAAAGCCTTTGTTAAATAAACCTGACAAAAGCGGATACCGGCCTTGTGGCTAAGGCCTGTGCAGTATGAGCGCTTGGCAGGACAGAAGGAAGATAGTAGCAATGGAGTTGCTTTTCAAAAAGATGGTATGCGATAAATAAGACTTACAAAGTATTTAATACTTCGTAAGTCTTGAAGCAAGTTGCCATTTGCTGCTTATTCTTTATTCTTTATTCTTTATTCTTTATTCTTTGCTCCTTGTTCCTTGCTCCTTTTACTCTAATTCTTATAAGTAAACCACTTAAACATTTCTTTGAAAGTAGTTTTCTTGCCATACATTAAAATACCAACGCGGTAAATGCGGCCGGCAACCCAAACGGTAAGCAAAAATCCGGCAACGAGAATAGCCATTGATAAAGCCAATTCCCAAGTTGGCACGCCATAAGGCATACGAACCACCATGGCAATAGGAGAAGTAAAAGGGATCATTGATAACCAGAAAGCGGTACTGCCGTAAGGATCGTTAGTGACCACGCTGAGCGATAAAGCGTAGCCTAACAGCAAAGGTAGCATTACCGGCATCATAAATTGCTGGGTTTCTGTTTCGCTATCTACGGCAGAGCCAATGGCTGCGTATAAAGCACTGTAGAATAAATATCCGCCCAAAAAGAAGAAGATAAATACCGTTACAATTTTGCCAACATCTAGGCCAGCTAAACTTTTTTGGATATCGCCAATTGGCCCAGCTTGTGTGCTTGCTGCGGCCATTTGTGGGCTGCTGCTTGTTACCTGGTTTTGCGCTTGTGCAGCTGCAATTTCTTTCACATCATCTTTATCTACAAACAGACTTACGGCTGCGGTACTGATGGCCAAGGTAAGCACAATCCAAAGCATAAATTGGGTTAAACCAACTAGGGCAATACCTACAATCTTGCCCATCATTAATTGAAAAGGTTTTACCGACGAGATCATGACCTCGATGATACGGCTGGTTTTTTCTTCGATTACGCCACGCATTACCTGTATGCCGTACATCATGATGAACATGAACATCAATACACCGGCAGTAAATGCAATAAAGGTACTCGCACCAGCGCTCGACTCTTCTTCTGCACCTGTGTCGGCAATTTTCTTGGTAGAAATATCTACTTCAGTTTTTAGTTTATCTAAATCGCTCTGCGAAATGCCGCTTTCCTTTAACTTTTGTGTTTTAATCAGTTCTTCAATATCGCTAGAAACACGCTTGTTTAACGACATACCCGCTTGTTTGGTGCCAAACAATTCTATGCCTTTTGGCGCATCTAAAGTAAACTCGGGCAGGTATAAAATGTAATCGTAATCTGCTTTGCCAATACTTTTCTTCGCTTCATCTAAGCTTTTATCAATGTAGGTGTATTCGATATTTTTATCTGTTTGTAGTTTTTCGGTTAGCGTTTTATTGGTGTTTACTACCGCTACACTGTCATGCGTATCTTTAATTCCTTTGTAGGTAAAATAACCAATAATGGCATATACACCAGCAATTAATAAGGGCGTTAAGAAAGTCATCACAATGAACGATTTCTTTTTTACTCTCGAAAAATATTCTCTCTGGATAATAAGTAAAATCTTATTCATGGTTTTGTCCTTTCACTTTTTCAATAAAAATATCGTTCATTGTTGGTATCACTTCATCCAATCGGTGGATGTTTACGTGCGGCAAAAGAAGTGATAAAGCTTCGTTGGCTGTGCGGTTTTCTTTCAGTTGTAGTTTAACCAACGTATTCGCTTTAACGGTTTCAGTTTGTAAAACCTCGTAAATATCGTTGTTAGCAATAGGGTAGTCGCCTTCGTATTCTACCCAATAGGTATTGCTGCGGTAGCTTGCTTTAATCTCGTCAACGGTACCATCTAATATTTTATGCGATTTGTTGATTAATGCAATGTTGTCGCACAGTTCTTCTACGCTTTCCATGCGGTGTGTGGAGAAGATAAAAGTTGCTCCCTGTTTGTTCAATTCTAGGATTTCGTTCTTGATGATATCTGCATTTACTGGGTCGAAGCCAGAGAAAGGTTCGTCTAGAATGATCAGTTCGGGTTGGTGCAAAACGGTAGCCACAAACTGCACTTTTTGTTGCATGCCCTTACTCAAATCTTCCACTTTTTTGCTCCACCAGTCTTTCATTTCTAGCTTCTCGAACCAATACCTAATTCGTTTGGTAGCTTCGGCACTGTTCAGTCCTTTTAGTTTAGAAAGATAAAGCACTTGCTCGCCAATTTCCATTTTTTTGTAGAGACCACGCTCTTCGGGCAGATAACCAATTTGCGAAATGTGCTTGGTGTTTAGGCGTTCGCCGTTAAAAAATACTTCGCCACTATCTGGAGCGGTAATTTGGGTAATAATTCTAATGAGGGAGGTTTTACCAGCACCGTTTGGACCCAAAAGCCCGAAGATTTTGCCTTTCTCTACTTCCAAACTCACATTATCTAAGGCACGGTGCGTAGCATACTGCTTTACAATATTCTTTACGCTTAACATATCTGTCATTTAGTTTCGATAATAAGATAGCAAAAAAGCTATTTCGTTACACAAATTTTGTGTTTTTTAATCGGAACTTAAATGTGCTAAAGTTTTTAAGGTTGTTCAAACCAACTGTGCAATAAAACTTAGCGTGCTTTGTGGTTTTCTAATTGTTCTTTGCGTTGAAGAACTAACCGCAAAGGATTTAAAAGCACTAGCAAAGAAGGCCAAGTAAACTGATCCGAACTTAATTGTGCTGAGATTTCTTAAGTGGTTCAAAAACCAACTGTGCAATAAAACTTAGCGTGCTTTGCGGTTTTCTAATTGTTCTTTGTATTGAAGAATAAACCGCAAAGGATTTAAAGTATGTGCAAAGAACGCAGAGAAGTAAACTGATCTGGGCTACAGTACACTTCGGTAAAAAAGCCGAAAATAAAGCCGGCTTTTGTAGCAAATTGGGAAAAACCACCGTACAGTTTAAAACCACTATTCTGTAAATTTTAATAAAACCATGATGAAAAAATTTTTAGCCGTATTAGCAATTGTATTTTTGGCCAATTTGGGTTGCAAAAAACTTGATGTTAACGATGGATTGTGTGCCTGCTCTCCTATTACAGAACCCACAGTTGTATTGGTGGTAAAAAATGCAGCGGGTGCAGATATGCTAAACCCTGCAACAAATGGATATTTTACAAACAGCAACATTCAACTCTACTATCAAGAAAGTGGAGGTTCGTTAAAACAGTTAAATTTTTTCGTTCGGCCGTCATTTTCTTACGGAAGCGATAAGTTCAGTTACTATCAATTACATACCACCGATATCTTAAAGAACGTTGTGACGAACAATCGTAGCTTTTACCTTAAATTAGGTAGCAACAACCCATTGAAACTAGATGTTGAACTACAAACAGATGAAAAATATAAAGTAGTTAAATTATTGGTAAATGATGTAGAAGCCCAAGCAGAAACGGGAGCGGTTGCCGCCTACGTACCAAATATTTTCTATGTTAATTTATAATGAGTTGTACTTAAAAGTTCAACATTTCTTTAAAGCTATTTAATTCATTTCAAGAGGGTGAATAAGGGGGCTGGTTTGTTTATTTGCTAGATAATGAATTTGTTAGCCATAGTTTTTTTAAATGATAAGAACTATCTAGCTTACTTTTTGTTTAGTATACAAATCAATCTTCATTTTAAATTTTTGGGTTATGAATATTAAAGAACTATTACTAAATGGAAAGGCATTTTTGGCCCTCTTAAATGATTTCGCAATTGAGGCAAAAAACATAATGATACAGGATGAAGAAATGCTTTTTGCTAGCAAGCGTAATCCTAAAAATGATGTTTTAAAAGAGTCGGTTTGCATAGAAGGTAGAAACGACGATGGAATTTTCAACTTCTTTGGCACTTTGCATTTCAATTCTTCACATCAATTGGCTGTTTTTGAGATGCAGGGATTTGAAAAAATTAATGCTCAAGCTTAATTGTATTAAATGATTAGTTAGGATTTATTTTGGGTTTTTGTATTCCTAAAAGGAGTATTTTTGGGCGTTACAGCTTCAGTATTAAGTAAAATTTAAAAAATGAAAAAAATATTATTATTAGCTAGCCTAATGTATACTTCGCTTTTGGGGTTTGGCCAGGCGCTTCCCACATTTCAGTTTGGTATTAAAGGAGGTTTTAATCTGAGTAAGTTTAGTACCGAAAGCACTTTTGCCAGTGATAACAAGGCAGGTTATTACGGTGGTTTGTGGACACGCATTGGCGCTGCGGGTATTCACTTACAGCCCGAGGTTTATATTTCGGGTAAAAATACGACGTTAAAGAACAGTAGTGGTTTAGAAAACGAGGTAAACTTTACTAGCGTTGATGTTCCTGTATTATTAGGAACAAAGATTGGAGCAAAAGGTGTTGGCTTTAGATTAAATACTGGTCCTGTAGTGTCGTTTATTTTAAATGAGGAACAAAGTTTTGAAGATGCCGCATCAAATATATTCGACGGCAAATTTAAAAATCAGGCTATTGCTTGGCAATTTGGTACAGGCCTAGATGTAGGCAAATTAAGTGTAGATTTGCGCTACGAAATGGGCTTGTCTAAATTAAATGATGCTGGCTATCCAGATACAAAACTAAATATGTTTACCCTAGGTTTGGGCTTAAAACTTTTTTAAATAATTTCTTTTAGCTCATAAGCATGTGCTCCTTTAATTGGACGTATGTCTTTCCTTTTTCTTTCGCTAATTACTTTGATAAAACAAGCTCCGAAATAGAAAATTAAGGAAGAATAAAACACAAACAACATTACCAATATAATAGAGCCAGAGGCACCATAGATGTTCTCTATATTGCTTAATGGCAGCATAATGCGTAGTATATATTTGCCGATGTTGAATAACACAGCTGTTAGCAATCCGCCTTGCATGGCAATTTTCCAACTTGGCCGTGCATTGGTTAAAAATCTAAATAAGATGGTAAACCAAACCATTACAATAAGTGTAAATGCTAATTGATTTAAGCACCAAACCAGCCATTTGGCAACGTTGGGAGCAGTATCGTTTAAATAAGTTCCTACTAAAGCTTGAATACTGTCTGTAACTATTCCTACAAAAAATAAAATTCCGGCTAATAATATGATAATCATAGATCTAGCTCTTATTTTCAAGCTGAATATAAAACCTGTTTTATCGTCTCTGCCAATATTCCAAATCTGTTCTACCGAGTTTTTAATTACGTTAAATAGTGTGGTAGCTACAAAAATGAAGAACACGAAAGTTAACACGGTTGCCCACCAATTATGGTCTACACCACGAATGTTCTTCAGTGTATCTTTAATTTGATTGGTGCTGCTCGGTATCAAAATCTCAGAAATGCGGTCGAATAAACGAGTAGCTAAAATTCTTTTATCTACAAAAAAGCCAAACAGCCTAATTAAGATAAGTAAAATAGGAGGGATGGCAAAGTTGGCAAAAAAAGCAGTGGCACCAGCTAAGCGCAAAGGATCATTTTTTTGATATAAAACAAATGCTTTTTGTAAATGATAACAAAAATGAAAGAGCTTAGACTGCTTGATGATTGCCGTTTTTTCCATTAGCGATTTCAAAAATAACAAAATATAGCTAATGGATGTTTGCCTTTGTGATATTTAATATCACTTTGAGGCTACTGTACAATTTGTTGGGGAAGTTTGAAAACCATTTGCATGTAATATGGTTATTCTAGTAAACTAAAATTTAGCGTGTGAATAATTTTTTCAGAACAATATTGGCCGGCTGGGGAGCTTGGAAATTAGGAGGTGGTTGTGTATCCACTATTGTGGTGTTTGTGGTTTTGTATTACTTGTTGGGTCATTGTTAATAAAAAAAACTGTCATTCTGAGGGGAACGAGCAATCTACTGATAGTTAACAGATAATTCGCTAAACTCAGAATGGCAGCCAATTTCTAATGAACAGAGGGAAGGTTATAAATTTCCTCTCAATGCTTGTTCACGTTCTAAGCTTTCAAATAAAGCTTTAAAATTACCGGCACCAAAACTTTGTGCTCCTTTACGTTGTATAATTTCGAAAAACAAAGTAGGTCTATCTTCTACAGGTTTGGTAAAGATTTGTAACAAATAACCTTCTTCATCGCAATCCACCAAAATTCCTAAGCTTTCAAGTAGCGCTATTTCCTCATCAATTTCGCCTACACGTTCGGGCATCATTTCGTAATAAGCTTGCGGCGGTGCGCTTAAAAACTCTACGCCCCTTTCTTTTAGTTGCCTTACCGTTTTAACAATATCATTAGTGGCAACGGCAATGTGCTGTACGCCTTCGCCTTCGTAAAACTCTAAATATTCTTCAATCTGCGATTTTTTGATGCCCTCGGCTGGCTCGTTAATTGGAAATTTAGAATATCCATTACCATTACTCATTACCTTGCTCATTAAGGCAGAGTATTCGGTATTGATCTGTTTGTCATCAAAAGAAAGAATATTTACAAATCCCATCACATCTTCGTACCATTTTACCGTTTCGTTCATACGGTTCCAACCTACGTTGCCCACACAATGGTCTATGTAAAGTAAACCTGCATCATTAGGGTTATACTCGCTTTCCCATTTTTTATAGCCAGGCATAAACACACCATTATAATTTTTACGTTCTACGAACATGTGTACGGTTTCGCCATAAGTGTAAATGCCACTTATTTTAACTTCTCCATGTTCATCGGTTAAGGTTTGAGGTTCTAAATAAGGTTTAGCACCACGTTTGGTAGTTTCTTCAAATGCACTGTAAGCGTCATCAACCCAAAGTGCCAATACTTTTACACCATCGCCATGCGTTTTTACATGCTCGGCAATAGCATGATCTGATTTTAAAGCAGTAGTTAATATCAAGCGGATTTTCCCTTGTTGCAAAACGTAAGAAGCCCTATCTCTCACGCCTGTTTCTGGCCCGGCATAAGCTAAAGATTGAAACCCGAAAGCGGTTTTGTAATAGTGGGCGGCTTGTTTAGCGTTGCCTACATAAAATTCTATATAATCCGTTCCGTTAATTGGAAGGAAATCTTGCGCCTTAGCTATTTTTTCTGCAAATGTTTGTGTGCTCATTGTATTTTTTTTTTGGTCCGAAAGTCCGAAAGTCGGAAAGTCGGAGGTTGACTTATATGTTGGTCTTTCGGACTTGCCGACTATAAACTTTCTGACTACATCCAACTTTTGTGATAACTCTCGTCTTCTATCGCAATTGCGTCTTCTGTTAGCATTAAGGGCCTAAAAGGATCAATCATCACGGCAAGTTCTTCTGTACTCTCTTTACCTATAGATTTTTCTACCGTGCCAGGGTGTGGCCCATGAGGGATACCACCCGGATGTAAAGTAATTTGGCCTTTCTCCACACTTTTGCGGCTCATAAAATCGCCATCTACATAATATAGAACCTCATCACTATCTACATTACTATGGTTGTAAGGTGCAGGTATCGATAAAGGATGATAATCGTATTTACGTGGAACAAAAGAACAAATCACAAAATTATGTCCTTCGAAAGTTTGATGTACAGGAGGTGGTTGGTGCAAACGCCCAGTAATTGGCTCAAAATCGTGGATAGAGAAAGCCCAAGGGTAATGAAAACCATCCCAGCCTACAAAATCGAAAGGATGCGTGCCATAGGTGTAAGGGTACATTACTTCCTGTTTTTTGATCAGCATTTTAAAATCTCCTAACTTATCAAAAGTTTGTAGGTTTTGCGGTCTTTTAATATCTCTTTCGCAAAATGGAGAATGCTCTTCTAGCTGTCCAAAAGCATTTCTATACCTTTTAGGAGTACGAATTGGACTAAAACTTTCTACAATAAACAAACGATTTTTCTCGTCGTTAAATTCCATTTGATAAATAGTGCCACGAGGAACCACGAGATAATCGCCATATTCAAACGCAATTTCGCCAAAACCTGTTTTTAACTTACCTGTTCCTTCGTGGATAAAAATCACTTCATCAGCCTGACTGTTCTTGTAAAAATAATCAGTCATTGATTTTTTTGGTGCCGCCAAAGAGATGTGCAAATCGCTGTTTATCAAAACCGGTTTACGGCTTTTTAGGTAATCGTCTTCGGGTTTGATATTGAAACCAATAAGGCTAGTGTGGCGCAAATGCTTTTCACGAGCAATTTTAGGTGCTACACTGTACGGTTCGCCCAAAGATTTTACAATGGTTGGCGGGTGGCAGTGGTAAACCAACGAATACAAGCTCGAAAATCCTTCTGTAGAAACAAGTTCTTCGGCGTATAAATCGCCATTTGGCTTACGGAAAACGGTATGTCGTTTAGGAGGTATAGTTCCTAAGGTGTGGTAAATAGGCATATTATAAGGTTAAATTTGGTTAGAAATAAATATAACGAATAATAACGCAAAGCGTTTTGATAATATTTACGGAACGTCTTGATAACGTTCAAGGTAGATGGGGTTTTCTATAAAGAGTACTGCGCAAATATCAGCTTAGAGAGCAGCGCATATCGGTAAGCAGAAAAAACTTCTGCTACACAATGGTTATGATATGGAAAAATCTCGCTCATATTTGTGATGGTAAAATTAGCCTTTTTACAGCAATGTTTCAAACATCAATTTTCTCTTTTAAAATTTACCACCTAAGTTACCTTATTCATTTTAGCAATTACGTTAAACCAAGATGTTCTTGTGTGTCTTAGATGGTTGATAAAAATAATAACCGTATGTAGCTTTTGGAAAACCTCAAAAGCTTTCATAGCTTTGACCACAATCCAATTATAAACCATCTCCAATAAATACTGTTGTTACATTGGGATGTTAAAATTGACATCGCTAACTAAAATTATTTATAACAATGAAGCTAGTATCCTATAAAACCGAAGACAAAGAACATTTGGGCATTTTCGTAAATGGACATATTTATAATTTAAACTCTTGCCATAAGTTAATTCCTGATGATATGAACGCTTTTTTAGCTGGTGGAGAGCCGCTAATGGAAAGGGCGAAACAAGTTAACCAAGATATTTTGGATGGTAAACTACAACCCAAGGAAGAAGTGTTTTACGAACTTTTAGCTCCCGTTCCGCACCCAACTTCGTGCAGAGATGGCTATGCTTTTAGGCAACACGTAGCTGCGGCTCGCCGTAACCGAAAGGTAGAGATGATTGCCGAGTTTGACCAATATCCTATCTTCTATTTTACCAACCACAATGCGATACAAGGCCCGGGAGAAATTGAGTGCATGCCCGATCATTTTCAAAAACTAGATTTTGAACTGGAAATTGCTGCAGTAATTGGCAAAAAAGGACGTAATATTAAAGCTGCAGAGGCCGATGAATACATTGCAGGCTTTACCATTATGAATGATATGAGTGCTCGTACCTTGCAAATGGAAGAAATGTTGCTGAACCTTGGCCCGGCAAAGGGTAAAGATTTTTCTACCGTAATTGGTCCTTGGTTGGTTACGCCAGACGAGTTGGAACCTTATAAAGTAGCGCCAAAAGTAAACCATGTAGGCAATAGCTACAACCTTAAAATGACCTGTAAAGTTAATGGTGTGGAAGTTTCTTCTGGTAATGTGGCTGATATGGATTGGACTTTTGCCGAAATTATAGAACGTTGTGCTTACGGTGTAGATATTTTACCAGGCGATGTAATTGGCTCTGGTACGGTAGGTACAGGTTGCTTTTTAGAGTTAAATGGTACTGGCTTGTTAAACGATCCTAACTATAAGGTACAGTGGTTGCAAGATGGCGATGATGTAGAAATGGAAATTACTGGCTTGGGCCAACTTTCTAATGTAATTAAGGCCGTAGATACAGATTTTTCTATACTAGCACTTAAAAAATAAAATTTGAAAAGCAGGTTTCAGTGTACTTAGGTTACGAAAGCCCTGCTATCCGCTTTACTGCGTGGCAAACACACAGGTTTGCCACTACGTGTTCGCTGCTATCAGGTTTAGGTAAATGAAGTAAACCTTACTCTGTTAAATTCAGCAAAAGTTATCAGATTTTAATAGGAAAACTTCAGCGTGAGCCATCGTTACTTTTCAAAATAATGATTACAATTACACATTAAAAAGGTAAATTTGTTTATGGAAGCACTTATTATTTATCCAGAAAATGCCGACCAGTTAGCAGCGGTAAAAGCAGTAATGAAAGCAATGAAAATTACTTTTAAAGAAAAGACTAATGTTTACCCACCTTCGGTTTTAGATGGCGTGAGAGAGGCTGTTATGCAAGTTAATGAAGAAAAAATACACCCTTATATAAGTGTACGCGATATGCTAGACAAAAATGGCATTTGATATTTTATATACAGGTAAGGCAAAAGAGACATTAAATGTGGTATATACTTTTATTGTAGAAAAGTTTAGTTTAGCTATTGCTAATAAATTTATAAACCAAACCGAACTTAAAATTAAATTGATTAGCGAAAATCCTTTTATCTACAAATCTTCTGTTTTAGATGAAAGTATAAGAATAGCGTTGATTAACAAACATACTTCGCTTTTTTATCAAATTAAAGGTAATAAAATTTACCTTCTTTTCTTTTGGGATAATAGACAAGACCCATTTTTTACTACAGATTAGAATTATGTTAACACTTAAAACTGCCGATTTATCTCCAATGCAACTGCAAAACTACCTGCAGTATGCCATAGCGCCACGTCCAATATGTTTGGCTTCTACTATCGATGCCCAAGGTAAGGTAAACCTTAGCCCTTTCAGTTTTTTTAATTTATTTAGTACCAATCCGCCTATTTGTATTTTTTCGCCAGCACGTAGGGTACGAGATAATACCACTAAACATACGCTAGAAAACGTGCAAGAAGTGGGAGAGTGTGTCATCAACATTGTGAATTATGCCATGGTACAGCAAACCAGCTTATCTAGTACAGAATATGGCAAGGGAGTGAACGAATTTGAAAAGGCGGGCTTTACCATGGAGGTTTCGCATTTGGTTAGGCCACCACGTGTAGCAGAAGCACCAGTGCAATTGGAATGTGTTGTCACTCAAGTTATTCCTTTGGGCGACCAGCATGGTGCAGGAAATTTAGTGCTGGCTGAAATTATGCTCATTCATATCAAGGAAGAAGTGTTGGATACGGAAGGCAAAATAGATCAGCATAAAATAGACTTGGTAGCTCGTTTGGGGGGTAATTGGTACAGCCGGGTAACGCCAGAAAGCTTATTTACAGTCCCAAAACCTTTAACCACATTAGGGATAGGTGTTGATACGTTGCCATTATCTGTTCGTCGTTCTAAAGTGCTTACAGGTAATGATTTGGGATTGCTAGGGAATGAAGAGCAGTTGCCAAATGAAGATGAAGTTGCAGAAATGCAATGGAATACCAACGTGAAAGATATTTTAGATGCTACCATCGGCGATGAAACCAATCGTGAACGTGAGCTGCATGAGTTTGCCAAAGAGCTAATTGCTTATGGTAAAGTAGCAGATGCGTTGAAAGTGTTGCTGCTTTAGGTAGTCGGCAAGTTATTGGTCAGTAAAGTCCGAAAGAGAAGGTTTCTTAATCAAGCGAAATAGAAAATCTCCTAAATCAGCGGAAAAATCAGCGGGAGAAATTTGAAGTTGGGAAAGATTTTAGTCCGATAAGTCCGAAAGAAAAAGTTCCTTAATCAATCGAAATAGAAAATCACTCAAATCAGCTGGGTTAAGTAGTATAGGTAAAACTAACTAATACCTGCCCCCTAATTCCTAACTTACTCCATCACAGTCACTGCCTTTAAAAAACGGTTTTTGTAGTAACCTTCTAAATCAGTAATGGTTACGCCTTTAGCTTTGCCAGAAGAAGAATGAATGAATTTGATTTTGCCTTCTTCGTCAATAGAATAAATGATACCTACGTGTCCAGGTCTTCTCACTCTAGAATTAGATCCAGTAAATACCAGCACATCGCCTACTTTAGCGTCAGCGAGTTTAATAGCTTTGCCTTTAGCTGCAAAATCTGCAGAAGAGCGAGCACCACTGAAACCAAACTGTTTGTAAACGTAGCTCACAAAACCAGAGCAATCAAAACCAACTTCAGGATTACTAGAAGCATAGCGGTACCTAGTTCCAATCAATGATTTAGCGAAATCCATGATTTTGTTTGAAGTAGAATTGGCCACTTCTGGGATGCGGCTAATTACTTTCTCCATCATCTTTTGATATTGCATGGTTAGCGATACATTATCTTGTGCTTTAGAACTAAAAGCAATACTACCGAGCAAAAAGATGGTTAAAAGTATTTTCTTCATTGTTTCAAACTTAACTAACCCAACGCTTAGAACCAAGAAATGTGGAAAACTTTGCCTCCCCAAACCCCTCCAAAGGAGGGGAGTTACATTGTCTATCTCCTCCCCTTTGGGGAGGTAGGGAGGGGCCTTTATGGAGTTGTAACCGCCACAGGCAATACTTTTCCATTAAAAAATTTATGGCCAGTTCTGGCAAAATCAGCTACATATTTGCCCATTTCAAATGCCATTACAGGGCTTTCGTATCCAGGAAAAGCGGCTTCTAACATTTCTGTTTGCGCCGAACCCAATGCCAAGCAGTTAATTTTAATTCCGGTAGTGGTCAATTCTTGCGCCATGCATTCGGTTAAAATATGCAATGCTGCTTTACTTGCAGAATATGCTGCTAAACCTGAGAATTTTACACTGCCCTGAAAACCACCCATACTGCCAATATTTACAATGTGAGCACCCGCACTCATAAATTGCAACATATATCGGCTCATTTTAAAATGGCTCATCACATTGTGTTCTAGCATTTCTGCCAAATCAACCTCTGTGGTTTCTAACAATGGTTTATTAATTAGCGAGCCCGCATTGTTAATCAAAATATCAACCGTACCCAATCGCTGTTCTATAAAAGGATTAAGTGCATTGTAATCATCGTTTACTAAATCAAATGCTACAGGAAGTAAGGTGCACTCAGGGGTAATGCTTTTGGCAATTTCGTGCAATTTTCGCAATTTATCAGCCGAGCGGGCAATGCAAACTACTTTGTTTTTGGTGTCTAAACTAAACTCTAAGGCTGCTTCGAAACCTATGCCGCTACTGGCTCCTGTAATTATAATGTTCATAGCTATTAACTTTTGAGAGGCCAAAGATAGCTATTAAAAAATGTTTCGCATTTGAAGTTTAAAAAATGATTGACGCTACTTTTTTAATACCCATAAACTTAAATAAGTAAATTTGCCGCTTTAATTGAATAAGATGTTAGAAAAACTAAAAGAACGCAGCGGTGGATTGTGTGAGTTATGTAGTAAAACGGAAGCAACAAATGCCTATGTGGTAAGTCCTAAAAAAGACGATGCAATAGAAAATCAGGTTGCGTTGTGTAACGATTGTTTACAAAATATTGAGGCAACCGATCAGAGTTTCTATTGGAGAGTGGTAGAAGGTAGTATTTGGAATCCAGAACAAAGTGTGCAAGCTTTGAGTTACCGTATACTACAAAATTATAAAGATGAAGATTGGGCAAGTGGAGTTTTGAGTATGGTAGATTTAGATGAGGATGTGATTCAATGGGGAATGAGCGGATTGGAAATAGCTGCGGTTCATACGGATGCTTTTGGAAACGTGTTAGAGCATGGAGATACCGTAGTTTTAACGCAAGCTTTAGATGTAAAAGGCACAAATTTCAGTGCGCCAAAAGGCACAGTGGTTAAAAAAATTAGATTGGTGCATGACAATCACGAACAAATTGAAGGTAAAATCAATGAGCAGATGATTGTGATCTTAACCAAATATGTAAAGAAAAATAACTGATTTTACTACAGTAATTTCGAACAAAGCAATGCGAAGTGGAGAAATCTGTGAATTTAATTAAACATGATGTTTAGCAATTTCAAAGATTTCTCGGCTGCACTCGAAATGAAGGCTTTTTTAAAGCAAGTGCTTAATCTTCTACCGAAATTAACTGCGTTACCGGATTAGCAATGACATGAAAACCATCGTTAATTAACTTCGTAAACTCCTTCTCATTAGCAGCTTTCATTTCTAAGTAAATTCTTACTTCATTTTCTAAAGCAGGATTGCTTGAGGCATGATGCAAAATCTCTAAAATTTGCAGCGCACAAAGCCAATCGTAACGGAAATTAGTTTTCAATTCGTTAAAGATTTTAGCTAATTTTTCATTTCCCTCGCCTGCTTCGCGAACATTTCTTACCTCTTGGTATAATTGGTGCAAACGTTTAGTAGGCTCATCGTACACAATTTTATGGGTTAATTGCTGACTGACGTATGTTATTTCTTCATAAGAATCTTTATCGGCAGCACCGTTAAAAACAGATACTATTTTCTCGCCCACGGCCATGTCGTAAGTACCCCATTCTGGTTGGAACAATACGTTTCCATTGGCTTCTTTTACTGTGCAATCCTCGAAAGCAATCAGTATCGTTTTGTCGCCTTTGCGGATAATTTCTTTCACTTTTCCGTCTACGTGAATACCACTTTCAAAAGTTAAACTACCCACCAAACCCACTTCTATGCCTAAAGTTGCCAAATCTGCTAAGCTATGGTCTTCCAGTAGTTTTTCAACATTTTTTAATTTGCCAACTGGCGATGAAAAACCGTCTTTATGGTAGTGTTTGCTATGTCCATCCAACTCTTTACCATCAAAAGCTAAAGCCGATTGGCCTGTGGTTTTAATGAACGTTACCTCATCATCTTTGCTGATACCAACATCGGTAAATACCCCAGTTACTTGTAAGCCAGAGCTGTAAACTGCGGTACTTGGATTTTTGCATTCAATAGCTTTCAAGATGCTCTCGGCACCGCCACGTCTAAAGGCCATGGTATCTGCAAACGCTTCTAAAACATCAATTAAGTTTTGAAAAGTTGGCGTTACAAATAACTGTGGTTGCTCTTGGGTAATATCGTAAGAGTAATTTATAGTGTTAATGTCGTACCACAGTTTTTTGATTTTCGGATCCATACAAGTGGCACTTTCGCCAATAGAAGAAAGTAAGCCAGCGCCATAAATCTTCGGATTTTCCAAAGTTCCAATCAAACCATATTCTACAGTCCACCAATGTAAGCGCCCCAATAAAGCCATTTCCGAAGGTTCGCCCATATTTTCTGAAATGAATTTGAGTTCTTTTTCTGCTTTGGCAATTTCCACTTCGTCTATATTTACCGCCTCCTTTAAAATAGATAACTTACGGATGGCTTCATACAATTCGAAATCTTTGCTAGAAAACATTGCCTTGGCACCAATAGAGCCAAAGTAACTTAGGTAAGCATTGTAATCAGTATCGGCAATAATAGGGGCGTGACCAGCACTTTCGTGGATAATGTCTGGTGCAGGCGTATATTCAATATGGTTTATCTGGCGGATATCTGCAGCAATAACCAATACACGGTAAGCTTGGTACTCCATAAATGCAGCTGGCGGAATAAAACCATCAACGGTTACGGCGCCCCATCCAATTTTGCCCAAATTGTCGTTCATGGTTTGCAGATCTGGAATATACTCGATACTTAAACCCGCTCTTTGCAAACCTTTAATGTAAGGGTAATAAGCAACATGCTTTAAATAACTATAGTTTTGGCGCATTACATAACGCCAAACCGCTTGGTCTATTGGCGTGTATTTCTCGTAATTTTGCGCTACTATAAATTGCCTCAAATGCTTGGGTAATTTGGCAACCTGCTCGTTATTAAAGTCGTTAAAATCGCTCATTTATACATTTATTAATTGCCCTAAATTTAGCTGATTTGGGACTAGAAAGCAAGAAAATAAGGCTATTTTGGTTGAAAATTGACTAAGATTACATTTTAGGGATAAGGCTGCAGGAAGTTGGCTCAATAGTATAACTACATTAAATTTTGCTTTGCGCTCTCTGCGAATACGCTAAAACCTTTGCGGTAAATTTTTAAACGCAAAGAAATGCAAAGGTTGGCAAAAAACGCCAAGTGACGCAATAACAATTGTACAATAGCCCTGATTGTAGCGTAAATACTTTTTGTGTGTCACGCTGATCGCCATAATTATCCATTGAAAAGCTCTGGATGACAGGAGTATGCTGCAAAAACGGTAGCAAAAAGATTTTAGCGTAAAGCAGGACTAGCGAGCCCTAGTAGTACTGCCATTGCGCTTCAAAAATTAAACATTTTTCTTTACCCGAAACGAAAATGCACTTTTGAGAAAAATAACTAAAAATGGCTAGCACAACAGTAATTAAAGCTTTGGCAATAGAAGGGTAAAACATAAAACCGTCTACCAAAATCTTCATTAGCGCATAATTGAGTAAGATATTAGTGCAAACTACCGTGCCATATCTAAACAATTGTATACGTCCTTTTAAATTTGATTGCGTAAAAACCAAATACTTATTAAGGGTAAAACCCACTAGAAATGTGAAAACAGATTCGATAGCCAAAGCGGCAATGTGACCGGTAACTAAATAGCCGTTAACATGTACCGCCTGTTGGTGAAGCACGTAATTGTAAATTACAAAATAGGCAATAATACCCGAGGCTGCAGTAAAGCCACCACTTGCCATGTACCTAAATGTGCCGATAGAAAACCAATTTTTAAAAGGGGGATAGAAAAAATCGATGATGCGCAATGCTAATTTTCTCATCCTTAATTGCTGCTTGCTGGTTTTTTAGTCATTAATCTATACACTTTTACAAATCTGGTTTATTGTTTTTAAGCCGTTAAGGGGCCACAATGGTAAACAGATAAGCCGCAAAAATAGTTAATAAAACCACGCCCTGCAATATGTTGGTTTTTCCGGAGCCAAGCGAAAGCATTAAGATGAATTGAGCCAATAGCAAGAGCACCATAGATTTGGTGTCTATTCCTAAAGTAATATTTAAGCCCGATATGATTGATACAATAGCAACCGCAGGTATAGTAAGGCCAATAGTTGCCAATGCAGATCCTAGCGCCAGGTTTAAACTGGTTTGCAATCTGTTTTTTCGTACTGCATTTAGCGCTGCTATGCCTTCTGGTAATAAAACTACTGCTGCAATTACTACACCAACTAATGATTTTGGCGCTCCGGCGTTCACAATTGCATTTTCTATATCTGGTGCGAGTGCTTTGGCTAACAGCACCACAATACCTAAACAGGTTAATAGCAATAACATACTAAATAACGCTGTGCTTTTTGTAGGTGGAGCAGCATGCGCATCTTCATCGGCGGTATTAACTGGGGGTAAAAAGAAATCTCTATGCCTAACGGTTTGTACTAAAATAAATGTGCCATAAATCACTAAAGAAATTAAAGATACAAAAATCAGTTGCGCTTTGGTGTAGGAAGGCCCATCTACGCTAGTGGTAAAATTTGGTAACACTAATGTGAGCATTAAGATCGCTGTTAGCGCAACTAATGGCGCTTTTACCCCGTCGAAACTAAATCCTTGTTGATTAAACTTAACTCCACCAACTAATAAGCAAATCCCAATCATCCCAGTAAGAATAATCATTACAGCGGCGAAAACAGTATCTCTGGCCAGTTCTTCGGTTCCCGGGCCGCCTGTAAGCATTAACGAAACAATTAAGGCAACCTCGATAGTAGTAACCGCCAAAGCTAAAATTAAGGTTCCAAATGGTTCGCCAACTTTATGTGCCACTACTTCGGCATGGTGTACCGCGGCCAACACACTGCCAATTAAAAGCACTACCAATATGGCAGTACCGAAACCGCCAATACCATTTAAAGGCAAAAAATAGGCGAGCCAAGCTAAAATGGGTAACGCAATGGTCCAAAGTGGTAGAGGTAATTTTTTAAGCATATGATTTAATTTTTGGTGGTAATTAATGCAATAATTTCAAAATTAAGGTTAGTAAATTCTTATCCTAATTATCTATGTAAAGATTAGATTACTAAAAATAGGAATAGCTTTTTAGTTGTACCTTAGTTGAAAACAAAATACAACCCATTAACACTACAACATGAAAAGATGTTTTTTCTTTTTGATTTGCATTATACTTAGCGTTTCAGCTTATTCGCAGATAGATACCTCGGCTTACCGCACCATAGCAAATGCTATTCAAAAAAAGTATGCTCCAGATAAAAGAACGGTTTATTTTCAAGTTCGCTTTAAAGCGGATACTGTTTTTGTAGAAAGTACCTCTAAACAGGCAGTAGCAGCATTTGAAAAATCTTTTCCTAAAGATGCGAAGGACGGACTAAACGTAGAGGTTTTACCTGCTAAGCAGTTGAAAGACTTAATTTATGGCGTAACTACTATTTCTGTTGCCAATAACCGAAGCCAGCCTTTTCATGGCGCCGAGCTGATGACACAAACCCTTTTGGGTACGCCCATACAAGTGCTTAAAAAACAGGGCGGATTTTATTTAGTGAAATCGCCAGATGGTTATTTGGCATGGACAGATGGTGGCTCCATTGCTTTGATGAACGAAAATAAATTTAAGGAATGGCAAGCAGCTAAAAAAGTGGTTTTTGTGAACGATTATGGCCACGCTCTAACAAAAGCCGAAACTGGTGCGGCAAGGGTTTCTGACTTGGTAGCTGGTAATATTTTGAAGCTTTTAACAGTTGAAGGTACTTTTACCAAAGTGGGTTTTCCCGATGGGAGAGAGGCTTATGTGCCAACAGCGCAACTTGCCGATTACAACCAATGGATTAATAGACCTTTGCCCGCTGCCGATGCTATTTTAGCTACTGCCCAAACTTTACTTGGTGTGCCTTATTTATGGGGTGGCACTTCAATTAAAGGGGTAGATTGTAGCGGTTTTACAAAAACGGCTTACTTTTTAAACGGCGTAATTATTCCCCGTGATGCTTCGCAGCAAGCACTGGTTGGAGAGAAATTAGATGTTTTAGAAAACGACTCGATTAGTGTAGAAAAGTGTCTAAAAAACCTACAGCCCGGCGATTTAATGTTTTTCTCTGCTGCAAAGCGAAGAGGTGTAAACGGAAGTCGTGTTACTCATACTGCAATTTACATGGGCGAGGGGCAGTTTATCCAATCGGCAGGAATGGTGAAAATTAGTAGCATTTTGCCTGAGGCTACAAACTATGATGAGTACCAAACTAAAACTTTGGTTGGCGCAAGGCGCATTTTAAATCAAGTGGGGCAGCCAGAAATTACTAAAGTAGAAAAGCACGATTGGTATTTTAGCAAGAAGTAATGAGTATTACCATTTATCATAACAGCAAATGCAGTAAGAGCAATATTGCGTTAAAAGAAATCACACAAAGTGGAGAGCCTTTTGAAGTGATTAACTATTTAGAAGATGTACCCAGCGTTGAAGAGCTAAAGGACGTTTTAACTAAGTTGAATTTAAAACCCTTTGATATTGTTCGTAAAACGGAGAAGGTTTATTTAGAAAAATACAAAGGTAAAGAACTGTCTGATGAGGAATGGGTTAAGGCACTGCATGAAAATCCAATTTTAATACAACGTCCAATTATTGTTAATGGAGATAGAGCTGTAATTACCAGGAGCGAAGAGGCTATGGATAGCATTATATAAATTCAATAAAGTAAGTTAAGCTTTAGAGATTAAGTGTTTTGCTAGCGATAGCGCTTCAAGCCTTTGTTAAGCTTATTTTCGGTTCCCCACCTTTCGGGTAGCGCCAGTAAGCCAAGGCACTCACTTTAAAAGAAACCTGCGGAGCAAGCATGAAGACAAACAAAACAAATACTAAAACGGAATAAATAAGCAACCGAGAGTTTATCAGCAAAGCTGATGAGCTCCGTAAACTCCGGTTTTGTTAATTTTGCGGTCAACCTGCGAAGCAAGCTTGAAGGCAATTAAAAACAGAAAGAAATTCTGAAAAAAAGTAAGAGACAAGCAGCGGCGAGCTTAAAGATGTAGCAAAAAAATCCCGATTTTTTAGGTCGGGATTAAATATTTATGATTGGCTCAGCAAACTTCTCCAACTTACTTTGCTTTCAATAGTCCAGTGCAAATCTTTAATTTCAATACGTTGTTGCTCCATCGTATCTCTATGACGGATGGTAACCGTATTATCCTCTAGCGTTTGGTGATCTACCGTGATACAGAAAGGCGTGCCCACCGCATCTTGCCTGCGGTAGCGTTTACCAATCGCATCCTTCTCTTCGTAAATACAGTTGAAATCAAATTTCAGCGCATCCATTACCTCACGAGCTTTCTCTGGTAAGCCATCTTTTTTAGTTAATGGGAAAATAGCCGCTTTAATTGGCGCTAAGGCAGGATGCAAACGTAATAAGGTTCTGCTGTCTTGTCTTTCTGGCGTACTCAAATCTTCCTCTTCCAATGCGTTAATCATCGTTAACAAGAACATTCTGTCTAAACCAATCGAAGTTTCAATTACATAAGGAACGTAGTTGCCATAAGGTTTGCCGTTTTCATCCAGTTCAGCATCAAAATACTGCATTTTTTTACCGCTAAACTCTTGGTGTTGCGTTAAATCAAAATCAGTTCTGCTGTGAATACCCTCTACCTCTTTAAATCCAAACGGGAATTCGAACTCAATATCTGTAGCCGCGTTAGCATAATGCGCCAATTTCACATGATCGTGGTAACGGTATTTCTCTGGTGCTGTGCCCAAAGCTTTGTGCCATTTCAAACGAGCTTCTTTCCAGTATTCGAACCATTTTTTATCCTCGCCTGGGCGCACAAAGAATTGCATTTCCATTTGTTCAAACTCACGCATACGCATAATAAACTGACGGGCAATTACTTCATTTCTAAAAGCTTTACCAATTTGCGCAATCCCGAACGGAATTTTCATCCTGCCCGTTTTTTGTACGTTCAAAAAGTTTACAAAAATACCTTGAGCCGTTTCTGGGCGTAGGTAAACTTTCTCGCTACCATCGGCCATGGCGCCAAACTGCGTGTCAAACATCAAGTTAAACTGGCGTACATCAGTCCAGTTTTTAGTGCCACTCACTGGGCAAGCAATTTCATGCTCTTCAATCAATACTTTTAAACGAGGCAGATCCTCAGCTTTCAAAGCATCATCCATGTCAGCTTGCAATTTTGCAGCCTTTTCGGTTTTGCCGTCTTTTTCGTATTTGGCAATTTTATCCTCCAATAATTGGTCAGCACGGTAGCGTTTTTTGCTATCCTTATTGTCAATCATCGGGTCGTTAAAACCATCCACGTGTCCGCTGGCTTTCCATACTTTAGGATGCATAAAAATGGCAGAATCAAGACCTACAATGTTCTCGTGCATTTGCACCATTGCTTTCCACCAATAGGTTTTAATGTTGTTTTTCAGTTCGGCACCCAATTGGCCGTAGTCGTAAACCGCACTTAAACCATCATATATTTCGCTGCTTTGGAACACAAAACCGTATTCCTTTGCATGTGATATTACGTTTTTAAAAATTTCGTCGTTGTTTTTTTGAGCCATAGTGGCGTCAAAGTTAAAAGTTAAAAGTTAAAAGTTATAAGATAAGCGCTTTAAAATGTTTTGAAAAGCAAAGCAACGGTTCCATCGCTTCCGAAAGCCCTGCTATACATTACAAGTCCGCACTCGCTACGCTCGCTTGCGGGCTTTTCATTCCTATCAGGTTTAATTAACAAATGTTAACATTTCAAACTTTGCGTTCTTTGCGAAACTCTTCCATCCTTTGCGTTAAAAATAATCATACCGATATTTTCAAACTTAAACATCCTTTGTTATAAAAAAAAAACGAAAATAACCGCAAAGTTTCTAAAGTTTTCGCAAAGTACGTAGAGAGATATAAAACCTTAAATCTCTTGCATGGTTAAAAAAGGAATAAACCTAATTTTTTCCTACATTCGGTAATTTACAAAGCACAATATAAAATGAAGAGGATACTTTCCATAGATGGCGGTGGTATTCGTGGTATTATACCAGGGATGATTTTGGTAGCATTGGAAGATAAAATCCAGCGAGCAACCCAGAACCCCAACGCCCGTCTTACCGATTATTTCGATTTTTTTGCAGGCACAAGCACGGGTGGTATCTTGTTATCTATACTATTGTGCCCTAGCGATGATGAACCCACCAAGCAAAAATATAGCGCAAAGCAAGCGCTCGATATATACCTTAACCATGGAGTAGAAATATTTGCCGCAAAACCATGGCGGCGTTTCCTTAGTAAATTTGGTTTGTTGAGCGAGCTTTATGATGCCACAATTTTAGAAAAAGTGCTTTATGGTTATTTCGGAGATAAAAAATTAAGCGAATTGATCAGGCCTTGTATCATTACTGCGTATGATATTGAGCTCCGTAAAAACCATTTGTTTCGCCAACAAAAGGCAATTTCTAATGGAGATTCTCGCGATTTCTTCATTAGAGACGTTTGTAGAGCTACTTCTGCTGCACCAACTTATTTTTCTGTGGCAGAAATTTTTTCACTAGCAAAAACACGCTATCCTTTGGTAGATGGAGGCGTGTTTGCACACAATCCATCGCTATCGGCTTTGCTGGAGGTTATTAAAAATTATAATACCTACAAAATAGATGATTTTTGGGTGCTATCTCTGGGTACAGGTTTATCTAAAATATCCTACAACTACGAAGATTTTAAAAAGAAACGAGCAATTTCTATAGGTCCGGCGCTGGTAGATATCATGAGTAGCAGTTCTGCCGAGAGCACAGATTATTTTATGAAACAGCTTTTTCACTCTGTTAAAAAAAGTGGTAATTACATTCGTATAGAGCCTAATAATTTATCCTCAATTGATCCCGCTATGGATGCCGCTACACCCCATAACATTCAAAAAATTATTTCGCTTGCCGATAAATTGGTTAGCGAGAATGAAGATTTGTTAGATCAAGTTGTGGCTGGACTTATGCAAGATAAAAAAGATAAAAAAGACGACTCTGTTTGGAGTTTTTTGAAGAGGTGATACATTTTCTACAACTAAACATCCTTAAATTTTTTTGACTGCTAAAACAAAAACTAACTTTGCACTTCATCATCGTTAAAAAAACAAAAAGATGAAAAAAATACAACTCTTATTTTTAGCTATTGCATTAGCTGGGCTTGCCTGCATTGCGCCAGCTAAACATCATTACATCAGCTTTAAAACGGCTAAAGAATTTCAAGCTTTTTTAATAGAAAAACAAGGCCTTACCCATTGTTAAGTGCGCATCGAGGTGGCCCAATGGCGGGTTTTCCAGAAAATGCTATCGAAACTTTTGAGAATGCCACTACTTACCAGCCTGTTATTATTGAGTTTGATGTGGCTTTAAGTAAAGACTCTGCCTTAGTAATTATGCATGACGATAAACTAGACCGAACTTCTACGGGTACAGGCTCAGTTTCGTCATATACTTACAGCGAGCTACAAAAGTTTACGTTAAAAGACGACGATGGAGAAGTAACCGATTTTAAAATTCCTACACTAGAAGAAGTATTACGTTGGGGCAAAAATAAGGTGCTTTTCACTATTGATATCAAGAGGGGAGTGCCCTACGAGAGCATTATTGCTGCGGTGCGCAAAACTAAATCAGAAACTAATTCCATCATCATTACTTATAACGCTAACCAGGCGGCAAAGGTACACGAGTTAGCACCAGATTTGATGATTTCGGCAACAGTAAAAAGCCCCGAAGATTTAGAGCGTTTGAACCAAATGGGTGTGCCCAATGATAAGATTGTTGCCTTTGTGGGTGTTGCCGAACCAAATCAAAGCCTTTATAAATATCTAAACAGCAAAGGCATTAGTACTATTTTAGGTACCATGGGCAACTTGGATAGGAGTGCAAGGGCAAATAAAAACAGACAAGTATATCGCAATTTGGTAGCCAATGGTGCCGATGTGCTTTCTACCGATGATATAGTGTTAGCCGGCGAGCAATTAGATGCCTATCGTAACGAAAAACAGTTGCATTTAAGAAACTTAAAGCGATAATATTTTGAGTGTAGTAGTAAGAAATTTAGCCAAACATTATGGCGAGCAAAAGGCCGTAAACCAAATTAGTTTTGAAGCAAAGCCTGGGCGTATATTAGGTTTTTTAGGCCCAAATGGTGCGGGTAAATCTACCACCATGAAAATGCTGACTGGTTATTTGCAGCCTACTGCTGGCCAAGCCGAAATTGCTGGTAAAGACATCCAATTAGAGTCGTTACAAATTAAAAAACTGATTGGCTACCTGCCAGAAAATACCCCTTTGTATATGGATATGTATGTTCGTGAGTTTTTAGGCTTTGTTGCCGAAACTTACGGGCTAAAGAATAGATCGCAAAGGGTAGAAGAAGTAATTAAGCTAGTTGGTTTAACGCAAGAACAGCACAAAAAAATCGGGATGCTATCTAAAGGTTACAAGCAGCGGGTAGGTTTGGCACAAGCCATTATCCACCAACCGCAGGTGCTGATCTTGGATGAGCCAACATCGGGTTTAGATCCTAATCAGTTAGCCGATATTAGGGCATTGATTAAAAACTTAGGTAAGGATAAAACCGTAATTATTTCTACACATATCATGCAAGAAGTAGAAGCGCTTTGCGATGATGTCATTATCATTAACAAGGGTATTTTGGTAGCCAATGCTTCTATTGCTGATCTTAAAAAAGAACATTCTGGTGCTTCTTTGGAAGATATTTTTAAAAAATTAACGAAATAATTAATTGCTATTTAACGTGAGTTCGGGGATAAGAAAATTATGCTATTTGCTAGCGATAGCGCATCAAATCTTCGTTCAGCTAATTTTCGGTCTCTTATTTTCGGGTCGCAGCAATAAGCCAAAGCACTTTCTTTGAAAGAAAAATAAGCAGCCGAGAGTTTTTGTTACTTTTTGCGGTCAAAAAGTAAGAGCCCAGCGGCGGCGAGCTAAAAAAAATACGTTCAATGCGAATTTCTCAAGAATTGTAAAAATACTTAACCCGAACTCACGTTATTTAAGAAATCCACTTTAAGTTTACCCATTGATATGAAATTTAAGCTATTCATTGCTGTGTTTTTTGTAGCTGCACTACTTTCGTTTAATGTGCAGGCTCAACAAATCAAAATTGGTTTGGCTCCAGAAATTAACCTGCCTACTGGCAATGCTTCTAGCATTAGTGGTGTGGGCTTTGGTGGCGCTATAAAAGCCGAAATTGGCATTGCCGATAGGTATGCCATTACCGCTAATGGAGGTTATAACCTGTTTTTAACCAAAAGAAAATTAGGGACTAAATTAGCGAACATAGCAGCTGTGCCAGTTAAGCTGGGTTTTAAGCATTACCCAAGCCAAGATTTTTATATAGAAGGACAAGCGGGAGCTGCTTTTCATGTCGGCGGCGCCTCTAAAACTTCCTTCATTTGGTCGCCAGGGTTTGGAACCTATATTAAAACAAGCAGCTCGAATAGTAAACTAGAATTTGGTTTGCGTTACGAAGCTTGGACAAATGCCAGTTATGGGGCAACTTCTACACTAAAAACCACAAGTTTTAGTTTTATTGGTTTAAAATTAGGCTACGTTTTTGGTTTGTAGTAAAAAATATTTCGCTGATTTTCATTTGTTTGTAATTTTTTTGATGTGCTTTTGTAACGATTGGCAGTATTGTTGCTTCTATTGGAGCGATTATTAATCATTAAAACAAATTTAAATTACTTAAAATGAAAAAATTATTATTATCATTTGCTCTTGTGGCTGGCTTAGGTTTAGCTGCTAATGCGCAAACAGAAGGTGCAGTTAGAAAATTAAGCATTGGTGCTGAATTTGGTTTTCCTACAGGAGAAGGTTCTGAAGACAATATGATTGTAGGAGGATCTTTGCAGTATGAGCACCCAGTTGCAAAATCATTTAACATTACTGGTTCTGCAGGTTATTTATCTAACATGTTAACGGGAGACACAAAAGATGCAGTTAAAGCGTTTGGCGGAAAGACTAGCTATGGCTTCATTCCAGTGAAAGCAGGTGGTAAATACTACTTTGGTGGTAACTTTTATGGTGCTGCAGAATTAGGTGCTGCAATTGCCACAGAAGAAGGAATGGGTACTGCATTTGCTTATGCTCCTAGCTTAGGCGCTTCATTTTCATTGGCAGATAAATCAAGCTTAGATTTTGGTGTACGTTATGAAACTTGGTCCAAAGATGGTTCTTCATCTTTTGTAGGCTTAAGATTGGCTTATGCGTTCGGCCTATAAGCAATAAATTATAAAATATTATAATGAAAGCCCTGTTTTTTAAAATTGGGCTTTTTTATTTGTACTAAATTTATAGTTTTGCATCTAATTAATTAACAATCAAAAAAATAATCAAATTAAAATGAAAAAAATTTTTCTATTATTAACGCTCGCAGCTGGTTTAACCACTGCTGTTAACGCTCAAGACAAACCTGTTTCTTTTGGAGTTAAAGCTGGTGTTGCTTTTCCAAGTATTACTCTTTCTTCGATGGGTATTTCGGTAAATACTTCATCTAAAACATCGTTTTATGTAGGTGGTATAGCAGATATTAACATTTCACCTATTTTCTCTTTTCAACCAGGCTTAACCTATGTAGGTAAAGGCGGTAAATTCGACCTTAGTGAAATGGTGGAACAAATTGGTGTTGATCCAGAAGAATTGGATGGAGTTGATGCTGTTACGTTTAATTATTCTTATTTAGAACTTCCTTTAAATCTATTAGCAAACTTTAATGCAGGCACCGGAAAGTTTTTTGTAGGTGCAGGTCCTTATGCGGCTTATGCTTTGTCTGCCAATATGAAAGCTGGAGATCAAAAATTAGATGCTGAATTTGGTTCTGAGGAAGGGCAGTTAAAAAGAATGGAGTTTGGTTTAAATTTCTTAGGTGGATATAAACTGAGCAATGGACTAAATTTGCACGCAGGCTATGGCTTAGGGTTAAGCACTACAGAAAATAGTAGCGAAGGCACTACCAAAAACAAAGTTTTCTCTGTTGGCCTAGGCTTCAACTTCTAAGAAGAAATAAAAAATAATTAAAGCCGTTCCGATTTTTCGGAAGGGCTTTTTTGTTTTAACAGATATTGTATAACTTCGGCAATCCTATACCAAAGCATGTTAGCAGTATTTAAAAGAGAATTATTCAGTTTCCTCAGTTCGGCTATGGCCTACATTACCATTGGCATATTTTTGCTGGCCTGTGGTTTAATGTTTTGGTTTTTTCCAGATACCTCTATTTTAGAGTACGGCTATGCCGAAATGGATGGTTTCTTTAGCTTAGTTCCTTACCTGTTTATGTTCCTTATTTCGGCCATTACTATGCGTTCTTTTGCCGAAGAAAGAAAAGAAGGCACTTATGTGTTGTTAGCTACACGGCCACTTACTGATATGCAAATTATTTTGGCCAAGTATTTGGCCTGTATGGTTTTGGTACTTTTTTCTTTGCTGCCCACTTTGGTGTACTACTACAGCATTTCGCAATTAGGTTTGCCCAAAGGAAATATAGATGCTGGAGCGGTAATTGGTTCGTACATAGGCTTGTTCTTGTTAGGGAGTGCGTTTACGGCCATCGGCGTTTTTGCTTCGTCCATTACAAAAAATCAGATCATTGCTTTTGCGGTAGCGGTATTTTTGTGCTTTTTTGCTTACAGTGGTTTCGATTCGCTAAGTAAAATTACCGCTTTGGAAAGCTTAGCAACCTCTTTAGTAAATCTAGGGATTAACGAGCATTACCAATCTATCAGTAGAGGAGTTTTAGACACTAGAGATCTGGTTTATTTCATCACTTTTGTGGCCTTGTTTTTAGGTTTAACCAAGTTGGCAATAGGAGGTAGAAAATGGTAGGTAAGGGAGCAAGGAACAAAGAACAAGGAGTAAAGACTAGATGGCTTAGATTTTCGCTGTTCGTTTTGGTATTGGTGCTAATAAATGTTTTGGCTCAGTTTGTTTACACCAGAATAGATTTTACCAAAGAAAAACGCTTTACGCTTACCGAAAAAACTAAAGAAGTTTTAAAGAGCAACAAGCATGATGTTTTGGTAACCGTTTTTTTAGACGGAGATATGCCGGCAGCTTTTAAACGCTTGCGTAACGCCACTAAAGATATGTTAGCCGATTACAAGGCTTATGCTAATGTAAACTTTAAGGTGGTTTTTGTAGATCCAATATCTGGGTTAACTGCAACAGAACAGGATACGGTAATGCAGCAGTTGTACCAAGTGGGCATTAAACCTACCAATATCAATATTAAAACCGATGCAGGATTTGCCGAAAAGTTGGTGTTCCCGATGGCTTTAATAGAAAGCAATGGCAAGCGTATGCCTGTTAAATTGCTTCAAAACTTAGGGGGCGAAGCTTCAAATTATGAGGAAAACATCAATAACTCCATCAAAAATTTGGAGTATGTATTTACTTCATCCTTAAAAAAGGTTATTTCTGGTTACAACCCACGTATAGGTTTTACCGAAGGCAATGGAGAGCTGAGCGATGCTTACTTATTTGATGCTATGAGTGCGCTTGCTGATAGTTATGTGGTGGGTAGGGTAAACTTAGATTCTATTACCAAGCAAGGTTTAGATAGTTTAAAAATGTTGGTAATTGCCAAGCCTTTAAAGATATTTACGGAAGCGCAGAAATACAAAATCAATTATTTTGTGATGAAGGGCGGCCATGTGTTATGGTCTATAGATCAGGTACGTATGGAGCTGGATAGTTTGCGTAGCGGAAGATCTTTTATGGCTGCCAACAACAATCTTAATTTAGACGATATGCTGTTTGAGTACGGCGCTCGTGTAAACTATGATATTATTGCGGATGTAAATTGTGCAGAAATACCGATAGCTACTGGTGGACCAAGGGGCGATATACAGATGGCGCCGTGGTTGTATTATCCAATTTTATTGCCCGATACCAGCAATAACGTAGTTAAGAATTTGGATAATATTAAAGCTGAATTTGCGAGCACCGTAGATACTATTGGGAGTAAAAATGTGAACAAGCGGATCATTTTAACCACATCGCCTTACAATAAGGTTTACACTTCTCCTAAAATGTTTAACCTGCAAATGGTAGAAGAAGAACCTACGCAGAAGGCGTTTACTAGTGTGCCTAAAAGCGTGGGGGTGTTATTAGAAGGTAATTTTAAATCGGTATTTTTAAATAGGCCAATACCCGAAGGTATTACAGAGAAATTTAATTTGCCTGCGCAAAGTAAACCCACCAAAATGATCGTTTTGGGCGATGGCGATATTTTCCGTAACCAAGTGGCGGCAGATGGCTCGCCTTTTCCACTTGGTTTTGATAGGTATACGCAGCAAAATTTTGGTAACAAAGCGCTGCTGCTCAATATTGTAGATTATTTTACAAACGAAGATAATTTAATCGCACTGCGAAATAAAGAAGTTACCATAAGGCCATTGGATAAAACCTTGGTGCGTACAGAAAAAACGAAGTGGCAATTGGTAAATACGGTATTGCCAATTGCGTTGTTAATATGTTTTGCAATTTTTCAACATTATTACCGCAAGCACAAGTATGCAAGGTAATTTTCATACTTTTGAGTCTATATAAAACAAGCTATGAGATTTATAGTATCCACATCGACATTATTAAAACATTTACAAACCGTTAATGGTGCTTCGAGTAGCAGCACGGTATTGCCTATCTTGGAAAATTTCCTGTTTGAAATTAAAGAGGGAAATTTAACTATCTCTGCAACCGATTTACAGACTAGCATGACCACTTCTTTGCCTGTAGAATCTAAGGAAGAAGGTAAGGTTGCGGTTCCATCTAGAATTTTGTTAGATACGTTGAAAACCTTGCCAGATCAGCCTATTACTTTTCATGTAGATGATAATAATTTTGCTATAGAGATTAGTGCAGGCGACGGAAAATATAAGTTAAGTGGCGAAAATGGTGATGATTTTCCTAAAATTCCGGTGGTAGACAATGCCTCTTCGGTTAATTTACCAGCAACGGTTTTAAGTGAAGCAATAACCAAAACCATTTTTGCAGTAAGTAACGATGAACTTCGCCCGGCAATGACTGGTGTGTTTTGCCAATTGTCTCCGCAAAATATCACTTTTGTAGCTACAGATGCACATAAATTAGTACGTTATAGAAGAAATGATAGCAAGGCTGAGAAAGCTTCTTCGTTTATTTTGCCTAAAAAAGCATTGACCTTGTTAAAGGCTGCTTTACCAAATACCGATGTAAATGTATCGGTTGATTACAACGCTACCAGTGCATTTTTCAAGTTCGAAAATATCAATTTAATTTGCCGTTTAATTGATGAGCGTTACCCAGATTACGAAGCAGTAATACCTGCAAATAACCCTAATAAATTGGTAATTGATAGGGCTTTGTTCTTAAATACGTTACGTAGGGTAGTTATTTTTGCTAATAAAACTACACACCAGGTTCGTTTAAAAATTAACGGTAGCGAGTTAAATATTTCTTCCGAAGATTTAGATTTTGCTAACGAAGCTCACGAGCGTTTAAGCTGCCAATATGATGGCGAAGATTTAGAAATTGGTTTCAACGCCCGTTTCTTAATTGAAATGTTAAACAATTTAAGTGGCGAAGAAGTTACTTTAGAACTTTCTACGCCAAACAGAGCAGGTTTGTTGATTCCTCAAACTAACGATGAAAATGAGGATGTATTGATGTTGGTAATGCCGGTAATGTTGAATAATAGTTATTAAAACTTGTTACGGGTTATGAGTTCTGGGTTATCAGTCTAGTCCCATAACACGTAACTCATAACCCGCAACTTTAAATAAAAATGTCCCGACCAAATCGGGACATTTTTATTTAATTGCAGTCATATTTTAAAAATTAGGTGTTTATCTAAACGATATCCTTACTTTTGTGAAAAAATAAAAAACAGTGGAATTTTTCGATTTACTTGTACAGCTACTTACCAATACAAAAGATACTTTAGAGCAAATTATGCAAGAGTATAGAACGTGGACTTACCTCATTCTATTCATGATTATTTTTGCAGAAACAGGATTTGTAGTAACGCCATTTTTACCTGGAGATTCGATGTTGTTTGCCGTGGGCGCCTTGGTTGCTGGCGAAGGAACAGGTTTAAACATTTGGTTTATGCTCCTGATACTAATTGCTGCGGCTATTTTAGGCAATTCGCTTAATTATCAATTAGGTAAGTATTTTGGTATTAAGGTTTTTAAGGAAAATAATAAAATTTTAAAGCTAAAATATTACCATCAGTCTCATGCGTATTTCGAGAAACACGGAGCAAAAGCAATTGTTTTTAGCCGTTTTTTACCAATTGTAAGAACCATTGCGCCGTTTGTGGCTGGTGCAGCCAGAATGTCTATAGGTAAATTTCAATTTTATAACATTGTAGGTGGTATTGGTTGGATTGCCAGTTTGTTGTTTGCCGGCTATTTATTAGGTAAAATTCCTTTTGTAGAAAAGAATTTCGAAATCTTAGTATTGATTATTGCCGTAGGTACTTTTGTGCCAGTAATTTATGGAGCTCTCAAATCGCTTTTCTCTAAAAAACCTGTGGAGCAACAAATAGAAGAAGAAATTAAGTAGGTTTAATCGTTGATTTGTTTAATCGGTTAACTTACGTTAGTTATGGATGTTTTTAACTGTTTATCAGAAAGTTAAATGTTTATACCGAAAATGTGATTTTCAAAAATAAACCTAAAAGCTGATGCTGAAATAAATTCAGCATGATGAACTGCTCGTACAGTCACCCTGAATTTATTTCAGGGTCAGTTAGTCAAGATTAAGACCCATAATTCGTTAACTATTAATTGGCTGAGAGTTTTAATCATTAACTATCAGCACATCGTAAAGTGTAGCAATTAATGTTCATTAAGTTAAAGAGAAAAACCTAGAATATTGTCATCCTGAGCCTGTCGAAGGACAAATATTTTGGGGTTTTCGACTGCTAGAAAAAGTCTTCGACAAGCTCAGACTGACATAAAGTTCCTTAAATTAATGATTGGCTTAGCGGTCGCAATTAACCAGTTCAACAGTTAACCAATTAACCCAATTCCAGTTAAAACTCCCTGCCAATAATTTTACCTTCTTGGTACTTTTGGTCTATCTTTTCTGTTTGTTTTTTATCTTCAATGGTAGCTTCAATTCTAATCATATTTCTCAAATCGGGCTGGCCGGCGTCTATCCAGGCAGAGTACCAAAACGAGCCTACCTTAATAATTGATGACTTCATTTGTCGCTCTACCATGCCATTCATCATATCTTGATAAGCTTTGGTGTAGGCTACGGAATATTGTTTCATTACGTTTTTTCCACGCATAGAGAAATCATACTTTTGGTCTGCCGGAAAAGTTTCACTTAGTTTTTTTTCAAAGCTAAGTACGGTATCTACCATCGTATGCGAGTTTTTTACAATTTTCCATGCCTCTTTAAGTGGGTCTTCTATGTAGCTGGCTTTGCCCACTAAGAGATTATAGTCTTTCGAGAAAAGCTCCGGCACCCTGCTTTCCCAAAAGCCATGTATGCCAGTTTGGTTAGTGAGCTGCCCATTATAGTTGCGTGTGGTGTGCAAGGGTACGTGTGCATCGCCTATGTAATGCCCAAGATCGGTAGAGTAACGCAAAATTCTTGCCGAGTCGCGTTCCTTAAATGCCCTAACCAAGTTGTAATAAACCCGTTGTATGTGCCAAGGCACAATACCTTCTTTAGCGAGATGTTTTTCGCCATATTTTTTTACGGCATCGTTCCATTTTTCGGGTATGCTGTCAATGTTGCTTTCGTAGTTTTCTACATCAATGAAATGTCTAGGTGCTTCGGCGGTATCTGCATAACGTCGTTTATCGGGGTCTACGGCGTGTTCGGTAATGTATTTGTGGTTGTTCTTGTAAAAACCAACCATCCCTTCGGGCAAAGTAAAAATAGCCAATTGGTTTATCCGCTTATGCGAAAAAAAGCCCCACGACGAACACACCACAGCAACGCAAATAAGCAACAGATATATAACAAGCTTTTTCATGAAATCATATTTTATGATAGGTAAAAGTAATAAAAACCAAGCTTTGTTAGGTCAGTATCATAAGTTTTTTATCGGTGTTTTAAATCGTTAGCTCTTTTCAAAATCCCTATATTTGCAGCAAAATATAAATCTTATGCAAGAGATAAAGAAATATGTAGAAGATAACAAGCAACGTTTTTTAGACGAGCTTTTTGAGTTGTTGCGTTTTCCTTCGGTAAGTGCCGACCCTAAGTTTAAAGGCGATGTATTGAAAACTGCCGATTTTGTTGCTCAGAAATTGAAAGATGCTGGAGCAGATAACGTAGAGATTTGCGAAACTGCAGGCTACCCAATTGTGTATGGCGAAAAAATTATAGATGCTAGTTTGCCAACGGTTTTAATTTACGGGCACTATGATGTACAACCAGCAGATCCGTTGGAATTATGGCACACGCCTCCATTTGAACCAACCGTACGTGATGGTAAAATTTATGCTCGCGGTGCTTGCGATGATAAAGGCCAATTTTATATGCACGTTAAAGCATTTGAGCTGATGATGCAAACCAATACCTTGGCTTGTAACGTAAAATTCATGATCGAGGGCGAAGAAGAAGTGGGCTCTGCAAATCTTGGTATTTTCGTGAAAGCAAATACAGAGCGCTTAAAAGCTGATGTGGTTTTGATTTCTGATACTTCGATGATCAGTATGGAAAACCCTTCGATAGAAACGGGATTGCGTGGTTTGGCTTATATGGAAGTTGAAGTGGTAGGCCCAAATAGAGATTTACACTCTGGCGTTTATGGCGGTGCAGTGGCTAATCCAGCTACTATTCTTTGTAAAATGATTGCCTCTTTGCACGATGAGAATAACCACATCACTATTCCAGAATTTTACGATAAGGTTGTTGAGTTAAGCGATGCCGAAAAAGCAGCATTAAACTCTGCGCCATTTGATTTGGAAGAATATAAAAAAGATTTAGCTATTGATGCCGAGTGGGGCGAAAAAGGCTATTCTACCTTAGAGCGTACTGGTACAAGACCAACTTTAGAGGTAAATGGTATTTGGAGCGGCTACATTGGCGAAGGCGCTAAAACGGTATTGCCAAGCAAGGCCAATGCTAAAATTTCTATGCGTTTGGTGCCTAACCAAAATTCGGACGAAATTAGTGAGATCTTTGCCAAACACTTTGAAAAGATTGCGCCAAAAGGAGTAAAAGTTACGGTAACGCCTCATCATGGTGGCGAGCCGGTGGTAACGCCAACAGATAGCGTTGCCTATCGTGCTGCCGAAAAAGCTATTGAAGATAGTTTTGGTAAAAAGCCAATTCCTACTCGTGGCGGTGGCAGTATTCCAATTGTAGCATTGTTTGAAGATGTATTGGGTATTAAATCGGTATTGTTTGGCTTTGGTTTAGATAGTGATGCACTACACTCGCCAAACGAAAAATACGACATTTATAACTATTACAAAGGAATAGAAACTTTGCCTTTGTTCCATAAATACTTTGCGGAATTGAATAAATAGATTCATTTAACTCGCATTTGAAACCTCCTTGCTGTAAAGTTTGGAGGTTTTTTTATGTTAACCGCTTTTTAAAGTGGAGTTTACTTTGCCTAAGTATTTTTATCCCTAAAAAGAATGAGGTGCTAGAGGAAAATGACGAAGACAGCAACTTCTCTGTTTCTTTATACCAGTAATTGATATTTGTACTTTACACAGCAACATAACAATGAAATTTTCTATTAACAAACTGCTACTATTATTAAGTTGCTGGTGTTCTTTTGAGGCGTTTGCTCAAAAAAAGGAAATCAATGTGCTTAAATTTAAAGATGTAAAAGAACTGAAAGCTTTCTTTAAACATGGGAAAAATAACTTTCCAATTATTAGCGGGCACCGGGGCGGTATGACCAAAGGCTTTCCAGAAAACTCCATGGAAACTTTTGCCAATACCTTAAAATATATGCCGTCTTTTTTTGAAATAGATCCTAGACTAACCAAAGATAGCGTAGCTGTGTTAATGCACGATGCTACCTTAGAACGCACCACAAATGGTAAAGGCAAATTATCGGATTATACTTATGCCGAATTACAGAAATTGCGGCTTAAAGATCCGGAAGGAAATGTAACCGATGCTAAAATACCAACTTTAAAAGAGGCGATTTTATGGAGCAAGGGACGTACGGTAATGAATTTAGATAAAAAAGATGTGCCTTTAGAAATAACGGCTCGTATTTTGAAAGAATGTAACAATGAAGCTGTGATGTTAACGGTTCATAATGCCAAACAAGCTCGTTTCTATCTAGATCAAAATCCAAACTGGATGCTTTCTGTACATATTAAAACGAAGAAAGCTTATGATGAATATGTTAAGGCAAATATCCCTTGGGAAAGTATTATTGCTTATATAGGGCCAGAATATACGCCTGAAAATAAGGAGCTGATGAAGCTTTTGCAAGATAAAGGAGTAATGGTAATGATTTCATCGGCGCCTACTTATGATAAGTTAGCTACGCCCGAAGAAAGAGCTAAAGCTTATATTGATGTTTTTAAAGGCGGTGCAGATATTTTAGAATCAGATTTGCCTGTAGAAGTTGCCAATGCGATTAAAAATAGTGTACCAAAGAAAACACCACAACATAAATATTTGGGAAAAGAAAAGATATAATTGATTTGCGTTACGCAATAATCACTTTTACTCCTTTTTCTTCAATTTGTTGCACGATAATGTCAGGTACTTTATCGTCGGTAATTACGTACGCCACTTGATCGAAAGTACAAACTTTGCCCAAGCCACGCTTATCAAATTTGGTGCTATCGGCTAATATTACCACTGTTTGTGCGGTTTCAATCATCTTTTGGTCTAGTGCAGCTTCGGCTAAATTGGTTATCGAAAAACCGAAATCAAGGTCAATGCCATCAACACCTAAAAATAAAATACCACAGGAAATTTCTTCCAATATTTTTTCGGCAAAGTTGCCCGCTACCGACGATGAATTGGCTCTAATCATTCCTCCTAGTTGCAATACTTCAATATTAGTTCTATTACTTAGCTCTAAACCAACTTTTAACGCGGGTGTAATTACGGTAATATGTTCTGTAGGATTTAAAAACCGTGCAATTTCAAATACCGTAGATCCAGAACCAATGGTAATGCAATCTGTATTTTTGATAAGTTTGAGCGCAGCTTTGGCTATGCGTTGCTTTTCGTCGGCATTAATTAATTCTTTTTCATAAATGCTCCTATCGCTGGCATAAGGGTTTTTGATAGATCCCCCACCTCTGGTTCTAAATAAGAGGTTTTTGTCTTCAAGCATTTTCAAGTCTTTGCGTATGGTAACGCCCGAAACTTTCATCAAATTAATAAGCTCTATGATGTTTACTTTACCGTCTTCCTTTAGTTTCTGGAGAATATATTCGTGTCTATCCGTAATATTTTTCATGCTCGCCCAATTAAGTTAGTTGCTAATATATAGATTTATCGTTGCATAAAAAAAGCGCTATACCTAAACGATATAGCGCTCACATTTGCGTGTGTAATGCTTATTTTGTCTTGGCGTAATCTGCCGAATTTCTTTTCTCTACTTCTGTTTTGGTAGCTTTAAAGTTTTTGGTGTTTAAGCTGGCTAACTCATTGGTAGATACCGCATGTAATTGGGTATTTCCTGTTAATTTCAAAGCGCTTTCATTACTTAGTTTGGTGTATAAGCTTTCGGTATTTGAGCTAATTTCTGCTTTGGCGTTGTCTTGGATAATGATTTGTAAATGTTGCGCATTTAGGGTGTTTTTGGTATTTACTACTGCATTGCCGGCCACATCTACGCGGTAAACATTACCCACATAAAGTGTGATTTTTGCAGTCTCGCTGTTTTTCTTGGTAGAAACATAGATGGCATCGTCTGTTGCGTAAACTCTAGCTTTTGCTGTACCATCATTAGTGTACAGTTTTTTGCTGTCGTGGTCTTGCACTAAAGTAACTTCTACATTGCCCGAAATAACTAATTTTTTAGGGGCGGCTTGGTCTGTAGTACGGTAGGTAATGGTGCCGTTTACTTCGTTGTTTGCATAAACAGAAGATGTGGTAAGGGCTAAAGCTAAAATCCCGATAGCGAATAGCGAAGAAGTTCTTTGTTTCATTTGTTGTTGATTTTGTTTTTAGTGGTCAAATTTTCCTTGCCATAATTAAATCATCATTTGTGAGTTTTTGATGATGATTTAATTACGGGGCGGTTCGTAATTTATTTGTGTTTTGTTAGTAAGACGCAAACCACTTCAAAGCGTTGCACGCAAATTAGGAGTAATCGACCAACGCCCAATTTTTATCGACAAAACTCCGAAACTCTTCGTAGATTGTTAACGGAATGTTAGACAGGTGTAAAGTAGGAAGGCTGTAAAGTTGAAATGTTAGAAGGTTATGGCTCCTTACAACTTAACTGATAACTGGCTACTGCCAACTGGTTCCTAAACAACCCAACTTTCACACTTTTCTAAGAAAAACTCATCAGCTTCGGCACCAATACCTGGCGTATCGGGCACGTCGAGCATAAAACCTTGGTAAGTTAAGCCACCAACAACGGGATCAACCAAGTGGCCGAGTAGGCAAGTATCTAAATCAAAATACACCACATTAGGGCTAGCTAAGGCAAAGTGTAGATTGGCCGTTAGCGCCAATCTGCTTTCGAGCATACTTCCAATCATACATTTTACACCGTTTTGTAAAGCAACTTCATGTATTTTCTGAGCTTCTAAAATTCCTCCAGATTTAGCAAACTTGATATTCAAAAAAGTTGTAGACTGTGAGTTGATGAGTTTTCTTGCGTCGTGGTGGTTATAGCAACTTTCATCGGCCATTAACGCTATTGGAGAATTTACATTTAGTTCAGGAAGTTTATCATCAAACCAAGTACGCATAGGCTGTTCGCAAAATTCGATATTAAATTTCTCTAGTTCTGTTAAAGCAAAAAGCGCATCATCAAAACTCCAACCTTGGTTAGCATCTAAGCGTAAAGTAATTTCATCGCCCACGGCTTTTCTAATGGCGGCTACACGTTCAATATCTTCGTTAACTTTTTTTCCTAGTTTAATTTTGATAATGCTACAACCATTATTTACATGTTCTACGGCTTTTGCGGCCATTTGCTCTGGCGTGCCAATACCCAAAGTCATATCGGTTTCTATGGTGCGCTTGTGCCCGCCTAAAAACTGATACAGTGGTTGGTTGGTATTTTTAGCAGCAATATCAAAAAGCGCCATATCAAAAGCACTTTTAATAGTTGGGTTGTGAGCTGCGTAGCCTAGCAAATCATCCATCCTCGCCGGAATATCCAATGGATCTTTCCCTTTTAAAATTGCAGCAAAGTCTTTGGCCATTGCCAAGCAAGTTTCTTGAGTTTCGCCAACAATCATTGGAAAAGCCGAGCATTCGCCGCTACCATGAATACCTGCATCGGTAAAAATCCTTATCAAAACGTTTTGCGCAAAGTGCATGGTGCCGGTGGCAATTACAAAAGGTTCCATCGGGATACTAAAACGATAAATTTCGGTGTGGGTAATTTTCATAATTTGTATTGCGTATAGCGATTTGAGTAATGAGAGATTTGTTACTGTTTAATTGTCTAATTCAAATCTAAGTCTATCTTGTTCTATAATGTTTTTTAACTCTTCCTCTTTTGGCAGGTATAAAAGATATTTGCTAGCAAAAAGCTGGTTTTTATCGTTAAGCACGGAGTATTTTACAATGGTTTCATCTTTTTCAGAGCACAGCAATATGCCAATTGTTGGATTGTCGTCTTTATCTTTTTTCAAATCGTCATACATCCTTACATACATATCTATTTGTCCAATATCTTGATGGTTTAAACTTCCAGTTTTTAGATCGATGATGACAAAGCATTTTAAGATATAGTTGTAAAACACAAGGTCGATATAAAAGTCGGAAGTATCCGTTACAATGTGCTGTTGCCTGGCTACAAATGCAAATCCTTTTCCAAATTCGAGTAAGAATTTTTGTAAATGGTCTATAATTGCCGTTTCTAAATTTCTTGCTGTGGTAGAAGCTTCTGGGTTTATTCCTAAAAATTCGAAAATATATGGGTCTTTAATAAAATCTTGGATGTTAGGTGTTGTCGAATTTGCATTAGTCAAAGTTCTTTCGAAAGATAATGAATTGATCTGTCGTTGAAGTTCCCTACTATTCCAATTGCTACTGATGATACCTTTAATATAATAATCTCTTTTTTCTTCACTATCTAATCTTGAAAGTAGTCGGTAATGTGTCCAACTCAATTCGTGACGCAATGCGTCACGAATTGGAAATGCTCTATAAAAACTCCTTATATTCCGTAGATTGCTTTCATCAAATCCCTTACCGAACTCTAGCGTTAGCTGCTTAGATAAAACCTTTAAAGTTGCTTTACCATAATCTGCCCGATGTTTCTCCTGTTGCTCGTCTTCAACAATAAGTTTTCCTATGTGCCAATAAGACTCTAAAAGCGCAGAGTTAGCCATGCGAAATACCCTCAATCTAGATTGAACGATAATTTCTTTAATTGCGTTAAACAGTACATTTTCGGCTAATTCCATAGGTCACAACATTTACCTAAAAGTAGAAAAACGATAGCTAATCGCAAGCCTAAATTTGATAATTTTCAGTCTCCAATTTAAAGAGGCATTTATTCACAAAAACTTTTTCAAAACCTTATAGCTTACGCCGTAAACCTTATACCTTTACAATATGCAAGAACCTAATTCACTTATCCACGCCTCATCTCCTTATTTATTGCAACATGCTTATAACCCTGTAGAATGGTACGAGTGGAGCGAAACTTCGCTAAAAAAAGCGAAAGATGAAAACAAGTTGATTATTGTAAGCGTAGGTTATTCGGCTTGCCATTGGTGCCATGTAATGGAGCACGAAAGTTTCGAAAGCTATGAGGTGGCCGAAGTAATGAACAAGCATTTTGTTTGCATTAAGGTAGATCGAGAAGAACGCCCAGATATTGATCAAATTTACATGATGGCTGTGCAATTGATGAATGGCAACGGAGGTTGGCCGTTAAATGCGATTTGCTTACCAGACCAACGTCCAATTTACGGAGGAACCTATTTCCGCAAGCCAGATTGGATTAATATTCTATTGAACTTGGCAAATTTGTGGGAAAAGGAACCAGAAAAAGCGGTAAAGTACGCAGAGCGATTAACGGAAGGTTTGCAGCAAGCAGAGCTGATAGAGGCAGGTAATAAGGAACTAACCTTTAGCGAAGCGCAACTGGTAGAAATTGTAGAGCCTTGGAAACGTAATTTCGACCCAATTGAAGGCGGATACAATAGAGCACCAAAATTTCCTTTACCCAACAACTGGTCGTTTTTGCTGCGTTATGCATTTTTAAAAGACGACCAAGCTGTGATGATGCAAGTAATGACTACGCTAGAAGCGATGGCTACAGGTGGTATTTACGACCAGATTGGTGGTGGTTTTGCCCGTTACTCGGTAGATGGACAATGGCACGTGCCGCATTTTGAAAAGATGCTTTACGATAATGCGCAGCTAATAAGTTTATATGCCGAGGCTTATCAATGTTTAAAGCTTGAACCGTATGTTGCGGTAATTAAGCAAACTATAGATTGGATAGATAGAGAAATGACATCGCCCGATGGCTTATTTTATGCTGCTTTAGACGCTGACAGCGAAGGTGTAGAAGGTAAATTTTATGTTTGGAGCAAAGCCGATTTTGAAGCTGTAGTTGGTGCAAATCCGATATTGTTGGATTACTTTAATATTACCGAAGATGGCAATTGGGAAGAAGAATACACTAACATTCTACGACGCAATTTCTCGGACGAAACATTAATTCAAAAATACAATTTAGACGAGGCTGGTTTTGAGGCTACAATTGAAGAGGCGAAATTGAAGTTGCTAGCAAAAAGAGCAGAGCGAGTAAGACCAGAATTAGATGATAAATGTTTGACCGCTTGGAATGCCCAAATGATTAAAGCTTTGACAGATGCGGCTCAGGTTTTAAATGAAAACAAGTATTACGAAAAGGCTAAAAAAGCGGCTAGTTTTATCCTTAATAATTTGATGGATGAAGACGGCGGATTGTATCGCAATTATAAAAATGGAAAAGCAAGTATCAATGGTTTTTTAGACGATTATGCTTTTTTAATAGAAGCTTTAATTGCACTTTATGAAACTGATTTTAACGAGGCTTGGTTAAATGAAGCAAAAGAACTTACAGATTATGTTTTATCAAACTTTGCTGATGAGCACAATGTGATGTTCTTCTACACTTCTAACAAAGGCGAGAACTTGATTGCCCGTAAACATGAAGTGATGGATAACGTAATACCTGCTTCTAATTCGGTAATGGCGCAAAATTTACAAAAATTGGGTTTGTTTTTTGATGATGAAGCTTACAGAGAAAGAGCATCAGCTATGCTGAAAGCGGTATTGCCTCGTATCAAAGCTTATGGTTCTGCCTATTCTAATTGGAGTATTCAATTGCTAAATGAACTTAAAGGTATCAACGAAATTGCTATTGCTGGTACAGATTTAAGATTAGTTAAAAAGGAACTAGACCAACAGTATATCCCAAATAAAATTGTTTTGGCGGGAACAAAAAGTACATTGCCTTTATTGCAGCATAAGCAAAGCGAGCAAACTAAAATTTATGTGTGTAGAAACAAGACTTGTCAGCTACCCGTAGCTACCGTAGAAGAGGCTTTGCAACATATTAAATAGTGGCATCTTGTTTGTAGATAACTGTAAAAAACGTCTATGAAATTTTCTAAGCTTCCACTTTTATTTGCGGCATTACTTACTGGTTGTGTTGGCAATATGAACCCTACAGGCGGTAATGGTAAGCCAGATTATCCGTATTTCGTAACCACCAAACCTTTGATTGTTAAAAAAATAGCAGTGCCTGCAGGTACAACATTGGTTTACGAAGAAAGCTGGTTGAAAAAAGGGAAGCAAGATAAGATGTTAAGTGAAAGTAAGCTAACGGCTATAAATCTTCCTGTAGGAGCAACCATAAATTGGGGCGGAGTTCCCATCACTTCCATCTCTCAATTCTTTAACTCTGAAATGCGTGGCTTCACTGTGTACGCCGATTTTTCTAAGTTAGATAAAAGCCAAACCAATAGGTTTATAGAGATGTGGCAAAGCTGCGATGACAACCTCGGCATTGCTATTAAAAATAGAGACGATTGGTCTTTCAATCCAGATAACATTGTTGATGTTCAAAGCTGTAGCGTGCTTTACCAAAGATATTTTAAGGATAACAAAGAGCAGCAACGCTTTTTAGATGAAATGTATACCGAAATGATGAAAAGTGGGAGGCGTAACTAAGAGACTTACGAAATTTAACTTTAACTTCTATTGTTTAAATGTGAAGCTGAGGGCTTCGCCGTTTAAAACTTCGTAAGTCTGAGCGCTGAAAGATATATTAAATTCATAATCCTTTCAACAATAACACCTGCTTTTTGTTAACCTAATAATTAAGCTATATTTGCCGAGCATTTAGAGGCGGCATAAATATCAAATCATGATGATGCGTATAATGCCCCATCAATCAATAAAATAAAATAATATAGAATGAAGATCACATCTAACACGGTAGTTTCTCTTACTTACGAGCTACATACCACAACTCCAGAAGGTAACCAAGTTTTTGTAGAGAAAGCTACTGAAGAAAATCCACTAGTATTTTTATACGGTGTGGGTATGATGTTGCCAAAATTTGAAGAACATTTAGCGGGTTTAACCGTAGGCGATGAATATAGTTTTGAGTTAGCAGCTGCTGATGGTTACGGAGAGATTGACCCAGGAGCTCACGTAGATTTACCTGTAGGTATGTTTAAAGAAGGCGGTGCCGAATTGCCTAACGTTGGCGATGTAATTCCTTTGCAAGATAACCAAGGTAACCAATTTCGTGCTGGTGTAACGGCAGTAGGCGAGGAGATTGTTTCAGTAGATTTAAACCACCCAATGGCTGGTAAAAACTTAATTTTTGCTGGTAAAATTTTAACAGTAAGAGAAGCAACAGCTGATGAGCTAAGCCACGGCCACGCACACGGTGTTGACGGACATTCGGGCCACTAGTATTTAGCTTACATATAAAAAAGTCCCTAGGTGTTTTGCCTAGGGACTTTTTTGTGTTTTGCCGTCATTTCTACAAGGAACGAAGAAAAATCTGTAAGTTAAATTTGCAGATTTCTCTCTGCCGTTCGAAATGACGAATTATATGTGTTTCCGTTACTTTACTACCACACCATTCATTAAAGAAATTGGCGAAGCATCTAGCGCATTTGCCGTACTCAATTTTAAAGTGCCTTTTACTTTAATGGTTTGGTAGGTAAACTTTGTAGGCTCTTTCAATTGCACTTCTACCATAATAGGCACACCATTTTTACCACAATAGAAACACTGGTTAATGGGCAAGGTAGAAAGCATAAACTTGGTTTGTTTCATGCCGTCTTTAATAGGCACAATATAGCCTTCTAACTCAAATGGTTTGCCCGCTCTTTTTTTAATATCGTTATTAAAGATGGCGTACATTTCGCTATCGTCTTTTGCCATTTTAAATTCTACATCGCCAATTATATCCCAATTAGCAGATAAAATTTGGTCGCTTGGATCGTGTTGTGCTTGCGCTTTGTTTACACCAAAGCCAATAAATAATAAAAATAGGAATGTTAGTTTTTTCATTTTGTGTATTATATTTTTTCCTGCCGTCATTGCGAGGCACGAAGCAATCCTAAAGCGAAAGTAATTATTTTAGGTGTTGTAAGATTGCTTCGTGCCTCGCAATGACAGTTTACTTGTTTAATTCTTTGCTAAAATCTTCGATATATCTGCTCTGTAGGCCTGTATTGCAGGTATAATTGCCGCAACAATTCCAATCAATAAACCTGCTGCCAATAAATAAATCTCTTCGTCTATAAAAAGTAAACCATTCATTTTTGCCTGGCTACTTTCTTGGTAACTGCCAATCAATTGTAAAATACCATGCCCCAAAGCTATGCCAATAATTGTGCCTATGAAGGTCAAAATTAAACCTTCTAAAATGATTAACGAAAAAAGTTTGCCTTTTGATGCACCCAATGTACGCATGATAGCCAAATCGTAACTTCTTTCTTTTAAGGAATTGTACAAGTTTACGAATACACTAATGGCTGCAATAAACATAATCAACACCGCAAACCATTGCAAAGTATCTACTCCAACACCAATTAAAGAAAACAAACGGGTACTTTCTTGCGCCGGACTAGCCGCCTGCATATTGGTAGTTTGGTTTACCATCATTGGGAACATGGCTACTGCCATTGGCGAACGGTATTGAATTAACAACGAAGTAAATTCACGGTCTTCATCATGAGCGTGGTCTGCTTCGTCTTCGTGAGCATGATGTTTATGGTCAACGTTTTCATGAATGCTCTCGCTAACTCCCCCTCTAGGGGGATGGGGGGTGTCTTCATGCATTTTCCAAACACTGCTAATACCCGTTAAAATTAAATTGTCGGTTACGTTCTGCTGTGGTGCCAAAATTCCAACCACTTTGTATGCATGGTCTGTGTGCTCATCCTTCATTTCGGTTAAACCATGACCGCCAAAAAAAGTATCGCCAACTTTTAGGTTTTGTTCTTTGGCTACATTGGTGCCAATAGTGGCCTCTAAATCGGCTTCCCAAAATTTACCGCTTTGTAATTTTAAGCCATAAAGGCTGATGTAATTACTATCGGTACCCACAATGCGTACACCATTGTAATTATCGCCCAAAGCCAAAGGTACAGCTCGTTTTACGAAAGGACTTTTCATTAACTTTTGAGCTTCTTTCATCGGAATATTTCCAGTTGGGAAATCGATGTAATAAATGCTGCTTAAAATCAGTTGCAAAGGGCTGCCTTTTGCACCAACTACCAAGTCAATATCTTTCGAGTTTTTGTCTAACTTATCTTCTATTTGGGTGGATGCTAGTAGTAGAACCGTTAAAATCGCCGTTCCAAAAGCAATTAATAGGATGTTTAGCGATGTATTTAACGGCTTCGACCAAATGTTTTTCCAGCTTAATTTTAATGGGCTCATAATAGGCTGTAGGTTAAATTAAATGCATCTTTTACTCTTTTGTCGTGGGTAGCAACTACCAAAGTAGCTTTGTTTAATTCCGATTGTTCTTTTAGTAAAGCCAAAACGGCTTCCGCATTTTTATCATCTAAGCTTGAAGTTGGTTCATCGGCAATTAGCAAGGTTGGTTTGTTGATTACTGCTCTGGCAATGGTAACGCGTTGCAATTGCCCTTGGCTTAACTCTTGCGGATAAGCATTCTTTTTGTGAGCCATATCTAACGAAGCCAGCACTTCTTCAATGCGATTTTTATCGGTAGGTAAACCTGCAAAGCTTTGTGCTAAAATTAGGTTCTCGGTAATGTTGAGGCTTTTAATCAAGTGTGGTTTTTGAAAAACGATACCAATGTGCTGCCCTCTAAATTCGTCTAGTTTTTTAGAAGAAAGTGAATATAAATTAGTATCGTCAATTTTGATTTCGCCAGCAGTAGGTTGAAGCAAGCCTGTTAAAATGTGCAATAGCGTCGTTTTTCCGCTGCCTGATTGGCCAAGCAAAAGCCATTGCTCGCCATTGTTTACCTGCCAATCGGCAAAGGTTATCGTTTGCTCAGCGCCATACTGATGTGAAACAGATTTTATTTCTATCATTTGTTTTGTGTATGCTACAAAAATAAGATAAGCGCTTGGATAGTGAGGAATGGATGTGTAAAGTATTTGCTACTGCTATGTTTTAATAAACATTGGCGGAGACGCCAACATTAGCAGTCGCCACTGCCTAAATCTTGCACAGCGAGGCTTTATTAATTGCTGATTGCAAATCCAAAGCAGCTGTTAACGTATGAATACACTTCTGTAATATTCATTTAAAATTCCTTTTCCCGAATAGTTTTCGGAAATCTGTTTAGAAACTTTTGGCCGTAACTCTTCATATTCGTTTCTTTCATCATTCGAAAGGTTTTCAGTGTTTCCTAAAACTGCCATTCTATAAAGTGAATTTTGAGTATCCATTTTATTAGCTGCTTTTAAAAAGTTTTTCCCGATGTTTTCAAATTCGATATAGTCTCCAAATTCATACGGGAAGATTGAAATTGTATAACCAACAATAAAATTGAACTCAGCTATATTTACATACTTTCTACGTCCAAATTCAAGCTCGTTAATTAATTCCTCTTTAAGATTTGACTTTTTAAGAATTGTGAAATCGTTATCTAAATCTTCCAGCATTGACCAAAGAAAAAAATAGTAATATTTCCAAATGTCAAAATCTATGTGATTTGAATTTAAAAGATGTTTATATCTTAGAAATGCTTCGTCATATTTGTATTCTGTTTCAAGTTCAAATATTTGCTCAAGTTCTTTTTCCATATCTAGCGCAGCTGAATTTAGGACTACAAACCATCATCCTCTTTCTTATACCCTTCGTAGTAATACGATTGCTCTATGCCTTTAAAAATAATTTCCCTGTTTTCAACTTCGTCGGTTAGGTTTTGAAAAAGTAATGTTCTCAATTCTAAATCGTTGATTGGGCTGCGTTCCATTGCTTGTAAGTAAAGAAATTTGTCTGCAAATTGCCAATTCACTACTTTTTTTAAGTTAGCTTTTAAGATTAAATCTAGCCAGATGCGCTTGGTTCTGCCATTGCCCTCCATAAACGGATGGGCGATATTCATCTCTACATATTTGGCAATAATTTCTTCAAAAGTGTTTTCTGGCATTTGTTCAATTTTTGCCAAAATCTCATTTAGATATAAGGCTGTAGCAAATCTAAATCCGCCTTTTGAAATGTTTTGTGTGCGTATTTTTCCAGCGAAATCATAAAGTCCATCAAACAAATATTTATGTAGCTGTTGTAAACCTTTGGTTGTACCAATTTCAATATGATCGATGTCGCCGCTTTCGAATAAAAGAAGGGCTTTTTTTAAGCTTTGTTCGTCAATGTTTTTCATTCCTGTTTTATAATGATGGCTTTGTTTCTAGTATTCAAATATACGCATATCAGTTTGTTGAATATGCTATAATCTTAAACGATTTGAGAGGTTGTTCGGTTCTTAATTGCACAGTTTTTTGTTAGTCAAACCCGATTGAAGTGAAAATACTTTTTGTAGGTGTCATCCTGAGCTTGTCGAAGGATTGTTTGTTGTAAGTAGATGCTTCGACAAGCTCAACATGACAAATATGAACGGCAATGCCAACAAAAAGAGTGTAGCGTAAAGCGGGGGTACATTTTAATAGCCCTACAAAAACTGCTTTTCAAAAAAATAAATCTAAAGAGCATTTTTAATGTTAATCTTACTTGGTGTAAAGTTCACACTATAATTTATTTGGCTTCTATCTCATTTATTTTATATTTACACTATCATTTAACATCTATTAGGTAACAAAACAATTTTAAAATCATAAGCTGTTTTATAACAAGCTTAACTATAAAAAATATGGGAGACGAACTGAACAAAGACTTCGAAATTTCGGAAATACATAACAAAGAACAATTTGAAGAAGAAGTTGTACAGCATTTGAATAATCCGGTTACGGATATAAAACCAATTGAGAAAGAATACCTTACTTCGGTAAAAAGTGTTAAAAAAGAAGGCAATAAGTTTTATTTCTCTGATGGCGATGCGGTGGTTGAGGTAAGAGTGGTAAGCGACGAGATTATCAGGGTTCGTTTGGCGCCTCATGGTACTTTCTTGGCCGATTTTTCTTATGCCGTAGAGCAGGTGGATCAAAAAGTAACCATTTTCAAGTTAGAAGATACTACAGAAGCGTATCTAATTGCTACCAATACAATTACTTGTAGAGTTAGCAAAGCTGATTTTCTGATTTCGTTTATATGCAACAAGACAGGTATTGTAACCAGTAGCGATGCCTCGCCAATGCACTGGGAAGAGAATGCGGAGTTTGGCGGTTTTTATGTGTATGCTACCAAACACTGCCAGTCTGATGAAAATTTCTTTGGCTTGGGCGATAAATCGGGGAATATGAATTTGCGGGGCAGAAAGTTCCAGAATTGGAATACCGATGCCTACTCTTACGGTTGGGACCAAGACCCTTTATACCGTACCATTCCATTTTACACAGGTATAAACCAGGGCGAGGCTTACGGTATTTTCTTCGACAATACTTTTAAGTCGTACTTCGATTTTGGAATGCAAGACAATAGCAAAACCAGCTTTTGGGCTGATGGAGGCGAGTTGCAGTACTATTATATCCACGGGCCGCACATGATGGATGTGGTAAAACGTTACCAATCTTTAACCGGAACCCACCAATTGCCACCAAAATGGGCTATTGGGTACCACCAATGCCGTTGGAGCTACTATCCAGAAAGTAAAGTAAGAGAAATTGTCGATGGGTTTAGATCGCAAAATATTCCATGCGATGCCATTTATTTGGATATCGATTACATGGATGGCTATCGTTGCTTTACTTGGAACAAGAAATATTTTCCAGACCCTAAAAAGATGATTAAAGAACTGGCGGATGTAGGGATGAAAACTGTGGTGATGATTGATCCAGGAATTAAAGTTGATGATAATTATTGGGTATTTAAGGAAGGAAAAGACAACAATTATTTCTGCCGCAGAAGTGATGACTATTTTATGGAAGGCCATGTTTGGCCGGGGCGTTGCCAATTTCCAGATTTTACTAACCCAACCGTGAGAGAATGGTGGGGCGGTTTGTACAAAGAATTGGTAGATATGGGCGTTGCTGGATTTTGGAATGACATGAACGAACCAGCGGTGTTTGGTGCCGGAACTTTCCCTAACGATGTACGCCACAATTACGATGGCTACCGTGGCTCGCACCGCAAGGCACACAACGTTTACGGCATGCAAATGGTACGCTCTACCTACGAAGGTTTGAAGAAACTGCAACGCAATAAACGTCCGTTTACCATTACTAGGGCTGGTTATTCGGGTATGCAACGCTATGCTTCGGTTTGGACTGGCGATAACGTAGCAACTTGGGAGCACTTGAAATTGGCAAATATTCAATGTCAGCGTATGTCTATTTCTGGTGTGCCTTTTTGCGGTACCGATATTGGTGGTTTTAGCGGCGAGCCAGATGGCGAATTGTTTACCCGTTGGATACAGTTAGGGGTGTTTTCTCCATTTATGCGTGCACACTCTGCTGGCGATACTCGCGAGCGTGAACCTTGGAGCTTTGGCGAGCCATTTACTTCGATTAACCGTAAGTTTATTGAGCTGCGCTATAAATTAATGCCATACATTTATTCGGTGTTCTGGGAGCATCATCGTTATGGTTTTCCAATTTTGCGCCCGTTGGCTATGTTAGAGCAAGAAAATATTGCTAACCACTACCGCCAAGATGAGTTTACTTTTGGCGATAAAATATTGGTTTGCCCAGTACTGGAGCAAGGCGCATCATCGAGAAGAGTATACTTGCCAAAAGGAAAATGGTTTAACTATTGGACTTTAGAATTGTTAAACGGCGAAAACGAATACGTGGTAGATACGCCTCTAGATACGATGCCTTTATTTGTTAGAGCTGGTTCGGTAATGCCAGAATATCCGGTAATGCAATACGTTGGCGAAAAACATATCGACGAAGTTTGGTTGAATGTTTATTATTCGGATTACGAAGTGAACTCGTTTATGTACGAAGATCATGGCGATACTTTTGCTTACGAGCAGGATATTTACTTAGAGAAAAAATTCAATGTAAAAGGCGATGGAAACAGCTTTAACATAGAACAAACTATCGAAGGTTTGTACACACCAACTTACGAACTTTACGATTTGCGTATCATTGCTTTGCCATTTAAGGTTGGTAAAGTATATGTAGACGATAAGGAAGTAAAAGATTTCGTAGTAAACGAACGCGGAATTTTACGCTTTAAGTCAAACAAAACTTTCTCAAGAATTAATATTTTGAAGGGATAATTATTACCCTTGCCGTCATTTCGACGTTAGGAGAAATCTGTTTCATAATTGTACTAACAGATTTCTCGTTTCCCTCGAAATGACGGCATAATTAACCAAACCAATTTGAAATGTATCAAAAGTTAAAAATTCTTTATTGGCATCATTTCAAGTTGGTTTTTGTTTTAAACTTTGCCTTAAGTTTATTTTGGTTAAACCTGTTTTACCTCAAAGGTTTTGATAAAATAAATCTGTATAATTTAGCTTTCGCTTTTAAAATGATAGGCTACGCAACAACTGTTGCTATCGAAAAGCTATTCTTCAGCTATCGTATTTTTTACTATTACAATTTAGGCATCAGTTACCGACGTATTTTAGGTACATTCTTTAGCATCGAATTCGGCCTTTTTGTTCTCTCATTAATGCTCTGCTGGCTATGGATGAATTTTTTATAGACAGCGTACAACATAGTTTTGGTGATAGGCCTGTGCTCAATAACGTCTATTTAAAGTGTAGCTTAGGTGAAGTGGTTGGTGTTTTAGGTAGAAACGGCTGCGGCAAATCTACTTTGTTAAAAATCATCTTTGGCACTATCAAACCTCACTACAAACATTTAAGGGTAGATGATAAAATAGCTGCAAAAGGCTTTCTTACTGGAGACTTCGCTTACTTATCGCAATCATTTTTTATCCCTCATTATTTAAAATTAGGTACTGCGGTTAAGCTCTACACCAATAAATATCAAGATTTACTGCTCAAATTGCCTGTTTTTCGAGATAACTTACATGAGAAAATAGGTAACCTTTCTGGCGGATATAGACGGTTAGCAGAAGCTTTGCTGATGATTTATAGTGATGCTAAATATGTGCTGCTCGACGAACCTTTTTCTCAGTTGTCTCCTTTATTAATTGAAGAAATCAAAACAAACATTAATGCGATGTTGTCTTACAAGGGCTTCGTAATTACCGATCATTATTACCAACACGTACTGAATTATGCATCTAGAACAATACTACTTCATAACGGTTGCAATTACAATATCAATAATTTAGAAGATTTGCAATTACATTGCTACTTGCCCAATTTTCATTAAAATAAATTTCTATCTTACAGCAAACGACCAATTATGGCCAAGCGAACCACAAAAACCATTAAACCTAAAGCAACTGCCTTTAATCAGTATCAATCTGCAGTTTGGCAACATACGCTATTAACCGATTTCGATATTTCTTTGTTTCTTTTAGGAAAGCACTTTAAGCTTTATGAAAAAATGGGAGCGCATCTGTGCAAAGTGAATGGTATAGAAGGCGTTTATTTTGCAGTTTGGGCACCCAATGCACAAAAGGTTTGTGTAATGGCCAACTTTAACGGTTGGAATAGAGAAAGTCATTTGTTGTATAACCGTTGGGATGAATCAGGAATTTGGGAAGGTTTTATTCCAAACCTTAAAAAGGGCGAAGTTTATAAATATTATATCAAAGGTTTTAACGGCGAAGATTTAGAAAAAAGCGATCCTTATGCTTTGCATGCCGAGCATCCACCACAAAAAGCATCGGTAGTTTGGGATACCGAATACCAATGGAAAGACAAAGCGTGGATGAACAAAAGGGAGAAGAAAAATGCGCTAGACCAGCCTATTTCGGTTTATGAAGTGCATTTAGGTTCTTGGCAACGCGACCCATCCAATCCAGAAAGGGTATTAAGCTACGGCGAAATTGCTAAAACGCTTGTGCCATATGTGGTAGAAATGGGCTTTACCCACGTAGAGTTTTTGCCCGTAATGGAATATCCTTACTATCCATCTTGGGGATATCAGGTTACGGGCTATTATGCCGCAAGTTCCCGTCACGGTTCTCCGCAAGATTTAATGTTGCTCATTGAGGAGTTCCATAAAAATAACATTGCCGTAATTTTAGATTGGGTGCCATCGCATTTCCCAGGCGATGCCAATGGTTTATATCATTTCGATGGTACGCATTTGTATGAACACTCTGATATGCGCAAGGGTTTTCATCCCGATTGGAAATCTTACATTTTTAACTACGATAGAAACGAGGTGCGCTCTTTTTTAATCAGCAATGCCATGTTTTGGCTCGATAAATACCATTTAGATGGTTTGCGTGTAGATGCCGTAGCTTCTATGTTGTACTTTGATTTTAGTAGGAGCGAAGGCGAATATGGCACTAACGAATACGGTGGTACCGAAAATTTAGGGGCGGTAAAGTTCTTGAAAGATATGAACGAAGCGTTGTATGGAAACTTTAAAGGCATACAAACTATTGCCGAAGAAAGTAGTATTTATGATGGTGTAACCCGCCCAGTTTATGCTGGCGGTTTGGGTTTTGGCATGAAATGGATGATGGGCTGGATGAACGATACGCTGAAGTATTTTAAGGTTGACCCAATTGGCCGAAAACACCATCATCATCAGCTAACTTTTAGCATGACTTATGCCTTTACCGAAAACTTCATGCTGCCGCTATCGCATGATGAAGTGGTGCATGGCAAATCGCCAATGATTTATAAAATGCCTGGCGATGAATGGCAAAAATTTGCGAATTTAAGAGCGTTGTATACTTATATGTGGGTACATCCTGGCGCTAAATTGCTTTTTATGGGCGATGAATTTGCACAAACTTCTGAATGGAACTGCCTACAATCGCTAAACTGGGATTTACTGGAACACGCACCGCACAAAGGAATGTCGAGAACAGTAAAGGCACTTAATGAATTGCTTAAATCAGAACCTGCCTTATATCATTATAATTTCTCTTACCAAGGTTTCGAATGGCAAGAGGCCGATGATGCCGATCAGTCTGTTTATGTTTTTCAACGGAAAGCCGACAAAGCAAAAGATACCTTAGTTATTGCCATTAACTTAACTCCGGTATTTCGCGAAAATTATAGAATTGGTATTCCGGTAAAAGGTAAGTGGAGAGAGATTTTTAATTCGGATGCTGGAGAATTTTATGGAAGCAACCAGTTAAACCTAGAATCTAAATCTACCGAAAGTGTTGCACATCAGCATCAGGAGCAATCTATCTTGATTAATCTGCCTCCGTTAGGCGTAACTATTTTAAAGAGAGTACGGTAAGTCTGTAAATAATGGGGTGGGCAAGGTTTTGCGCTACTTGAGTAAATAAATGCACTTTCATGTTTTAGCAAGCTTTTGTTAAAATAAATGAACGTGCTTTTTTGTACTGTTAAGCCTAATAATTTTTAGCTGGCTAAAAAAAATAGAGATTTGGTTAAAATTGAAACGGTTTTTGCTGTAGGTACATTAACCTATAGAAAAACTTATGAACACCTTTGCTTTTCCAAAGACCGATGCGTCTTCGGGAGTTGGGCACAATACTTTAAAAGCTACCATAGTTGTAAAGCTAAAAGCATTTTTGACAAATGCTGTTGCAAAGCTTCTTCTCGTAGTTGCAGTTGGTTCATTAGCTTGGCTATCTTGGAGGCCTAATCTTTACGAACTTTACCAGATTGATCATCGTTTTATAGTTGCAAAGTTAGCCGAAGAACCTGCGTTAGAGTTTAAGCAGGCTGCAACCTATTTTAAGCAGGGAAACTATGATGCTGCTGCGCAACTCGTTTCTAAATTGTATCTCAACAATAAAAATAAACTGAGCTTAGCAAAAAAATACGCTATGGTTTTAATCGCTAATGATAATTTAGAAATTGCCAAAAAAGTATTGTATCCAATTTATGCCAGTAATGATGGCAATAGCAAAGCGGAGGCAGCTTATCTTTTATCACTTATTTTTTTGAAGGAAGAAAAGAATGCGGAGAGCAAGAGTTGGCTCGTAAAAGTGCCCAAAAACACCATTTACTATAATCAATCGCAAGAAATTTTAGCAAAATTGGAAAATTTAACCGTTAGGCAATAGTCTTTTTGCAAGTTTTACTTTTCTAATAGCGAAAATAGATGCCAGCAAGAGTACACAATAAATAGCTAAGAATGGTTTTTCTAGCCAGTTAATGGGTTTTTGTAATTCAATTTCTTGGTTTTTACCCATATAAATTAAACTGTCCCAATAATACGGAAGAAGCATGGCATTACTGGTTTTAGCCGTGCTAAGCCAATTTAGTTTGGCTTGTCTAAGTGCTTCGCTGGCATTTTTATTTTTTTCGAGTGATTGATAGAAACCTGCCATAATTTGTGCAGCAGCATTATCATTTACATTCCACAAGCTGGCAATGGTTGCAGTGGTGCCAATGGCATTAAAACCTCTTGATAAACTAATAATTCCTTCTCCATTGGCCAATATGCCATCTGCTGTTTGGCAAGCACTAAGCACTACCAGAGAAGGTGCACTTTGCTTGGCCGAAAGCTCGAACAAATACATTTTTTTCTTTGCCAAAATCTAAGGTTGGTTCGTGGTTTACTCCGGTTAAATAAGCATGGGTACCAATGTGCATTACTTTGCTCTTGGTAAATAATTGCTCAAAAGATTTTGGGTTTACTTCATTGTCAAATAAAAAATTGCCCGCAACGTACTTCTTAATTAAACCGGCTTCGGTGGTAATGGCGTTTAATTGAGTTTTATTGCCTTCGCTATGCGTAATAAATAAACCAGAAAAAGTGTTTGATGTTGTTGCTTTCTTTTCTGTAAGTAGTGTTTGAATAGAAAAAGCGTAATCTATAGTATGGTTTTTAATTAAAAATGGCCATTTGCCGATATTTTCGGTATAGTTGTTTTGGGTAATTAGACCATCAAAAGAGAGATAACCTAAAATCCCGTCGGGTATAATGGTTAACTGTTCATATGGCTTAAGCTTTATTGGCGCTAATATGAATTGATAAATATCATGAGAGGCCTTAAAAAAGGCTTTCGGATTGTTCAGCATGGCATTAGCACCACTATGAAAATACGTTTGTACGAAATTTCGTAGGTCTGATTTTATTTTCTCTGCCTGGGGTAATTTGATTACGTTTTCTATTTTATGCTGATAAATATTAATGATGTACACGTCTTTTTCTCCGATAAAGTATTCGATAAACCGATGATTGGGCAGTTTTTGAATTTGAATAGGGGTTTGGTAATCCTCAAAATTTAAGTATTGATATTTTTTAGATAGCGTTTTGTTTACCAAAGCCAAGTCGTACTTTAAGCTTTCGATGTTTTCGGTAGCGTGTTGATTAGGTTCTTCTATTGCTTGTTTTTCTAAAAAGCTGATGTTACGTTCCAGTTGTTGCTTTTTAAGGAAAAGACTATCGTTTTTGATATTGTTCGAAACCGATTGTTGATTTCGCTGCATTTGATCTAGCAAGGTTCGGCTTTTGCTCTGCTCTGCTAAAGTTAAAATCTGTTGTAAATACTTCTTGTCTTTGGTTTGCTCGTAAAGTTGATAGCTGATTTCAATTCCTTGCTCTACAATTTGTTTAAGGTAGTCTTGTAATCGCTCCTTAGTTTTATCTGCGGCAAATTCATTTCTAATTTTATCTGCAGAAAGTAGACTTAAATTGATATTCTGCAGTGCTTTTTCGGACTGTTTTAATTGCAGATGAGCTTTTGCTAACAGCATAAAAACTTCTACTAACTTATTATCGCCATAAATATTTTGTGTAGTGTTAATGCCCAGTGTTTTTAATGTTTTTTGCGCATAGCTAATGGCCTCGTTTGTTTTGTTTTGTGTCAAATAGGTTGCCCCAATTTGAGTATAAAGGTTGGCTCGTTCACGTATTCTGCCATGAGGATAATAATGAGCTAGCAACTGCAACGCTTTTGCATAAAAAACACCAGCTTTTGTAATTTGTTGCTGCTTTAAATAGATATTACCGGCAGTAGTGTACGAGCTCATTAGCCAATAGGCATTTTCGGCATTGCTGGCCTTCTGTTTACTAATGTTACTTTCTATAACTGTTGCTGCTTTTTTGTAATTGCCATCATCGTATAATACATCGGCATAAACGTTATTTAGCATTATACGATTAAAATTATCGGATTTTAATTCTAGTCCACTTTCAATTGCTTTATAAGCATCTTCTAATTTGCCCATTGAGCGGTAGGAAATAGCCATATTACAATAAATGGCCGCGGTTTTGTTTTTGTCTTCGCTGTAAGAATGCTGAAATTCTATACTCTGTTTTTGGATGAACAAGGCTCGTTCATAGTCGCCAAGTCGGGTGTAGTTATTCCCTAAAGGTTTGTAGATGTACTCTACAACATCATAATCTAATATTTTATGTTTTCGAAAAAAGCTGAGGGCATTTTCATAAGAACTGATGGAGCCAAAAATATTGCCGTCTAATAACTGGTAGTAAGCCAAAGTGCTCAGTAGGTTTAGCCAAGCAAAACGTTCTTCGTCGGTTTTGGCATTCCGCCAACGCTCTTTCTGAATTTTAAGAATGTTTTCGGTTGCCGTTTGAGGATTTTCGTTGGCGTAATCTAGCTGCTCGTAAATCCAATTGGTAAGATCATTATTTGCCTTAAAGCTTTTTAATTTGGTTTGCAAATCATCGCCCTGCGCTATTACTAAACTGCTTTGTAAAAGCAAGAGCAGTAAGCATACATATTTTAAGTATCGGCAGGGCATAGGTTTTCAGTTGAGTAAATTCCAGTTACTAGCCCAAACCTACAATTTATCACGTAAAACTTAAAACTTCCAGCTTAAGTAGGTTGTCATTTGTTTGGGTTATTGATACTACCAACCAAAGGTTCGTAGTAATTCAGTCATTGTGGGTTTGCCTGTGGTTTGGTGTTATCACCAACCACTCTTTCTACCAAATGTGATCCATATAATGAGTTAATAGCATATCATTACCTCTCCCTTCATAGAAGTTTGCAGAAGAATATGGATAATCTAAATTCGATAGACATAAGCCCTTCTTAACTGGATTTTGATGTATGTAGTTTAATTTCTGTTCTACGATATTTCTATTGTTCATAGTTGCTTGATGAGGTCTTCTTTCCCAAAAATGATACTGCCTATCTGCTTGAGAGCTTTTGTATTTAACTAACTCTTGCGGATTGTTGGCCAATAAATTAAACTTTATTTGTTGGGCGGTGTATTTCAAGAAGTTCTGAGCAATACTATTTTCTATCCAGAGATCTTGTTTACGCCAAAGTAGATGGATATGATTGGGCATGATCACGTAGGCGTAAAGCCATATCCTATTTTCTTCTACTAGAAACTTTAGACTTGCTAGCACGATTTTTTTATGTGTTTCAGCTTCCAAAAGATTTTGCCAGTTTAAACAAGTGGCAGTAAAGAATTCAATGTTACCTTTCATAAGATTACTGATTGGATTGGTTGGATTTGGATTGGTTGGTAATAACAACAACCAAAGGGTTTGTTGAGCTTTGACGGTTAATTCTGAAGTTGTTATTTGCCCGTGGTTCGGTGTTATCGCCAGCCACGATAGTAGATATTGCTTTTCATTTGGAATAATAGGCTGTTGGTTGGTGATAACACCAACCAAAGGGTTAATGCTTACCTAATTTATCACGTAAAACTTAAAACTTCCAGCTTACATAAGTCGTCATGCGGTTGTTGTTGGTTTTTGGGTCATAAATATACCTAAAGCCCAAGGCAGGTCCAACACGCACCAAGCCCAGTTGTACATCAGCAAAGAAAGATACCCGAACTTCCGAAAAGCTATCTTTTAAATCTTCCATCGCTCGGTTTAAATCTACATCTGTTACCGTACCCGACGCGTTTTGCGTTCTCAATTTGTAACGTAATTCGCTAGAGGTTCTGTTATACATATCCAAGGCCACCAAAGCACCTGCACCAACGCCAACATACTTATTAATATTGTAGCGCATTTGTAGCGGAACGGCATTAATGGTAGCCACTTTGGTGGTTTTAAAAAGCTGCTTATCCATAATTTGGTAAGCTACATTATTAATTACTGTATCTTTCCTTACTTCTGTTGCAATGGGTACTCGATAAGTTGTCTCATTAAAAGAATTGAAGTAAAGTTCTACCTGCCAATAGTAACGATGCGATGCATAAGGCGATAGCGTAGCGCCCAAAGCCACATTTTTATGGTTGAGGTAATTGTTGTTATTAGTCTCGAAAGGAAAACCATAACCTACAATTACGCCAGGCGAAAGACCCATTTTAAATCTGCCAGCAGCTCTGTTGGTATAGATAGGTTCATTTTTATCAAAGACAATTGCTGCTCCGCTTTTGATGGGCAGTTTCGGAGGTTTCTCTTTAAATCTGATTTTATATTCTACAAAACCTTGGGTAGAGTCTGCATCGTTAACTCCTTTTTGCTGCATTCCGGGTAGGTAAATATTGCTAAACACAAAATGGACACTATCTGCCCTAAAGAAAGTTTTTAAACAGCTTTGGTTGGCATAAGCCGAATCGCAGGTAATTACTTCGGGTTTTGTTTTGGTAACTTTTAACATTGTTGGATCAAAAACTTCAGCAATATTAACGCCTACATCAATTTTTTTTGCAGGCCCTTTGCCTGTATTTTGGAAGCGTACTTTATAGGTAAGTTCTCTGTTTTTTCCAGTTAAACGATAGTTCATTCTGCTCTTGCGCAATACCATTTTGTTTGGATCGTGAGAAGCAACAATTTGTAATTCTAAGTTAAAAAACTCAGTTTCTACCAAAGGATTATCTGGAATAAAAGCGCCCGAAATACGTACTACCGCATTGGTGTCTTTCAACATTTCTGGTGTAGTTTTAAAGTGCATAAAAACGAAACGTTCTTCGTTTTGTTTTAGGTTTTCAAACTTCCAGCTCTGCTGATTTTTAAAAGCCTTGGCTTGGTCTTTCAATAATATTTTTTCTGCCGAGGATAAACTTAAGCCACCGCCTAACGAAGCATAATAAATTGGCTTTTGCTGTCTGCTTAGGTAAGCAGTATTCAGGAGCGGTTTTAAATCTGATTTTTTTTCATGGTGATAAGTTCTTGCTGCTGCCAATTCGAAATTATTATTGCTAAACTCCACATCGTTATATAGAATGGCAATGGTGCCGTTTAAGTTCTGTTGCCCATTTTCTACTTTATTACGATAACCAAAAACCAGCATCATATCATCGCCAGGTTTGGGCATACAATTGGTTTTCATTTCTATATTGCCGCCCATTTTAAACAAATTAGAGCTACCATTGGCAGCAAGCATTGGCTTGGCTACCGCAGGTTTTGGCCCCAGTGGCCTTACAATAGGCTTTGGTCGGGTTGGGGGCCGTTTGCCATCGTCATAGTTGTTGGTGGCAAACAAACGCACCATAATCGAATCGTATCTGGTATAGATATGTGATGGATTTTCCTCGAAACTAAAGCCACCATCGCCAAACTCCCAAAAATAAGTGTAGAAAGGCGCTGGAGCACCTGCAATTGCTCTTAATGGTCGTAACTCGCTAGTAAATTTGGTAACTCCGTTTGCTGTTTCATAACGGATAATTGCCGGTACGGTATCACTAGGCAATACCTGCGCTTTTAAAGCCGCCGTTAAGCAAAAACAGCATAATATGGAGGTTAGTAATTTGGTCATGGCTAAATAAATATAAGGAAATATTTCTACAACTTTTTTAGCACATAGGCACATAGTTTTTTCCAAATGAGAAAATCAGAATTAGAAATAATGGTTTACACTCTCCTATGTGTCTATGTGGTTTATCAACGATAAAAAGACAAAGCCCAAATGAGCTTCGTCTTTTGTGTTAACAGATTGGGATATCTTTAATAGGTATTTAATGAGTTAATTACTTGTTGTATGCCGCTTTCTGTAGTTTCGGCTAGGGTTAAAGTAATGTTTTGGTTGGCCGTAATGGTGGTTTCTTGCTCTGCGTAATAGTATTTGCCATCTTTAATTGAGAAAGAAATGTATTTGCCTTGAACTCCTACGGGCATCATGTTGGTATAACTTTTTACACCATTAGGGCCATCGTAAGTATATAGTTGAGCTACTACGTTGCTGCCTTTGGCGCAAAAGAAAACAAAGGTTTCGCCCGTAAAGCCCATAAAAGTTGCAAAACTACCCGGGTTGTTTGCTATGCTTACACTGGTAGTGGTTTTTGGATTAGTATAGGCATAAAATACATCACAATTGATCCATCCTAAGTTCCCCATTTCGAAGTTGTAAAAACCTGCTTGCGGTGTGCTTTCGCGAGGAATACCGCCGGCTGCGCCATTGGGGTTTTGTGCTGGCGCTTGCCAAGCCATTTGGTTGGCATTGTCCACTTTTTCTACACCTTCCCAAATTTGGGTGTTGCGAGTGTTGGTGGTTGGTACAGCCATTTGTATGTTTGCGACTAGCTGTTTATCTACATTTGTGCCGTTAACCGATGCGTTAAGAAAAATAAAGCCATCAGATTCTAAAGGTGCGCCGCTAATGTGGTTGGTGTTGGTGCCGCTAAATAATACAGCACTACGTTTTAAAAATTCGCCGGCGGTAATTACTACGTTGCCAGTAACGGTTACGCCATTTAATTTGAAGGCGTTTGCTGGAATGGTAATTTTTGTGCCACCTTGTAGCGTGAAAGTATTAGAGATGCCCGCATTAATTTGCATTTTTTGTGCCCTTGGTCCAAACAATGCCGTAAATTCTCTAGCGCTAGCAGCCGAGTTTCTAGGTGTTCTGTCTTTTTTGCAGGCCTGAAACAAGGCTGAAATTGTTAATGCTAAAACAATTATTACAAGCGTATTTTTTGAGAGCGTATTTTTTAAGTTTAAAGTTTTCATCACATTTTTTTTAGTTGAGCTTACTCTGTTTTGGCTTTTCAGCAACCGCCGTTTGGAGGTATATCAACGGCATTCAAAAAATGTTACCTATGTTTTTTAAAATTTTAAATGATAAAATGAAATTTGCCCAAAAAGAAGCGTTGGTGTATAAGAGGCATAACAATTTTCAAACTTTGCGTCCTTTGCGTGGCTCTTATTTTTCTTTGCGTTAATTGCAAACGCGAAGTTTTTTGGAAGTTTTGGCAAAGAATGCAAAGGCCAATTGTGCGTTAGCTTTTACAAACCTTTAGCAAGCGGGATAGAGCTTTGTGAAAGCTCCTAGTAGTACAGGCCTTGGTTAGTTAAACCCGATTGAAATGTAAAGCCCGTAAGCGAGTGAAACGAGTGCGGACTTGAAGTGAAAAGCGGGACTTTCCCTAGCTTATAGTAGAGCGCAACTTTTCTTCTTAATAAACGAAATACTTTCCCTAATAAATTATACTTTAGCATAAATCAATATCATCAATGACCAAAAAAGTACATGAAGACCAACGTTATGTAACTGCGCTGCTAAACAATGAGGTGGCTTTGGTTAACGAAATTTATAAGAAATGTGCGGGTAAAGTAAAATCGTTTGTGTTGTTTAACAATGGCAGTGCAGATGATGCTGCCGATATTTTTCAGGAAGCTTTGGTGGATATTTACAACCAGGCAAAATATAAGAATTTAGAGCTTACTTGTCCGTTTGAACCATTTTTACTACTGGTTTGTAAGCGTAAGTGGCTTAACGAACTGAAAAAAAGATCGATAAGCCCGGTAACAAAAAACGAGGATGATTTATTACATATTGGCGAGGATACATTTGAACAGGCGGAAGTTTTAGCACAACAGAAAGAACAAGCTGCTTTATTTTTAAAAGCTTTCGAAAAACTGGGCGAACGTTGTAAGGAAATTATTAGCTGGAGCATGAAAGGAGAACCGCAAGAGAAAGTAGCAGAAGTTTTGGGTGTAACGTATGGTTATTTGAGAAAAAAGAAATCGGAATGTATGGCAAGCTTGGTTAAATTAATTGATAGAAAAAATGACTGAGGACAAAATTTTATGGACTGCCCAATATGTGGAGGGAGATTTGAACGAAGCTGAGCGCTTGGAATTCGAAAATTTCTTGACAGAAGATGAGGAATTGAAGCAGTACCTTGCGGATTACTATGATATTCACAGCAATTTAGAGATGGAATTGGCTGATGATGCTGACCGAAACGCATTGTTAGGAACTTTGCAAAGCTTGAATAAGGAGCATTTTACTGCAGAACAACCAAAGGTAGTTAGGTTGAGTTCTTATTTGAGATGGGTTTCTGGTATGGCTGCGGTGTTGGTGTTGGGCATGTTGATTTGGGCGCCTTGGAAAGGCGATTTGTATGAGCAATTTAACACAGCCCCTCAAATGAATGTTGCTGAGCGTGGTGCAGAAAAAACTGATTTAGATGAAGCTGCCACTTTATTTAACGCTAAAAAATATAATGAAGCTAAGGTTGCGTTGGCAAAATTGAACAACACCGATCCTCAAAATGCCATGGTAGCTTATTACTATGGCGTAATTTTAATGGAAACCAACGAAGTGGCAAAAGGGAGATTGTTGTTAGAAGATTTATTTAAAGGTGAATCTGTTTATAAATATGATGCCGCCTATGCGGTAGCCATGAGTTACCTAAAAGAAGGTAAAAAAGCTGATACTAAATTTTGGCTCGAAAAAATACCTGATGGGACGGTGCAATACGAAAATGCACAGCAATTGTTGAAGAAGTTGTAAAATGCAAAAAGGGTCTAATTGACCCTTTTTCACTTATTAATTATCCTAAATTACTAGCAACATCCGTTACTAAGTTTCTTTTACCTTATTTGGAAGCTTGCTTAAAACTATCTTCCATTTCTTGGTAAGGCATTGCGTATTTTTTGGCTCTGTTGATAGCCATTTGCATAAATTTCTTGTAACCTTCGTTGCTACCCATTCGTTTATTTAATGAAGCCGCATTTTTAATGATTTCCATACTGCTTTCTTCATTTACTATGGCATTTGCCCATTGAAGAAATAATTTTGCAGTTTCGCCGTACAATTGTTTTTTAGCAACTAGAGTATTTGCCAAAGCAGTAAAATGATATTGGTAAAAGTACTGGGTTGCTAATGGCGAAATTTAGATAGCCTATTGTATCTTTTTTCATTTCCAGATATAACTTGCTTCCCAAAGTTTGCAGGTTAATTTTCCAACGATCTGCTGGGAATTTGCTCTGATAGGAAGCTAAAAAAGCATCAAAATCAGCTTTGCTGCTAGATGAGTTGAGTTTGTTTTGGGCAGCAGCTGTTAGTGCTCGATCAACCACGGGTTGTAAAACTTCTTCGCCATATAAATTAGCGTAGCCGTTATAATCCTTTAAAATTTCTGCGGAAACTTTTTCGTTGGTGGTTCGAGCAATTAAAAAAGGTAATAAGCTGTTTTTGGCTTTAAAATCTTTCAACTGATCGCTGTACTCTTTTAAAATTTGTGGTGTAATGCCTTTTCTAGTTTTAGCAAATTCTAGGTAAAATGCAGGGTAATCTTTCTCGTTATAAGTAGATGAGTAACCCAAATGAGATTGCCCTTTTTTAGCACGAATTTTTGCGTTGTCCAAAAAGCTTATCAAATCTCCCGGGTCTTTAAAGCCAGAAACAGAAGAGACCAAATTTCCATCGCTATTTAAAACGAGAAAGGTAGGGAAGCCATTTAAAATGTGTTGAACTTTGATGGTATCGCCAAGTTTTTCTGTAAAAACATTCACTTTAAGCATCACAAAGTTTTTTTCCATTTCTTTGCTCACTACGGCATTAGGAAATACATCTCTATCCATTTGCTCACATGGAATACAACCTGTGAAATACGTATCTACAAAAACAAGTTTGTTTTCTTTTTTGGCTTTGCTGAGCGCTTTATCTAATCCACTTTGTGCAAAACTGCTCAGACTTAAAACCATCGCAGTTAGCGTGATCAATAATTTTTTCATTGTTTATTTGGTTAGGGTAATTGTGGTAGGTACATTGTTTTCATCAACATAATTGATGGTTAGCGTACTTTGATTTGGTAAGGCTTTTAACTGATCGATTTTTTTTTGATCTTTAATTAAAGCACTTGCGCTAAAGTTATTAATTGCAGTAATTTTAGTTCTCGGTTTTAATATGGTTTCGCCTGTTGGAGTAGGCTTTATAGCGCTTTGTACCGTTAGCTCTCCTTTTAGATTAAAACCAAGAAGATAACTGCCCAATACAAAGTTTAAAGGATAACTGTAGGAGTGGTTAGGCGTAAGATAGATTTCGTTCTTCTTGCGATTAATAGTAAAGTTGTATCTGGAAATAATCCCCATGCCAATCGAGCCATCAAAACCAGGGTTCCAGTTTTCGTTTTGGCCGCCGCCTGCCATTAAAGTAATGGGAAGATTTTTAAGTGCGTTAGTATTGGTAAAAGAAAAGCTGTTTGCTTTGCCATTAAAAGTAGGAGAGGAGATACCCATACTTACTGTAGCAGCATGGTATTCGGAAACAAAACCGCTAGTGAGTAACCTGTTTTGTCGCACAAAAGGCCTAAAACAAATTAGGTTGTAAGATGCTCCACTATCAAATACAAAATTGCCTGTATACGATTTGCCTGCTGCTATTTCTACATTTCCAGGAATGATAAATAACCCCGCTGGAATAGTAATGGGTACTATGGTTCCTCCTTTTTCATATTCGTAGTTATCGAATTCATATAAGGATAGTTCATATTTGTTGAAATCGACTTTGGTTACGTAACGTCTGGTCATGGTGTTGCCAATGAGGCCATCTAAATGATCTCGCATTTGCGGAAATATAGCGATGCCTTGATTTTTGAGTACAAATCCGCTTTCTAGCCGTACATCGTTACCATCAGATACTTCGATTTTCATGTTTCCACCAACTACAGAAGCATTGTTGCTTCTAGTAATTTTTAAGCCAAGCGAATCTGCCAGTGATTGATCTATGGCCATGCCATCTGCACCAGTATCGAAAAGTAAGCGTAACGTTTTACCACTTTGGTTAATTTTTACTTTTAATACAATGGAACCATTTACCATTTCGAAAGGGATGGTGGCCACGGGTTTAGATTGAGCTAAAAGTTGTGCGCTGGCGAAACAGCAGAAGGCAACTAATATTAATTTATAGATTTTCATTTGTAGGTTTCTAGTGTCCGTAAATTTTTTCAAGCGCTTTGTCAATATCATCGGTAGCGCTGGCGCTAATGCGTAAGATGATTTTTCCATCTTTGTCGACTAGAATTTTAGTAGGAAATGAGTTTACACCATAATCTTTCAAGATGTTTTGTTGCTCAACTCCATCTCTATTTAGAATATGCACCCAATTAATTTGATCTTCTTCAATTGCTTTAAGCCAAGCGGCACGAGCATCATCTAGATTTTTAGCCGTTTCTTGCGCAATAGCGATGATTTCAAAACCATCAGCTTTGTATTTGCTATAAAGTTCTTTTAGATGTGGATGACTTGCTCTACATGGGCCGCACCAGCTTCCCCAAAATCTAGTAACACCGTTTTGCCTTTGTAATCCGCCAATCGGATGATTTTCCCATCCTTGTCTTTGCGCTCAAATGACGTGGCTAGCGTACCTGCTAAAGTTACTTTCATCTTATTTACATAATCTTGGATGGGTTTTGCCAGTGGATGATTTTTGTATTTTGGTGACAGCCCATTCCAAGCATTGGTGTAATTTTCGGCGGTATAAAAATTTTGCATGCGACCCAAAAGAAATATCGAAGCAAATAAATTTGGATTTTCTTTAATGAATTTGCGCTGTTGTTCGGTAATTCGTTTTCCGGCCTCTAAACCTGTTTTTTGTAAATTATTGCTTTCTTCTTTTGTAAGTTGCCTTGCGGTAAATTCTTTAAGTGTATTTAGCTTTATTAATTCATCTGCTTTGGTGTTGTTTCTTAATATCGTAAAGGCATTGTTTTCCGCATCTCCCGTTACTGATGAATACCTATATTCTTTGGTATTACCCTTAATCTCTAAATTGTTTTTATATACAAAAAACTCTAATTGAGGTAAGGGTACTTGCGATGATTTTGTTTCTGTACTATTGTTGGGGTTTTTAATTGAAATGTTTGAACGCACTAAGCAAGGGACGTTTTGTTTTGGAATAGCAATTTTAAAAACGCCATTTTGAGCATAACCTTTGTACACTTCTTTTTGAATAGAAAAGGATACGCTGTTATTATCGAGGTTTTTAATGTAACCAGCTATGATAATGCTGTCTTGTTGTGCCACTGCTATATTGGCTGAAAAAGACAAAACAATAGCAATACACCATTTTTTTAATGTGTTCATTTTTATAGTGATAAGTGTTGAAGTTGAGGTTAAGACTGAGGTTTATTTTCCTAGCCAGTTTTTACTGACTAGGAAAATGTTAACTGAATTTATTTGGCAGCCTCAGCAAATAGCAATTCTTTTAACTTCGGGTTTGAAGGTCTTGGTGCATCTACGCTAACAATTTTTCCGTTTTTATCGAATACCAAAAAGCGAGGAATAGTGTTTACTTTGTAGTATTTCGAAAACTCATTGTCTTGACCAGCGTATAACTGCATTCCGCCTAAATTCTCGTCTTTAATCATCTTCAGCCACTTTTCTTTGTCTTTTTCAGAATCGGTAGAGATGCTTACAATTTGAATGGGTTTACCTTCTACATCTTTTTCTAATTGTTTTAAACTCGGAAATTCTGCTCTACATGGTCCGCACCAAGTAGCCCAAACATCAATTAAAACAACTTTACCTTTTAAACTAGCAAAAGATACTTGTTTACCTTCCTTATCCGGGTAAGCGAATTTTAACCCGTCTGTACCAGGTTTGTAAGTCAACAACGGACTAATCAAAGCATTGTCTTTTTCTTTTTGCACTTTAGTTAATAAGTATTTGCCAAATTGATCTGTAATGGCTTTGTAGCTGTCGTAATCTTTGTATCTACCCAAATTTTCAAGAACTAAATCACCTTTCAAAGTATCGTTAGGAATGTAAGAGATGTAAGTGGTCAGCCCTTCTGCACCTGGTTTATATGGTTTTTTGTCTTGACGCATATTCACGCTAACCAAAGCAGAAAGTGTTCTTAATCCGTAGGGATAGTTGTAAACTTTCTTGGTAGTTTTGGAGATTTCGTTAGCTTTTAAGGTGGCGTAGAAATCGCTGTATTCTTCAATACTTGGATGAGCAGAACGCGGTGTGTTCAAGAAATTCGTGGCATAGCTCGCTAAATCCAATTGCATAATTTCTTTAATCTGCTGGTCAAACTTGGCATTGCCCGTGGCTTTTCCGTTTAAGAAAGTTTTAGATTTAGCTACAATGGCTTCTTGCTGTGGAAAATAATCCATAAAGGTACTTTGCACTTTCATGAAATTGATAGCTTTCTGATAGAGCGGGTTAGTCAAATCTCTCCATTGTTTTAGTACAATGTTTTCTTTGGAGTTCAATTTGCCATTCAGTACATAAGAGGTATCAGATAAGGTATGTCTAATTGGTCGCCGCCTTTAAAATAAAATAGATGGTTATCGTTCGGCGAAATATCATTGCCAGTGCCTATAACGTAAACGCCTTCGTATTCTGGGTAAAATAGGAAGCCGAATTTTCCGTTTTTAGTTGGAACAGCATTGGCAATTTCAGTAGTTTTTCCATCAATTACTTTAAATAGTTTAACATTATTTCTTTTAAATGTTAGTTGGCCTTTAACCTGTGTAACATTTTGTTGGGCAAAAGCATAGCCCGAAAGCACTGTTAGTGCTAGCGTAAATAAGTTTTTAAGTTTCATTTTTGTGGTGTGTTAGTTTATGAGGCTGTCTCAAAAGTTATTCGTCATCTTGAAAGTTAGAGAGATCTACTCCGAAAGCAATCTAAAACAGATTTAACTCCGTTGATTTTCAATTTACTTCGTAGACCTTTGGTTCTCCTCCTTTTATCTTCGAAATGACGACATTGTTTTACTCTTGAGGCAGCCTTATTAAGGTTTTATCTTTCTCTGTAGGTTAGGCTTTTTATTCTACCGAAACCGCTATAAGTTTTATCAAGAATGATATCTCCATTTAGGCTAGGAACAGTGTAAATATTTAGGCTTCCCTCTGTACCATTGTTTATAGATGGATCATAGATGCCTACCATTAACTTATTACTTCCTGTGTATTTAGTTGTATTTTTAAACTCGTAGAAATTGAAATAGCATATTTTTTTAGCACCAAAATCGGCCATTAGTTTAGCTGTTTTGTAAACCATGTCGTATTGATAGATTTTACTGCCAACAGTATAAAAGATATAACCAAACTCAGGATTAATTGCATAAAATTCAGCATTGCTAAAATCTGTTGCGGTAATTTCGCTATAGTAAGATTGTGCGTTACTAGTAGGGTTAAACCTTGCTAAATATCTTTTATTGTTAGCAGGATCTTTTAGAATTGAAAACACCTCGCCGCCATTAAATGAAATCCATCTCATGTAAACCAAATCCATTCCAGTACTAAAGCTAAATAGTTTTTGTGCTGCATCTGGATCTGGAATTGTAGTACTTGTCGCCGCACTTCCGCTATGTCTAACAAATCTGCGATTAGTTCTATCATAAAAAATGGCAGGTGTATTAAGAGACAAGTGGTTACTTCCTATAAAAGGTTCAACTTCAAAACCTCGTTGCTCTTCATTGATGTAATTGATAGGTGCGGAGTAGTATATGTTAAAAACCCTCTCGTAGTAATAAGCATTTCCTTTACCAATCATATAGGAAGAAAAGCTTGATTTTTGCCTAATTACATCTGCATAAAAGCCCGCAGGTATATCGCCAAACATTTCGTAGCTTAACCCCATGGTTTTAGTCCATTTAAAAGTATTTGGATCTATCTTGGTTGTACTTTGGTCGGTACCTAAATATAAGCCATAGCTAATTGCATCTGGGCCTACTAATAAGCCGGTGTTATAGGTGTAGGTCATTACAGGTTTGCCCGTCAACTTCAGGTCAGAACCAGTAGTAGCCAATAAATCTATAATTAAATCGAAATTGTTGTTGCTATTTAGAGAAAGCATATCTACTCTAGCTTTGCCATTGGCTTCGTTCATCATGATCCAGCCTTCGTTAATTTCGTTGACTACTTTTAAAGTAAACTTGGTAGAGTATTTTATACCAGATGCCTTTTCTGTAATATTGTAATAAGCAGGATAATTGCCCGCTACAACCTGCATTACCAGATCAAGGTTTCTAGTTTTGGCTAATGAGAATAACTTAGATCCCCCTAATCCATTTGGTCCTATGTAAGTCCATTCAAAAGTGTACTTGCTCTCATCAAAATTTGGGTCTTGCGTAAATTTTATTACTGGGTTTATTTTTAGGTTTTTTCCATAAACCGCAGAAACTTCTGCTGGTAAGCCAGTAATTTCATCTAATACATTTAGTTCTGTATAGTCATAATTTCCTAAGTCTTTTTTACAAGAAGAAATTATGAAAAGACATAATATGAATAAAAACGAACGATATATTTTTAGTGTCATAACTTTAAGTGTTAGTGTTTGATATTATTGAACAGAGGCACCCATTACCATTTCAGAGCCATCTTCTTCGTAGATGGTGTTGCCAGCGGCTCTTTGCTCGTTAAGGTAACGTTGCATGAATTTACCGTAGGCGGTCATTTCCGCAATAGATACTGATGCGTCTAAATAAGCTGGTTCGATACTTAAAGTTTCAGCAATTAATAAAAGTTTTTTGCGAGTAAACACACCTAAGTACCCATCTAGCCATCTTCCCGGCCTTTTGATGATATCGTTAACAAACCATCTGTAGTTAATTAGGGAGATCTTTTTATTAGAAGAAGTAAGCACTCGATATTTCATTTCTGGAGAGAAATTCTCATTTTCTTGCAAATCGAAACTGAGTAAGAAAGTTTTGGCTTGCATATCTGTTTTTCTGAAAAATTTGATCTTAACCGTATCGCCTAGTTGGTTTTTCTTGATAACAAAAGTTGGATTTAAAATTTGGTAGTGATTACCGGCAATGGCATCAGAGCTGGAATTAATCACTAATTTGTAAGGTCTATCTACGTCTTTTTTTGCACCAACAGTAGCAACTACCATACTTACAATAGAGTCTTGTGCTTTGGCTAAACTAAAAGACATGATGGTTGAGTCTCTTAGTACCTCGCCGCCAAAGGCTGGTAATCTACCTGCTTCATTAAAATACACCGCAGGTTTACCTTCATATTTGTGTAGTTCTTTTTCGCAGCTCAGTAAAATGGTAAGGACTGCAAATCCCAAAAGGTTAAAAAATAGTTTGTTCATTATTTTAAGATTTTTGGTTAACGATAAAGGGCTTCAGATTGAGGCATAGGTACGGCATAGTTTACCGTTACGTTGCCGCTCGAAGCAGATCCATTTGGCACAGAAGTAATGTTTCTACGCTTGTAATAGTAAAATAACTGCCCCTCGCCAAAAAAATCTTTCTGATATTCTTTTTGAAGTTCGGTATTTATATTTACCGTTGCAGCTAATGGTATTAAACCTCTGTTTGCTCTCACGGTATTTAAATGTGCCACACCATCGGCGGTTACGGGTTCACTTTCTGCAGCTATCAAATACATCTCACTAATTTTTAGCAACGGAATAGAGAACCTAAAAACTTTCGTTTTATCTATCACATCAGCATACTTATAAAAAGTTTTATAAGCTTTAACCCCAGTGGTTGGTATTTGCCAATTTAGGTTAAATCTGTAATCGTTTTCATTATTCTCATACACCGTATTTAGCCTTGCTGTTATTGGTGCCAATATGTTAGCATCAGAAACACCTGGATCAAATAAAGCCAAATAACGAGTGTATAACTGCGTATTCATTATACCGAACATCATTTCAGTAGTAAATACACGGTCTGGGTTTTGCTTCTCACTCAGCGCATTGGTTGATGTAGTCCATGGAAAACGATTTGCAACGGCCATAACCTCTTTGGCATATTTCAAAGCGCTAACTTTATCACCACGATATAAAAACACCCTTGCTTTAAGCCCCTTTACCGCATAATAGTTAAGTCTATAGTTTCTATTGTTCGTTAAAAAATCTACAGTAGCATTTGCTGCTGCGGTATTAACGCCGTTGGCAATGATTTCATCTTCTGCTAGTAGCGTTTCTGCCTTATTCAAATCATCAATAATTTTTTGTATAAAAGAATTTGCGGGCAATAACGGATTTACAGTTGATTTGGTAGCTTCATAATAGGACAGGCTTTGTTTTGTAGAATCTACAGTGCTATATCTAGGCCCATATAGCCTAAGCAAATCAAAATGTAGGAATGCCCTCATGGCAATAGCCTCGCCTTTGTAGATATTTTCTGTTTTTTGATCTAAAACGCCCGGGTATTTATCTACGTTCTCTAAAAAGGCATTGATATTTAGAACAGTAGCGTAAGAATTTGTCCAGATGTTTTCTAGCCTGCTCATGGTAGGGTTATCATTGTATGCATAGGTAGCTATTTTGGTAAGGCTATGTGTAGATGGGGTATTGTACCTTTGTGCCAAAACCTCTATGGTAGATAGTGTTAAATTATCGCCATAAAGCTGATTATTAGATAAATTAATATAAAGCCCGTTTAATACGGTTTTAATACCTTGCTTGGTAGAAAAAAGCTGTGTTTCTAAAACCTTATCTTCTGGCTGCACATCTAAAAACTTCTTACAGGAAGATAAGATGGCAATGGCTGCTATTAGTAATGCCATTGTTGGATAATAATTTCTTTTCATGTTTGTAACGGTTTAAAATGATGCTCTTAAAGAAAATGCTATGGTTCTGGCAAAAGGATAATCAATGCCGCGTTCTCTCCTAATGGTAGATAGGTATAGGAAATCGTTGGCTTGTAGGTTTAGCGTTAATGATTGCATTCCTACTTTTCTTACCCAAGGTTGCTTGTCGAACATGTAGCCTATATTTAAGGCTTCGCTACTTAAAGTGTTTTCTTTTTGCACAAACCTCGATGAAATAGGGGTTGCTTCGGTTTGAGAAATTCCTTTGAATTGCGAAATATCTCCAGGGTTTTTCCATCTGTTGTATAAGGCACGTTTATCTTGGTTATTGGCAATGTTTGTGAACGTGATGTTTTCTACCTTGTTAAATAGTGCGCTGTTAAACGAATCTCCTCCTAGTTTGTAACGAAACGCCACGGCAAAACTAAAACCCTTGTACCTTAAACCTGTAGATAGCACACCTTCTGCAAAAGGAACCGTATTGCCTACGTTAGCAATGTTTGCAGTGCTATAATCGAAACTGTATTGACCATCGCGGGTTAAGAAAACCTCACGTCCGGTGGCGGGGTCTATACCTAACGATTGGATGGCCCAAATTGCTTCGGCACTATTTCCGTCAACATATCTTATCAAAGTTCTGTTGGTTTCTTGCTGCTTGTTTAGGGTATTCAAAACGTTTCCAAACCCGGCATACCTGCTTTTAAAACTAGATGCGGTAAGTCCTATATTCCAGGTAATACCTTGCGCTAAATTGTAAATTGGGAAAAAGGTAAGTTTGGTTTCCATACCATGGTAGGTTAAGCTACCAATATTGTAAGGATATTTAAACACACCAGTGGAAGAGGGTAGGTCTACAGGCACAATAAGCGGATTAGTTCTCTTTTCGTAAGCATTGATGTAGCCTACAAGCCTGCCTTTAAACAAGTTAAAATCTAGCGACGTACTAATTTGCTGTGTTTTTTGCGGTGCCAAATTTGGATTGCCCAACATATCTAGGCTAACACCTTGCCCAAATAAATTATAACTAGTGTTGCTATTATAGCCGTACATAGAAACCGAGCTTATATTTGCAAAGTTTTGGTTCCCTGTTACGCCTATATTTCCGGTTAGTCTAAGCGAATTAATCCAGCTTTTGTTCTTGATGAAATTTTCGTTGTGTAAGTTCCATCCTAAACCAAATGAATAATATGGCGAGAACTGATTGTTGCTACCATAGGCGGTTGATCCGTCGATACGATATACAAAATCTAACAAATACTTGTTGTCAAAAGAATAGTTAGCAGAAAGTGCAGAGTTTAAAGAACGAAACACGCCACTTGAGGCTGTAGGTGCTCCGTTTAAAAGGTAAGCGTAAGCAAAGCGTGGGTTGCCTAAACTTCCTTCCGGAAACCCCTCGGCTATGGTGCGGTAAGCACTACTGCTTCTTTCTTCAATGCTATTACGCCAGTTTGCAGTAACATTATGCTTGTTTATGGTTTTGTAGAATGTAAGCATCACATTGCCTTGGTACGAAAAATTTTCGGTTCTATTATCCGTATATTTTCCTTTTCTAAGTACTGGTACATCTAAAAAAGCACTCATTTCTGGCGATTGGTAGGCTTTCGCTGTTGTAGTTCCCTTGGTAATTTGTAACGCAGCGTTTAATCTAAAAGCTTTGCTAACATCGTAATTAGCGTTCAAGTTATTCTGTACTTCAATATTTTTAGAGTTGTTATATTGCGCTTGCATAGCATCGTAAAGTGGGTTCACTACGTAGAGTGTAGTTCCAGTTGAATTAGATTGCTTGCTTACTTCCAGATAACGGTTTTCGTAATTTTTTTCAAAATATGGATTGGCATTCACAAAATTGGAAAAGGACCCATAGTTAGACTCAGAGGTTTTATTACCACGGATATAAGTAATGTTATTAATATTTAAGGCATTTTTACGGTAGGTTAAATTGATGCTTCCGCTATAGCTGTCCCTTCCAGAGCCAATCATTGCCCCCTTACCTGTCCTGTAGTTCATGCCAACGTTGTAGGTAAAAGAGTTGTCGCCTCCAGACGCATTGATAGATGAGTTGGTTGAATAGCCAGTTTGTAGCGGTTCGCTTAGCCAGTAGCTATCCACACCCCTTTTAACTGCTGCCAAATGGCTTGCGTATAAATTATCTAGATCAACTACTAAGTTTGGGTTTGCTTCTGTACCTACATATCTGCCAGACAAACGTTCAAACTCCAACTTTTCAGCCGCATTCATCATATTATAGCCACTCAAGTCTGGCAGCTCAACCCTAAAGTCTTGCGTGTAGGTAAATCTTAGTTCGCCAGGTTTAGGTTTAATGGTTTCTATAACCACTACGCCATTAGAAGCCTGCGAACCATATAAAGCTGTAGAAGCAGCATCTTTTAATAAAGTTACAGATGCTACCCTGTTCATATCTAAATCTACAATGGTTTGTAATGTAGTTGGAAATCCGTCAAGCACAAACAAAGGTTGGTTAGGGTCGTTACCAAATTGGTCTCTTAGCGTTTCACTAGGAATGCTACTTTTTCCACGCACCTCAATTACTGGCATCACATTAGGGTTAGAACCAGCTAAGTTATTCTCTATAAGTAGAAACGAAGGATCCATAGTTCTTAGCGCCTGTACAACATTGTTATTACTTACCGCTTTTAGCTCATCGCCAGTAAAGGTGGCGGTTGTGCCCGTAAAACTGTCTTTATTGCGGTTAATTCCAGTACCCGTAATTACAATGTCTTTCATCATCATTTCCTTCTCCTTAAGCTTAACCGTAAGCGGTAGTTTCTTTCCAGCTATCACAACTTCCTGTGTTTCATAGCCAATATAACTTACAATGAGTGTTTGCTCTTCAGTAGCCGAAATCATAAAATTACCGTTAGCGTCGGTAATAGCTATAGGAGCGGTTGGCACACCTTTTATTCGTACAGAAGCACCCGGAATTGCCCCATTTCTCTCATCCACTACTTTGCCGGTAATGGTCTTTTGCAAGATAAAAACGCGTTCCGGTTCCATATTATAGCGCAGAACTATAGCTTTTTGATCAATAGTATAGGCTAGTGGCTGGTCTTTAAAAGTAATTCGCAAAACCTCTTCTACCGTGGCATTTTTAACATTGATAGACACTGGTTTCGTGTTTTTCAACATTGTGTTGCTGTAAAAGAAATCGTAACCGCTCTGTTTTCTAATTTTTTGTAGAATGCTCTCGAATGAGGCAGATTTCTCATTGATGGTAATTTGTGCAAAGCTGGCGGCACTGCTCTGTAGAATTACCGTTGTTAAGATGATTAAGGTCAGTTTCAATTTTAACAGAATTCTGGCATATAAACGGCCATCACGACCGTTTTTAAATGTCATGTGAAAATTCATACATTTGTTTGTGTTTAGGTGTTGTTAGTTAGTTAAGTCAAAATTTTCAAGCATAGCCTAAGTATTAGTCCAGGGGTGTTGCAACCACCTCTGGATTTTTTTTGGCTACTGCGTACAGTTGTAATTATGGTATCACAGTAATCCTCCTTCCTTCTACTTTAAAGTTTACCATTCCGGTTAATTCCATTATTTTTAACACTTGTGTGATGTTCTTGCTGCGGGAAATAGATCCTGTAAACTCAATATTGCTCAGGTTGGCAGGGTACGAAACTTCAACATTGTACCATCTTGATATTTTCCGCATGATACTGCTTAAGCTCTCATTGTCAAAAATGAAATCGTTGCTTACCCAATCTATGGCATTATCGGTATTGTAAGAGGTAATCGTCATTTTGCCTGCGCTCAATTTGGCCTGCTGGTTAGGTATTAACAATTTCTGTGCTCCCGATGCGTTAATTCTTACACTACCCTCCAATAAAGTAGTCGTTGTACTCTGCTCGTCTTGGTAAGCGTTGATGTTAAAATGGGTACCTAAAACCTCCACGGTTTGGTGCTGGGTAACTACCTTAAATGGTTTTTTACTATTGTGTGCTACTTCAAAATAACCTTCGCCATCAAGCTCAACTATGCGTTCTTTACCCGTAAATTCAGTTGGATATTTTAAACTAGATTTTGCATTAAGCCATACTACCGTGCCATCACTTAAGGTTACATTGTAACAACCGCCCGCAGGAATGCTCAATGTGTTCCAAGCTACAGCTTTTGTTTTCCCTTTATCAGTGTTGTAAACAAGCTTACCGTCTGCAGTTTTTACAATGTTGGCGCCATTACTATGGCTAAGTAAGCCTTTTTTAACATTGCTTAAATCAATTGTACTGCCATCTGCTAAGGTAAGAACAGCTTTGTTTCCTCCTGGTAAAATCTGCTCTTGCTTTGTTAGTTTATCGCCTAAATTCAATTGGTTTTTTTGGATGGTGTAATATCCTAAATAAAGCGAGAGCACCACAACTGCCGCTGCAGCAATGCGTTTAACTATTTTGGTAGAAAATAGTTTAACTGTTTTAGAAACAGCAGCTTCATGTATTGCAAGACCTGCCCAAACCTTTTGCTTGGCCATTTCTACCTCTTCTGCCGAAATTTGAGGTATATTCTTTTCTTGTTCTAAATACCAAGTATGTAAAATAGCCAATTCCTCTTCGGTACAATTGCCGTTTGCATACTTATTTAATAACTCTTCTGCTTCAGTTCTTTTCATAAATAAATAAGGATATGTTTATCCTCATACAAATAAAAGACGAGCAACGTTAAGCTTGGGGGTAGAAAAAAAATAAAAAAAATTAAAGCGATAAGAAAAGCATCGTTCCCAACTTAGTTCTAAGTATTCTTAAAGCATTATTAACCTGTTTTTTAACCGTTTGTTCTGAGAGGTTAAGCTGAGCAGCAATTTGTTTATGGCTTAGTGAGTTTTTTCTGCTGAGCTCAAAAATTTCACGCATTTTTTCTGGTAAATCGGCAATGCCCTTATCAATCAGTTCACTAAGTTGTTTTTCTCTAATTCTATGATCAGTAAGATTGTAGTTGCTCTCTAAAAAAAACTGTAGAGAGTTAATGTACTTGTCCCTAACTTGCTTCCGAGAGATATGATCTAGTATTTTGTTTCTTATTGCAGAATACAAGTAGCCAACTAAATTAGAATGCACATTGATCTCCTTGCGCTTGGCCCATAACTGAGCGAAAAGCTCATGTACCACATCTTGAGCCTCTTGTCTATCATTCAGTTTTTGAAAAGCATGTACATATAAGGTATGAAAATACCTATTGTAGATTACAGTGTAAGCAGCAGAGTCGTTTGTTTTTAATAACGCTGCAAGTTCTACGTCCGAAAACGAGCTGTACGATGACATTCGGCAAAAAAAATTATGGATAGATAAGCTATCCAAGTAGTTTAAAAATAGTTTGAAGAGTTAGTTAATGTGGTTGTATAGTTCAAAGTTAACATAAAAGTTGCATTAATAGGTTAAAATGGCTAGCCCATATTTTTAATTTATTTCACAAAATAATTTTCTTTCTTTCCATTAATCATTTCTTAATCTTATTTTGCAGTAAAAATTATTGGCGTTTACTTTCGATGGTTAACATCAATTTATTCTGACAGATAAAGATTAAGTTTGCCTTAACTAAACCCAAACTTCTACTATAGCAATGCCTACGAGCTTTAAGCAACCTATCAAATCAAATTGGTTTATATTAAACCCAAAGCTTACTACACTTATATTTCTGCTTACTTTAATTGGCATTATCTCATTAATAGCACAGCAACGTTATCAAATAATTAAAGAAAATAGGGAGAGAGACTTAAGTGCGGTACTAGAAAATGTAGAGCAACGCTTAGATCAGTTGCTAAAGAATAGCCAAAATATAGCCTTAACTATAGCTTTAACCTTAGATCAAGATGGCAAGCCACGTAATTTCGAAAAGGTGGCAGCCAAAATCATGAAGGCAAACCCGTCTTTACAGGGCGTGCAGTTGGTGCCAAATGGTATCATTAAATATATGTATCCCTTAAAAGGAAACGAGGCTGCGGTAGGTTTAGATCTTTTTAAGCTTAATGTCTTTAACGCTATCGAGGCAAGAAAAGCTATAAAACTCCGTAAAATGTATTTTCAGGGACCAGTGGTGTTGGTGCAAGGCGGAAAAGGCGTGATAGGACGCCTACCGTTATTTATAAATAACAAATTTTGGGGCTTTTCTGCTGTAGTTATCAAGTTAAACCAATTGCTTAAAACTGCAGGTATAGAAAACGAGAGCAATAGCCACTATCGTTTTCAATTCTCTAAAATTAATCCACTTACCAACCAGGAAGAGTTTTTTATTGCAGAACAAAATAATTATTCCAAAAACACCTATCAAACTAAAATTGTAGAAGAAGGAGATTGGAAAATCTATCTTACCGATACAAGGGCAATTTATGCAGATTATCAACTGGGCTCGCTTATACTTTTTGGCTTACTGGTTACCATCCTCTCGAGTTACCTCCTGTGGACACTCCTGCACAAGCAGTCGCAATTGTTTAATGTAGTACACAAGCAAACAGATATGCTTCTTGTTGCCGGTAATAAGTATAAAACCATTTTCGATAATGCGGCCATTGGTATTGGCCGTATCAATTCCATTACTGGCGAGTTTTTAGAGGCCAATGCATTTTTGTGTAAGCTGCTCGGCTATTCCGAGTTAGAACTAACCAATAAAAAAATAAAATCACTAATCCATACAGAAGACCTGGCTTTAGATGCGCACAATTTTAAACGTTTACGCAATAACGAAATTCGTCAGTTTTCATCCGTACGTCGTTACATTAATAAAGACCAACAGGTAATATGGGCCAATGCCATTATCAGTCCGTTGTGGCAAGACGGAGAAAAACCTAGCCAGCACATTATTATAATAGAAGATATTACCACCCAAATTGCTTACGAAGAGCAGCTTATAGAAGCTAAAAAATATGCAGAAGAGCTCATTAACTCCATAGAAGGCATCGTTTGGGAAGCATCGGTTAAAGAAAACTTTGCTAATTTGTTTATTAGCCGTAAAGTATATGATATTTTAGGTTATACCCAAGACGAGTGGAGTTCGGAAATAGGTTTCTTCTTAAATAAACTATACCATGAGGATAAAGAAAGAGTAATAAACTACTTAGATAACGAACTTTTTTTGAGGAAGCACCACGAGTACGAATATCGGATGATAGCCAAAGATGGCTCCATAGTTTGGATTCGCGACAGCTTAACTGTAGAACCCAGTCTTGAAGCGCCAGAAAAACTTAGAGGTATAATGATGGATATTACCCAAGTTAAAAAGGCCGAAGAAACCCTACATAAATCTTACGAATTGGTTAATGAGCAAAACAAGCGGTTGCTCAACTTCTCTTACATCGTTTCTCATAACTTACGTTCTCATGCAAGTAACATAGATGGTATCAGTTCCTTAATTAGCAATGCCGAAACCGAACAAGAGAGAACCGAGATGATTAAGTTACTCCGTAAAGTAGTAGTAAGCCTTAACGATACCCTGTACAACCTCAACAACATCGTCAACATTCAGTCTAGTATGAATTTGATAAAAGAACCCTTAAATTTATCAGAATATGTGAACAATGCCTTACAAGTACAAGAAACGCAAATCTTGAGTAAAAAAGCTCAGCTAATTATAAATGTCCCAACTGATATTTTTGTATATTTTAACAAGGCTTATTTAGAGAGTGTGCTCCTTAATCTAATTTCAAATGCCCTACGTTATAGCCATGCCCTACGCAAACCTGTAATAGAAATTACTGGCGAGTCTATCGGTGGTGGCAGCATCCTCCGTATCAAAGATAATGGTGTAGGTATAGATTTGTCAAAAAACAAAGATAAGCTATTCGGACTAAACCAAACCTTTCACGGCAATAGCGATGCCCGTGGTTTTGGTCTATTTATTACCAAAAATCAAATCGAAGCAATGGGAGATCGCATCGAAGTAGAAAGTAAAGTAGGAGAGGGAACTACTTTTACCATTGTTTTCAGTTGAAACCAAATTACTTCTTTGCATCTATAGCCAGTTAATTAGCAAATCAGATGCACGGCTACTATGCTTCTGTAGTCCCGCCTGTCCCGAATTCGCTTCGGGGCTGTTTATTCCTCCCGATGAAAAATCGGGATCCATTTCCATCGGGTCTATTTTACAAAGGCACTGCGCTTGGCCAAATAATAACCGTGTTGCTTATATATATCATTGGCAAATATTCCCAATCGTTGTCTCTCTACCACAAATCTTTTGAAGTTCTCGCCAAGTTCCGCGGAGCTTTTTTCCAGTGATCTACTATCTATCCTTCATCCTGGCCTTTATTGAAGCAGAAAGCTGCCCATAAAACTATTTAAGTACCTACCCTGCAAAGATGAATACATGGATATTCGGGTAGGTAATAGGCGGCAGACCATATTCCAGCAACAATTTGGTGCAGGCATCATTGCGCCTTTGCGTTTCTCCGTTTTCTTAGCGGTTTAAAAAGCACAATAGATGCTCTTATATGTACTTCAAAAGCCATCCCTTATCCTACCATATATATAAGGTTATCTTAAGCAGTGGGCCAGTATGATTTTTTTCTTCTTGTTTGTCAGCAGTTTATATAGCTATTTGGAATAAAAAGCGCTGTTTGTATTGCGCAGGGATAATTTTTTTCTACCTTTGCACTCCGCTTCGGAGGAAGAGGGGACTGGATGAAAAGCACTAACAAACGGGAAAGAAAAAAGTTTTATTTTTTTCTTGGAAAAGGGAAAAGTTTTTCTACCTTTGCACTCCGCTTCGGAGGAAGAGGTTGAGGTTTTGAAAGAGGGAGAAGAGAGGGGTTGGTAAGATGAAGAAGAGCAGATAAAAAATATTTCATTTTTTATTTGGAAAGAAGAAAAAGTTTCCTACCTTTGCAGTCCCAAACGAAACGGGAGCTGACGAACGGAGTTCGCAGCTAAACAAAACAAGATTGAAACAATGAGCTACCAAACAGATGCGGAACATTAAGACCGCTGAAACACAAGTAGGGAATTGCAGGATATATAGACCACCGCGAGGTAAGGTCGATAAGTTCATTAAAGAGATATCATTTACAAAAGCGCAGCGAGGCGAAAATGTTTACTGTAAAGTACATACAGCCGAACTGTTTTCTTTAGGTCGGTTCTTACAGACAATACAAATCAAGAACAGACAATCAATTTTAGTTAATAGATAGTCAGAGTTCGAATTCACATTTTACAATGGAGAGTTTGATCCTGGCTCAGGATGAACGCTAGCGGCAGGCCTAATACATGCAAGTCGAGGGGTAGAGCAAGCTTGCTTGCTTGAGACCGGCGCACGGGTGCGTAACGCGTATGCAACCTACCCTTTTCTGGGGGATAGCCCGAAGAAATTCGGATTAATACCGCATAAGACCACGACACGGCATCGTGACGGGGTCAAACATTTATGGGAGAAGGATGGGCATGCGTGCCATTAGCTAGTTGGCGGGGTAACGGCCCACCAAGGCGACGATGGCTAGGGGATCTGAGAGGATGGCCCCCCACACTGGTACTGAGACACGGACCAGACTCCTACGGGAGGCAGCAGTAAGGAATATTGGTCAATGGAGGCAACTCTGAACCAGCCATGCCGCGTGCAGGAAGACGGCCCTCTGGGTTGTAAACTGCTTTTATTCGGGAATAAACCTACTTACGTGTAAGTAGCTGAATGTACCGAAGGAATAAGGATCGGCTAACTCCGTGCCAGCAGCCGCGGTAATACGGAGGATCCAAGCGTTATCCGGATTTATTGGGTTTAAAGGGTGCGTAGGCGGCCTGTTAAGTCAGGGGTGAAAGACGGTAGCTCAACTATCGCAGTGCCCTTGATACTGATGGGCTTGAATGGACTAGAGGTAGGCGGAATGAGACAAGTAGCGGTGAAATGCATAGATATGTCTCAGAACACCGATTGCGAAGGCAGCTTACTATGGTCCTATTGACGCTGAGGCACGAAAGCGTGGGGATCAAACAGGATTAGATACCCTGGTAGTCCACGCCCTAAACGATGAATACTCGCTGTTGGCGATACACAGTCAGCGGCTAAGCGAAAGCGTTAAGTATTCCACCTGGGGAGTACGCCCGCAAGGGTGAAACTCAAAGGAATTGACGGGGGCCCGCACAAGCGGAGGAGCATGTGGTTTAATTCGATGATACGCGAGGAACCTTACCCGGGCTTGAAAGTTAGTGAACTATCCAGAGATGGATGGGTCCTTCGGGACACGAAACTAGGTGCTGCATGGCTGTCGTCAGCTCGTGCCGTGAGGTGTTGGGTTAAGTCCCGCAACGAGCGCAACCCCTATGTTTAGTTGCCAGCACGTCATGGTGGGGACTCTAGACAGACTGCCTGTGCAAACAGAGAGGAAGGAGGGGACGACGTCAAGTCATCATGGCCCTTACGTCCGGGGCTACACACGTGCTACAATGGACGGTACAGAGGGCAGCTAGGCAGCAATGTCGTGCGAATCTCAAAAAGCCGTTCACAGTTCGGATTGGGGTCTGCAACTCGACCCCATGAAGTTGGATTCGCTAGTAATCGCGTATCAGCAATGACGCGGTGAATACGTTCCCGGGCCTTGTACACACCGCCCGTCAAGCCATGGAAGTTGGGGGTACCTAAAGTACGTAACCGCAAGGAGCGTCCTAGGGTAAAACCGATAACTGGGGCTAAGTCGTAACAAGGTAGCCGTACCGGAAGGTGCGGCTGGAATACCTCCTTTCTGGAGTGGAACTGTCCACTCGCTGCGCCCAAATGATACTATATGATATAGTATAGGATGTAAATGATGATATATCTCTAAACAGGAAAAAAGAAACACCAAGAAGATGAAGCCATTCTAGCTTAGCTAGCGGCGAGATTGATTGTTAATTACGATTTACGAATTACGAGTTACGATTTAAGAAGGAAACGGAACAAATCTAAAATCGTCAATCTAGAATCTAAGATCAAATAGTCCCGTAGCTCAGCCTGGTTAGAGCACTACACTGATAATGTAGGGGTCTCCAGTTCAAATCTGGACGGGACTACGGATAGTTTTTTTGGGGGATTAGCTCAGCTGGCTAGAGCGCCTGCCTTGCACGCAGGAGGTCAACGGTTCGACTCCGTTATTCTCCACCACTCGGTGAACAAAGATGAAAGAACAAAGATAAAAGACATGGTCTTTATTCCTTGCTCATTAATCCTTGCTCCACCTTGAGAAAGTTCTTTGACATATTGGAAGAAGTTAAAAAAGAAGAGCAAACAACAATAGGCGACTGTTGTGTTTGTGCTCTCCCGATGCAAATCGGGGATGAGACATCATGACAAGAGCAAAAAAGCATACCATGCGGCGCAAAAGGCGCATGAGTAGAAGAAAGTAATAAAGAGTACACGGGGGATGCCTTGGCTCTCGGAGGCGATGAAGGACGTGATAAGCTGCGATAAGCATCGGGGATCTGCAAATGAGAATTGATCCGGTGATTTCCGAATGGGGCAACCCGGCATGTTGAAGACATGTCACAATAAGAGCGAACCTGCCGAACTGAAACATCTAAGTAAGCAGAGGAATAGAAAATAACAATGATTTCCTAAGTAGTGGCGAGCGAAAGGGAAAGAGCCCAAACCAATATTGTTACGGCAATGTTGGGGTTGTAGGACTGTGATGTGGTTATAATGCAGCGAAGTGGAACGGGATGGGAAGCCCGGCAATATAGCGTGAGAGCCGCGTACACGTAAGCACCATTAGCCTAACAGTATCCTGAGTACCGCGAGGTCGGAGACGCCTTGTGGGAATCTGCCGGCACCATCCGGTAAGGCTAAATACTCCCGAGAGACCGATAGTGAACCAGTACCGTGAGGGAAAGGTGAAAAGAACCCCGAACAGGGGAGTGAAATAGAACCTGAAACCGTGTACTTACAAGCGGTCGGAGCACCTTCGTGGTGTGACGGCGTGCCTTTTGCATAATGAGCCTACGAGTTACTCTTCACTGGCAAGGTTAAGTGCTTTAGGCACGGATCCGAAGCGAAAGCGAGTCTGAACAGGGCGCATAGTCAGTGGAGGTAGACGCGAAACCTTGTGATCTACCCTTGGGCAGGTTGAAGGTGCGGTAACACGTACTGGAGGACCGAACCGATAAACGTTGAAAAGTTTCCGGATGACCTGAGGGTAGGGGTGAAAGGCTAATCAAACTGGGAAATAGCTCGTACTCCCCGAAATGTTTTTAGGAACAGCGTCGGTGTTGAGTTATATAGAGGTAGAGCTACTGATTGGGTGCGGGGGAGTCAAATCCTACCAAATCCAGACAAACTCCGAATGCTATATAATATAACCGGCAGTGAGGCTCAGGGTGCTAAGGTCCTGGGCCGAGAGGGAAAGAACCCAGACCATCAGCTAAGGTCCCTAAATTATAGTTAAGTTGAACTAACGAGGTGCGGTTGCATAGACAGCTAGGATGTTGGCTTGGAAGCAGCCATTCATTTAAAGAGTGCGTAACAGCTCACTAGTCGAGCGGCCGTGCATGGATAATAAACGGGCATCAAACTATATACCGAAGCTATGGGATTGAAATATATCGGTAGGGGAGCATTCTGGCGGCAGTGAAGTTGCAGCGTGAGCTGTGGTGGAGCTTCCAGAAAAGCAAATGTAGGCATAAGTAACGATAAGGCGGGAGAGAAACCCGCCCACCGAAAGGATAAGGTTTCCTGATCAACGCTAATCGGATCAGGGTTAGTCGGGGCCTAAGGCGAACCCGAAGGGGGTAGTCGATGGACAACGGTTTAATATTACCGTACCTTTTATAGATGCGATGTGGGGACGGAGTAGTGGAACTGCCGCGATCTGACGGAATAGATCGTTGAAGGCTGTAGGTATAGGACTGGTAGGCAAATCCGCCGGTCCTGCTGAACGCTGATAGTACCGCGAGCCTTCGGGCAAGTGGATAGCGCAGGTAATCAGACTTCCAAGAAAAACCGCTAAGCTCCAGTCTATAAAAGCCCGTACCGCAAACCGACACAGGTATCCGGGAAGAGGATTCCAAGGTGCTCGAGTGAATCATGGCTAAGGAACTCGGCAAAATGGCCCTGTAACTTCGGGAGAAGGGGCGCTGGCAGCAATGTCAGCCGCAGTGAAAAGGCCCAGGCGACTGTTTAACAAAAACACATGGCTTTGCAAAATCGAAAGATGAGGTATAAGGCCTGACACCTGCCCGGTGCTGGAAGGTTAAGAGGGGATGTCAGCCGCAAGGCGAAGCATTGAATCGAAGCCCCAGTAAACGGCGGCCGTAACTATAACGGTCCTAAGGTAGCGAAATTCCTTGTCGGGTAAGTTCCGACCTGCACGAATGGTGTAACGATCTGGGCGCTGTCTCAGCCATGAGCTCGGTAAATTGTGGTCCCGGCGAAGACGCCGGGTACCCGCAACGGGACGGAAAGACCCCATGCACCTTCACTACAGTTTAACATTGACATTGGGTACAGGATGTGTAGGATAGGTGGGAGGCTTTGAAGCGGCGTCGCCAGGCGTCGTGGAGCCAACGTTGAAATACCACCCTTTCTGTATTCGGTGTCTAACCCCGCTGAGCGGGGGACATTGTTTGATGGGTAGTTTGACTGGGGTGGTCGCCTCCAAAAAGGTAACGGAGGCTTTCAAAGGTAAGCTCAGTACGCTTGGTAACCGTACGGGGAGTGCAATAGCATAAGCTTGCTTGACTGTGAGGCATACAGGCCGATCAGGGTCGAAAGACGGATATAGTGATCCGGTGGTTCTGCATGGAAGGGCCATCGCTCAAAGGATAAAAGGTACGCTGGGGATAACAGGCTGATCTCCCCCAAGAGCTCATATCGACGGGGAGGTTTGGCACCTCGATGTCGGCTCGTCACATCCTGGGGCTGGAGAAGGTCCCAAGGGTTCGGCTGTTCGCCGATTAAAGTGGCACGCGAGCTGGGTTCAGAACGTCGCGAGACAGTTCGGTCCCTATCTGTTGTGGGCGTTGGAATCTTGAGTGGGGCTGACCTTAGTACGAGAGGACCGGGTTGGACCAGCCTCTAGTGAACCTGTTGTTCCGCCAGGGGCATTGCAGGGTAGCTACGCTGGGAATAGATAAGCGCTGAAAGCATCTAAGTGCGAAACTAGCCACGAGATGAGGATTCCATATAGGGCCGTAGCAGACTACTACGTTGATAGGATACAGATGTAAAGGTGGCGACACCACAGTCGAGTATTACTAATAGCCCGAGGCTTTCATCAAAGCAGACGTTGTTTGCTCTTCGAAACTTAACTTCTTTCAATAATATGTCATTTATTATCACTGAATAATAACAAAGATATTCAGGTGCCTATATCGGCGGTGTCCACCTCTTCCCATTCCGAACAGAGAAGTTAAGCCCGCCCGAGCCGATGGTACTGCGGTAACACGTGGGAGAGTAGGTCGGTGCCTAAACTTAAACGGCCCCTTGCAGA